>NZ_JAFBIO010000009.1 GCF_021531255.1 Allofournierella massiliensis | reverse complement strand
ACCCCGGCGGGCCCGCCCCTTCAGCCGGCAAAACCGGTCTGATACAGCCGGCAGAGCCGCAGGCCCATATTGGGCAGGCTGCGCTCCAGGGCCACCTTGCGCCCCTCACCGGTAAGGTCCGGCAGATCCCCTGCCAGCATGCCCCGCAGGGCAGCCTCAAAGCCGGGCAGATCGGCCGCCTTGTACACCTGGCAGCCGTTTTTCAACCACCCTTCATAGACCGGGATATCCCGCAGAAGCACCGGCACCCCGCAGGCCAGGGCTTCCAGCACCACGATGCCCTCGGTCTCCTCCTGGCTGCAGAACAAGAAGGCGTCGGCTCCGCAATAGGCGTCCCGGAGGGCGGCCTGGTCCACAAAACCGGGGAATCGAAGGTTTTGGGGTGCCTGAGCCATGGCGGCCCGTACATGGCCGGGCACCAGGGCCGGGTCGGTATAGCCGAACCAGAAGAACTGCACATCGGGCAGGGCCCCCGCCAGCCGGATGAAATCCAGGATGCCCTTGCGCTCCATATAATGGCCCACGCTCACCACCACCTTATCCTGGGCGGTGAGGCCGTACCGGCGGCGGAAGGCACGCCTCCGGGCGGCGCTGGGGGAAAAGAATCGGGTATCCACCCCATTGGAAAGGGCGTACACCGGCTTTTTCAGCCGGTAGCTTTCCAGCAGGCTCTGGGAATAGGGGGTGGGGGTGAGCACCACATCCCCCAGGCCGTAGCAAAAGCAGATCCACCGGCGGAAGAGAGGGGCCAGCAGATTGGAGCCCACAAAGGAATTGCGGAAATCCTGCATGGTGGAGTGGCCGTAATAGACCACCTTCTCCCCCCGGGCCTTGGCCCGCAGGGCCGCCAGCACCGAATCGGGCAGCACCGTGTTGATGTGCACCGCGTCTGCCTTTTCGCTCCAGTCCTGGGTCACGCGCACCCGGGCGCTTTCCAGCATGGCTTTCTGGTGCAGTACCGCCTGGCCCACCCCGCTTTTTTTCACCAGGTCCAGCGAGCCGGTATAAAGATGTACGGTCATGATTTTTCCCTCCTTGGTTCAGACCCAGAGCCCCAGCACCTGCCGCAGCAGGACGGTGAGGCCCAGGCTGTAGGCCGCAATGGCAAAGGGCTTGCAGAGCAGAATGATGGCAATATAGCTTCGCCAGCTCATCCGGGTGGTACCTGCCAGGAAGCACAGGTAATCATCCGGCGCCACCGGCAGAAAGATCAGCAGGGCGAACCACTGGGTAAACCGGCCCTTTCCGCCGCTCCATTTGTCATACCGGCGGATGAGTTCTTCGGGGAACATCCGGTACAAAAGGGGCCGGCCGCAGTTGCGGGCAATGGCAAAGGCCGCAAAACTGCCGGCGCAGATGCCCAGGTAGTTCCAGAGAAAGCCCTGCCAGGGGCCGAACAGCACCACCCCCGCCAGGCAGCCCAGGCCGCCGGGCAGGATGGGCACCACCACCTGCACTGCCTGGAAGGCCACAAAGGCCAGGGCCGCCGCCGGCCCCAGGGGGCCCAGGAAATCCCGCAGGGCCTGTTCGGAACTGAGCAGCCCCTTCTGCCAGAGCCAGACGCTCATCCAAAGGCAGGCCGCCAGGCCCGCCGCCGAGATCCATTGGTTCCAGTTTTTTACCAGGCTTTTTGCCATACCGCCGCCCCCTTTGCCCAGGCCGGGCTCCTTTTAACAGCCAGGGCCTGCTCATACCCCTCCTCTGCCGACTGGGCGAAGCGCCGGGCCGAAAACTTCCCGGCCGAAAAGGCCGCCCGGCCGCCCATGGCCCGCAGTTCCTCCTCGTCGGCCAAAAGCTCGCTCAGCCGCCGGGCCAGTTCTTCCCTGCTCTGATACTGCCAGCCGTTGCATCCGTTCTGGATCACCCCGTCCAGGCAGGGGTCTGCCCGGCAGAGGGCGGGCAGGCCCGCCGCCAGGGCCTCGGCGTAGGTCAGGCCCTGGGTCTCGCTGGAGGAAGCGCTCACAAACACATCCCCCAGCCGGTAGTAATCGGCCACCTTCTCCCGGGCCACCATGCCGGCAAAGACCACCTTGTCCCGGATGCCCAGGGCCTGGGCCTTTTCTTCCAGGGCGGCCCGCTCGGGCCCGTCCCCCACCAGCAGCAGGGTCACATTGCCGCTCAGGGCGGCCCGGCATTCCAGCACTTCCTCCAGGTTTTTCTCCCTGGCCAGCCGGCCCACATACACCAGCACCCTGTCCCCTTCCGGGATGCCCAGGGCCCGGCGCATCCCCGCCCGCTTTTCCGGGTCCAGGGGGGGCGAGAAGGCGTCCAGGTCAATGCCGGTGGGGATGACCTTCACCGGGGCGCTCACCCCGTAGCCTTCCAGCAGGGCCCGCACCTTTTCGGTGGGGGCGATCACCCCGTCGGTCTGGTCCAGCACCCAGCGGGAAAAGGCCGCCGCCAGTTTTTTGCCCCAGCGGCGGCTGGGGGAAAAGTAATGGGTGTAATCCTCATACACCGTGTGATAGGTGTGGATGAGGGGGGCGTTCACCGCCCGGGCGATCCGCTTGGCCAGGGAAAAGGTGCTGAACTCGCACTGGGAATGCACCAGGTCCGGCTTCCAGCGGATGAACTGCTCCACCGCCTGGCCCGCCGCCAGGCTGCGCAGCCGGGCCCCCGGGTAGATGAGGCCCGCGTCCAGCGAGCCCAGATAATATACGCCGTCCTTTTCAAAGCTGTGCATCCCCTCGGCCAGAGTCAGCACCCGAACCTCATGGCCCCGGGCCGTCAGCTCCCGGCGAAGGTTCAGGATGGAGGTGACCACGCCGTTCACGGCGGGTGCGTACCAATCGGATGTGATCAGGATCTTCATGAGGTTCTCTCCCCTTTTCTTTCCGCGTCCTTCTTTTTGCTGCCGGGCGCCTTGCCCGGCCCGGGCCTGTCCTTTTCTGCCGTCCTTTATGCGGCGGCCGGTTCCCTCTCCCTTTCTGCCTTTATATACGAGGGGGCCCGGCCCTTTACTTCAATCTGCGCGGATTTTAACAAAAATTTTATATTGTATGTTTGTATTAACTAAGTAATACAGCTTGCAAGTACAATATACCACGGCGCAAAATCCCCTGTCAATAGACTTTATGCCTTTTTAACACCCGGGCCGCCCCGGGGGAAAGGATTGCCAAATCAGGGCGGCTATGTTATTGTAAAATCGAAAGATTTTGCCAGGGAAAGGGAGCGTCACAGGACGAGAACGGTAATCATTGCGGACGATAAGCCCATTACCCGGATGGATCTGGCCGATATGCTCACCGAGCTGGATTTCCAGGTGGTGGGCCAGGCAGGGGACGGGTTCGACGCGGTGGAGCTCTGCCGGGCCAAGCGGCCGGACGTAGTGCTGATGGATGTGAAGATGCCGGTTTTCGACGGGCTGACCGCCGCCGAGACCATCCTGCAGGAGGATCTGGCCGGCTGCGTGGTGCTGCTCACCGCCTTCAACGACGAGCCCCTCATCCGCCGGGCCAGCGAGGCCGGGGTCTCGGGCTATCTGGTCAAGCCGGTGGCCCAGCGCTCCCTGCTGCCGGCCATCGAGGTGGCCCTGGCCCAGAGCCAGCGGATGCGCCAGGCAGAGGCCACCCAGCAAAAAATGCAGGAGGAAAGGCGGATCCGCAAGGCCCAGCAATACCTGGCCCGGGCCCAGCGGGCCGACCGGATCGGCCCCGCCAAGCAGATGCTGGCCGCCTGCCGGGGCTATTCCGAGGACAAGGCCCACCGGTACATCCTCCAGTATGCCAGGAACCACGGCTGTTCCCCCCCAGCGGGAGCCCGCCGTCTTCCACGCCATCCGCCTGATGGCCCCGGTGCGGGACCTGAAGGCCATCACCCGGGAGGACCGGGTGGCGCGCCAGAACGCTGTGCCCATCCGGGGCGAAGGGGGCCGCTGCATCGGGGTGCTGATCCGGGAGCGGGATATCAGCCGGGATCTTTTGCAGGAAAAGAAGTTCCAGAGCCTGGCCCGCTCCTACGAGCAGGAGGATCTCTCCCTCCGTTCTCCGCAGCCCCTGCGGGACGACGCGGCCCTGCGGGAGATCCACTACCGGGTCAAGAACAACCTGCAGCTGGTGGCCAGCATCCTGAACCTGCAGGCCCGGCGGGCCCCCGACTCTGCCTGCCGCCGGCTGCTGGGCGAATCAGATCACCGTCTCCCTCTGCGCGGGCGAGCTGTACCACACCGTCACCGTATCGGATGACGGGGCGGGCAGCCAGGTCTCCTTCGATTTTAAAAACGAATAGTCCGCACAACAGGGTGCGGCGTCATACCGTACAGCAAAAAGGCTGAGACATCCTTTTCGGGGGATGTCTTGGCCTTTTTTGTTTTCTGCCGGGAGGTGATCTTTCCTTTGCCTGATATTCTCAGTGTCAGCATCGACATCGGCACATCCACCACCCAGCTGGTGTTCAGCCGGATCACCATGGAAAATACCTCCGGCTATTTCTCGGTGCCCCATGTGGCCATCACCCGCAAAGAGGTGATCTACAAAAGCCGGGTGCATCTCACCCCGCTTTTAAGCCCGGTGCAGATCGACGGCCCGGCGGTGCGCCGGCTGGTGGCCCAGGCCCTCTGGCTGGCCCCCGCCGAGCCCTTTTGGAAAAACTCTATGCCCCCGGCAGTTCCCGGCTGGAAAAGCCGGCCCGCCCCCTGGCCCGGCTCTGCTTTTCCGGCGGGGCGGCCGACTGCATGGAGCAGACCGGCCAGGACCTACTGCGGTACGGGGATATCGGCATCCTGCTGGGGCAATCCCTGCGGCAGGGGCTGCTGGGCAGCGCCCTGCCCCGCCTGCGGCCGGAGGAGACCATCCGGGCCACGGTGGTGGGGGCGGGCAGCTGCACCACCTCGGTCTCGGGCAGCACCATCATCTACAGCGAGGCGGCCCTGTTCCCCCTCAAGAACCTGCCGGTGCTGCGCCTTACCCCCGAGGAACAGGCCCTCTGCCTGGAAGGCCGGCGCTGGTGGTGCTGGAACAGGATATGGCCAAGGCCCTGGGGCTTCTGATGAAAAAGGAACTGAACGGCGCAAGGCCGGTGGTCTGCCTGGACGGCGTCCGGGCCGAACAGGGCGATTATGTGGACCTGGGCCGCCCGGTGCTGGAAGGTCTGGCCATCCCGGTGGTGGGCAAGACCCTGCTGTTCGGATAAACAGGGAGAAGCAACGAGATGAAGCTTTCCACTGTTCTGGCCGGCCGCACCTTCACCTTCCAGTCGGTGAAGGAGGTGCTGGCCAAGGCCAACGAGGAAAAATCCGGCGATATCCTGGCGGGGGTGGCCGCCGCCTCCGGGCTGGAGCGGGTGGCCGCCAAGCAGGTGCTCAGCGAGCTGCTGGTGCGGGACCTGCGGGAAAACCCGGTGGTGCCCTATGAGGTGCCCCCCGGGGGCCTTCCCCTGGCCGCCGGGGCGGTGGTGGATAACATCGCCACCATCTATGCCATCTCCCAGGCCATGGAGGGGATCCCCTTCACCCAGAAGATCCTCACCGTCACCGGCGAGGTGGCCCATCCGGTGGTTCTGAGCGTGCCGGTGGGCACCTCCTTCCGGGCCTGCCTGGAACCGGCCGGCGGGCCTTTAACCCACCGGTACTGTGTGGTGAGCGGCGGCCCCATGATGGGCCGCACCCTCACCAAAGAGGAAGCCGAAGAGGCCTTTGTCACCAAAACCACCTCCGGCATCCTGGTGCCGCCGGAAGAGGGGCCCCAGGGCCGGGCCCGGGCGGTGGAGATCCCCCTGAAAATGCATATCGGCGCGCCCTGCCTGCCCCTGGTGGCGCCGGGCGATTCGGTCCGGGCGGGCAGCTCATCGCCCAGCCGCCGGAAGGCGCCATGGGGGCGCTGATCCACGCCAGCATGGACGGCCGGGTCCCCCGGGTGCACCCCCAGATCATCCGTGCCATCAACATGACCTCCATGCCCGATTCCATGCGGGCGGTGGGGATACCGGAATTCTTCTCGGTCACCGCCTCGGTCTACAGCGCCGACGCGGCGGTGAAGGCGGCGGATGTGGATCTGGTGGACCTGCGCCTGGGCACCGGCATCGGGGGCAAATTCTTTGTGATTCTCACCGGTGAGGTGGCCGCAGTCACCGAGGCGGTGGCCGACGTGGCCACCAAGGCGGCCGGGGTGGAGATCGTTTTTGTGGACCGCTTCAACGGCTCGCTGGTGATCGGGGGCGACGTGGCCAGCGTGGAAGCCGCCGTGCGGGAGGTCCTTCGGGTACTGGAAGACCTGCTGCATTTTGCCCCTACGGAGATCACCCGCACATGAAAAGGATCCTTCTTGTGGGCCATGTGGCCTGCGGCAAAACTACCCTCTGCCAGTGCCTGAACGGGCTGGAACTGGCAGGGGCCAGTCCCATCTTCACGGTCAGCGCCCGCACCGGCCAGGGCATCCCCCAGCTTCGCCGCTTTCTGGAAGAGGACCCGGCCCCCCTTTCCCCCTGACATTCCCCTTTTATACAGCAAGGCTCTCCCGGAACACCCGCCTGCCGGGGCGGTGTTCCGGGAGAGCCTTGCTTTTTCTCAGCCCCCGCACTCCTCCAAAAGAAGGCGCAGGGTATCTTCGGCCCGGCGGCAGTGGAGGGGGAAGCGGTCCAGCATGGCCTGGGGGGCGGTCTCCATCACATAGGCCCGACCGGCGGCTTCCAGAAGGGGCAGATCGTTGAAGTTATCCCCCAGGGCTGCCGTTTCCTTCGCCTCAATGCCCAGCACCCCGCACAGGTCCAACAGGCCGGTGCCCTTGGTGGAGGCGGTAAAGTCGATCCAGTTCTGGGTGGAAACGGCCACCCGGGCCCCCCGGCGCCGCCACTCCTCGCCGATCTCGGCCTCCACCTTAGCAGAACCCTCGTGGCAGTAAGCCGATACCCGCAGGATCTCCCCCGGTATCTCCCGGGGGCTTTGGGCCAGGTGGACCATGCTGCTCACCGAGAGATAGACGGTATTATTCTGGATATGCCGCTGCGCCGGCAGGATGTACAGGGTGCCCCCGGCGCTGATGAGCACCTCACAGTCCGGCCGGGCATACAGCTGGGTGATGATCTCCTCGGCCAGGGCCCGGGGCAGGGGCCGGGTGCTCAGGGTCCTGCCCTGGTGGTACAGCCCGCCCCCGTTCTCGCACATGAAATAGACCAGGTCCTCCACCGGCTCAAACAGGCGGCGGAGGCTGGAATACTGCCGCCCGCTGCTGGGGCAGAAGGCCACCCCCCGCCGGTGAAAGGCCCGGATCAGCTCAAAGAGCTCCCCGCTCAGGGCCTGCCGGTCAAAAGGCAGCAGGGTGCCGTCGATATCGCTGAGGATGAGTTTCAACATGGGGATTTCTTTCCGGCCCAAAGGCCCCAAAAACGCCGCCCCGGCCCCAGGCCGTCAGCGGCGTTCTGGCTTTTTTTCAGCTGCCAAACACCTCTTTGGCGATGTCGGCGCTGCGCTTTGCGTCCTTGGCGTAGTAATCGGCCCCGATGGAGGCGGCGTACTCGGGGGTGAGCACCGCGCCCCCCACCATCACCTTGCAGCCAAGGCCGGCGGCCCGCAGCTGGCGGATGGTCTCGGCCATGCTGGGCAGGGTGGTGGTCATGAGGGCCGAAAGGCCCACCAGGCCCGCCCCTTCCTGCCGGGCAGTCTCCACGATCCGCTCGGGGGGCACGTCCCGGCCCAGGTCCAGCACCCGGTAGCCGTAGTTTTCCAGGATGACCTTCACGATGTTCTTGCCGATATCGTGGATATCCCCCTTGACGGTGGCCACCAGGATGGTGCCCCGCACCGGGCCGCCGCCGCCCTGGCCGGCCAGCACCTTCTTTACCTCGTCGAAGGCTTTCTGGGCCGCCGCGGCGGACTGAAGCAGCTGGGGCAGGAAGAGGGTGCCCTTTTCAAAGGCGTCCCCCACCTTATCCAGGGCGGGGATGAGCACCCCGTTCACCACTTCCATGGGGTCCTGGGTCTTGAGCAGCTCGGCTGCCGCCGCCCCCGCCTCGGCCTTGAGGCCCCGGTATACGGCGCCGGCCAGGTCCACCCCGCCGGCGGCCTGGGCCGCAGGGGCAGGGGCCGGGGCCGAAGCATACCGCCGGATATACTCCTCGCTCTTTTCATCCCGGGCAGTGAGCACCCGGAAGGCGGCCACCGCCGCCATCATCTCGGCGCTGTTGGGGTTGAGGATGGGGAAATCCAGCCCCTGGGCCATGGCCATGGTGAGGAAGGCGGTGTTCAGATAGGGCCGGCAGGGCAGGCCAAAGCTGATGTTGGAAACGCCCAGGGCGGTGTGTACCCCCAGTTCCCGGCTGCAGACCCCCACCGCCTTGAGGGTCTCCATGACCTCCTTCTGCTGGGCGCTGGCCGTGAGGGTAAGGCAGTCGATGTACACATCCTCTTTGGGGATGCCCGCCGCCAGGCAGGCATCCAGAATCCGCCGGGCAATGGCCACCCGGTCCTCGGCCTTGGGGGGGATGCCCTTTTCATCCAGGGTCAGGCCCACCACCGCGGCCCCGTATTTCTTGCACAGGGGCAGGATGGCTTCCAGCTTTTCCTGTTCCCCGTTCACCGAGTTCACAATGGGCTTGCCGTTGTACACCCGCAGCCCGGCCTCCAGCACCTGGGGGTTGGAGGAATCCAGCTGAAGGGGCAGGTCCACCACGCTCTGCAGGGCTTTCACCGCCCGCACCATCAGGCTGGTCTCGTCCACCCCGGGGATGCCCACGTTCACATCCAGCACCTTGGCGCCGGCCTCGGCCTGCTCCACCGCCTGGGTGATGAGGTAATCCATATCCCCGTCCCGCAATGCCTGCTGGAACCGCTTTTTGCCGGTGGGGTTGATCCGCTCACCCACCACCGTCACGTCGTTCACCTCCACCACCCGCACCGGGGTGCAGAGGATGCTGCGGGCCTTGGGATGGCGGGGCGGCGGGGTGAGTTCCCCAAACTCCCGGCTCAGCAGCCGGATGAAATCGGGGGTGGTGCCGCAGCAGCCGCCCACCATGGCAAGGCCCAGCTCCCGGTAGGGCAGCATGGCCTGCAGAAACCCTTGGGCGTCGATATCATAGCCGCTGCCGTCGGCCCGGGGCAGGCCGGCGTTGGGCTTGACGAAAACGGCCACCCCCTGGGGCGCCGCCTCACAGAGCTGTTTTGCCAGGGGGAAGATCTCGGCCGGGCCAAGCGAGCAGTTGATGCCCACACCGTCGGCCCCCAGCCCCGAGGCCACCGCCGCAAAGCTCTGGACGGTGCAGCCGGTGAAGGTGCGGCCGTTTTCCTCAAAGCTCATGCTCACCAATACCGGCAGACTGCTGTTTTCCTTCACGGCCAGCAGGGCGGCCTTCACCTCGTACAGGTCGGTCATGGTCTCGATCACTGCCAGATCGGCCTTGTCCCCGGCGGCCTCCACCATCTGGGCAAAGCAGTCGTAGGCCTCCTCAAAGCTCAGAGGGCCGGCGGGCTCCAGCATCTCCCCCAGGGGGCCCATATCCAGGGCCACCAGGGCCCCGTAAGGCTGGGCGGCCCGGCGGGCGATCTCCAGGCTGGCCGTCACGATCTCTTCCACCCCGTGGCCGGTGCCCGCCAGCTTTTTCCGGCTGGCCCCGAAGGTGTTGGCGTACAGCACCCGGCTGCCCGCTTCCAGGTATTGCCGATGGATATCTTCCAGCAAGGCGGGCCGGGTCAGGGCCAGCAGCTCGGGCCGCTCCTCGGGGCCAAGGCCGGCTTTCTGCAGCATGGTACCCATGCCGCCGTCCAGGATGACGGTGCGCCGCCCCTCAAAAAGCTCAGTAATCCGCACAGGTTTTTCCTCTCTTTCGATAGGTACAGGTTTTGTTCAGCACACAGTGGCCGCAGCCGGCCAGTTTTCCCTGCACCGGGTGGTCGCTCACCCCCATCAGGGCGGTGACGCTTTTGCGGGGGGCCAAAAGGCAGCTGGCGCTGCAGCATACCCCCAGCCGGCGCTGGGCGTCCAGCATCCGGCAGAGCACCGGCTGGGCGGCCAGGGGCCAATCCCCATAGCCGGGGGAGTAGCGGCCGGTGCAGTAAAGGCCCTCTTTATCCAGGGCCAGGCGCACGGCGCTCTCGGCCTGGGCGGCCACGGCCTCGGCCAGGGTGCTGGCCAGGGCGTCGCAGAGGGCAGCTTCGAACAGGTCGGTGGCCGAAAGCCGGCGCAAAAGGGTATCCACCCCGGCGCCGAGACTCACCCCCAGCAGCACAAAGCCCCCGCAGCCTTCCAGATGGCGGGCAATATCCCCGGTATCCAGCAAAAGGCCCGCCGGGGCCTGGCCCCTCTCAAATCGGGCCCACCAGCCCACCGGCCGGGCAGCCGCCAGCACCTTGGCCTGGCAGGTCTCCAGCCGGGCAGTGAGGGACTCATCCGGCTCTTCAAAGCTGCCCATATACCGCAGGGCCTCGGCCCAGTCCAGCCGGGCGGGCGCTTCCAGCCTCATGCCCGGCCGGGCAGCAGGTCCCGGATGCCCTCGTACACCCTGGCCGCCACCTGGGGGCTGTTCATGGCATACAGGTGCACCCCGTCGGCCCCGCCCTCGATCAGGTCCCGCAGCTGGCGCACCGCGTAGTCGATGCCCGCCTCAAAGAGGGAGGCCTCGTCGTCCTGGTAGCGGCTGATCATCCGGGTGAACTCGCTGGGCAGGCTGGCGCTGGAAAGGGCCACCGTCCGCTCGATCTGGCTCTTGCGCACGATGGGCATTACCCCCGCCGAGATGGGCAGGTCGATGCCCTCCTTGCGGGCCATGTTCACAAAGCGGTAGAACTTGGCGTTGTCAAAGAAGAGCTGGGTGGCCAGATGGCTCACCCCCGCCTCCTGCTTGATCCGCAGGTTGCGGATGTCGGCGGCCAGGCTCTCAGCCTCGGCGTGGCCCTCCGGGTAGCAGGCCCCCGAGATGCCGAAGCTGCCGTACTGGCCCCGGATAAAAGCGGCCAGGTCGCTGGCATGGGGGAAGTCGGCGCTGGGGGCCCGGTAGGGGCTGCGGTCCCCCCGCAGGGCCAGTACGTTCTGGATGCCCGCCGCAAACAGCTCGTCCAGGCTGGCGGTCATCTTCTCCTTGTCGCTGCCCATGCAGATCAGGTGGGCCAAGGGCTCTACCCCCAGCTCGTTTTTCAGGAAAGTGGCCACCTGACAGGTGGAAACGCCCCCGGCGCTGCCCCCCGCCCCATAGGTGACGCTGATAAAATCCGGATTCAGCGCCTTCATCTGGCGCAGCCCCTGCTGCAGGCTCTCAAAGCTGGAGGTCTGCTTGGGGGGGAATACCTCAATGGAAAACACGCAGGGTTTCTGCGCGAAAAGCTGACGAATGTACATGCTCTGTCTCTCCTTCCTGGGCTATGAAAAAAGCCGGGCGTCTTGCGGGCAGCCCAAAGGCCGCGCGCCCGCCGCTTTTTGTTATTGTACCACAAAGGGGGCGCTTCCCCCTTATACCGACTGTTGGGAATGGGTTATCGGCTCAGTCGATAACAAGCCATTATGCCGCCGGCCGGAGAGAATCCTCGCTGCCCTTTTCGGTCTGCACCACATATCCCTCGGGGGTGGCCCAGACCACCACGTCCCCTTCCTGGTCGGTGCGGTGGAACTGGGCCCCCGCGGCCTCAAACCGCTCCACCGCCTCCTGGTGGGGGTGGCCGTAGTCATTGTCCAGCCCGCAGCTGGCCGTCACCAGGGCCGGGCGCACCGCCGCCAGGAATTCGGCGCTGTTGGCCCCGGAGGAACCGTGGTGGGCGGCCTTGAAGAGATCCGCCCGCAGGTTGGCCCCCTCTTTCAGCAGGGCCTCCTCCTCTTCCTCCTCCCCGTCTCCGCTGTCCAGAAAGCTCAGGTCCGGGGCGTCGAACCGGGTGACCAGGGAGATATTGTTCATGTTGTCATCCCGGATGCCGTCCCCCACCACCGTGAGGATGCCCGAGCCGATGGAATAGGTCTGGCCGGTTTCGCCCACCACCCCGGGCACGCCCAGGCTCTCCATGGTCTGCTTGACCTTTGCCATGGTGTAGCTCACCTGTTTTTCGCTCTTGCTCTCGTCGGGCAGCAGCACCTGGTCTACCTGGCAGTGTTCCAGCACGTCCTGGGCCGAGCCGATATGGTCGGCGTGGGGGTGGGTCAGCACCAGCAGCTTCAGGTGGCTGGCCCCGGCCCGATCCAGGTAATCCAGCAGGTCATCCCCTGCCTGGGAGGTGCCCGCGTCGATCAGGCAGAACTCCCCGTCCTGCTGGATCAGCACCGCGTCCCCCTGGCCCACATCGATGAAATGGATGGCCCCGGTGGCCCCTTCGGCCTCCCCCTGGGCCAGGATGGTGCCCTGACTGCCCTGGCCGCCCAGCAGATGCAGGGCCTGGTCGGCCAGCATCCGGCCCGGCTCGGTCTCGGTCAAGCCCAGGTAGGCGCTCACCACCAGGGCCAGCACCATGCCGCCCATCCCCCACTGTTTGAGGGTGCGGAACAGCTTTTTGCTCTTGTTTATCCAGCTCTTAACGCTTCTTCTCCGTCTTTTTGCCATTTTTACTGCCTTTCCAGGGTGTGAGTGTGACCCGGCCCGGGCCTGCCTTGGCCCCCCGGGGGGCGGGTTTGGGGCCGGTGCGCCCGGTCTGCCGGGCCTTTTCAGCGGGGGCCGGCCTGCGCCCGGCGCTCTGGCCCGGCCGGGCGGCCTGTTTCGGGGCCCGGGTGCTGCCCAGCAGCAGGGGGATCAGATCCTCCCGGTGGGTCATTTCCAGGGCCCGGCGCACCCGCTGGGCGTTCTTGGGCTCATAGTACTGCAAAAGGGCCCGCTGCATGGCCTTGCCCTCCCGGGTCTTTTCCACAAACACCGGCTTGAGGGTGTAGGGGTCCAGCCCGGTGTGGTACATGCAGGTGGAAACGGTGCCCGGGGTGGGGTAGAAATCCTGCACCTGCTCCGGCTTCATATGGTTGCGCCAAAGATATTCGGCCAGAATCACCGCGTCCTTCAATTCGCTGCCCGGGTGGCTGCTTACCAGATAGGGCACCAGGTACTGCTTTTTGCCCGCCTGCCGGGTGAGCTGGTAAAACCGCTCCTTGAAATGGTCGAACACCTCGATGGGGGGCTTGCCCATATAGGCCAGCACCCGGGGGCTGCAGTGTTCGGGGGCCACCTTGAGCTGGCCGGAGATGTGGTGCTCCACCAGTTCTTTAAAGAAGCTCTCGTCCTTGTCGTAAATCAGGTAATCGTAGCGCACCGCGCTGCGCACAAACACCTTCTTCACCCCCGGGATCTGCCGCAGCCTGCGCAGGATGTTCAGGTATTCGGTGTGGGTGATGGTCAGGTGGGGGCAGGGCGAGGGGGCCAGGCACTTTTTGCCCCCCTGGCACATCCCCTCGGTCATCTGCTTGGCGCAGCTGGGGTACCGGAAATCGGCGGTGGGGCCTCCCACATCGTGTATGTAGCCCTTGAATTCCGGGTCGGCGGCGATCCGGCGGCCCTCCTCGATCACGCTCTCGGCGCTGCGGCTGGTGACCCGCCGGCCCTGGTGCAGGGTGATGGCGCAGAAGTTGCAGCCGCCATAGCAGCCCCGGTTGTGCATGATGGAAAATTTCACTTCCTGGATGGCCGGCACGCCCCCCGCCTCGTCGTACATGGGGTGTACCCGCCGGGTAAAGGGCAGGGCAAACACCTTGTCCAGCTCGCTGCGCACCAGGGGCTGGGCAGGGATGTTCTGCACCAGGTATTTCTCGGTCTGCTTTTGCACCACCGGCCGGCCGCTCACCACGTCCTGATTATCCATCTGAAGCCGGCAGGCCTTGGCATAGGCCAGCTTGTCGGCAGCCACCTTTTTAAAGCCGGCGCACTCGGCGTACCGCTCGGGCAGGTGGTCAAAATCCGTGAGGTAGCAGGTGCCCGCCACGTCGGTGATGGTCCCGATGCTCTCCCCGGCTGCCAGGCGGCGGGCGATCTCCACGGTCTGGTGTTCGGCCATGCCGAAGCTGAGCAGGTCGGCGCCGCAATCCTCCAGGATGCTGGGCAGCACCGTATCGGCCCAGTAATCATAGTGGGCGAACCGGCGCAGGCTGGCCTCCACCCCGCCCACGATCACCGGCAGCTCCGGGAAAGCCTGCTTTGCCAGCCGGCCGTATACCGTGACGCACCGGTCGGGCCGGTAGCCGGCCCTGCCGCCGGGGGAATACAGGTCCTCGGCCCGGGGCTGCTTGGCCACGGTGTACCGGGCCACCATGCTGTCCACATTGCCGCCGCCGATAAAGATGCCCCAGCGGGGCCGGCCCAGGGCCTTGAAGCTCTCCGGGTCCTGCCAGTCGGGCTGGGCCAGGATGCCTACCTTATAGCCCTCGGCCTCCAGTACCCGGCCGATGATGGCCGGCCCGAAGGAGGGGTGATCCACATAGGCGTCCCCCGAGATCAAAAGAAAATCCAGCTGCTGCCAGCCCCGGGCCTCCATATCGGCCCGGCTTACCGCCAGAAACTCCGGCCATGCCTGGTTGGGTTGGTTCATCGCTTTTCCGCCTTTCTCTCAAAGCCTCGCTGTTTCAAAAGGGGGGCGGGGCCCAAGGCCCTGCCCCTGCCGGTTCAATCCTGCCCCGGGGCGCTCTCGCCCCCGTCCTGCCGCAGGCACATCTCGATCCACTGCTGCCGGTCGATGAGCACCTGCCGGGGCTTGGCCCCCTCGTAGGGGCCGATGATGTGCAGCTGCTCCATCTCGTCCATAATCCGGGCTGCCCGGGCATAGCCCAGCTTGCAGCGGCGCTGCAGCAGGCTGGTGGAAGCCTGGCCCGCGTCCAGCACCACTTCCACGGCGCTCTTGAGCATGGGGTCCATGCCGCCCTCGCCCCCTTCGCTCTCGCCGCCCTCGTTCTGGGCAGCGGCCCGCTTTTCCATCTCGGCGATCATGGCCTCGTTGTACTGGGCGCTGTTATCCCTCTTGATGAAGTCCAGCACACGGCTGATCTCCTCATCCTTCACAAAGCTGCCCTGGATCCGGATGGGCTTGGCCGCCCCCACCGGCAAGAAGAGCATATCGCCCATGCCCAGCAGCTTTTCGGCGCCGCCCGCATCCAGGATGGTGCGGCTGTCCACCTGGCTGGATACCGCGAAGGCGATCCGGCTGGGGATGTTGGCCTTGATCAGGCCGGTGATCACGTCCACACTGGGGCGCTGGGTGGCCACGATCAGGTGGATGCCCGCCGCCCGGGCCTTCTGGGCGATCCGGCAGATGTAATCCTCCACCTCCTTGCCGGCCACCATCATCAGGTCGGCCAGCTCGTCAATGACGATGGCGATGTAGGGCAGGTGCTCCATCCCTTCGGTCTCTTTGGCCAGCCGGTTGTAGCTCTTGATCTCCCGCACGTTGTTCTCGGCAAACAGGTGGTAGCGCCGCTCCATCTCGGCCACGGCGCTGCCCAGGGCCCCGGCCGCCTTACGGGGTTCGGTGACCACCGGCATGAGCAGATGGGGGATGCCGTTGTACTCGGCCAGTTCCACCACCTTGGGGTCGATGAGGATCAGCTTCACATCCTCGGGGGCCGAGTGGTACAAAAAGCTGATGATGATGCTGTTGACGCAGACCGATTTGCCGCTGCCGGTGCTGCCCGCAATGAGCAGGTGGGGCATGCGGCAGAGGTCGGCCACCTGGGCCGCGCCGGCAATATCCTTGCCCAGGGCAAAGGTCAGGGGGGAAGCGGAACGTCCGAAGGCCTCCGATTCCAGGATACCCCGGATGCTGACCCCCTCCTTGACTCGGTTGGGCACCTCGATGCCCACGGCGGGCTTGCCGGGGATGGGGGCCTCGATGCGCACGCCGCCCGCCGACAGGTTGAGGGCGATGTCATCGGCCAGGCTGGTGATCCGGCTGATCTTGACGCCGGCCAGGGGCTGCAGCTCGTACCGGGTCACCGTGGGGCCCCGGCAGATATCCAGCACCTTGGTGCGCACCCCGAAATCCTCCAGGGTCTTGACCAGCTTGTCCGCCTTTTCTTTCAGTTCCGCCGCTGCGCCCGCGTCGTCCGGCCGCTTGCCCTGCTCAAAGAGGGAAAGGGGCGGGTAGGTGTATTCCCGGGGCGGTTCTTCCGCGTCCGGCGCTTCCACCTGGATGACCGGGGCCGGTGCCTGGGTCTGGGGCAGCACCGCCTTCTGGATCAAGGCTTCCAGCTCGCCGGGGGTGGCCTCCGTTTCTTCCTCCTCCAGCAGGGAGGTCTCGATGGGCTCCTCCTCTGCCTGCTCAAAGGCCTGGCGGGCCGCCGCCGGGGCCTGGGCCGGGGGCGCAGGCTCGGCCAGGGGCTGGGGCTCGGGATGGCTCAGCTCATCCAGCGCCTGCTGGCCAAAGGTGCCGCCGGGGCCGATCTCGGGCTTCTCGTCCATGCTGTCCACCCCGGTCTGGGCCTTTTCCGCCACCGGGTCGGGGCCCAGGTCCAGGTCGATCACCGGCCGGCGGGCAGGGCGTCTTTCCTCCCGTGCCGGCTCGGGCAGGGCCTGTTCCTGCCGGCCATGGCCGCCAAACAGGCCAAACCAGCGGCGGGGCTGGGGTTCTTCCTCTTCCCACTCCTCCGGTTCTTCCTCATAATATTCCTCTTCTTCCTCCTGACGGCGCAGGGCCCGCCGCTCCTCAAAGCGCTGGGCCAGCCCTTCCACAAACTGGTAGGCATCCCCCAGGGTCACGCCGGTGAAGAGCATCAGGCAAGCCGCCAGCAGGATGAGCACGATGATGCAGGCGGCCACCTTGCCGCAGTACACCAGCAGCACCGCCCCCAGGGCCCCCATCACGCCGCCCCCGAACACCGAGGAAAGGCCGTTCTGGTACAAAAGCTTAATGGCCCCCACAAAGCCCTGCCCTTCCAGGTCGGGGCCGCTGAACACCACCAGGGTGCCGCACAGGGCCAGGCAGAGGGCAAAGGCCCGCACCACATTGTCGGCAATGGTCTGGCGCAGGGCCACCAGGGCGGCCCAGTACAAAACCAGGATGCCCAGCAGATAGCCGAACATGCCGAATACCCCCAGCAGGATCTGGTGCATATGGTTCCAGAGGGATTCCCCTTTTACAAAGGCCAGCGCGGTGAGCAGCGCCCCCAGCACAAACAGGAACACGCTCAGCTGCAGCCGCTCTTTGGTCTGCCGGCGGGCGGCGGCGCTTTTGCCCCCCTTGCGGGCGGCAGTTTTCTTCTTGCCGCCCGAAGAGGAGCGGGCGTTGGTCTTGACCGAGGTCTTTTTTGATGCCATTTCGGATACTCCTATTATGTAGATGCCGCCCGAAAGCGGCGGATGAAAAACAGAAAGCCGCGCCGCCCCCGGCCAGGGGGCAGACAGCCGCTATTATACTTTAGTATTTTATTTTAGCACGAATGGGCCCGCCTTGTAAAACCCCGACTGCAAAACCGGCCAAAACTTTTCTCAGCGCCGGCTCTCCCCGGCCCTTTTCTCCCCGTCGGCGCCCTCTTTTTCAATCTCCTTATAAAGGTATTGGAGCACCTTGCCCACGCTGCCGATCTCGTCCATCAGCCCTTCCTTCACGGCTTGGCTCCCGTCCAGCACGGTACCCATATCCATCACCAGTTCCCCGGTGTGCATCATCAGCTGGTTGAACCGCCGGGCGCTCATGTGGGAATGCCCCGCCACAAAACCGGTGATCCGCTCCTGCATCTGGTCGAAATACCGCATGGTCTGGGGCACCCCCAGCACCAGCCCGGAATGGCGCACCGGGTGGATGGTCATGGTGGCGGTGGGCACGATAAAGCTGCGCCGGGCGCTCACCGCCAGGGGGATGCCGATGGAATGGCCCCCGCCCAGCACCAGGGTGGCGCTGGGTTTGGAGATGCCGCTGATCAGCTCGGCCAGGGCAAGGCCGGCCTCCACATCCCCGCCCACCGTGTTCAGGATGACCATCAGCCCCTCGATGGCCGGGTCTTCCTCCACCGCAATCAGCTGGGGGATCACATGCTCATACTTGGTGGTCTTCTGGCTGGCCGGGGCCAGGGTGTGGCCCTCGATCTGCCCCACCACCGTCAGGCAGTGGATGATATGCTCCCCGTGCATACAGGTGATGCTGCCGGTGTCAAAAATTTCCTGCCGCTGCTCCCGGCTTTCTTCGGGGTTCTCCCCCGCGTAATTTTTGCTCATAACGCTCCCTCTTTTCCCTGTAAAACTTCGTGCAGAGAGAGTGTGGCCCGCCCCCATCCCCTTTAAGCGCCAACCGGAGGAATCCGGGAAAAATCGGGGTTTTTCTCCATTTGACATCCCCCCTAAAGCTGTTTATAATGGGACTAGATAATTTTTCAACAAAGTTTGCCGCCCCTTTTCGGCGGCGCGTTTTTTCTTACAAAATCTGTGGTCGGAGGCATTCAATTATATGCAGAGCAAGGCTTCCCTGCCGGTGATCCGGCGGTTACCCAAATATTACCGCTATCTTTCCAATATGAAAAACAACGGGATCAAAAAGGTCTCGTCCAGCGAGCTGGCCCGCATCATGGGCACCACCGCTTCCCAGGTGCGGCAGGATTTCAACTGCTTTGGCGGTTTTGGCCAGCAGGGCATCGGCTATAATGTGGATACCCTGCTCCACGAGATCAGCTGCCTTCTTTTCGGGGATGAGGGCGAAAAGCTGCCCACCATTCTGATCGGCACCGGCCGGCTGGGCACGGCGGTTTCCAGCTTCCTCATCCGGGATACCAACGGCTACAAGCTGCTGGCGGCCTTTGACAAAAACCCTGCCCTGGTGGGCCAGACGGTGAACGGCATTCCCATCCATTCGGTGGATGACCTGGAAGAATTCTGCGCTCGGGAGCATCCGGTGGTGGCGGTGCTGTGCGTACCCCGGGACGGCGCCGGCGAACTGGCCAGCAGCCTGGTGGGGCTGGGGTTCAAAGGCTTCTGGAACTTCAGCCACTACGACCTCTCGGTGGCCTTCCCCGATGTGATCGTGGAAAATGTCCATCTGGGGGACAGTTTGATGAGCCTGGGCTACCGCCTGCGCAACGAATAAGAATTCGGGCCGGAAAATCTGCGTTTTCCGGTCCTTTTTCTGCTTCGCGGCAGGAATTTTAAAAAAATTCAAATTTTTTAAAAAAATCCGTTGACAACCCCTGGATGCCATGCTATAATACATATCGTTGCGAGGGGCACAACACAGTCCACTCGCTGATGATACAGCTGCCGAGCGGCAGCTGAGACAAGATATAATCACGAATTATCGTGTTTATATTACATATGCGGATGTGGCGGAATTGGCAGACGCGCTAGATTCAGGTTCTAGTGAAAGCAATTTCATATGGGTTCAAGTCCCTTCATCCGCACCAGATCCCGGATACGAAAGTATCCGGGATTTTTCTTTGCTTTCCCCCTTTTTTGTTTTTCCCTCGGCAGAGCCCGGCGATGGGGGTACCCAGGCCGGGCCGTTTTTTCAGCCCTTCTTTGTGCCCTCAAAGCTCCCTCAAATTTTTTCAGTCCGGGGAGTCAAAAACGGATTTTCCCGGTATCTGTACAAACAAAAACAAGCGCCCCCTTCCCCCGGTCAAAGCCGGGAAAGGGGGCGCTTTTTATATATCTTTATATATGGTTATCGATCCTGTCCAAAAGCGGTTCAGGGGGCCTCGGTGCAGTACTGCTCTTTCAGGGCCCCCATCAGGGGCAGGATCCGCTCATCCCGGATCCAGTACCGCACATTCATCCCCTGCTTTTCCGAATCCAGAATGCCGGCGTTTTTCAGCTGGCCAAGATGCTGGGAAAGGGCCGAGCCGGAAATACCCGGGGTATGGTCGTGGATCTGCCCCACTGTCAGGGGCTCCTTCATCAGGGCGCACAGGATCAGCAGCCGGTGCTCATTGGCCAGCAGCTTGAGCAGTTCGGCAATCTTCCTCGCCTGTTCTTCCATCCTTTGCTTCCTCCTTTTTGGCTTTGAGCCGGCAGATACCCTGGGTCATGGTGCCCATGGGGCAGTATACGCACCAGGACCGGGGCCGGAACAGCATCATGGTAAGCAGCCCCAGAATCGTGGAGGTGAGCATCACCCCGAAAAAGCCGAAGGCATACTGGGCCACCCAGGGGGCCACCCCTTCCACCTGGGGCCACTGCCAGGGCAGCTTAAAGGCCCAGAGCAGGGTGACCGTCTTGCTCAGGGGCGCGCCGGTAAACACCTTCCAGGTACCGTAGAGCATCCGGCCGAACATGAACATGAAAAAGGCCAGAAAGCCGTACCGGAACCAGGCGCTGCGCAGAAAACGGGGCGGGGGCTGGTTGCGGGAAAGTTTCAGCTTCTTGCCCAGGATGCCCAGCAGCTGGCCCCGGCCGCAGTACCGGTTGCAATAGGCCTTGCTGCCCCCGAAAATGGCGATCACCAGGGGGATGGTGAAAAACAGCATCCCCAGCCAGGCAAACAGGATGTTGAACAGCCCCAGTACCAGGTAGCACAGCTCCCCGATCCAGAGATAATCATACCACTTTTTCCCCTTCATGTCTCTTCCCCTCTCTTTTCCAGCGTGATGACGGCGGCCGGGCAGGCAGCCGCGCAAAGGCCGCAGCCCACGCAGAGCCCCGCCTCCACCCGGGCGGCCACGCCTCTCCACACCCGGATGGCACCCCGGGGGCAGACGGCGGCACACTGGCCGCAGGCCACACATTCCCTGCCCACCCGGGCCAGTTTCCGTATACGCTCCATAACTTCCTCCCCTGCGGCCTGCGGGGCTTTTGCTCCCCCACCGCAATTTAAGTATTTAAGATATTTCTAATATAGTTTATCGATTGAGGTTTGTCAATGCCCAAATAAGGGGAATACCTCTCCCCCGACATTTCCCCCGCCCATCAAAAAACCGGGGACGAGAACCGTCCCCGGCCGCCCTCCGGCTCAGGCCGGATTTCTGCCATAATGATACCGCCCCCGCAGCGCCCACAGCAGCAGGGCCGACACCAGGGCCGAAAGAGCCTCCGCCGCCACGATGGAAAACCAGATGCCGTCCAGCTGCCAGAACAGGGGAAACACCAGCACCGCCGCCACCTGAAAGACCAGGGCCCGCAGAAAGGAGATGAGGGCCGACACCAGCCCGTTGTTCAGGGCCGTGAAGAAGGCCGAGCTGTAGATAGAAAAGCCGGCAAACAAGTTGGTTTGATTGCCCTGGGAATCATATTCCCGGCCCACCGTGTCCAGCATGGCGGCCACATCAATGGCCCCCCGGACAAGGTAAGAAGGAACATAGTGCCCATCCGTGGGCCGCAGCACCCGGCTGGAAAGATCATCTTTCAGCCTGGTGATCTTGCCCCGCAGCTCAGTCATCCGGCGGCGCTCCTTGTAATCCGCAAAGACTTTGTCCTTTCTGGATTTCAGGTTTTCATACTTGCGCTGCATCTTTGCCTGCGCCCGGGCCAGTTTGGCGGCAAAATAGATATCATCCGCCAGCCGCTGATTTGCAACGCCCTTGGCATAGGCTTTCTTAGCGTTCTGGCGGCCCTCTTTCTGCGCTTGTGCGGTTTTCTGCCGCTGCTCTTTCAGTTCCTCACGGACCTTGCGAAGGCGCTCGTTATAGGCCGCTTTCTGGCTGTCCAGCGCCGCTTTCCTGCTGGCCTTGAACTCAGCCCGGAGCCGCATAATCTTGGCCCTATTCTTGTCTGCCATGGTGGTCTTTTCAGGCACATTCAGGTAGTCCTCAAACAGCGCCTCGGCGGCCATCCGGGAGGCCATCTCCATGTCCTGCCCGTAATCGTTCACCACCGTGGTTTCGTTCACGGCTTCCCGGACCTCTGCCATCCGAAGGAAGATATCTTCCGCTGTAGCCTGATCGGGGCTGAAGTACCCACGGAACCTTTCAATCAGTTCGGTGGAATGAAGCACATCCAGGCTGGGTGTGGTTTCATCACCATTTTTTACTCGCAGGCCCAAGATTTTGCCTCTTTCAGGTTTGCCGAATGCAGCGGTAATGCTTCGATACTCATCAGGCCGCAGGGTAATGGGGGCAGACAGCATCTGATACAGTTCCTCATACATAGGGTCTTGCTTTCGCAGGCTGGGCTCTTTACGGCTGCTCTGCTCCAGAACATCGGTCATGATCTCGGTGGCCCTGTCCATAAAGCTGAACCAGCTGCTTTCGCTGTCGTTGGCGATGCTGTTGAAGAACTCATACAGCCGGCTTTCCAGAAGATCCCGGTCATAGCCAGAACTGTACTGCCGCAGCAGCCTGCCGGCCAGCACGTTGACTGCGTTCTTGTTCATCTTGTGTCCATCGGTCAACTTGAATTCTTCCTTCAGCAGTTCAACCTGCCGCCGCAGCCGGGCGTTTTCGGCTTCTACCGGGCTGCCGCCCTGCCGAATCTGGTATAGAGCAGCAGAGCCTTTTTCTCCAGACGGCCTTTCCGTATACCCAAACTCACGCAGCACACTTTCAGGCAAAACATCCGGGAAGTTCTTTCTTGCCATTTCCAGTAATTGTGCTATACTGATGGTGGAACTGTTTAAGCCTGTGGAGAAATCCCGAAAGCTTGGTGCATTGAGCACAGCGGTTCCTTTTCTGGAACCGTAATGCGGAGCGGGGTGACCCGTGACTGCAGGTGCATTGAGCACAGCGGTTCCTTTTTTTGTGTTCAAAAGGAGAAGGAGTAGATGGCGAACCCCCGCAGGGTAATGGCCAGCAGCTGGGGGTCGTAGGAGGCAAAAATCATGGAAAGGGGCCGGGCCAGCAGCTCGGCGGCGGCGAACATGACCACCGCAAAGAGGGCCACCGCCCAGAGGCTCCGGATCAGCAGGCCCCGCAATTCGCCGGAATGGCCGGCCCCATAGTGGAAGCTCACCACCGGGGCAGTGCCCACCGAATAACCCAGAAAAGTCGCCAGAAAGATCATGTTCAGGTACATCAGCACCCCGTAGGCGGCCACCCCATCCTCCCCGGCATAGCGCAGCAGCTGGATATTGTACAGCATGCTCACCAGGGACATGGAAACGTTGCTCATCAGCTCGGAGGAGCCGTTGGAGCATACCTTGCCCAGGGCCCGCAGATCCAGCCCGGCCCTGCCCAGCCGCAGCAGGCTGGCATTGGGGCGGGCAAAATAGACGAGGGGCAGGATCCCTCCCACGCACTGGCTCAGGGCGGTGGCGGCGGCCCCTTCCAGCCCCCAGCCCAGCACCGCCAGCACCACACCGCAGGCGATGGATACATAGACCAGCATGGAAAACAGTTGATTTGCCTTCTGCCTGTGGCCGGCACCCAGGGTCACGGCGATCAGGGCCCCGCCGCCGGTGCCGAACAAAAAGCCCACGCAGCCCAGCAGCATCAAAAAGGGCATGATGAAATTCACCGCCGCAAAGGGGATCTTGCCCACAAAGTTGGAAACAAAGAACCCGTCCACCACCCCGTAAATGGAGGTGAACACCAGCATGACAATGGAAGGGAACGCGTAGCGCAGCAGCCTGCCAAAGGTGAAATGGTCCGATAGGCGTATGGTACTTTTCCCTGTCATTCCCCTTTTCCTTCCTCCTGAAAAGCGGCGGCCCGGCTCTGCAGAGAGCACAGGAACCGCTCGGTGAGTTCCAGATACTGCTCCATCTCTCCCGGTGCCCATCCGGCCAGGATCTGGTTTTCCATCTCCATGATCCTGCGGGCCGTCCGGTCCGCCAGGGCCCGGCCCGCCCCGGTGAGGCAGACCTCCTTGGCCCGGCCGTTCACTGCTTCCAGCCGGATATTCCCCTCTTCTTCCAGCCGGCGCAGGGCCGAGTTCACGGTCTGCTTGCTTAAGCCGGTGCGCCGGCAGATCAGGCTCAGAGGGCAGCGGTCCCCCTCATCGCAGATGGCATACAAGATCCGGCTGACACTGTCCGAAAGGCCCATCTGCAGGGAAATTTCATGGTAGGCCGCTTCAATCTCCCCAAAAAGATAGTTGTATCGTTTCAGCCCGGTTTCCTGTTTCATCCTTGCTCCCCCTATCGATCGGTACGAAATCATACGGTGCATCCGGCATTATAGTATGATTTCGTACTATTGTCAAGCAAACGGAAAGGCGGCGCCCTTCCCGCCGGGGAAAAGCGCCGCCTGGGCTTTCTATTCTCTTTGCGTGTCCTGGGGCTTACTTGGTCAGCCGCCGCTTGCCGGTGATCTTGTCCAGCTCCAGGCAAAGCACCTCCACAATGGCGGTGTGCTTGGGCTCAAAGGTAAAATCCTTGCCGGTCTGGTGCTTCATCAAAAGGGTCAGGCCGTGGATCTTTTCTTCCACATCCTGCACCACCCGCACATTGCCCCAGCCCATGACGCTCTCATATTTAAAGCTGTAGGCGCAGGCGTTGCGGGCGGTTTCCAGCTCATGGTTGCAGTCCGCCTCAAAGCAGGCCCGGGGATTTTTGGCCAGGATATCCAGCTTGCGCCCTTCCTTGGCGCTGTGCAGGTAGATCCGCACCTTTCCTTCTTTGTCTTCCCACCCAAAATTCATGGGCACCAGATAGGGCTCCCCGTAGGGGTCCACCAGGGCCAGATGCCCCACGGTACACTGATTCAGAATGGCCAGGATCTCCTGGCGGTCGGTCACTTCGCGGTCGGCGCGGCGCATAGTCAGCACTTCCTTTTTTCTGTTTCTTCCATAGTTTTTTCTGTATTATAGCATACTTTGCCGGGTCCGTCCTCCTGTTTCAGCCGGCCCAGCAGAAAATCCATAAAATACCGGCTGGCCAGAGGCAGGGTCTTTCTGTCCCGGCAGGCCAGCACGATGGTGCGCTTCATGGGCGGTTCAATGGGCAGGGCCCGCAGCCCCGGCCCCAGCCGACCCAGCACCCGCCGGTACAGGGCCGATACCCCCAGCCCTTCCTCCACCATGGCCATGATGGTGTAGTCATCGATGACCCGGTAGCGCACATCCGGTTCCAGCCCCTGGCTGCGAAACACCCGCATGGGCACGCTGTATTCCCCCTCGCCCAGCAGGATAAAGGGCTGAGCGGCCAGCTGGGCGGCACTTACCTTTTCCTGCCGGGCCAGCGGGTGGCCGGCAGGCAGCAGGGCCAGCATCTCATCCTCGCAGAGGGTGGCCGATTCCAGGCCGCCGGCGGTTTCCGGGGTGAGGAAGCCCAGATCCACGCTCCCCTGCCGCAGCCATTGGCCGATGGAGGTATACTCCCCCTGTTCCAGCTCAAAGCGCACCCGGGGATATTTTCTCTGGAATTCTTTCATGCAGTGGGGCAAAAGGCTCCGGCTCACGCTGGTGAAGGTGCCCATCCGGATCACCCCATTTTCCAGCCCCTCCATCTCCCGGTGCTTTTCCTCCAGCCGCTGGTGAGCGGCGCAAAGGGCCTGAATATACGGGAAATACTCCCGCCCGTCGGCGGTAAGGCCCACCCCGCTTTTGGTGCGGTGCAAAAGGGTTGCCGAAAGCTCGTTTTCCAGCGCCGCCACGTTCTGACTCACCGCCGACTGGGTATACCCCAGGGCTTCGGCGGTGCGGGTAAAGCTGCCGGTCTCCACCACCTTGACAAATACCTGGTACCGGTTCAATGCCCTCACCTCCCTTTTGATTAGTTTTTTTGATGATTTTATTATAATAATTTATTTCCCTTATTGCAATTCCGGGGCTATACTTATCTTTAGTCCAGAAAAAATCCATACCAAGCACTTCCCGGCCGCCCCTGTCGCCGGCCGGGAACCCCGCCTTTAAGAAGGAAAGGAAAAGCATGAATCGCAAGGAATATACCGCCGGCGTACGGGACAGCCTGCCGGTGGGCATCGGTTATTTTTCGGTAAGCTTCGGCTTTGGGGCCCTGGCCGTTTCCTATGGGCTCAAGGTGATGGACGCCACCCTGATCTCCCTCACCAACCTGACCAGCGCGGGCCAGTTTGCGGGCCTGACCGTCATTGCCGCTGGGGCTTCCCTTTGGGAGATGATCCTCACCCAGCTGGTCATCAACAGCCGCTACGGCCTGATGAGCCTGGCCCTGAGCCAGAAGGCCGGCAAGCGGGTGGGCACCCTGCCCCGCCTTTTTATCGCCTTTTTCAATACGGATGAGATCTTTGCCCTGGCCATGGCCCGCACCCAGCCCCTCACCACCTCCTATTTGATGGGGCTGGGGCTCACCCCCATCCTGGGCTGGACGGGCGGCACCCTTACCGGGGCGCTGGCCAGCTCGGTGTTGCCCCTCTCGGTGCGCACTGCCCTTAGCGTGGCCCTGTACGGGATGTTCATCGCCATTGTGGTGCCCCAGGCCCGGCGTGAAAAGCCCCTGCTGGCGGTGACCCTGCTGGCCGCCGCCCTGAGCTGCCTATTCACCTGGGCGCCGGTGCTCCGCAACATCTCCTCCGGCCTGGCCATCGTGCTTTGCACCGTGCTGGCCGCCGGCATCTGTGCCCTTCTCTTCCCCCTGCCGGAAGAGGAAGGGGAACCCGAACACAAGGGCGCCTGCGCCCGGGAGGCCGCCGTATGAACCTATATGTGTATATCCTGGTGATGGCTCTCACCACCTATCTGATCCGGATGCTGCCCCTGACCCTCTTCCAGAAAGAGATCAAGAGCCGTTTTCTCCGCTCTTTCCTGGCCTATGTGCCCTGCGCCTGCCTGGCTGCCATGACCTTCCCCGCCATCCTGTACGCCACCAACTCGGTGTTCAGCGGGCTGGCCGGCCTGGTGGTGGCGGTGCTGCTGGCCTTTTTCGGCAAAAGCCTGGTCACGGTGGCCGCCTGCAGCTGTGCCGCCGTCTTTGTCAGCGAGCAGCTGCTGAGCCTGCTGTAAGCCAAAATTCGCTGCCTTTCGCCTTGACAGGCCCCCGGCGGCCAGGTATAATAGATACCGTTCCCGGAGCGGGACGGTAAAATCGCAGATGTCGTACAACGGCTAGTACATCAGCCTTCCAAGCTGAGGACGTGGGTTCGACTCCCATCATCTGCTCCATGCAAAACCCACGGAAAAGCGGTGAAAAAACGCTATTCCGTGGGTTTTTCTTTCTTTTGCAAATCCCGTTTGTTCTTATTTATGCCCATTTATGGCAATAAAGTCACGCAAGATTCACGCACTTTGAAAAGGCAAAAGCACCTGTATTGGTACTCAATACTGTCTCCACATATCCTGTTTGATTTTGAGATTGGCGGCTTTTGCCATTTCCTTTTTGTGAAGATAATCATACACCGCCATCATGGGCGCCGGGGGCTCGCCGTGTTCACGCCGGTATTTTTCAATGATCCGCACCACCTGGGTATGAAGCATATCCCGGTGCCCGGATTCAGCGATGGAGAGATCATAGAATACCTTGGCCAGCTCTGGCCAAGATTCTTTATACTCCAGCGCCAGATCCATATATTTGTCGCTGTCTTCCATTTCTTCGGAGATCAGATCCTCCAAAACCTGGATTTCTTTCATGTTCTCACCTCACTGTGCCATAATGCAGTTGTACAGGGTGTCTACATCGCTTCGGGTAAAAGTAACATTCCCCAAAACAGGAATGTACTGGCTGACTGTTCCGGTTTTTTCAGCAGCCTGAACCATAGCCGCATGCAATGCGTCCACGTCGATCATGCCTTGTTCATCTACAATGCCCATCATTTTGGCTACAGGGTGATTCAAGAGCTGTTCCGACATTGCAGCGGATTTGCCTGTATAAAGGCTTACGGCGCTCAGCACTGCCCATTTGCGGAGACCGTCCAGCTTGGACACAAACTCCCGGTCGATGTAATCCAAAACGCCTGCCTGAACTTGTGCAAAATTTTTCTTCATAAATTCCCTCCAAAAAACAAAGGGGCAGAGCTATTGCCCTGCCCCTTTCCCGTTACGCTGCGGGCGTAGTGGTATCAGTCGGAGCCTTCCGGCTGTTGTTCTGAGGCATGGGCTGCGGGCACACATTGTCGATGGGGACAATGGTCTTGGTCACCCCCAGGGGCAGGCCGGCGCTGGTAAAGCCGATGAAGAGCGGGATGGAGGAACAGGAGCAAAAGGGGGTCACGGTGCCCAGCAGGGCAGCAATCATGTTGGCCCCAATCCCATGGAACCGCCCCAGGATCCGCTTGCTGCGTTCCGGCGGGAAATAGCTCTGGATGTAGGAGATCACAAAGATCAGCACACAAAGCAGGATGGTGATTTTCAGCACATCATACAGAAAGAACTGGATGCTGCCGCCCACCCTTGCGGCGGTATCCAGCCCCAGGGCCGAAAGCCCCTTTCCCACCAACTCGTTGAGCCAGCGCATTCCCAGCACCTGCTCCTGTATAAAATCCCAGATTCCCATATCTTCCACCTCTCTGTTGGTTTATACATCAAAAATATTTGATATGTTTAACTTAAGAAAACGCCATCCTTTTCAGATGGCGTCCTGCCCGCACCCGCAGCCCTGTGCCGGCGCCCCGGTGTTGGGGGTGGTCAGCTGTTCCAAAAGCCTCAGGGCATGATCCCTGCCGGCGGCGCTCAGCCGGTAATGGGTCCATTTCCCCTCCTGGCGGCTGACCACAATGCCGGATTCACACAGAATCTTCATGTGATAGGAAAGGCCGGACTGGGTCAGATCCAGAGGTTCCAGCAGCACACAGGCGCACTTTTCACCGCTGCGCAGCTGTTCCAGAATGGCAAGGCGCTTGGGGTCGCAGAAGGCCTTGAAGACCTTAGCCTGCTCCTGATACAAATTCCCCATGCCCTCACCTCAAATCAAATATTTTTGATATGTATCAGTATAGCCGCTTTCTCCCTCTTTGTCAACAGCCGCTGCCCCAAACAGCCCCTTTGGGCTGGAAAGGAATTTCCGGCCATGGTACAATAAAATCAGGAAAAAAGTTTTGCTGCCGCCCCGGAGGTGTACCATGAAAAAGCTTTTCCCCATCCTGTGTGCCGCCCTGCTGGCCGGCTGCTAAGAGACCGGTCACCCATACCTCGCCGGCCGGGTGCTGGAAACCCGCCCGGAGGGGACGGGCACCGCCTTTCTTCTGCAGACCCCGGAGGGGGAGGAATACGGCATCCTGTTGCCGGAGGGCTCCCGCCTGTCTTCCGCTCTGGAAGATTTTGACCCGGAAGCCTTCCGCCGGGGCCAGGGGCAGGAAGCGGCCATAGCCGCCGAATTTCTCTCCCCCGTTGAGGATCTGAGCTTTTCCGGGGGCGAGGCCCTTCCCTCCTATGCCGCCGAATGGGTGGAGGTCACCGGCTATCGGCAGGAGGAACCCTTGATTTTGGAGGACGGCAGCCAGGTCTTTCTCTGGCAGTATGCCGGCGCCCGGGCCTATACCCTGCCCGAGGGCCAAGAACTGCTCTGGGCGCATGACCCCGGCAGCCCCGACCAATCCTGGACGGCGGGCACCGAGAGCTTTGCCTCCCTGCCTTCCCCTGTCCAGGCCCGCATCCTGGAATATTACCGGGCGCAGGGCCCCTGTATGAGGAACAGGCCGACCTCTCGGACCCGGCTCTGCGCTCCGAGATGGAAGCGGCCTTTTCGGGCCGGTCCCTGCTCTTTTTCCCGGAGCATCTGGAAATCGCCTTTCCCGCCGGCAGCCTGCCCAGCCAGGAGCACAGCTATCTGCTGGGGCTGGACTGGGACGAGGAACTCTCTGCCCTGCTGCAGCCCTGGGCCCTTCCCTACCCGCCGGAAAATTCCTGAAAAAGGCCTCTCACTGCCCGGAATGGGTCTGCCCCGTCCCCCCTTCCGCCCGGATCTCCCAATGGATCAGGAAGGTGAGGGCCGCCCGCAGCAGGATGATGGCCCCCACCAGGGCGATCTCCCCGAAATCCCGCACCATCACGGTGCGCAGTATCTCGCTGCCCAGCTTGAATTCCAGCCCCAGAGCCATCCCCTGGGCCAGCCGGAGCCGCACCGCAGGGCTGCGGCGCAGGCAGTCGGCCACACCCCGCAGCCCTGCCGCCAATATCACCGCCACCCCCACCGCCTCAAATCCGCTGATGCCCAGCGCCGCGATCTTTTCCAGCAACTCCATCCCCTCCCGGTGGGAGACTGGGCCAAACCGGGTAGCCCCATACGGGCCCGGCGCAAATTTTCTTTTCCCCACCCCAAAATATACACAGTTTAGCCATATTAATCGGCTATACTATAGATAGCCCCTAAAGAAGGGAAAACACTCTGCACCTTTGGTGCCACCCGGGTCTTTGCCCGGTTAGGAGGATTGAATATGGAATTTTACAGATGCCGTCACTGCGGCAACCTCATCACTTTTATGGATAACAAGGGCCCTGCCATCGTCTGCTGCGGGGAGAAGATGGAAAAGCTGATTCCCGGCACGGTGGACGCCGCCCTGGAAAAGCACATCCCCGTCATCAAGCAGGAAGGCAACATGGTCCGGGTAGAGGTGGGCAGCGTCGCCCATCCCATGCTCCCCGAGCACTATATCCAGTGGATCGTGCTGGAAACCAAGAACGGCGTGCAGATCAAGAAGCTCTCCCCCTCGGATGAGCCCTGCGCCCTCTTCCCTCTGGCCGAGGGTGACGCTGTCGTGGCTGCCTGGGAGTACTGCAATATCCACGGCCTGTGGAAAAAAGACAACGCCTAAATCTTTTCCTTCTCTTTGAAAAACGCCGCCCGGGAGGTTTTACCCCTCCCGGGCGGCGTTTTGTATTCCTTTGGATTCAGCTGGCGATCTTGCGCACGAAGTTGCCGTCCACCGCCACGCCCTCCTGGATGATAAAGAAGGCGCGGGGGTCCATCTGATGCACCGCATGGCGCAGATCCTCGATCTCATACTTGGAAAGGCAGACGCAGAGCACCCGCAGCTCCTGGCCGGTGTACCCGCCGCAACCGGTCCAGTAGGTGACGCCCCGGCCCAGCTTTTCCATGATATAGCGGGGCAGCTCGGGCTTTTCCTCCTTGGTAAAGATCAGCACCTGCACCGTCACGTTCTGCTGATGGGTCTTATCCATCACCAGGGCGGTGAAATAGTTGTAGATCACCGAATAGATCACCACCGCCGGGTTGAACAGGAACAGGAAGATGCCGTACAGCACAAAGTTGAAGCAGATGTTGAACTTGCCCACCGTGAGCCGGCCGCTCTTTTTGGAAAGGAAGAGGCCCATCACATCCAGCCCGCCGCTGGAACAGCCGCAGGTAAGCACAATGCCGCTGCCCACCCCGGTGAGGATGCCCCCCAGCAGGCAGGAGGTAAGAGGGTCCTCAATGACCGGCTGGGCGGGGATGGGGATCAGGCTGCAGAATACCGAGTAAAGGGTGGCACACAGCAGGGTGCGCCCCACAAAGCTCTTGCCCAGGGCCCGGCCGGTAAAGAGCAGCAGAGGAACATTAAAGACAAAATACAGAATGCCGGCCAGGTCCGCCCCAAAAAAGCGCACGTTCATATGGGCCTGCAGCAGGTTGCGGATGAGCTGACACACACCGATCAGCCCGCCGGAATACAGCCCCTGGGGGACAATGAAAATGTTCAGGGATACGGCGCTGATCAGGGTGCCGACGCCGGCCACCAATACCCGCAGCCAGCGGTTGTGCAAGGTTTGCTGAAACATTTTGAACTCCCTCCCAAACGCAGAATCGCTTTTATTTTTTGCCCGGGCAATGCCCGCGGCGCTTTCTTGATTCCATTATACGAAAAGGCAGAGGAAAACACAATCTGGTTTTCAGAGGCAGCCAAAAAGGGGCGCATCCTTGCAGGATGCGCCCCTTTTTTCTTGTTCCCCACCAATAAGGGAAGGAAAGTTTATTCGTAATCTGCCAGCAGGAACATGGGCTTGATGGCCACCACCTCGTCGTACTCCCACTGGTCCACCTGTACGTCCGCGTTCAGGGCTTTCAGGTCCTTCTTTACCTCTTCCAGGGCCTCGGCGGCGGTCTGGGCACGGCCCTCCTCCACCACCCGCTTCATGCGGGCCAGCACCAGGGGATGGGCATAGCGGGCCGGCACCGGGAAGGGGCTGCCGTATTCCTCCACCAGGCGGGCCGCCTGGGCCTGGACCTCTTCCAGCTGGCGGGCCAGGGCCTTTTTGTTGTTTTTGGCGGTGGGCAGCACCTGGGCGCTGCTGAAGAAGAAGATGGCCGCCAGGCCGATGAGCATCAGGTACATGCCGGTCTGCTCCCCTTTGATGAAGGAGAAGATGCCCCAGATAAGGGCTACCAGGCCCGCCAGCATCACCGCCAGCGCCACCCATTTGTAGTGGGGGTTGGTCCTGTCGCCCATCCGCTTGGCCTTGGCCGCCGAGCTCATCCGCTGGGCAAAGCCGGGCTGGTTTTCCAGGTAGATGCGGGCGTTTTCCAGCTGGCCGGCCAGCTGCCGTGCCTCTTCGGTGAGCACCGGCTTGGGCTTGGCCGCCTCGGCGGCCGCCTGCTCCGCCCGCTTTTGCTCGGCTTTGGCGCTGAGCTGCTTGATCTGGGGCTGGCGCTGGGCCAGGTCGGCCAGCAGAGCGTCCACATTCTGTTCGAATTTAAAATTGCACTGCTTTTCCCGGCCGTCGTCATATTCCACCACCAGATAGGGCATGGTGGCAAACATCCCCTTGCCGGTAAAGCCGCCCTTGCTCATGGCAATGCGCTTATAGGCCCGGCGGATGCTGGCATAGGGCAGATAGTACCGGCGGTCGATGTAAAAGCTGTTCAGATACAGGGCCTTCTCGCCCACACCGCAGGGGCCGTATTTCCTGCAGCCCTTTTTGTCCTGTTCCAGGGTCTGGGGGTCCAGTTTGGCATAGCCCAGAGGCAAAGGTTTGAAAAGCATACGGGTCTCCCTCCCAATCGAACTTGTTCTCGGTTCCTGCCTTCATTATAGCCCTTCGGCCTTCAAAACACAAAGGGCCGCCGCAGGTTTGGTGCGGCGGCCCTTTTTCTGCTTTGGGCCTGGGGCCTTGGCAGAAAACCGTTTTACTTCTCCAGGGTGTCGTAAGCGGGCTTCACGTTGCGCTTCTTGATGGTGTACACGAAGATACCCAGGAAGAGGGCAGCCACGACCACGCCCACGGGGTAGGCCACGGCGCTGCTGATGCCGAAGGCGCCCAGGCACTCGGGAGCCATCATGAAGTAGGTGGCGGACACAGCGCTCATGAAAGTAGCAGGCACGGCGGTGATCCAGTAGTTCTTCTTCTCATAGAACAGGAACATGGAAGCGGCCCACAGAACGATCATGGCCAGGGTCTGGTTGGTCCAGCTGAAGTAACGCCAGATCACGGTGTAGTCGATGTAGCCCAGGCAGTTGCCGATGCCCAGCACAGCGCCCGCGCCCAGCACGGGCACGCAGAGCTTCAGGCGGTTGGCGTAGCTCTTCTGCTCCATATGCATCCAGTCGGCCAGCACCAGACGGGCGGAACGGAAAGCCGTGTCGCCGGAGGTGATGGGGCAGGCGATAACGCCCAGCATGGCCAGGGCGATGCCCACGCCGCCCATGGTCTTGGCGCATACGTCGTAGATGGCGGCGGACTGGCCATTGGCCAGGGCAGCCTGCAGGCCGGTGTTGAGGCCGCCGGTGACCTCATACAGGCTGCAGCCGGCAGCGGCCCAGATCAGGGCGATGATGCCCTCGCAGACCATGGCGCCGTAGAATACGAAGTGGCCCTGCTTCTCGCTCTTCATGCAGCGAGCCATCAGAGGGCTCTGGGTGGCATGGAAGCCGGAAATGGCGCCGCAGGCCACGGTGATGAACATGAAGCTCCAGATGGGGGTGCCGGAGGGATGCATGTTGGTGAAGTTATCCCAGATCTCGGGGATGTTGTACTCGGCATGGGTGAAGATGCCGATGGCCACGCCCACGGCCATAATGATCAGGCAGATGCCGAAGATGGGGTACACCTTGCCGATGATCTTGTCGATGGACAGGAAGGTAGCGATGAAGTAGTAAATCAGGATGACAACCAGCCAGAACAGGGTGGTGGACAGGAAGTTGTCAAAACCGCCGTTCTTGAACAGGGCCACGATCAGGCCGGCAGGGCCCACCGCAAACACGGTGCCCACCATGACCAGCAGCACCACGCTGAACACACGCATCACGTTCTTCATGATGCCGCCCAGGTAGATGCCGGCGATCTCGGAGATGGAAGCGCCGTCGTTCCGCTCGCTCATCATGCCGGAGAAGAAGTCATGCACAGCGCCAGCGAAGATGGTGCCGAAGGTGATCCACAGGAAAACCACAGGCCCCCACAGAGCACCCTGCAGAGCGCCGAAGATGGGGCCCAGGCCCGCGATGTTCAGCAGCTGAACCAGGAACAGCTTCCACTGGGGCATGACCACATAGTCAATGCCGTCGTTGATCTTGACAGCGGGGGTCTCCCGGTCGTCAGGACCAAAGGTGTTTTCGACCACTTTGCCGTATGTAAAGTAGCCGACGATCAGAATTGCCAGACACAGGAAAAAACTGATCATGTTCGTATTCCTCCTCATTCTTCTATACTGGAAATCTCTCGGCAGGGCCTTGACCCCGCCGTATTTCCCGCCAAGTTCAGAGGGACCGCCTTTTGGGCAAGCGCCGTTTTCCCACCCGCAAAATGGCTCCGCTCCCCGTTTTGCCGCCCAAAGGGCGGACGGTATGCGGTCCCTAATTTCTAATTTACTCTTTTTGGGGCAAAGAGCAATTTTTTCACAGTTTCTTTTCAGTAAAAAAACCAGTAAAAGGTTTCGTATCAATTGACAAACCGCCCCCATATCGGGATAATAGAAGGAGCAGCTTTGGCTCTTTCCCGGATTTAAAGGGAAAAGTCAATTTTTACGAAACTCCGCAGAAGGAGGCGAGACGGCATGGAGGATATCAACCGCTTTGTGGGCGGGCGGATCCACTTTTTCCGCAAGCTGCGGGGCTATACCCTGCAGGCCCTGGCCGAAGCCATCGGCAAGAGCAAGGCCACTGTCTCCAAATATGAAAAAAGCGAAATCGCCATTGATATAGAGGTATTGTTTGACATTGCCCGGGCACTGGGGGTATCGGTAAGCCAGCTCACCGACTATCCGGCCCCGGCCGCCCCGCGCCGGCGCAGCCTGGCGGGCCAGAGCGCCTTTTCCCTGGCCGAGACCCTGTTTTTATACACCTACGACGGCCGGATGAACCAGATCACCGAAGGGGTGCTGCGCATTCTGCCCACCGAAACCGCCGACCAGGTGGCCTTTTATATGGATGTGACTCCCGGCGCCGAGGATTACCACGACTGCCGGGCATATTATCAGGGGTGGGCGGAGTACCACACCTCCCTCATCAGCTTTGTGATGAAGAACCAGTTCAACGAGGCCGAGCAGGTGCTGCTCTACCTGTACAATCCCATCGACCGGGAGACCGAGACCCCCGCCATGCTCTGCGGGCTGGCCCGGCAGAACCTGCAGCCCATGGCCATGCGCTGCATCGTCTCCCTGAACCGGCTGAAGATGGACGACGCTCTGAAAGAGCGGCTGCTCATGACCCGGCAGGAGCTGCAGAGCATCCGCCGGCTGAACTTCTTCACGGTGGAAAACACCCTGGGGGAAATCCCCCGCTGAAACGCTGTCCCGGGGCGGGCGCCCCTTCGCATTTTCTTGATCCGTATTATTTTAGAGAAAGAAGGAAAAGCGTATGTTTGAAAACATGATGGACACCATTGGCTTTGTGCAGGGCTATGACCCGGAACTGGGCGCCTGCATGGAGCGGGAGCTGGAGCGCCAGCGCCAGAACATCGAGCTGATCGCCAGCGAGAATATCGTGAGCCCCGCGGTCATGGCCGCCATGGGCAGCGTCCTCACCAATAAATACGCCGAGGGCTACCCGGGCAAGCGGTACTACGGCGGCTGCCAGTTTGTGGACCAGGTGGAGCAGCTGGCCATCGACCGGGCCTGCAAGCTGTTCGGCGCCAAGTACGCCAACGTGCAGCCCCACAGCGGCGCCCAGGCCAACCTGGCCGTCTACTTTGCCCTGCTGGAAGTGGGCGATACCGTCATGGGCATGGATCTTTCCCAGGGCGGTCACCTCACCCACGGCAGCCCGGTGAACATGTCCGGCAAGAACTACAACTTTGTGAGCTACGGCATCAACGAGGAAGGGCGGATCGATTACGAGGCCCTGGCCAAGCAGGTGGCCAAGGTGCGGCCCAAGATGCTGGTGGCGGGCGCTTCGGCCTATCCCCGCGCCCTGGATTTTGAAAAGCTGGCCGCCATTGCCCACGGCTACGGCGCCATGCTGATGGTGGATATGGCCCATATCGCCGGCCTGGTGGCGGGCGGGGCCCACATGAGCCCGGTGCCCTATGCGGATGTAGTCACCACCACCACCCACAAGACCCTGCGGGGCCCCCGGGGCGGCCTGATCCTCACCAACAACGAGTATATCGCCAAGCGGATCAACAGCGCCATCTTCCCCGGCACCCAAGGCGGCCCGCTGGAGCATATCATCGCCGCCAAAGCCGTCTGCTTCGGGGAGGCCCTGCGCCCCGAGTTTGCCCAGTATGCCCGGAAGATCGTGGAAAACGCCCAGGCCCTGGCCGCCCGGCTGCTGGAGCGGGGCGTCTCCTTGGTAAGCGGCGGCACCGACAACCACCTGATGCTGGTGGACCTGAGCGATGTGGACTGCACCGGCAAGGACCTGGAAAAGCGGCTGGATGAGGTGCACATCACCGCCAACAAGAACACCGTGCCCGGCGAAAAGCGCAGCCCCTTTGTGACCAGCGGCGTGCGGCTGGGCACCCCCGCCGTCACCACCCGTGGCATGGGCCCCGCCGAGATGGCCATTATTGCCGACTGCATTGCCGACTGCATCTTTGACTATGAAGCCAAGAAAGAGGATGTGGCGGCCCGGGTGGCTCAGCTCACCCAGCGCTTCCCCCTGTATCAGTAAGCTCTGAACCGCGGGCGCAAGGACCTCCATCGTGTCTTTGCGCCCGCTTTTTGTCCCCTTTTTCTCCCTGCCCTTACCTTATATATAAATATACTATATAAGCCAGGCAAGGGCCTGCCGCCCGCCGCTTGACAAAATCCCCTGGGGGATTATAATAAGCGCATTTATAATAATCATGCTTATTATAGGAGATGATGGGATGGATTCCCTGCATTATCTGCTCATGCGGGCCCACACCTGCATGCAGCGCCGGATCCTGAGCGCCGCCGGGGAGCCGGGCCTTTCGCCGGGGCAGCCCAAGGTGCTGGAATACCTGCTGGCCCAGGGGGAAAGCAACCAGAAAGCCATTGCCCTGGGCTGTGAGATCGAACCGGCCACCGTGGGCAGCATTCTTCTTCGGATGGAGCGGGACGGGCTGATCTGCCGTGCCCAGCACCAGGGCAACCGCCGTTCCCTCTGGGTCTCCCTCACACCTCAGGGCCGTCAGATGGCCCTCCGGATGGAGGAGATCTTTTGCCAGGCCGACGAGCAGGCGGCGGAGAATCTTTCTCCCCAGGAAATCCAGGCCCTGCGGCAGATGCTGGGGCAGGTGTGCGAAAACCTTGCCTGCTCCCCGGCAGAAAAGGAGGCAAACCATGAAGCAGAAGCGTGAACTTCCCGCCGGGCTGCCCGGCCGCTGCCTGCTGCTCTGCGCAGGGCTGGCCATCATGGCTTTGGGGGTGGCCTTTTCCATCAAGGCGGCCCTGGGCACATCCCCCATTTCCAGCCTGCCCTATGTGGTCAGCCAATTCGGCTTTCTCAGCGTAGGCACTGCCACCATCCTGATGCACCTTATTTTCATCTGCCTGCAGATCCTGCTGCTTCGCCGGCAATACGATCCCCTGCAGCTTTTTCAGCTGCCGGTGGCTCTTATTTTCGGTTCCCTCACCGACCTGGCTGTCTGGCTGCTGCAGGGTGTGAACGCCTGCTCTTATCTTGGCCAATGGGCTTTGTGCGGGGTGGGCATCCTGCTGGTGGGGCTTATCGCCCGCCAGGTAAATCGACTTTTGAAGCTCTTTGCCCGCCAGCGCCTTTCCGCCGCCTGAGAAGAATCCTGAAAAAGCAAAAGAGCCGGCCCCGGGCCGGCTCTTTTTTCTTTTTGTGTCTTAGTAGGGCTATCCCCCTCTTACTCCTCTTCCGGCCCGGGGAAATGATACCGCTCCTTGCCCTTGGTGGCCCGGCCGTACTCGATGGCCCCGGTGGGGCAGCCGCACAGGCAGGCCATGCAGTGGGTACACCGATCCCCCCAGTGGGGCCGGCCCTCTTCCATCCGGATATTGCCCAAGGGGCAGAGCCGGGCGCACTTGCCGCAGCCCACACAGCTTTCGGTGGCCCGGAATTTCTCGGCCCGGACCTGGAAGCGATAGAACAGCCGGTTGACCGGGCCGGACTTCACCCCGTCCAGGGCGGCGGCGGGCACGGGCGGGAAATCCTTGCCTTCCCGGATGAACCGGGCCCCCGCCTGCAGCCGGGTGTCGGCCTGGCGCACCATCCTCTCCGCCTCTTCCCGGCCGGGAGCCCGGAACAGGAGGATGTAATTGTCCGGCATGGCCACCGGCAGGGTGCCCCGGCAGGAAAAGCCTTTCCGGATGCAGAGCTCCCGGTTGTTCTCCCAGGCCCGGCCGATCTCGCTGCCGCAGGTCATGACAAAATAGGCTTGATCGCTGCCGGCAAACTCTCCCTCCCGGATAAACTGCTCAAACACCCGGGGCATCTGCCATGCGTAGGTGGGGCAGACGAAGATCCAGGGCTTTTGGGACCGGAGCCGGGCAGGCTTGCCCTCCCGCAGGAATTCCGCCGCGTCCCGGCATTCCTCCCCCAGCTCCCGGGCCAGCAGACGGGCACAGTGCCGGCTGTTGCCGGTGCCGGTAAAATATACGATCATGGGTATTTCCCCTTTCCCGCAAAATTTTCTGATTTCAGTATACCAGATATTCTTCCGTTTGCAAAAGCCGGCCATTCCCCCGGCGGCAAAAAAAGCGGGCCCCGAAAAAGGGGCCCGCTTTTTGTTCCGGGTTTACGCCGGTTCCTCGGCAAAATTGCCGGTATACAGCTGATAATACTTGCCCTTCTTGGCAATGAGCTCCTCGTGGGTGCCCCGCTCAGTGATCCGCCCCTGGTCCATGACCATGATGCAGTCGGCGCTGCGCACGGTGGAGAGCCGGTGGGCGATCACAAAGGTGGCACGGCCGGTCATCAGGACGTCCATACCGTCCTGCACCAGCTTTTCGGTGCGGGTATCGATGCTGCTGGTGGCTTCGTCCAGGATCAGCACCGGCGGGTCGGCCACTGCCGCCCGGGCAATGGCCAGCAGCTGCCGCTGGCCCTGGCTCAGGTTGGCGCCGTCCCCGGTGAGCAGGGTATCATACCCATCGGGCAGCCGGCGGATAAAGCCGTCCGCATTGGCCAGCTTGGCCGCGGCTATGCACTCCTCATCGGTGGCTTCCAGGTTGCCGTAGCGGATATTTTCCATCACCGTGCCGGCGAACAGATGGGTATCCTGCAGCACCATGCCCATGCTGCGGCGCAGGTCGGCCTTCTTGATCTTGTTGATGTTGATGCCGTCATACCGGATCTTCCCATCGGCAATATCATAGAACCGGTTGATCAGATTGGTGATGGTGGTCTTGCCGGCGCCGGTAGCGCCCACAAAGGCGATCTTCTGGCCGGGCTTGGCCCACAGGCTGATGTTGTGCAGCACCAATTGGAGTTCGTTGCTTTGGAGAAACTGTGTCAGGCGAGAAGAAATCTCACTCTTGCGCTGTATCATTGCTTCTGCACGGGGTAGCTTCTCCTTATTCTCCTTGAAGAACTTTATGTCATCATAGATGAACTTGGGATGGTTTGATTGCCGTCCCCATTGTTATTGCTTATTCTGCGTATATCAATGCAGAAACAATCTATAAATAAAATGCAGTTGCGAGTCCATGTGCTTTGCTTTTACTCGTATTTTCGGTTATGTCGGTTTAAAAGGTATCTGAATAGGATTTTTGTCGTTTGGCATCTCTAAAACTATCTTCAAATAACTTGCCCCAAAAACGAGAAAAACCCCGATGAAATCGGAGTTTTTCGGAGGGCATCTTTTTGTTCATAGCGGATTTGATTAAAAAGTATTGAAATACCGGCACGACCACACCTATTTTCTCATATATCCAAACAATAATTATTCCGTACTCATATATGTTGCAAAATTCTTTAAAGGTTTATTTCGGGAAACAGGCTAATTCTCGACAAGCTCGGCATATACCAAATACCTCTGGTAATTGTACGGATACGGATGACAGGTCGATAGGGTCACAAGAGATTTGTTTGCCTGTATATAAATGTTCTTACTGTCATTGGGGTCGATGATCTTGGCTTCTACTACTTTATACACAAGTGTTTCCCAAAAATTAGTTATATAAATTTCATCCCCCGATTTAAGCTCGGTAATTCTTTTAAACATATGGATTCCCTTATACCGCGTATGGGCGGCAATTACACAATTGGTATTGTCTCCCCCGACAGGAAGTGAGGTGTTGGCAAGATATGCCGCTCCCTTAGCCATATTTTCCATGCTTGCGCCGTTATAAATCGGAAGTTTAACATCGATTGAGGGAATTGTAATGTAAGCAAGTATATCACTGTCAATTCCGTAATCGGAGAGTAAAAAATCCGGTTTTTCATACGACAGCTGGTCGATCAGTCCGCTTTGCCCACTTACATACAGCCTCTCATTATAATCGAACATCGCCTTGCGCAGTTGGGCATACGGAAGGTCGCATTCATCTGTAACCGAATCATCCGTCTGAAATTCGTCTGTTTTAAGCTGTTCCAATTGGTCAATCGCTTGATTCGCCTGCATATTAAAGACAACCCTCAGGGCAATAGGATAAGCAAAAAAGCCAATGCCGACAATCAACAAGATAACAGCTATTATTCTAATCAGCTTTCTCATGCTTCTTTCTCCGTATCAAGCCTTGAATCGCACTTCCAAGCAGCAACAGAACAAACACCGCCGTAATACCGATGGCCGCAAGCTTTGTATAGTCCTCCCATGTCATTTTCTTTTCGATTTTCGGTTCTTCGATCAGAGCTTCATCCTTTTCCTCAATTCGTCTGCCGTGTACCAGCAAACGATGGGTGTTCTTACCATAGGGAGTGCAGGTGATCAGAGTCACAAGATCCTCGCCCTCCTGTATAAAAAGAGAGGAACTGTCGTCAGGTTCGACTGTCTCGATATCGTAAACCTGATAGGTTAACGTCTCGTCAAGAACGTGAATACGAAAAATACTGTCTTGTTTTAGCAAATGCAGATCTGTGAAAAGACGTTCAGACGGCAAACCGCAGTGCGCCGATAAAACGGCATGTGTAGTTAATCCCCCTGCAGGCAGCGATGTGTTTTCCAAATGCCCTACACCGATCAACAATGTTTCTTCCGCTGTTCCGTGATAAATTGGCAGATACACATTAATCGCGGGAATCTCAATATATGCCATTACATCATCAAAAGCCAAAAGCTCACTATACTCGCCGTCGGTTAGGGGGTAAGCGTCCGGGTCAAACGGATCTGTCAGCACCACGGCGTTTTCAAAAAGACTTTCGTTATAGCGCCTTACTGCCTCTTTCTCCTCCGCAATAACCTCAGGACTTAATTTGGAGAGGTTTTCCGAATGCTGGGTAATAGCTTTACTGCTGTTTTTCGCATAAAGATAGTTGGAAACGGTCGGATAGAGGAAAACAGCGATTCCGGCGAGAAATACAAGTACAATCAATATGGTCGGCAATACTTTTTTCACACTGTTTTCCTCCTTTTTATATTGTTAAAAAAGGGGGCGGAAACTGCTCGCCGCCCCTTTTAAAGAAACTTGGAATTACTTGCTTTCTTTTTCTTTTTTGCGAGAAACAACAAACAACACAACTGCGCCAACCATGAGCGCAATACCGATTATGGTAAAGATTACAGTACCTGTACCACCGGTTATCGGTAGCTTAATACCGCTGCTGTTAGGAACTTCAACGGTATAAACACCGTTGGTAGCTTCAACCTCTGTATCGGTAAAGTTCACCTTTACGGCATTGTCGAGAATGTTGTAATCCGAGGGGGCCTGCGTCTCGACAAGATAGTAGTCGTAATTTGTTCCGTTTGCCTCATACTTTGCAAAGGTGGCGGCGCCGTTAGCATCTGTCGTTAAACCGCTTTCCAAAAGAATACCTTCTATGGTTGTATGCGGGATGGTTACTGCTGATCCTGCGCCAACCTCAGCCGTTGTAACGGTTCTGTATAAATCAAATTTTGCGTTGGCAAGCTTAGCGCCTTCGTCATTTTTGACATACTTGTCAATCTTAATGGCAAAGGTTGTTACATCAACAGTATCCGTTTTCTGTGCATGGGAATTTTCAACATAAGGGTAGTTGGAATAGTCAAAGGTGACCGTGTTGGTTTCTTTGGTGTTAACTTGTGTTGTATCGTCAACGTTAAGGGTGGCGGTGTATGTAATCACAAGCTGTTTTCCGCCGCTTGCAGACCAGCTTGCGGCATACTTAGCTGTATCAACGCTTAATTTAAAGGTATATTCGGCGGTTGCGGTTGTATCAAGCGTATAAGCCGCAGTGTCAACATCTGCTCCATCAATTTTAACTTTTATGGAATCGGTATCAATAGTAAGTCCGTCGGGGAGAAGGTCGGAAACATAGAAAGACTTGTCTACCGCCCCTGTCGCATAGGTAGGAATTTCAACCGTAATTGTATAAGTTGCCTTTTCGTTCTTAGTTACGCTGGTTTTATCGGCAGTTTTTGTGACAGAAACCTCTTTGTGCTTCGCGCTAAAGGTCACGTCGTCGATAACATATTTGCCGTCAACAACGGTCGGCTCAACCTTTTGAAGCATCAACTGGTAAACCGAGGTGGTCGAGGTGGGACGGATAAAGTACTCGCCCATTGCAAGATTTGCAAAGGTGGCAGTGCCGCCTGCGGCAACAGTCGGAGTGCCGACAGGAGTAATTGATTTGCCTGCAATATAGTTCGGAAGCCCTGCAAGCAGGCTTTTCAGAGTATCGGAATCGTCCTCAAGCGCAGCAAACTGTTCTACTGTATACGCGGTGGAATTATAAGAGGTAGCGCCGGCAAAATAATCGGCAAAAGCACTGTTCCACGCATAAGTCAACGTGTTTGTTTCCGCAACATAAGTAATATCGACCACCTTATATGCCGCGAGTATATCGTTTTCTACTGCGTTATTGATTGTGATAGAAGCGGTTGAGCTTTCGGTGACATCTCTCTGTGCCGCAAAAACGTTCATCGGCAGAATGGACAACACAAGCAGTGCTGTCAGGATAAGAGTTACCAATTTTTCAGCTTTCGTTTTCATAGTGATTTTTCTTTCGTTATTTATTTTTGTTTCTTAAGTCGGCTTATTTTTAGACCAAACAAACCGATTGTCGCTGCAGCCAGCAGCATAAGTCCCGCTGCCGCAAACCAACCGCCGGTAAAATCTATTCCGGAAGTGGGCATGTGCAGCGTCAAATAGTTTGCAAGTTCAACATTCACCTTTTTTTCTGTAATTTCATTTGATATTCCATCGATCAGGGCGGTGTTGTCCGAACCGTAAATGGTTATTTTTAAGGGCGTATCAAGCAGACGATAGCCTGCAGGCGCCCTTTTCTCAATCAGGAAGTAGTCGGTATTCGGTATCAGCATACCGTCGAAAACCGCGGTTGCGGTTTTACCGTCCTCGCTTAAAACCGTAACACAGGAGGCAATCTCGGTGCATTTAATACTTTCTTCCTCATAGACGACGGTTTTATCGCCGCCGTCATCCCTTTGGTATAGGGTGAATTCTGCACCGGCGAGGGGCACCTTGTTTTCCGAGGTTGATTGGTCGCCGTCGATTTTAGAGACATTAAGAGTGAACTTTTTTTCGAAACGCGCGTAATAGGTTGCGTCGCCTACAGTTGTGTAACCGATTTTTGTTCCGCTGTTTGTAAGCATTTCGTCCGGGACTTTATTACCCTCAGAGTCATACCAGCCCACAAAAAAATATCTATCTCCCACTGTTGCGGCAGAGCTTACCGATACTCCCGCTTCGTCGGTATGTGTATAGCTGCTGAGTATTGCCACGTCATCGTCGTTTGTATTTTCCCACAGGTCTCCGTTTTGTACCTGACGAATAAATTTCTGCGTAACCGTGGGCACAAATCTGGCGTAATAGGTTGCGTCAACGGCGGTTGTATAGCTTATTGTTACTCCGCCGTTTATAAGCATACCCTCCGGGACCTTATTACCCTCAGAGTCATACCAGCCCACAAATTTATATTTTGCTCCTGCGGCGGCGGTGGAGCTTACCGGGCTTCCCACCGCGTCGGTATAAGTGTATCGGTCAAGATTTGCGATATCGGAAGAATTTGTACCTTCAATATCTGCCCATCCGTCGCCGTCCTTTACCTGACGAATATAGGTCTGAGTAATGGTGTTGGAAAACCGTGCATAATAGGTGTTTACGCTTTCCTTCGCTTCAACATAGGCGTATTCGGCGTTGGTTGTAATCAGTTTTCCGCTTTCGTCATACCAGCCCTCAAAGGTATAGCCGCTGTTTGCCACAGCATTGACGGTTATCCTTTCATCGATTGCCGCGTGGTAGGACTTGCCGCCGTTCTCATTATATGCGGCGTTATAATTTTCATCCGATGTATCGGTTACGCTTGTAATTTCAACCGTTCCGCCATCAGTTGAATTTATGTACTCGCCTTGACCCACAAGCTGTGGAATAAACGCCTGTCTCCAGCGCCATTGAGCAATCATGATAATACCCTTGTGGGCATTGGCATAGGCTTTTGTTTCACCGTTATCGCTCCACGTTACACCTGTATCCTCTTCAGTGTTATTAACATTATTATGGTCTATCGTCTTGGTCAAGCTAACAGTGCCGTTATAAATCTTAAAATACTGCGCCTTCGAGTCATCATTTACTCCACCAAAGGTGTAATCGCAGGCTATGGTATGCTCGGCGGGAAGTATCAGAGTTCCTAATTGTTCTGCATTTACCTTCTTATCTTCCGGAACATTTTCTACAACGTCGCCTGTAAGCTTCCAACCCATAAATTTCCAACCGTCGTTTTGTCCCTCTGCCGCATGCGAAACATACGGGTCTATAAAGATCATCGCTGTTTCGGCCTGCGCCTCGTTATGACCCGACACAGGCATGAAGCTGTATACATTTGGCGCTTCGTTTGTATTATATATCCTTTCAACCACATAAGGTTTACCGCCGTTGGGGTCGTAGGTTACGGTAGGGCTCTTGATAAATACAAAATGCAGGTCGGTTGCCGAAGTGATATTACCAAGATAATAGGTATAAATAATATCGCCGTCTGCATTCGTGGTTTTCAGCCATTTACCCGCTTTCTCCTCTTCGGTCAAGCTGCCCGTGTCATCAATTACATTTCCCGCCAATTTCAAAAATTCGGTTATGGGATTTCCGTTTTCATCATGCTCTGTGTGATACACACCTACAAATTCACAGCCATCATCGGCATCTGCCTTCTTCACAACGGCCTGGATTTTAAGCGGCTCTCCGTCGGCGACAAAGGTTGAAAGCTGATTGTCAATCGTCACCTGATAGCCCGCCGTAGCGCCCGTACCACCGCTTGTTCCGTCACTTCCGCCGACAACCGCACTACCGTGGGTAGAGGTGCTTCCTGACAGAGGGTGGTAAATCTCAAAGTTAATGTTATCAAGAAAGTTGCCGTAGGTCTTTGCTTTGTCCGCAGTCGTAATAGAATCGACATATCCGACCGAAACAAAGGCGAACAGGGTATCGGTCTGCCTCGCCGGAACGGTATAGAAATAGTACTTGTTTAAATCCACCCCTGTATTGCCCGAGCCGTTGCCTGAACCCGCCTGGTCCTCGGCGTTAGAGCCGTAAGAGGTCCACGGATTCGTACCGCTTGTCGCCCTTGAGGACGCCATAATCCATATATGCCATTCTTCGGTATAGATTGAACTGGGCGTTAGGCTGAACGCGTTGTTTCCCGCGTTGTCTTCAAAAGCGCCGCTTGCGGCAAATTTTTTACTGTAAACGGTGTACTGTGTAGGCTCTGCTCCCGATGTAATCATGCTGACATCTATATTGAGCCAGTCAACCATCTGCATTAGCTGATCGCGCCCGTCCTTGTTGGGCTTTGAGGGATTAACGTCCTGCTTAGGTCCTATAACCAGCGCCATTATATCCTTTCCGTTTCGACCGCCGTGATCCAGTCCCCATTTATACACACTTGACGGGGATGTTTTTACATTCTGGTAAAGTGTGCTTTCTTCGTCGGCATTAAGCTCCGCGGCATAAGTTCCGTCTTTAGGTTCTAATGTTACACCATTTATATAAGTGCCTGTATTTTTTCTAAATAACTCAATTTTTCCCTGAAAAGCCGTTGTATTCCATGAGGGAACAGCGCTCTGATTAGGCTGTGAATAGTTGCCTGTAAAAGTCTGCCCTTCCTCAAAGCTGCCGTTAAGCAACTTTCTGCTTTCTTCAGCGGCCGCATATACGCTTCCCGTGAAGGCTATCGCTATAATGCAGATCATTGCAATAACCTTACGCAGACTTTCAGTTGCTCTTGTTATCTGCTTTTTATTAGCATACCGCATACGCAACAACTCCTTTCTGATTCTCCGATTTAAGCGATAGATAATCCCTCATTAAATGGATTGTCCGCACGCCAACCGGAAGCCGATATTTTAACATTTTTCATAAAAAGACTGCAAAATTCATACATTTCCATGTGCAAACTTGCAGCCGGTCGGTTATGCGAAAAATCGTTTAGATATCATGGCTTTGCGTTTCAGCCTTACTCATTTTTTTATCGACAAGCAACTTCCAAAGCTTGTTGTAACTGACCGTTAAAGACATTTTTCAGCACCTCGCAAGTAGTACTTGCGTTATTATACTTTATTTACATCTAAACGCAAGAGATTTTATCTACATTTTTTATTGTTTCGCAAAATATTACAATTTTCTGTCATGCCATAAACAAAGCACAAACAGCCCTGATGAGCTTCAAATTCTTGTCTGTACTCATCGGGGCTTTTTTCGTTTTATCGGTTTTATAAAGATATAACCATATATTTAGGTATGTGCTTTCTACCGGTATTGTGCATAATCCATTCTCCTGCGGTGGCGAAGAAGAAATCGCCCTTTCTGTCGGCATAGATATATCGTTTGACATCGTAATCGTCTTCGCCGAAGGTATAGTGGATTTTGCCCCAGTCATTGTTATGATCGGCACAGTATTCATAGGTGACTGAGTTATTGTCAGCGGATGTCAACCGCAGCTCTGCAATATGGATGTACTCATCAATCGCAAGCTCAATCAGCATTTTATCATAAGCGCCGTTTACAATCTGAAAAGCGGTATCAGGTGAGGAAAGCGTGTGTTCAGCGGCGAGATCTATGTAGGCTTTTCCTTTGCGGAGAAGCTTGACCGAATTACCGTTTTCGTCTTTACTGAGTTCATAAATACCGTAACATTCCGAGCAAAAGCCGAGATGATCGGCAACCATACTGCGCTCACGGTAATCAAGTGCTTCGTAAGCAGCAAACAGCGCTTCTGCCTGCCACTGTTTGAAAAATAACCTTTCGGGGTTTGAGGTAGTGTCAACCGTCACGTCCTCCGCCGTAATCTCTCCGTCCTCGTCAGCGTATTTGCGGTAAAAATCAGTATAGTGCGTGCTGTCAATTCCGGCACGGATAATCTCTTTGGTGTCCTTTATGCTCCTACCAATTTCAGCGGAAATTATGGAGATTGTATTATCGTCAAATTTGTACTCATACTTTGCATACAGCGCCATTGCCTTTCTGAGCGTTCGGTATTCGTCCACGCTTTGTACGGAATAGCCCGTCCGCATGGTACTGATGTATTTGTCGATTTCGTTTTTTACATAATGCTCTTTGAAAATGAGAAAGGAAACGCCTGCAGAAATATCGTATTTCTGTAGCGCTTTGTATATGCTGAAAACATACGACTGTTTCAAATCGGCAAAATGCCCTTGCATTGCGGTTTCTTGCACCGTCTCCATAATAATTGTGTTCAGCCTTGGCTCATAATAGTGGAAGAACCAACCGAGGTATTTTTCGTCCTTTTCAGAAAAATAAAGGGAGATATACTCCTGAAAATCATCTTTTTTTCGGCGGTGCCGGCTTCATACGGTATAAATATAAATCTTCTGTCCACTTTTCGTTTTTCACCGGCACACACCTTCTTTCACTTCAAATTCCTGTCCACTTCGGCGTATAACGCCTCTCGGCTCATATCTTTTTTGTATTGTGTTTTTGCGTATTGATCATCTGCCAACGCTCTCAGCTTATGTTCCTTTGCAAGATGTTTTGCCGCTTCACCAAAAGCTTTGGATATTGTACATCTGCCTACCTCTGTACGAATGGCGCCACATCGGCGGTTATACAGCGATACGATAGGATCGTTTTCTGCTTTTCCTTTTCTGTTCAGCACGGCGGCATATTTTCGACAAGTAATCTTCTTGCCCCGATACAGCTCAGGTGCAATGCCGTAAGAACAGTATTTCTGCCGTCTTGCGCTTTGCGTAAGAAAGTACTTTCCGCAAATCTCACACTTGCGGGGATAGTGCCCGTAGTGTAGCCCCTCAAAAAAGTCTGTCAGTATAAAGCTGTAATAGCTGTCGAAATTCAGTCTTTTTGCAACAGTTCCGGTTACGCTTTTTGCATTCTTTTTCACCGAAATATATCTGCCGCTTTGCGTGAAATGGTGTTCACCAAATATGGAGAGCGCCAACGGCAGTAGGTGTGCTTCATCCAAGCGTTCGGCATCGTCAATACAGTTGCAGAATTTTAATAGGTTCCCGTGTGCAAGTATCAAGTCATCTGCAAGAGAATCAAAAAATAGCAGTATCGATTTTATCTCTGTAATGTTACTTTCAATTACAGAAAAATCCGTTACGTTTTTCGTCCTGTCTGCCGTGCCTGCGGCGATTTCATTCTGTGACAATAAACTGAGCTTTGCTTTGTCGGCAAAGTATCCGCATATCTTCTTCCCGGTTTCTGCCGTGAAAAGCGTTGTTACTGTATTTTGGACTTCTTCAATATTCAGCCCGTCAAACGGTCGCAGTTTGGGCAAAGCTTTAAAGACTTCAAGTGTATTTGCTCCCGTTTTTACAAATTCCGTAATGTTCAAGTATCTGTTATTCAACTGTGTGAGAATATGATAATTTAAATCATCCCGAAATACTGCAATCCGTGCGGCGGTATCGTTAATATAAAACTGATTGAGTAGGTGTGTGGCAAACACTCCGGCGGGATAGCTTTTGCCGCCGAATATCACTCTCCCGTCACGGTAATCGGCAGTAAAAAACGCAGAAATCATTTTTTGCTCCTTTGCTTCTATTCTATCATAAGCACTGTACCAAAAACTGTACTTGACGCTGTATAGAATCGAAACGTTCTGTTCGCACAAGTATTATATATTCTGTTATACCGTAAACATCGCTGATTTTCAAGGCTTACCACCTGTTGCGTTTTTGAAGTTTTGGTTGTTGCTATATTTCGTAAAAAATCTCTGTTTTCCGTTATTATATATACAGAAGGCAGGAAATGAGCCGTCGAGGTTGCACTCGGCGGCTTTTTTGCTGCCCGAAAACGGAAAGGAGGTTTAGTCTATGGTATTCAGAATCACGCCAAGGCAACGGACAAGAATCATATTCATTTACAAATTTCGCAGCAGATTTTATTAGGCAAATTTGCTGCGCCAAAACGCCGATATTTGGCTCAACACTGATATTTTGACATAAAAGTAGAGCCATTTTGGCTCAATGACGAGATATGCCCCAAAGGGCAAGGGAGCGGTTTTCGGTATCGTGTAGCGAAGAAATTCGTTGAAATCACGGTACTTGAGAACTGCTTTTCTTTATGCCCTGCGGGGCGTGTCCTACGGTATAACAAGCAGGGACTTTGTGTGCCAAAGTCCCAATCAAAATCCACCCCAAAAGGTGGATTTACTCTTTGAGGGCTTACCGCCCCCAAACCCCCGGAAAGGAGAGATATGTGTGGGGAAAGATATGCGAATTGCCGTGCGTGTCACGGCAAAAGAAAAAGATAAAATACAGTCAAAAGCCCGAAAGTGCGGGCTGAGTACAACTGAATATGTAAAGCAAAGAACGTTAGGGTATGAGCCGAGAGGTATTCCGCCCGACGCTCTTTTTCTTTGCCTTGAAAAGCTGAGCGAGCTTGCAGACAAAGCGAGTTCACCGGAGTTGGACAAGGAAATCGGTGATGTACTGAAAGAAATTACAGCAACTTTTCTGCTGCCGGGAATGGGGTGCTTAACGGGGTCCCCGCAAAGCCTGCTTTGTGGGGAGAAGGAGCATCCACGGAATGGTGAGGTTTCGCCGCTTGCGGCGGAAGCGATGAATGGAGTGTAATGCGACGTGGCTGTTACAGGCTTTTGGCCGATATACAAAAACCTAAAAGCAACGCTTGACTATGCCGACAATCCCGACAAGACCGCCGACCGCAGATATTTGGATGACGATTTATATGCGGCACTTTCTTACGCTGAAAACGATAATAAGACCGACCGCAAGATGTATGTAGGCGGTATCAACTGCTCCAAGCAAAACGCCTATGCCGAAATGATTGCCGTGCAGCGGCGGTTCGGACTTCGTGGCAAGGTTGTCGGTTATCACGGGATACAGAGTTTCCGTGAAGGCGAAGTTACACCGGAGCATGCGTTTGAAATCGGAAAAGCTACCGCCCGACAGATGTGGGGCGATAGGTATCAGGTGCTTGTGACCGTGCATTTGAATACAGATGAAATCGGAAAACACGATTAAGAGTCGTTTCGAGAAAAGTATCACAAGCGATTTCACAGATTTGACCGGTGAAATATTTGAAGATACAATGGCAGAGGAATATGTGTGTTCGGCTGCCGGGAAGGAGGACTAAATGCAGTCGAAAAAGAAAATTGAACAAACCGGGATAACGGCGCTGTATTGCCGTTTATCCCGTGACGACGGTGGGGACGGCGACAGCAATTCCATTGTCAACCAGCGCAAAATGCTCACGAAGTATGCCAAGGAAAACGGATTTTCCAACACTCGATTTTATGTGGGCGACGGTATTACCGGAACACGGTTTGACCGTCCCGGCTTTCAGGCTATGCTTGACGATATTGAAATGGGCTATGTATCTACTGTTATCGTCAAGGATTTGTCCCGACTTGGGCGTGATTATGTAACTGTTGGGCAGTACACGGATATATACTTTCCGGATCATAATGTTCGGTTCATTGCCGTCAACGATTTAGTTGACAGCGACGAGGGCGAAAACGAGATTGCGCCCTTCAAAAATGTTATGAACGAAATGTATGCCCGTGACATCAGCCGAAAGGTGCGTTCTGCTCATCGTATCCGGGGGACTTCAGGCGAACCGCTATCTCAGCCGCCGTATGGGTATATGAAATCTCCTGAAAACAAAAAGAAATGGATTATAGACCCGGAGGCGGCAGCCGTTGTTAAAGACATCTTTAAGATGACTTTAGAGGGAAAGGGTGCCGAAACAATTGCCCGAATTTTACAGGAACGCAAGGTGCTTGTACCTATGGCGTATTGGCAGAGCAAAGGGCTTCCAAGAGGCGGTAAAAAAACACAGCCGAATCCGTATAAATGGTGCAAGACAACGGTATCCAAAATCCTTGCACAGCAGGAATACTGCGGGGATATTATCAACTTCAAAACCTGCTCCAAATCATTTAAGAACAAAACGAGATATGCAAATCCCGAAGATAAATGGATGATTTTCAAGGATGTTCACGAGCCGATTATTGACCGTGAGGTATTTGAGCAGGTGCAGAAGCTTATAGGAAAAACCCGCCGCCGTAATCCGAAACCGGAAAACTGGGAACGCAATATGTTCTGCGATTTGCTCTACTGCGCCGATTGCGGGAAAAAGCTATGGTTTAACATTAAACACGACAAAGAGGATATTCCGTTCTTTATGTGCGGCAATTATCACGGAAATCGCGGGACTTGTTCCTCTACGCATTATTTGAGAGCCGACGCTATTGAGCAGGTGGTAACATTAGAGCTTCACCGATTATCCAAATGCCTGTGTGATGATGAGGAAAGCTTTGCGACACTGCTTGCTAACAAAACCAATGCAGATATTCTCAAGGAGAAGAAGCATATCGAGAGCGAGCTGCAAAAATGTCATGTGCGCAGTGAGCAGGTGTCGGAGCTGTGTATCAAGTGCTATGAGGATAATGTTTCGGGTAAGTTGAGCGATGAGATGTTTATGCGATTTTCTCAAAAGCACGAAGCCGAACGGTTAGAACTGAAAGAGAAAATCGGGGCATACCGCAAACGCTTGGCAGAGGTCGAGGAAATGCAGCTCGGAAAGGAGAAATTCATCGCCGCTGTTCGGAAATTCATGCAGATGGATAAGCTCACAGCACCTCTCTTGCAGGAACTCATTGACCGCATTGATGTGTACGAGGTCACGGGCACCGGCAAAAACCGCAAGCAGATGATAAAGATACACTATAAGTTTGTAGGGTATCTGGAACTACCGAGTCTTGCAAGACGGCACAATTACCGTGAGGAAACCCGAAAAGGCGTCGCCGTAGAGTATGTTCCGAATGCGTTACCGGCATAACAAAAAGAGCAGGATAATCCCTGCTCATACATACAAGAAGATACAAAATGTAGGCAAAAAGAAATCGAGTGTCCACATCCAACTCTCAGGTTGGTTATGAACACTCGTCATGGTCCGAGTGACAGGATTCGAACCTGCGGCATCCTGCTCCCAAAGCAGGCGCGCTACCAGCTGCGCTACACCCGGTGATAGATTTTTGCCCGCTGCCGCGGCCTTTCTTTTGGCCCAAACAGCGCGGATTGTGTGAATTATTATAAAGCTTTTCCCGGCATCCGTCAACTGACCCGGGCAGGGCCGGTCATCTTTTTTGGGAAAATTTCAAAAAAAGACTTGCTTTTTCCTGCACCCTCTGCTATACTAAATGAGCGCTCTTTGAGAGAGCGGTTTTGGGAGTGTTCCCGAGTGGCCAAAGGGGACAGACTGTAAATCTGCTGCTTTTCAGCTTCGGTGGTTCGAATCCACCCGCTCCCACCAAAAGATGACCGATTTTACTATCGGTCATCTTTTTCTTTTTGCATAAGCTTTTTCCCGCGCTTTTTCGTAACAATTTGCCGCGACTTGCTGCATGCCTAAACAGGTGCTATACTTTAGACAAACCGGAGGCTGGAAGTAATATTCATGAATCGTGCGGAATTAGAATCTTTTATTCTGGAAAATTACAATGCGGAAGCGGATTTTCCTTGGGCGAAATATCCCAATTACCAGGTGTTTCGTCACTGCAACAACCAAAAGTGGTTTGCTCTCATCATGGATATACCAAAAAGTAAACTTGGGTTGCAGGAACCAGGCATATTGCATGTGGTAAATTTCAAGTGCGACACGCTTCTGATCGGCTCTTTGCGGCAAGAGGCGGGCTTTTTTCCGGCATATCACATGAATAAGGATAGTTGGATCACGGTTGCCTTGGACGGCAGTGTTCCGGATGACAAAATCAAGATGTTGCTAAACGAAAGTTATGCCGCAACCGCACTAAAAGCAAGGGGCAAAAAGCTTCAGAGCCGCATACAAACGCAAACAAAGAATTTCCGGTAAAAGCTCCGGATCAAAAGTAAAGCCGTGTTCAGCCGAACACGGCTTTACTTTTTGTTTCGGCTGCTTATTCCAGCCAGTCCGACCAAAGATCGGCAAAGAGATTATCTTTCAGGCAGACAAAATAGAAGGCGCCGCTCATGGGTACGTCAGCCAGCTCAAAACTGGCAAGGTTGCCTTCGGCCAGCTCCTTTTCCACTACAGGCGCATACAGGAAGGAGATACCCAACCCGCCCGCCACCAGGGATTTGATGGTGCTGAAATCGCTGATGGTCACCAGCTGGGGGAAACTGCCCAGGGTCCGGTTCTGCCGGCGTAGGGCGTCCTCAAAAATAGCCCGGGTACCGGAGCCCTCTTCCCGGATGATGAGCCGCTCCCCTTCCACCTCTTCCAGGGGCACCGAGCGCCCCGCCAGCCGGTGGCCCGTGGGGCAGATACCGAAGAACCGCTCCTTGCGGTACAGGCGAGCCTGGTACCGGCTGCGCTCAAAAAAGCCCTCTACCAGCACAAAATCCAGCTTTCCTTCCTCCAATGCCCGCAAAAGCACCTGGGTATTATCCACCAGAAGGGAAAAACTGGCCTCCGGATGGGCCCGCAAAAACCGGCCCACCTTGGGGGCGATCACATATTCCCCTATGGTCTTGGAGGTGCCCACCCGCAGGCAGACGGGGGCCTCCTGGGCCATGGCTGCCTCGATCTTCTGGCTGTTGTAGGCCATGGAGCGGGTATATTCCCGCAGCCGCTGCCCCGCCTGGGTAAGGCGCAGTACCTTGCCTTCGTAGGAAAACAGCCGGCAGCCATAGTGCTCTTCCAGATGGCGGATCTGGTGGGTCACCGCCGGCTGGGTCAGGCAGAGTTTCTGCGCTGCCCGGGTGTAATTCATGGTTTCGCACAGCACCAGGAAGGTATTCCATCGGGGGTCCAGCATATCCGATCACCTATTATTTGAATTTATTGTTCAATTATTATTCTTCATTTTATTTTATCGTTCATTGGGGTTATAATCAAGGCAAAGAAACCAAATTTTTACTGGAAGAGAGAGGAAAAAATCATGGTCATCCTGAAAAAAGTCACTCCCGGCCTTCTGCTCTGCCTGGTGCTGGCCATTCCCGCCTGGCTGCTGGGCAAAGCCTTCCCGGTGATCGGCGGGCCGGTGTTTGCCATCCTGGAGGGCATGCTGATCTCCATGGTGCTGCGCAGCCGGGAGCGCTTTCAGCCCGGTATCGTCTTTACCTCCAAGAAGATCCTGCAGTATGCGGTAATCCTGCTGGGCTTCGGGCTGAACCTTTCCGAAATCGCCAAGGTGGGGCTGCTCTCCCTGCCCATCATCTGCACCACCATCACCATGTCCCTGCTCATTGCCTTCCTGCTTCGCAAGCGGCTGAACATGCCCAGCAATATCTCGGTTCTGGTGGGCGTGGGTTCTTCCATCTGCGGCGGCTCGGCCATTGCAGCCACCGCCCCGGTCATCGGTGCGGACGATGAGGAAATTGCCCAGTCCATCTCGGTCATCTTCCTGTTCAACATTCTGGCCGCCCTCTTCTTCCCCACCCTGGGCGGGCTGCTGGGCATGAGCAACGAGGGCTTCGGCCTTTTTGCGGGCACCGCCATCAATGACACCTCCTCGGTGACTGCCGCCGCCTCCACCTGGGACACCCTGCACGGCACCGGCGGCGCGGTGCTGGAATACGCCACCATCGTCAAGCTCACCCGCACCCTGGCCATCATCCCCATCACCCTGGCCCTGGCCTTCTGGCGCACCTGGCAGGTCAAGCGGGGCGGCAGCGTTTCCAACGGCTCCTTTGACCTGAAGAAGATCTTCCCCTTCTTCATCCTCTTCTTTGTGCTGGCCTCCATCATCACCACCGTGGCCACCATGAACGGGGTGGACGCTGCCCTGTTCCAGCCCTTCAAGGATCTTTCCAAGTTCTTCATCGTGCTGGCCATGGCTGCCATCGGCCTGAACACCGACCTGATCAAACTGGTCAAGAGCGGCGGCAAGCCCATCCTGCTGGGCGCCTGCTGCTGGGCGGGCATCACCTGCGCCAGCCTGGTCATGCAGCATCTGGAGGGGCTCCTGTAACAGCCGATACCCTCTTTTCATCCATCAAGACAACAGGCGGACGCTTGCAAGCGTCCGCCTGTTTGATTTTCTGTTATTTTTCCTCAGCAGCGGATGGCCACCTTGATGACCCCATCCCGCCGCTCTTCAAAGAGCCGGTAGGCCTCCTCGATCTTTTCCAGGGGGAAGGTATGGGTGATAAGGGGGGTGGTATCCAGCTTTCCCTCCCGGATCAGCTGCAGGGTCTCGGCGCAGCGGCAGCCGTCCACCCCGCCGGTCTTGAAGGTGAGATTTTTGCCGTACATCTCGGGCAAGGGCAGGGTCTGGGGCCCATCGTACAGGGCCACCACCGTGACCAGGCCGTTGGGGCGGGCGGCCTCCCAGGCCATGCGGAAACTGGAATCGCTGCCCGCCACCTCCAGCACAACGTCGGCGCCCCCATGCTCGCTGTGGGCCCGCACAAAGTCGGTCAGGCCCTGGGGGCCGGCGGTGAGCACCTCCGGGTAGTGGCGGCGGACAAAGGCCAGCCGCTCCTCATCCCGGTCGCACACAATGATCCGCCGGGGACTGCAGAGCCGCACACACTGGAGGGTGCACAGCCCGGTGGGCCCTGCCCCCAGGATCAGCACCGTATCCTCGGGGCGGATATTCGAGATCTGGGCCGCCCAGTATCCGGTGGCCAACACATCCCCCACCAACAGGGCCTGCAGGTCGCTTACCTCATCGGGGATCCGGTCCAGCCCCTGGTCCGCATAGGGCACCCGCACATATTCCGCCTGGCCCCCGTCGATGCGGCAGCCCAGGGCCCAGCCCCCATTGGGGTCGGTGCAGTTGTTCACCCAGCCGTTCTTGCAGAAAAAGCATTCCCCACAGAAAGTTTCCACGTTTACGGTCACCCGGTCGCCGGGGCGCACCGTCCTCACCGCCGGGCCCACTTCTTCCACCACGCCCACCATCTCGTGGCCCACCGTGATCCCCGGCACCGCCCGGGGCACCGAGCCGTGCTTGATGTGCAGGTCGCTGGTGCAGATGCTGGCCAGGGTCACCTTCACAATGGCGTCCCGATCCTCCAGCAGCACCGGCCGGGGTTTTTCCCTCAGTTCAAATCTTCCTTTTTCCAGATAGGTATATGCCAGCATAGTCTGCCCCGCTTTCCTGTTTTTTCTATTGTACCCCGGGCCGGGTTCCATTGCAATCGGGCCATATTGTAATCCCCCCTTGAATCCGTTACAATAGGTACGGACGTGTTTGCTTTTGGATTGCTGCACAGAAAGGGGTACTTTCATGGATCAACTGCGAAAAGCAAAAGGTTTTATCTGCGATATGGACGGCGTGATCTATCACGGCAACCAGATCTTGCCCGGCGTCAAGGAATTTGTGGACTGGCTGTACCGGGAAAACAAGGAGTTTTTGTTCCTCACCAACAACAGCGGCAAGACTCCCCGGGAGCTCCAGCAGAAATTGGCCCGCATGGGCCTGAAGGTGGACGAGCACCATTTCTACACCAGCGCCCTGGCCACCGCCAACTTCATTGCCCGCCAGAAGCCCGGCGCCCACGCCTTTGTGATTGGGGAGCCCGGCCTTTTCAATGCCCTGTATGAAAAGGGCATCACCCTGGACGATACCGACCCCGACTATGTGGTCATCGGCGAATCTTCCAGCTACAACTATGACAATATCTGCCGGGCGGTGCACTATGTGCAGAACGGCGCCCGGCTCATCGGCACCAACTACGACCTGACCGGCCCCACCGAGCAGGGCATCATGCCCGCCTGCCGGGCCTTTGTCAAGCCCATCGAGCTGGTGACCGGCAAGGAGGCCTACTACATCGGCAAGCCCAACCCCCTGATGATGCGCACCGGCCTGAACATGCTGGGGGTGCATTCCAATGAGGCCGCCATCATCGGCGACCGGATGGATACCGACATTGTGGCCGGCATCGAGTGCGGCTTGGATACCGTGCTGGTGCTTTCCGGCGTATCCACCCGTGAAACAGTGGATTCCTTCCCCTACCGGCCCCGCCTGATCCTGAACGGAGTGGGGGATATCCCCGGCCAGGCCTGAATATCGTTTTTCCGCTGCGGCGGCCCTTTGCGCAAGGGCTGCCGCTTTTTTGTCCTAAAAAGCAGATTTTTCCGATATCCGGTGATTTTTGCGGGAGCTTCCACGGTATATTTACACAATATTAACATTTCCGCCCGTTTTTCCCGTATACTATAGGTATGACTTTCGCCCTTTGGGCAGATTTTATCCGGGTTTCCCGGCTCGCAGCGAGGTGAATTTTTGGAAAATCGAAAAGCTTTGAAAGAAAAATTCCGGGAGGCAATGCAGGCGGTGCTGCCCATTGTGGGCATTGTGCTGGCCCTCTGCTTTTCCATCGCCCCCATCCCCACCGAGATCCTGCTCTGCTTTCTGGTGGGTGCCGTCTTCATTATTGCGGGCATGATGTTCTTTACCCTGGGCGCCGAGCTTTCCATGACGCCCATGGGCGAGCGGGTGGGTTCGGCCATTACCGGCAGCAAGAAGCTGGGCGCGGCGGTGCTGCTGGCCTTCCTGCTGGGCTTTGTCATCACCATCTCGGAGCCGGACCTGCAGGTGCTGGCCACCCTGGTGCCCTCCATCCCCAACCTGGTGCTGATCCTGTCGGTGGCCTGCGGCGTGGGGGTGTTCCTGACATTGGCCCTGCTGCGCATGCTCTTCGGCATTCCCCTGCCCCGGATGCTGGTGGTGCTGTATCTGATGGTGTTTGTGCTGACCTGCTTTGTGCCCAAGAGTTTCTGGGCCGTAGCCTTTGATTCCGGCGGTGTCACCACCGGCCCCATGACCGTCCCCTTCATCATGGCCCTAGGCGTGGGCATTTCCTCCATCCGAAGCGACCGCCACGCCGCCAACGACAGCTTTGGTCTGGTGGCCCTGTGCTCGGTGGGCCCCATCCTGTCGGTGCTGATCCTGGGGATGCTCTACCGCCCCGCCGAAAGCTCCTATGCCCTGGACGAGATGCCCCAGGCGGCGGATTCGGTGGAGCTGGGCGCCCTGTTCGGCGCAGAACTGCCCGCCTATATGGGGGAGATTGCCCTCTCCCTTTTGCCCATCCTGCTCTTTTTCCTGGCTTTTCAGGTTTTCTCCCTCAAGCTGCCCCGCCGCCAGCTCAGCAAGATCCTGGTAGGCCTGCTGTACACCTATGTGGGGTTGGTGCTCTTCCTCACCGGGGCCAATGTGGGCTTCATGCCTGCCGGCAACTATCTGGGCCAGGTGCTGGGGGGCCTTGCCTTCCCCTGGGTCCTCATCCCCATCGCCATGGTGATGGGCTATTTCATCGTAAAGGCCGAGCCGGCCGTCTATGTGCTGAACAAACAGGTGGAGGAGATCACCGACGGGGCCATCTCAGAAAAGGCCATGGGCCTGAGCCTTTCGGTGGGCGTGGCCTGCTCCCTGGGTCTTGCCATGATCCGGGTGCTCACCGGCATTTCCATCATGTGGTTCCTGGCGCCCGGCTATCTGCTGGCCCTTTCCATCTCCTTCTTTGTCCCCAAAATCTATACCGCCATCGCCTTTGACTCGGGCGGGGTGGCCAGCGGCCCCATGGCCGCGGCCTTCCTGCTGCCCCTGGCCCAGGGGGCCTGCATCGCCCTGGGGGGCGATCTGGCGGCGGACGCTTTCGGCGTGGTGGCCATGGTGGCCATGACCCCGCTCATCACCATCCAGGTACTGGGGCTGATGTCGGAGGTAAGCTCTGCCCGGCCCCGCCGTGCCCTGCTGGCCAGGCAGGCTGCCCTGTCCCAGGAGGATGAATACGCCGTCATTGAACTGTAATGTCAGGAGACTGTATGAATGAACTGTATTGGATGGTTGTGATCGTCAACCGTCAAAGCCTGCCCAAATTTGAGGAATTCTTTCGCCGGTATGGGGCGGACGTGCATTTCGTAACGGTGGGCCGGGGCACTGCCGCCAGCGAGATCCTGGACTTTTTCGGGCTGGAAGCCAACGAAAAAGGGGTGCTGTTCACGGTGGTCACCCGCAAGGTATGGCGGGCGCTGCGCTACGGCCTGCGCAACCGGATGCGGATCGATGTGCCCGGCACCGGCGTGGCCTTCATCATCCCCATGAGCAGCATTGCCGGCCGGGGGCCCCTTCTGTTTCTTACCCAGAACCAAAGCTATCAAAGCGAGGAGGAATCCGTTTTGAAAAACACCCAATATGAACTGCTGGTGGTGGTCTCCAACCTGGGCTACAGCGATATGGTGATGGACGCGGCCCGCCAGAAAGGGGCCGGCGGCGGCACCATCATCCACGCCAAGGGCACCGGCATGCAGAAAGCCCAGCAGTTTCTGGGCGTTTCCCTGGCCAGCGAGAAGGAGCTGATCCTGATCGTAGTAAAATCTGCTGATAAGAACCCCATCATGCAGGCCATCATGGAAAATGCCGGCCCCCGGACTAAGGCCGGCTCCATCGTGTTTTCCCTGCCGGTGACCGCCACCGCCGGCATGCGCCTGCTGGAAGCGGAAGAGGAAAAGCTGGCCGGCAATCCCTGAAGGGCCCGGCTTTCCCCGCAAATTTAAAACGGGATTCGGTTGTATTTGGGCCCCTGCCGTGGTATAGTAAACAAAAACGCAGCAAAGGAAGTGCCGCCATATGTCAGATTGCTACAAAATCTGCGGCCGGGGCCAATATCACAAGGACGATTTTGACACCGGCAGCACCGGTTCCTTTAAGAATGCCCGCCAGGCCCGCCAGGCCATGGCCGAAAATCTGGAAAAGATCAACGAACTGCAGCAGAAGCTTTATGCCGAAAAGCGGGAAGGCGTGATCTTCCTGTTCCAGGCCATGGACGCCGCCGGCAAGGACGGCACCATCCGGGCAGTGCTGAGCTGCCTGTCGCCCCAGGGCGTGACCGAGGCGGCCTTCAAGGCCCCCACCAGCACCGAGCTGGCCCACGATTTCCTCTGGCGGGTGGAGCAATGCGTGCCCGAAAAAGGGCAGATCGCCATCTTCAACCGGAGCCATTACGAGGATGTGCTCATCGGCAAGGTGCACCAGCTGTACAAGGGCCAGCGCTGGGCCCGCCATGTGGATCCGGATAAGATTCTGGAACACCGGTACGAGGATATCCGCAACTGGGAAAAATACCTCTACCACAACAGCATCCGGATGGTGAAGATCTTCCTGAACGTGGGCAAAGAAGAACAGGCCCGCCGGTTCCTCTCCCGGATCCGGGAAGAAAAGAAGAACTGGAAATTCAGCGCCGCCGATGTGCAGGAGCGGGCCTTCTGGGATGATTACCAGGCCGCCTTTGAGGATGCCATCAACGAGACGGCCACCAAGGCCTGCCCCTGGTATGTGGTGCCCGCCGACCATAAGTGGTATATGCGCTGGATGGTGAGCCAGATCATCCGCCAGACCCTGGAAGAGATGGACCCCCACTGGCCCAAGGCAGATGATGAGGAGCGGGCCCTCTTTTCCCGTTACGAGGCCCAGCTGGCCGCCGAGGCCGGCGAGACCCAAGCCCAGCCCTGAAATGTATAAGCAAAAGGCCGGGCCGCCCCACAAAGGGCGGCCCGGCCTTTTTTTCTCTTATGCCTTGCCTTGTTTTTCCCGTTGGCTGCGCACGGTATATTCCAGGAACTTGTTCAGATATACCTTCTGGGCCAGGGCGGTCACCAGGGCCCGGGTGATGCGGGTCTGCTGAGTATCCCGGCTGGCGGTATCCTCCGGCAGGGTGCGGGTCACAAAGGCTGCCTGCAGGGCGTTTTCCAGCTCGGTGCAGAAATAGTCATAGGCCACCGGCAGGGGGTAGGTCTCCCGCTGTACCTGAAGCAGCTTCTGGATATCCGGGATCGAAAGCACCTGCTTGGCGGAGCAGATGAAGATCAGGTAGGCCAGGTGTTCCCGGCTGTATTTTTTCTTGACCGGCCGTTCCAGCAGGCCCTGTTTGGTGTAATTGTTTACCATGGGCCCGGTCACCCAGGGCTCCCCTTCCTCCCCGCACAGGGGTCGGAGCACCGACTCCACCAGGGTCAGCACCTGATCCATATACAGTTCCAGCGCGGGCAGCTCCCGATAACGGGGGCAGTGGAATTCCGCCGCCTCCCGGCAGGGGTCGCTCTGCATAAACTCCTCCATGATCTTGCCACCTTTCCGGTTTTACTGTACCACATTCAAAACGCAATTGTCAAACAGATAAGTTCTTTTGAATCCCTTGACACGGTATATTTTATATCTTAATATGGTATTAAATATTGGATATTTCCCGCGGCTTTGCACTGCCGCAGAAAGGACTCCCCTATGACTTACCGGATCGTTGCGGACTCCAGCTGTGATCTGCGCTCTTACGATTCCCCCCTGGAGACACTTACCTATGCCACTGTTCCCCTGAAGATCCGGGTGGGGCAGCGGGAATTTACCGACAACGCCGCGCTGGATATCCGCCAGATGATGGACGCCATGCACAACTACAACGGCCCCACCAGCAGCGCCTGCCCCAGCCCGGAGGAATGGGCCGCGGAATTCCTCAAGGCCGACTGTGTGCTGGCCATCACCATCACCAGCTCCCTTTCCGGCAGCTACAACAGCGCCCTGGTGGCCCGGGATATGGTTCTGGAAGAACACCCGGAAAAGAAGATCCATGTGCTGGATTCTCTCTCTGCCGGGGGCGAACTGGTCCTGATTGCCCGGAAAGCGGCCAGCCTGCTGGAATCGGGGGTGGATTTTGAGGAGACCTGCCGCCAGGCCGAACTCTACGCCCAGAAATACCAGCTGCTTTTTGTGCTGGCCAACTTTGACAACCTGGTCAAGAATGGCCGGATGAGCCGCCTGGTGGGCTTTATGGCAGGCGCCATGAACATGCGGGCGGTGGGCATTGCCAGCCACAAGGGCACCCTGGAAATGCTCCACAAGACCCGGGGCGAGACCCGTTCCCTGGCTTTCATGCTGGAAGAGATGGATCGCCGGGGCTTTGAGGGCGGCCCGGTGGTCATCAGCCACTGCTACAACGAAAACGGGGCCCAGATGCTGGCCCGGGGCATCCACGCCAAATGGCCGGAAAGCCAGGTGACCATCCTGCCCACCAGCGGCCTGTGCAGCTATTACGCCGAGGAAGAGGGCATCCTGATGGCCTTCTGAGCCAAAACGCATAAACACCTCCCCTTTGGGGCAACCCTAAAGGCGGAGGTGTTTTTATGTCGAAATCCCCATCCCAAAAGAAAAAAGCTCCCGAGCCCGTGCGCTGCGCCGGATGCCGCCAGAAGGTGGTGCAGGCAGTGCAGAAGGGGGAACTTCTGCCCGAGACCGCCTATTCCCAGATCCAGGCCCGGGTGACCCAAAACGGCTGGGAGGAAAGCCCCGCCACCGTGCGGGCCCTGATGAAGCGCCGGGAGGAAGAACCTTACGGCTGATCCGCCGAAAAATTCCCGGCTCATTTGGAGTTTTTTGCCGCCAATGGTTGCAAATTCAGCCGCTTTCCTTTAATATGAACTTATATTGCGAGTAAAGGAAGGTAATTTGGCATGGCTGAATTCAAGTATGAGATCACGGAACGCATCGCTGTGCTTTCCCAGAGCGCCAATGGCTGGGAGCGTCAGCTGAATATGGTAAGCTGGAACGGCCGCGAGCCCAAGTATGACATCCGGGATTGGGCCCCCGACGGCAGCAAGATGGGCAAGGGCATCAGCCTGACCCACGACGAGCTTTCCATCCTGAAGGGCATCCTGGACGAGCTGGAGCTGTAATGGATTACCGGGCAGAATTTCTGGAGATCTTTCAGCAGAAAGTCTCCCGCCCCGGCAGCGAAAAGCTGCTGGCCTGGCTGGATACCACCGACTTTTTCCGGGCTCCGGCCTCTACCCGGTTCCATGGCGCCTGCGAGAGCGGCCTGGTGATGCACAGCCTGAACGTATACCACGCCCTGCGGGAGCGGTATTTTGAGGAGGGCGACAGCGAAGAGACCTTCGCCATCTGCGGGCTGCTGCACGATCTGTGCAAGGCCAACTTCTACAAGCCGGGCACCCGCAACGTGAAAAACGAGGTCACCGGCCAGTGGGAAAAGGTCCCCAGCTACAGCATTGAGGACGCCTTCCCCTACGGCCACGGGGAAAAGAGCGTCTATCTCATCGAGCGCTTTATGCGCCTGCGTACCGCCGAGGCGGTGGCCATCCGCTGGCATATGGGCGGCTTTGACGATTCAGTCCGGGGCGGCAGCCGCGCCATGGGCGAGGCCTTTTATCAGTATCCCCTGGCGGTAAAGCTGCACCTGGCAGACCTGACCGCCACCTATCTTCTGGAACGGGGCACCAGCAACGTTCCCCGCTGAAAAACGCATACAAAAAAGCTGAGAGATCCTAGATCTCTCAGCTTTTTTCTTGTTCAGATGGACTCAGGGCTCTCCCATCATGCGGGACAGTCTTTCCAGCAGGGTCTCGGCCAGCCTGCTTCCCCGATGGGGCGAGGGTTCCGGCCGGCTCTGGCGGGGCTTGTCCGCCTCCGGGCGGCGGCCCTGTTCCGGGCAGCGGCGGGGCGTGGCCTTCCGCGGGCCGGCATCTCCCGGGTCCGCAGGGAACTCCCGCACCTGGAAGCCCAACTTTTCCATTCCCCGGCGGGTATCCTCCAGGGCCTCATTCACACTGCCGGCAGCGTCCCGCCACTGGCGGGTGACCTCTTCGATCTTTTCCTGGGCCTCTTCCAGCTGGCGGCGCACCTGCTGGATGCTGGCCTCGATCTGCTCGGCACTGCTGCGCATGGCCAGGCGGGCTTCCATCTTCTGGGCCGCCAGGCGGTTTTCGGTATCCCGGCGCTCCTGCTCCAGCTGGTTCTGCCGGTAGGCCAACAGCTGCCGGGCAGCCTCGGCCTCTTCTTCCATCTTGCGGCGGGCTTCTTTTTCCTCCCGTTCCCGGGCCTCCCGCTCTTGTCTGGCCTGTTCCTCCAGCTCCTGCTGGCGGCGGGCAGCTTCCTGCCGCGCCTGGGCCAGATCCTGCTCCCATTTTTCCTGATTCTGGGCGGCCTCGGCCCGGGCTGCCTCCTTCTGGCGGCGCAGCCGGTCCTCCCAATCCTTGCGGGTCTCTTCCAGCTCCTGTTTTTGCTGGTCTACCAGCTCGGTGAGGCTGCGGTTGCTGCTCTGCAGGGCCATGGCCTCCTGCTCTTTGGCGTACAGGCGGGTGCGGAAGCTGTCCGCCTGCTCGTTGGCCTTCAGCAGCTTGCGGCTCAGTTCTTCCGCCTGCTCCTGGGCCTCCTGGGCCCGGCTTTCGCTCTGGGCCAGCTTCTGGGTCAGCTCCTGGTTTTCTGCCTGGCTGTCGGCCAGCTGCCGGCTGCCCTGGGCGATCTGCTCCTGCAGGGCGGCCAGTTGATCCCGGTGCTGCTGCTCTTCTTCCCGGGCCTTGGCGGCGAGGGCGTCGATGCAGTTGAGCACCTCATCCCGGTTAAAGCCCCAAAAAGAGGACTTAAAGGTCATGGGAGGGTTCGGGCTCTTCACTTCTTCCGCCATCGCTCACACCTCCCGGCCGGGACTTTGGGGCAGGGGCCCCTCAGCGCCCATTGTTCTTGTTCAGCATCTTCAGCAGGGAATCGAAGTAGTCCTCGTCATCCTTGCCGGATTCGGTCTTGGCATCCTTTTCGGCGGGGGCGGGCTCACTGCTGGTCTGTTCCTCGCTGAATACCGGGGAGGGCAGCGGGCTTGTCCCCGCTTTGCCTGCCGCGGCCCCTGCCTTGGGAGAATCAAAGCCGGTGGCCACCACCGTCACCCGCAGCTCATCGTTGAGGGTCTCGTCAAAGGCGGTACCCCAGATGATGTTCGCCTCGGGATGGGCGTTCTTGGTGATGAGGGTAGCCACCTCGTCCACCTCGTCCAGCCCGATATCCTGGGAAGCGGTGATGTTGATGATGACGCCGTGGGCGCCGTTGATGTCGGTTTCCAGCAGGGGGCTGGAGATGGCCGCCTTGGCAGCGTTCTCAGCCTTGCCGGAGCCCTTGCCGGTACCAATGCCCATATGGGCGTAGCCTGCGTCTTTCATGACGCTGCGGATATCGGCAAAGTCCAGGTTGATGAAGGAGGGCACGTTGATCAGGTTGCTGATGCTCTCCACGCCCTGTTTGAGCACATTGTCGGCCGCCTCGAAGGCGTTCTTCAGGGTGATCTTCTCGGCGCTGATCAGCTTGAGCCGCTCGTTGGGGATCACGATCAGGCTGTCCACATGCTGCAGCAGCGCGCTGATCCCCTGTTCGGCCAGGTTCATTTTCCGCTTGCCCTCAAAGGCGAAGGGCTTGGTCACCACGCCCACCGTCAGGATGCCCAGGTCATGGGCCACCTCGGCCACCACAGGGGAAGCACCGGTACCGGTGCCGCCGCCCATGCAGGCGGTGATGAACACCATCTGGGCCCCCTTCAGGGCGCTGGCGATCTCATCCTTGCTCTCTTCGGCGGCGCGCTGGCCCACTTCCGGGTCAGCACCGGCGCCCCGGCCCTTGGTGAGCTTGGGGCCCAGCTGAACCTTCTGGGTGGCCTTGCTGCAAAGCAGCACCTGCTGGTCGGTGTTCATGGCAATGAATTCCACGCCCTGAACGCCGGCCTCCATCATCCGGTTGATGGCGTTGCCGCCGCCGCCGCCCACGCCGATTACCTTGATATTCGTTATATTTTCCATCTCTTCCGCGAGTACCAGATCCATACCAGGAGTCCCCCTTGTTTTATGTTTTTTCCCCATCTTTGAAAAAGTGCCGATCTGCCGCAGGGTAGAATGACCGCACTATAGAATTCCTTTTTAACAGTACCATATTTGTGACTTAAATTCAAGGGTTTCAGCCAACTCTTGGCGGGTTTTTGAGCCGTCCGTTTTCCGGTACAACCAAAAAAGATTTGCTTTGTTCCCGTTCTTTTTCTTTCGGCGCTTTTCTTCTTTCTTTTTTTGGTTTTTGTTGTTTTTCATCAAAAAAGCCGTGTGCTTTTCCGTTTCTGTAACAAAACAGGAAAGCACACGGTCTTTTGCCCTCAGGCACCCGTCTCGCCGGCCCAGCGGATCCGGGCTCCCAGCCGGCTGTACAGCTCCGCAATATCCTCGTATCCTCTCTGGATATGCTCCACGCCCCGGATCCGGCTTTCCCCTGCCGCGCAGAGGGCCGCCGTCACCAGCGCCGCCCCGCCCCGCAGGTCCCGGGCTTGGAGCTGGCAGCCCTGCAGTTCCCGCACGCCCCGGATCACCAGGCAGCAGCCTTCCCGCCGCACCTGGGCGCCCAGCTTTGCAAAATCCTCCGCGCAGGAAAAGCGATTCTCAAACACCCGGTCGCAGAACCGGGTCTCGCCCCGGGCCGTCAGGAAGGCGGCCGCCGTCACAGGCGCCGCGTCGGTGGCAAAAGCCGGGTAGCCGCCGGTATACACCGTCCCGCCGCCGGCCAGGGGTTCCTGCCTTGCAATGGTCAGGCCGTTGGCCCGGGGCTCGATCCGGCAGCCGGCCTTTTTCAGCAGAGCCAGCTGGGGAGCCATCTGGTCAGGCCGGCAGTTTTCCAGCTCCAGCCTGCCTCCGCAGCCTGCCACCGCCCCGGCCAGGGTGGAGGCGGCGATCCGGTCCGAGATGGGGGTATAGTCCGTCCCTTCCAGCTCCCGCACCCCCTGGATCCAGATGGTGGGGGTGCCCGCGCCGCAGATCAGGGCGCCGCACCGGCCCAGAAAGCGGGCCAGATCCTCGATCTCTGGCTCACAGGCAGCTCCCCGCAGCACCGTCACTCCCCGGGCCAGCACCGCCGCCATCATCAGGGTCTCGGTGGCGCCCACGCTGGGCAGACGCATCCGCCAGTCCACGCCCCGCAGCCCCTCAGGGGGCGCTTTCAGGGTCAGCCCCCCGGCCCCCATCTCCACC
>NZ_JAFBIO010000092.1 GCF_021531255.1 Allofournierella massiliensis | reverse complement strand
AGGAATACTGCGGCTGGCTGTTCGGGGTGCTGGGGGAATTGGAAGCCCGGCTGGATATCAGCGGCTACAGCGTCAACGACGCCCGGGTGTTCGGGTTTGTGAGCGAGCGGCTGCTGGATGTGTGGGTGGAGACCCGGGGCCTTGACTATACCGAGATGCCGGTGGTGTTCACCGAGCATCAGAACTGGCTGAAAAAGGGCGGGTCCTTTTTGAAGAGAAAGTTTGCGGGCGGGCGGCAAAAAGAGCCTGACTCCCGAAAGGTAATTACAAAATAAAAGGAGAAAGAAAAATGAGTCAGTACGATTATCTGATCGTGGGCGCGGGGCTGTACGGGGCCGTGTTTGCCCGGGAGGCGAAGAAGGCAGGCAAGAGCTGCCTGGTAATCGATAAGCGGGACCATATTGCGGGCAA
>NZ_JAFBIO010000091.1 GCF_021531255.1 Allofournierella massiliensis | reverse complement strand
CAGCACAGCCCCATGGGATGGATCCGGCAGAAGGGCAGCACCCAGGAACTGTACGACCTGAAAAACAACCCCAACTGGGCGGTGAGGATGGCCACCCGGAGCCGGGGCGCCAAGGCCCTGAAGCTGGACAAACTGGCAAAGCCCCTGCTGGGATGGCTGGATCGGATGGATGAGAACACCGTGGCGGGGATCTGGCAGGCGTCCAAGTATGCGGCCCAGGAGAAGATGGGCATTACCGGGAAGGTGAGCAAGGAGCAGGAAAACGCCTACTGGGACAAGGTGACAGAGCTGTTTGAGAGGGCCATATCTGAGACCCAGCCCAACTACACCGTGATGGAGCAGAGCGCCATCAGCCGAAGCCCCAACGAAGCACTTAAGATGTTCACCATGTTCAAAACACCCACCATTGCGAACTTCAACGTGCT
>NZ_JAFBIO010000090.1 GCF_021531255.1 Allofournierella massiliensis | reverse complement strand
CAAATCTCCCAGCAGCTCGATTCCCTGGTCCCGCAGCCCTCCGTAAAAGGTCTCGCCCTGTAAGGCAGTGCTCACCAGCTCATACACGGTCTCGCCCGCCACCGGGAAGGTCGCGTCCGCCAGGCTGCTCAGGGTATTGTCCAGGATATTGGTCAGGGTATCCCACCAGGTCACCTCGCCGGTCTCGTCCCGGTCATCGTCCCATTTGTGAAAGATAATCCCTTTGGCCATCACGCTCAGGGCCGCCCACATGGCCGCCTGCACCACCTGGGCCGAAATGGCCTGGGCCAGCTGCTTTTTGGCGGTGCGGCGCTCCACCTCGCTTTTGCTGTTCTTCTTGGCCTGGTAATTTCCCAGGGCATCATACAGCACGTTGAAGTTCGCAATGGTGGGTGTTTTGAACATGGTGAACATCTTAAGTGCTTCGTTGGGGCTTCG
>NZ_JAFBIO010000008.1 GCF_021531255.1 Allofournierella massiliensis | reverse complement strand
GGGCTATTGACGGGCCGGGGGCCGGGGGCTACAATCTTACCAAACGACAGGGGGAGGAAAGGGAATGTTTGATCTGTACCAGGCGGTGGGCCTGTTTTTTCTGTATGCCTTTTTGGGCTGGTGTGTGGAGGTCGCCTTTGTGGCGGTGACCTGCGGCCGGGTGGTGAACCGGGGCTTTCTGAACGGCCCGGTCTGCCCCATCTATGGTTTTGGGATGCTGGGGGTGCTGTACCTGCTGCGGCCGGTGGAAGAAAATCTTCTCCTGCTCTTTTTGGGGGGAATGGTGCTGGCAAGCGCCCTGGAACTGGCCGGGGGCTGGGCACTGAACCGGCTGTTCCACACCCGGTGGTGGGATTACAGCAACGAGCCCTTCAACCTGGGGGGCTATATCTGCCTAAAATTCAGCCTGATGTGGGGCCTGGGCACGGTCATGGTGGTGCGGCTGGTCCACCCGGCCCTGTATGACCTGTTCCTCTGGATCCCCCGGCGGCTGGGTGTGGGGCTGGAAGTTGTCCTGACCCTGATCTTCCTGGCCGACCTGGCTGCCACCGTGGTGACGGTGATGGGTCTGGAACGGGATCTGAAGGAGCTCCACGAGCTGGCGGGTACCCTGCGCCGGGGCAGCGATATGCTCACCCAGAAGGTGGGCGGAGCGGCCCAGGCTGCCGATACCCGGCTGGATGAGGGCCGGCTGGAATGGCAGCTGGCCAAGGCCGAGGGCCGGGAGGAATGGAAGCGGCTGCGTCAGGAATGGGAAGAGATGCGCAGAGAGAGCCGGCAGGAGCTGGAAGAGCGGCTGGCCGGGCTGCAGGCCCGCAGCGACCAGCTGCGGGAAAAGCTGCTGCAGCACCGGACCTTCGGCGAGAACCGGCTGCTCCGGGCTTTCCCTGGCATGAAACGGCCGGAACGGCAGCCCCTGCTGGAAAGCCTGCAGGAAGAACTGAGCCGCCGCCTGCGCCAGAAAAAGGGCTGAGCCGGCAGATCAAGCCGATCAAAAAGGGACCGCCCCAACCGGGGACGGTCCCTTTTTGCATTGATTATTACTCGGCCTCCCGCCAGCCCCGGCAGAGGTCGGCCCATTTCACAAAACCGCCGCAGCAGCTTTCCAGTTGGGCGAGGGTCATCTCCACCGCGCTGTTGGAGGAGCCGGCCGCCGGAAAGACCGTCTCAAAACGGCGCAGGGATTCATCCAGATAGGTGCGCACGCCCGGCAAAAGGGCGAAGGGGCATACGCCGCCGGGGGCGTGGCCCACCAGGGCTTCCACCTGATCGGCCGGGATCATCCGGGCCTTTTCCCCGAATTCTTCCTTAAAGCGGTGGTTGTCCACCCGGGCATCCCCCGCCGCCACGATCAGCACGGGGCCGCCGGCAGTGAGGAAGGATAGGGTTTTGGCGATGCGGGCGCCCTGGCAGCCCAGGGCGGCGGCTGCCAGTTCCACCGTGGCGCTGGATTCCTCCAGCTCCCGGATGGTGCCGGAAAAGCCGGCAGCTTCCAGTGCCTGGTGCACTGCTTGTACAGACATGGCAAAAGCCTCCTTTGGGAAAGATGAAAAGCCCTTAACGGTGGCGGGAGAGAATCTGACGGGCCATGCCCCACACCCCGCCAAAGTTCACCGCGATCACCAGGGCGGTGAGCAGGGTGACCGGGATAAAGTAGAAGGGCGGGTTGCTGAGCTGGACAAAACTTTCCAGCAGCAGAAGACCCAAATTCAGGGCCAGCAGCCGCACGCTGTAGTTCACCCGCAGCATCCGCCGGGTATCCAGGGTGCGCAGAAGAAAGACCAGCAGATAGCTCAGCAGGCTGGCCAGGGCAGCACCCCCCGGGCCCCAGGCCTTGATGAAGTAATAGTTGAGGATGCAGTTGAACACGGCGCCGCACAGCATGGTGTACAGTGCGCCGGAAGAGCGCTTTTCCACCATATAGACGCTGTTGAGGAACTGGTTGAAGCAGCTGAAGACGGTGGCGATGGTGAGCAGGGGAACGAAGCGCCAGGCGATATAATAGTCGCTGCGGAAGATGAGCATCAGGGGCCGGCAAAGCCAGATGATGCCGGCGGCGCAGCAGAAAAGCACACTCTGGTAGGAGTAAAAAACTTTGGAGAAGAACCGTTCCCTGCCTTTTTCCTCGGTCACGGCGCTGAGCTGCCAGGCCTCGTAAAAGATGGTGCCCAGGGTGACCAGGATGGTAGGCAGGAAATAGCCGGTGCCCAGCAGGCCGCTCCAATAGGCGCCGCTCTGGCCCTCGTAGCCCTTGCACAGGCCGTTCACAAAGAACAGGTCGCTGGCATTGATGATCCAGAAGCTGATCTGGGCCGGGATAAGGGGCAGGGAATACCGGAGCATGGAGCGGAGCAGCTTCTTATTAAAATAAGAAGGCCGGAAATACCGGTGCAGCCCGCCTGCCCAGAACATGAACAGGGTGCTGATGGAATCGCCGCAGAAGATGGCCATCAGGTAGCCCCGGGGGCCCAGGCCCAGCACCGACAAGAACAGCACATACAGCCCCAGGGTACAGGCCGAGCAGAGCAGGCCGTCCACTGCCACCAGCCGGTTGAGCTGCCGGGAGCGGATATTCTGGCTGCACAGGGTGCGCAGGCTGCTCATCAGCACATACATATATAAATAGAAGGCGTAATCGCTGAAGGTAGGAATAAACCGCAGCAGCGGGTAGGCCAGCAGCATGAGCAGAAAACCGGCCATGACGGTAAAGACGCCGTCGGTGAATACCTGCCGCCGGTCCCGCCCTTTTTCCAGCCCGAAGCGCAGCACCGCATAGCTGATGCCCATGCCCACCAGGGGGATGAGCAGGTTGGCGCACTGGCTGGTAAGTTTGGTGACACCCACGTCGGAAACTTCGTCCATGGCGTGAGTGATGTAGGGCTGGACAAAAAGACTCAGCAGCTTACCGGAAAAGCTGCTGATGGCAAACAGCAGGGTATTGCCCGCCAGCCGTTTGTATCGATTCTCTTCCAAGATGGGAAAAGCTCCTTTTTCCTGATTTTAGGGAAACCAAAGACAGTATAGCATATCCGGCGGGAAAGTTCACCCTTTCCGGGGCTCCGGGCCTGGCTTTGCGCCCTTTTCTTCCCCATCCCCCAGGCGAAGGGCCCGGCGGCGGGCCCGGCAGTCCGGCATCAGGCTTTCCATCAGGGCCCAGAAGCCCGCCTGGTGGTCCGGATGGATAAAATGGCAGTATTCATGCAGCACCACATATTCCACCAAGGGCCGGGGCTTGGCGGCCAGCCGCAGGTTCAGGGTGATCTGCCGGCGGCCGGGGCTGCAGCTGCCCCAGCGGGTCTTCATATCCCGCACCAGCAGCCGGGGCCGCTGCCCGCCCAGAACAGTGGCAAAAAGCGGAAAGATCTCCTCGCTCACCTGGGTAAAAAGGGCCAGGGCCTGCCGGGGGTCGGGAGGCGGCAGGGCATCCTGCCGGGCCCGCTCCAGCGCCCGCTGCCGGGCCTGGGCAATCCACCCGGCCCGAGAGGCCACAAAGGCGTCGGCCCTCTCGGGGGCCAGCCCCCGGGGCGCACTCACCCATACCTGCCCCTGGGCCGTCACATGCAGATTCAGATTTTTCACAGCCTTGGTCTGGTAGCGGTACTCGATGCCGTTGACGCTGCGGATGGTGGTTTTCATGGCTCTGCCCTCCCCGGCAGGAAAAGTACGAATATAAAATAAAAAATTGGAAAAATAAAGCAAGCCTCTGTTTGTCAAGAGATATTTTATCATAAACGGACTTTTGACAGGCAGAAAAGAGAAAAAAATCCGGGATATTTTTGGTGATTATTTGACAGGGAAGTCTATTGACGCTCACTATATCTTGTGGCATAATATCTATCGAACCCCCATATGCACCAAAAATATAGGGGCGGCAAAGGTTGGAAAGCAAAGGCTGTGCCGAGATCCGCACGGCCTTTCCTACTGATAAAGGCAAATGGAAGAGGGCCCGGCGGGCCAGCAAAGAAAGGAAACAGAGAAGATGATTCAAAGTATTGTCAAGCGGGACGGCCGGGTCGTTCTTTATGATGAAAGCAAGATCGCGCGGGCTGTCCTGAAGGCCCTGGAAGCCGCCGAGGAGGGCGACGCGGCCGAAGCGGCCCGGGTGACCAACAAGGCTTCCAAACAGCTGGAGCTGATGTTCAAGGACGAATCTCCCACCATTGAGCAGATCCAGGATGTGGTGGAGCGCAGCCTGATGGAGACCGGCCACGACGAGGCCGCCAAGAAATATATCCTGTACCGTGCCAACCGCACCCGCATCCGGGAAGCCCGCACCAGCCTGATGAAGGCCATCGACGAGATCGTCAATGTGGACGCCCGGGAAAGCAACATGAAGCGGGATAACGCCAACATCGACGGCAACGGCAGCATGGGCGCCATGCTGCAGATGGGCGCCAGTACCGCCAAGGCCTACAACAGCATGTACCTGCTCACCCCCGAGCAGGCTGAGGCCTACAGCCAGGGCGACATCCATATCCATGACTTTGACTTCTATGCCCTCACCGAGACCTGCTGCCAGATCGACCTGATCAAGCTGTTCCACGGCGGTTTTTCCACCGGCCATGGTTTCCTGCGGGAGCCCCAGAGCATTGCCAGCTACGCGGCCCTGGCGGCCATCGCCATTCAGGCCAATCAGAACGATCAGCACGGCGGGCAGGGCATTCCCAACTTTGATTATGCCCTGGCCGAGGGTGTGGCCAAGAGCTTTGCCCGCACCTACACCCGCAAGCTGCGGGAGGCGCTGGAGGATTATTTCGACACCGACGACGAGAGCGAGCTGACCGAAAAGGCCATTGCCGAGGCCGGCAAGCCCGGGCTGGGGGATGTGAGGGAGACCTTCGACGGCATCGTGGCCGACGAGCTGGCCAAGAGCGGCCGGATCGACCGGGAAAAGGCCGGCCATCTGGTCAGCCGCAGCCGCCAGCGGGCCGAAAAGCAGGTGGACCGAGATACCTACCAGGCCATGGAGGGCTTTATCCACAACCTGAACACCATGCACAGCCGTGCCGGCGCCCAGACCCCCTTCAGCAGCATCAACTACGGCACCGACACCAGCCCCGAAGGGCGGATGGTGATGTGGAACACCATGAAGGCGCTGGACGCAGGCTTGGGCCACGGGGAGACCGCCATCTTCCCCATCCACATCTTCAAGGTGAAGGAGGGGGTCAACTACAACCCCGGCGACCCCAACTATGACCTGTTCAAGTACAGCATGGAGGTGAGCGCCCGGCGTCTCTTCCCCAACTATGTGTTTGAGGACGCTCCCTTCAATCTGCAGTATTACAAGCCCGGCCACCCTGAGACCGAGGTAGCCACCATGGGCTGCCGCACCCGGGTGATGGGCAATGTGTACGACCCCGAGCAGGAGATCGCCTATGGCCGGGGCAACCTGAGCTTCACTTCCATCAACCTGCCCCGTCTGGCCATCCTGGCCAAGGGGGATGAAAAGGCCTTTTACGAGAGCCTGGACAAGATGATGGATCTGGTGGCCCGTCAGCTGATGGACCGTTACCACATCCAGGCCGCCAAGCATGTGTACAACTACCCCTTCCTGATGGGCCAGGGCGTCTGGCTGGACAGCGACAAGCTGGGCCCCAACGACGAAGTGGGCGAGGTGCTCAAGCACGGCAGCCTTTCCATCGGCTTTATCGGCCTGGCCGAGACCCTGGTTTCCCTCTACGGCCATCACCACGGCGAGGGCAAGGAATACTGGGATAAGGGCTATGCCATCATCAAGCACATGCGGGACTTTGCCGACAAGCGGGCCGCCGAGACCCATATGAACTACGGCATCCTGGCCACCCCCGCCGAGGGCCTTTCCGGCCGATTTACCCGGATGGATCAGAAGCGGTTCGGCACCATCCCCGGCGTTACCGACCGGGAATACTACACCAACAGCTTCCACATTCCGGTCTGGTACCCCATCAAGGCCTATGACAAGATCCAGTTGGAAGCTCCCTTCCACGCCCTGTGCAACGCCGGCCACATCACCTATGTGGAGCTGGATGGCGACACCGCCAACAACACCGAGGCCTTTGAGAGCGTCATCCGCTGCATGCACGATGCGGGTGTGGGCTACGGCAGTGTGAACCACCCGGTGGACCGTGACCCGGTCTGCGGCTATGTGGGCGTGATCGGGGATGTCTGCCCCCGGTGCGGTCGCCGCAACGGCGAGCCCATCAGCCCGGAAAAACTGGCGGAGCTGCGCAAGAAGTACCCCAGCGTTCCCAAATTCTGCGGCTGCCAGTGAGCGGCCGGGCCCTGTGGCCCGCAGCCGGGTGAAAACCGGCGGAAGGTGATGAGATCACCGACAAATTTATAAATTTTGGTACAATGAATTTCAAACAGCAAAAGAACCAAACACGCAAATTGACCAATTGATTTTTCTCATTCCTGTAAACGATTAACAATTCAGATAGAACTGATAGTGGAGGTATACGACTATGGCAGCAGTACAGAGACAGTCCGTTCTGGGCAAAGACGTGGGTTTTGAGCGCATCCGCCGCATCACCGGCTACCTGGTGGGCACCATGGATAAGTGGAACGACGCCAAGAAGGCCGAAGAGCGGGACCGCGTCAAGCATATGTGAGGAATACCGGAATGCTGATGCTTGCGGGGATCGTGGAGAACAGCATTGTGGACGGCCCCGGCATCCGGTTCACCGTGTTCTGCCAGGGCTGCCCCCATCACTGTCCGGGCTGCCAGAACGAATCCACCTGGCCCTTTGAGGGGGGAAGCCCCTTCGAGCCAGAGGATATCCTCTCCTTTGTGCAGAAGGACCCTCTGGTAAAAGGGGTGACCTTTTCCGGGGGCGAGCCCTTCAGCCAGGCCGGGGAATTTGCCCGTCTGGCCCGGCTGCTCAAGGCAAAGGGCTACGAGGTGGCCAGCTACACCGGCTATACCTTCGAGGAGCTGATGGAAAAAGGCACTCCCGAACAGAAGGAGCTGCTGGGCTGCCTGGATATCCTGGTGGACGGCCGCTTTGAGCAGGATCAGCTCAGCCTGGATCTGCGTTTCCGGGGCAGCCGCAACCAGAGAATCCTGAATCTGCCGGCCAGCCTGGAAAAAGGCCGGGCCGTCTGGGAGACCAGCCGCCGCTGGGTGGGGGACGAAGAGGTTCCCCGGGATTGAATGAAAGAGAAAAGATCGTGCCTCTGGCTTTGACCAAAGGCGCGGTCTTTTTTATGTTTCCAGCAGGGGAGCCTGGGGTAGCGGGATGGGTTCCGGGGCCAGGCTCTGCACATAGCGGATGAACTCCCCCGCCAGGGGGCCGGGCCGGTGCCGGCGGCTCCAGACCAGCACGTATTCCGCCCGGCGGGGCGGGTCTACGATCACCTTGGATACCACCAGCTGGTTGGGGGTGAGGGTGGTTTGGGGGAAGATGCTCACCCCGGCCCCCTGCTCGGTCAGGGCCACCGCGTCCAGATAGTTGGAGGTATCGCACAGGAAAAGGGGCTCCTTGCCGATCTGGGCAAACCATCGGCGGATGGCCTCCATCCGAGAACGGAGAGAGGGCACGATGAGGGGGACGCCCACCAGGCTGGCAAGGGGAATTTGAGGGGAAGGGTCCCGGGCCAGGGGATGATCCCGGGGCAGAATGGCCGCCCAGGGTTCCTGCCCCACCACCAGCCCCCTCAGCTGTTCGGTGTTGTAGGGGGAAGCCACGATTCCCAGATCGGAAAGCCCCTTATCCAGCCGGTCGGCCACATCATCGCTGCTGCCGTTCCAGAGGCTGTAGCTCACGGCCGGGTGGGCCTGCCGGAAGCCGGCGATCCAGCCGGCGGCCAGGTAGGGGGCCCGGCCCTCCACCATGCCCAGGAACAGCCGGCCGGAAAGGCTCTGCTGTACCTGACGGATCTCTCCCCGGGTCTTTTCCTCCAGTTCCAGCAGCTGCCGGGCCCGGCGCAGCAGCAGTTCCCCCTCCGGGGTCAGCTGCAGCCGGCGGTGCCCCCGCAAAAACAGCGGGGTGCCCAGCTCTTCCTCCAGCAGGTGCAGCTGGTGGCTCAGGGGCGGCTGGCTCATATGCAGCTTTTCCGCCGCCCGGGTGATATTCAGTTCTTCAGCGGTGGCCACAAAATACCGCAGAGCCCGCAGATCCATGCCTTGGTTTCCTCCCCTCATAAAGCTGAATTTATCATACATAAAAAATATGGAAAAGGCAATAATATATGTATTTTATTTTTTAATGGGGATATGCTATCATGGCCTTGCAAGAGAAGAGGGCAAGACTTCTCTTTTTCAGCAAAACCTCCTTACATTCAACATACAGCAAAAACGGGCTTCCCTTTCGCCGGGGGAATCCCGTTTTTGTTTGTCCCGGCTTGCAGCGCCCGGGTTTTCTCCCTTATAATGAAAGCGGGAGGAAACCTCCCAGAAAAAGAAAGAAGGGATTCAGTTGAAGACAAGATTGCTCAGCAAAAAACAGATGCAGGGCCTTCTGTCCATGAAAGAGGTGGTGGAGCTTTGCGCCCGCACCTTTGAGGACGAGGCCCGGGGCGGTGTGGACTGCCCGGCCAAGGTGCCCACCCATCTGCAGGGGCCGGAAGGTCAGCCTGCCGGCACGGTGAGCGTGATGCCGGCCTTTGTGGGCTGGCAGAATGCGGCGGGCTGCAAGTTCATCGGGGGCAATACCGGCAGGCGAAGCCGGGGGCTGCCCTATATCTATGCCAGCCAACTCATGATCGATCCGGCCACCGGCGACCTGGCCGGAGTGATGGATGCGGAATACCTCACCCAGATGCGCACAGGCGCCCAGACGGGGGCCGCCCTGCGCTTCATGAAAGGGGAGGGGGCCAGCCTGCGGGTGGGCCTGTTCGGCTGCGGTTCCCAGGGGTATACCCAGATCCAGGCCCTGGCAGCCGTGGCCAGGATCACCGAGCTGCGGCTGTACGATATCTACCGGCCGGCGGCGGAAAAGATGGCCGGGGAGGTGGCAGGGCTGGTGCAGGGGCCGGTACTGGTCTGTGACGAGCCCAGCCAGGCCGCCGACGCGGACCTGATCGCCCTGGTGACCCTCTCCCTCACGCCGGTGCTGAAAAAAGAGTGGGTGCGCCCCGGCACCCTGATCTTTGCCCTGGGTACCTACCAGGAGGTGGAAAGCGAGCTGATCCTGGCGGCGGATAAGGTGATCGTGGATCATATCGGCCAGACCATGGAGCGAGGCTGCCTGAAAACCGTGGTGGAAGAAGGGCGCTTTGGCCCCGAAAAGGTATATGCCACCGTTTCCCAGCTGGCATTGGGGCAAAAGCCCCTGGGGGATCTTTCCGCGCAGATCCTGCTCTGCGTTATGATCGGCACCGGTATGCTGGATATCGCCGTGGGCCAGGAATACCTGAAGCGGGCCAAGGAAAAGGGCGTGGGCGCTCTCTTTGATTTCCTGGAAGAAGAATGAAAAAACGGCAGCTGCCTTTCCGGGCAGCTGCCGTTTTGGTTATGGGAAAAAGGGTCAGGCCGCTTCCTCGTCAGCCGGGTCATCCACTGCTTCCGCAGTGCTCAGCCCGCTCACCGACATGCCGCCGGTGATGGTATAGCTGCCGCTGTCAAAGGAGATGGTCAGCTTGTACTGGCCGGCAGGGTCCAGCCCGGAGATATCCGCGGTGTACAGCTCCCCGTCACAGGTGAACTGGACGGTGCAGCCGGATACATAGGCCGCGCCCTGATCGGTTTTCTGCCACAGAGCCGCCTTGTAGGTGAACAGAGACTGGGAATCGGTGGTGGCGGCGGCGGTCAGGGTGATGGTGTCACCGCTGGGGGTGAAGTAGCCGGTATCCCGCCCCGCAATACCCAGCCCGTTGAAGGCGATGCACATGGTATCCCCCGAGATCTGGGCCGCAAACTTGGCCGTCAGGTCAAAGCCTTCCGGGTAGGGCACATCCGAGCCGCCCGGCTGGGCAATGATGAACAGTTCTTCTCCCTCGTCCTCCTCATCCGACATGCCCAGCAGGCTGCGCATATCGAAGGAGCAGCCGGTCAGGCAGAACAGACAGAGCACAAGCGCAAGACTCAGCGCCCCAAGGCGCCGGAAATTCCTTTTCATAAAAACCTCCCGAAACCGGCCCGGGGGCCGGCCTGATCAATGGCCCGCCCCGGCAAAAGGGGCAGGCGCAAGGGCAAAAGGGTCTTGTACTATTATAGCGGCTTTGGGCCGCCGTTACAAGCGAGCCGGGAAAATGCTTTTCAGGGCAGCTGGGTCAGGGCGGCGGCCTCCGAGGCGGCCAGCTCTTCCCAGCCGGTATTTCTGAACAGGGAATCGTACCGGTACAAAGCGAAGCCGTCGGCGCCCAGCTCCCGCCCCAGGGCCGCCTGCTGGGCCAGGGCCGAGCCGCTCTGCCAGAAGGCGAGATCGGTGTCGCAGCCGTCCCCCTCCCCGATGCGGTAGGCGCCCAGGCCCAAGATCAGCCGCACCTGAGGGTCACGCTCCAGGGCCAGCCATTCGGCGGCCACATTTTCAAAGGCGAACCGGCCGCTGCCCGAGGAGAGCTGGTGCCCGTTGCCCCAGTAGAGCTGAGGGGCCGCATAGTCCAGGTAGCCCGGCTGGGAAAGCCAGAGCCCCAGGTCACTGTACTGGCCGTTGTAGTTGTTGTCATTATTGCCCTGGGGGCTGATACCAAAACGCACCGAGCCGCCGCCGGCCTGGTGCACGGCCGCGTACAGCGCCCGCACCAGCTGGTTCACGTTCTCCCGCCGCCAGTCCTCCAGGCTGAGGGTGGTGCCGCAGGCGGCGTATTCCTCCTGGTCAAAGGCGGGGTCGGTGGTGGGGTAGAAGTAGTCGTCCAGATGGATGCCGTCCAGGTCATAGTTCTCCACCAGTTCCAGCACTCCGGCGGTGATGTAGGCCCGCACATCCTCCGAGGCGGGGTCCAGATACAGCCCGCCGTTTGCCTGGCGCACCCACTCCGGGTGGGTGTTGGCCAGATTGGAATCGGCAAGGGCGTCGGGCATGTTCTCACTGAGCTGCAGCCGGTAGGGGTTGATCCAGGCCTCAATTTCCAGGTCCCGCTCATGGGCCATTTCCACCAGGATGGCCAGGGGGTCATAGCCGGGGTCCTGCCCCTGAGTGCCGGTGCAGAGATGGCTGAAGGGGAAGAGCTCGCTGGGATAAAGGGCATCCCCAAAGGGGCGCACCTGGGCCAGTACCACATTCAGCCCCAGATCCACGCAGTTGTCCAGCATGGCCCCCACATCCCGGGTAAAGCTTTCCTCGCTGGAAAAATCCACGTTTTCCCATTCCAGATAGCTGATCCAGACGGCGCGGTATTCGCCCTGGGGGAAAAGTTCGCCCTCTGATTGGGGAGCGGTTTGGGGCTTTTCTGCCTCCGGGGAAGAGGCGGCAGAGGAAACGGAAGAAGCCGGCTGCCCGGCCTGGGAAGAAGAGGACGAGGCCCCGCAGCCTGCCAGCAGGCAGAGGGCGACGCAAAGGCAAAGCGCCCGGCGGAATAAAGAAAAACGCGGCATATTCAAAACCTCTTGGCGGTAAAATAAAAACGGGGGAAGAAGAAGAGAAGCCAGCCCTATTGTATGCGGCTGCCTCCGGACCCATGCCGGACAGGAAAAAAGAAAGACTTTCCCCCGGGGCCGCTTGCCCGGCCCTGAAAAAGATGGTATAATTCTATTCGCGGCATCCGCCGTTTGTCAAGGGCCAGTAGCTCAGCTGGTCAGAGCTGGCGGCTCATAACCGCTTGGCCGCGGGTTCAAGTCCTGCCTGGCCCACCATGATGGGAACGGACTGCGTTCCGTTCCGAAAGCCCGGGTTTTGCCCGGGCTTTTTTCATAAGTTTACCCCTTCTGTTTTTTTGCCTGCAAACCCGAACACCCTGCACAAATAAAAAGGCAAAGGAAAAGCGCCCCTGCTTGCGGTACAGGGGCGCTTTCTTTTGTTGGGGTATCGCTTTGGTGTGAGGAGGAATCATGTACAGAAACAAAGGTTGCGGCTCCCTTGCTCTGTGCTTATAGTATAGAAGCAAGATGCGTGTATTTCTTTAAAGTGCTGTGAACAATCTGTGAATTTCGCCGAAAGCTCAATCTTCCGCCCCATACACGCCCTGAACGCTCACCTCACCGGTGAAAACCCGCGCTTCACCGTCTGCCGTGCGCACCACCAGCCGACCCTGGTCGTCGATGGTCTCGGCAATGCCTTCGCCGCCCTCAAAACGTACCTTGCGGCCCAAGTTGACGCAGCGGGCCCGGTATTCCTCCAGGAAGGGGGCGATCCCCTCCTTGGCAAAGAGCTCAAAGCTCTCGCCGGTCAGCCGGCGGTTCAGCCGCATGGCCAGGCGGTTGGGGGCGCTTTCGGTGTTGACGGTGCAGCCCTCCAGGGCAAGGCTGGTGCCGTAGGGCAGGCCGGCCTCCTCAAAGTAGCGCTGGGGCTGGGCCAGGTTGACCCCGATCCCGCACAAAGCGGCGCCGGGCACTCCCTCGCACAGGATCCCCACCACCTTTTTGCCGTTGAGCAGCAGGTCATTGGGCCATTTGATGGAAAGCTCCGCCTTGAATTTTTCCTGGATGGCCTGAGCCACCGCCAGGCTGGCAAAGAGGGAAAGGGCGGCGGGCTGGGCCAGGGGCTGGGTATAGGCCACCGTGTAATACAGTGCCCGGCCGGCCGCATTGACCCAGGTGCGACCCAGCCGGCCGCGGCCTTGGGTCTGGCTGGTGGTCCACACCGCGCCGATGGGGGAGAGCTGGTCCAGATGTTCCTTGGCCCAGAGATTGGTGCTGTCCACACTGGGCAGATACAGCAATTTGGCTTCCTCAAACATGATCGAAAAACTACCCTTCTTTCTTGAAATCGGGCCCTGCCCGATAAAATTTATCGCCCCGGCCCAGAGGGTTCGGGGCGGAAAAAACAGGGGAAAAGCTCAGAACAGGTCCCGGCATCCCGGCGGGATGATGGGAGGGACCGGCTTCAGCTCGAACTGGGGCGGCTGGCCCCGCTGCAGGGTCAGCAGGCCGTAGGTGGGGCCTTCCCGGCCCCGGGGGCGGCTGACACTGCCCGGGTTGTACAGCCGGGGAAGTTCCGGCATTTCCAGGGTGAGAGGGCGATGGGTGTGGCCGAACAAAACCACATCCGCCCCCCGGGCCTTGGCCGTGCGGCAGATGCCGCCCAGGGTGGCCTCCACCCCATACATATATCCGTGGGTGTAAAACACCAGCTGGCCCTCAAAAACCGCCAGCCCTTCGGCGGGATATTCACAGTTGTAATCGCAGTTGCCCTTGGCCATATAGGCGGGCAGCCGGCGGTGCAGCTGGCTCAGTACCTGGTCCAGATCCCGGCAGCCGTCGCCCAAAAAAATCAGGGCGTCCACCTCAGGTTCCTGTTCCAGGCAGCGGCGCAGCGCCTGGGTATCGCCATGCGAGTCCGAAAGGACAAGTAGTTTTTTCATTCCTCTTCCTCCCTTGTCAGGAGTCGGTATATTTCGCTTTTGCCGTAGGGAGTGCCCGCGGCGGCGGCCTTGGCGGCCGCGCTGGTTTTTTGTCCTTCCCGGATCATTTGGCGGGCCTTTTCGGCTGCCTGTTCCAGGGTGGGCTGTTCCTCACAGAGGGCAGGGCCGGGTTCTGCCCCGGCCATCACCAGCACATACTCCCCCCGGGGCGGCTCATTGCTGTATCGCTCCAGAGCCTGGCCCAGGGTGGTCTTGCAGATCTCTTCATGGAGCTTGGTCAGCTCCCGGCAGAGGGTGATGCTCCGCTCCGGGCCAAAGGCCTCGTTCAGATCCTTTAAGGTGGTGAGCAACTTGTGGGGAGCCTCATAAAAGATCACGGTGCGGATTTCCCCCTGCAGCTGGTCCAGCCGTTCCTTTTTCTGACGGCGGTTGGTGGGCAGGAAACCCTCAAAGACCCAGCGGCCGGTGGCCTGCCCGCTCACCGCCAGCGCCGTGACGCAGGCGCTGGCCGCCGGGATGGGAGTGACCGGAATGCCCCGGGCCAATGCGTCCTTTACCAGCAGCTCGCCGGGGTCAGAGATGGCGGGCATGCCTGCATCACTGCACAGGGCGCAGCTCTGCCCCTCCTCCAGCCGGCGCAGGATCTCCCCTGCATGGGTGAAGTTGTGCTCATAATAGCTGATCATGGGCTTTTTCAGCCCCAGATGGTTCAAAAGGCGCAGGGTCACCCGGGTGTCTTCGGCAACCACAAAATCCACACTGCCAAAGGTGGCGGCGGCGCGGGGCGTCAGATCGCCCAGGTTGCCGATGGGGGTGGCCACGATATACAGGGTTCCGGCCATAGAAACTCCTCCTTTGGCAGGGTTCTCATCTATACGATATTCGTACATTATACCAAAAGATGCCCCGAAAAAAAACAGAGAATTTATGAATGAGCGATTTATGCTTCTCCGGCCAGGGCAAAGGCCCCCCATTCCGTCAGAGCCTGCCGGGCCTGGCTCTCGCCCCAGATCCGCACCCCGTTTTGGGCCAGCAGGGCGGCGGTCACCCCGTCCCCCTGCCGCAGACTGCCGGTAAAGCTGCCGTCATAGATCTGGCCAAAGCCGCAGCTGGGGCTGCGCTCCTTTAAAATGGCACAGCGGCAGTCAAACAGCCGGGCCAGATGCAAAGCCGACCGTGCCCCCCGCTCGAAAGCTTCGGTCAGATCTTCCCCGCTTTTGGAAAACACCCGGTCTCCCTGCTTTTCGCTGGGCAGTCGGGGGATAGGCAGCCCGCCCAGGCATTCCGGGCAGACCGGGATAAAGTGTATCTCGCCCTGCCGGGCCGCCTCCATCAAAAGGGGATGGGCATTGGAACCGCCGCTGTATTTGCAGGGTACGCCCAGCAGGCAGGCGCTGATCAGAACATTCATGAGGATCTCCTTCCCGGGTTATGAAAAAAGCGGCCCGCCCGGGTGGGGAGGGCCGCCGGATGGATTCAGCGGTAGCAGTCGGCCAGCTTCTTGAAGGCCTCCAGGCTTCGTTCCACCTTTTCGGTGTCGATGCAGTAGGCCGCCCGGAAATGGCCCGGCACCCCAAAGCCATCGCTGGGCACCAGCAGAAGATCAAATTCCTTGGCCTTTTCGCAGAAGCGGACGGCGTCCTCTTCCAGGGCCCGGGGGAAGATGTAGAAGGTGCCCTGAGGCCGGCAGATCTCAAAGCCCAGGCCGCTCAGCTCCCGGCAGAGGATGTCGGCGTTGGTCTCATAGACGGAAAGGTCGCTGGTCAGTTCCAGCACCTTGCTCACTGCCAGCTGAATGATGCTGGAGGGGCAGTTGTGGCCGGTGCCCCGGCTGATCTGGCCGCACATGGGCACGATCTTTTCCCAGCCCTCGAACCGGGGGGCCACCGCCACATAGCCGATCCGCTCGCCAGGCAGGCTCAGGCTTTTGGAAAAGCTGTAGCATACCAGGGTGTATTCATAGAAGGCGGCGGGGTAGGGCTGCTGCGCCCCATGGAACAGGATCTCCCGATAGGGCTCGTCGCTGATTAAAAAGAGGGGACGGCCCAGTTCGGCGGATTTTTTGCGGAGCAGCTCGGCCAGGCGGGTGAGGGTCTCGGCAGAGTACACCGCGCCGCTGGGGTTGTTGGGGGTGTTGATGAGCAGGGCGGTCACCTTGTCGGTGAGCATCTCTTCCAGCTTGTCAAAGGGGATCTGGAAGGACTTAGTATCTGCCGGCACCACCTTCAGGGTGAGCCCCGCCCCCTGGGCATAGGCGCTGTATTCCGAGAAGAAGGGAGCGAATACGATCAGCTCATCCCCCGGCTGGGTCACTGCCCGCAGGGCATGGGCCAGGGCCCCGGCGGCGCCGCTGGTCATAAAGATGCCGTCGGCGGTATAAGGCAGGCCGAAACGGCGGCTCAGGCTTTCGGCCACCGCCTGCCGCACCGAGGGGATACCCAGAGTGGGGCTGTAGCCGTGGAGGGCCACCGGGTCCTCTTCCTGCAGAAGGCGGATCATTTCCTGGGTGAAGGCAGGGTGGGTGGGGACGCTGGGGTTGCCCAGGCTGTAGTCAAAAACGTTTTGGTAGCCGATCTCCTTGGCCCGCTGGGCGCCGTACTCGTTCAGGGTGCGGATCACGGATTTCTGGTTCAGCATTTGCAGATAGGTCTGGTTCAGCATGGCAGATACGCTCCTTTTCATTCAACAAAGCCGGCCCATGGGCAGAGCCGGCGGATTTCCACAAAACACCCGGCCCCCTCAGGCAGCCGAGCCGTTGCCCCGGGCGGGGGCTGTTTTCTGGGCGGAGGGCAGCTGGGCCAGCAGAATGGCCGCAAACATCACGCCGCAGCCTGCCAGTTCCCGCCTCGAAAGGGCCTGGCCCAGCAGGATCCAGCCGGCCAGCACCGAAAAAACGCTTTCCAGGCAGAGCAGGATGCTGGCCACCGTGGGGTCGGTATTTTTTTGTGCATAGGCCTGCAGGGTATAGGCAACACCGCTGCTCAGGATGCCCGCGTACAGGATGGGCAGGGCCGCCCCCGCCACGTCCTGCCAGCAAAAGCCCTCGCTGAGCAAAAAGATGGGGGCACCAATCACTCCGCCGGTCAAAAATTGGATGCAGCTGAGCTGCACCGATGAAAACCGGGGCGAAAAATGGTCCAGCAGCAGGATATGGCAGGTAAAGATCAGGGCGCAGATGAGGGTGAGCAGGTCGCCCGGGTTGAAACCGGCCTGCCCCGGCGTCATGCAGAGCAGCCAGAGCCCGGCGGCAGCCAGGGCGGCGCAAATCCATAAAAGAAGAGGAGGACGCCGGCCGGTCAGCAGGCGGGCAAGGGGCACCAGCACCACATACAGAGCAGTGATAAAACCGGATTTCCCGGCAGTGGTGTACTGCAGCCCGTATTGCTGGAAAGCCGAAGCGGTGTACAGGCAAAGCCCGCAGAGGATGCCAGCCCCCCACAAAGCCCGGCGGTCGGCAGAGGAGGCGGGCGCCTTGCCTGCCCGGCCCCGCAGGGCCAGGGGGGCCAGCACAGCGGCAGCCAGCCAGCAGCGCAGCCCCAAAAAGGTAAAGGGGCCCACATGGTCCATCCCGGCCACCTGGGCCACAAAAGCAACGCCCCAGATGAGGGCTGCCAGCACACAGCAAAGGCTGCCCCGCAGGTGATTTTTATTCACGGAAGATTCCTCTTTTCCCTCTGCCCTCAGGTTTTCTCTCTATAAAGAATACCTCTATAGAATAGCATAAAATCCACCCCGAAACAAGAGAAGCCCTCCCCCCAGGGCAAGGGAAGGAGCTTATCCCTCTGCCTGTCTGCCCGGGAAAAGAGGCTGCCCTTTTACCAGGAAAAAAGGGAGAAAAAGGCCACTGAAAAAGGATAAAATTTCCGGGCCAAAAGAGGCGGTTTCCTTGTGGAGAACAACATGCCGAGATGTATCCATATGTGCTTTTCAACGGTATATAGTTCTCTTTTTGACCTTCTGCTGCAAAAAAATACCTTGAAATTAGCAGCTTTGCCGAAGTTTGTGGCAAGAGTATTAAATCCCCCAAAAAAGGATTGACATAAAACTAACAGGTGCTATAATACAACCAGACTCGTTACAAAATTAACGAGGTTGTGGTCCGGGCCTCCTCCGTCCGGGCTGCAATGGGCGAAACTGTTGCCGGCAGTTCGCCCGGTCCTTTTACTCTGTTCGCTGCCGCCGGGGTTCTGCCTGAGCCCCGCCCTGCAAGGGAAGGCAGGCGGCGGGCCGCCCTACCCCGGGCGGCTTTTCAAGACCTTTTCCGCCTTATGGGGGCGGTTGAGAGATAGATATTTCGGAACCATGCCAAAACAAAAATCCAAAAGAGAAAGAGGTAAAGCACTATGAAAGTTGCAGTTGTAGGTACCGGCACTATGGGTATGGGCATTGCCCAGGTTTTCGCCACCCACGGCGATGAAGTGGCCATGTGCATTGTCACCGGCAAAGATCCCGAGGGCAAGCGTGCCCGCTTCAACAAGGGCATTCAGCGCCTGGCCGACAAGGGCAAGATCACCCAGGAGCGCTGCGATGAAATCTGCGGCAAGGTGAGCTTCGGCCCCATGGAGCTGGCTAAAGACGCCGACCTGGTTGTGGAGAGCGCCCTGGAAGAGATGGATGCCAAGATCGAGATCTTCGAGAAGCTGGATGCCATCTGCAAGCCCGAGACCGTCTTCACCACCAACACCTCTTCTCTTTCCATCACCGAGATCATGAGCCGGATTAAACGGCCTCTGGTGGGCATGCACTTCTTCAACCCCGCCCCTGTGATGAAGCTGGTGGAGGTCATCCCCGGCATCCTCACCCCGCAGGAGCTGGTTGACAAGATCGTCAAGATCAGCGAGGAGATCGGCAAGGAGCCGGTTATTGTGCAGGAAGGCCCCGGCTTCGTGGTCAACCGTATCCTGATCCCCATGATCAACGAGGGCATTTCCATCTACGCCGAGGGTCTGGCCACGGTGGAAGGCGTGGATAAGGCCATGCGTCTGGGCGCCAACCATCCCATGGGCCCCCTGGCTCTGGGCGATTTGATCGGCCTGGACGTCTGCCTGGAGATCATGAATGTTCTCTACGAGGAGACCGGCGATACCAAGTATCGTCCTCATCCCCTGCTCAAGAAGATGGTCCGCGGCGGCCTGCTGGGCCGCAAGACCGGCAAGGGCTTCTACGATTACACCAAGAAGTAATCTTCTGACTTTTCCTTCATTTGGGTTCGCCTGCTTTTGGCGGTGCGGGTGGGTTCCATTTTATATTCCAGACATAAACGCGCTCAGCGATTTTTGTTTTGGACAGGAAAAAGGCCCCGGCGTATGCCGGGGCCTTTTTCTGTTTCTGAGCGCCAAAAAGGCCGGCACTTTTGGCGCCGGCCTTTTGTGGCGATGGTGGCAAAACTCAAAGATCCTGAATATTCATCTTGTCCAGCTGCCGGTTCCGTTTCTGCCTTTCCCGGCAGACGAAATAAATGGCCAGCAGGATCAGGGTGGGGATATTGCTCAAAATCAGGGTCATCACAAGGGTGCTCGCAATGGAAAGGGCCGTGGCCTCCGGCGGGGCCGCCATAGAAAAAATCGAGAGCAGGGAATATAAAAAGGTGAGCGCCGGCAGCACCAGCCCCGGCCAGCGGCTTTTGCGGCGGGATAAAAAAATCTGCAGCAGGATGGCCCCCACCAGCACCGCCAGCAGAAACAGCAGAAAGGAAATTGTAGTAATTGTCATTACAAACATCTCAGGATTCCTCCTTTTGCGCTTTTCGGTATTCCTGAATCAGAAGCCGGGCGGTTTCCAGGTCCAGCTTGTCATCCACCGCCAGCTGTTTGACCAGACGGATATAGGGCTCTTCCACAGCCTGTTCGTTCAGCTGGATCTTCTGGATCAGCCGGTCCAGCCGGAGCCGCACGGTGGGGTAGCTTACCCCGTATTGGTGGGCCACTTCCTTCAGGCTCCCGGAAGCCAGCAGAAAACGGCGGATAAAATTCAGGTCCTCTTCCTCCAGCCCGCCAAGCCAAGGGGGCAGCATGGAAGGATTCACAGGCGTTCCCTCCCTTGAATGGATATGTATTGGATCTATAAATAGGATAGCATTCAATAAAATTAAAGTCAATATTAATATTATTAAAAAATAAGATAAATAAACGTGCAATAAAAGGCAAGGGGCCGGGCAAAAGCCCGGCCTCTTGTTCAGCATGGAAGAGAAAGGTTACTGCTTGGCCCATTTGTTGCCGCTCTCCTGCACGGGGGGCAGGCGGTCGCCGCGGCCAATGCGGCAGGTGCGTGCCTGGGGGATCTTGCCACCCCGGGGGCCCACCTCCTGATAGGTGCCGGCGGGAACATTGTCCTGGCCGGGATTGTACAGGCTGTTGCTGCTCTGGCTTTTCATAGGGAATACCCTCCTTCTTGGTTTCGGTGCGTGAAAATGAATACGCTTCCGTCAGAATCCTGTGCGGAAGGGTTCGCCTTTAGTATTTTCCCGCATCCTGCCGCTATGTGTGGAAGATGTTGCCGCAAGAAAGGGCTGCCAGTGCCGGCCGCCTGCCGCTGTGCCGGGAAAAGACCGGCAAAAGCGATGTACCGGTTTTTTATCGGGCTGTACAACCTTTTGGCGTTGCGGTATAATCAACAGCGAAGGCCGCCTGGCGGCCTTATATGGAAAAGGAAAAGGGGGGAATTTCTTTGGCCCGGAATCTTACATTGGGGCTGTTTCTGGCAGTGCTGGTGGTCTGTATCCTCACCGGGGCCCCGCTGCTGGCAGGGCTTTGCGTGGGCCTTGCCATTTTCTGCGCCTATGCGGCCTGGCTGGGCTTTTCGCCCGCCGCCATCGGAGGGATGCTCAAACGGGGGGTGCTGAAAAGCGCTACCATTCTGTGGGTGTTTGTCTTTATCGGCCTTATCACCGCAGGCTGGCGGATCTGCGGCACCATTCCGTTCATTCTGTACCATGCGGTGGGGTGGATCCAGCCCGGGGCTTTTGCCCTCTGCGCTTTTCTGCTCTGCAGCCTGATGTCCTTCCTCACCGGTACCTCCTTCGGCACTGCCAGTACCATGGGCTTTATCTGCATGATGCTGGGCCGGGCTGCCGGCCTGCCGGCGCCCTTACTGGGCGGGGCCATCCTGTCCGGCGTGTTTTTCGGGGACCGGTGCTCGCCCATGTCTTCCAGCGCCCTGCTGGTGGCCACCATTACCGATACGGATATTTATAAGAATATAGGCAATATGTTCCGCTCGGCGGTGGTGCCCTTTGCGGCCGCCTGTCTGTTCTATCTGCTGGCCGGCCGGCAGGGGGCCGGGGCGGAGATGGACGCTTCCTGCGTGGATGCCTTTGCCAAAAATTTCAACCTTTCTTTCTGGACGGCGGTGCCGGCCCTGCTCATCCTGGTTCTGGCCTGCTTCCGGGTAAAGGTGGTGCGCACTATGGCCGTCAGCGCGGTGGCCGCCTGCCTGGTGGCCCTGCTGGTGCAGAAAACGCCCCCGGTACAGCTTCTCTCCACCCTGGTGCTGGGGTATAGCCCCGCCGACCCGCAGCTGGCCGACCTGTTGGCCGGGGGCGGCCTGGCCAGCATGGTCAATGTGACCTGTATTATTATTGTATCTTCCGCCAGCTTCGGCATCTTTGATTCCACCCGCCTGCTGGACGGCCTGAAGGAACCCCTTCACCGTCTGGCCGGCAGGATCACCGCCGCCGGCGCCACGGTTCTGGCCTCGGTGTTGCTGGGGGGCCTGGCCTGCAACCAGACCCTGGCCGCCATGCTGGTGCATCAGGTTTGCGGGCAGCTGTTCGAGAGCAAGGAGGAACAGGCCCTCATCCTGGAGAATACGGTCATCCTGCTGGCGGCCCTCATTCCCTGGAGCATTGCGGGCAGTGTGCCGCTGGCCAGTGTGGGCGCGCCCATGAGCAGCATGCTGTATGCGGTGTACCTGTATTTCATCCCCTTGTGGGTCTGGGCGAAGGCAATCTTCCGCCGAATGCGCGCAGGGTTGAAAACCGCCTGACTAAGAATCAAAAACGGTCCCTCTGCCTTACCAGGGCAAAGGGACCGCTTTGCTTTACTTGTTTTTCTTTTGGGCGGCTTTCCGGGCCTGAGCCTCCTGCTCGGCCTTTTGGGCGGCGGCCCGGCGCAGGGGCGCTTCCACCAGCCGGTCATACAGCCGGCAATATTCCCGGCCGGCCTCATCCAGAGGCCCCTTCACCGCGATCAGGGCTTTGGTGGGGATGCCCTGTTCGGTGAACATGGCTTCATGCTCGGTGCGGATGTTCCAGTCCGGTTCCTGGGCATGGAGATCCCGGGTAAGCCAGCGTACCGTAAAACCGGCGGCCTGGAAATAGGTCAGGCTGTCCTCAAACAGGTCGCTGTCATCGGTTTTAAAGTAGATTTCGCCCCCGTCGGCCAGAAAATCCCGGTACAGGATGAGCTGGCGGGGATGGGTGAGCCGGTGTTTTTTGTGGGAGGCCTTCACATTCCAGGGGTTGCAGAAGTTGATATAAATCCGCTCCACCTGATCCTGGGGGGAAAAGGCGTTGTCGATCCGCTCAATATCCAGGCTCATGATCTTCACATTGTCCGGGGGGATATGGGCGGCGGCATACTGTTTGTCGATGTTCCGCTTGGCCAGGATCAGCACCTTATCGGTGATGTCGATGCCCAGATAATTGATCTGGGGGTGTGCCACGGCCAGCCGGGCCAGAAAACCGCCCTTGCCGCAGCCCAGTTCCAGATGCATGGGCTGCTGGGGCCGGGCGAAGAGGCTCTTCCAGCGGCCTTTGTTTTCCAGGGGGGTGTGGGCGTGAAAATCGCAGGCCAGCAGTTCCGGCCGGGCGTAGGGTTTAAAGCGCATTCTCATGGGCAAGATTCCTCTCTGTATGTGGGGATCAAAGGGCGGGGCTCAAAGAGTCTCAAAAAAGGCGCGGACCTTTTCAAAATCCGTTTCGGCGATGCTGCCCTGCACCAGCACCGGCTTGCCGCCGCCCCGGCCGCTGAGGGCCTCGTTCAGGGCCTTGCCCAGGGGGCGCACATCCTGCCCCGCCCAGGCCAGGGCATAGGCCAGGCCGCTGCCGCCCGGGCTGAATACGGCGCAGGGGGCGTCGGTCTTTTCGCTGAGGGCCAGGCAGAGCCGGCGCAGGCTGTCGGGGCTGAGGTTTTCTGCCAGCATCACCTGCTTTTCGCCCGGTTTTACCTGACCGGCCAGGGACTCGAACCAATGGGTCTCGGCCAGGGCGCAGCGCTGCTTCTGGGCAGCCAGCTCTTCGCCCTGCCGCTGGACGGCCTGGGCTACCTGGTCGGGCTTGGCGCTGAGAAGGGCGCTGATCTGGCTCACCTGGTCATGATCATGGGTCAGTACCTTCCAGGCGCGCCCGCCGCAAGCCAGGGAGAGCCGGGTGCCGCCCTTGTATTTTTCGGCGCTGAGGATCTTGATGATGCCCACCTGCCCGGTGCGGGCCAGATGGGTGCCGCAGCAGGCGCATACATCCGAGCCGGGGATGGCCACGATCCGCACCTGGCCCTCCAGCTCCTTTTTGCTGCGGTAGGTCATGGCGGCCAGCTCCTGGTCGGTGGGGTAGAGCACCTGCACCGGGCTGTCGGCCCGGATGGCGGCATTGGCGGCTTCCTCGGCGGCGGCCAGCTGTTCGGCGCTCAATTCCAGGTTGGCATCCAGCCGCACATTGTCGGCGCTGATGCCAAAGCCCACATTTTCCACCCCGTACAGGCTGTGGAGAATGCCGCTGAGAATGTGCTCGCCGGTGTGCTGTTCCATATGGTCAATCCGGCGGGTACTGTCCACCTGGCCCTTCACCTCCTGGCCGGGGGTGAGGGGGGCGTCCGTCAGGTGATAGATCACGTTCTCCCGGATATGCACATCCAGCACATGGGCCTGGCCCAGCAGGCCGGTGTCGGCGGGCTGGCCGCCCCCTTCCGGGAAGAAAGCGGTGCGGTCCAGCACCACCAGCCAGCCCTTTTTGTCGGGCTGGCAATCCAGCACATGGCCGGTAAATTCAAAGCAGAAGGATTCGTTTTCGTAAATTCGCTTGGTAGGCTCCAACTTGATACACTCCATTTCCAAAGCCGGCAGAGCGGCGGGTTTGCGGGGAAAGGCAGGCGATATTCCGGGCCCCAAAAGGGCGAAGAAGGCCTTGTTTTTTATTTTACCATATTTGCGGCCGGGTTTCACCTTCCCGCCCGGGAAAAGCCGCCTTGCTTGAAGAAAAGGCGGGGGGTATGCTACAATAATCAGGAAAATGAAAAGCTTCGGGCCGGCCGGGAGGCCTTTTTCTGTTCCCGGCAGCCGAAAGGGGAATCAAGCCATGAAACGAATCCTGTCTGTGCTGCTCAGTGCCGCTCTGCTGGCGGGCTGCGGCAGCCTGAACCTGACGCCCTCCCGCCCCCAGGAGGAGCAGACGCCCCAGGCCGGGCCCACCCAGACGCCCACCCATCTGTCGGTTTTCCTGAATGAGCAGGACGAAGTTCTCAAGCCGGTGTTCGAGGCCTATGGGGCCGGGCAGAATGTGACGGTGGAATATGTGGGTGAGCAGGAGTGCGACCTGGCGGTGCTGCGCACCCGGCCGGGCGAAGGCTGGGGCGGCCTGGAAGAAGATTCCCTGTACGGCGCTTTGTGCGGAATGCTGGGGGTAGACCAGGGCGAAAACTGCCTGCTCATGGGCAGCAGCGGCTATGGGTATCTGGTGAATACCCAGATGCTGAGCGCACTGCTGGGCGAGGGGGCGCTGTCGGATCTGCAAAGTTGTTCCTACCAGGATTGGAGCGCCTTTTGTCAGGCCTTGGCCAGCTGGATCGCTTCCCCCTCAGCCAAAAAGGTGAATCTGAACGAGAATGCCTATACCCTGCCCGCGGCCAAGGATGAAACCACCGGCAGCTTGGAGGCGGTCTTTCTCCTGGCGGATGGGGAGAGCAGCTGCTATGGGGGCGAGGCGCTGAGCTATGCCCTGGCTGCCTCGGCCGATGGCCTGGAAGCCCTCACCTCCGAAGCCCTCGGCAGCCCGGCAGGGGCTTTGTACGACGCCTTCTGCCTGGAAGCCGGCAGCCTGTGGCGGCCGGAGGGCAGTCAGGACCCTCTGGCCCAGGCCCAGGCCGAGGAGGCTTTTCTGAACGGAAAGGCGCTCTTTTACCGGGCCGATACGGTGCGGGGCTCGGTGCTGGCAGGCCAGGGGATGAGCCCCGGCCTGCTGGGGCTCAAGCTGGACCTGAGCGCCGATGAGATCGGGGCCCAGGGGCTGGATGCGGAACAGCTGCACAGCTGGCCGGTGGTGGGGACCTATCGGTATCTGGCCCTGCGGAAAGAGGGGGATACCGGGGCCGCCCAGGCATTCATGTATTGGCTGTATGTGTCCCATCAGGGCCAGCGGATGCTTACCGACACCCTGGGGCTGGTGCAGAGCGGTCTGCGCAGCCCCTCCGGGGAGCCCGGACGCAGTCTATTTGCCTTTGTGCAGGCCGGCGAGACCCTGCCGGCGTTTTCGGCTCAGCTCAGTGATGAGGCGCTGGCCGGCGCGGGGGCCCTGATCCCAGGGGCCGGGGCCCTGGCCTCCCTGAACCGGCAGAGCTATGTCCAGGGCCTCTGCGGCGTCCTCTGCCCGGCAGGCTGAGCCCCCGGAGGGGATAGACCGCCGGCCGGCGGGACAGAATGAAACCAAAAGGGAGGATGCGTGAATGAGAACCTGCGGTATTCTGATGCCGGTGAGCAGTCTGGACGGCCCCTTCGGCGCCGGGACGCTGGGCCGGGAAGCATATGCCTTTGTGGATTTTTTGAGCCGGGCAGGCCAGGGCGTCTGGCAGATCCTGCCTTTGGGGCCCACCGGTTCGGGGGATAGCCCCTACCAGAGCTGTTCGGCCTTTGCGGGCAACCCCTGGCTCATCGACCCGGAACTTCTGGTGCAGGAAGGATTGCTGGAAGAGGCTGACCTGGACCCGGTGCGCGCGCCCAATACCGGCCGGGCGGATTATCGGCTTTTGGAGCGCACCCGCCTGCCCCTACTGCGCCGTGCCTACGAAAACTTCCTGGCAGCCCGCCCGCTGCCGGGCTGCGATACGCCCTATTCCGATGAATATTATCGGTTCCTTTTCCTCAACCAGGATTGGCTGGAGGAATACGCCCTCTACCGGGCGGCCCAGAAGGAAAACGACGCCAAGCCCTGGAACGAATGGCCCCTGCCCCTGCGGCTGCGCCAGCCCCAGGCACTGGAAGAGCTGAAAGAGCGCCAGGCCGGGGAGATCGGCTTCTGGAAGTTTGTGGAGTACCTGTTTTGGAAACAGTGGAAGGCCCTGCGGGACTACGCAGCTTCCAAAGGGGTGCGGATCCTGGGGGATATGCCCATCTATGTATCCATGGATTCGGCGGATACCTGGGCCGGCGGCCCCCTGTTCCAGACCGACGGGCAGGGGCATCCCACCCGGGTGGCGGGTTGTCCCCCGGATTATTTCAGCGAGGACGGGCAGTTCTGGGGCAATCCCCTCTATGACTGGGACTACCACCGGAGCACCGGATATGACTGGTGGATCCGCCGGATCCGCCATGCGCTGGATCTGTACGACCTGGTGCGGATCGACCACTTCCGGGCCTTTGACACCTATTGGTCCATCCCTGCCGATGCGGCCACCGCCCGGGAGGGCCGGTGGGAACAGGGACCGGGCATGGATTTCTTTGAGGTGCTGGGGAAAAAGCTGGGCCCTCTGCCCCTGGTGGCGGAGGATCTGGGAGAGATGTTCGACAGTGTCCGCCGGCTGCTGGCCCAGACCGGGCTGCCGGGCATGAAAGTGTTGCAGTTCGCCTTTTCTTCGGGCCCCACCAACGAATACCTGCCCCACAACCACATCCCCAACTGTCTGGTTTATACCGGCACCCACGACAACAACACCCTTCTGGGCTGGATGGAACAGGAGGCCGGCGAGGAGGAGCTGCGGTTTGCCATGCACTACCTGCGCCCCGGCAAACGGGAAGAGCTGCCCCAGGCCATCCTGCGGGCCGCCCTGGCCAGCTGTGCCGACACCTGTATCCTGCCCCTGGCCGATTGGCTGGGCCTGGGCTGTGAGGGGCGGATCAACACCCCCGGCGTGGTGGGCGGAAACTGGAACTGGCGGGTCCGGCCCGGCCGGCTGGAGGATTCCCTGGCCTGCCTGATCCGGGTCCAATGCGAACTGTACGGCCGCTGTGAGCGGCAGGCCGATCTGAGTTCTTCCCCAGACTGATTCAAGAAAATCTGTATAAAACGGCCCCTTTCTGCAAATGCTGTTTGCAAGGAAAGGGGGCTGTTTTTATGCAGCAGGATAATGAAAATTTGCTGAATACCGTCATCCGGGTCACCGATATGGGCAAGGCTACCCTGGATCAGATGATCCCCATGGCCGAGCGGGCCGAGTTCAAGGCCGAGCTGATGCGCCAGCAGAACGGCTACCGCAGTTTTGGCCAGCAGGCCCACACGGCGCTGGATGCCTGCGGCGCCAAGGCCCAGGGACAGGGCCTGGTGGAAAAATGGATGGCCAAAGCAGGCATTGCGGGCCGCACCATCACCGACCGGTCTACCCATAAGCTGGCCGGCATGCTGGTGGAGGGAAACCAGATGGGGGTGAACGAGTGCGTCACCGGCCTGAAGGATTGCCCCCGTGCCAGCACCGGCGCGGTGAAACTGACCCGGCAGCTGCAGAAATTTGAGGAACAGAACATCGAAAATCTGCGGCAGTTCCTGTAAGGCGCTTTTCGTCTGCCCCGGCGGGCAGGCAGTCAAAAAAGCGCCCGGGAAAGAAAAAGGCGGCCCCGTCGGGGCCGCCTTTTTTGCGGAAAATCTGCCCAAAAGGGGCAGGAGACAAACCAAATCAGGGCAGGCGGGGCAGTTCCAGCCCCTCCTTCTGGGCCAGCTTGCGGCCCATGAGCACGCCCATCACGCTGGCCATCATCAGGCCCCGGGTCCAGCCGGAGGAATCCCCCAGGCAGTGCAGGCCCTTCACGTTGGTATCCAGGTCCTCGTCCATCTTCACCCGGTTGGAGTAGAACTTCAGCTCGGGGGAGTAGAGGAGGGTCTCGGTGCTGGCAAAGCCGGGCACCACCTGATCCAGCATCTTGATGAATTCGATGATGTTCACCATGGCCCGGTAAGGCATGGCGGCGGTGATATCACCGGCCACCGCATCCTTCAGGGTGGGCTTGAGGTTGGAGCGGGAGAGCTCCTTCTGCCAGGTGCGCTTGCCGTCCAGAATATCCCCGTATCGCTGTACCAGAATATGCCCCGCACCCAGCATGTTGGTCAGCTCGCCCACCTTCTGGGCGTAGGCGATGGGCTGATTGAAGGGCTCGGTGAAGTTGTGGCTTACCAGAATGGCCAGGTTGGTGTTGTCACTCTTCAGGTCCTTATAGCTGTGGCCGTTCACCACCGCCAGGTCGTTGTCATAGTTTTCCTGGCTCACAAAGCCGCCGGGGTTCTGGCAGAAGGTGCGCACCTTGTTCTTCCAGGGGCGGGGGTAGCCCACCAGCTTGGATTCGTACAGCACCCGGTTGACCTTCTCCATCACCTCGTTGCGGCATTCCACCCGTACGCCGATATCCACCGTGCCGGGGCGGTGGGCAATGTTGTGCTCGGCGCAGAGGCTTTCCAGCCAGTCGGCGCCCCGCCGGCCGGTGGCGATGACCACCTGCTCGGCCCGCAGTTCTTCCTGCCGGCCTTTTTCTTCGATCACCACCCCCAGGCAGACCCCTTTGTCCAGAATCAGGTTGGTGCAGGGCACCCCAAAGCGGAGTTCCACGCCCTGCTCCTGCAGATAGCACTGGATGGCGTAGTACAGCTGCTGGGCTTTTTCGGTGCCCAGATGGCGGATAGGGCAGTCCACCAGCCGCAGCCCGGCCTGGATGGCCCGTTTGCGGATCTCCTTGATCTCCTCGCTGTGGCCCACGCCCTCCACATGCTCATCAGCGCCGAATTCCAGGTAGATGCCGTCGGTGTAGTCGATCAGGCTCTGGGCCAGATCCTCGCCAATCAGTTCCGGCAGATCGCCGCCTACTTCGCAGGAAAGGCTCAGCTTGCCGTCCGAAAAAGCGCCGGCGCCCGAAAAGCCGGTGGTGATGTGGCAGTAGGGCTTGCAGTTCATGCAGCGGCCGGTTTCGGCCTTGGGGCAGCGGCGCTTTTCCACCGGCTGCCCTTTTTCCAGAATCAGGATCTTCTTTTTGCTGCCCCGGCGCAGCAGTTCCAGGGCGGTGAAGATGCCGGCCGGGCCGGCGCCCACAATGATCAGATCGTATGCCATGTGCGTCCTCCTGTGAGGGCGGTCAGAACCGCCCGATTTTGGGGTTTGCGGTTCAGTTGGGGTTTTCATCCTCCACCGGGCGGGACGAAACATCCTGCACCGGCCCTTCGGCGCCGTGGCGGCGGGCTTTTTCCTGGGCAATGGCCTGGTCCAGGGCTTCTTCCTGACGGCGGATCTCCTTTTCCATCTTGGCCAGGGTCAGGCGGGAAAAAATTTGCCCGAACAGGTTGAAAAAGCCTTCTACCAGCAGGATCACCCCCACGGCAGCCACCATGGCTGCCGCCGTGGCAAAGGGATTGAAGATCATGAACAGCCCCAGCCCTACGCTTAGAAGGCTAAGGGCCAGAAACCAGCCCCAGCGCCCATACCCTGCCTGCCGCAGGGCCATGGCATTTTCAAAGCGGGAAATGCTGTCCAGCACCACAAACAGGCCGAACAGGATGGGGAAAAGGCTGACGGCTGCTTCCGGCTGCAGAAAAAGGAACAGCCCTGCCGCCAGGCAGATGGCCCCGCAGGCCAGGTTCAGGCGGGGGAAAAAGCGGCCCTCATCCTTCCGGGCGAAAAAACGCCAGATCTGGGCCGCGCCGCCCAGCAAAAGAAGGGCCCCCAGCCCATAGCAGCAAAGCCGAAGGGAGATATCCGGCCAGCCCACCAGGAAAAAGCCGAGAACAAGATACACAATACCCGAGACAGCCAGGCTGCTTTTGAGAGGATTGAACATAAAAACGCCTCATTTCCCGTTGATTTTAAAAGGGTATTTATTTTAAAGCATGCAAAAGACATACTTCAACAAATACAGTGTACCACAAACCGGCAGCGAAAAAAAGCGAGAGAGCTTTGGGGCAATAAAAAAGCCCGGAGAAATTCTCCGGGCTTAAAAAATATATGGGTAAGGTTTTACAGTTCCGAAGCCTCGGCCGTCTGTTCTTCCACCTGTTTGCGCATGGGGGTGATGACCCGCCGCCATACCCGGAACATAAAGAGGATACACAGGGCAACGGCGGCCAGTTCGGCAATGGGGAAGGCCCACCATACCAGGTTCACATCCCCCGCCAGGCTGAGCAGGTAGGCTGCCGGGATCAGCACGAAGAGCTGACGGCCCACCGAGACCACCATGGCCAGAAAGCCGTGGCCCAGGGCCTGGAACACCGAGCAGCTGATGACCGAGATGCCGGCCAGCAAAAAGCTGATGCTGATGATGCGCAGGGCCGGCCGACCGATGGCCAGCATATCCTGGCTGGCGCTGAACATATCCAGGAATACATTCGGCAGCAGCTGGAACAAGGCAAAGCCCAGCAGCATAATCAAAAAGGCGTAGGTATAGGCCAGGCGGATGGTTTGGGCCATCCGGTCCGGCTTGCGGGCGCCGTAGTTGAAGCTGAGGATGGGCACCATGCCGTTGTTCAGGCCGAACACCGGCATGAAGATGAAGCTCTGCAGTTTGAAATAGACGCCGAACACCGCCACTGCGGTGGAGGAGAAGGCGATCAGGATCTTGTTCATGCAGAAGGTCATGATGCTGCCCACCGACTGCATGATGATGCTGGGCACACCCACGCTGTAGATGCGCAGGATGGTGGCCTTGTGGGGACGGAAGCCCTTGATGGAAAGGTGAATCTCCCGGTTGACCCGCAGGTTCAGGAACATGCCCGTGGCCCCGCCCACGCACTGGCCGATGACGGTGGCGATGGCGGCACCGGCCACCCCCATCTTGGGGCAGCCCAGCAGGCCAAAGATCATGATGGGATCCAGAATGATATTGGTCAGCGCACCCGCCAGCTGGGTGAGCATGCTGTAGAAGGTCTTGCCGGTGGCCACCAGCAGCTTTTCCGCCATGGTCTGCAGGTACAGGCCCACCGAGAAGATGCAGCAGATGGAAAGGTACTGTTCCCCGTAGCCGGCGATCAGGGCATCGCTGGTCTGGCTGGCAAAAAACAGTTTGACGCCGGTAAAGCCGAAGAGCATGATAACCAGCATGCTGCACAGGTTCAAAAACAACCCGTTCACGGCAGCCCGGTCGGCCTGGGCATAGTCCTTTTCACCCAGGGATTTGCTCAGCAGGGCGTTCACGCCCACGCCGGTGCCCACGCCCACGCTGATCATCAGGTTCTGCATGGGGAAGGCCAGGGTCACGGCGGTGAGGGCGTCCTCGCTGAGCTGGGCCACAAAGATGCTGTCCACCACGTTGTACAGGGCCTGTACCAGCATGGAGATCATCATGGGCACCGCCATGGAGATCAGAAGTCGATTGATGGGCATATAACCCATCTTGTTGTTTTGCGGCATCGCCGCGGAAGATTCACTCACTTGGGCAGTCCCTCCTGGATCGCTTTGTATGCTGTGAGCAGAATGTGGGCGCAGGTCTCGGTGCCCATGGCCGCGTTCAGGCACAGATCATAGCTGGCAGCCTCGCCCCAGCGGTTCTGGGTGTAATAGTTGTAGTAGTCGGCCTTGCGCCGGTCGGCCTTGCGGATAGCTGCCTCGGCGGCTGTGTCGTCGGCAGGCAGGTTTTCGTGCTGGCGGCCCCAGGCGATGCGGTAGCTCATGGGCGCGTAGACGAACACCTTCAATACGCCCGGAATATCCCGCAGCACATAGTCGGCGCAGCGGCCCACAATGACGCAGGGCCCTTTTTCCGCAATTTCCTTAATGATGCGGCTTTGCAGGATGAACACCTGGTCGGCCAGAGGAAGCTGGTTGCCCATGGTGTACAGGCTGTACATCAGGCTGCCGGTGCGGCGCTTCTCGCTGGCGGCAATGGCCTCTTCGGAAAGACCGCTCTTTTTGGCGGCAATGGTGATGAGCTCTTTGTCATAATAGGGCAGGCCCAGTTCACGGGCGGCTTCCTTGGCGATATCGCAGCCGCCACTGCAGATCTCGCGGCCCAGAGTAATGACGCCGTATGCCATAAATCATTTCCTCCATTTCCCAAAGGGCAAAATCCCGGCCAAGGGCATTGATGGGGCCGGCCCCAAAAGGGCCGGCCCCATACACTGAGGCCAGGGGCCCCGTTTGTTATAGCTAATTATACTATGATTTTTTTGAATGTGCAAATACAGAGCCAACTTTTCTCCCCTTTGAGCGGCTTTTTCCCAGTGAGAATCGGCGAAAATGTGGAAAGCGCTTAGTTCCGGCACCGGAAAAGCCGGCATGTTCCAGGCTGAGCGAGCCGGGCGGGGAAGGCCGGCTTTTTTCTTTACCGGAAAGAAGGTTTATGCTATGATATTTTTGTATATATATCACTCCCGGCGGCCAGGCCCCGGGGGCGGGAAACCATAAACTCAAGAGGGTATAAGGAGGAATGAACCTTGGGGATGACCATGACCCAGAAGATCCTGGCAGCCCATGCCGGGCTGGACCGGGTAAAAGCGGGGCAGCTGATCGAGGCAAAGCTGGATGTGGTGATGGGCAACGATATCACGGTGGCCCTGGCCCAGCCGGTGCTGGCCAAAATGGGCGCGACCCGCGTTTTTGATAAGGAAAAAGTGGTGGTGGTGCTGGACCATTTCACCCCCAACAAGGACATTACCAGCGCCATGCAGAGCAAGACCTGCCGGGACTTTGCCCGGGCCCAGGGCCTGACCCATTTTTATGATGTGGGCCGTATGGGTGTGGAACATGCCCTGCTGCCCGAACAGGGCATTGTGGCCCCCGGTGAAGCCATCATCGGCGGCGACAGCCATACCTGCACCTATGGCGCGCTGGGGGCTTTCAGCACCGGCGTAGGTTCCACCGATCTGGCCGTGGGCATGGCCACCGGCGAAAACTGGTTCAAGGTGCCCGAGGCCATCCGGTTTGAGCTCACCGGCAAGCCGGGCAAATGGGTCTGCGGCAAGGATGTGATGCTCACCATCATCGGCAAGATCGGGGTGGACGGCGCCCTGTACAAGAGCATGGAATTCGCCGGCCCCGGCGTGGCTGAGCTTTCCATGGATGACCGCTTCACCATCTGCAACATGGCCATTGAGGCGGGCGCCAAGAACGGCATCTTCCCGGTGGACGAGCGCACCCGGGCCTATCTGGCTGAGCACTGTGCCAAGCCCTATACGGTCTATCAGCCGGATGAGGACGCCGAGTATGAGCAGGTGATCCAGATCGATTTGTCGGCCATCCGCCCCATGGTGGCCTTCCCCCATCTGCCCAGCAATGTGCGCACCATCGACCAGGTGGGCCAGGTGCCGCTGGATCAGGTGTACATCGGCAGCTGCACCAACGGCCGGCTGGAGGATATGGCCATGGCGGCCTCCATCCTGAAGGGCCGGAAGGTGGCGCCCTTCACCCGTACCATCGTCATCCCGGCCACCCAGGAGATCTACCTCCAGTGTGAGGAAAAAGGGTATCTGCGCACCTTTATCGAGGCGGGCTGCGCCGTTTCCACCCCCACCTGCGGCGCCTGCCTGGGCGGACATATGGGCATCCTGGCCGAAGGGGAGAGATGCCTTTCCACCACCAACCGGAATTTTGTGGGCCGTATGGGCCATGTGAAGAGCGAGGTCTACCTGACCAGCCCCGCCGTGGCGGCTGCCTCGGCCGTGGCCGGCCGGATCGTGGACCCGGATGAGATCATGGGAGGGAACGACTGATGCAAGCAGCAAAAGGAACCGCCTTTAAATTCGGCGACGATGTGAATACGGATGTGATCCTGCCGGGCAAATATCTCAACCTGCAGGATCCCCAGCAGCTGGCCCAGCACTGCATGGAATCGGAAGACCCGGAATTTGTCCACAAAGCAAAGCCCGGCGACATTATGGTGGCGGGCAAGAATTTCGGGTGCGGCTCTTCCCGGGAGCACGCCCCCATCTCCATCAAGGCGCTGGGCATCAGCTGTGTTATCGCTTCCACCTTTGCCCGGATCTTCTTCCGCAGCGCCATCAATATCGGCCTGCCCATTGTGGAATGTGACGAGGCAGCCCGCTCCATCAACCAGGGCGACGAGGTGAGTGTGGATTTCGACACCGGCCTCATCACCGACCACACCACCGGGCAGCAGTGGCAGGCCGACCCCTTCCCGCCTTTCCTGCAGAAACTGATCGCTGCCGGCGGGCTGGTTGGATACAGTAAGGATAAAATCAAATAAGTATACAAAAAGAATAAACGCAAAAGGGCTTGCCGGTGATGGGCTGAATCGGGCCGGTGCAGGGTTCCGATTTTGGCCCGCCATAAGGGCCACAGGGCGCCCCGGTATTCCGGTTGAGCAAATTGGCCCGGGCCTTGACCGCCAAAAGCCTGAAAAGCAATCAGAAAAACGCTCCCCCGTTCGGAGAAATCCGGGCGGGGGAGCGTTTTGTCAGCCAAGGGCCTGGCGTACCAGATTCACAAAAGCGGCGGCGCAGGGGGGCGGTGGGGCGCTTTTCAGACTGACCGCCGCATAACTGGTGGTGAGACGTTGGGGCTCAAAACAAAAGGCGGCCAGCCGGTTTTCAAAGCCCAGGGCAGGAATCAGGGAATCATACAGGAAGGAAGCGCCGTAGCCCTGGCAGACCAGTTCCGCGGCGGCCCGCAGGTTGCCCAGAGTGAGGGTTTTTATATCGGCGGGCAGATGCCGGCGCAGGGCCGAGCGGCTGTGCCGGCCCAGGCGATGCAGTTCGGTGAGAAGAAGGAACGTTTCCCCGGAAAGAAGTTCCAGGGGAAGACGGGAAAAACCGCCGTCCGGCATGGGGAGAGCCTGGGAAACGGCCGGGTGCCCGGCAGCCAGTATCAAAAGGATCTCCTCCCGGCGAAGAATCTGGTAAGAGAAAGGGGAGCGGCGACGTTCCAGGTCGCAGAAGAAAAGGTCCAGCTCCCCTTTGTTCAGCTCTTCCTCCAGTTCATCCGCAATGGCTTCCCGCAGGCGCAGGTCCACATGGGGATACATCTTCCGGAAAGCGGGAAGGATCCGGGGCAGAAGGGTGGCTGCCCGGGTGGGGGAAAAGCCGATCCGGAGGCTGCCTGAGTCCGGGTCCTTCAGCCGGGCCAGCCGGGCATTCAAAATCTCTTTTCGCTCCAGAATCTCCCGGGCTTCTTCCAGGTAAAGGCGGCCCGCGTCGGTGGGCAGGTACCGACCGTTCACCCGGTGGAAAAGCGCGAGACCATACAGGGCCTCGGTCTGCTGTAGAAAGCGGCTTAGAGAGGGCTGCGCAATATGCAGTTCTTCGGCAGCCCCGCTGATGCTGCCGGCATGGGCGATGGCGCAGATATAGCTCAGTTCCCGAAAATCCATGGTGAAAACCCCCTTTGTATGCCAGTATACCAGAGGGGAAAGTAAAATTATAGCTTAAAACTATACTTGAAATGAAAAATATATATTTTACATTCTGCTTGGGGAGGGATATAATCGTAACCCGGAAAGAAATATTTGTTTCGGTGGCAGGCCGAAAAAGGGGAGAAGGCTATGACCCAGAAGGAACGATGGAAAAAAGCGCTGTGGCTTTATCTGTATTTTGCCAAGGTGGGCTGTTACACCTTCGGCGGAGGGTGGAGCATCATCGCCCAGATGCAGAAGGACTTTGTGGCAAAGCGGGGATGGACCACCGATGAGGAACTGCTGGATAAGATCAGTGTGGGGCGCAGCGTACCCGGCACCATGATCAGCAACGTGACCCTGCTGTTCGGGTATTCCCAGGCAGGGGTGCCGGGGGCGATCCTCAGCGTGCTGGGCATCATCACCGCGCCGGTGATCATCCTCAGCATCCTTACCTTCTGCTATGGCCAGTTCCGGGACAATGTCTATGTGGCCCGGGCCCTGGTGGGGGTGCGGGCAGCGGTGGTGCCCATCATGCTGGTATCCATGAAGAGCATGGTGAAAACCGCCTTTCCCTATAAATTGTGCTATGGGGTTACCCTGCTGGGCTTTGTGCTGTGCACCTTCACCGGTCTGAGCAATGCCCTGGTGGTGGTGCTGGGCGGCCTGTGCGGCCTCGCCATCATGCGGGCTGTGGACGCAGCTAAAGCCGGGAAGGAGGGCTGAGACGGTGGTATATCTGGAACTGTTCTGGAGCTTTGTGAAGATCGGATTTACCAGTTTTGGCGGCCTTTCCATGATCCCCCTCATCAACCATGAGATGGTGAGCCACGGCTGGATGACGCTGGAAGAGGTGGCCGATATTGTGGCCATTGCCGAGATGACCCCTGGCCCCCTGGGCCTGAACTGCGCAACCTTTGCGGGCATGCAGGTGGCCGGGCTGCCCGGTAGTCTGGTCACCGTGTTCGGGGTGCTGAGCCCCACCCTCACGGTCTGCCTGGCGGCAGCTATGGCCTTTGAAAAATTCAAAAACAGCCGCTTGCTGGCCAATCTGCTTACCGGCATCCGCCCTATGTGCATGGGCATGATCGCTTCGGTCATCCTGAGCCAGGCTCTTTCCAACTATACCGAGGCGGGAAGCTTGGTGTGGCCGGCGGTTCTCATCGGTGTGGTGGGCCTGGTTCTGCTGGCCCGCTTTAAACTCAGCGTGCCCAAGCTGATCCTGCTTTCGGCAGCCCTGGGCCTGGTGCTGGTGAGGTAAAGGCTTTTTGCGGTAAAAATAGAGAGGCGCAGCCCCAAAAGGGCTGCGCCTCTCTTGCGTAAGTGCCGATGCAAAGGGGGTCAGGTGCCTTCCAGAGAGAAGATCTGACCGTTCAGTTCCACCCCGCTCAGGGTGTCGGTATCCACCAGCTGGGCAAAGGAGCAGAGAATCCAGCTTTCGGCGCCGTACAGCTTGGCGGAATCTTCGCCGGATACACCCTCACCCACCACCTGCCGGTGGGTTCCGTCCTCAAAAAGGAGGGTGAGCTCGATCCCGTCCAGCAGACTGCGGGAAGGATCGGCCTGGCCGGTCAGTTCCAGTTCCAGGCAAAGGGGAGAGAGCCAAAGCCGGCCAAGAGGGGCGGCCAGCCCCAGGTCCAGCCCTTCTTTCGACTCAAACAGCAGGGTGCCGGCTTCGGACTGGGGCAGCCGGAAGGTGAATTCAAAGCTGCCCGGCACCTGGGCGTCCTCGTCATGGTATCGGTCCGTTTCGGTGGGATAAGCGAAGAGATTTTTAAGGTACAGGGTCGCTTTTTGGCCGCCGGCGTCCTGGTCGGTGACCGCTTCCAGCAGGAAGGAGAGCCGGTTGTCCGTGGGGTCCGGGTCCTCCAGCATCCGGAGGGTGCAGGCCGAACTGCCGCTGCCCTCAAACAGCACATAGGCATGGTCGAAGGAGCAGCCCTCCGGGCTGCCCAGCACGCTGCCTTCCGGGCCGGTGACCGTGAAGGGGAAATAGTAGGCCTGGCCGGAGCCAATCACCCCTTCCAGAGTGATGGAGGAGGAGCCGACCGTCTCGGTGAGGCCCAGGCTCTCCCCCGGCAGGCCCAGTTTCTCGGCCCGGGCCTGGTCCATGCCCAGGGCCTGGGTAAGGGCCTGGCCCCAATCCAGCCGGCCCGCCGCGCCTGCGGTGAAAAGGCCGGCGGTCAGGACGGCAGCAAGACCCAGCGCCAGCATGCCCCGCCCCGGTGCCCGGGTGGGGAAAGGCATACCTTCCCGGCCCAGCCGCTTTTTCAAGGCGCCAAGCTCCGCCGAAGACAGGGGGGCGTCATCCAGACCGTCCAGGTCCATCCAGGCCTTGTTCAGGGCATCATATTCATTCTTCATGGGTGCCTTCTCCTTTCCTCAATGCGGCCAGCCGCTTTTTGGCCCGGCTCACCCGGGTGTTCAGGGCGTTCTCGCTCAGGCTGAGCCGCCTTGCCAGCTGGCGGGGGGAGTAGCCGTAAAAATAGCGTTCCAAAAGACGATTTCGGTCCTCCGGGGATAAGCCCCGGAACAGGTCTTCCAGCTGGGTGCGGAAATACTCATCCGGGCCGGCAGCGCCCAGCGCTTCCAGCTCGGTGTGCTGGCCGGCGGGGGTCTCCCGGGCGGCAGCCCGTACCGCGTCGATGGCCCGGTAGCGGGCCACCGCCCCGGCCCATGCCCGGAAACTGCCGGCAGGGTCGAACCGGTCAGCGTTCTGCCAGATGGCCAGCACCGTGTCCGCCACGATATCCTCCCAATCCAGCCCGGGGGCCCAGCGAAGGGCGATGCTTTTGAACAGCCCGCCGTATTCCCGCAGCAGAGCCTCGGCAGCCCGGGGCTCCCGGGCCTGCAGAGCCCGGACAAAGGAGGCTTCATCCTTGTATAGTTCCATTGGCCTGCTCCTTTTTTCAGAATCAAAAGCGCTTTCTGTCCTATAATACGGCAAAGAGGGGCGTTTCTTACAGAATGGGCACGACGCAGGACAAAAAAGCAGGAAAAGAACGGGCCAAGGCCCTCTCCCTTGCGCAGAAAAGCACTCTCCTGTATAATACAGTTATATATGCGAAAACGGCGGGCGGCAAGGCGCTGCCCGCTCCGCCCTTCTGGGGCAGTATAGCAGGAAAGAGGAGAAGCAGAGCATGAAATTAGGTATCGTGGGGCTGCCCAACGTGGGCAAAAGCACCCTGTTCAACGCCATCACCAGCGCCAAGCACGCCCAGGCGGCCAACTATCCCTTCTGCACCATCGAGCCCAACACCGGTGTGGTGGCGGTGCCCGACCCCCGGCTGGACAAGCTGGCCGAGATTTGGGATACCGACAAGAAAACGCCCGCCATTGTGGAATTTGTGGATATCGCCGGCCTGGTAAAGGGGGCCAGCCAGGGCGCAGGTCTGGGCAACCGCTTTTTGGGCAATATCCGCAACTGCGACGCCATCGTCCATGTGGTGCGCTGCTTTGACGATGACAATATCGTCCATGTGGTGGAGGATGTGAACAAGCCGGAAAAGGTGGACCCCGCCGCCGATATCGACGCCATCGACTATGAGCTGATCCTCAGCGACCTGGAAGTGGTGCAGAACCGTGCCGGCAAGATGGCCAAGGCCGCCAAGACCGGCAACAAGGCCGCCGGGGCCGAAGCAGCCTGGCTGGAAGAACTGGCCGATCACCTGGGCCAGGGCAAGAGCGCCCGCACCTTCCCCCGCACCGAAGGGGATGAAGCCCAGGCCGCGGCGTTCCGGGAGATGGGACTGCTCAGCGATAAGCCGGTGATCTATGCCGCCAACATGAGCGAGGACGACCTGATGGAGGGCATCGAGCACAACCGTCACTACCCGGTGGTGGTGGAGCGGGCCCGGATCGAGGGCGCCCAGGTGATCCCCATCTGTGCCAAGACCGAGGAGGATATCGCCGACTACACCCCCGAGGAGAAGAAAGAGTTCCTGGCTGAGATGGGCATTGAGGCCACCGGCCTGGATAATCTGATCACTGCCAGCTATGAACTGCTGGGCCTGATCAGCTTTTTGACCGACGGCAAGAAGGAGTGCCGTGCCTGGACCATCCGCAAGGGTACCAAGGCCCCCCAGGCGGCGGGCAAGATTCACTCGGACTTTGAGCGGGGCTTTATCCGGGCCCAGGTGGTGAGCTATGAGGACCTGGCGGCCTGCGGTTTCAGCATGCAGACGGTGAAGGAAAAGGGCTTGCAGCGCACCGAGGGCAAGGACTATGTGGTGAGAGACGGGGACATCATCGAGTTCCTGTTCAACGTATAAAGGAGAAAAAGATGGAAATTTTCGGCATCATGGGAGCCATGCCCGACGAGGTGGAGCAGCTCTGCCAGAAGCTGCGGGATGTGAGCGAGGAAAGCTACGGCGGGGTGGAATACCACCGGGGCTTCCTGGATGACAAGGAGGCGGTGGTCTGCTGCGCCGGTATGGGCAAGGCCAACGCCGCCGCCACCACCCAGGTGCTCATTACCCGGTACGGGGCAGGCCGCATCATCTTTTCCGGCATTGCCGGCAATATGACCGACAAGATCGGCATTGGGGATGTGGTCATCGGCAAAACGGTGGTGTACCACGATGCAGAGGACAGCATGATCTGCCAGAGCGCCCCCTTCCTGAAGGAGTACCCGGGGGATGAGGCCATGATCGAGGCGGCCCGGGCGGCCTGCCAGGAAGAAGGGGTTCGCTGCCTGGTGGGCAAAATTGCCACCGGCGATACCTTTGTGGGGGATGCCGACACCAAAAAGGCCATTGCCGCCAAGTGCGCCCCCGACTGTGTGGAGATGGAAGGTGCTGCCGTGAGCCAGATCGCCGCCAAGAATGGGGTGCCCTGCGTGGTGCTGCGGGCCATGAGCGACAACGCCGACGAGGCGGGGCACGAACTGCTGGTGGTGAAGAAGTTCAGCATTGCCGAGTATGTGACCACCGCCACCGCCATTGTGGCCGGAATGCTGCGCCGGCTGTAAGACCGGGCAAAAGGAAGGAAGCAAATGTCAAAGGAAGAGCAAGCATCCCCGCAGGCTCCGGTCTTTTCGGTGGTATGCGTTTACAATAAGCCGGAAATCCTGGAAAGAGATCTGCTGCCTTCCCTGAGCCGGCAGCAGGGTGTGGAATATGAACAGGTGCTGCTGGATACCCGCACCGAAAAATTTGACCGGGCATCGGCGGCGCTGAACGAGGCCTGCAGCCGCGCCCGGGGGAGGTATCTGGTGATTGCGCACCAGGATATGGAATTCTGCCGGCCGGATACCCTGGCATGTCTGCGGCAGGAATGTGAACAGGCCTTTGGCGAGCAGGGATATGGCCTGTTGGGGGCCGCGGGCGGCCAGGAGGGCGGTAAAAATTATATCGCCATGGGCCAGGAATTCACCGGCCCCCGGGTGATCCCCTGCATGACGGTGGACGAGTGCATTCTGGTACTGCCCCGGGCCCTGTGGCAGCAGGCCCGCTTTGCGGACCTGGGCCGCACCTGGCATGCCTATGGGGTGGAATTGAGCCTGCACCTGAGCCAGATGGGGTACCGGGTGGGAATCTTCCATGCGTCGGTACAGCACCATTGGGGCGGCGCGGAGAAGGGCGGCCAGACCACCGATCTGAACTATTTCTGCACCATGGCAAAGCTGGCCGGCAGATATCGGAAAACCACGCCGGTGATAGCCACAAGTTGCGGGCACTGGCCTACAGGCGCTGCCTACCTGGGTGTCTTGAAAAAACGGCTGCCCCTGGCAATACGGGGGGCCGTGAAAAAGAAATTCCCGAAGGCTTGGGCCAGCCTGAAAAAATACAAGGACCGCCAGTAACAGCCGGCAAAGCCAGACAAATAAAAGCGAGGAAAAACGATCATGTCCCAGCAGGAAAATATGGAGCTCAGCAAGAGAATTTTCAGTTTGGACGAGGCCTATGCCATTCGCTCGGGCTGTACCAACATGCCCTATGTGCAGTGCAGCGAAAAAACGGTGAATGACCAGGTGTTTTTGTTTGAGGATGAAGCTCAGGCCAAGGAATTCTGCGCAGCCTGGCAGGATAAGGCGGGCCCGCTGCTTCCCGTTCCCCTGCATACCCGGCCGGTGCCGGGGGTGCAGGGCCGCGCGGTGAGCGAGGTGCGCCGTTTTCTGGCTTCGCTGCCCACCCTGGATGTGGACGTGGTCTGTTTCCGGGGCAGGGAGATGGAGGAAGGGCAGGAATGCTATGTGTCGGACATCCTGCCTGCCGGTTTTACCCAGAAGCTTACCGGGGGCGGCATGTATAACCCCCTGCTTCAGCTTACCGGCATCTTTTTCTGCCAGGCGGCCCGGCTGCCCCGGGAAAAACAGGACCCGGAAGAGCTGCGCCTGGCCGAGGAGGAGTTTTCGGCCAACCTGGTCAAGAGCAGCCTGTTCCTGGCAGTTCTGCCCCCGGAAGGGCAGGAGGCGGGGGAGAACCTGGCCAAAATTCCCCTGGCCAAATGCCGGTTCCCCTTTGTGAAAAATAAAAAGGGACAGGTGCTCATGCCGGTATTCACCGATATTGCCGAGCTGCAGAAATACGCCCAGGGCCGCAGGATGGCAGCCATGCGGGTGGCTTTTACCCGGCTGCACAATTACATCCTGAAGGATGCGGAAAGCTGCCTGATCAACCCGGCGGGCTTTGCCTTGGCCCTGCCCAAAAAGCAGCTGGAGCCCCTGGCCACGCGTTTTGGCCTGAAGATGGAAGGGCCGGACCCGGCCTTTGCCCCCGCCGACCAGGCGAAGAGCGAATCGGAACAGAACTGAAAAAAGCCGCCCCCTCTGCACGGAGGGGGCGGCTTTTGCGTTTGTATGGAATTTACAGCAGATGGGCCTGCCGCAGGCTGACCCGAAGGGTTTTGCCCAGCAGGTGAGCCGCAACCATCTTGACCAGGTCACCGGGGATAAAGGGAAAGACGCAGACGGTCAGGGCATACCAGAAGGGGCAATCCATCAGGTAGACGAACCAGGCGGTGCCCAGGGCGTAGCACAGGGCTGTGCCCAGGATCATCCCCGCAAAATCCGGCAGAAAATGCCCGCCGGAGCGATCCACAAAGGGGCCGGCCACCAGTACCATTACCAGAAAGCCCAGGATATAGCCGCCGGTGGGGCCTGCCAGTTTGGAAAGCCCGCCGGAAAAGCCGGAAAAAACAGGCAAGCCCACCGCCCCGATCAGCATATACAGGATAAAACTCAAGGCCGTGCGCCGGGTGCCCAGAAGATACAGCGCCAGGTACAGCACCAGGTTGGTGAGGGAGATGGGCACCGGCCCGATGGGCAGGGAAAGGGGCGCCAGCACACAGGTGAGCGCCGTAAAAAGGGCCATCAGGGCCATATTGCGGGGAGAAAATATAGTTTGCTGTTTCATGACAGATTCCTCTTTTCCACCGGAAAGATTGCGTCCCGGCTCCGTGCCGGGGCGCATCTCTATCTTAACGGGCAAAGACGGAAAGGTCAACAAACAGATTTTCAAATGGTTTACAATAGGACGGGTGAGGCCGGGCAACTTGCCAGGCGCCTTTCAGGAAAGCTCGAAATCCTCCCGCAGCAGAAGGTCCAGGGGGGCCTGGGGCTGGCCGGCCAGGCGGCGGCTCTGGTTCAGGATGGCAGCTTCCAGGGTATTGCGGGCCAGGCGGCCGTTGCCGGCCTTGGCGGCATCCTGGGCCTGGCGGAGAGCGTAATACTCACGCAGGGGCTCATCGCAGCCTTCCTCCAGCCGATAGCCCTTGTCCTCGGCCTGCAGATGGGTGATCTGGAGCAGTTCCTGGGCCGAATAGTCGGGGAACTGGATAAAGTTGGGGAATCGGCTGGCCAGGCCGCTGTTGGCTTCCAAAAAGCCCTGCATTTCCCGGGTATATCCGGCCAGGATCACCACCAGCTCATCCCGGTGATCCTCGATCCCCTTGACCAGGGTATCGATGGCTTCCAGGCCAAAGCTGTCCTCCCGGCCCCGATACAGGCTGTAGGCCTCGTCGATGAACAGGACCCCGCCCAGCGCCGAGTGGATGACCTGATTGGTGAGCGGGGCGGTATGGCCCACATAGCGGCCCACCAGGTCGGCCCGGCTCACCTCCACCAGCTGCCCGCCGGAAAGAGCCCCAATGGCCTTCAGGTAGCTGCCCACCAGCCGGGCAATGGTGGTTTTGCCGGTACCCGGGTTGCCGGCGAAAATCATATGCATATTCAGCCCGGAGGTCTTGAGCCCCTGAGCCTGGCGGCGCTGCTGGGCGGCCACATTGTCGGCCAGGCCCAGCACATACTCCTTCACCGGGGCCAGGCCCACCACCCGATCCAGCTGGGCCCGCACCGCCTCCACCTCGCCGGTGTAGGCGCCGGGCAGCAGGGAGAAGAGATCTACCGGGGCGGCATCAGATTCCGCGCCCTGGGGGCCGCCAAAGAAAGCCATGACCCGGCCTTCCCGAACTTCCAGCCGCACGGTGCCGCCGGCAGGGGGCTCCTGTTCCAGTACATACTGGCTCAGGGCCTTGAAGAGCCGTTCGGTATAGCTCAGCACCGGCTCGGCGCCCTGGCGGGCAGTGCCCTGGGCCGCGGCGGCGTTCCGCAGGTCCTCCCCAGCCTGCAGGGTCAGCCCCAGCCGGGCCTTGACCCGCTGGGCCAGCTCGTTCAGCTGGCGGGCCGCCAGGGCCGAAAGCTCCTCTTCCCGGAAGGCGGTGGTGGCGCAAACGTCCCCCAGGCCGTTCACAAAGGCCGCGCCCAGGACCCTGGCCAGCTGGTCGGTGCCCTGGTGGCTGAAAAAGACCAGGTATTTGCCTCGGGCCGAAAGGCGGGAGACCGCGTTGGGGACCAGGGCGGTGCCGGCATCCACCAGCATCCCCTTCTGCAGCACATACCGGTTGTCCAGGGGGGCGCTGCCGGTAAGGGCCAGCTGGGCCAGCAGCTGCAAAAAGGCCGGGTGGCACTGTTCGTATTCGTCAAAGGCCAGGATCTCCCCCGGGGCGTTCAGCGCCCCGAACAGATCCTGCAGAAACAGCTTTTCGGCACTGGGGTCCGGGTAGGCGGAAAGCTCCATCCAGGCGATTTCCGGGCTCTTCAAAAGGCCCCGGGCTCCCATCTCATAGGCCAGGCATCGCAGGGCGTAATGGCGGCCGGTCCCTTCCGGCCCGCAGATCAGCACCAGGTTCTTGGGCATGTCGCCCATGGCGCCGGACACAAAGGGCCGGCGGAAGGCCATGACCAGCTTTTTGAGGAATTCCGGCTGGCCCAGCACCTTTTCTTCCAGGGCCTGGCGGATAGCCCGGAAAGTCTCGCCGGAAGAATCCGGCGTTTCCTGCCGGGCAGGCTGGGGCTCAAGCAGGCCATCCTGTTCCATCCGGCGGGTCAGGCTGTCCCCCATGGCGGCAATCTCCCGGGCCTGCCGGGCCAGGGCGTCATCCAGCTTTTGGGCATTCTGGCGCAAGGCCTCCATGGGGTCCGCCCCGGCGGGCTGCCGGGCGGCAGAGGTCTTGGCCGGGGCCGGCGTTTTGCCGGCATCGGAAGACTTTTTCTCCTCTTTGGGGGCGGAGGCGGAAGACCGGAAACGGCCGCCGCTGCCGAACACGCCATTCATCAGGGATTCCCAGTCGTTGATATTGCTCATGGGCTTTCCTCCTGTAAGGCGGCAAAAGAGCCGCCGAATCAACTTGGCTTTTCTAAGATTGTACCACAATCCCCCGGCGGGGAAAGAGAAAAAAATAAAAAATGAAAAAGCCGCCGAGAAATCGGCGGCTTTTTCAAAGAAAAAAGAAAAAGGGTAAGGAGATAGCAAATTCAGTGGCCTGCCATGGCAGGAACCGGCCAGGGACGGGTTCAACGGCAAGCCGGAACACGCACATCCTTAGCAAGAAAAAGTATAACACAGGGCCTCAGGAAATTGCAACGGGTTTGTTAATTAAAATATTAACAACTTTTGGGGAAAATAATCTTTAAAATCCAACAAAACCCACAATTTGCCATTTTGCGGGGTGAATGAGCCTGCCCACGCCAAAAATCTGCCGATTGGAATGCCGGAAAAAGGGGTTCAGGGGGCCTTGGTCTGGCTGTGGGGCAGGGTCAGAGGGGCGGTGGCCTGGGCGGTTTCGAATTTCAGCCGGCAGCCCCAGGAGGCGCTCTGTTCCGAGAAGGTGTCCCGAATGCGCCGGGCTACCCGGTCGCAGTCCTGCTGCTGAAGGCCCATCAGCAGAATGAGGTACTGGTTGGGGCTGTAGCAGGTGTATACATCGCTGCCCCGCAAGGATTGCCCGATGCTGAATTTCAGCGCTTCGGAAGAGGCTTCCTGCCGGGGGCTTTTTTCCAGGGGAGCGCCCGCCACGTCGGTGAGGGTGCAAAGCATCAGGAAACCGGTATTCTTTTCCCGGGCGAGGCCCCGGGTGGCCAGGCGATAGCAATCCACAAAGCCGGGATAGCTGCAGAAATAGCTGGTGGAGATGGCGTGCTCCCACAGGTCGGCCTGCACGGCGGTCAGGCCGCTGGGGGTAAAGCGGAGCTTGGTGCTCAGCTCCTTAAACCGGCCGATCATGGCGTCGGAAGGGGCAACACCCTGCTCGCTGGCCAGCCGGGAAACCGCCTCCTGGTAAATCTGCATGGCCTCTTCACAGCGGCCCATGGCAATGAGGCAATCCAGCCGGCAAAGGGTCCATTCCTCCTGGCAGGGCAGCAGGCAGGCGGCCTTGCTGGCCAGTTCCAGCAGTTCTTCCAGCCGGTTTTCCCGCCGGAAAATGGGGATCAGGACCCGCAGGCACTGAAGATACAGCTTTTCCAGCCGGTCGGCCTCGGCCTGGATCACCGGGTCGGTGCTGTCCGGCAGGAGCCGGCCGGTGTACAGGGCGGCGGCCCGGGCGGTATCCTCCACCCGGCGGGGGGTATCGCAATCCCGGATTTTTTCGGCAGCCTGGGCAAAGCGGTGGGCATCCACCAAAGGCTTTGGCCCCACCCACATGTAAACTCCGCCCCGCACCCGCACATTCCGGTTGCCGTCCAGCCCCCGGCTGGTGAGAAAACGACGGAGGCGGAACACCAGGGCCCGAAGGCTGTTGGCGGTTTCGCTGTCCATATGGCCGTACAGCCGCATCTGCAGATCATCCCGGGATACGCCCTGATCCCCGGCGTACAGAAGGGCCTGCCAAACCATCAGCACTTTGGCGCCGGCATTTTCCAGGTCCAGCGGGCGGCGGCGCCAGACCGGGCAGAATTCCCCCAGCATGGTGACGCGAAGCTTCATTTCGTACATAGCGATTACCTTTCTTCCCCCTATGCGGCAGGGGGCTGAATGATTATTTTGCCCCGCAAAAACCGGTGGATAAAAAATGTAAAATAGTAATTTTAGTATAGAATGGAAGCCGGAAGCCTGTCAAGAAAAAAACAGGCGGGAAGTGTCAGCCGCGGGGAAAAGAATAGGAAAAGAGGTACAAAAAGTCCGCCGGGCGTTTCTTTTTGGGGAAACGCCCGGCGGAAGATGGGATGGGGGATATGCCAATCAGCCAAGGGGAAGGGTTACGGCTTCGTCCTCCTGCAAAGTGAGGGTGCCCTCATGGAGGAAGGCCAGCTGAGAGATCTGCTCCCAGCCCTCAAAGGGCTCATAGTAAGAAAGGGTGTAGCTCACCAGGCCGGTGGTCCGGTCCACGGTGGATTCCATCAGGCAGCGGGGCAGTTCCAACCGATTGCCCTGGCTGTCGCAGGGCCACAGTTCCAGGGCATGGCTGCCAAGGCGGGGCAGGGGGCCATAGGGTTCCAGGGTCAGGGTCAGGCCATTCTGGGTGTTGGAGACGCTCCGGATGGTATAGCCGCTGAGGGAGTTGGTGGCCAGCTTGCTGCCCTCCTCCAAAGGAGCGGTTTCCGTGCGGGAAGTTCCCTCCAGGGTATAGGGCAGGAAGGTGATGGCGGAGGCTTCCTCGGAAAGGCCCACATACTCAGAGGCATAGGTGCCGACGGAGGAATACCCCTGCAGGGGCACGGGCTGCAGGTAGCTGCCCTGGTCATCCCGCAGGATGATCTGATCCGCCCAGAGATACCCCTGGGCAGGGCCGGCGTTTTCCGGCATGGGGCCCTGCTCGGCCTGGGGCTGTTCAAAGCGGGCCACGGTACCCAGGGCGGAGGCGCTGAACTGGCTCAGTTCCAGCTTGCCGGAACCGAAGGTCAGGGTCTGGGCCGGGATCTCCTTTTGGCCCAGGTCGGAAATGTCCACCGGGATGGTGAAATCCCACTGACCGGTGCCCCCCATGAAATTGCCCAGGTGCTCCTCCTCTTCACCATAATACCGGGGGCTGCACAGTTCCAGGGTAAAGGTGTCGGGCAGGGGCTGGGAGGCCACAAACCTCTGGGCGGCCTTGTAGGTGTGTTCGTCCACCAGGTAGCCCTGGGTCAGGTCGGAGGAATAGACCGTGTCGGTGACTTCCTGCCCGTCCACCATAAAGGAGAACTGGCTGTTCAGGCCAGAGGAGAGCCGATCAGGCAGGTTTTCATCCATGGCAAAGGGCGTTTCGGAGGTGAAGGTGGAAAAGACGTTGATGAAGTTGTGGTCCACCGAGATCTCATCCACCCGCACGGTCAGCCCGTTCTGGCTTTGCGCCTGGCCCACCTGCAGGCTGTGGGCTTCCAGCAGGGCGGTCATGGGCTGGTAGGTGGTGGACTGGCTCTCGGCGCTATCCCCATGGAAAAAGCCGATCAGGTTCTGGGTCATCCTGCCCAGCTCCCCACTGGCGGCCAGGGCCGAGAGGGAGAGGCAGCAGCCCAGGGCGGCGGCAATGAGCAGGGTGCGCCCGGCCCGGCGGGCACGGCGAAGGGGAGGGGCCGATTCCTGCCGGGGAGGCAGGGAGGCGTATACCTGGGACATTCTTTTCCGCACCCATTCCGGTTCGGGGGTGTCCAGCAGCTGCTTCAGTTCACGGGTTTCCGGGTCATTTCTCTGGATGTTCATACGGGTACCTCCTTGCAGGATGCGTATTGACGGCGAAAGCGTTCCCGGGCACGGGTCAGCCGGGTGCGCACGGCGGATTCTTTCAGGTCCAGCACAAAGGCGATCTGGCGGACCGAAAGATCATCCAGGTAAAACAGGGTCAGGATCAGCCGGTCATTTTCGGCCAGGGCGGCCAGCACCGACCGCACATCCAGGCTCAGGTCCCGGTCCTCTTCCTGCCCCTGTTCCGGCAGGGCTTCCAGGGAGACCAGCCGCTTTTTGCCCCGCAGGATGTCGCAGCATCGGTTTACCAGGATCCGGGTGATCCAGGCCTTGAAGGAGGTATCCTCCCGTACTTCCCCCATCCGCTGCCAGGCCCGCAGGGCCGTATCCTGCAAAGCGTCCGCCGCGTCGGCGTCGTTTTTCAGGATGGCCCGGGCGGCCCGCCAAAGGTTCTGTTCCTGGGCCTGCATCAGGGCGGTGAAGGCGCCGGCATCCCCCTCACGGGCTTTTTTGAGTAAGGTGTCCATGGCGATTCTCCTTTCTTGCACAAAAGACGGCGGGGCTGCCCAAAAGGTGACAGCCCCGCCGGAAAAGAGGGGGAAAAGGGGGATTCGTTCGTATCCTGTTCAAAGAAAAAGGCAAAGAGAAAAGTGCAGGGAGGGGCCGGCTCAATGGGAAGCGTCCAGGCCGGCCAGGTATTCCTCGGCAAAGTGGCTGGCGGCGGCGCCGTCGCCCACCGCGGTCACCACCTGCCGCACCGCCTTGGTGCGCACATCGCCCACGGCAAAAACGCCGGGCAGACTGGTGCGGGTGGTCTCATCCGCCTGGATATAGCCGCCCTCGTCCAGTTCCAGCTGGCCCCGGAAGAGCTCGGTGGCGGGAGAACGGCCGATGCTTACAAAAATACCGGCGCAGTCCAGGCGGGTGATCTTGCCGGTTTCATTCTGGCGGATCTCCACCCCGCTCAGCCGGCCCTCACCCAGCAGGGCGGTGACCTGGCTGTTCCAGTGGAATTCCAGGTTGGGGGCCTTGAAGAGGGGCTCGTGGTAGATTTTGGTGGCTTTCAGGGTGCCGCGCCGGTGCACTAGGATGACCTTCTCACACAGTCGGCTCAGAAGCAGCGCGTCCGCCGCGGCGGTATTGCCGCCGCCCACCACCACGACCGTTTTGCCCCGGCAGGCCATGCCGTCGCAGGCGGCGCAGTAGTAGAGCCCCCGGCCGGTGAATTCGTCCTCCCGCTCAAGGCCCAGAGGCCGGGCCCCGGCCCCGGTGGCCAGGATGACCGCCCGGGCCTGCAGTGTGCCCTCGCTGGTGTGGATTTTTTTGACCGGGCCGGTCAGTTCCGCCGAATGGGCCTCGGCCAGCAGGGTGCGGGCGCCGAAGCGTTCGGCCCCCTGCCGCATCCTTTCGCCCAGGGTAAATCCGTCGATCCCTTCCTCAAAGCCGGGGTAGTTGTCGATCTGCTGGGTCAGGGCCATCTGGCCGCCCGCCGAAAGTTTTTCCACCACCAGGGTGTCCAGCCCGGCCCGGGCGCAGTAGAGGGCCGCGGTGTATCCGCCGGGGCCGCCGCCCAGAATCAGGACGTCATGGATCTTGTCCATTCGGGTAGTCTCCTTTCTTTACAGGTATTGTTCCAGGAATGCGTCGATCTTGGCCTTGGAGTCGGGGGCCACGATCCGGCCCACGGGCTCGCCGTCCTTGAAGAAGAGCAGGGTGGGCACCACTTCTACCTGGTAGCGGTCGGCCAGCTGGGGCTGGTCGTCAATATCCAGCTTGCCCACCAGCAGGCCAGGGCCCTTTTCCTGGGCGATCTTGTCAAAGGCGGGGCCGATCCGGCGGCAGTACACACACCAGGGGGCCATGAATTCCACCAGGGCGGGCTGCTTTTGCTCCAGCACCTGGGTACGGAAGGTATCGGCGTTCAGTTGAATGGCAGACATAAAGGGCTCCTTTCTTATCGTAGCTCCGGGTTTCCGGCCCGGAGGATTCTTGCTATGGCTACAGTATACCCCAAATGGGGAAGGTTTTCCGTGATTTTGTCACAATCGGCAATTTTTGGCAGGGACAGGCAGAAAACAAGGGAGGGCGGGCCGGCAGATGGGAGCGGCCCGGCCTGCCGGAAGAGAAGATATGCACAAAGCCCTCCTTCCTGGTTCGAGGAAGGAGGGCTTTGCACATACAAACCAAAAAAGGGAACAAAGAGAAGATGTCAAAGATCAGGAGGCGCTTTCACCCAGGGTCACGTCCACGGTGAGCAGCTGCCGGTCGCGGCTGATCTGCACGCTGAGCACGTCGCCCACCTGGTGCTGGCTGATGATGTCGGTGAGCTCCGCAGTGGAGGAGACCACCGTGTTGTCCACGCTGACGAACATATCGCCCGCCTGCAGCCCGGCCGCCTCGGCACCGCTGCCCGCGTTGACTTCAATGATATATACGCCGTAGTTGCTCACGCCGTACTGGGCGGCAGTCTGGGCGTCGCTGATGGTCAGCACGGTCACGCCCAGGGCGGGCCGGCCGGTGACATAACCGTTTTCAATCAGATCCTGCGCCACGGGAAGAGCCGTGTTGATGGGGATCGCGAAGCCCAGGCCCTCGGCGTAATCGCCGGTGGATTTGGCGTTCACGATGCCGATCAGCTCGCCGGCCGCATTAAACAGGCCGCCGCCGGAGTTGCCGGGGCTGACTGCCGCGTTGGTCTGGATCACGCTCATGGTGGAGGAGTTGACCTCGATCTCCCGGTTCAGGGCGCTGACAATGCCGTTGGTAACGGTGCCGCCCAATTCACCCAGGGGGTTGCCCACGGCCACCACGTCCTCACCCACGGCAAGGGCGTCGCTGTCGCCCATCACGGCGGGGGTCAGGCCGGTGGCTTCCACCTTGATCACCGCAATGTCGCTCTGGCTGTCGGCCCCCACCAGGGTGGCAGGGTACTCGGTGCCGTCGGTCAGGGTAACCGTGATGGAGGAAGCGCCGCTGACCACGTGGGCGCAGGTGAGAATATAGCCGTCCTCAGTCATGATCACGCCGCTGCCGGCGCCGCTTTCCACATATTGGCCGCCGAACCAGTAGTTGCTGGTGACCACTTCCTCGGTGGTGATGACCACCACGCTGGGGGCGACCAGGCTGGCCACCTGCTTGGTGTTCATGGCTTCACCTTCCGGCACGCTGCCCTCGGAAGAGGAGGCGTCGCCCCGGTTCACGCTCTGGTAGATCACCCGGTTGGAGCCGCCCGCAAAGCGGGAGCCCGCCACGCCGCCGGCAAAACCTACCGCAGCCACCAGAACCAGGCAGAGCGCCCGGGTCAGCCATTTCTTGCCGCCGTGGTTTTTGTGCCCGGAGGGCTGGGGAGCAGGCGCAGGGGCGGGTTCGCCGTTCTGGGGGCCTGCGGGGCCGCCGGGGCCGCCGCCGGCCGGGCCGCTGGCAGGACCGGCGGAAACCGGCGCGGGCTGATATCCGCAGGCGGCATCGGTGGAGTAGGTGCTGGTATCGCCGGGGCGATCGGTATGGAGATTTTCGTAATTATATTCCCATTTATTTTCCATAATTGCTGTTCATTCCTTTCTTTGCTCGGGGAAGGGGGCGCGCCCGCTTTTGCGCTGCCCGTTTTCCTTTGCGGTAATTGTATTGTACCGGCTAATTGTGAAAAGAGGATAGTGGCAGGGTGAAGAAAATGTGAAAACCGGCCCTTGACATTCCGGCGGCGGGCCGCTACCATCAAAATAAAACGCTGTTCAGCCAAATCTCTTCCCATGCCGGGCAAACTTAGTATACCACAACCCGGCCTTGGGATAAACGGGTAAGGAGAAAGCCATGCAGGTAGAAATGCGCAGGGAAGGCGGAGACCTTCTCTTTTATTTATATAAGGAAAAGCAGCGGGTCGGCTTCTGCCGTGCCCGGGAGGAAGAAGAGAGGATAAACCTGGTCGGGTTTGAGATCAGCCCTCAATGGCAGAGCAGGGGCTATGGCAGCTTTTTTCTGAAAAAGGTGCTGGCCCTTACCGGCGGCTTTGACCGGGACAAGGAGAGCTGCCACCGCATTGTCTCTCCCGGTCAGGAGGCGGGCCGGGCCCTGTGCCGGAAATATGGCTTTCTGCCGCCGGCCGGGGGCGAGGAAGGTGCCTGGGTGCGGCTGCGCCGGCCGGAACTGAGCGCCGTGGCCTTTATACAGCAGAACCTGAGCCGGTGGCTGAAGCCGGGCGGCTTTTTTATCGACGCCACCTGCGGCAACGGGCACGATACCGTGTTTTTGTGCCGGCTGGCCGGCCCTTCCGGCCGGGTGCTGGGGCTGGATATCCAGCCCCAGGCGGTGGAGGCGGCCAACCGGCGGCTGCATCAGGAAGGGCTGGAAAAGATCGGCCGGGCGGTGCAGGCGGACCATGCCCGGCTGGCCGACTGGGCCCTGCCGGCCAGTGCCGACTGCGTGGTCTTTAATTTCGGGTATCTGCCGGGGGCCGATCACCGGCTCTTTACCCGGCCCGCCTCCAGCCTGCCCGCCCTGGAGGCCGCACTGGAGATCCTGCGGCCGGGCGGGGTGCTCTCGGCCTGCCTGTACAGCGGGGGCGTGAATGGGGATGAGGAAAAGAAGGCGGTGACCGCCTATCTGGAGGCTCTGCCCCCGGAGCGATATACCGTCCTGATCTGCCGGTTTGCCAACCGGCCCGAGACCGCCCCGCTGCCCTGCTTTGTGCTCAAGCACTGAAGGCAAATTTTCGCATTTTGTTTATACATTTGCGCCGGCAGATATTGTATAATAAAAAATATAACCGCGGGGTACCGGGGGACACCGAAAACGCAGAAGGAAAGGAAGGAAAGTCCCATGGCCAACGAGAAGATCCTGATTGTGGATGATGATAAAAATATCTGTGAACTGCTTCGCCTGTATCTGAATAAGGAAGGCTATCAGATCAGCCTTGCCCACGACGGTCAGGCCGCGGTGGATACCTTTGAGCAGCAGCACCCCGACCTGGTGCTGCTGGATGTGATGATGCCCAAGATGGACGGCTGGGAGGTCTGCCGCCGCATCCGGGCCGCGGGGGATACCCCGGTGATCATGCTTACCGCCAAGGGCGAAACCTTTGATAAGGTGCTGGGCCTGGAGCTGGGGGCAGATGACTATGTGGTCAAGCCCTTCGACGCCAAGGAGGTGGTGGCCCGCATCAAGGCGGTGCTGCGCCGCTGCAGCGCCGGGGAGGAAAACCGGGACGGCATTATCCGTTACGACAACCTGAGCGTGGATATGTCCCGGTATGAGCTGAAGGTGAAGGACAAGGTGGTGGATGCACCCCCCAAGGAGCTGGAACTGCTGAGCTTTCTGGCCAGCCACCCCAACCGGGTGTTCACCCGGGACCAGCTGCTGGACGAGGTGTGGGGCTTTGAGTACTATGGGGATTCCCGCACCATCGACGTACACATCAAGCGCCTGCGGGAAAAACTGGAAGGCGCCAGCGACCAGTGGAGCCTGAAAACGGTGTGGGGCGTGGGCTACAAGTTTGAAGTGAAGGACTGAGAAAACCATGGAAAAGCAGCGCAGCATCAGCACCCTGGTGTTCAATGCCATTGCCACCATCCTGCTGATCGGCATCTTCATCATGGGCACCGCCCAGATGGTGTTCACGGTGCGCTATTTCCATGCCGAGCGCCAGCAGGCCCTTACCGACGCGGTAAACCTGGCGGTGGCCCAGTCCATGCAGCTGCTGCTGCGCACCGATACCCCCGACACGGTGGATGAATTGCAGCTGGACGGCGAGATCGCCGACCAGATCGAGCAGCGGGTGGAGCTGATCGGTTCCTCCTCCAGCGTGGTGCTCACCCTTCTGGATACCGAGGGGAATGTGATCCTCTGTTCCAACCGGAGCATCCTGGTAAAGGGTAAGGCCGTGCCGGCAGATTGTCTGGCTGCCATGGATACCCGGGACGGGTATTTTGCCATCGGAGACCTGGACGGCGTGCTGACCGACCGGTACTATACCGCCGGCAAGGCGGCTTACGGCCGGGAAAACCAGGTGGTGGGCTATGTGATCGCCTCCAGCAGCGCCGCCGGCCTGGCCAGCTATATGGGGGATATCTTCTCCTCCTTCATCCTGTCGGCAGGCCTGATGCTGCTGCTGGCCAGCATCCTGAGCATTGTGATCACCGGCCGGCTCACCCAGCCTCTGCGGCATATCGCCGAGGCGGCCCGCCGTTTTGGCAGCGGGGATTTTTCCGCCCGGGCCCCGGCCGACAAATCCTGTGAAGAGATCAGCCAATTGGCCGATACCTTCAACACCATGGCCCGGAACCTGGAGGCGGCCGATTCCTCCCGCAGCCAGTTTATGGGCAATATCGCCCATGAGCTGCGCACTCCCATGACCAGCATCAAGGGCTTTGTGGACGGCATGATAGACGGCACCATCCCGCCGGAACTCTATTCCCATTATCTGGAACTGGTGAGCCAGGAAGCGGGACGGCTGACCCGGCTGATCCAGAACATGCTGGACATCACCAAGCTGGAAGCCGGCGAGTACAAGGCCGATGCCCGGCAGTATGATATCTGGAACACCATCACCGGGGTGGTCTTTGCCGCCGAAAAGCGGATCGAGGACGGAAAGGTGCAGATCGAGGGCCTGGCACCGGACCCGGTCATGGTCTATGCCGACCCGGACCTGGTACATCAAGTGCTCTCCAATCTGGTGGACAATGCCCTGAAATTCACCCCGGAAGGCGGAATCATCCGCTTTGGGGTGCAGAAAAACGGGGGCAGGGTGATCATCAGCGTCTGGAACAGCGGCGCGGGCATTGCCAAGGAGGCCCTGCCCTTTGTATTTGACCGGTTCTATAAGGAGGACAAGAGCCGCGGCCTCAATGTGCGGGGCAGCGGCCTGGGCCTGCATATCTGCAAGGTGCTGGTCAGCCTTTCCGGCGGCAAGATCTGGGCCGAGAGCCAGGAGGGCGAATGGTGCCGGTTCAGTTTCAGCCTGCCCGCGGAGGCGCCCGGCAAGAAGGTGCGCCTGGGCAAGGGGGACGGCAGCGCCAAAAAGTAAGCGGAATCACCGCAGGGGGCGCGCCCCTCTGCGGTTTGCGTTTTGCCCGGGATTGAGATACAATGATACAATAATGGTATAAAGCGGCCAAAACGCCTTTCGGGGCGGATTTTGCCGCAGAAGGAGAGAAGAACCATGACCAAACTCAGCCCTTCTATCCTCTCCGCCGATTTCAGCCGTCTGGGGCAGGATTGCCGCCAGGTGCTGGAAGCGGGGGCGGACATGCTGCATTATGATGTGATGGACGGCCATTTTGTGCCCAATATTTCTTTTGGTGTGCCGGTGCTGAAAAGCCTGCACGCCGCCCTGCCGGATGCTTTCTATGATGTGCATCTGATGATCTCCCGCCCGCAGGATTATCTGGAAACTTTCGTCAAGGCGGGGGCCAGCCTGATCACCTTCCATCTGGAAAGTGACTGCGACGCCGGGCAGACCATCCGCAAGATCCACGAGCTGGGCTGCAAGGCGGGTATTTCGGTCAAGCCGGGCACCGACGTCCGGCAGGTGCTGCCCTACCTGGACCAGCTGGATTTGGTGCTGGTTATGAGTGTGGAGCCCGGCTTCGGCGGCCAGAAATTCATGCCCCAGGCACTGGATAAGCTGCGCCTGCTGAAAGAGGAGTGCGCCCGGCGGGGCCTTTGCCCCTATCTGGAGGTGGACGGCGGGGTGGACGAGACCACCGGCCGGCTCTGCGTACAGGCGGGAGCCAACCTGCTGGTGGCGGGCAGCGCCGTGTTCGGCGCAGCCGACCCGGCCCAGGCGGTGGCCCGCCTGCGGGCGCTGTAACGACACCCACGGGGCGGGCGGCCTCCGACGGAGCCGGCCCCGCCCGGAAGGGCCGACCGGTTCGGCCCCTTTTCAGGAGAGAGTATGACAAAACGCGTGAAAGCGGCGATCCCCCGTCGGGAGGATGCGGCCGTTTATACCGATCTGCTGTGGATGACCCTGCCTTTGCTGGCGTTTTCCACCTATCTGTACGGCCCCCGGTGCCTGACCCTGTATGGTGTGGCGCTGGTCACGGCCAATCTGTGCGACCGGCTGGTGGCCCTTCTGCGCCGCCGCCCCTTTGAGAGCCGGGAGTTCAGCAATGAGGCCTTTGCGGCCATGCTGATGATGCTGATGCCTGCCTCGGTGAGCTACTATGTGGTGGTGGTGTCGGTGGTGGCCCTGGTGCTGGTGGGCAAGGAAGCCTTCGGCGGCTATGGCGCCTATATCTTCCACCCCACTGCCGTGGGCTACGCCCTGGCGGCAATCTCCTGGCCGGAGCAGGTCTGCCGGTATCCCCAGCCTTTCAACTATCTGCCCCTGATCATGACCGAGGAGCCCACCGGCCTGAGCGAGTCGGTTTTTGCCACCCTGCGCAGCAACGGCATCCCCAATGTATCTGCCCTGAACCTGTTTTTGGGCAATTATGCCGGGCCCATGGGCGCTTCGGCGGTGATGATCCTGGCGGCAGCGGCGCTCTATCTTCGGGTGCGCCGCCGGCTGTCCCTGCGGGCGCTGGGGGGCTTTTGGGGCACCTATATCCTTTTGTTCTGGATCATGCCCCGTCTGGGCGGCATTCCTCTTTCCATGCCCTGGGAATATCTGCCCGAGCGGCTGGAAGCACTGATTTATGAGCTCTTGGGCGGCAGCGTGCTGTTTGCCGGCGTCTTCCTGCTGTGTGACCCCTACACGGTGCCCAAGCATCCCCTCAGCCGGCTGCTCTTCGGCATCATGCTGGCCATCTTTACCCTGTTTTACAGCTATTACGGCAGCTATGAGGCGGGTGTATGCTTTGCCTTCCTGTTTGCCAACTGCGTCAGCGGCTGGGTGGATCGGATGGTCATCCGGCACGGCCCGGGCCGCGGCAGAAAGGAGGCGAGGACATGAATCCGGAAAAAGCAAAATATCTCGCCGAAAATATGGAACTGCGCAGCCGTACCGACCGGCTCTGGCTCAATAACCCGGTGGTCATGCAGGGGCTGGGCCTGGCCCCGCTGGTGGTGGCTGCCACCACCGGGCGCAATGCCCTGATCCTGGCCATGGCGGTGGCCCTGCTTCTGACCCCCACCCGCCTGGCGGGGGCGCTGCTGGGCGGCGTGCTGCCCCGTCGCTTTTCCATCTTTTACTATGCGGGTGTGGCCTGCCTGCTGTATATCCCCATCTATTATGCCTGCCTGGAGGTATTCGGGGTGGGCATCCGTCAGGTGGGCATCTACCTGCCCCTTTTGGTGATGGATCAGCTCACCATCCGCCGTTATGCCCAGGAAAAGGCGGAAAAACCCCTGCGGGCCCTTCGCCGGGGCATTGCCATCACGGTAGGTTACGGGATGGTGCTGCTGCTGGTGGGCTTTTTGCGGGAATTTTTGGCGGCTGGCACCCTGCTGGATGAGCCGGTGCTCTCGGTGCGCCTGTTCCCCCTGGCGGCCCAGCCGGCGGGCGGTTTTCTGCTGGTGGGCGCCATCTGCGCCGCCTGGCGGGGCTGCATCCGCTGGTATAAAAAACATGTGAATATGGAGGCGAAGCGCGGCGTATGAGTATCGTGATCGGCGGCCTTGCCCAATTCTTTTTGTACACGGTGGCGGCTTTTGCCGCCCAGAACGCGGTGTTCGGCCGCAGCCTGGGCATTACCAGCATCGTGCAGATGGTGGAAGACCCGGACCGGGACAGCGTGCTGTTCTGCCTGCTGCTCACCCTGGTGCAGCTCATCAGTGCCCCCCTGTGCTGGGCGGCCAACCTGGCCATGGCACCCCTGAGCCTGCGGGTGGTGCTGCGGCCTCTGACATTCTTTGTGATCAGCGCCCTGGTGATGGGAGCGGTGTCCCTGCTTTGCCGGCGGCTGTTCAAGGGCGCCCGGGGAGAAAAAATGGCCCGGATGCTGCCCCCGGCCACCTTCAATACCTGTGTGCTGGGCACCTTGCTCATCTGCGCGGTGCAGAGCTTTAACCTCTCCCAGTATCTGGGCTTTGCCCTGGGCAGCGGGGTGGGCTATTTCGTCTCGGTGCTGTTGGTGATGGAAGGCCATCGCAAGATCGACCGGCGCAGTGTGCCGGCCTCTTTCCGGGGCATGCCGGTGATGCTGATCTACATTGGCATCCTAGCGCTGGCAGTGTATGGTTTTACCGGCCACGGCCTGGCCATCTGAAATTCAATCGAACCTGACAAATGCCGGGCCGGGGGATTCCGGCCTGTGGGAGAAAGGTGGGCAGTATGTCCAAAAAAAATCTGGGTCGGGTAAAACGCTATCGTTCCAGCTTCTACCGCAGCCGCCGTTTTTGGCTGCGCCGGTTCCTTTCCGGGGCTGTTGCGCTGGCGGTGATCTTTGCGCTGGGCTGGTTCATCGGCCCAGCGGTCATCAATTTTGGTACGCATACCTGGTATAGCCTGAAGGACGGCGGCCGGGAGGAACCGGTGGGGCCGGATACGGCTTCCAGCATCGTTACCTCCCAGCCGGAGGAAGCAACCCCCACGCCGGAGCCCACTCCCACCCCCGAACCGATGGATACCTCGGCAGGGTGGAGTTATGTGACCTTGTCGGCTCTGGGCAGTGAGGACGCGGCCCGGGCCACGGCCCAGGATCTGGCGGCCCAGGGCGTCAAGTACGCAGTGGTCACCCTGAAGGACAGCCAGGGGTATATCTATTATCCGTCCGCCCAGGAGCTGGCTTCCGGCAGCGTAGCCGCCACCACCCTGGACGCCGCCACGGCGGTGCGGGTGCTGAAGGAAGAGGGCATCGTGCCGGTGGCCAACCTCTATATGTATCAGGACCCGGTGGCCCCCTATACGGATACCAGCCGTACGGCGGCGGTGCATTACCAGGATACCGATTATTTCTGGCTGGACGCAGCGGCCGAGAACGGCGGCAAGCCCTGGCTCAACCCCTATTCCGACCTGGCCTTCCAGTACCTCAGCGGGCTGATCCAAGAGGTGGAGGATCTGGGCTTTGAGCAGATCCTTCTCAGCGGGGTCCAGTTCCCCAACGGGGCCACTTCCAGCTGCAATTACGGGGATACCGCCGGCGTGAGCCAGGCGGATCAGCTGGCTGCGGTGATCGACCGCTGGCAGCAGGATGCCGAAGAGGCCGAGGTCACCCTCTGGTTTGAATACAGCCTGGCCATGGCTCAGGGCGGCTCCGTCCAGCTGGGCGGTGCCACGCCGGACGCGCTGGGGGTGCAGAACCTGATGGTGAGCCTGCCGGAGGAGCAGACCGAGGAGACGGCGGCCCAGCAGGAAACGGCCCGGACCAATTCCGCTTCGGCCCAGTACCGGGTATGGCGCAGCGGCTCTACCGCCAGTTTTAATTCCTGACAGAAAAGGGGAAAGACCATGAAAGAGTGTTTTGGGCCGGCCCGCATCCTGCTGCCGGATGAAGAGATTCCCGTGGAGCAGTGGGCCTGCCTTGCCTGCGATCAGTTTACCAGTCAGCCCGAGTATTGGCAGCGGGCGGAGGCCATGGTGCGGGAAAAGCCCAGTGCCCTGCATATTGTGCTGCCCGAGATCTACCTGGGCGAAGCGGACCTGCCCCAGCGGATCGAGCAGATCCATCAGGCCATGGAAGAATATGCCGAAAAATACCTGACCCGCCAGGTGGAGGGCTTTGTCTATCTGGAACGGGACCTGGGCGGCGGCTGTGTGCGCCAGGGCCTGGTGGGCATGGTGGACCTGGAAGCCTATGATTATAACCCGGGCAGTTCCACCCCCATCCGCCCCACCGAGAACACGGTGGTAGAGCGGATCCCGCCCCGGCTGGCGGTGCGACGGGACGCCCTGCTGGAAAGCCCCCATGTGATGATGCTGGTGGATGATGAGGAGCATACCCTCATCGAGCCCCTGGCTGCCTGCAAGGCCGGGCTGCGTCCGCTTTACAGCGGGCGGCTCATGCTGGATGGGGGCAGCGTCCGGGGCTGGGCAGTGGAAAGCGAGGAGCATTGCCGGCGCATCCGCACGGTACTGGCCCAGCTGGGCAGCGCCCAGCACTTTGACCGCAAATATCCCCAAGCGGCGGGCCAGCCGCCCCTGACCCTGGCCGTGGGCGACGGCAACCACAGCCTGGCCACCGCCAAGGCCTGGTGGGAAGAGATCAAGCCCACCCTGTCGGAGCAGGAAAGAGAAAATCATCCCGCCCGGTTCTGCCTGGTGGAGGTGTGCAATGTGCACAGCCCGGCCATCACGGTGGAGCCCATCCACCGGGTGCTGTTCGGCGCAGGCGGCAAGGACTTCCTGAAAGGTTTCCAAGATCTGTGCCGGGAAGAGGGGCTGGAACTGCGCCTGGGCGACGCTGCCGGCGATTGCCCCCAGCAGACAGTGCTGAACTGGGGCGAGGGCGAAGTGCTGCTGGGCTTTGCGGCCCCCCGGGAGCCCTTGACCGTGGGAACGGTGGAGCATCTGCTGGGTTTGTGCCAGGCCAGAGGGCTGGGCAGCCGGGTGGACTATATCCACGGCTCTGTGGCGGCCCGCAACCTGGCCCGGGAGGGGGCAGTGGCCTTCCTTCTGCCCGCCTTTGACAAGAGCGATCTGTTCCGGGGCGTGGTGCTGGGCGGCGTGCTGCCCCGCAAGACCTTCAGCATGGGCCATGCCACCGAAAAGCGGTATTATTTGGAGTGCCGGAGGATCCGGCCGTAAACAGGCCGACTTGCCCCTTTGCGGCAGGGGCAGGCCAGAGCCGGAAGTTTTGATAAAAAAGAGGACAGGAATCAGATTACATGAATTTTGAGCAATTGTCTCTGACCCGGCCCCTGCTGAAGGCGGTGGCCGAGCAGGGCTATACCACCCCCACCCCCATCCAGCAGAAGGCCATCCCGCCGGTGCTGGAGGGGCGGGATCTTTTGGGCTGCGCCCAAACCGGCACCGGCAAAACCGCGGCCTTTGCGCTGCCTATTCTGCAGCGTCTGGCCGCCCGCCGGCCCCCCCATACCAAGATACGGGCGCTGATCCTTACCCCCACCCGGGAACTGGCCCTGCAGATCGGCGATAGTTTTGCCGCCTACGGCAAGTATCTTACCGTCACCGGCACGGTGATCTTCGGCGGGGTGGGGCAGGGGCCTCAGGTGGCCGCCCTGCAAAAAGGGGTGGATGTGCTGGTGGCCTGCCCCGGAAGGCTGAATGATCTGATCGGCCAGGGCCTGGTGGATCTCTCGGCCCTGGAAATTTTTGTGCTGGACGAAGCCGACCGGATGCTGGACATGGGCTTTATCCATGACGTGAAAAAGGTCATTGCACGGCTGCCGGCCAAGCGCCAGAACCTGATGTTCAGCGCCACCATGCCCGGGGAAATCGAAAAGCTGGCCGCAAGTTTTCTGTACCGGCCGGCCTTTGTAAAGGTGGACCCTGTATCCAGCACGGTGGACCGGATCGACCAAAAGCTGTATTTTGTGGCCAAGGGCGACAAGCGGGCTCTGCTGGCCTGGCTGCTGCGGGATCAGTCCATCCCCAATGCCCTGGTGTTCAGCCGCACCAAGCACGGGGCCGACCGCATTGCCAGAGATCTGAACCGGGCGGGCATCCCGGCTGCGGCCATTCATGGCAACAAGAGCCAGAATGCCCGGGTAGCCGCTCTGGAAGGCTTCAAGAGCGGGGCCACCCGGGTGCTGGTGGCCACCGATATTGCGGCCCGGGGCATTGATATCAATGAACTGAGCCATGTGATCAACTTCGACCTGCCGGAAGTGCCCGAAACCTATGTGCACCGGATCGGCCGTACCGCCCGGGCGGGTCAGGATGGCTGTGCCATCAGCTTCTGCAGCCCGGAAGAAGAGGAATATCTGGCCGGCATCGAAAAGCTGAACCGCAAGAAGATACCGGTGGTGAAAAACCACCCCTGGGCCGGTCAGAAGCCCGCTCCCGCGCAGGAGCCCCTCCGTCCCGCCACCGCAACAACAAAAGGAAAAGAGGAAAGAATCGTGGAAGAAGTAAGAAGCGCAGCAAACGCGGCCCCTGCCGAGGGGTTGTCCTCCAGCGCCCGCCGTCGCCGCCGCTGGCATCGGGCCGGGGCCGGTCGGGACGCTGCCCAGAACCCTGCCGCCGCCGTCAAGGAGAGCGCCGCAGGCAAGGAAAAAACGGCGGCAGAAAATGCCGCTCAAGCCCCACGGGCCCAGAGCAGCCGGGGCAGCCGGCCTGCCCGCCCTGCCGGGAAGGAGAGCGTGAAGGCTCAGCCCGCCAAGGCGGCGCCTGTGCGGAATCGGCCCGCCCCCAAGCCGGACGAGGAGGACCCGGGCCTGCTGCTCATCAGCCGCAAGCCCCCTGCCAAGAAATTCGCCAACTTTGAGGAATATATGAAGTGCCACGGCGGATTTTCCGCCCCGGTGGAGGAAGGCGAGGAATGAACCCCTTGGCAGCCCAGGGGTTTCGGTGCCCGGTCTGCGGGCGGGGGCTGGAACTTTGCCCCGGCCGGCTGGCCTGCAGCCGGGGGCACAGCTTTGATCTGGCCCGGGAGGGCTACGCAAACCTGCTGCCGGTACAGAAAAAGCATGCCCGCCAGCCCGGCGACAGCCCGCTGATGGTGGAAGCCCGCCGCCGGTTTCTGGAAGGGGGGAACTATGCCCTTTTTGCCCAGGCTCTGGCCGATCTGGCCGCCGACCTGGCCCGGCCCGGCCAGCCATTCCGGGTGATGGATGCCGGCTGCGGCGAGGGATACTATGACCGGGCCCTTCTGCCTGCCCTTGTTCAGAAAACGGGGGATGCCCGGCTGATCGGCTTTGATATCTCCAAGGAGGCAGTCCGTCTGGCGGCCCGGGCCCAGAAGGAGCAGGCAGCCTTTGCGGTGGCCAGCTGTTTTGCCGCCCCGGTGCGGGATGGCTGGGCCGACCTGGCGGTAAATGTGTTCGCGCCCTTTGCCCGGGAGGAATACCTGCGTACTCTGCGCCCGGGCGGCTGGCTGATCTATGCGGTGCCCGGCCCGGATCACCTGTTCGGGCTCAAGGAGGTACTCTATGATACCCCCTACCGCAATCCCTGCCGGCAGGTGGAATACCCCGGCTTTGTGCAGCAGGCAGATCTGCCGGTAAGCGGGCAGATCACCCTTCGGGGCCCCCAGATACCGGATCTGTTTGCCATGACCCCCTATTACTGGAAAACGCCCCGTCAGGGCGCTCAGAAACTGCAGGAGCGGGAAGAGCTGATCACCCCCATCCAGTTCCGCTTTCTGGTCTATCAAAAGAAAACCTGAAAATGCCCCCTGCCCGTTGTATCGGGCAGGGGGCGTTTTGTCTGCCGGGGATGGTTACAGGTCGTCCTGGTCCTGCACCGGGGTCTCGTAAGGGTCCTCGGGGCGGCCGGTCCAGCTGCCCTGAGGGTCCTGGCGGCTGGCAGGGGGCGGCTGAGGGATTCCTGCCCGCATTTCCGGCTGGGCCGGGTGATGAGGGTCAGTCTCCGGGGAAACCGGCGGCAGGTCTACCCAGAAGCTTTCTTCCTCCTGATGGTTAGCCGGCTGCTTTCCGAACTTTTTCATGGGACGCTCCTCCTTTCGGGGCTTTCCGCCCATTGAGGGCGGGGGAAAAGCCTGTATAAAGCATCGGCCTTCGGGCCATTCTTTATGCAGCAAAAACCAAAGGAGGAAAAAATATGAGAAGCGGGCCTGTGCGGAGCTTCTGGCTCTCGTTTCTGCTCACCCTGGCGGTGGTCATGCCGGTGATGGGCGGCTTTGCCCTGTATGTGGCGGCGTTTCCCCAAACAGCCCGGACCGAGCAGATTCAGTCCGGCGTGCCGGTCAACCGCCCCACCGGAAAAAACGATCTCTCTCTGCTGGCGGTGAGCGCGGCGGAAGAACCCGCCTTTCTGCTGGTGCGGCTGAACGCCTCCCAGGCCCGGTTTCAGATCTATGTATTGCCGGCCCAGACGGTGGTGCTCAGCGCCGAGGGGCCCTGTACCCTTGCCCAGGCCTATGCTTCAGCCGGGCCGGCCCGGGCTGCCGGGTTGCTGTCGGATACCCTCCAGATCCCCCTGGAGCAATATCTGGCCGCAACGCCGGAGGTGTGGGCCCAGGCGGCAGAGGAGGCTGGCACTGCCCGGCTCAACCTGGACGGGCTGCTGAATGAGGAGGAGCGGGCAGCCCTGGGCCTCACCGAAGGGGTGCTCACCCTGAACGGGGAGGGGGCTGCCCGGCTGCTGGAAGAGGCAGAATTGGAACCGGTCTGCCTGGCAGGATTGAGGGCGGGCATCTGGCAGGCCTTTGCCCGCCAGAACCGGGAGAACCTGGGCTCCGCTGTAGGGGGCGTGCTGCGTCAGAACAGCGGCAGCCTGCTCACCAATCTAAGCGGGGTGGACCTGTATACCCTGGAGGATACCCTGGGCTACCTGGCCCAGGCCGAACCGGAAGCACAGCTGCTGCCGGGAGACTGGGAGGGGCGTACCAGCCGCTATTCCCTCAATGAAGAGGCCCTGAACCTGGCCCAGGAGGAATTCGGCCAGCTGACCCAGGAGAAAGAAGTGGATTCCGGGCAGGCGCAGGAAGCCGATTTATCCCAGTAAGGGGCGCCAAAGCTCCTGCAGGGCGCTGGCCAGTTCATTGATCCGCTCCGGCGGCAGGGCGGCATAGCCCAGCACCAGGGTGCGGGCAGGGCACTTTCCTTTCCGGCATATATAGTAATCGCTCAACCGCCCCAGAGGGACGCCGCCGGCCCGGGCCGCCCCGGCCAGTTCTTCCTCACCGGGGCCACGCTTCAGCCGCATCAATAGGTGCAGGCCGGTGTGGGTGCCCTCCAGTTCCAGCAATTCGGGGCCGAAGGCCCCGTTCAGGGCCTCCCGCAGGGCTTCCATCCGCCCCTTGTACTGGCTGCGAAGCCGGGCCAGATGCCGGGAAAAATGCCCCCGGCGGATGAATTCGCAGAGGGTCTGCTGTTCAAACCGGCTCACGGTACAGGAATAAACCGAGTACCGCTGCCGGTAGGGCAGCAGCAGGGAATCCGGCAGAACCATGGCCGCAATACGGATGCTGGGGGCCAGGCTTTTGGAAAAGGTAGTCAGATAGATGACCGGTCCGTCCGACCCGCCCATCCCCTGCAGGCTGGGCAGGGGGCGAAGGTCAAAGCGGAATTCACTGTCGTAATCATCCTCAATGATCCAGCGGCCCGGCTTTTCTCCGGCCCAGCGCAGGAGCTCTCCCCGCCGGCCGGCCGGCATGGTGAGCCCGGTGGGGAATTGATGGCTGGGGGTCACATAGGCTACCTGGGCGCCGCTTTCAGCCAGCATCCTGACCGAGAGCCCCTCCCGGTCAATATCCACCGGCAGGCAGGCCAAACCGTTGTTTTCCAGGATGGTGCGGGTACGCCGGTAACCGGGGTTTTCCACCGCCGCCGGCCCCTGCAGAAGGGGAGCCAGAAGCCCCAGCAGGTATTCAATGCCCGCCCCGATCACGATCTGATCCGGCCGGCAGTGAACCCCCCGGTAGGCCCGCAGGTATTCGGCAATTTCCGCCCGCAATTCTTCGTCTCCCTGGGACGGCCCCCGGGTCAGCAGCTGGGGAGAGGAGTAGAGAAGTTCCTTCTGGATCCGTCCCCAGGTGCGGAAGGGGAAAAGAGAGGTATCCACACCGCCGGTGGAAAGGTCAAACCGGGGCTGGGGCAGGGGATCCCCTCCGGGCAGAGAGGGGCGGGGCAGGGCTTCTTCAGGGCCGGCCTTAGGCAGGGCCTGGGGTACCGGCAGCACATAAAACCCGCTTTTGGGCCGCACTTCCAGGTAACCTTCCGCTGTGAGCAGCTGGTAGGCCGTGTCCACCGTGTTCACGCTCACGGCCAGGGCCTGGGCCAGGCTGCGCTTGCCGGGCAGCTTTTGCCCGGCACTGAGCTGGCCGGAACGGATCTGGGAACTGAGGGAGCGGTAGAGCCTTTCGTATAAAGGCAGATGGGGATCAGATGATAAACTGATTGTAAAATCTATCATAATATCTCCTTATTGGATATAAATTCTTAAAACTGAATCCATAAAAAAGTTATATTCTGGGCATTTTAATGAGTTCAGAAATGGCTATAATGAGCATATACCGACCGGGGCCCGTCGTCAAGACAGGTCGGAAATTTTGATGGGAGCAGAAAGTTATGAAGAGAAAAAAGAAAAAATTCACGGTGAGGGATCTGTGTGTCATCGGTTTGCTGGCCGCCCTCAGTTATGTTTGCTTTACATACATTCAGTTCAAGATCAGCCTGCCCGGCGGCGATGCCACCAGCGTGCATCTGGGCAACATGGTGCCGGTATTGGGGGCACTGCTTTTCGGCGGGATGTACGGGGCCCTGGGCGGCGCCATCGGCATGACCATCGGGGATCTGTTCGACCCTATGTATGTGGTGTATGCCCCCAAGACCCTGATACTCAAACTCTGTATCGGCCTGATTACCGGGTTTGTGGCCCATCGGCTGTTCCATCTGCGGGAGCGGCAGGATAAAAAGACCTGGACCATGCCGGCGATCCTCTCCTCCCTGGCAGGCCTGGTGTTCAACAGCATCTTTGACCCGCTGCTGGGCTACTATTACAAGCTGCTGATCCTGGGCAAGCCGGCCGCGGACCTTACCCTGGCCTGGAACGCTGCGGCCTGCGTCATCAACGCGGTCATCAGCACGGCGGCGGCTGTGGTGCTGTATATGGCGCTGCGCCCGGCGCTGGAAAGCTCCGGCCTTCTGGAAGAATACCAGGGATAAAAGTATTTTGTTTGTCTTATCTGCGCTCCGTCCCATTGGGACGGAGCGCTTTTTTCTGGCAGGATTTTCCTCAAAAAAGGCAGCAAAGTGCCGAAATCCCGCTTTTTGAGCCGCCCGGGGCTGGAAAGCAGAGAGGAAATGATGTACAATAAAAAAAATTTTGCGGGCATGGGCCCGCTTTACTGCTGTACAGGAAGGCGGAAAGCGGAGGAGATTTGGAGGAACCGCGTTCCAGGCAAAGCCTTTCCGAAAAACTGAACAGAGCGAGAGGTTTTATTATGTCCAATAAACATTCAGCCGGGGCTTCACCCTGGCAGAAATGGAAGGAGCGCTATGCCCAGTGCCAGGAATACTGGCGCAAGGCAGCACAGAAAGAGAAGGGCGTGCAGAAAAAACTGCTGCTGTTTGCGGCAAGCCCCTATGCCCTGCCGGTGGCGGCAATCGTGGTGCTGCTGGCTATCTTTTCCCTGGTGGGCGGCATCGTGCTGGCCGTGAGCGGCGGGGAAGAGCCGGTGTATTCCGCGGTATCCAGCGAATGGGTAGAGCCGGAAGCCGATAAGGACTATGACGCGGCCCAGGGTATTATTGATACGGATATTTACGAGGGCACGGTTCTGCCGCTCACCAAGGATGCCGGCGAGGACTATGTGAACAGCACCCTGTTTTTGGGCGACAGCAACACCGTCCGTTTTATGATGTACGGCAAGACCACCCTGGAAAATGATATCGGAGTGGTGAGCATGGGCGTGGGGGCCATCAAGACCCTGGCCTGTGTGGATTTCAAGGGTTACTCCCAGTATGTGACCATGCCCAAGGCGGTTTCCATCATGCAGCCGGAGCGGGTGATCATCACCTTCGGTACCAACAACCTGTCCGGTTCCGGTACGGATGCCACCAAATTTATCGAACAGTATGAAGAGGGGATCAAGGCCATTCAGGAGGCCTACCCCAGCGTGGATATCATCGTGAACAGCATCCCGCCGCTGGATAAGCTGCGGGAAAACACCAATCTCCATCAGAGCCAGATCGATGCCTACAACCAGGCCATTGTGGATATGTGCGAGGCCAACGACTGGAAATATCTGAACAGCGCCGAGGCCCTGAAGGACGAAACCACCGGCTGGGCCAAGACGGACTATACCCTCAGCGACGGCGTGCATCTTTCCCAGAAAGGTGTGGACGCCCTGTTTGAGTATGTCCGCACCCATGCCTATATTACGGAGGACGATCGGCCCAAGCCCCTCAGCCCGGTGCCTGAGCGGAACGAGACACCTCCGGGATTGATTAGCAGTGACCCCATCGCTGTGCGTGGGGCCAAGGTACCCATTGAATTCCAGGCAACGGAAGGCGGCCATCTGGAAGGTAATACCACCCAGAGCGTTAAGAAGGGCCAGAGCTGCTCTGCTGTGACGGCGGTGGCGGACGAGGGTTGGCATTTCAGCCATTGGACCGCTACTCTGGGTAGTGTCGGCTCCTCTTCCACCCTGGTATTTACCGTGCCGGAAAGCGCGGATGCCAACGGCGTGGTGCTGATAGCTCACTTTGAAAAGGATGAGCCGGAGGAAACGCCGGAACCCACCGAAGAGCCCACCGAGACCCCCAAGCCTACTTCTACGCCTACCCCCACGCCTGGGGTGACGAATACCACCACTCCGACACCCACCCCAGCGCCCACCCAGCCTCC
>NZ_JAFBIO010000089.1 GCF_021531255.1 Allofournierella massiliensis | reverse complement strand
TACCACCCTTTTCCTCTTCTGTCAACGCCTTTTTTCATCTTTTTTTGGCTTTCGACTTTTTGCTCAGTTTTCCCCCGCAGGGGCAGTGTTTTCTGTGGCCTTTGCGGCAGCTTCGCTCCAGGGCAGCTCCAGGGCGGCCTTCCAGGTCTCCTTTTCGGCCTGATAGGCCTGGCTCAGCCAGGCAATGGCCTCATCCAGCCCCGCCTGGTCGTAGCCAAAGCTCTTGACCCGGCGCTGGGCCTCGGGGGTCTTTTCCAGGCACCAGGGTTCGGGCCAGAGGATGACCCGCAGCTCCTTGCCCTCCTCCTTCTTTACGGGTTCGATGCGGTAGCGCATCCCCTTGTGTTCGCCGCAATAGGAATTGCCGCAGTCGAAAAAGTGAAACAATGGCAGACCGGTAAGCATGGCTGGTTCCTTTCCGGGCGCGGCCTTTTGCCGGCCCTTATATAGTATATATACTTATTATAATGGAAATTATAATGGAAAAATCGCCCCGGGGGTGGGGCAAAAAAGGCCGGGGCG
>NZ_JAFBIO010000088.1 GCF_021531255.1 Allofournierella massiliensis | reverse complement strand
CCCCCCCACAAGGAGGCCCCCATGCTCACCCTTTTCATCGGCGGCGCGTCCAGCGGCAAAAGCGAGCTGGCCGAGGTCCTGGCCCGAAGCCAGCCCGGCCCCCGGGTGTATCTGGCCACCCTCTCGGCCCGGGACGCCGAGAGCCGGGCCCGCATCCTGCGCCACCGGCAGCGCCGGGCAAAGGACGGCTACACCACCCTGGAAGTTCCCCTGGGCCTTACCCGCCTTGGGGCCGACGCCCTCCCCCCGGACAGCCTCGTTTTGCTGGAAAGCATCGGCACCCTGGCGGCCAACGAGCTGTTCAGCCCCGGCGGAGCGGGACAAGCCCCCGGCGGGGCTGCCCGGAATGCCGAGGCCGAGATCCTGGCCGGGATCGACCTTCTGGCCCGGCGCTGCCGCCACCTCGTCCTGGTGAGCGAGGAGGTCAACAGCGGCGGGGCCGACTATCTGGGGGATACCCTTTGTTACCTGCGTCTGATGGGCCGGCTCAACCAGGCCCTGGCCCAAAAGGCCGACCGGGTGTATGAGGCGGCGGCCGGGCTGGCCATTCGGCGCAAATAACCGTCCCCTGCCTTGCCCCCGCTCCCCAAACCCTCGCCG
>NZ_JAFBIO010000087.1 GCF_021531255.1 Allofournierella massiliensis | reverse complement strand
CGGGTGGAGCATGACATCTGGTATATCGAAAACTGGAGCCTGGGGCTGGATTTGAAAATCCTGTTCAAGACGGTTTTCGGCGGGATGGTAAACAACGAACAGCTGAAATAAACGGAGAGACCCTATTTGAATATGAAGATCCTGGTGGCGGCCCACAAACCCTGCCGCCTGCCTGCCGATGACTGTTATCTGCCGGTGCAGGCGGGGGCCGCCCTCCATCCGCCCCTGGAAGGAGTGCAGGGAGACGATACGGGGGAGAACATCTCCCGCAAAAACCCCCATTACTGCGAGCTGACGGTGCTGTACTGGGCCTGGAAGAATCTGGATGCCGACTACATAGGCCTGGCCCATTACCGGAGGTACTTTGCCGCCGGCCGGGCGGGGGAGAAGTGGGAGCGGGTGGCCCATGGCCCCCAGATGGAAAAGGCCCTGGCCAAAACCGGTCTGGTGCTGCCCAAAAAGCGGCGGTACTTCATAGAGACCAGCTACAGCCAGTACGCCCACGCCCACCATGCTAAAGATCTGGACGAGACCCGGCAGATCCTGGCCGAGAGCTGGCCGGAATACCTGCCCGCCTTTGACCGGGTGATGAAGCGCACCAGCGGCCACCGGTTCAATATGTTCATCATGGAGAAGGGCCTGCTGGAGGAATACTGCGGCTGGCTGTTCGGGGTGCTGGGGGAATTGGAAGCCCGGCTGGATATCAGCGGCTACAGC
>NZ_JAFBIO010000086.1 GCF_021531255.1 Allofournierella massiliensis | reverse complement strand
AAAAACAGAAAAGGCGGCAAATCTTTCGATTTGTCGCCTATTTATTGGAGCGGGTTACGGGGCTCGAACCCGCCACCTTCTGCTTGGGAAGCAGACACTCTACCAGATGAGCTAAACCCGCGCTCCTGTCTTGCCCCAAAGGGGAAGAACTGTTACATATTATACCACCGAAATTCCAAAAGTCAAGGCCGGTTTGGGCAAGGGGCCCCAGAGCTGCCCCCAAAGCTGCCCGGCGGCAAGACCGTAGGAAACAAACCCGTCCGGTGGGGGAGGATTCGCCCGGCAAGCCTGCACCCGCCTCGCCGCCCCACCCCCGCCCGGCCCAAAAAAGGAGAGCGGCAGGCGCCGTGGCTTGCCGCTCTCCCTTTTGCCCACCGGGGGCAGGGCTTACTTGCTCTGGTAGCTCTTGCAGAAATGGGGCACGTCCACGGAGTTCGCGCCGGTCTTCTGGTTGGTGACCTCGATAGTACGCAGGTCGCACTTGCAGCTGGCCATATTGTGCACGCACTCACACACGTCGCACTTCACGCCGACATTTTCCATCACTACTCACCTCCTGTTCGGTCATGAGTAGTATGCCCCGGGCATGCCGGCCTTAATCAGCCTTTCAGATTTTTTTGAACACCGACTTGGGCTGACGGCAGACCGGGCAGCGGTAATCCTCGCCCAACTCCTCGAAGGGGGTGTCCCCGTCGTAGATATAGCCGCAGACGCCGCACTGCCAGCGGGCCGGGGCGTTGGCTGGGGCCCGCTGGGTGTCGGGGGGCAGGTA
>NZ_JAFBIO010000085.1 GCF_021531255.1 Allofournierella massiliensis | reverse complement strand
CCAGCGCCGCTTCCACCACTTTGTCCATGTCGTAGTATTTATACTCGCCCAGCCGGCCGCCAAAAATCGTCTTTTCTTCCTGATCAGCCAGGGCCTTGTAGCGGGCGTACAGTTCGCCGTTCTTTTGGTCGTTCACCGGATAATAGGGCTCGTCCCCCGGCTTCCATTCCGCCGAATACTCCCGGCTGATCACCGTTTTGGGCTGGGTGCCGAACTCAAAGTGCTTGTGCTCGATGATCCGGGTATAGGGAGTCTCGGCGTCGGTGTAGTTCACCACCGCGTTCCCTTGGTAGTTGGGGGTATCCAGCACCTCGGTCTCAAACCGCACGCTCCGGTATTCCAGCGGGCCATAGCAGCTGCCGAAATAGGCATCGATGGGCCCGGTGTAGACCACCTTTTTGGCCTGGGCGTCCCAGCCCGCCTTGTCGGCCAGGTAATCCTGCCCCAGACGCACCTGGATGCCTTCCAGCATCCGCTGGACCATGGCGGTGTACCCGCCCACCGGGACGCCCTGGTACAGGGCGTTGAAATAGTTGTTGTCGTACACAAAGCGCACCGGCAGCCGCTGAATGATGAAGGCCGGCAGCTGGCTGCAGGGGCGGCCCCACTGCTTTTCGGTGTAGCCCTTCACCAGCTTTTCGTAGATGTCGGTGCCCACCAGGCTGATGGCCTGCTCTTCCAGGTTTTTGGGCTCGGTGATCCCGGCCGCCGCCCGCTGCTCCTGGATCTTGGCCTGGGCCTGGGCCGGGGTGATCACACCCCAGAGCTTGTTGAAGGTGTTCATATTGAAGGGCATGTTGTAGATCTCGCCCTTGTAGTTGGCCACCGGGCTGTTAGTATACCGGTTGAACTCGGCAAACTGCCCCAGATATTCCCACACCTGCCGGTTGTTGGTGTGGAAGATATGGGCACCGTACCGGTGCACCTGGATGCCCTCCATCTCCTGGGTATAGATATTGCCCGCAATATGGTCCCGCTTATCGATTACCAGGCAGCTCTTGCCTGCCTTCTTCGCCTCCCGGGCAAA
>NZ_JAFBIO010000084.1 GCF_021531255.1 Allofournierella massiliensis | reverse complement strand
ATGCACTATGAACTGAAGGGCAAGATCGAGATGACCCCCCGGGCGGCGGTGGACAGCCAGGAAGCTTTGAGCCTGGCCTACACCCCCGGCGTGGCCCAGCCCTGCCTGGAAATTCAGAAGGATGTGAACAAGAGCTATGAGCTGACCCGCCGTTGGAACACGGTGGCGGTGGTCACCGACGGCACGGCGGTGCTGGGCCTGGGGGATATCGGCCCCGAGGCAGGCATGCCGGTGATGGAGGGCAAGTGCGTGCTCTTCAAGGCCTTCGGTGATGTGGACGCCATCCCCCTGTGCGTGCGCAGCAAGGATGTGGATGAGATCGTGAACACGGTGGCCCTGCTGGCCGGCTCCTTCGGCGGCGTGAACCTGGAGGACATCTCCGCGCCCCGGTGCTTTGAAATTGAGGAGAAGCTCAAGCAGCGCTGTGATATTCCCATCTTCCATGACGACCAGCACGGCACCGCCGTGATCACCATGGCGGGCATGATCAATGCCCTGAAAGTGGTGGGCAAGAAGCTGGAAGACGTGAAGATCGTCACCAGCGGCGCCGGCGCTGCCGGCGTGGCCATCATCAAGCTGATGATGAGCATGGGCCTGAAGAACGTGATCATGACCGACCGCAAGGGCGCCATCTATGAGGGCCGTGAGGGCCTCAACCCCATCAAGGAAGAGATGGCCAAGGTGACCAACCCTGAGAAGCTGAAGGGCAGCCTGGCAGACGTGATCAAGGGCGCGGACGTGTTCATCGGCGTTTCCGCACCCGGTACCCTGACCGGGGATATGATCCGCACCATGGCCAAGGATCCCATCGTGTTTGCCTGCGCCAACCCCACCCCGGAGATCTTCCCGGATGAGGCCAAGGCAGCCGGCGCGGCGGTGGTGTCCACCGGCCGCAGCGACTACCCCAACCAGGTGAACAACGTGCTCTGCTTCCCGGGCATCTTCCGGGGCGCTCTGGACGTGCGCGCCAGCCAGATCACCGAGAACATGAAGATCGCTTCGGCCTATGCTCTGGCAGGGCTGGTGAGCGATGAGGAGCTGTGCGCCGATTACATCCTGCCCAAGGC
>NZ_JAFBIO010000083.1 GCF_021531255.1 Allofournierella massiliensis | reverse complement strand
CCCCCGCCCCGGACGAACCCCTCTCGGCCTTTCTGGCCCGGTACGCCGGGGCGGATATCCGCCCCTGGCATATGCCCGGCCACAAGCGCCGGGGCGAGGGGGTGGACCCGGCCCTGCCCTGGGAGCGGGACTTCACCGAGGTGAAGGGGCTGGACGACCTGCACGGGGCCGAGGGGATTTTGAAGGAGGCCCAGGCCCGGGCCGCCCGGCTGTACGGGGCCGGGCACAGCTGGTTTGTGGTGGGGGGCTCCACCTGCGGGCTGCAGGCGGCGGTGACGGCGGTCACCCGACCGGGGGATACGATCCTGGCGGCCCGCAACTGCCACAAGGCCCTCTGCCATATTGCCGAGCTGCGGGGGCTGCGGGTGGGCTGGGTCAGCCCGGCCCAGGCCCCGGGGGTGCCCTTCTGCGGCAGCCTGCCCCCCGAGGCGGCCGCCGCTGCCCTGGAAGAACACCCCCAGGCCAAGGCCCTGGTCATCACCTCCCCCACCTATGAGGGGATTTTGAGCGACATCCCGGCCCTGGCCGACCTCTGCCACCAGAGGGGCATCCCCCTGATCGTGGACGAGGCCCACGGGGCCCATCTGGGCTTTGGCCCCTTCCCGGCGGGGGCCCTGGCCGGCGGGGCGGACCTGGTGGCCCAGAGCCTCCACAAGACCCTGCCCGCCCTCACCCAGAGCGCCCTGCTCCACCTGCAGGGGGACCTGGTGAGCCAGGCGGCGGTGGACCACGCCCTGGATATGCTGGAAACCAGCAGCCCCTCCTATATCCTCATGGCCTCCATGGACAGCTGCCTGCGCTGGCTGGAAAGCGAGGCGGGGCAGAAGGCCCTGAGCCTTTGGTGGAGCCGGCTCTTCCTCTTTGAGGCCTGGTGCGCCAGCCTGGAACGGCTGCCCCTCTATACCGGGGAGAGCCTTTCGGCCCACCCGGGCTTCTGCCATGGCAAGGACCCCTCCAAGCTGGTGATCGGCCGGGGCCCGGGCAATTGGGACGGCCCCCGGCTGGCGGGGCTTCTGCGCCGGGTGTGGGGGATGGAGACCGAGATGGCCCAGCCGGATTACCTCCTGGCCATGACCAGCCCCCTGGACGAGGAGGAGGACTACCGGGCCCTGGCGGGGGCCCTGGAGACCCTGGAAGAAAAGGCCCGGGATCGGGGCCTTGCCCCGGCCGCCCCGGCCC
>NZ_JAFBIO010000082.1 GCF_021531255.1 Allofournierella massiliensis | reverse complement strand
CCCCCACCCCGGCGCCCACCGAGGCCCCCACGCCGGAGCCCACCACTGCGCCGGAGCCCACTACCGCGCCTGAGCCTGAGCCCACAGAGGCACCCTCAGGAGAGACCAATAGTTCAGCATCAAATTCGTCTGGTTCCCAGGCCCTGGCCACCAGCGGGGCGGCTCAGCAGCAGGTCGTCTTTTAAAATCATCTTCACAGCAGGATAGAGCTGAAAGCGCGCTGTACCGCAGCAAAGAACACAAAAAAAGGACCCCGCGAGGGGTCCTTTTTTTGCTGCCCGAGCAAGGTTGAAGGGCTTTCTTTTAAAAACATACAAAAAGTTACAAAAATTAACATTTCATTGACAAAAAAGCCGGGGCGCTATAAGCGATTGAATCGCAGGGCTTTTTTGCCCGCCTGTGCTTTTGGCAGATAAGCGGCGGTATCTCTCAGGAATGCCGGCGGTTTGTACGCCAATTGGATACAGATCTATCGTCACCGATCCGAGCAGGGAAAATGCGTGTTATACGGCGGAGGGACAATGCGTCTGTAGGGGCAGCCTATGGGCGTGTTTTTTCTTTTTGTAAAAAACAGGTAAAATTCGGTTCGGGCCGCCCCTGGCGGTTTTGAATATATTTTTCAATTCAGTTCCAAACCAAGGAGGAAACGCTACAAATGAGTAAAAAAGTTCTGAAGGCTGTGGCTCTGTCCATGGCCGCGGCGCTGGCGCTCTCCCTGGCCGCCTGCGGCGGTTCCAGCTCCAGCAGCTCTGCTGCTGCCAGCTCTTCTGCCGCCGGCAGCGAGGCTGCTTCCGGCGCTGCGTCCACCGGCCTGCCCGAGGGCTACCCCACTCAGGACATCACCTACATCAACGCTTTTGCCGCTGGCTCCAGCTATGACGTGTACTTCCGTCTGCTGGCCGAGAAGGTCCGCAAGATGGAAGGCTGGGAACACTCCATCGTTGTGGAGTACAAGGAAGGCGCCTCCGGTGACGTGGGCTGGACTGCTCTGGCTCAAGCCGAGCCCGACGGCTACACCATCGGCTTCTTCCCCACTGCCGCTCTGATCAACGGCGTGGCTGCCGGCCGTCCCTACACCACCGAGGGCATCGAGAATGTCATGGGCATGATGGCCGACCCCGGCGTCATCGGCGTTGCTGCCATCTTCCTGGGCGGCCTGCTGATCCACGGCCTGGCTCCCGGAAGCCAGCTGTTCACCACCCATGC
>NZ_JAFBIO010000081.1 GCF_021531255.1 Allofournierella massiliensis | reverse complement strand
GCTCCAAAAGGCCCGCCCCCGCCCACCATTCCAGGGCCGCCTGGGCCTGACGGGCGCTCTTGAGGCCTAAATCATGGGCGATCTGGGCCGGCTCGGCCCCGCCGCCCCCCAACAGGTACAGGGCTACCCGCACCGTGTCCCCGTCTGCCCGGGTCAGGTTGGCGAATACCAGCTTCGGCACCGCCAGGCTGTCCCCCTGCTGCTTTTTCAGGGTGTATTCCATCCCCAAGCCCTCCTTATATGGCGATGCCCCGGCACTCGGTCCAGTAATACAGGGCCTGCCGGATACAGGATTCTTCCAGGTCGAAATATTCCGCCAGCTCCCAGGGTTCCCGGAAGCCGGCACGCATGGCCTGCCGCAGGGCCTGGGGGTTCAGGTACCGGCCGAAGCTGTCCGCGTTGGCCCGGTACTCGCTCTGGGCCACCAGCTGGTAGGGGCTGTCCACCTTGTGCAGCGCCCCGGTGCGCAGATGCCCCAGCTCGTGCATGGTGGCCGTGCGCAGCGCCCGGATGGTGCCCAGCTTGGCGAAATCCAGCCCCACGCAGTACCAGCCCCCGTCCCGCAGGGTCATGGCAGGCGCCGGCAGAGGGTGCAGGCCTACCTCCACCCCCTGGTTCTGGCAGTATTCATAAAAATCCGTCAATTCGTACATATCTCTCTCGGCCGCCTTCTTTCCTGGCCTTGCTTTGCGTCTGCTTTCGGGCAGGCGCTTTTTTTGTGGGGCGGGCCCTGGGGGCTCGTCCCGGATGAAGCCCCGGCCCGATTTTACCCGTTTTTGGGGCCCGGCTTACTCGCCGGCGCCGTCCTGCCGGGCCCGGCGCTGGCGCATCACCCGCACAAAATCCCGCACCGCGTCCTTGTCATCCTCGGAAAGCTCCCGGTATTCCCCATAAAAGGCCAGGTCCACCTCATCCAGCAGGTCGCGGGCGGGGGCTTCCTCCTGCCCCAGCAGGAAATCCACCGTCACCCCAAAATGGGCCGCAATCTTGGCCAGGGTGGCCGCCGCCAGGGTGCGGCTGCGCCCCATCTTCAGGTCCGACAGGGGCGCCCGGCTGATCCCCGCTTCCCGGCACATCCGGGTCACGTTGGTCCCATGCTGGCGGCACAGAGCCTCGATCTTTTCGTATAATTCCGACATCCCCAAGCTCTCCTTTTTGTGGATTTGGCTGAAATTACGGAGCGACGTAACAATATCCCTTGAAAATTATGGAAATCCGTATATAATACAGGGCATAGGTTACGGGGCTTCGTAATTGTGCTTTTAACATTCCAACTGTTACAGTCATTATTACTTACTCCCGTAAAAATGTCAAGGGGATGGGGCGGGCAAAAGGAGGAAGAAGCATGGAGATCACACCGGGGCCCTGGCAGGCCCAGAGGGAGGGGCTGGATTTTTGGCAGGATTTTTTTCGGCCGGTCGAGCCCCCCGAGGAGAGAGAGCAGGCCCCCGGCCGGGAGGATTGAGGGGGCGGAAGATGGGAGG
>NZ_JAFBIO010000080.1 GCF_021531255.1 Allofournierella massiliensis | reverse complement strand
GAAAAGGGGGGAGGGGCCGGGCGGCAGAAAGGCCGGCAGGCAAGGGCCTGTGCCGTTACAGCGGGGGCAGGGCAGCCTTGAGAGCGGCCAGGGCCCGCTCGTCCGGCCCGCCGCGCCAGAGGCAGGAATCCTGGGGCAGGCTCTCCCGGATGGTCTCGGCCAGAAGGCGGGTGTTGCCGGTTTTGCTGGCGTATACAATGGCATAGGTCATGGTTTATACCTTCCTTTCATAAATGCAGTGGACGCCCCGGTGGGCCATCATCCCGCCCAGGCACTCCTTGTTGCAGCGGACACAGCGGCGAATCTCACCGGCCCGGCCCTGGGCGGCCTTTTTGGGCCAATCCAGGTCGGCAATCAGGGCGCGGCTCATGGCGGCGCAGTCGATACGGCCGATTTTGAGCTGGGCTTCCACAAAATCCGGGTCGGTGAGGCCGCCCACCCCGCAGACAGGCAGTCGGGTGAGGGCACGTACCTCGTCGCAGTATTTGAGGAAGCACCCCTGGCCCCGAAATAGGGGTGGCTGGCCGGGGGAATAGTATCGGTCAGGGCGGCGTGGTCGGCCAGGGTGCGTTCCATAGGGGTTCCTCACTTTCTCTTGACTAAGTCAAGTGCAACGAGGTTGCTTGACTAAGTCAAGTGTAATTTGAAAATTTTTTCTTTGGGGGGGGCGGCAGAAGGGATGGGGATGGAAGAGGGCAGAAGAGCGATTCCAGCTGGAAGATGGAAGAATAAAAAAGGCCCCGGGCATATCGCCGGGTGTCCATAAGACAGTGAATCCTACGTATGCTTCGATCATACGTAGGATTTCTTTGTATGATATTCAAACTTTCTGGCGGCGAACGGTTTGTCAAAACCGTTTGGCCGCGGCAAGTCCACAGGGGATAGCCGCTTTCGCGGCGCAAGGGGGTGCAGCCACTTTGACGGAAGCAAAGTGACGCAGCATTCGAGGTCTGTCAGTTTTCTTCTGCTGAGGTCGAATGAAGCGACCCAGGACGTACTACTCTCGACAGAGCGTATAGAAGTGCGCCATTCCGTTGGAATGGATTTTCTGCTGTGCGTTTTGCTCATGAAAGCTTTTCCGTGATTTCATCAAAGGCACATTGAAAAAAGCGCAAAAATAAAGTATGATACTATCAATATCGAAAAATCTGCGCCGTTGGGCGCGTCAGGGGGCTTGCGTTGTGGGGTTTAATCTGAATAAGGCAAAGGCAGCAAAGGAAGAAATTCTGAAATCCTTTACTCCGCTGGAACTGAACGAGGGCAATGTCCAGGCCATCTTCAACCGGTGCCTGGCGAAAAAGGATGATGACCTTGACAACCTTTCAATGAGCGTGCTTTTCCAAAGAGATTTAGGATATGATGAGGATTCCAAACCTGTCTATTTCAACAAGAAAAAGGTCGAACAAAACAAGCAAAGCATCTTTTATCTTTTGGGACAGTTGAGAAGTGTGCATACCAGTGATTCGAATATAACATCCGCTGAATCTGTTTATAAATATGATGATGTACAATGGACAGATGATACTGTAACACTTATGATGCTGTATCATTTGGGCAAAATAACAAAAGGAATCCTTCCATTTGTCAAAAGGTCCAATACTGCTACCATTGGGCTTTCTATAACCCCCACCCTCTCCCCGAAAG
>NZ_JAFBIO010000007.1 GCF_021531255.1 Allofournierella massiliensis | reverse complement strand
CAGCAGCAGGGCCTTCCGCGCCCCGCCCTGCCCGCTCAGCAGGATATAAACCAGGCATGCCGCCAGCAATATGGCCAGGCCGATTGCGATCCGGATGTCCGGCTGGGAAAGGTCGGTGAGATGAGCCAGAAACAGGCGGTTGAACTGCCCGATCTCCTCGGCGGTCTTTTCCCCAAAAATGGCGGAATATTCCGTGAGAGATACCGCGTGCTTGCTGGTTTCGCCCTCAGGGAAAACCAGTGCCACATGGCGCAGCCAGAGCCAGTAGCCGCCCAGGGTGACTGCCAGGCTCAGCGCCGCCCCTTTCAGGACGGCCTTGCCCCCTGCCCGGGCCCGCAGCGCAAAATACAGCAGCACCGCCAGGTCCAGCGCAATAAAAAACAATCCGCTGTTCTTGATCTGGGCCAGGAATGCCAGGGGTACCAGCCCGTACCCCAGCGCCCGGCGCAGATCCGTAGGGCCATAAAAAGCAATGACAGAAAGCCCTGCCAGGCCCTGCACGGCCAGGATGGTATCCACCCGAAGGTCATTCAAAGGTACGTCGGCAGTAAGGGCGAATATCGCAAAGGCCAAGAAGGCAATGGCTCCGGGCCAGCTGCGCCGGGGCAGGAACACCGTCAGACTGAACAGCCCCGCCAGGATCAGAAGCCCCTGGCCCAGCATCATCAGCCCATCCGATACGCCCACAAAATCGCAGAAGTACTTGATAAAACAGGCCGTTCCCACCGGATAACCGGTAAATTCCACCGCCAGGTCGGCTGTATTGGGCAGGTGGTTTTCGGTGATGATCCGTTTGACCACAATGGCCCAATGGGCCATATTGTCGTGTCCCCAAATCAGCCCGCCTCGGCTCAGCCAGGGCAGCCACAGGCAGGCCAAACCAAATACCAGCACCCGAATGCTGAGCCAGGGACGCAGAACTTCCCTTTCCCGCAGCAAAAGCCAGGCTGCCAGCCCCAGGCCGCCCAGATACAGTGCCCATTCCACCAGGGTAAAGACATTCAGCAGCCCCGCCGCCACCACGGCAACCCCAATGCCGGAAAAGGCCACGATGGGGGCCAGTTCCGGCCGCAGGCCGCCCTTGCGGGTGAGCAGCAGGCACCAGCCGGCTATGGAAAATGCCCACAAAATCAGTTTACATACAAGCAGCAGGGTGGTCATGATTTTCTTCCTATCCCCTTTCCAGCCTCTGCGGGCCAGCGCAAGGCTGCCGCGCCGAACAGCAGTGCCGGCAGAAACAGCAGCGAAAAGTTGATGGCGGAAAGGCAGCGTTCCATTGCCGCATAGCAGGCATAGGTCATGACACAGACGGCCAGCTCCGGCCTGCCGGAGCGCATCAGTTTCCAGGTGAGCAGAGCAAAACCCGCGCACAGCAGCAGCACCATCAGGGGTCCGCACAGGTACGCGTAGTAAATATAGGAATCATCCACCCGGTAAAAGCGGTCGCTTACAAAGACCTGGCCAAAGAGGCGGATCCCCCCATAGGGGATTTCCTCATACTGGGTGATGTAAGACAGCGAGATTCGCCCGGTAAGCAGGGAATCCAATTTTGCCATCCAGGCCACATTCTGATCGTAATGGTAGTGGAACCACCACATAACAGTCGCAATGGCCGGCGCAGGCAGGCAGCAAAGCAGCTGTATCGGCGTTTTCCGAAACAGGCCCGGCAGGAATTTCACTGCCAGCAAGCCAACCATAGCCAGCAGTACAAACATCATGGAGCTGCGGCTGTTGGGTACTTCCTCGATAAACCAAAGCACCGCCAAGGCCAGGACGATATCCCACCAGCGCAGATTTTTAAAGCGGGTAACCAGCCAAAGCACCCCAACCTGGGCCACCAGGATTCCCAGCGCATTCATGCTGCCCTGCCCCAGATCCATCCGGGTGCGGCCATTCTCCCACAATTCCACCTGATTGCCAATAAGCCCGGCCCAAACCAGCAGCGCTTTGGTGACTACATTGCCTAAAATAAAGCCCATCACCCACCGCAGACAGCGCTTCAGGTCCACATCCTTGAGCAGCACCATCAGCAAGGCCGCCTGCCCCAGGGGGCGATATCCGGTGATCATCTGCAGCAGGGAAAAATAGCCCATCACCAGCCCCATGACCAGCAGCTGCCAGCCGGAATAGCGGGTAAACAGAGTTGTTTTCAGCACAAAAGCTGCCGTCATCAGGACCAGCTGAAAAGAGCCCCAAAACGCCCAATCCTCGCTATAGCCGCCTATGGCACAGAGCGCAGTGGTCATCACGCTATAAAAATAAACAGCAAACAATACCAGCACAGCAGCGGGCTCTGCCATGGCCTGCCGGCAGTTTTCTCCTTTACGGGCAAAGAGCCAGCGCTCACTTTCCCACCAGGTGCGCAGCAAGGCCGGGAAGGGCTTTCGCTCCTCCCGGGCAAGCTGCCAAAATCCCAGCACTCCTCCCAAAAACAGAGCGCCCAGCTCCCATTTGAACAATGTACTCATGCAGTATCCTCTTTTGACGGTCTTGTTTTAGGGACGTTCCACCACCTGGCCGGCCTCGATTTTTTGGCCGGCAGGCACCTGTGCCGCAGCCTTTACCACCGCATTCAGGCAGATATGCGCTCCCGGGCCAACCTGAGCTTCATGGTCCACCACTGCGCCACAGTTGATCAGTGCGCCCCGCCCGATCTCTGCGCAGGTATTTACCACCGCCCCGGGCAGGATCAGGCAGCCGTCTCCCAATTTGGCGCTGGGGCTCAGGTAAGCAGGCCGAAAAGCAAACGGAGGCACCCGGTATCCTGCCTGCAGCAATTTTTCAATCAGCTCCATCCGAAGGGCATTGTTGCCGATGGCTACCAGCGCCTGCTGATATCCCCGAACAAAGAGGGGATATTCTTCCAGCCGGCCCACCACCCGGGGATCGGTGCTTTTGTCGTCCAAAAAAGAGACCCGGTCAAACTCTTTGCTTTCCACTGCCATTTCCGCAATGGTCTTGCCAAAGCCGCCTGCCCCCAAAATTAAAAGGTTGTCCATATCCAAACTCCTGTTTCCCATCAGCAAATGATCGTGTGGCTGTATACGGTTTCCAGTGCGCGGCGGCAGAGGGAATACCCTTTCCAGAAAGCATCCGTCAGGCGCATTCCCAGCGGGCTGCACTCCAGGGTTTTCCAGCCGCAAGCCCGCTGCAGCTCCTGAAAATCCACCCTTGCCTCCCGGTTCATCCTCTCGCTTCCGCTGCGGACCAAGGCATCCAGCCTGCGGGCGTTCCGCACAGTCTGGTATTTATTTCTCTTGAAAAAGATCCATCTCCACAAAATGCACTTGGTTTCAGATATTTTCCGTCCCAGATAATATTCCTGGACAATATCCGGCAGATAATCCTTCACCCGGGCCGAGCCGTTGTTGTCTCCTGTCCGGTAATTGTAAATATTCTGGGGCAGAATATAGCAGCGGTAGTTTGCAAACAGCCGCACTGCCAGGCAATAGTCATCATTATAAAGGATATCCCTGCCGCCGGGGAAATGATCCACACCAAAACCGCCGGCGCCCACAAAGGCCTCCCGCCGGATAAAGCTGCCGGTAATGCGCCCTGCCGCAAACCCGAAATTCTGGCGCCAGAATTTTTGCGCCCGTATCTGCACTTTTCTTTCCGCAACAGGCCGGGTCAGCTCTTTCTGCATCTGCGGCGTGCACTGGGCCCCATCAAACTGATGGGCCAGGTTGAAAAGCGCATCCATCTGAGGATATTTTTTCACCACAGCGCACATCTTGGCCAGAAAATTCTGAGGCAGAGAATCATCATCGTGCAGGGTACAGACCCAGGGAGAACGGGACAGATAATAACACATATTCCAGTTATCCATCAATCCCAAATTCTCCGGATTTCGGTAATAAAGAATCCGGTCATCCGCATATTCCCGTATCATGGCCTCTGTCTCGGAGCTTTCCCCTTCCTGCAGAGGGCTGTCGTCCACAATCAGGATCTGATACTCTTCAAACCCCACCTGGCCCAAAGCGCTTTCCAGTGCCTGCTTCAACAGGGCCTGACGCCGATAAGCCGGGATCGCGATAGTCACAAACGGCGGCGTTTCCCAATGCCGGCCCCAGATCAGCTGGGCAGGCCGGCCCGCTATCCGGCTAATATTGTCTTCCGGCTTCAGGTATTCCCGTTGCTGTATATAGCGCAGCATTCTCTCTTCCATAGCTTATCCTTCCCGCCTGTTCTGGAATCGCTGTTTCCATGCTCTTTTGTATTTTCCGCCCCAAATCTTAAAATTGGGCCAAAGGTGGGTCGCCCATCCATACACTGCCGGGATGATCCGGAATTGGTTTTTATATTCTTCCAGCTGCATGGCCGTATGGTTTTTGCGATACCTTTCGCTGGCTGCCAAAAAGCGGAGCGGGGTACTTACGCTGAATTTTTCCATAGAGATGGTATCATAGCTTTCCGCCGCCCAATCCAGCATCGCGGGGGTAGGCCGTTCCCCCAGGATATTTTTGCCGCTGCGCAGCGTTGCCAGCCGCCGCAGTTCATAGCGCCCGGGCGCCCTTGTCACCGCATAGGTCCCGAATGTTTCAAACTCACTGAAACCGGATTTCTGCAGGCTTTCTTTTGGTATAGCCCAAAGTATTTTTTCCCAGAAGCTCTTGCCGGGCAGGCGGTCGTTTGCCTCCATCTCTTCCAGCATCTGCTTTACCAGCGCCGTATCAAAGATCATGTTTTCTGCTATGAAACTTTCCTTTACCGCCTTTTTCAGCCCCAAAAGGTTTTCCATCGTCTCAAAATAAGGGGGGTTGTATTCTTCCTTCAGGGTAAACAGCAGCTGCCCCTTCTCGTTTTCAAAAGAAACAGGCCGCACCGGAATGGTATCCGCATCCCATGTAATATAGGCGGTATCCTCACACAGCCGGGCATAGCCCAGCTTTAAAAACTGCTGAAACAGCCAGCCGCTGCGGTGGGTGCTGTACACCCTTTCCTGCATAATATCCTTTACCGCCTGCAGGGTAAGCCCCGGCAGCAGATCGTCTTCGCACACAAAATAGAGCCGGGGATCTTTTGGCAGGAGCGGTTCCAGCCGGCGGCTGCTCACCACCACAACCCGTTTTGCCGGCAGATTCCGGAATACATACGGCAGATTGATCTGAGCCGCCGGCCAATCCCTCATCAGGATCGGCATTACCACATCGCAGAGCATCTTTTTTCCCCTTTCCCCTCTTATTTTTTTCTGCGCCGCCACAAATAGCGCTCACCCTTTGCATAATACCGGAACCACCACATATCTGCCAGTTTTGCCATCTGGCGCTCTTTGTCCTCGTTGTTTTTCTGCCAGAAATCCGGGCTGCGGCGGCGGCTTTTCTCGGGCCCCTGGGCTGCGATATACCGGATAAACTCGGCCAGCGGGTCCTCATTCAGTTCCCGCTCCACCTGTTCCGGGTGCAAGAACGCAGGCTGACGCAGCATATACTGCCAGCGCTGGGGGTCTTCCTCCACTGCCCGCACCTTTTCCACAACCTGCTGGGGCGTTTTGCAGTCATTGCAATTGATAAAGGCTTCCGGGTTATAGATTCTCTCTACAGCAGGGTCTCCCCAATAAATGGGCACCGTGGCCGCCGCAAAGGCGTCCACGATTTTTTCGGTACAGTAGCCCGCCGTGCTTGCATTTTCAAAGGCAAGGTTAAAGCGGCACTGGCGCAGAAAAGCCAGTTTATCCTCTACCGGTTTGCCGTCCGGCTGATTGTTTCTGCTGCGCCCGCCGGATTCCACCCGTTTATAGGCACTCAAGGCCTCAAAGGTTTGCTCCCGCCGGGGATTTGCCCCGTAGTTGGATACCACAAAGCTGCAGAATTTCTTTTTGGATTCCAGTTCTTCCTGGCTGACTTCATGCTTTTTCAACGCCAGACGGGTGCGCTCCCGTGCCCACCCCGGGAAATTGTACCAGGGCAGCCGGAGGAAACGGTCCTCATAAGTCAGCCAATCATTTCCGATGGCATAGTCGTACAAATTAAAATTCGGCCGAAGATTTTCGGCAATGTACAAAACCCGGGTACAGTCGTAGCGCAGGGCCTGCTTGCCAAAACAGCTGCAAAAAAGGAAATCCGGCTCATCGCTGAGCACCACTTCCCCTAAGGGTTCCAGCGCTTTGCGCACCTCGCCCTCAAAATCCCTGTCCCGGTATTCTTCCCGATAAAAATCCACCAATTTTATTTTGATCTGCATGGTATCCTTTCCGTTCTTCCCCCAGCAGGCGGGGGCGCTTTCTTGTTTTATAGCCTGAAATATTTCTTTTTCTCGGGGGATATGCTATGATTAATTATGTGTCTCCCCTCTTGGGAGCAAAACCGTTATGCGGAATGATCAAACCAAGGATTGTTATTTATGCTGATGTTGATTAATATTCCGGTCTTATGGCAATATCTGGCCTTGCTGGCCCTGGTACTGCTTGCGCTGCTGCTGGATATGTTCCGCTGTGCCCTGGCACATCGCTCCCTCCGTTCCTTCTGGACGGATGAACATCCCCTGCTGTTTTTTAAGGATTCCGAGCGGCACCGCAAAATCGGGCTTTTTTTCCTGTACAGCGCGGTAATCTTTTATATCATCAAAACCATGATGCGGGCCTGCACCCTCCGCTACGCCGACTGGACAGGCACGCCAGAACAGCTTGACACCTTTGTGGAAAGCTTTTATGATGTTGCGCTGATTCTCACTCTGATTCGCTTTTTTCTGTTCACACGTTTTTCCTGGAAACAGCTTTTTGGGGCATCCTTGTTTCTGATGCCCTTTTTCCTCTCCCATATTATAACACAGAACCCCTCCTATTTTCTGGAATTTCTGCTGATCCTGAGTGTAAAAGGGGAAGATCTTCGCCGGATGCTCAAGATTTTTCTGCCCACCCTTTTGGCGGGCACACTGTGTATCTTTGCCCTGTATTTCAGCGGGCTTCTCCCGGTGGACAGCACTGCCGGCGCCTTGGTGGCGGAATCCCGTCATCGCTTTGCGCTGGGCTTTATCCATCCCAATATCCTTTCGCTGTATATTGCGGCCCTGAACTGGGGATGGCTCCTGCTCCGCTGGCACAAGATCCGCTGGTGGGATTGGGCCGCGATCGCCGCGCTGAACTATGGCGTCTATTTGCTGACGGATTCCCGCTCCATGTTTCTCTGTGTGGCAGCCTCGGAACTGGCTGCCCTGGTGCTGCACCTGGCGCCCCGCTTTTTCCGCTTTTCTTTTTGGGCCTGGCTGGCGGCTCTCGTCCCCCCCGTTCTGGCGGCACTTTCTCTTTTGCCCTGCTTTTTTTATGATCCCAATTCGCCGGTATGGGTCAAGATCAATTCTCTATTCAGCACTCGTCCCTTCATCTTTTTCCGGGTCTGGCAGCAAAGCGGCTGGAGCCTGTTCGGTATGGATTCGGACAGCGGCGACAGTCTCTTCAATTTTATGCAGATTGAGAGAGGTGTTCTGTGCTGGGTCCTGTTCACTCTGATGTTTTCGGCCCTTCTTTTCATGCTTTGCCGGCACCACTGCTGGGCAGAATTCACCGTTACCCTGGGGCTGCTGGGCATCTGCATTACAGAAAAAACACCCTCGGCGCTCACCGTGAACTTTGCGTTCTGGATGCTTTCCAATCTGCTTACCCTCTCTTCCTGGCCCAGCTGGAACCGATTTTCCATTGCCCGGGACAAGGATTGACCGCGCTTTTTATAAAGCACATGCCTTTGGCATGTGCTTTATTTTTGCGCTCTTTGGGCAAGAATCCGTTCTGCCCTTTTCAGCAAATCCCGAAAAGCCTGGGTCCGACCAAACAAAACCAGCAGGATGATGTTGGGGACCAGTGCGCAGACACCGCATTGCAGGATAAACCATCCCCAGGTAACTTCTCTGGGCAGGGAGCATAGCCAATAGACAAAGCCCCCCATCCCCATGGTAAGGAGCATTCTCCACGCCATGGTGAACAAATATTTCCCGGACGGCAGGCCAAAACCATCCCGAAATGTGTAATATCCCACCGGAAAAAAAGTGGTAAAAATTTCCGAAAGAATAGTAGCCAGATAGACCCCCGGCAGCCCCATGGTGCTGGCCAGCCACAGGGTGAGCAGGATGTTCAGCACTCCGCCGAACAGTGCCAGATAACACCCCTGCCGCAGAACCCCCATTGTGGTTTTGAAACTGCTTAAAATGTTATTGGCAGTGCCCATATAAAAATGCAGGGACAAAAACAGCACGATGCTGCGGGAAAGTGCCTTATCCATGCCAAAGAACAGCTGCACGCAAGGGGTAAGCAGGCAGAACAGGCAGACAAAGGAAACGCTGGATATCCAGAAATTGGCAAGATCCAGTTCCCGGAATACTTCCATTCTCTTTTCCATGCTCTCCCTTGCATTCAGGTTGCCGATGCTGGCCGTAAGAGAAGCGGTAACCATGGCGATCACCATCACCACATAGTTGATGATCATGGTGTAGTTATCCGCATATCCCACCAGGGTTGTTGTCAGCACCGCCGAGATAATAAGGTTATCCGTGGCGCTGAACAGCTTGAAGGATACATTGGATAAAAACAGGGCCCGCACATCCCGGAACATCTTTTTCAGTACCGGCGGCGGCACCGGCTTTGCCCCTGGCTCTTTCAGGAACGGATAGAACTGATCCGCCTTTCGGGCAATCATGATATTTTTCAGGATCCCCAGCGCCAGCTCTGTGATCAGCGCCAGGATGAATTTTCTGGTAAGCACCACCACCAGGCACTTGGCAATGCTGGCCAGCGCAGAATACAGGGTGGTCAGATTATTGACATGGTACCCTTTCTGATCTGCCGTCAGGATGCTGGATTTATAGGCAAAAAACCAGTAAGAAGCCACGGAATTGGCCAGGAACAGCAGATATACCAGATACAGGTTCACATCCGGCGTCTCGCTGTTGTCAAAATTCACCATATAGGGCAGTGCCGGCACCAGACAAAGCCCCATAACCAGAATGGCCGCACCGATATACCGATAGCACTTTTTATAAAAGTGCATATAGGTACGGATCTCTTCTTCGTCCTTACCGGCCAGGGGCTTATACAGATACACGGTGATGGCGCTGCCCAACCCCAGCTCAGCCAGCGACAAAAGGGACAATACATTAGAAAACAGGGCGTTGAGGCCCACATAGGCCATGCCCAGATATACGATGAAAATTTTGCGGGAAATAAAGCCGATTGCCATGTTCACCAGCTTTTGTCCCACACCGGTGACCATGATAAGGATTGAATTTTCGGTTCTTGAATGTTCCAAAGCAGCTTCCTTATAGTTCTATTTTTACAGCCTTTGTGATGATATCCACAAAACTCTGATAGTAAACTTCCGGGCTGAATGCGGCCGCCTGCTGAGGGCCGGCCTTCGACATTTCCGCAAGCTTTTCCGGGTCATCCATCAACTTGGCGATTCCCCCGGCGAGATTTTCAACCAGGTGCTCATCCCACTCAATGAAATATCCGCACCGATCCGAGAGATATTCCGGCACACCCGCCACCCGGGTGGCAATCACCGGCAGGCCGCTGGCCATGGCCTCAATGTTGACGATACCCGCCGCTTCTTCCCACTGGGCAGGGCAGGCCATCAGGTCTGCCGCGGAATAATACCGCCACAGCTCTTGGTTTGGCACAAAGCCGGTGAACACCACCGGCACCCGGCTTGCCTGGGCCAGTTGCTGAATTTCCTGATGATAACCGGTCCGCTCCGACAGGGCAAAATTGGTCCCGCCGATCACCAGCAATCCTACTTTCCGACCCGGCTCCAGCAGATTCACGGCCCGGATCAATTCCCGCACTCCTTTTTCCGGCACCAGACGGCCGGCAAAGAGTATCACAAAACAGTCCTGCCCAAATCCATACTTTTGCCGCAGCTCTTTTCTTTCTTCTTCCGTCAGGCGGCGGGAGAAATTCCCCAGATCGGCACAGTTGGGCAGCACCTGCAGGCTTTCCAGGGGCCGGCTCATCTGGCGGCACCACTTTTCTCCCACATAGCGGCTCACCGCCACCAGTGTTCCAAAAGCACTGTCCCGGGCCGGGGTCGGGTTTCCTGCCCAATGCAGATGATACAAGATCTTCCGTGCCGGGATCCCCGAGCCAATAAACATCTCCAGCTCGCTCTCCGCTACAAAGCAGTCATATTCCGCCCCATGCTTTTTCAGCCAGCGGGAAGCAATCTGGCGCTGGTAGGGAAAGCAGATCTCTTTTCCGGAGAGCTTTTTTATCAGGACCCGTACCCGCCACCAGAACTTATTCCACAAGGGATATCGGCCAAACCAGACAAATCGGGTCTGCCTGTACTCTGCGGCCTGGCGCTGAGCCCGTTCCTCCTTCACCGAAAGCACCGTCAGATCCAGCAAAGGGGTCTTTTCGTTTTCTTCCACCAGCCGCTGCACCAGGGTTTCCACCGCGCCGCCCATGGTGGCCGGCACCGGCAGTTTTCCCACCAGGACAATGCAGACACGGGGGCGGCCTGCGTTTTTGCCAGTATCCACGGCAGCCGCATTTTGCTTCCCCAATAGTTTTCGGATACCGCCGGTCAGCCCGCCGCCCAGCAGGCAGCAAAGCGCATATTTCTGCGGCAAGGCCCGCAGGGCCGGAGCCAGAAGCAGATCGCTCCGGATCTCTTTTTCCGTATCTTTTGCCGCGCTTTCTCCCATGCGGAAAGCATATCCCATTGCCATGAACAGGCAGAGCCCCGCCGCCCGGCAGCAGAATTTACGCCGGGTTTGGTCATACTCCTGGCTCTCCCCCATCAGGGTGCGTGCCGCCGTCATCAGGCTGACCACATGTCTTTCCAGTCCGGTGGCATTCATCACGCTTCCCTGCCGGCCAAGCCGATAGGCGTACACCGGCTCATCCAGCGCCTGAATGAGCCCGGCCTGGCAGAGCAGATGAGGGATCCATTCCATATCCTCATGAATGATCCCTTCCAGGAAAGCGAGCTCTCCCTCCCTGGCCAGCTGCCGGCGGAAAATCGCCACCTGGGGCATGGCACACATCTCTTCTTTGCGAATCAATCGCCCCAGAAAGGCTTCCGTCCCGCCGGCCAAGCTTTCGCTATGCCAGCCGGTGACGCTCTCCTTCTTTCCATCCCGGTACCGGTTCAGGTTTACCAGCAATACGTCCGGCTGATTTTCCAGGGCAGCCAGGATCTTTTCCAGTGCCCCTTCTTCCAGCCAGTCATCACTGTCCACAAACTGGATATACGCTCCCTCCGCCTGGCGAATCCCCAGGTTTCGGGCCGCGGACGCCCCTCCGTTTTCCTGCTGGAAAGCGCGCACCTGGCCATGCTGTTTTGCGTACTCCTGGCACAGCTGCCCGGATCCGTCGGTACTGCCGTCATCCACCAGCAATATCTCTACCGGACGGCCCTCGGCCTGCCCAAGAAGACTTTCCATACAGGCAGGCAGGTACTCTTTTACGTTATATACCGGCACCACGATGCTCAACCGAAGCGCTTTCTGCTCGGTATTTCTTTCTTGCGTCATCTGCCATCCCCCCTTTCGGGCTCAGCTCTCGCTGTTTTTTACCAGCGGCTCATACTGCTTCAGCATCTCAGCGGCGATCCCATCCCAAAGGAACTCTGCCTGGATCCGCTGGTGGGCCGCTTCGCCCATTTGGATCTGCCGCTGGGGATCTCCCGCCAGTTCCAGGATTTTGCCGGCATACGCCGCCGGGTCAAACTCAGGCAGGATAAAGCCGTCCACCCCGTCCCGGATCAATACCGAGGAGCCGCCGTTCCAGCTGGAAAGGGCAGGCAGGCCGAAATACATGGCCTCCAGCAGCACCATGCCAAAGATCTCGTACCGGGTGGGCAATAAAAAGAAATTGGCCCGGTTGTACAGCTGGTACACCTGGCTTTGCGGCACCTTTTCATGGTATTCCACCGCATCCCAGACGCCCAGTTCCCGGGCCCTGGCAAAGCAGCTTTCCACATATTCCTTTTCGCCCCTGCCTACCAGGATCAGCCGGGCCTCCGGGCAGCTCTGCCGCACCTTGGCCAGCGTTTCAAAAAGCAGCGGGATGCTCCGGCGCTCTTCCAGAACGCCGATATACAGCAGGGTCAGCTCCTTCTGCCGGGCAGTCTCCTGCCGGGCTTCGGGGGTATAGGGGGCGGCCAGGGCGGCAGGGTCCAGGCCCACCCCCACGGCACTCACCTTCTGAAAACCCTTGCCCCGCAAAAACTCCTCGGCCAGGCGGCTCTTTGCAAAGGCCGTAACCCGTGCGTTTTTCTTGGGCGAATTAAAGAGCAGGTCAAATACCCGGCACTTCAGATTGTAGCCCCGGGTAAATTCGCTGGCATAGGGGCCATGGTATACCGTTACCGGGCAACCCTTCCAGAACCGATACAGCCGCCAGCTTTCCAGCTGGTCGTATTCGGTCACCTGAATAAGGTCGTACCGGCTCAGTAGTTCCTGGTGGCCCCAAAAGATACCGTTCTTAAAAAAATTGCGCCCCGGCAGCCAGTGCAGGGTCACCGTCCGGTCAGAGCCGGGAACCTCCAGCTCTTCCTGCCGGGCCGGGCCGCTGCCGCCGTAATAGGCCACATCGCATGGATGGCCCGCCCGCACAAAGGCCCGGGCCAGCCCCACCTCCTGGGAATTATAGCTTTTGGGGTCCAGGATGCTGGGGAAGGTGCGAAAGATCAGAATTTTCACGTCTTATCCTCTTTTTCAGGGCTTCAGCTTATGCTTGAGCCGCAGGTATCGTTCCCGGCCCAGAATCCGGGCTGCCAGCCCGATGCACCGGAAGCGCAATTTGCGATACCAGGGGCTCCAGGTGGCGGTGTAGTGATGTACCGAGTAGGTGTTTTCGGTTCGCCGGAACATCTGGGTCTCATGTTCAAAGGGGCTGAAATATTCCCCCGGATAGAGGGTGAAGTTTCCCACCTGCTGCAGGCGGTTGCCTCCGGTAAAACCGTGGCGCTTCAGCATCCGGGTGGCAGTGGTCACGATGGTGGTGGTGTCCGGCTTGCCGTCCACCAGAAATTCCCGGCTCTCATATTCCCGCAGCACTTCCCCGATGAGAGGATCTTTGGGCAGCGCACTCATGATCGAGCCCGGATTTATGGTGTTTTCCAGTTCAAAGCCCATTACCGCAGGGGTCTTTTCCAAAAGGGGCTCATAACTCTTGTAAATTTCCACATCGGTGCAGAGGCAGACGCCCCCCTCATGGTACAGGATCCAGAACCGGGCATAATCGGACACGAAAGCGTATTTTTTTGCCGCATAAGCCTGGGCCGAATAGGGACAGGCGTTCACGTCAAAATTGTCCTCGTTCCATTCCCGGATCTCCCACCCGGGCATCTTCTCCCGCCAGCTCTGGATGCATCGCTGGATGAGAGGGGATTTTTCTCCCCGGCCAAACCAGCAATAATGGATCACCTTGGGCAGGCCTGCGCTGTTTTTTTCCATAGTTACTCCTGCTTGTTGCCCCGATACAGGGCCAGCGTTTCCTCTACCACCCGGTCCCAGGAATATTCCCTTTGGATATACTCCTGCTGCTCCCGGCCCGCCGGGGGCGGCTGGGTCAGAGCCTGGGCCAGGGCCCGGCGAAGGTCTTCCGGGTCTCCCTTGCGGAACCGGGCTCCGTAACTTCCCAGTACCTGGGTGTTCTCTTCAATATCACTCACCAGGCAGGGCGCGCCGTAGCTCATGGCTTCCAACAGGCTGATGGGCATCCCCTCTATATCGCTGGGCAGCACATACAGCCCGCAGTTGGAAAAAAGCTCCTGCTTTTTTTCGCCCTGTACAAAACCGGTGAGCACCACCCGCTCATCCCGGGCTGCCCGGGCCAGCACCTGCTCACAGTAGCCGCCAGAATGGCTGTCGCCGCCGGCAATCACCAGTTTGCAGTCGGTATCCAGCTTTTCAAAGGCATCCAGCAGATAATGCAGGCCCTTCTCCGGCACGATCCGTGCCAGGAAGAGGATATACCGGCCCTTCTCCAGCCCGTATTCCTCCCGGATGAGCCGGGGCGGCAGAGGCTGGGGCAGGTTCACCCCGTTGGGGATCAGGGTGGTCTTGCGGCCGTAGGTTTCCCAGAAATATTCCTGAACGCCCCGGCTCAGCACAATGACCTCATCCGCATAGCGGGCGATCACACGCTCCCCCAGTTGGAGATAGCGGGTGCCGAGCCCGCCCCATTTGGCCCTCTGCCAATCCAGCCCGTGGACGGTGGCCACCGTCCGCTTGCCCAGCAGGTGGGGCAGCAGCAGCATGACGCTGGGCCCCAGGGCATGGAAATGCCACAGATCATATCCCCCGAACAGAGAGCGAACCGCCGCCAGAAAAGAATAAATCAGGGCATCCAGGCTTTTTTTGTTGAGGGTAGGCACCGTGATGATCCGGCAGCCCTTATATTCCCGCAGCCGCGGGCCCTGGCCTCCGGCCCGGTTGTAAAGGGTCACCTGGTGGCCTTGGGCCGCCATCCGGACAGCCAGTTCTTCCACCACCACTTCCACGCCGCCTTCGCCGCCGGGCACCCGTTTGTGTCCGATCATGGCGATTTTCAGCGGCCCGGTCTTTTTGCGCTCCATACCCTGCTCCCTGTTACTCTTTCTTTTCCTCCGGCAGGGGGATGAAGGAATTTTCCTTCAGGCTGTACTTGCCCCCCTTAAGGAATTTGTGTTTGAACACCCACCAGCCGGGCACCCAGATATACTTGTGCATGGCGGGAGAAACGCTGCCGATCATCCAGCAGTTGCGGGGGCAGTTCCGGGTCTGGGCCCGCACCGCCTTGGCCTGCTCGCTGTTCCAGAGGGTATCCCAGTCGGGGGCTTCCTTCAGATTGCCCATCACAGCCTTTTGGGCCATGCCGTTGCAGGGGATCACATCACAGAACGGATCGATAAAGAAGGCATCCCGGGACATATCACAGGGCAGCAGCCGGGGATTGCCGTAGATATAGTTGATGAGGCCATGGTTGAAATAGGCCCGGAACCACTTTTTGGGGCTGCTGCTGCGGAGCAGCTCATTGATCAGGGCCTCAAAATTTTCGGCCACATGGTATTTGTCATCGATCTTGTTGTCCGTCTTACGGAAATAGAAGCTGTTGTGGAGGGTGGCGGTGGCAAACTCCATCCCCATCTCATCGCTGAGTTTGTACAGGGGCACCAGGTCCTCACAGTTCATATCCTGCACGGTCATGCCGAAGCCCACATCCGGGTGACCCATCTCCACCAGGGTTTTCAGGGTCTGATAACCCCGGTTCCAGCCGTCCGGCAGGCCCCGGATGGCGTTGTTGGTATCTTCCAGTCCCTCAATGCTGATGCGGATGCCCAGCTTGGGGAATTTTTTGCACAGCTCAATGATCCGGTCGGTGAAATAGCCGTTGGTGGAGATCACGATCCGGTCGCTCTTTTTATACAGCTCCTCCACGATCTCGGGCAGATCCTTGCGGATAAAGGGCTCGCCGCCGGTGATATTGGTAAAAGCCATCTCCGGCAGCTTTTTGATCACGTCCATCTGGATCTCATCCTCCGGCCGGGAGGGGTCCTTCCAGCAGTCGCACATATTGCATTTTGCGTTGCACCGGTAGGTGACGATCACCGTGCCGTATAATGTCCGTTTTCCCATAGCAGAAATCCTCTTTTCAGCTCAATCTTTTATTTCAGTTCCCTATACCATTCCAGCAGGGTATCGCAGTATTTTTCCGCCTCGAAATGCTCCCGGGCAAAATCCGCCGCGCTCTGGCAGAGAGCCCGGTACTCGCCCTCCGGCAGGGCTGTCAGTTTTTCGATGGCGCCTGCCATCTCCCCCGCATCCCCTGCCCGGAAGGTAAAGCCGGTCTGCCCATCCCGCACCAGCTCGGGAATTCCGCCGATCCGGCTGCCCAGCACCGGCTTGCCGGCGGCCAGGGCTTCCATCACCGAATAGGGGCCGTTCTCATACCACTCACTGGGCAGCACCACCGCCCGGCAGTCGGCCACCAGTTTGCGCAGGGGCTCACCCTGGAGAAAGCCCAGGAACTCCACCCGGTCTTCCAGCCCCAGCTGAGCGCTGAGCGTTTCCAGCTCCTGCCGCTGCGGGCCCTCCCCCGCCACCTTCAGCCGGGTACCGGGACATTCCTTCAGGGCCTTCAAAAGAGTGGCCAGGCCTTTTTCCCGGCTCAGGCGGCCCAGATAGAGCAGCTCATCGCTTTGAGCCGGCAGCGCCTTGTATTCCGTGCCCAGGGGCAGGAAATTTGTCAGATGACGGATCGGCCGTTTGGTAAAGGCCGCCTTTTCCAGCATCTGCCGATAAAACTCCGAGGGTGTGATATACAGCCCGATTTTATTATAGCTGCCCATCCATCGGTACAGCCGGGCCTCGGCAGCCCCCAGCAGACTTTTGGCCTTGCTGCCCTTGATGCAGTTTTTTCGCACACAAGGGCCGAAATGCCCGCCCAGGCAATCCTCACAGATCCCCTTAGGGGAAAGGCAGGTATAGTTGGGGCAAACACAGATCAGGTCATGCTGGGTGAAGACCACCGGCACCCCTGCCGCCTGGCAGGCATCCACAACAGAGAGGGTGATTTGCCGGTGCACCAGGTTCAGATGCACGATATCCGGTTTTTCCTGTTCCAGCAAGGCGGCAAACTTCTTTTTTGCCTCAAAGGAATAGAGCAATTTGACCGCGCTTTTCAGCTGGGCAGCGGCTCCCTGGGGGCCGTTATACTCCACATTGGAGACAAAATAGGCCTCCTGCTCGCAGGGCTCATTGTGGGGGCTCTCCATGGCAAAAAAGATCACCTGATGCCCCGCCTGCCGCAGCGCGTCGGCCAGCGCAAAGTAATAGGTCTCAGATCCGCCCTTATGGTAGTGGAACTTGTTGACCAAAAGTATTTTCATGGCGGTTTTCTCCCTTTGGGCTATACAAAGCCCGGGTCTTTTGGGCGATTTTGGCCCATACATATACATTGTATAGTATACACCAAATCCCCCTGTGAAGCAATGTGCTGGCCAAGGCCTGCGGGGCAGAAAAAGCGCCGCCGCTCTGCCTTTCGGCAAAGCGGCGGCGCAAAATTTTCACAGATTTCTCAATAGGCGCCCTCGCCCCGCAGTACCACGCCCACGGTGCGGAAGATGATGCGCATATCCGTCAAAAAGCCCTGCTCCTCAATGTACTGCAGGTCCAGCCGCATCCATTCCTCAAAGCTCAGATTGCTGCGGCCGCTGATCTGCCAGTAGCAGGTAAGGCCGGGGCGCACCGCCAGCCGGCCCCAATCCCAGTCGCTGTACTGGGCCACCTCGGCGGGCAGAGGGGGGCGTGGCCCCACAATGCTCATATCGCCCCGCAGAATATTGAAAAGCTGGGGCAGCTCGTCAATGCTGGTGCGGCGCAGCCATTTGCCCACCGGCGTGATGCGGGGGTCGTGGGTCATCTTGAATACCGGCCCGTCCACCTCGTTCTGGGCCCGCAGTTCTTCCAGCCGCTGCTCCGCATCCTGGTACATGCTGCGGAATTTATACATATAAAATTCCCGGCCGTTTTTGCCCACCCGTTTCTGCTTGAAAATGACCGGCCCGGGGGAACTGGCCCGCACCGCGATGGCAGCCCCCAGAAGCAGCGGGCTGGCCAGGACGAGGCCCACACCGGAACCCACAATATCCATGGCACGCTTGACCAAATCCCACAACGGGCCTTTGTCCGGGGCCTGCCGCACATTCAGCAGCCGGATGGAGGCCAGGTTCTCCACCGTGGGTTTGGAGGGGATATAGTCATTGTACCCGGGGATCACCGAGATCTTGGCGCTGTAGCGGCCGCACACCGCCACCAGTCCGCCGATCTGCTCGCTGCTGGCGCCGGGCAAGGACACCACCACTTCCTCGATTTTTTCGCTCTGCAGGATCTGGCGGAACTGCTCTACCTTGCCCCGGTAGTTCCCCATCTCCTCATCCGGCTCGTCTGCCAGATAGCCCCGGTAATTGTAGCCCAGATAAGGCCGGGCAGCCAGCTCCTTCACATAGCGGCGGGCCAGCTTGCCGCTGCCCACCACCAGTACGGCCCGGGTATTCCGGCCCCGGCTGCGTACCTGGCGCAGCATCCAGCGCAGTACGGCCCGCTTGCACAGCAGCCCCACCATGGAAAACAGAAACAGGAATACCATCTGGGAGCGGGCAAAATCCCCCCATTTGAGCAGGTACAAGGCCGTGCCCAGAAACAGCACGCCCAGGCCGTTGGCCCAGAAGAGGGATAGGGTTTCCCGGTAAAAACTCCGGAACCGGTAGCTGCCGTAAAATCGGAATACGGCAAACACCACCAGCATCACTGTGCTGTATACCAAGGAAAGATAGATATATTCCGGCTCGTTCAGAATGCTCAGGTCATATCTGCCCAGCAGAATGCCCTGCCGCAGATACACTGAAAACAGGTAGCTGAATTCCAGGATCAGCCAGTCCAGCAGGCCGTTTACCACATTAAAGATTCTCTGATGGTTCCGGCTTTTCATGGCCAGTCTCTCCGTTTCTCTTAACGGGGCCGGCGGCAGGCCGCCCCGGTTTTTACAGGTCTATGCCATTTTTATTATATAGACAATCCTTTTCTTTTTCAAGGCAGCAATGCCCTGCCCTGTTCCGGGGCACAAAAAAGGCGGCAGCCCCGCTGGGGCCCCGCCTCTTTGTCCATAGAATTCAGCCGTTCCGGTCGGCGTTGGGGGTGACCCCCTCCTGAGAAAGGTCCACTACGAAGCAGCGCACACCCTCCTGGCCCTTTACGCTTTCCGCCTTGGCCCAGGCGTCACCCTCGTTTTCGTACCACTGCAGGATGAAATAGCGCTCTGCCGGTTCGCCGTAATAGAGCCAGGCGCCGTCCGAGCGCACCCGGTCTTCCAGGTGTTCCAGATTCACCAGCTCCTGAAGGACGGTGCCCTCCTCCACATAGATGCTCTCCGGGTCCACCTTCAGCTCATTCAGGGCATAAAAGGTGGAATCCAGATACTGCTGGCGCTCCATTCCCTCGTTATCCAGGCTCCAGGCCGTGAGGATAGCGCTGTTGATCAGGGCATGTACCCGGATCATGGATATTTCTGTCATGTCATTCACCTCAAAAAAGCCCCCCGCCCGGGCAGGGCCCATGGCGGGGGGCAGATAACAAGATCCCGGCGAAGAATTACTTCTTGGCCTTCTCAGCCTTGATGGCCTCGATCAGCATCGGGGTGACCTTGAACAGGTCGCCGCAGATGCCGTAATCGGCAACCTCAAAGATGGGAGCGGTATCGTTCTTGTTGACGGCGATGATGCACTCGGAATCCTGCATGCCAGCCTTGTGCTGGATAGCGCCGGAAATACCCAGAGCCACATACACCTTGGGATGCACGGTCTTGCCGGTCTGGCCCACCTGATGATCGGGGGTCATCCAGCCAGAGTCCACAACGGCACGGGAGGAACCCACAACGCCGCCCAGGACCTCGGCCAGCTCTTCGGCCAGCTTGATGCCGCCTTCCACGTCCTTGGAAATGCCGCGGCCCACAGACACGATGTAGTCGGCACCGATCAGGTCAACCAGCTTCTTGGCAGCCTTCTTCACTTCCAGAACCTCGGTCTGCAGATCAGCAGCGGTCAGCTCGAAGTTGGGCTTGATGATCTCGCAGGCGTCAGCCTTGGCCTGGTCGAACTCGGCCTTCTTCATAACGCCGGGGCGAACGGTGGCCATGGTGGGACGGAAACGGGGGCAGATGATGGAAGCCATCAGGTGACCGCCGAAAGCGGGACGGGTCATCTTCAGGTCGCGGGACACGTCGTGGGGCTTGCCCAGAACGAGAGCGGTGCCGGTGCCTTCGATGCGCTTCTCATCCAGAGTGGAGCTCTCACGCAGGAAGTCCTTGTACACGCCCATATCCACATCCAGGTGGGTGCAGTCAGCGCACAGACCGGTGTGCAGGCGGGCAGCGCAGCGGGGGCCCAGATCGCGGCCGATGTTGGTGGCGCCGATCAGGAAAGCCTCGGGCTTCAGCTCCTCGATCACCTGGCAGATGACCTTGGTGTAAGCGTCGGTGGTGTACTCCTTCAGCAGGGGGCTCTCGCAAACGATCACGCCGTCGGCGCCGTAGCCGCCCAGCTCTTTGGCAATGCCCTCAACGGCATCGCCCAGCAGCAGGCCGTACAGCTTCACGCCCAACTCGTCGGCCAACTTGCGGCCTTCGCTGATCAGCTCGAAGTCGGTGGACATCAGTTTGCCCTGACGCTGCTCACAGAATACCCATACATCCTTGAAAGCAGCCAGATCGGTGTTGTTAAAAGTCGACATATTGGTTTATCCCCTTTCTCAGATGATGTGTTTCTTGGCCAGAATGCCAGCCAGCTTTTCGCAGGTAGCCTTGTCGCTGCCCTCCAGCATCATGCCGGCGCCCTTCTGAGGAGGAGTGAAGGAGGTCAGGATGTTGGTGGGAGAACCGTTCAGGCCGATGGTGTCCAGCTCGATGAGGGGATCATCCTTCAGATCGTCGTAGCCCAGAACCTGGAAAGGCTTGGAGTAAGCATCGAAGATGCCGCCGACGGACATGTAACGGGGCTCGTTCAGCTCCTTGATGCAGGTCAGCAGGCAGGGGGTCTGGGTTTTGATCATCATGTAGCCGTCTTCCAGCATACGCTTGCAGATGACGGTGTCGCCGTCCTTCTGGATCTCGGCCACGTAGGTGATCTGGGGCAGGCCCAGCTTCTCACCGATCTGGGGGCCGACCTGGGCGGTGTCGCCGTCGATGGCCTGACGGCCGCAGAAGACGATGTCCCCCTTCTCGATGCCGATCTTGTTAATGCCGGCAGCGATGATCTGAGAGGTGGCGAAGGTATCGGAACCACCGAACTCACGGCCGCTGATCAGAACGGCACGGTCGGCACCGCGGGCCAGCAGCTCACGCAGCATGCCTTCGGCCGGCGGGGGGCCCATGGTGACCACGACTACTTCGCAGCCGGTCTGATCCTTCAGGGCCAGAGCAGCCTCAACGGCGTTCAGGTCGTCGGGGTTGGTGATGGTGGCCATGGAAGCACGGTCCAGAGTGCCGTTCTCGTTGACGGAAACCTTACCGGAAGTATCCGGTACCTGTTTTACACAAACAATCGCTTTCATTGACTTGTCCCTCCTATAATCAGTTCACGCCCAGAGCGCCGGCGATAACCATGCGCTGCACCTCGGAAGTGCCCTCGTAGATCTCGGTGATCTTGGCGTCACGCATCATGCGCTCAACCGGGTAATCACGGGTGTAGCCGTAACCGCCGAACAGCTGAACGGCGCGGCGGGTAACGTCGCTGGCAGCCTCAGCGGCAAAGAGCTTGGCCATGGCGGATTCCATGGAGTAGCGGCCCTTAATCTTGCCGTCGTTCACAGCCTGCTTCTTCATGGCAGCGGCGTAGACCAGGTGCTGAGCAGCCTGCATACGGGTGTGCATATCAGCCAGCTGGAACTGGGTGTTCTGGAACTGGGACAGACGCTTATGGAACTGGACGCGCTCCTTGGTGTACTTGATGGCCTCGTCCACAGCGCCCTCGCCGATGCCCAGAGCCTGAGAAGCGATGCCGATACGGCCGCCGTCCAGGGTAGCCATGGCGATCTTGAAGCCCTGGCCGATCTTGCCCAGCAGGTTCTCCTTGGGAACGATGCAGTCCTCAAAGATCAGGTCGCAGGTGGAAGAACCGCGGATACCCATCTTCTTCTCATGCTTGCCCTGAGAGAAGCCGGGGAAACCCTTCTCAACAATGAAAGCGGAGATGCCATGGTTGCCGAGCTTCTTGTCGGTCATGGCGAAAACCACGAAGGTGTCGGCCACGTTGCCGTTGGTGATGAAGCACTTGGAGCCGTTCAGCACCCAGTGGTCGCCATCCAGCACAGCGGTGGTCTGCTGGCCGGAAGCATCGGTGCCGGCGCCGGGCTCGGTCAGGCCGAAAGCGCCGATGTGCTCGCCGCGGGCCAGGGGAGGCAGGTACTTCATCTTCTGCTCCTCGGTGCCGAAGTGCAGGATGGGGTCGCAGCACAGAGAGGTGTGAGCGGAGATGATAACACCGGTGGTGCCGCAAACCTTGCTCATTTCCTCCACGCACATGGCATAGGTCAGGATATCAGCGCCCTGGCCGCCGTACTGCTTGGGAATGGGGATACCGAAGAAGCCCAGCTTGGCCGCCTTCTTGACGTTGACCCAAGGGAACTCTTCGGTTTCATCGATTTCAGCTGCCAACGGTTTCACTTCGTTCTGAGCGAACTCGCGGAACAGTTTGCGCGCCATTTCATGCTCTTTGCTCAGCGTAAAATCCATGTTAAGTCCTCCAATTTTACTAATTTTATGAGCTGTTTAAGCCAAAAAGGAAAAGCTCTGGGTCTCTTCCTTTCGGGGTCGGGGAAGGGATTTTTTGTTTTGGACCTTGCAGGGCCGGGCTGCCGCCTGGCCCCCGTTCTCAGCAGTTGGTGAAATTCTTTTCCTTACGCTTTTCCAGAAAAGCCCCCATGCCTTCCTTCTGGTCATGAGTCTCGAAGCATTTGCCGAACAGCTTTTCCTCGATCACAACAGCCTGGTCCATCCCGGTTTCCAGGCCCTCGTTGATGGCCTGCTTGCAGTGCCGCACCGCGATGGGCGCGTTCTTGGCAATACCGGCGGCAATCTTCAGGGCAGCCGGCATCAGCTCTTCGGCGGGGTAAACCGCATTCACAAGGCCGATGCGCAGGGCCTCCTCCGCCTTGATATTGCGGGCGGTATAGATCAGCTGCTTTGCCATGCCGGGGCCCACCAGGCGGGCCAGACGCTGGGTACCGCCAAAGCCAGGGGTAATGCCCAGGCCCACTTCGGGCTGGCCGAACATGGCATTCTCCGAGCAGATGCGGAAATCACAGCACATGCTCAGCTCACAGCCGCCGCCCAGGGCAAAGCCGTTGACCGCCGCGATCACCGGCAGCGGGAAGGTTTCAATCATACGGAAAATATCATTTCCCAGTTTGCCGAAAGCCTCGGCCTCGGCCTGGGTCATGGTGCTCATGGCCGCGATGTCCGCCCCTGCCACAAAGGACTTGGAGCCCGCGCCCGTCACAATCACACAGCGCACGGCCTGCTGATCCACGGCTTCAAAAGCAGCCTTCAGATCCCCCAGCACGTCCGCATTCAGGGCGTTCAAAGCTTCCGGACGGTTAATCGTAATAATTTCCACGGCACCCTGCCGTTCAGCAGCAACAAAACTCATGGATCAACACTCTCCCTTTTTTCTGGGAAAAGGGCGGGGCCTAAAAAGGCCCTGCCCTTTACAATGCAGAACTGTTCTCTTAGCCCTCGCGCTTGACGATGGTGGAGCAACCCATACCGCCGCCGATGCACAGAGTGGCCAGGCCAGTCTTGGCGTCCCGCTTGGCCATCTCATGGAGCAGAGTGACCAGGATGCGGCAGCCGGAAGCACCGATGGGATGGCCCAGCGCCACAGCGCCGCCGTTCACGTTCAGCTTGGAGGAATCGAACTCCAGGTCGTGAGCCACGGCCAGGCTCTGAGCAGCGAAAGCCTCGTTGGCTTCCACCAGGTCGATGTCCTTGATGGTCAGGCCGGTCTTGGCGAAGACCTTCTTGGTAGAGGCCACAGGGCCAACGCCCATGATGGAGGGATCCACGCCGCCCAGCGCGCCGGCTACCCAGGTAGCCATGGGCTTGACTCCCAGCTCCTTGGCCTTCTCTTCGCTCATCACCACGATGGCGGCGGCGCCGTCGTTGATACCGGAGGAGTTGCCGGCGGTCACGATGCCGTCCTTCTTAAAGGCGGGCTTCAGCTTGGCCAGGCTCTCGGCAGTGGTGCCGGGGCGGGGGCCTTCGTCCTTATCAAACATGACGGTCTCTTTCTTGACCTTCACGGGAACAGGCACGATCTCATCTTTGAAACGGCCGGACTCGATGGCGGCGCAGGCCTTCTGCTGGCTGCCGGCGGCGAACTCATCCAGCTGCTCGCGGGTCAGGCCCCACTGCTCGGCCACATTCTCGGCGGTAATGCCCATGTGGTAGTTGTTGAACACATCCCACAGGCCGTCGTTCACCATCACGTCCACCAGGTCGCTCTTGCCCATGGGATAGCCCATCCGGTAGCCGAAGCGAGCCTTGGGCAGGGCGAAGGGAGCCATGGACATGTTCTCGGCGCCGCCGGCCACCACGATATCGGCATCGCCGGCCTCAATCATCTGAGCAGCCATATTAACGCAGTTCAAGCCGGAGCCGCAGACCACGTTGACGGTGACAGCGGGGGTGGTGACGGGCAGGCCGGCCTTCAGGCTGGCCTGACGAGCCACGTTCTGGCCCAGAGCGGCCTGCAGCACGCAGCCCATATACACATGATCCACCTGCTCAGGCTTCACACCTGCGCGGTTGAGAGCTTCCTTGATGACGATGGCGCCCAGTTCCGCGGTGGGAACATTGCTGAGGGCACCGCCCATTTTGCCGATAGCGGTACGGCAAGCGCCGGCGAGAACGACTTTTTTCATAACTCGTGCCTCCATAACTTTGTTGTGTTTGTGTTTGCCTTTTTCTTTCCTTGGTTCCTCTAAAAGAGTATATTATGACAACGCCTTGCGGCATTGACATAAATTTCAGAACCTCCTGCGACCAAGCGGGGACCCCTCCCTGCCTGACGCCTTAAAACAGCTGCCGGCTGTTGATATTTTCTTGTTTAAGTTTGCCTTACCGGGCCTGCCCGCCCAGCTTGGGGCAGGTATGCCGCCCTTCGGCATATTTCTCCCTCAGGCGGGCCGCCACGTTCGGCGTAACGAACTTGGACACATCCGACCCGTAGTAGGCCACTTCCTTCACAATGGTGGAGCTTAAGTAAGCGTACTGAAGGCTGGTGGTAAAGAACATGGTGTCGATGGCAGGCTCCACAATGTGATTGGTCTGGGCGATCTGCATCTCCACTTCAAAATCCGTGACGGCCCGAAGCCCCCGGATCATTACGGTGGCACCCACGCTGCGGGCAAAATCCACCGTCATGCCATCAAAGGTGGCTACCGATACATTGGGATACTGCTTGGTGCACTCCCTCAGCATCTCCACCCGCTCTTCAATAGTAAAAAGCGGCGTTTTGGCGTTGTTCACCAGCACGCCGATGATCAGCTCATCCAGCACCCGGGCTGCCCTTTCGATGATATCCAGATGACCCAGCGTAACAGGATCAAAGCTGCCCGGATAAATGGCACGTGACATCTGCGTTTCCCCTTTTGTTTCAGAGCATTCGGCCCTGCCCCGCCGGGGAAAGACCGTTTTAGGTACTTTTTATCGCCCTGTGGTGATAAAAAGTGACAAACTGTGAAACGGAGACCGTCTCGAACAAATTCATTATAGCACACGCCCCCATTCTCGTCAAATATTTATCAATTAAAGATTGCACAGAAAATCCGCAAAAAATTGATGCGAAATGTCAATTTACATTCCGCCCTTTTTCTGCTTGAATCCCGCCTGCCTCAGCCGCTTCTCCCCCTGGCAGGCAGCAAAGTTCACAGGCATGTTTTTCTTGCTTTTTATCGTCCCTTTCGCTTGACCTGGTATAGGGCAGATGCTAAAATGTGGGGTAGATAAATTTTTGGCAAAATCCGGGTTTTCCCTTTGAAAACACAGCCACTACTATGAAAGCTTGAAAAGAAGAGAGGTTTTGCATCATGGATCTTCAGAAAATGTATGCGGACAAGCTGGTCAGTGCCGATCAGGCAGCTGCCGTGATCAAGAGCGGCGACTGGGTGGATTTCGGTTGGACCACCGGTACCCCCGTGGCGGTGGATGCCGCACTGGCAAAGCGTATGGGCGAGCTGGAGGATGTGAAATTCCACGGCGGCATTCTGATGTGGGTGCCGGAGATCTTCAAGATTGAGGATCCCGCCGTTCATTTCTGCTGGAACAGCTGGCATATGGGCGGCATCGAGCGCAAGGCCGCCAGCCAGGGCTTCTGCTTCTACGCCCCCATCCGCTATTCCGAGCTGCCCCGTTATTACCGGGACAGCGCCGAGCCTCTGGATGTGGCCGTGATGCAGGTGGCCCCCATGGACGAGCACGGTTACTTCAACTTCGGCCCCAACGCCAGCCATATGAGCGCTGTCTGTGAAAAGGCCAAGAAGGTGATCGTGGAGGTCAACACCAATATGCCCCGCTGCCTGGGCGGTTTTGAGTGCGGTGTGCACATCTCCCAGGTGGATATGATCGTGGAGGGCAGCAATCCCCCCATCGGCCAGATGGGCGCCGGCGGCCCCGCCACCGATGTGGATATTGCCGTGGCCAACCTGATCGTGCCCGAAATCCCCGACGGCGCCTGCCTGCAGCTGGGCATTGGCGGCATGCCCAACGCCGTGGGCAGCCTGATCGCCCAGAGCGATCTGAAGGACCTGGGCGTGCACACCGAAATGTATGTGGACGCCTTTGTGGACATCGCCAAGGCCGGCAAGATCAACGGTAGCCGCAAGAGCATCGACAAGGGCCGCCAGACCTACGCCTTCGGCGCCGGCACCCAGAAGCTGTACGACTACCTGAACAACAACCCTGCGTGCATGAGCGCCCCGGTGAATTACACCAACGACATCCGCAGCATCAGCGCCCTGGATAACTTCATCTCCATCAACAATGCGGTGGATGTGGACCTGTTCGGCCAAGTGAACGCCGAGAGCGCCGGCACCAAGAACATCAGCGGCGCCGGCGGCCAGCTGGACTTCGTGCTGGGTGCTTATCTCTCCCGCGGCGGCAAGAGCTTCATCTGCCTGTCCTCCACCTTTATGAATAAGAAGACCGGCAAGATGGAAAGCCGCATCCGCCCCACCCTGGCTGACGGCAGCATCGTCACCGATACCCGTGCCAACGTGCACTACCTGGTGACCGAATACGGCAAGGTCAACCTGAAAGGCCTGTCCACCTGGCAGAAGGCGGAGGCCATCATCAGCGTGGCTCACCCCGATTTCCGGGATGAACTGATCGAGTCTGCCGCCAAGATGAACATCTGGCGCCGCAGCAACAAGCGCTGATCCATATTCTTCCGAGTGTTCCGGCCGGCAGAACTTCTGCCGGCCGGATTTTTCTTTTGAAAATTTATCGAAAAAAATTTTCCTCGTTCGGGCTTGCAAAGTCTTTAAAATGTGTTATAATAGTATACGCTTTGAGCTTTCAATTTTATATTGCTCCTTAGCTCAGTCGGTAGAGCGCGTGACTGTTAATCACGATGTCGTCAGTTCGAGCCTGACAGGAGCAGCCATTTCCGCGCGGTCGGCATTCAGATGCCGGCCGTGCTTTTTTGTTTTTCCTTTCCTGCCGCTCTATTGCGGACAACCGGCCGGTATGCTATAGTTAAGTCATTCTTAAAGGCCCTTTTTCGGGCCTCTGGAAAGGAAAAACCGGGTGATGCCGGCCGGAGATTTTTACGGGCCGGCCCCCGACTGGAACTGCTTATGAACGATACTGAAAACGACGTCCTGCTCCTTTTGAAAAAGGGCAAAAAGGGCGTTATGCGGGCTATTTACAGCCACTCCCTTTTTGTTATCCTGTGCCTGCTGGTGCAGGTAGGACTGCTGGTGGTCACCTTCCGCTTCTTAAAGGATTATCTCGCTTTTGCTTTTGGCGGATACCTGCTGTTCTCCATCATTGTGCTGCTGCTGGTGGTCAACCGCCCCGGCGGTACCCCCGAGATCCAGCTTTCCTGGGCGGTGCTGATCCTGGTGCTGCCCGCCCTGGGGGCCATGTTTTATCTGTATGTGGAGCTGCAGCCCGGCTACCGCTTTTTAAACTGGAGCCTGCAGCACCAGATCCAGCAGACCCGCCACCTGGCCGCCCAGGACCCGGCACCCCTGCAGGAACTGGAGCAGCAGGATGACGGCGCTGGCAACCTGGTCCGGTACATGAACCGGTTCGGGCCCTTCCCCCTGCAAAGCGGCACCCGGGTACGCTATTTTCCCCTGGGCGAACAGATGTTCGAAGAGATGCTGAACCAGCTGAGCCGGGCAGAGCACTTTATTTTCCTGGAATATTTCACCATTTCGGAAGGGTACATGTGGGGGCGCATCCTGAAGATCCTGGAAGAAAAGGTGAAGGCCGGGGTGGAAGTTCGGTTGCTGTATGACGGTACCTGCACCATGGCCACCCTGCCCTACCGCTATCCCCGCCAGCTGGAAGCCCTGGGCATTCAGTGCCAGGTCTTTGCGCCCATCCGGCCAATTCTTTCCACCCATTACAACAACCGGGATCACCGCAAGATCATGGTGATTGACGGCAAGGCCGGCTTTACCGGCGGCATCAACATTGAGGACTGCTACATCAACCGCCAGGTCCGCTATGGCCATTGGAAGGATGTGGGCATCCTGATGGAGGGGCCCGCCGTGGATAATCTCACCCTGATGTTCCTGCAGATGTGGAACCGCTTTGCCAAAGAGGCGGACTACCAGAGTTACCTGAACCGGACCGGCCCCCTGGCCGGAGCTTCCGGCTTTGTGCTCCCCTTCGGGGACAGTCCCCTGGACAACGAACGGGTGGCAGAAACCGTTTACCGGGATATGCTGAACCGTGCCCGGCACTCGGTGCACATCATGACTCCCTATCTGATCCTGGATTCCACCCTGCGCTGCGCCCTGACCAGCGCGGCCAAGCGAGGGGTGGAGGTGACCATGATCCTGCCCCATATCCCGGATAAACCCTATGCTTTTGCCCTGGCCAAGACCCACTACCCGGAGCTGATCGCCGCCGGGGTAAAGATTTACGAATACACTCCGGGATTTGTGCATGCCAAGGTTCTGGTGGCCGACGGGAAAGAAGCCGTGGTGGGCACGGTAAACTTTGACTACCGCAGCCTGTATCTGCACTTTGAATGCGCCGCCTGCCTGTTCGGCTGTGACGCCATCCGGGATATCGAGCAGGATTTTTCGGATACGCTGGCCAAAAGCCAGAAAATCACCCCCGCTCAGGCCGCGCATCCTGCCCCTTCTCTCTTCCTGATGGGCCAGCTGCTGAAGCTGTTCGGCCCGCTGATGTAAGGGAGGGCTGCCTGTATGGAAAAACGCGACAAGCTGCTTTTGGGCGGTCTGGCCGGGCTGCTCCTTCTCTATCTGGCCATCCAGCATCTGAATGTCATCCTGCGGGTTCTGGGCTTTATCGGCGAGCTGATCTTTCCCCTTTTTGTGGGCTGCATCATTGCCTATATTCTCAGCCTGCCCATGGGGTTCATTGAAAAACATCTTCCCATCCGGCGCCGCAGCCTGCGCCGCGTTTCGGCGCTTTTGCTGGCGGTCCTGTTCATTCTGGGCGTTTTTGCCCTGATCGGCATCATTGTGGTGCCTCAGGTGCGGGAAAGCCTCACCCAGATCGCCGCCCAGATCCCCATTGCGCTGGAAAACGCCCTGGCATTCTGGGAGGCCAATCAGGAAGGGCTTTCCGCCTTTCTGCCTCAGTTCGACCCCACCCAGCTGGATTGGAAGCAGCTGGCCTCCTCCCTCTCCTCTTCCCTTCCGGATTCCATCGGCTCTTTGTGGGAAGCCGGTACCGGTTTTGTGGGCGGTCTGGTTGGCGGCGTGGTGGATGTGCTCTTTGCTCTGGTATTCGCCGCCCACCTGCTGCTGCGCAAGGAGGAGCTCAAGCGCCAGCTGCTGCGGGTCATGCGGGCCTATCTGAAGCCCCCGGTCATCAACGGCATCCTTCATGTGACCAGCCTGGCGCACCAGGTCTGCTCCAGCTTTCTCACCGGGCAGTGCATCGAGGCCTGTATTCTGGGCAGCCTTTTTGTGGTGGTCATGACCCTGCTGCGCCTGCCCTACGCCATGCTGATCGGCGTGGTGATTGCAGTAACCGCCCTGGTCCCCATCGTGGGCGCTTTTGTGGGCTGCACCCTGGGGGTATTGCTGATCCTGATCACCTCTCCCCTGAAAGCCCTGGAGTTTCTGATCCTCTTTCTCATCATCCAGCAGCTGGAAAACCAGCTGATCTACCCCAAAGTAGTGGGCACCGCCGTGGGCCTGCCCGCCATCTGGATCTTTGCCGCCGTGGTGGTGGGCGGCAAGCTGATGGGCGTTCTGGGCATGTTCCTGATGATCCCCCTCACCGCTCTTCTCTACCTGCTTTTGCGGGAAGATGTGCAGCAGCGCATCCATTCACTGGACGCCTCTGCCCCCACGGAACAGCCCTCTGCCCCGGAATCTCCCGATCCCCCCGATTCTCCTTAACCGCATATTCTCCCCCGATGGGCCGGCAGTTTTTCTGCCGGCCCGTTTTTCTGCCACCCCCTTGACAAATTGGTCTACTAATTGTAGACTCAAAGTAGGTCTACTGGATATAGAATCAAGAAAGGAGGGATTGTGCATGGCCGACGCAAAACTGGGCGCAGCAGAGGGCCGCTTTGCCGACCTGATCTGGCAGAATGAACCGCTTTCCTCCAGCCTGCTGGCCAAACTGGCCGAAGAAGAGCTGGGCTGGAAAAAATCCACCTCTTACACCGTTCTGAAGCGACTGTGCGACCGGGGCATTTTTGCCAATCAGCAGGGCACCGTTCGCTCGCTGCTTTCCCGGGAAGATTTCTATGCCGCACGGGGCGAACAGTTTTTACAGGAGGGCTTTCAGGGCTCGCTGCCTGCTTTTCTGGCGGCTTTCAGCAAGAGGAATAAGCTGTCAGACCAGGATATTCAGGAGCTGCAGGAACTGATCCAGCAGATGAGGAGGGAGCCAAAATGAGTCTGACCGATCTTTTTTCCCGTCTTCTCTCCATGAGCCTCACCGGCGGAGCGGCCGTCCTGATCGTATGCCTGGCTCGCCTCTGTCTCAAACGGGCCCCCCGATGGATCTCTTACCTGCTCTGGTTTGCGGTACTATTCCGGCTGCTCTGCCCGGTATCTTTCACCGCTTCTTTTTCCCTGATTCCCGCCTCTCTCAGCAGCGGCTCCCTGGTGGAAAGCTGGCAGGACGATTACCTGGGCAACACGGTCATCCTGCATGAGGGCGCTTCCGCTGCTTATGACCAGGGGGTAGCTGCCGGCCGCCAGCCGGTCTATGGCGGCGAGGGCGGCCATTATGTGGTCACCCAGGAGGACCTTGTCAGCGAACCTTCCACGGTATCGGACGCCCTGCTGCCTTTGCTGAGCCGCCTCTGGTTGGCGGGCTTTGCGGGGCTGGCCGGCTGCGGGCTTGTCTCCTATATCCGGCTAAGGAAAAAGCTGGCCGGCTGCCCTGTGTTGGAGGGTCAGGTATTTCTCTGCAACCATATTCCCACCCCCTTCGTTATGGGCATCTTCCGCCCCCGGATCTATCTGCCCGCTTACCTTTCGGAGGAAGAACGGCAGTACATTCTGCTGCATGAACGACATCATATCCGCCGGGGCGACCCGCTTACCCGAATTCTCTTTTACCTGGCCCTCTGCCTGCACTGGTTCAATCCTCTGGTCTGGCTGGCCTTTGTCCTCTCCGGCCGGGATATGGAGGTCAGCTGTGACGAAGCGGTCATCCGAAAACTGGGGCCCGGCATCCGGGCAGACTATGCGGGCTCCCTGCTCCGGTTTGCCGCAGGCGGACGTATCCCCGGCCCCTTCTCCCCCGCCTTTGGGGAGAACGCGGCCAAGGAGCGGATCCGCAATCTGGCCCGCTGGTCCCGTCCCACCGCCGGCTTGCTGGCGGCAGGGGGACTTCTGGCTCTGGCGGTTTGCCTGGGCCTTATCCTGAACGGGGGACGCTCGCAGATTCCGGACTGGCTTCAGGAGCTCTCCCCCCAGCAGATTGAAAGCATCGAGCTGACGGTGATGCCCCAATCTCCCAACCAGCAGTACCGGGTATTCAGCCCTGAGGAGTTTTCCGCCGTATCCGATCTTCTTTGCCAGGCCCGCGGCCCTCGGGTGCGGCAGCCGGAGGAACTCAGCGGTCAGACCATCTCTTTCCGCCTCCTCCTCTCTGACGGAACGGAACATACCGTCTCCAATCTCTCCAACCAATATCTCCTGGTGGACGGCGAAACCTTCCGGGCCGATTCTGACTGGCTGGCAGGCTGGGAGGCAGAATATGGCGCCGGCAACGCCCCTCTGCCCTCTGTCGGCAACGAGAGCACTTCTCCCGATTCGAAACCGCCCCAGTTGGACCAAGCCAGCGCCGCCGATTTTATCAGCCAGACTCTCCGCACCCTGACCCTTCATTCGGATGGGACAGTCTCCTTCCGTCTTCCTGAACAGATCCCCCAGTCGGCGGACGGAAATACCCGCCTTACCATCACGCTTTCCGCCGGTTTTACGCCGGAAGCCGATACCTATTCCAGCCAGGAGTTGCTGGATTGGGAGATGAACTGGGAGGGCGGCGAAACCTACACAGGTCAGTTGGATACCCAGAAAGGGGAATTGTACAGCGTTTTTCTTAGGGTAGCCTTTATGACTCAGGTGGGCCCGGATTCCTATCAGGAATATGCCGCCGATTATCAGGAACTCCTTGCCCCCTTCTCCTATGAGGAACCCGCCGGATATACCGCACCCTCTATGGAGATTCTGGGCGCCGGCCCCGGGGCAAATCTTCGGTATACGGATCGGGACGGCCAAGCCTATTCTCTTTCTTTCACCCTGCCGCAGGGTCTGCGCCTGTATCGGGATGAAGAAGAAAGTTCTCTTTTCCTGTATCTTCTGGACCAGGAGGGATATCCGGTGGGGCAGCTGGCGCTCTACCCCTTTGGCGCCACAGACCAGGAAATCTTGAGCCAGGTTGATACCTCCAAAAATGAGCTGCCCATGGAAATTTTCGCCACAACGGCACTCTCCAACCATGCCGGGTATGAAAACTATCGGGTCCAGCGGCACACGGATACAGGTGCCAGCGCCCTGGCCCAATACCGCTTTCAGGATTTAAGCAATGCTGCGGGAAACGCCGTCAGCCTTCCCTGGAAGGAAAAGGACTGCGTCCTCGCCTATGACTGGGCCGTAACGCCTTTTTACGCAGAGATTCAGCTGGAGCCCGGCACCCTAACCGATGCCCAGCTGCAGGAACTGGCTGTTTCCTTTGTGCTGGCCACCGACAACTGATTTTATCCCGACAAAAGCCCCCGGATGATTCGTCCGGGGGCTTTTGCTTTATTCCACAATCCAGGAAAACACAATCCCATCGCAGTGCAAGAATTTCTTCCCGCCTCAACCCTGTGTACAACCCAATCATTACGAAAACATACGGTGGTAATCCCCTGATTGTATCCAGAAGAATTTTCACCTGCTCATCCGTCAATGCCTTCTTTTCCTGCTTTGATGTTCCGCCTTTTGCAGAAAGCGACGCAGCCGGATTATAACTGATGATTTTGCTTTCTTCTGCTGAATGAATTAGGGCATGACCAGCTTCACCGGAATATGGCGAAAACCACCCCGATTCATGAATTCATGCTTTACGATATGAAATCCAAACCGGAATATGAAGCCAACATCGTAGCAGCAGAAATCCTGATGTAAATCAGTCAAGTATGTGTTCGTCCGTCGATGGCAAAATTGGACTTCATTTGCTCCTATTGTCCACCAGTAATTTAACCCATAAGTGGTCAAAATGGGCTTGTCCACCAGTAATTTGACCACTATAAACCCATAAATTTCCGTTCAAATTCCATCGAAACCGAACAGTTCAGGCAGAATTTTGGGTATAGAAAAAGCCCGGAAAATAGCGTATTTCCGGCTTTTTTAGCATTTTTAAGTTGTAGATCAGCGCTTGCAGAACTTTTTCCGATGCGGTCAACGTGTTACCTTTGCTTCGATTTTTGCGTTTTCCGATCTCAATAATAACACACAGCCGTGCATTTTACAATTATTCAGGCAAAAGTTTTCACAACTTCAGCCAAAATCCATGAGGCGCCTTGCTTCTTTTCTGCTTCTTATCCACGGCAGCTCAGGGCCGTGCAAGGAAATAAAAAGGAGCGAGAGTCTCCAACCGAATTCCATTATAATAAATCTCATATAACTTCATACGCCAAAACGCGGATAAGGTACAATAAGTTGCGCAAAAAGAAAAAGGCATAAAAATAGACATGGTTTGCAGGCCTCTGGTAGAATGAAGTTAAGTTACCGTTGGGGGCGAGTCAAGAGTTGCTGCAATGCTTGTAAGAGTTACTTCCGGGTACTTTTTGCAAGATTTAATTCAGCTCGACTGCCCATCCAACCGGAATTTAGTTTTTCTATTGAGGTCAAAAGCCGAACACCCGCCAATTAGTTTGAAGGCTCTTACATTTCGTCGCTTCAGTAACAACGGCTTTTCTCTTTAGCCGCCTATATATAATAGGCGATGGAACAAATAATTGTTTCATACAGCCATTCAATGAAACTGTGTAGAGAATGAACCAAAGGAAATATGTTATAATTCTGCCCATTTAAAACCCCGTAGGAGGCCACCGTAACATTGATGTTATGGTGGCCGCACACACAGCCGCTTCTTCTATTTGATTATTCAATAGAATCCGTTTTATATATGAATTTTACATCTCTATCCATATCCTCGCTGATTCCAGAAAAAGATGTATAGTGTTTCGCCACATCAGCGGTCACACGGATTCTGTTGGAAACCGCCTTTGAAAAACGCATAGATGATTACATATCCTTTCTGTTGGGGTCTATCTGGCAATATTCGGCATCGATGACCTCCGGCAGCTGGTGACGAATGATCTTAACGGCGGTCAGAATGGTGATCAGATTTAGCACACCTTCGGTTATGAGCGTCAACCCCAGCAAAATCATCACGACCTGGGCGCTTTCCGATGGGAGTAAGACCAGCAGGAAACCGGCAGCCCCTGTCAGAATTGCCACAGCGAGAATCAGCCACCACTTTTGAATGCCAAAGGCTTTGGAATCAATGGAAATCTGTATTTTGAGGAGCGCGTCTGCCAGAACACAGATGCCCATAACAATGCAGATAAGATTAACCATTGCATCTGTACGGATGATCAGAATGACGCCAAGTGCCACGAGCAGAAGGCCAAAGGCCAGATCAAATTGAAATGCCAGCCTGTATAAGTCTTTGGAACAATAGCCGACGATCTTTACCAAGCCGAATAGAACCATGATTCCTCCGCCGAGCCTGCATAGCAGCGTCACCGAGAAATCAGGCACAGCAATCAGTACAATCCCCAATACACAAAGTAGAATGGAAATCATGATATAGCCAATTTTTGCAGCTTTAATCCGATTGTTCAGATACACAAAAATACCTCCTTGGGTTGTCAATATTCTCATGGTTGCGTGAAGGTCACGTACCTCATAGACAATCTTTTTATATATAAAAAGTGTGATTTCGCATCGTAATTTACTACATGAGCTGACATATCAGCCAACTCTTCCGTCTATACTGCCAATCTGAATGTAGAGCAGACTAAGCATTCATTTGACAAAAAATATCTTGCAGATCGGCATCAATTGCAGACAGCAAATCTGCATCATGTTTCAGACGACATTTAAGGGAATCTGGCACATCGTTTTCAGTCTTGTATTTTAGGTGATGCTCTAAACTCGCCCAATAGTCCATAGCAATTGTCCGTATTTGGATCTCAACAGGAATGTGTTCTGTTGTCCCCGCCAAGAAAATGGGAACTGAAACAATTAGGTGGAGACTCCGGTATCCGTTTGGCTTTGGATTAGAAATAAAGTCCTTTTTCTTAAGCAAACGAATGTCATCTTGAGAAAGGAGCAGGTCAGCGACTAGATTTACATCATTTAGGTAATTGCACACGACCCGAACTCCAGCAATATCAAGAATACCCTCACGAAGGGATTGCATTTCTATGGGGTATCCTTTTCGTCTGAGCTTTTCGAGCATACTTCCTGGAGACTTCAGCCTACATTCAATATGGTGGATAGGATTGTGGCAGTGCTCTACTTGGAATCCATCATTAAGAATCTCAAGTTTGGTCCTTACTTGCTTAATTGCAGCATTGTACAACTGACGGATTGTGAGAAACTCTGTCACATCATCCACGAAAGCCTCGTCCTGTAAGAGCGCCAGATTACGCTCACTTGTCGTCATTTGCAGGATTCTTTCAAAGTCCATAATAAGTCCCCCTTTTCATTTTAAACCGACAGGACTTTGACCCCTCCATAACACAAATAGCCGGACTGCCCAATGCAACCCTTGGGGCAATCCGGCTATTAGAACCTTCTATCACGAAATCAGATTATATCCTGCCAAAGCTGCGGCAAGTTTGTCTGTTCCCAAGGTAATTCCGCAGTATTTGAGCCAAAGTGACCATAGCTTGCAGTATGTCTGTAAAACGGTGTTCGCAGGGAAAGGCGGTCTATGATAGCAGAGGGGCGCAGGTCAACCGTTTTAAGAATCAGTTCCCGGATCCGGTCTGCCGGGAGCTTTCCCGTACCGAAGGTTTCTACCAGGAGGGATACCGGCTGGGCAACGCCGATGGCGTAACTGATCTGGATCTCACACCGATCCGCCAGTCCCGCTGCAACCACATTCTTCGCCAAGTACCGGGCCATATACGCACCACTTCGGTCGACCTTTGAGGGATCTTTACCAGAGAACGCGCCGCCGCCATGCCGGGCGTAGCCGCCGTAGGTGTCCACGATCAGCTTCCTGCCCGTCAGGCCGCTGTCACCGGCGGGACCGCCAATGCAGAAACGGCCTGTAGGATTGATAAAGAATTTTGTGTTCCTGTCCAGCATGCCCTCCGGGATCACCGGGCGGATGACATGGCGGAGAATATCCTCCCGCAATTGCTCCATGGACACATCCGCCTCATGCTGGGAAGAAACTACAACAGTGTCCACCCGTGCCGGGATTCCGTCCCGGTACTCCACGGTGACCTGGGCTTTTCCATCTGGCAGCAGATAGGGCAGAATTCCCTCCTGCCGCACAAAGGCAAGGCGCTTTGTCAGCTTATGGGCAAGCTCAATGGGCAGCGGCATCAGGTTTTCCGTTTCCTTGCATGCGTAACCAAACATCATGCCCTGATCTCCTGCGCCGTTTTCCATGGTGTCTGACCGTTCCACACCCATGTTGATGTCGGGAGACTGCTGGTGAACATCCACAGTGATTCGACAGGAATCCGCATCGAAGCCGTGTCCCGGCTTGGTATAGCCGATCTCCCGAATCACCTGCCGGGCAATGGCTTCATAATCCACCCGGGCGGCAGAGGTGATCTCGCCGAAAATGTGGATCCCGTTTGGAATGGCAGTTACTTCGCAGGCTATATGGGAATGGGGATCGTTTTCCAAAAGGGCATCCAGAATGGCATCGGCGATCTGGTCACATACCTTATCCGGGTGTCCCGCTGTGACGCTTTCAGAGGTAAAGAAGGTAGTCATTTTGTTGCTGCCTCCTGCTTTTTACAGCAGCTGCACTGCCACAGGGTATCGGCGGTGGGTTTCCAGTTTTTGGCGTAGGCTTCGCACTTATCGCACAGGTGGTCAACCGTCTCGGGAGACTGAAGGTCAGTAGAATGGGCACCGGTGGCCTTCACGATTTCCCGGAGCTTTTCCGGGTTCTCCAGCATGGGGCAGGGACGCAGATGATTGTCATTGAAGGGCTGACCGTCGTGATAGGCCATGAAGATGGGGCTGCGCAGCACATCCAGCAGGCTCATGTCCCGGATGTTGGCGTTGGAATAGTGGATAAACACGCAGGGATCACAGTCACCGTTGGCGTTGATATGCAGATACCGCCGTCCACCGGCAATGCAGCCGCCTACATACTCGCCATCGTTCTGGAAGTCCATGGCGAAGATCGGCCTGGTAGCCCGGATCTCCCGGATCCGGTGATACATGAATTCCCGCTGCTCAGGATTGGGCAGCAGTTCCGGCACTGCGTCATTGCCCACGGGCATGTAGTGGAAGTACCAGACAAACCGAGCACCCCACTGAATCATCTGATCAAGAAATTCATGGGAGCTGATAGAATCCAGATTCTGGCTGGTGTAGCAGCAGGACAGACCGAAGGGCAGGTGCTTTTCCTTCAGGATTGCCATAGCCTTGATGACCTTCTGGTAAGTGCCGTTGCCACGGCGGCCGTCGGTGGCGGCTTCAAAGCCCTCGATGCTGATGGCTGGAATGAAGTTCTTCACCCGGAGCATCTCGTTTGCAAAAGCTTCGTCAATGAGAGTGGCATTGGTGAAGGAGAGGAACTGACAGTCGCTGTGCTTTTCGCAAAGGGCAATCAGATCCTTTTTACGCACCAGCGGTTCACCGCCGGTATATATGTACATATATACGCCCATTTCCTTGCCCTGGGTGATAATGGAATCGATCTCGTCAAAGGTCAGGTTCAGCTTGTTGCCGTATTCCGCGGCCCAGCAGCCGGTGCAGTGCAGGTTGCAGGCAGAGGTAGGGTCAAGCAGAATGGCCCAAGGAATATTGCAGTTATATTTCTTCCGGTATTCCTCCTGCTTTGGCCAACCGATGATATTCGCGTTGAGGAAGAAATTTTCAAAGGTGGCCTTTAGAACCTCCGAATCCGTCTCCTTCAGGATGTTCATAACGAGCTGATACATGTTGTTCTGCGGGTCTTCCAGCACTTGACGGACTGCCGCGCGCTGGGCTGGGAAACTGTCTGGGCCATCGCCAGCCAGCTTATCCACCCAGGACATCAGTTTCAGAGCATTTTCTTCCGGATTTTTCTCCAAGTAGCCAAAAGCAGTACGCAGAGTTGCTTTTTTCAGTTGATTTGTAAATGACATCTTTATCTCTCCTTATATAAGCGGGGAGGCAACGCCTCCCCGCAGTAAAGCTTCTATCACTCAATTACATGATATTCTTTCAGCAGCTTTTCGATATCTGTTCCGCGGATCTTCTTCAGCAGCTTCTTGACCACCATTTTCTCCTTGAAACCCAGGTTCATTTCCGTCAGGGGCTTGCCGTCCCGAAGCTGGATGGTGGCGTTCAGCAGATCACGGATGTCGTAGACGCTGCCCCAGACCTCAGGCACACCACGGTCGATGTCCAGCAGGGTGTAGACCGCCTCCATGCCGGTACGCATGGAATACTCGGTAGTGAAGATGGTATCCCGCTTGGTTTCGGCAAACTGACCCAGGAACGCAAAGTTCACAGCACCCTCGGGCACCACATCAGGACGGTCACCGGCGGCACGGGGCATGAAGAAAGCGGTAATATAGGGCATCATCACCGGCACAGTGTTGGCGCTGTGCTCGGCCAGCTCCTCGATCTCCCCCACCGGCACGCCGATGTGGTACAGCCACTCCATACAGATTTCCTTACCGGTGCACTCCCGCATGGGCTTCTTCACGAAGTCGCCGGGTTTGTCGGAGAACAGACCGTAAACCCACACCAGGCACTGATCCTTGGGCTGATTCCGGAACTGGGGCTGACGGTTGATGGTCCAGCTCAGGAGCCACCCGGAATCCTTCACGGTCACGATGCCGCCGGTAACCACGCCGCCGGTAAAGGGGTCACGCTTGCAGATATTCTTGATATAGGGAATGATCTTCTGATCCAGTGTGGTGACGGTGGCGCTCATCCAGTTGGACTGCTCAGGGTCATGGCAGAACTTGTCGGGATGACCGAAGGAAGGATCCTGTGCAGCAATTCTGCGCCACATATCCCAGCCGCCGCCGGGCTTGATTTCGGGGTTAAAGGGTGCCACGGTGTTCTGGGAACCCATGGTGGCGTTCTCCACGCAGCCACCGTTGGTAATGAACACCAGATCGTTTTCTATCAGGTCAACAAACTGATGTTTGCCCTCAGACAGCAGCTCAATACGCTTTGCCTGCTTTTTACCGGGCTGGATGTCGAACTCCACATTGACCACCTTGGTGTTATAGTGGAACTGGACACCGAAGCCTTCCAGATACTTGACCATGGGCAGAATCATAGATTCGTACTGGTTATAACGGGTGAACCGCAGAGCCTTGAAGTCCGGCAGACCGCCCACATGGTGGATATAGCGCTTGAGATACAGCTTCATTTCCAAAGCGCTGTGCCAGTTCTCAAAGGCAAACATGGTGCGCCAGTAGAGCCAGAAATTGGAGTTCAGCACCTCATCATCGAAGAAATCCGTGATGCGCTTATCGTACAGGTCTTCATCGGGGGTGAAGAACAGCTTCATGATCTCCATTGCAGCCTTATCGGACAGACCGAACTTGCCGTCGGTGTGGGCATCCTGACCCTGGTTGACGGTTGCCCGGCAGAGGGAGTAGTTGGGGTCTTTCTTATTCAGCCAGTAGTATTCGTCCAGGACACTGACCCCTTCTGTCTCGATGGACGGAATGGAGCGGAACAAATCCCACATGACCTCGAAATGGTTATCCATCTCCCGTCCGCCCCGCATGACATAGCCTACATCGGGGTACTGCCAGCCATCGCATGCACCGCCGGGAATGGGGTCTTTCTCATAGATGTGGATGTTCTGACCCTGGAGCTGTCCGTCACGAACCAGATAGCAGGCGGCAGTCAGAGCCGCAAGGCCGGTGCCGATGATGTGGGCGGATTTATTGTCCACGCCCTCGGGCTTTCTGGGGCGGGCAAAGGCTTCGTAATTACCGCTGGAATAATACATAATATTTTCCTCCTTGTTTTTGTTTGTGCTCTCATTCTATCGGGGAAAAAATCTGTTTTATACGGACAAAAGCGGCCTCCATGCCTGAAATTTAGGCATAGAGGCCGCTTTTGTCTGAAAAATTTATTTTTCCTTTTCACATCGGGCGATCAAACGTTCAAGATCACCCTGCTTCAATTCGTAAATCCGTTGGAATCGGGTTTGAATTCCTTCCTGCATCCCTGTTTCCAGCCAGCCGATGATAATACCGAAGCAGACGCATTTTAAGTAATCTATGATGACCTTTCGGTCTTCTGCAGAAATCTGCCTTCCCGCCAAGATCCCGTCCACATAATTCGTGACCACATGCTCGCATACCCGCCACTGATACTGCTCGTAGATATCCCGGTTGACGGAGTGGTAAATGTGCATAACCGCTTTCCGGTTTTCCAACGCAAAGCTGAGGGCGGCATTGATGCAATCCTCCAGCGATTCTACCGCTGGATGCTCCCGGATCATCCGCTCCGCATCCTCATCTACAATGCTTTCCACCAATTGCGGCAGGTCCTGGTAATAGTAATAAAAGGTATTGCGGTTCACGCCGCAGTCATCTACAATATCCCGAATGGTAATTTGGCTCAAAGGCTTCTCGTTCAATAGTTTCACAAATGAATCCCGAATGGCTTTTTTAGTAAAACTGGCCATGCGTTACGCCTCCTTATTACACAGTGTAACGACATCTGAAATATCACATTGAAGGGCAACGCATATTTTTACAATCGTATCCAGATTAACAGGCTGATCCTTACCCATTTTCGCAATAACTGATGAACTAAGGTGCGCCATATTCTGCAAATCTTTTTTCTTCAATTTACGGTCAATCAACAGTTTCCAAAGGCTGTTATAAGAAAGGCAAAGCGTTGCATTATCCATTTTTCCACCCCACAGTATTGTGTCATGATACATATTATATTATTTTTTCTTCTAATACGCAATAGAATTTACACGAAATCGCTATTTTTATATAGTTAATAAAAAGTCAAAAGCCGACCAAAATTTCTCCCAATCGACTCATATCCTCCATATAATGTGCTATCTCATGTCTCGTTCTTCGAACATTTTCTCCTTCCATGCAATCCCATGTTTGTGCAGAAGCGCCGCCATGCCTGCCTTTTCCCGTTTGAGGCGTACGTTTTCTTTTTCCATCTGCATTCTCTGGGCTCTTTCCACCATGAGTGCCTGACGATGCTGAAAGGTCTGTTCTCCCAGTCTTTTGGTCAGATCATTCACTTTCTCTTTCAGACGGTTCAACATGCTTTCCAGCTGCCGGATTTTCTCCCGGGCGGCATCCAGCAGTTTTTGTAGCTGTTCATCCCGACGGCGGTACACCACATACTGTTTGGCTGCATGGAGCAGATTTTCAAAGTCGCTTCGTGGCAGCGTTACCCGGTCGCTCAAAAGCGCCTTTTTCGTACTGACAGCCTCGATCTTATCAAGGTCCACTACCTGCTTCTGGACCGCCTGCAGGGTGTCCTCTATCTTTTCCACTTCGGTGCGCTTCTGCGCAATGGCCGAATCCAGTTCCCGGACTTCTTTGCTGCGCTCCTGCTTTTTGTACTCCAATACAGACAAGTGCTCTTCGTGGGTACCGAGCTGCTCCCATTCGATACCATGCTCCTGCATGATATCCGCCAGCACCTGCTTTTCCCGCTGCACCCAAAGGTTCCACTCTGTGGCGCTGCGTGTTCCGCCCACAAAGCCCATCTGCGCCAGCGCCTGTTTGAGGGATACACGGGTGTCCATCCCCCGTTTGCTGCCGGTGATATAGGGCACAAAATCAATATGGACATGGGGTGTCGCTTCGTCCATATGTAAATGAGCGGAAAACATACGCAGCGTGTGGTTTCTGGCTTGAAAGCCATGGACATACGCTTCCAGACATTGCCGGGCGAGTTCTGCCGTTTCTGAGCCGATACCGGTATCGTCCTTGTTTCCGATTTGCAGCACAATCTCGTGGAAGGGCTTTTCCTGCTTGGAGGAACTGATTTTCGTGTAATAGTCCGCTATACGGCGGTCACTGCGCGTCTGCTTTGCATTGTAACGCTGCTGTGCTGTGTCAAACAGTTCATGGTACACCGTTCGGATATCTTCCTTGCAGAACTCCACATTCAGATGGCTGCGGGACGGGTCTACATTGGGGGCATAAAACTCACGGCTGTTATGCTTGAGGGAGCCTTTCCCTACCATGGCGCTGATTGTCCTTTTCAAAATTTCTCCTTTCTCCGGCGCAAGCCGGCGGGTTCTGTTACTCTTGCCAAGAGTAACGCATAAGCACTTTTGACACTTCGCATCAAAAGCGCCTTTGCGCCCTGCGGGGCACCTAGCTGAAAAAGCAATCTCCTATTTTCAAGGAGGCAAGATGCCCCTATCTATAAGAACAGGGCATCTTGCCTTCTTGCATTATTCTTGTGGCAATTCCCATAGCCATTGTTTGCCCACCTTGTGGGAAGTGACCCCCAACTCGTACCGGGCATTGCGCAGCGTTTTGGGCTTGATGCCTTTTCTCTCCGCAGCTACCTCAATTTCTGTTTGCGGCAGAGCCCCCTCCGCCAGCACTTCCTGCAGGAAGTGCTGTGCTTCCCGCAGTTTATGCCCACGGCTGTTGCCTGAAAGCAGATCTTCTGCGCTGATGTCATATTCACCCGCCCATTGGAATCCTTGCTCTGGGTCGAGGCGAAAGGCTACCGCCTTTCCCTCCGGAGCCAGAGAACTTTTGGTGGGGCAGACAACCCGCAACGTCGGATCATCCTTGATACGGCCCACCACCAAAACACTTCTGGCAGCGGCCTGAAAGTCGATGGAGCCAAGCCCCCGGTAACTGGCCTTTTCCCCGCTGTTCTTGTTCATGTGCCCGATCAGGACAATGGCACAGTGATGCCTTTCGGCCAAGACACCGATCCTGTGCATCAGTGGTCTGATCTCGTTGGCGCGGTGCATATCCACCCCAGCCCCAATGTAGCCTTGAATCGGGTCAAGTACGACCAGCCGTGCATGGGTCTGCACAATGGCCTGTTCCAGCCGGTCATCCTCCAGCGTCAGTGCTCTATCGCTATCATCGATCACCAGCACCTGGTCACAGGCAGCACCGGCGGCAACGAGGCGTGGTTTAATCGTGTCCGACAATCCATCCTCTGCCGTCTGGTAGATCACATTGCCGGGTGTCATGGGCGGCATTCCGTCCCATGCAGGTCTACCGGTAGTCAGACGCGCGATCAGTTGCAGAATAAAGGTGGTTTTCCCTTCGCCGGGATCGCCCTGAATGATGGTGATCTTTCCGCAGGGAATGAAAGGATATACCAGCCACTCCACTTTCTGTACGGGAATCGTATCCAGGGAAATCAATTTTACGGTATGCCCATTTTCCATAAAACCTCCATTCTCTCTTCAAAAATGGCGGCTGCTGTGGTAAAATATCAGTGGTGCCTGATAGTTACACACAGCAGCCGCTGTTAGTACTGTCTTTCATCAGAGCGTTTACCCCTGCACGGGTAAGCGCTCTTTTTTGTTACCCAACATGACTCTCCGGGTTAAAATAGCCGATTTCCTCCCATACCTTGCGGTCAGGGCAGTAGTAGTTATACTCGTTGGAGCCTTCCAGCTTGACTGCATAACCGAACTTGAAAATTCCCTGTTGCAGGCCCACTCGTACATACTGCGCATCCTTGTGCATTGCCCTTGCGATTTCCGTTACAGGCACATTTCTCCCCGTAAACGGCGGCATCTTCCCGTAGTTCTGACTTTCTCCCATGCTTCCCACCTCCTTCTGCTTTTGATTGCTTTTCAGCAATTCAATTATACGCAGTTTTATTTCGTGTATCAATCTTATATATGAATTTATTCTTCTTATATTTTACCTAAGATGCTTGATTTCTTCGCATTCCTATGATAGTATTAAGACGAGGTGAAAAGCCATGCATCTTACAAACGAACAAATCGGACAGAGCATCAAAGAAGTCCGTACAGAAAAAAATATTACACAGACTCAACTTGCGAAGTTTTTGGGGAAAAGCCTGCGCACTGTACAGAGCTACGAAAGTGGTGAAAGCAGGATTTTCTTTGACACAGTATGCAGCATTGCAAACTTTTTGGGGGTAACCCCTTCCTATCTATTGGGGTTTGAAGAGCCTCAGATTCAACTGAATTCACTGTCCGACGTCATCGCAATGCTCTATGAACTCAACAAAAAGAACGAACTGCATTTTGATGTGAAAATCCAACATGAACGGTGCGATGATGGAAATTTCTCCGCTTCTTTGACATTTCGAGCCAATGATCCCGATGCCGTCCTGAATGAAACGCTTTGCTTTCTTCTGGAGGGTTTTGTCGCCGAGCGTGCATGGAGCGAAGATTACTGGCACAACCCCAGCCGCCTAAAGACCTGGACAAAGGAAGAAATCGCGCGACATGGCGGAACGCCTTTGACAGACAAGCCCCTCTACTCCGCCGATCTTAGCAAATACAGCCTTGCCGAGCTGAAGGCAATGACCAAGGAGCAGCTGGAAAATCTGAAGTAACGTTGATAGGAGGTTTTCCTCTTTATCATAAAATCTGCCTGAGCGAAAGGGAGTTTGATAAAAACATGAAATTACCCAATGGCTACGGCAGCGTAGTCAAAATGTCCGGAAAACGCAGAAAACCCTATATGGTACGTAAAACCATCGGCTGGCATTTGGATAAAGGAAAAGGCAGACAGATTCAGGATTTCATAATTATCGGCTATGCTGAAACCAGGGCCGAAGGTCTGAAAATGCTGGCTGAATACAATCAGAACCCTTATGATGTGGATACCGCCAAGGTTACCTTTGCCGAAGTGTACGAGCGCTGGTCCAAATCCAAGTATCCCACTATCTCACATTCCAATGTAAAAGGGTATGAGGCTTCTTACAAGGTCTGCGGATTTTTGTACGATAAAGCCTTCCGCGAGATCAAACTGTGCGACTTGCAGCTTGTCATTGATACCTGCGGCAAAAACTATCCCACACTGAAAAAGCTGAAGGGTCTGTTCAACCAGATGTATGCCTATGCCATGAAGAACGACATCTGCAACAAGGACTATTCCCAATTTGTCGATCTGGCAGGTTACCGAGATAAGAATCCCAACCGGCGTGACCGCAATATCTTCACAAAAGAAGAGCTGGCGACCCTATGGGCGCACAAGGCCAATCCCTATTGTCAGATTTTGCTCATGCTCAATTACAATGCCTGCCGCATTTCGGAGTTTCTGGATCTGAGGAAGGAGAACGTCCATTTGGAAAAGCAGTATTTTGATGTGGTGGAGAGCAAAACCGAAAACGGTATTCGTAAGGTGCCCATTGCAGACAAGATGCTGCCCTTCTACAAAGAATGGCTGGAGCGCTCCTCTTGCGAGTATCTGCTCTGCACCACCGATGGGAAACATCTGGACTACTTCAATTGCTGCGACACCTACTGGGACCCCTTGATGGAAGAATACGGGATGAAGCACAAGCCCCACGACACCCGACACACCTGTATTTCCATGATGGCTGACGCCGGTGTGAATCCCACCATCCAGAAGAAGATTGCCGGTCATTCCGGCGCTATGAGCCTGACAGAGCGCGTGTACACCCACTTGGACATTCAGACACTCATTGATGGCATCAACATGATTTGTCCAGTGTAAGGCTTTCTTTTTCACAAATAAAAAAGCAGGAGACGTTCTCCTTGCGGAAAACGTCTCCTGCGATAAGACTTATGGCGCTGTGGAAGTCTGCTGCATATTCGCTTATTGTGTGCTGCTTTTTCAGCAGGTTCCAAGGCGATTTGCTGCATTCCTCCACGTCAGGCGCATCCGATATTCTGCACACAATCGTGCAAAAAAGCTGTGAAGCGTTCTGAAAGGTTCGCAAATACTGCTGATAATCAGCGCTTGCTGAACTGGGGAGCCCGACGGGCAGCCTTGAGGCCGTACTTCTTGCGCTCCTTCATACGAGGATCGCGGGTCAGGAAGCCGGCCTTCTTCAGGGCAGGACGCAGCTCTTCATCGTACTGCAGCAGGGCGCGGGACAGGCCGTGACGGATGGCGCCAGCCTGGCCGGAAACACCGCCGCCGCCCACGCGGACAACGATGTCGAACTTGCCCTCCACACCGGCCACAGCCAGGGGAGAACGGACAACCAGCTTCAGGGTCTCCAGACCGAAGTAGTTGTCAATGTCACGATCGTTGATGGTGATCTTGCCGGTACCATTGTAAACGCGGACACGGGCAACGGAATTCTTACGACGACCGGTGCCGTAGAAATAAGGTTTCGTCTCGTACATTTCTCATTGCCTCCTATTAAAACTCAAAAACTTCGGGCTTCTGGGCGGCATGGTCATGCTCGGCGCCCTTGTAGCAGCGCAGACGGGTCATGGCCTTGGCGCCGATGGTGTTGTCGGGCACCATGCCCTTGACAGCCACATACATGGCCTTGTCGCTCTTCTCAGCCATGAAGGTCTTGTACTGAACAGCCTTCAGACCACCCACGTAAGCGGAATGAGTGTAGTAGAACTTCTTCTCCAGCTTCTTGCCGGTGAGGACAGCCTTGTCGGTGTTGATGATGATCACATGATCGCCGCAGTCCACATTGGGGGTGAAATCAACCTTCTGCTTGCCGCGCAGCAGGACGGCAGCCTGGGCAGCCACACGGCCCAGAGGCTTGCCGGCAGCGTCAAGCACATACCATTTGCGCTCTACTTCTGCGGGCTTTACGAGAGTAGTACTCATAACTCTATATCCTCCTAAAAGATTCAGATCCTGCACCGCAGAGCAGTTTTCTTCTCACGGCGCTTTTTGACACAAGTAGGATTATAAACCAGCTTTTTCCCTGAGTCAAGCAATTTCAAAAAGATTTTTACCGTTTCCGAATCTATCTCTTATTTTCTCTTGTTTGCTCTGTTTTACTCTTGTTTTCTTAATTTCATTTTTTCTTTTTGATTTGCGCAAAATCCTTGTGCGCAGCCGGGCTGCATATGTTATAATATTTTTTAAGCGTCCTGCCTGCATGGCTACGCGCTTTGGGGCATTCCCCCGATTCATCAACCGCAAAGGAATCCACTATGCAGCATTTGGAAGGCCTGATCCGCAAGGCGGTTCAGGATTATGAAATGATTGCGCCCGGCGACCGCATCTGTGTGGGCGTTTCGGGCGGCAAGGACAGCGTTGCCCTCACGGTAGGTCTGGCCCGGGTGCGCCGGTATCTGGGCATCCCCTTTGAATTGCACGCCGTTACCCTGGACCCTCAGTTCGGCGGGCAGCCCACAGATTACAGCTCTCTGCAGACCCTTTTTGCAGAATTGGACGTTCCCTATACCCTGCGCCGCTGCGATATCGGCAAGGTAGTATTTGAACTGCGCCAGGAATCCAACCCCTGCGCCCTCTGTGCCAAAATGCGCCGGGGGCTTCTGCACAATGTGGCATTGGAACTGGGCTGCAACAAGGTCGCCCTGGGGCATCATCTGGACGACGCCATTGAAACCTTTTATATGAATCTGTGGCGGGAGGGCCGGCTGGGGTGTTTTTCCCCGGTGACCTATCTCTCCCGCAAAAAGCTCACCATGATCCGGCCTCTGCTGTTGGCCACTGAGGCGGAGGTAAGCCGGGCGGTGCGCCTGGCAGGCCTGCCGGTGGTCAAAAGCCGGTGCCCGGCCGACGGGGTCACCGTCCGCCAGGAAACCAAGGAATTTGTCAGCGGCATGGTCCGGCAGGACCCTGCCTTCCGCCAAAAGATGCTGGGCGCTTTGCAGGGCGCCGATCTGGATGGCTGGAAGCCCCTGCACACCGGGCGGGTGCGCTCGTCGGGAAAGGAGAAGGGCAATGGAACTGAATTTTGAAAAACATTGCTGGGCGGAAATCGATCTGGATGCTTTGCGCCGCAACTATGAGCGGATCTGCCAAAACGCCAAGGATGTACCCGTATGCGCCGTGGTCAAGGCCGACGCCTACGGCCATGGAGACGTGGCGGTGGCCAAGGCGCTTTCCCGCTGCGGCGCCCGATGGTTTGCGGTCAGCTGCCTTTCCGAGGCAATGCGGCTGCGCATGGCCGGCATCCAGGGTGAGATTCTGATCCTGGGCTATACCGACCCCTCCCAGGCCCGCCGTCTGGCCAAGCACAACATCACCCAGACGGTGTTCAGCCTGGAATATGCCCAGGCCCTGGCCGACCAGACCCAGAAAAAGGGAAAGCCGGCCCGGGAAGTCAAGTGCCATTTAAAGGTAGACACCGGCATGGGCCGGATCGGCTTTGCCGCCCGGGATGATCTGGAGCGGGCCGTGGAGGAGATGGACCGCTGTTTTGAGATCAAGGGGCTGAAGGTGACCGGCCTGTTCCAGCATTTTGCGGTGGCCGACAGCGAAGAGGCCGAGGATACCGCCTATACCGCCCGCCAGCAGGAACTTTTCCTGCAGGTGCTGCAGCGGCTGGAAGACAAGGGCCGGCGCATCAAGACCGCCCACTGCTGCAATTCGGCCGGCCAGCTGACCCATCCGGAATGGGGGCTCAACCTGATGCGGGCCGGTATCATCCTGTACGGCGAGGACCCAAGCAATCAGGTACACTGCGAGGGGCTGGAACCGGTGATGACCCTGAAAGCCACCGTCAGCCAGGTCAAGGATCTGGCCGCCGGCGACAGCGTCAGTTATGGCCGGGCTTTTACCGCCGATCGGCCCATGCGGGTGGCCACCCTTTGCTGCGGCTATGCGGACGGATACCCCCGCCTTCTTTCCGGCAAGGGAGTCGTCTCTCTCCACGGTCAGGCCGCCCCAGTACTGGGCAGGGTCTGCATGGATCAGATGATCGTGGATGTCACCCACATCCCGGAAGTAAAAATGGGCGACGAAGCCTGTATTTTCGGCGGCAAAGGCCCGCAGGATTCCGCTTCTGCCGCTGCCGAAAAGATCGGCACCATTTCTTATGAGCTGCTGTGCGGCGTGAGCCGCCGGGTCCCCCGCATCTACCGGGAGAACGGCAAGGTGGTCAATGTCGCCGACTATCTGAAATAAAGAAACAGGAGGATACCCTTGGCCAATCAGAACATCCGCAATTTCTGCATCATCGCCCATATCGACCACGGTAAAAGCACCCTGGCCGACCGCATCCTGGAAAAGACCCACGCCGTGGACGAGCGGCTGATGGAAGATCAGCTGCTGGACAATATGGACCTGGAACGGGAACGGGGCATCACCATCAAGGCCCGGGCCGTAACGCTTCAATATCGGGCCAAAGACGGCCAGGATTACGAATTCAATCTGATCGACACCCCGGGCCATGTGGACTTCGGCTATGAAGTGAGCCGGAGCCTGGCGGCCTGCGAGGGCGCCGTGCTGGTGGTGGACGCCAGCCAGGGCGTGGAAGCCCAGACCCTGGCCAACACCTATATGGCAGTGGAGCACAATCTGGAACTTGTGCCCATCCTGAACAAGATCGATCTGCCCAGTGCCGAGCCTGACCGGGTTGCCCGGGAGGTGGAAGACGTGATCGGTCTGCCCTGCCTGGATGCCCCCCGGGTGAGCGCCAAGCTGGGTATCGGCATTGAGGACGTACTGGAACGGGTGATCCAGGATATTCCCGCCCCTCAGGGCGACGAAATCGCCCCCTTGAAAGCCCTGATCTTTGACAGTGTGTATGACAGCTACAAGGGCGTCATCGTCTATATCCGGGTCTTTGAGGGCACCGTAAAGGCCGGAGACGTGGTCAGGATGATGAGCACCGGCGCCGAGTTCCAGCTGGTGGAAGTGGGCCACATGGGCGCCACTGCCCTTTCCCCCTGCGACAAGCTGTCGGCCGGCGAGGTGGGCTATCTGACCGCTTCCATCAAAACCGTGCGGGATACCCGTGTGGGCGACACCGTCACCCTGGCCAATCGCCCCACCGCCGAGGCCCTGCCCGGCTACCGGAAGGTGACCCCCATGGTGTTCTGCGGCATCTACCCTGCCGACGGTGCCCGGTACCCTGACCTGAAGGACGCCCTGGAAAAGTTGCAGCTGAATGACGCTTCCCTCAGCTTTGACCCGGAGACCAGTGTGGCCCTGGGCTTTGGTTTCCGCTGCGGCTTTTTGGGTCTTCTCCACATGGAGATCATCACCGAGCGGCTGGAACGAGAATTCGACCTGGATATCATCACCACCACCCCCAGCGTGGAATACCGCATCACCCTTACCGATGGCACGGTGATGAGCATCGAGAACCCCACCAACTACCCGGACCCCGCCCGCATTGCCAAGCAGGAGGAACCCTTTGTGGACGCCCACATCTATACCCCTTCGGAATATGTGGGCAGCCTGATGGAACTGTGCCAGCAGCGCCGGGGCGTCATGGTCAACATGAATTATCTGGATGATACCCGGGTGGACCTGCACTACGAACTGCCTCTGGGCGAGATCGTCTATGACTTTTTCGATGCCATCAAGAGCCGCAGCCGGGGCTATGCCAGCTATGACTATGAGATGAAAGGCTTCCGGGAGAGCCGCCTGGTCAAGCTGGACATCCTGCTGAACGGCGAGCTGGTGGACGCTCTTTCCATGATCGTCCATGCGGACATGGCCTATGCCAAGGGCCGCCGGCTGGCCGAAAAGCTGCGGGACAATATTCCCCGCCAGCTCTTCGAGATCCCGGTTCAGGCTGCCGTGGGCGGCAAGGTCATCGCCCGTGAAACCGTGCGGGCCATGCGAAAGGATGTGCTGGCCAAGTGCTACGGCGGCGACATCACCCGCAAAAAGAAACTGCTGGAAAAGCAGAAGGAAGGCAAAAAGAAGATGCGTCAGCTGGGCAATGTTCAGATTCCCAGCGAGGCCTTCACCGCCGTGCTCAAACTGGATTCGGACGAGTAACCATCCTGATGGATTTCCCTTATTCATCCTGCTCCCTCTGCTGCCCGGCAGAGGGAGTTTTTCTCTGGCTGCAGCAAAAAAGGTCCCCGGCGCTGAAACACGCCGGGAACCTTTTATCTTTTTTCTTATTCCTGGGACATATTCAGTGCTATCTGGGCCAGCAGTGCCGAACCGCGCCACAGAATATCCTCCGGCGCAGTGAAATGGCAGTTGTGCAAAGGCCATGCCTCCTCGTCCAGCAGGGCAGTACCCAGCCAGGCAAAGGCGCCCGGTTTCTCGGTCAGGTAGAAGTCAAAGTCCTCCGCGCACATGGAGGGCTCCTCCACCCGCACGGCCTTATCCTCCCCAAACAGCTCGGCAGCCGTTTTCAGCAGATAATCTGCCTGCTGGGGATCATTCATTACGGAGCAGTAGCCCCGCTCATATTTCAGCTCGCCGGTGCAGCCGGACAGGGTGCACACACCGTCCAGCACTTCCTGGAGCCGATGTTCCACCATCTGGCGTACCTTGGGGTTGAAGGTACGGCAGGTACCCTCCAGATCGCACTCACCCGCCACGATGTTGTAGCGGGTACCGCCATTGATCCGGCCGATAGTGATCACCGCCGACTGCAGGGGATCGGTATTCCGGCTGACGATGGTCTGGGCCGCCGTTACAAACTGCGCGCCTGCCACTACCGCGTCAAGGCCGGCATCCGGCTTGGCGCCATGGCTGGAACGCCCGTCGATATGCACCGAGAAATGGTCGGAGCTGGCCATCAGGGGGCCGGCTTTGGTGCCGAAAGTACCCATGGGAAGTTCCGGCCAAACATGCAGGCCAAAGACCGCGTCTACCCCTTCCAGCGCTCCCGCTTCCATCATGCTGCGGGAACCGCCCTCCGGAGAGAGTTCCTCTGCCGGCTGGAAGATCAGCCGAACGCTTCCTTTCAGCTGGTCTTTATACTGCGCCAGGAGCCGGGCTGCGCCCAGCAGCATGGTAATGTGGTTATCATGGCCGCAGGCGTGCATGACGCCCGGGTTCTGGGAAGCAAAGGGCAGGCCGGTCTCCTCCGTGATCTGAAGGGCGTCCATATCCGCCCGAAGCGCCACCTTGGGGCCGGGCTGGCCACCTTCCAGGTCAGCCAGAATTCCGCTGCCGCCAATACCGGTGCGAAGGGTGTATCCGCCAATGGCCTCCAGCTCCTCCTGCACCCGCCGGGCGGTCTCCTGCTCATGCTGGGAGACTTCCGGATGCGCATGGAACTGCCGACGCAGCTCGCTGAGATGGGGCTGGATCTGCCGTGCCGATTCCAAAATCATCATATGCAGCATCTCCTTTTTCCAAACATTTTCTTTTTTCCGGCAGAGTAAAAGGCGCCGCGGAGGGCGCCTTTTACTCTGCGTGTATCAGCCGTGTGCATTCATGTTAGGCAGCACCTCAGAAGGGGTGGGGCAAACATAGGGTTTTCCGCCGGTTTCCTGAATAAATTCCTCCTTGGCACGTGCCGCGATCTGCGGGTCGTCCAGAATCTGCCGGCCCGCATGAGCCAGCACCTGGGCGGCGTACAGCATCCCCTTCACCGCGGTGCCGCTCTTTCCCTGGGCCACCATCTGCCAGGAATGGGCAGGTGTGCCAGGGGGTGAAGCAGGCGCCGACAAACTGGGCAGTGGGCACCACATGACTGCAATCACCCACGTCAGAAGAGCCGGGGATGTTGATATCCTGGTGCCGATGCTCCACAACAAAATCAACCATGGTCATTTCCCGGTATTTCCGGGCCAGCCGACGCTTTTCAGCGCCGGTCACCCCCAGCAGCGACAGGTCGCTTCCCGGGTCTACATCCTTATAGGTCACTTTGATCTGGGCGGCAAAAGCCAGCTCCTGCTCGGTGTGCTGAGGCAGCGGCACTGCGCACATACTGTCGTACAGCAGCTGTTCCAGCACCGAGTTGGACAGCACATTGGAGCAGGCCTTGTCAAACACGATCTCCACCTGGGTCTCGGTCATCAAAGCCGCGCCCTGGGCGATCTTGCAGATCCGGTCATACAGGGCCTTTACCTTTTCCGAATTGGTGGAACCGAACCGCTGACCTCTTGAATGCCATTGACGGCCGCGGCAGCGTCCGTCAGGGGCAAGTGCTCCAAAAGGAAAAACCGTTGAAATGCAAGGGCTTTTTGCTCATTTGCCCGTTTCGCACACTTTACTTTTCTGCTTCATGTGCGCTTGAATTTTTGAATAGATTGCGTGTTTGTGGGGCTGATTACAGCCCCATTTCTTTTACCCTGCGATAGAACGTGTTGGGCTTCAAGCCTAACTCTTTCATAGCCGCCGTGGCGGTGATTTCACCTGCCCGCCACTTCTTGCAAAGGGCTTTCATCTGCGCTTCATCATAATCAATGGGCTTGCGGCCTTTATATTTTCCCTCTCTCTTGGCGATTTCAATTCCCTCGCGCTGCCGCTCCAAAATGTTCTCCCGCTCCAATTCAGCCAGAGCGCCGAACGCGGTCAGCATGAAACGCCCCTGCGGAGTGGTGGTGTCGATGTTCTCTTTCAGACTGACGAACTCCACGCCCTTTTCGGTCAGTTCGGAAACGATGGAAAGCAAGTCCCGCGTGTTTCGTGCAATTCTGGAAATGCTCTCGACTACTACGGTATCGCCCGCGCGGACGAAAGCCATCATTTCCTTAAAGGCGGTGCGGTCTGTGTTCTTGCCGCTTGCCTTGTCCACAAATAACTTTTCGGCGTTCTGCTCTTCTGCCATTTTCAGCTGATGCGCTTCGTTCTGCTCGATGGCGGAGCAGCGCACATAGAAAACCCGCATTCCAAAAGCCCCCTTGCTTTATCTGCTTTTATTCTATCACAAACCCCAAAGTATGTCAATAGGATTATATTCGCAATTTGAAATATTTCAAAAATTATGATATAATATATGTGAAACAGAAAAGCAAGGGGATTTCCGTTGTCATGGGGCTATACCCTAATGAAACGGATAGGAAAAGGAGCGGGACACGCGCCCCGCTCCAACGGTATTACTGATACAGCTTAACCGCCTTGTAATATTTGACAAAATCAGAATCAGCCGTATTAAACGATGAAGTGTAACTTGACAAATTACCAGATGGGTCAACAGCACATTGAGTTAGATCGGTATACACTTCATACAAGTCTTTCAGGGCATCATATGCATCTTTATATTCGTCAGGAGGATTTTTTAAATCCTTCATTAGAGATGCTACCAAGTCCTGATTTGTTTTTATGTTTGAAATATCAGACTGGAATGAACTATCGCCAAACAAGTTTGAAAGCGAATCATTAAAATCATCGTTGAAATATCCTTTGGGGCGTGTGAATCTATCAGTATTAGTATCACGCTCTTCATATATCGTGTTATACCAAACATCGTGAATTAAACCGCCAGCCTCTTCTGCTTGAACAGCGCTAAGGTACATCGTAGATACACAAAGGTCAAAATTATCAGAATAACTTGACAGGGCTTGTGCAGCAGCCTCTTGGGCTTTTTTCTCCTTATTTGCGGACACTCCATAGAAGATAGCTGCAATTACCGCAATAGCCGCAATTGCAATAATAATTATTTTAGATGCTTTCTTTTTGTCAACATGGAGAGATATTCGTGTTACTTCAACTTTTTGAGGTGAAACTGTTTCTTCGCTTTTTTCAATAGGGCATCCACAATTTGGGCACGAATCAGAATCAGTAGGAATTTCACATCCACATTCTGGACATTTTAACGGTTCGGAAATAGAATCGCAATCAGAACCTCACCGCAATTGGGGCAGATTTTTGTTTTATCGCTAATTTGCTTTCCACAGGACTTGCATTCAATTAGAGCCATTATATACTACCTCTCAAATTTTATATTTAATACCATATTTGCCGCTCCAACAGCAGCCTCAAATTCGCGCACATAGCGGGAAACGGTGCCAGAGCTGCGGTGAAGCTTTTTAGCTACTTTTGCATAGCTGCCAAACTGATTATAAAGCTGCCACATTTGTTCCTTTTCCTGCTGCGTGACGCGCGTTCCCTTTGCCATTATTTCTTCTTAAGTGTTTTCAAATCCGACTTGCGGACAGGGGCGTTCTTTTCTGCGCTTGCAATGGCTTTTTTGATGTACTGAACATAATCAATAATCTCCGTGCCCTCGCTGCCGTGCTCTTTAAGAACAGCATTCATCTTGTCAATTTGGTTGAAAAAGGTGTCGGGAACAATGATTCTTTCCAGCTCGGTGTCAATGGTAAAGCGCATATTGATTTCTCCTGCATAAAGCAAAAATGTACGGTGCAGGGCGTTCTTGCGTCGCCGACCGTATATCCAATTATATATATTGTCAAGATTTCCCGCGGATTTTCTTAAAATTTCTTTGTTTTCAGAACAAATCAAGCAGATTCTTTTTGATTCATGCTGAATCAGCCAAAATCAGAGTAAATCCGCTGGAAAAGAAAAAGCCTTGAAATCATACGATTTCAAGGCTTTTTCTTTACTCTCTCGAGCTTTTGGTGGAGATAAGCGGGATCGAACCGCTGACCTCTTGAATGCCATTCAAGCGCTCTCCCAGCTGAGCTATACCCCCATGTGGAAAGTACCGAATGCGCCGGATTTATACCGCAGCGATTGGTTACTTATATAGTATAGCAACACCGCATCCAAAAGTCAACATATTTTTTCATTTTTTCCGCTTTCCTTTCCACTGCCCGCCGATATGGGGCGGATGCCTTCTTCCCTCAGCCGCCCAGAGTCACATCCTGCCGGGCATACCATTCCAGGGCCCGGGCAAAATCTTCCGGCTGAAAATCTGGCCAAAGCCGCTCCACCACATAAAAATCCGCATACACCGCCTGCACCGGCAAAAAGCCGGAAAGCCGACGCATCCCGCCCCACCGGATAACCAGGTCCACCCGGGAGATGTCCCGGGTACGAAGCTGCTGCCGGATCTGTTCCCGGCTTTTTCCCGGAGCCTGCAGACCGGCCAGGTCCCACTCCCAGCCGTAATTCACCAGAAAATTCACCCGCAGCCCGCCCCCGTTCAGGTCTTTCCGGGTGGTGTATTCCCGCAGCTGGGGCGGAAAGCAGACCGAGCGGCTATCCCCTGCCACCATCAGGGATACCGGCTGTTCGGCAATCCGTTCCACCGCCTGTACGCAAGCCCGGGAAAAAGCCTGTACCTGTTCAGAAGGGCGGCGGCAGTTGTCGGTGGTAAAGCCATAATAGGTAATCTCCCTGATCCCCGCCTGCCGGGCCAGTTTCAGCAATTCCAGCCCGGGCCCCAGACCGTGGCTGTACCCTTCCTGCTTTTCCAGCCCCGCCTGCCGGGCCCACCGCCGGTTGCCGTCGGGGATGATCCCCACATGATTTGGTATCCGCATATGCCGCCTCCTTTTGGGGGAGTATGGCGCTTTTGTTTCTCACCTATACAATCCGGGCTAAGCCCGTCTTCCATTTCAAAGCACAGGCAGGGGGTGTGTAACCGATGCAGACGGGTTCTCCGCCCCATCGGCCACACACCCCCCAGCCAAAGCTTTCTTCTTACATTTTGGGGGCCAATTTCCCCGTAAAGAGTGCTCGGGAAGAAAACCCTGCTTATCTCTGCTTTCTTGCTTTCAGATAACAATATATCGTGCTGAACAGATCCGCGCAAAAGATACATTGAAGAATCAAGTTGACGCCCCGTACCTTCGGCGGCAGACTGTTTTCTCTGCCGCATTGAAGGATACCGCTGATTCCATACATCGATGTGGTGAACAGCAAAAAGATGTCAAACAGGAAAAGGAACGGGAGCAAGGGAATGATCATAACAAAAAGCAAAACGCTTGTAATAAAAATAGCCGCAAAAATTGGAATATTGCATATTTTCAGCAGCATCCCCCAAAAAAGGATCTGTTTCCCTCTGAATCCTCTTCCCGGCAGAAAAAAAGCATATATGGCGCCAAAAAACATCACAGCCCCAAAAAGACCAAAACTGACCGGCAAAAGATCAAAATTTTGAGACACATACACCCAAAGCAGGAAATACGGAGCAATCATCATAGCCAACATGGGTATCTTCTTCATGGGATGGTGCGCCTCCTTCTCCTTTATGCAGAACTTTGATCCAGCATTGTTTTTTAAGTATAACATCTGCATCCGGGACATACAACGCCGCACTGTCGCGTTTCTATGCGGATTTACAAATACACCGTTGAGCCATATCTGAGACCAATGACAAACTGCATCCCCGGCATATCAGGGCCACGATTCAGATTATCAGTTCTGGCGCCTGCAAGGGTGCAGTTCAGCCTGATAGTCTCCCGTGCCAGATATAGATGGCAAGCGTATGGGGCTTTCCACATGCAAGCAAATTTATAGCAACTGACAAGTTTTTGATACAAAAAGAAAAAGCACCAGCCGATTGGCTGATGCCTTTTTGGTGGAGATAAGCGGGATCGAACCGCTGACCTCTTGAATGCCATCGCTCCTGAGGTTCTGGACTCAGTGGAAATGGTTTAAAAAGTTAGACAAAACCGCATAAAATGGACATTTTACAGTCCATATCGTTTCAACTGGTACATGGTGTTTTGCCCTGTTTCTGGTACTTATTCTGGTACTAAAAGTTTCGCGAAATCAAAGTGTTTCGCAGACTCGCACTTTTAGTGTCCATGGTGCCGAGAAGCAAGACCAATAACAGTTGAAAGGAACATCACAATGGAATACTTAACCGCAAGCGAAATTGCTGCCAAATGGAACGTGTCAGAGCAGCTAGTCAGACGGCATTGCCGTGAGAATCGCATCCCGGATGCTTATCAGGAATTTGGAACATGGTATATCCCTGCAGATGCAGAAAAGCCAGCCAGAAAGCAGAAAGAAGTCAAGCCTACTCCGATCCTTCTCAAAAAGATTTTCAAGCAGCGTGACGGCAAGCAGTATCGAGGCTTCTACGAGTATCTACAGATCAACATGGTCTACAGCAGCGGACGCATGGCAAGCAACCGTCTGACCCGTAATCAGGTCGAAGTGCTGTATAAGAAAGACCGGATCTTCACTGCCAGCGAAGATATTAAGGTCAATGATATCGTCGAAGCCAGAAACCACTTTCTTTGCGTTGATACGATCCTAACCAACGCGATGAAGCCTCTAACCCAGACCTTCATCAACCAGCTGCAGGCGCAACTTCTCAGTGACAGCTGCAAGCACCGTCGCCATGCACCTACGCCAGTCGGGTATCGCAAAACACCCGCATCGAAGAAGTTCGGAAAAACTACGTCGCCCGCAAAGATCAGTGCTGCGATGGCGGATCTGATCGAGAAATACGAGACGAAGAAGACCGTTGACCTTGAAGATATATTGGACTTCCATGTAAAGTTTGAACGTATTCGCCCTTATGAGGATTGCAACGGTCGTGTAGGCCGACTGATTATGCTCAAAGAATGCCTCCGGCACGGCATTGTCCCCTTCATCATCGATGACAAACGCCGCGCTGGTTATCTGGATGGCATCCGGTGTTGGGATGATGATCCTGATGTTCTGATTGATGTCTGCCTCGAAGCCCAGCTGCGCTTTGAGGCACAGATTGCATTGCAGGGATTGTTGGAGTGCCAAGACCGATTTAAGCGCATAGCAACGAAGAATAAGCAAGAAAAAGCCTGTGGTGTTCGTGCCGGACACCACAGGCTTTCATCTAATTTCTTGCTCCAAATCCTCAAATAAGTCGCTATCGAAAAACTCTCTGATACTGATTTCCAATCCGTCACAAAGTTTCTTTAACGAAACAACACCCGGATTTTTACTTTTCTCGTTCAACATACTGTAAATCGTTGATGGAGAAACTCCAGACACAGTTGCCAACGCATTGACAGCCATGTTCCGTTCTTCACACAGCTCAAGAATGCGCTTGGCTACAGCTTCTTTTGTATTCAATTCGCATCCCCTCCCTGCGATATATCGTGATTTAAGTTTAACCAAATCTGCGATAAATCGTGTGGGACATATCGCAAATTTGCGCCAATTGCGTTATAATTGCGATATATCCCACAAAGGAGATGCATATATGTCAGCCCGTACATTTTTCGGGCATCGTGACTGTCCGAGTTCAATTAAACAAAAGTTGCGCGAGGCGCTGATCGATCTGATTGAGAACCACACTGTAGATATGTTTTACGTCGGCCAACAAGGAGCATTTGATTCGATGGTTCGCTCAGTTCTGAAAGAATTGGTGTTGTTATATCCCCACATCAATTACGCCGTTGTATTGGAGCGTATGCCCCCAAAGCGTGATGAGTTTGATACACGTGATTATTCCGACACTATGCTTCCGGAGGGCATCGAAACTGTTCACCCTCGCTTCGCCATCTCTTGGCGCAATAAGTGGATGATCAAACAGTCTGACTATGTCGTGACCTATGTCACTCACTCGTGGGGAGGCGCAGCACAGTTTGCCGAACTGGCAGAAAGACAGAGGAAAACCGTGATCAACGTAACCGTCAAAGCTGACGGCGTATAGACGCCTATGAGATAATCACAGGTGACTTTCTTGGCAACGAGATCGCAGAAACTCCCCTGTTCTTTTGCTGGTTCCTATCCGAGATGGAACTGTTTGGTTTTTCGCCATCGTGTACTACTTAGAGGAATATCGAGAACAGCGGCTAGAGCACGAGGAGAGAAAGCCCCTGCGTTATAGCCGACTGCCTGTTGGCCAAAAAATGTCCCCCTACGAAATGTAGGGGGACATTTCACTATTAAAAGGAATTGCGGATGTTTATTCCTTATGGTCCTCCAGCCAGCGCAGGGCCATATACGCATATACGGCGCTGCCGCCGGGAAGAACGCTTTCATCGAACTTCGCCATAGGGTGGTGCTGGGGATAGCAATAGCCCTTTTCCGGCTGTCCGGCGGCCAGGGCCAGCATGACAGAGGGGACCTTCTGGCTGACATAGGCAAAATCCTCGGAACCGGCGGTCTTGGAGCCGCTTCCGCCACCCATGGCATTCAGCTCCTCCACAGAAAACGCCTTCTCCGGTCCCAGCAGCTCTTTCGCATAGATCTCACAGCGGCGGGACAGCTCCTTGTCATTGACCAGCGTGGGACAGCCGCTGCCGAAGGTCACGCCCGCCTCCGCCCGGAAGGCCTTGGCAGTGCCTTCGGCGATCTCCGCCATCCGCTGTTTGATAAAAGCCCGCGTCTCCTCGTCAAACGTGCGAATGCTGCCGCCCATCGTGACAAGATCGGGGATGACATTGGCGGCAGTGCCGCCGTTCATGGTGCCAATGGTCAGAACCGCGCGGTCACCCAGCGCCAGTTCTCTGGCGTGGATCTCCTGGAGGGCGATGAGGATATGGGCGGCGGCCGTCAGGGGATCCACGCCGGTGTTGGGCATGGAGCCATGGCAGCCCTTCCCCTGGACCTTGATCTCAAAGTAATCCGCTGCCGGAGCGCTGACGCCGGGCGCTGAGACGATCACCGTTCCCGCCGGGAAGGGCATTCCGGCCATCACGTGGATCATCAGGGCGGCGTCCACCTTGGGATTTTCCAGCAGGCCTGCTTCGATCATATCGCGAGAGCCCTCAAAAATCTCCTCGGCAGGCTGGAACATCAGCTTGACGGTGCCTTCGATCTCATCCTCATGGGCCTTCAGCAGCCGGGCGGCACCCAGCAGCATGGCTGTGTGGAGGTCATGGCCGCAGGCGTGCATCCTGCCGTTTTGGGACGCAAACTCCACGTCGGCCTCCTCCCGGATGGGCAGGGCATCCATGTCCGAGCGCAGCAGGAATACCTTTCCCGGCTTCTTGCCTCCCACCAGCGCCACAAGGCCCGCCCGGCCGCAATCCACCGGCTGGAGGCCCATATCCACCAGTTCTTTTCGCACGAACGCAAGGGTCTCGCCGATATCGAAGCCCGTCTCTGGGCTTTGGTGCAGCGTCCGCCGCTCAGACAGAACACGGTCCCGAATCTCTTCCGCTTCCCGCAGCAATTTTTCAGATGTCATACTCCGACCTCCCAACAACGAAATAGGATCTTTGGGATTAGTATATCACCAATGATACCACAAAATCATCAAAAAATCTTGTATTTTCAATGTTTTCAGGTAATTTTCTTTATCTCAAAGAACAGACAATCCTGTCACTGGGCGGTGTGCCTTCGGCTGCTCGATCTTCAGTCCCTCCATGATCAAGCGGTATTGTTGAGGCGTCAGTGAACGCACCCCGAATTCGCTCCGTGGCCACTGGTACGCGCCCTGTTCCAGGCGTTTATACAGAAGAATGAAGCCGTCCTTTTCCCAGTACAGGCCCTTGATGCGGTCTCTCCGCCTTCCGCAAAACAGGAACAGCGTGTTAGTGAAAGAGTCCAGTTCAAACTGCTGCTGGACCATCCTAGCCAAACCGTCTATGCCTTTACGGAGATCGGTGCAGCCGCAGGCAATATAGACCTTATCGGCCCCGGCAAAGTCGTTCAGCATGACTTCAAAACCCGAAGTATCATTTCCACAGTTGCCGTGTCCGCGCCCGAATGGATATCCACAGTAGCTCCGTCAATGTGAATTGAGATTGCTGCTTGGGAGCTCAACGGTGTTTCTGTAATTGGCGTTACTTCCGCAAACTGGACTTCATGCTGTGCCTTCGCCATGGTAAACAGCCGTTTCTGCCACTTATAATATGTCTGGCTGCAGATACCATGCTCTTTGCACCATGCCAGTATGCTCTGCCCACTGTTTCTGCATTCTGTGACCCGTTCGACCCATACCGCCAGTTTGTTCTGCTCATTTAACTGCCGAAGTTCTCCCATTGTAATCTACCTCCGTTTTTCGCGTGGAGTCCACGCATAGCGCGTGGACTTTACGTTCTGTACGTTGGTATTCTCTCATTTTCCTGGATGACCTTCAATCCGCCGCTACATTTGACGCTTACTGATCAACTTGGCGTGACGAAAAAACCGTGGCTATCTGCAAATTTCAGATTGCCACGATTTACGATTATGCTAAGCCTTTCAGATACTCTTCCACGTTCAAATAATGAATACCATTTACTTCGCAACTCTCACCACGGTAGATAACATATTTGCCTGTAATCGTGCCGAAGCGCCATTCGGTTGCTTTGCACTTTTCTTCGTCGATCAAATGCCGGTACTGTGCCTCCGCAATCTCTGTACTATGCTCCACTTCGTAGATAGCGCAAGATGCTGCTTTGAGATCAAAGACTACCATATCGAACTCACCGATATCGAAATGGTAGGTAAACACTTCCTTCTTCCGATTAGCCAGCTGCGTTTCCAGAAGGACGATATCTTCCATCATGCGGCCTTTGATCTCATTACGGATCCGCTCAAGGATAGCATTTCTTTCAGGAAGCGGTAATTCCCCAAACACATTATCCATCAGCAAAGCTTTTGCCAACGCGTCAGCCTGTGCATATCTTAAGCCCGGCTGCGCAATACCGAGGCGATATGTCACAGCAGCACTTTGATCACTGCGTTCAGCAATCTTGCAGATCATATCCAGCTTAATGAGATACTGAACAATCTCTTTCAGATGAACTTCGCTGAGTGCAACGGTCAGCTCCGGCGTATTGCGGATTTCCATCATTGCTTTCAAGCGTTCAGTTAAGGTTTTACGGTCAACGTCATCAAGGATATTGTTTCCTGCACTACGCAGATTGGTTGCGGATCGGCCGAAATCATGGGACTTAAATTCATCGGTAAGAACTCTCAAAAGGAACGCATGATTGATATCTTCCGCTACGCGATTAATGGCATTGGTCAGCTCGTTTTTTCATAAAGCTCTCGAAGATTGCGGAAGTGGTTTTCATATTGATAGCATTTCAGTGAGTGCTGAATGTTTCGCGCAATCGCACTGTCCACATATTCGTCCGCATTTTTCTTGCTTGCAAAGGGCGAATCCTCGTTATAATGAACTCCGCTCAAACTCATGGTTCCGCCATAGCGAATATACTCATCAATTCCCTGGATACCAAGGATCTCTTCAAACTCACGATAAGGAATATGGGTCGTATGAACCTGATAGTAGCGATCATAGAGCTGGCTATCTTCTGAGAAGAGAAAGCCCAAGGAATCCGCGCCGGACAGCACGATCTTCATTAAAACATCCATCTGATTCGTGCACGTCATATCCTTGGCTAATCAGCATGGACATAGCTTAAAAATCCCACTTTGACGTTCGGGCAATTGATAAAGAAGTTCTTCAGGATAAGAAGCATCTGTCGGTTCTTCATCACCGTCATATTCGTCAATTTTATAAATCACACATTGATAGTAGGTATCTACCAGTTCGTAGATGTGTGCAGATTGAATATTTCCATTTTCAATCTTGCTCATAACACGCTTTAGTTTATAGTCCATGCGATCACCACCTTATGTACATACAATAGCACAATCTCAGTCCACATTAAAGGACAATAAAAAACCGCTGATCACGGAAAAATTTCTCCGTGGTCGGCGGAACCGGGTATTTCAAATTCTGGCGGCGTGATCTATAATAGAATTGCAAAACGCCTGTGCCAGAGAAAGGAGTAAACATGGCAAGGAAAAGGGCGCACGGCGAAGGAAGTCTTCGCCAACGTCCCAACGGCATTTGGGAGCTGACATTGATGGTAGTCTTCCAAAGTGACGGAAGACGCAAATACAAAAGTTTTTACGCAAAGACTCAGAAAGAAGTCAAAGAAAAAGCCAAGGCGTACCAGAGCGCCAAGGCAGAGGGCTTGGATGTTGACACGGTCTATTATTTCAGTGATTGGGCCGATATGTGGTTCGAGAATCATAAGGACAACATCATGCCCACCACACAGGAAAGTTACCAATACACGCTGCGCATCCTCAAGGCAAACTTTCCCCGCAAGAAGCTCAAGGATATCAAGCCTATCGATGTGGAGACCATGCTCAAAAACCTTCGTCGGGAAGGGCGCTCCATTTCCTGCCTGACTCAGTGCAGGGGCATGATGTATCAGATCATGAACAAGGCCGAGGCCAATGACCTCATCCGCAAAAATCCGGTACGTTTCGCAGAAAAGATGCGCTACCGCGAACCGGTGAAGCGGAAGGATGCCTTTACTGCGGAGGAAGTCTCCATCCTCATGGAACGGCTGCCGGAAGACCGCATCGGCCTCAGCATCCGTCTGATGCTTGGAACGGGAATGCGTTCTCAGGAGCTGCTTGCCTTGGAACCACGACACATCGAACCGGATGGCTCGGTCATCCATATCGAACAGGCCATCAACATGCAGAAAGGAACAGCCACCATCGGTGTTCCCAAGTCCCGCGACAGTTACCGGAACATCCCTGTTCCCAAAAGTCTGCGGTACTGCGCGGTGGCGCTGCGAGAGACGGGCAGGAAATACATCTGGGAAGCCCGCAAGGTAGATCAGCCCTGCAACCCCACCTACTCCCGGGATCAGTTCCGTAAGGCACTGGAGGCCATCCCTGAGGTGCGGCTGCTTACACCGCACAGCTGCAGACATACCTATGTCATCCAGATGCAGGCGCTGGGTGTTGATCTCTCTACTATCCAGAGCATCGTGGGACATGCCGATGTGAGCATGACGCAGCACTACTTACACGTTCAGGAAAGCATTCGGATGGATGCCGTTGACCGATTCAGCAAAGCCTTTCCAACAGGCCACAGCGACCCGGACGGTCCCGACGAGCCTTCCTGCAAGGTGCTTAAGTTTCCCAATGTTGGATAACATGATAATGCGTCCATTATGTGACAGGGTCATTCTGGTACTAATTCTGGTACTAAAAGTTCCGCGGGGTGCAAGTGTTCCGCAGCTCTTGGAAAAGATCACACAGAATGAACAAAAACGGCAGATTTCAGACAAAAAAAGACCTGAAATCGTTTGATTTCAGGTCTTTTTGGTGGAGATAAGCGGGATCGAACCGCTGACCTCTTGAATGCCATTCAAGCGCTCTCCCAGCTGAGCTATACCCCCATATTCAAGCCGCATCTCTTTGCGACTTGATTAGTATATCAGACTTTTTCTGTGTTGTCAACAGTTTTTCTGATATTTTTTAAAAGCAGGCCGACCCACCGGGGCCGGCCTGTTTTTATTGTATTTTACTTTTCTGCCCGGTTGAAAGCGTCAAAGGTACGCCAGGCCATGTACACATCCAGCTTACTCACCATCTCAAAGGGGGCATGCATACTCAGCACCGGCACGCCGATATCCACCGTATCGATGTCCCGCTTGGAAACATACTTGGCCACAGTGCCGCCGCCGCCTTCGTCCACCTTGCCCAGCTCGCCGGTCTGCCAGGCAACGCCGGCGCCGTCCAGCAAATCCATCATATAAGCCATCATCTCGGCAGAGGCGTCGTTGGTGCTGTACTTGCCGCCGGAACCGGTGTATTTCTGTAGGGTGATGCCCTTGCCGGCAAAAGCGCAGTTCCGTTTTTCGCTCACCGAGGGGAAGGTGGGGTCAAAGGCCGCCGTCACGTCGGCTGACAGGCACTTGGAGGCCTTGAAGGCAGTGATCTTATCGGCCCCCTGGCAGCGGCAGAGCTGCTCCAGGAAATTAAATACATAATCGCTCTGCAGGCCGGTATTGCCGTCGGAACCGGTCTCCTCCTTGTCGGTCAGGACGCAGACCGTGGTAAAGGCAGGGTCCTTCACCCCGATCTCGGCCATCAGGGCGGGATATGCATCCACCCGGTCGTCGTGGCCGTAGGCGCCGATCAGGGCCCGGTCAAATCCTACCTCCCGGGCTTTCTGGGCGGGCACCACTTCCAGCTCGGCCCGGATGAAATCCTTTTCGGTGATGCCGTACTGCTCGTGAAGCAGCTTCATGGCCGCCAGCTTGACCCGCTCCTTGATTTCCTGATCTTCAATGGGCAGGCTGCCCGCCACCAGATTCAGTTCTTCGCCCTTGAGCCCCTCTTTCAGGGGGCGTTTGTTCTGCTCGGCGGAGAGATGAGGCAGCAGATCGGTGATGCAGAAGACCGGATCTCCCTCTTCCTCGCCCAGCCGCAGTTCCACGGCGTTGCCGTCCTGCCGGTAAATCACCCCATGCAGGGCCAGAGGGATGGTGGCCCACTGGTACTTGCGCAGGCCGCCGTAATAGTGGGTCTTGAACAGGGCCAGACCGCCATCCTCATACAGGGGATTGGGCTTGAGATCCAGCCGGGGGGAGTCCACATGGGCAATATTCAGGTGGAAGCCCTTTTCCAGGGGCAGGCGGCCGATGGTAGCCGCCAGCACGCACTTATGCCGGTTGATGAAATAAACCTTGGCACCCGCCGGGTAGGTTTTATCCGGCTCAAAAGGCTGATAACCGGCCTCCTGCAGCATCTTTTCGCTGACCTTGGCGGCCTCCCGCTCGGTTTTGGCCGCATCCAGGAAAGCCATGTATCCCTTGCAGAACTCGCTGGCCTTTTCAAAAGATTCAGGGTCGGCGTCCACCGCCGGCTTGGTGGTATAGAACAGTTCTTCCTGCAGCTTCTGGGCCGCTGTTTTTTCCTTGCTCATGCTGTTTCTCCTTCTTCCGCCTGCCCGTACAGGCGCTGATAATTTTCATAGCTGCTCTGGATCTTGGCTACATACCGCCGCATCTGGGTGTAAGGGAAAACGGTCAGCCGCTCCCCGTCCGGGGAACACTCGCTGTCCTCCAGCAATTCATCCACCGTGCCCCAACCGCTGTGGTAGGCCGACGCGGCTGTGGCCAGATCGCCGCCGTATCGCTCCAGGCAAGCATACAGATAATAAACGCCAAACCGGATGTTCAGCTCCGGGTCATACAGCTCCTCAAAGGTATGCTCCTCATCCGGGGCAATTTTGGATTGGATCCACTGAAAGGTCTCCTCGGTAATCTGCATCAGGCCCCGGGCGTCCACATTGGAGTGGGCCTGGGGATCAAATCCGCTCTCGGTGCGGATGAAGGAATAGACCAGCAGAGGGTCCAGACTGTACTTGTCGGCGTAATATTCCACATATTCCTCATAGCGCAGCGGATATTCGGCCAGTTGGAGGGAATGAATCCCGCCCCGGAAGGTCCGCACCCCCAGGTACCCCAGCACCAGGGCCAGCAGTACCAAAAGCAGCGCTTTTTTTCCATTCCTGAATTTTCTCTTTGGCTTTCTCATGATCTCCTTTCTCTTAAAGCTTTTTCAGCAGCGCCTCTACCTTTTGGGCCAGCTGATCCGGCGTGCCGTCGTTGTTCAGGATAAAATCCACCCGCTTTTCCAGCTCTGCCTGGGGCGGCTGGGCCTGCAGGCGGCGGGCTGCCATTTCGGGAGAGATTCCGTCCCGGGCACAGATGCGGCGCACCGACTCCTCAAAGGGGGCGGTCACCAGGATCAGCTTCTGGCAGAGCGCCTCAAAGGGAGTGCCCACAATCACAGCGCCATCGATAAAATACAGTTCATGGCCCGCAGCGGCCGCGGCCTGGCGGTGAGCTTCCATCCGCCGATAGATTTCCGGGTGGGTGATGGAAGTAAGGGTCTCGGTCCCCTCCGGGGTGGCAAAGGCCCGGTCGGCCAGCAGCCGGCGGCGCAGGTTGCCCTCCTCATCCAGGATATCTTCCCCGAATGCCGCGGCCAGCTGGGCCAGGCAGGGGGAACCCTTCTGCAGGATCTGCCGGCTCAGTTCGTCCCCGTCCACCACCGGATAGCCTTTCTGGCGCAGCAGAGCCGTCACGCTGGATTTTCCGCAGCCGGAACGGCCGGTAATGCCAATGGTCTTCACAGTTCTACCACCCGATAGGCGGCTGCCCGGATCAGCCGGTTGTATACTGCCAGGGAAACCCCTTCCTGCTCCGGGCAGCGGGCATAGACCTTCCGGGCTCCCTTGGCATCCAGAAGGCGCAGGGCGGTAAAGAGATCATGGGCCTGGGCCGCCCCGTCTCCCTGGCGGCCATAGGTGACGCAGGGCAGGGGCAGAAGGGCTTCCTCACCTTCAAAGCAGAGGCACCAGACCCCTTCTTCCCGGTGCTGCCCCACATATTCAGTATACCGCTCCAGGCTGCCTTTCAGAATCGTGACCTCGGCCCGGGGGGCGTAATGCTTATATTTCATACCGGGGCTGCGGGCCACTTCCCCTTCCGCCAGCTTTTCGGTGATGGCATGGTTCAGGAGGACTTCCTCCCCCAACACCTCTTCCATCTGCTCCTTGGTCACATAGCCCGGCCGCAGGATCATGGGCTTTTCTCCCATCACCGCCACCACGGTGGATTCCACCCCTACCTGGCTGGGGCCGCCGTCCAGGATTAGGGGCAGCCGGCCGTCCATATCCTGCCAGACATCGGCGGCATTGGTGGGGCTGGGGCTGCCGGACAGGTTGGCCGAGGGGGCCGCAAAGGGCAGGCCGCTCTGGCGGATGATGGCCTGCACCACCGGATGGCTGGGCATACGGATGCCCACCGTATCCAGCCCGGCGCAGACTGCGTCGCACACCTTGGGGCCACGGGGGAAGATCATGGTGAGGGGGCCCGGCCAGAAGGCCTTGGCCAGCTCGAGGGCGCGGGGGGGCACCTGGCTCACCAAGCCCTCCAACATCTCCATATCGGCAATATGGACAATCAGGGGGTTATCCTGGGGGCGGCCCTTGGCCTGGAAGATCTTGGCCACCGCCTCGTTGCTGGTGGCGTCGGCTGCAATGCCGTACACCGTCTCGGTGGGCAGGGCCACCAGCTCCCCCCGGCGCAGCAGCTCCGCGCCTTTCCGGATACCGGCCTCGTCGGCCGGGCAAAGTTCTGTTTTGATCATTCGTTTCCTTCTTCTTTCGCTGCGTTCAGCTTATCGGTCTCGGCGGCCAGAGCCAGGGCGTCGATCACCTCGTCCAGCTCGCCGTTCATCACATTTTCCAGCCGGTTGTACAGGGTCAGGCCGATGCGGTGATCGGTCAGCCGCCCCTGGGGGAAATTGTAGGTGCGGATCCGCTCGCTCCGGTCACCTGTGCCCACCTGGCTGCGGCGGAAAGCATCCTCGGCGCTCTTCTGCTCCTCCTTCTTTTTCTGGAGCAGCCGGCTGCGGAGTACCTTCAGGGCCTTATCCTTGTTCTTGTACTGACTGCGCTCATCCTGGCATTCCACCACCATGCCGGTGGGCAGATGGGTCACCCGAATGGCGCTGGAGGTCTTGTTGATATGCTGGCCCCCCGCCCCGGAGGAACGGAAGGTATCGATCCGCAGGTCGGCGGGGTTGAGTTCCAGCTCCACCTCCTGGGCTTCGGGCATCACCGCCACCGTTACGGTGCTGGTATGGATGCGTCCCTGGGTCTCGGTCTCGGGAACTCTCTGTACTCTGTGCACACCGCTTTCGAATTTCAGCCGGCTATATACGCCTGTACCCTCCACGGAAAAGCTGATTTCCTTGATTCCGCCCAGTTCGGTGGCATTCAGGGAGAGACACTCCCACTGCCAGCCCCGCTTTTCGGCATACATGGTGTACATCCGGTAAAGGCTGTGGGCAAACAGGGCGGCTTCTTCTCCGCCGGCCCCACCCCGGATCTCCACGATCACGCTCTTCTCGTCGTCCTCATCCCGGGGCAGCAGGGCCCGCTTCAGGTTTTGTTCCAGTTCTTCCAATTTCTGCCTGTTTTCGCAGAGCTGCTGCTGTACCATTTCCTTGAAGTCAGGTTCCAGGCCGCCCTCCTCCAGCAGGTCTTTTGCCTCCTGCCAGTCCTGATGGACCTTTTCGTACCGGCCCGCCAATTCGGCCACCGGCTCCAGGGCTTTATACTCCTTCATCAGGCCGGCCATCTGCTTGGGCTGGTTCAGGACGGCCGGGTCCTGCAGGCGGCAGGTCAGTTCTTCATACCGCTTTCGGGCGGCTTTGATCTTGTCAAGCATCTTCTCTTCTCCCTTTGCCAGATTGGATAACGGCAAGGAAAGAGTCTATGCGTTCTCCTGGAGCCGGATGACCTTTTTGATGTTTTTTTCGATCTTGGCCCGGGGCAGCATCACTTCATGCCCGCAGCCGGTGCAGCGGATCTTGAAATCCATGCCCACCCGCAGCACCTCGAACTGGCTGGCCCCGCAGGGGTGCGGCTTTTTGGTCTGGATGCGGTCGCCTACCCGGATATCCATATCACACTGCTCCTTTCCCTCTTTACATTCTGCCCCTCTTGCCTTCCCGGAAGGCCCGCCGGGGCAGGAACATCTTACATTATATACGCATTCGGCGGATTTGCAAATATCTCCGCCGCTGCGCACATATATTTTACCACAACCGCCGGCGAGACCGGCAGGCGGTTTGCCGCCTGAGAATACGCAAGGAAACGAGGATGATAAGAATGTTGGAATTTCAAGCGGAAGGTCTGTGCAAAAGCGCGGACCGGCTGGACGAAGCGGCCCTGCGCCGGGCCATGGCGGGGCAGGAGATCCTGCAGAGCACGGCCCTGGCCTTTGACACCCAGCGCCGGCTGCACTTCACCTTAGGGGGTCTCCCCGCCCTGATGGAGTACGAGGAATGCGCCGAAGGGGTGGCCCAGGGCACGGTGCGGGATATTGCTATCCTGACCCGAGTGGGCCGGCCCACCTGTTTTCTGATCCAGAGCTGCGAAGCCACCGAATCGGGGCAGCTGGTATTCCACCTTTCCCGCACCGAGGCCCAGCGCCGCTGCCGCCGGGAATATCTGGACGAGCTGCCCCTTGGGTCGGTCATCCACTGCACCGTCACCCATATCGAGCCTTTCGGCGCTTTCTGTGACGTGGGCTGCGGCATCAGCGCCCTTTTGCCCATCGACTGCCTGTCGGTTTCCCGCATCTCCTCCCCTGCTGACCGGGTCTCGGTGGGGCAGCAGCTGCTCTGCGCCGTCAAAAGCCGGGACCCCCAGGGCCGGCTGGTGCTCACCCTGCGGGAACTGCTGGGTACCTGGAGCGAGAACGCCGCCTGTTTTTCCCCCGGCGAAACGGTGGTAGGGATCGTGCGGAGCGTGGAAGACTACGGCGTTTTCATTGAGATTGCCCCCAACCTGGCCGGGCTGGCCGAAAGCGGCGAGGGGTTGCGCCCGGGGCAGACAGTGAGCGTGTACATCAAGAATATCCTGCCCGATAAAATGAAGATCAAACTGGTAGTGGTAAACCGGAATGTGGGCAGCCCCTTACGCTTTGAACCCCGGTATTTTATCCGCAGCGGGCGGCTGCAGCACTGGGTCTATTCCACCCCGCAAAGCCCTAAACAGATCGAGACCACCTTTGTATAAACGTTTTGCCGTCCCTTCGGCCCCGGCCGAGGGGACGGCTTTTCCCTGTCCGGGGCCTTGCGGGGTTCGGGGAAATTTCCTATAATAAAAATGTCTGCCCGTATCCCGCCCGCCGGGAGAGGGCAGGCCCGCCTGAAAACAGGCCGGGCATTTTGGTACCATTTATCAGAAGAGGAAGTGTGCGTATGCAGCAAGATGTCTACCTGGGCGGCGTCAAAAAAGGCGGCCTTACCAGCAGTACGGAAATTCGGATTCTTCTGTGCTATCTGATTGCCACCGTGACGCCCCTGAACCGGCAGGCGCTGGAAAATGCCCTGCTGGGGGAGGAACTGGTCAACTATTTTGAACTGATGAGCCGGCTGGACGACCTGGTGAAGCAGGGCCTGGCCCAGCAGGAGGGCGAAGAATACCACATCACCGAAAAAGGGCGGTCCGTGGCCGATTCCCTGGCCGCCGACCTGCCCCGCTCGGTGCGGGAAAGCGCCGTGCGGGCCGTGATCCGTGCCCAGAGCTGGCTGCGCAAGGAGGCCCAGCACAAAGCCGAGATCCTGGAAAAGGACGGGGCCTTTGAGGTGCAGTGTTCCATTGAAGAGATGGGGCATAATGTGTTCAGCCTGACCTTTTCCATGCCGGATGTTCTGAGCGCCGAGATGATCAAGAAGCAATTCATCGCCCGGGGCAGCGAGGTGTATGCCCAGCTGCTCCAGGCACTGACCCAGCCGCTGGAGGAACCCTGACATGACCTCATCCAAAACCCTTCGGGGCGTGTTCCTGGCCCTTCTGGCCGGCACCTGCTGGGGCTTTTCCGGCACGGTGGGGCAATTTCTCTTTACCACCCGCCAGGTGGATTCCGGCTGGCTTACTTTGGTGCGAATGCTGGTTTCCGGGCTGATCCTGCTGGTCTGGACCGGGCTGCAGAATCCCCGTTCCCTGGCCGAGCCCTGGAAGGACCGCCGCCAGGCGGTCCGCCTCATCGTATTTTCCCTGGCCGGGCTGATGGCGGTGCAGTACGCCTATATGGTGGCCATTTTCTACTCCAATGCGGGCACCGCCACCGCCATCCAGTATCTGGGGGATGCCTTTATCCTTCTGTATGCCTGCTGCAGTGCCCGCCGCCTGCCCCGCCTGCCGGAAATGGCCGGACTGGCGCTGGCGCTGGCCGGCGTATTCCTTCTGGCCACCCATGGCCGGATGGACTCGATGGTTCTTTCCTTCCAAGGGCTGTTCTGGGGGCTGTGCGCCGCAGTGGCACTCATGCTGTACACCCTGCTGCCCGCTCCCCTCATCCGGGTATACGGCAGCCGCCCCATCACCGGCTTCGGCATGCTCATCGGCGGGGTTGCCCTGGCCCTGGTGGTCCGCCCCTGGGAAAAGGCTCCTGCCCTGGATATGGCCGTGTTGGTGAGCATGGCAGCCATTATCCTGATCGGCACCGTGCTGGCCTTCACCGCCTATCTGAAAAGCGTGGCCGACCTGGGCGGGGTGAAAGCCGGGCTGCTGGCCTCGGTGGAGACCCTTGCCGCCCCCCTTTTCGCCGCTCTCTGGCTGGATACCCGCTTTGTGGCGGCGGATTTTGTGGGCTTTTTCTGCATTCTGGTCATGGTGGTACTGCTTTCCCTGCCCGGGCTGCAGGCTGAGAAAAAAGCCTGCAGCAAACAATAATATTCGGGAATCCGAAACACACCGGGAACCAAGACCCGCAAAGGAAGTGACAACCCTTTCATGGAGGACGATTATCTCCTGCGACGCCGGCCCCTGTATGCGCTGGCTGTTTTTGCCCTGCCCATCATTCTAGGCAACTTTTTCCAGCAGACCTATACCCTGGCTGATTCGGCCATTGTGGGGCGGTTTGTAAGCCAGCAGGCCCTGGCCGCGGTGGGCGCCTGCTATGCCCTGACCAATATTTTTATCTGCGTGGCCATCGGCGGCGGCATTGGCGCTTCGGTGGTCGTAAGCCGCCACTTTGGTGCCGGGGAATATGAGCGGATGAAGCGGGCGGTGCTCACCGCCCTGTGGGCCTTCCTTGCCCTGAGCCTGGCGCTGGGCTGTTTCGGCTTTCTGGCCGGGCGGCAGATCATGATCCTGCTGAACACCCCGGCGGATATCCTGGATATGACGGTGGAGTACCTGGGCATCTACTTTTTGGGGCTGCCCTTTTTGTTCATGTACAATGTGCTCTCTTCCATGTTCAATGCCCTGGGCAAATCCCGCATTCCCCTGTATTTCCTGATTTTTTCCTCCCTGTTCAATATCCTGCTGGATTTCATCCTGGTGACCCGGTTCGGCATGGGGGTGGCCGGCGTGGCTTGGGCCACCCTGATTGCCCAGGGGATCTCGGCCATCCTTTCCTTCTTTGTCTTTCTGGGCCAGCTGCGCCGGCTGCCCGGCCGGCCCTCGGCCTTCTTTGACCGGCGGGAGCTGGGCGCCATGACCCGCATTGCCCTGCCCTCCATCCTCCAGCAATCCACCGTTTCCATCGGGATGCTCCTGGTACAGTCGGTGGTGAACGGCTTTGGCTCCGAGGCCCTGGCCGGCTTTTCGGCCGCCATGCGGATCGAATCCCTCTGCATCGTGCCCATGACCAGCATCGGCAATGCCCTTTCCTCCTACACAGCCCAGAACCTGGGCGCCCGCCAGCCGGAGAGGGTGGTGCAGGGCTACCGGGCGGCTAACGGGATGGTGATCGGCTGCGCGACGGTGATCTGCCTGATCCTGGAATCTTTCCACGGCCCCATCATCCGGCTCTTTTTGGGGCAGGACGGCACTGCCACAGCCCTGGCCACCGGGCAGGATTGCATCGCCTTTATGGGCTGGTTCTTCTGCCTTATCGGCTTTAAGATGGCGGTGGACGGGCTGCTCCGGGGTTCCGGCGATATGGCTCTTTTCACCGTGGCCAATCTGGTCAACCTCTTCATCCGGGTTTTTGTGGCGGTGGTCTTCGCCCCCCGGCTGGGCATCGCCCTGGTATGGTACGCAGTACCCATGGGCTGGCTTGCCAACTGGATCATCTCCTTCAGCCGATATCGCACCGGCCGCTGGAAAAATTACATCCCACCCTCCGGGGCCAAGGCCTGAAGCATGCCAAAAGCCGCCTCTTTCCTTTTGAGAAAGGGGCGGCTTTTTTGCGTTTTTTACAGGATCAGGCAGATCAGGCCGCTGCAGCCCTCGTTGATCACCCGCTCCAGGGTCTCCTGCAGGCGGGCCCGGGCCGATTGAGGCATATGCATCAGCTTGTTCTGCAGCCCCTCGTTCACCAGCTCGTGCAGGCTCTTGCCGAAGATGTTGGATTCCCAGATCCGGATGGGATCGCTCTCGAAATCCTGCAGAAGGCTCATGACCAGCTCTTCCGACTGTTTTTCACTGCCCACAATGGGCTGGATCTCGGTCTGGATGGTGGCCTTCATGAGATGGATGGAAGGGGCGCTGGCCCGCAGCCGGACCCCGTACCGTCCCCCCTGCTTGACGATCTCGGGCTCTTCCAGGTGCAGCTCGTCAATGGTGGGCATTACAATGCCGTAACCGGCGGCCTCCACCTGTTCCAGGGCGCTGCGGATCTTGTCATACTCCTTTTTGGCCTTGGCCAGGCTGATGATGCAGGGCATCAGGCTGGCCTCGTCGCAAATCTCCAGCCCGGTGGTCTCTCCCAGCACTTTATAGAAAATATCCGGCCCTAGCTCCAGCTCCACCGTGACCCGGCCGCTGGCAAAATCCAGGTTTTTCACCCGGGAGGCTTTCAGGTATTCGCATTTCAGGGGCTCGCCCTCCCGGGCGGCGTCCTTCATGACGGCGACCCCTTGGGCAAACTGGCCGGCCGCCCCATAGATCCCCTCCCGCAGCCAGTGGCCCGGCTCCATCAATGTCACCCAGCGGGGCATCTCAAAGGCGATTTCCCGCACCTCAAACTCATACAGCACACTTTGCAGGATCTTTTCCAGGGCAGGCTGATCCATGGTCTCGCAGTTCACCGGCAGCACCGCCCGGCCATACTCCCCTTCCATCTTCCGGGCCAGGGCCTGGCAGTCGGCGCTGTCCGGCCGGCGGCTGTTCAGAAGGATCACAAAAGGTTTGCCGATCTCTTCCAGCTCGGTGATCACCCTCTGTTCCGCCGGCTCATATTTGGCCCGGGGGATATCACTGATGGAGCCGTCGGTGGTGACCACCAACCCAATGGTGGAATGCTCCCGGATGACCTTCTGGGTGCCGGTCTCGGCTGCCTGGTCAAAGGGGACCTCCTGCTCAAACCAGGGGCTCTTGACCATGCGGGGCTTGGCGTTTTCCTCATGGCCCACGGCCCCTTCCACCATATAGCCCACACAGTCGATGAGCCGGGCCCGGAAGCTGCCGCCCCCCTCCAGTTCCAGGGCCACCGCGGTTTCGGGAATAAACTTGGGCTCGGTGGTCATGATGGTGCGCCCGCCCGCCGACTGGGGCAGTTCATCCCGGGCCCGGGCTTTCAGGGCCGGGTTCTGGATGCGGGGCAGCACCATCAGCTCCATCATCTTTTTGATCAGGGTGCTTTTGCCGGTGCGCACCGGCCCCACCACACCGATGTAAATATCCCCGCCGGTGCGGGTGGCGATATCGCTGTACAATTGATTCTGGTTCATGGTATCTTTCTCACCTCATCCCTGGGAGGGCACCAGCAGCCGGCAGTCTTCTTCCAGCCGGCTCTCTTCCAGCCCGTTGCCCTCCAGCACGGCCTGGGGTGCCACATGGTACCGTTTGGCAATCTCGAAGATCTCCTCCCCTTTTTTGGCGTAGTAGATCCGCAGAGCCACTGTCGGCTCCGGCAATGCCTCCCCGCAGGCGGCCCCGCTGAGCACCTGCCGGCTCTGCCGCCGCCACACCAGCCCGGTCACTGCCAGGGTGATCTGGGCCTGCACCTCTTTGCCCTTCTTTTCCGCCTGGGCCGCGCGCACCGCGCACCAGCATTCGGCCCGGTAATCGGCCGCGCTGCCGGTATAGGTGCCGGGCAGGGTGTATTCAAAGGTCTTATCGTAGCAGTCGATTTCTCCCAGGCTGTTCATGCAGAAGATATGGGCCGTGGCCCGGCCGTGCAGTTCCAGCCGTTGGCCGTCCTGGATCAGCTCGGGCACGGAGGGCACCGCAAAGCATTCCAGAATCTCGGCGTTTTCGTCGGGCAGGGCGCCGCTCACCTGGCACTCCACATCCTGGTCCAGGGTGTCTGCCAGCTCCTCGCTCTGGACGGTCTGTTCCTCCAGCTGGGTCTCAAAGCGGGTGGAATAGGCATCGCTCACCGCCTGGTATTCCACCGGGCAGAAGGCCCGCAGGTGCAGCATGGCGGTCACGGTCACCGCAGCGGTATTTTCCGGCCCGCTGCCCGCCATCAGGGTACTGCCCACCAGCTCGGCCGAGGCAAAACACTGGCAGTTTTCCGGCAGGTCTTCCAGGTCCAGGATCTGGTGGAAGGGAAAATCTTTTTCCAGCTTTTCCAGCCGGTAGCCGGGCTGGGTACGGTAAAGCACCTGCACGCTCACCCGCCCCTTGACCACGGCCTTGCCGGAGATCAGCTTGATTTCCTCGGTCTGGCCCAGGCCCGAGATGTCCAGCACCGAGAGGGGCGGGGCCGGGAATTCCACCTCATCCTCGGCGGTGATCCGCTTATCCAGGCAGGCTGCCGCCTTCATCAGGCTCAGGGTCTCCTTTTTCTGCTGGATCTCGCCCCCTTCCAGGCCGGTGAGGATCTTCTGCTGCTTCACAAAAGGTACCCGCACCCGTACCGCATAGGCGCCCCGGATATCCACCCGGCGCTGGTTCACCGCCCGGCAGTTCAGGTATTCCGCCTCGCCGCTGACGGATACCGCCCCCGGCGTGCCTTCCCAGCCCCGCATTTCCAGGCTGCGGGTAAAGGGCAGCTTCTGCTCGGTCTGACACAGGCTCTGGTCCAGGTCGGACTGGTAATAGACCACACAGCGCAGGTACCCTTCCAGGGTGACCCGGTCCTCCATCACCTGCTTGTTCAGGGCCACGAACCAGACCAGGCATTTGACGATCTTAAACACCTGAGGCAGATAATCCGGGATCAGGATCTCGGTCTCCACAGGCAGCTCGGTTTTCATCTCATACACGCCCGCCGCGGCAGGCACCTCGTCCTGGAATACCTTCAATTCCATTCTTTTCGCTCCTTTCGCAACGTACTGGTCTATCTATATTCGGCCAGGCCCCCGGCTATGCGAAAAAACGGCGCCGCCTTTGCCCTTTTGGGGCAAAAGCGGCGCCGTCTGGCGATATTCTGTTTACTTTTTGGGCTTGCGGGCGTCCTCAAAATACATGTACAGCTGGCAGGGAATCATGCCGTTGTACAGCTTGCGCCGGCGGTTGGCCTTCAGGCCAAAATTCTTCTCAAAATCCCCGTCCGAGGTGATCACCGACAGGCTCAGGGGCCGGCTTTTCAAAAAGCGCTCACCCAGAATCTTTTCCAGCCGGGCCGCCTCGGCCAAATCGCCCAGCCGCTCCCCATAGGGGGGATTGGTGATCACGGCGCTCTGGCTGTCCGGCACAAAATCCCGCACATCCGCCACCTCAAAGCGGCAGCGCTCGGCCACCCCCGCCAGCTTGGCGTTATGCTGGGCCAGGGCCACGGCCTGGGGGTCGATGTCATAGGCCAGGGCCTCAAAGGCCGCGTCCATCCGCACCTCCGCCAGGCATTTTTCCCGCTGGCGGGCCCACACCTGGGGCGGCACCAGGTCGGTATACCGCTCCGCCGCAAACCGGCGGCGGATGCCGGGGGCGATGTTCAGGGCCTTCTGGGCCGCCTCGATCACCATGGTGCCGCTGCCGCAGAAGGGATCCTGCATCCGGCTGTCCCGCCGGATCCGGCTCAGGTCCACAATGGCGGCGGCCAGGGTCTCCTTAATGGGGGCCTCGGTAGCGTTGCGCCGGTAGCCCCGTTTGTGCAGCCCGTCCCCGCTGGTATCCAGCAGGATCTCCACCCGGTTTTTCCGCAGGGCAAAGCGGACCTTGTACAGCGCCCCGGTCTCGGGCAGGGTCTGGGTATGATGGCCCTTTTTCAGCCGTTCCACCATGGCTTTTTTCACGATGCTCTGGCAGGCAGGCACGCTGGAAAGGGTGCTGGAAAGGGAGGAGCCCTTCACCGGGAACTGAGCGTCGGCAGGCATCAGCTCTTCCCAGGGGATATCATAGACCCCGTCGAACAGTTCGTCAAAGGTCTCGGCGGTATAGCTTTTGAGCAGGAGCAGCACCCGCTCGGCGCTGCGCAGGTTCAGGTTGGCTGCCGCGATGATCTCGCTGTCCCCCTGGAAGGTAACCCGCCCGTCGGTCACCTGGACGCTTTCCGCCCCCAGGCGGCGGGCCTCAAAGGCTGCCGTGGACTCGGTGCCGAAATAGCAGGGCGCGATCATGGTGTATTTCATAAACAATCCTTTCTGTTTCGCGGCAGCGCCGCAGAAAACGGCCGCCCCTGCCGAGGCAGAGAGCGGCCGCCGCAAAATCAGTTCCTGAGCCTTACCGGCGCCGGCTATACCCGCCGCCCCGGTGGTTTTCGGTGACCCGCTTGAGATCGCTGATCTTTTCCTCGCTCTGGGTTTTGAAGCGGGCCATCATATCTTCAAAACTCAGATCGCCCTGGGGCGCCTGGCGCTTGGGCTGCCAGACTCGGGGCGCGTCGGAACGGGGCGCACGGCCGCCGGGGCGCTGGCCCGCGGGGCGAGCCGGGCGGGCGGGCCGCTCGGGCG
>NZ_JAFBIO010000079.1 GCF_021531255.1 Allofournierella massiliensis | reverse complement strand
AGCCGCAGATGCTCCGCTTGAGGCCCTGGATCATGTACATGCCGGCGGTGGCGCCCTGGTCGGGGGTGCCGATGGCCTTGGCCGCGAATACCGCCGCCTTGCCGTACTTGGGGGTCATCTGCTTGGTGGCCTCCACGCCCTCGGCCGCGCCCTCACAGGCCGCCTCGATCACACCGGCCATATCCTTGCCGGCCCCGGCTGCCTCGGCCGCCTTCTTGGCGCCCGCGTCCACCGCGTCCAGGATGGTGCGCTCGCCCAGCTGGCACTTGCCCCGCTTCTGGATCCCGGCCGCAAAGGCGGTCAGGTACTGGGCTAGCTCCTGGGGGCCCATCTCGCTCTTACCCTTTAGGGCCTTGCCGCCCTCCATCACGCCGCTGCTCATCAGGGTGCCCATGGTGGAAGGCACCACGCCGGCCATCTTCATGCCCGCCTTCATCAGGGTCTTGCCGATGTCTCCCGCCTCGGTGTTCTGGCGGATCAGATCGGGCAGCGCCCCATAGCCCTTATCCATGGTCAGGCCCAGGTCGCCGTCGCCCATCCGGGCGTCCATCTCGCACAGCTCTTCCTTCTTCTCCGCAAACATGGCGGCTACGCCCTCAAACAGCTGGGGCAGCTGCTCGCAGCTCACTTTTTCCATCATATCCTTGTCCTTCTTTCCGCTCAAAATCGGCCCGCCCCGCCTGTTCCGGCAGAGCGGGCCCCTCTTGTGTTTTCCTTAAGCCTGGGTGTAGAACGGGGTCTTCACAGGCATGTCGATCCAGCCCTTCATCTCCTCGTCCACCTTGCAGATCGAGATGGAAGCGCCCGCCATCTCCATGCTGGTGGCGTACTCGCCCACGAAGGTCCGATAGGTCTTGATCCCCTTCTCATCCAGCAGCTTGCGCACGCTGCCCGAAAGGATATACAGCTCTTCCACGCTGGTGGCGCCCAGGCCGTTGATCAGCACGCAGACCTCTTCGCCCGCCGCTACCGGCATATCCCCCAGCAGGGTGTCCAGGCTCTCCTTGGCCAGCTCGTCCGCCGTCTTGATGGGGCCGTTCCAGACGCCCGGCTCCCCGTGGATGCCCATGCCCATGGCCATCTCGTTTTCGCCCAGGGTGAAGTTGGGATGACCCACCTCCGGGATGATGCAGGGAGTCAGGGCGAAGCCCACCGTGCGGGTGTTGTCCTTGGCCTTCTGGGCCGCTGCCAGCACCTCGTCCAGGCTGCCCATCTGGGCCGCCTTGGCGCCGGCGCACTTGTACATGAAGAAGATGCCGGCCACGCCGCGCCGGGTGGCGGGGTCCGCGTTGGAGTTCACGTCGTCCGCGCCCACAATGCTCCGGGTCTCGATGTCGTCCATCTCGCACATCTCGGCCGCCATGTCAAAGTTCATGATATCGCCGGTGTAGTTCCCGTACAGGTACAGGATGCCGGCCCCGGCCTCCACTTCCTTGGAGACGTTGTAGATCTGCTCGGCAGAGGGGGACTGGAACACCCCGCCCACGCCGCAGCCGTCCAGCAGGCCCTCGCCCACATACCCCAGGAACAGGGGCAGATGGCCGGTGCCGCCGCCGGTGATGATGGCTACCTTGCCGTCCTTTTTCTTGGCGGTGCAGTAGCAGCGCAGGTCGTCCGCCACATACTTCACTGCCTCCGGATGGGCTGCGTAGATGCCCCGCAGCATGTCATCCGTATAGTTTTCGGGAGCATTGAT
>NZ_JAFBIO010000078.1 GCF_021531255.1 Allofournierella massiliensis | reverse complement strand
CTCCCAGCGTCTGCTATGCCGGGCACACCCAGCGGGGCTTCCCCCCCGCCGTTTTGTCAATCTGTTTTTTTCGTCGTTTTTTCGCCGACGGCTTTTACTCCTCGGTCTGCCGTTCCAGCCGGGCCGCCACCTTTTTCAGCAGGGCCAGGTCGGCGGCGGTGAGGGGGGCCTGCTCGGCGGCGGCGTCCTTTTCGCCAGAGGCGTCCCGCAAAAACTGGGCCGCCCGGGTGTCCCCCTGCAGGGCCCTGGCCGCCTGGGCCAGAAGGGCCGCTTCGTATACTTCCAGGGGCCGGCCCCGGGCCTCGGCGGCCCGCCGGGCGGTCTCTTCCAGCCCCGAAAGGGCCGCAGCCCCCTCCGGGCAGGGCAGGCTCAAAAGCTCGGCGGCTATCTCCCGCAAGGGCCGCAGCCCCACCTTTTTTCGCCTCATCTTCCGCCCTCCTTTCTGGTTCTGTGGCTATTTTAGCACGCTGTTTCGTGACAATGAGGGCAGCTGTGCCGGTGCCCGCCTTTTGTTTTTGGCCCGCTTTCCCCCCTCACTCCTTTTCCAGCCTTGAATCACAGAATCGATGCACCGCCTTCTTCCAGCTGTCAGCGCTGCCCCGGCCCAGCCGGGCCGCCACCTCGTCCCAGCCGCAGCCCTCCATGCACACCATGTGCAGGGCGCACCGCAGGGCCGGGCTGCCCGCCGTCTCGATCAGGGCCAGGGCCTGGGGCACCTCCCGGGCCAGGGCCCGGTTCTTTTCTTCCAGCTCCCGGGCCAGCCGGTTCAGGTCCACCTCCTGGCCGTTCACCGCCCCCGCCGCCGCCAGGCTTTTCAGGGCTTCCAGCCGCTCGGCCCGGGCCCGGATGTCCTCCTTGGCGGCCCAAAGCATAAAAAATTCCCGTTTGGTCATGACTTTCCCTTCCTTTCCGGCCGGGGCTGTTCCCCCCTGGCCTGTACCTCCATGAACTGGTGGTATCGCCGCCGCCAGTAAAATTCCACGCATCCCAGCGCCCCCGCCCGGTTTTTCAGCACCCGGGCCTTGGCCCTACCCTGGCCGCCGGGGCCGGGGTCCTCGGCTTCCAGGCCGATGAGCAGGTCGGCGTCCTGCTCGATGGTGGCCGAGCCGAACATGTCCCCCATGGTCATGGGCCGCCCCTCGCTGGAACGCCCCGCCTGCACCAGCTCCACCACCGCCACCCGGCGCTTCATGGCCAGCTGCTTGAGGCCCCGGGTCAGCCCCGCCAGCTCCTCGTTGCGCTGGGAGCGGGCCTTGTGGGGGGTGAGGAGGCCCAGATGATCCACCACCACCACCTGGGGCTTGAACCGCAGGATGTTGGCTTCCAGCTGCTGCAGCCCGGCACAGTCCCGGTCGTCGATGATCAGGCTGTACTTTTCTTCCAGCAGCCGGGCCGCCTGGGCCACCCGCTGGCGCTGGGCCGGGGTGAGGGCCCTGTCCCGGAAAAGGGCGCTGTCCAGCCCCAGGGCCCGGGCGAAAATGCAGGTGTACAGCTGCTCCCGGGGCATTTCCAGGGATTGGTACAGCACCCGCCGGCCCTTGCTCACCTGGGTGGCGATCTGCAAAGCAAAGCTGGTCTTGCCGCCCCCCGGCCGGGCCGAGATGGCCGTCACCCCCCTTTGGGGCAGCCCGCCGGTCAGCCTGTCCAGCCCCGCAAACCCGGTGGCCAGGGCCGGGCGATCCGCCCCCAGCCAGCCCAGGAAATCCCCCATC
>NZ_JAFBIO010000077.1 GCF_021531255.1 Allofournierella massiliensis | reverse complement strand
ATATGGGGGGATGCGGGGCCCGGGCGGGGAAAAACGCCGGGGCCCCTTGCCGGCCGGGGATGGATGGCCGGTTCTTCAGGACTGGGGGGTATAGGGCTCCATGCCGTACTCCTCAAAGGGGGTGCCGTGGTAAAGGTCCAGGGCCATATCCAACAGGGGCAGGGCCAGCAGGGCGCCGGTGCCCTCCCCCAGGCGGAGCCGGGCGGTGATGAGGGGGGCAAGGCCCAGGCTGCTCAAAAGGGCGCCGCCCGCCGGTTCGGCCGAGCGGTGGCTGGCCAAAAGGGCCTTGGCGCAGGCAGGGCAGAGCCGCACCGCCGCCAGGGCCGCCGCCGCCGAGATGAAGCCATCCAGCAGCACCGGCAAGCCGAAGGCCGCGCCGCCCAGCACCACCCCGGCCATGGCGGCGATATCCGCTCCGCCCAGGGCCCCCAGCGCCCCCAGAGGGGTGAGGGTGAGGCGCTGGTTTACTTCCAGAGCCCGGGCCACGGCGGCCTTTTTGCGGGCCAGGCCTTCGTCCGAAAGGCCGGCCCCCCGGCCGGTGACCAGCCCGGCATCCAGGCCCAGGAAATGGGTGGCCAGGGCGCTGGCGGTGGTGGTGTTGCCGATGCCCATCTCCCCCACGGCCAACAGGCGCACTCCCTCCTCTTTGGCCTGTCGGGCCAGGTCGATGCCCACCCAAAGGGCGGCTTCGGTCTGGTCGGCGGTGAGGGCGGGGCCCCGGGCGATGTTGCCGGTGCCGTTGACCACCCGGCGGCGCAAAAGCCCCGGGCAGGGGGGCATATCCAGGATGCCCACATCCACCGGGATAACTTCTGCCCCCGCCCGGCGGGCAAAGACGCAGGCGCTGGAAGTGCCCCCCGCCAGGGCCCGGGCCACCAGGGCGGTGACCTCAGGGCCGGTCTGGCTTACCCCTTCGGCTACCACCCCGTTGTCGGCGCAGAACACCAGCAGCCGCCGGGGGGAAAGGGAAATCTCGGCGCTGCCGGTGAGGGCCGCCACCCGGCAAAGGCTCTCTTCCAATAGCCCTAAGCTGCCCAGGGGCTTGCCCACGCTGTCCCACTGGCGCTGGCAGAGGGAGCGGGCGGCATCGTCCGGGCCACAGATCGATGCGAGAAATTCCGAAAGGCGGGGGGACGGGGAGTACATGGTTTATTTCCTCCTTTGAGAAAAGCGGGCGGCAGCGGCCGAAAACCGGGCCGCGGCCCCCGGCATGCCGTAGAGATAAAGGTGGGGAAAGGCGGCGCAGAGCCCCGGGCCGGCAAAGCCGCAGGGCCAGGCGCGGCCGGTATGGGGCTTTTGGGCGGTGAAGGCCGCGCCGTTTTGGGTGCAGTCCCAGTGATGAAATTCGTGGACGGGGAACCGCTCGCCCTTGCGGAACAAAAGGCTGTCCCCCCCGGCGGTGAGGTTTGCGTACCCAAAGCGCACCAGCCGGGGGGTTTTGAAGGCCCGGCCTTCCAGGGCCCCGGCCATGGGCCAGGGGCGGCCGTCCGGGTCTTCCAGCGCTTTTTGCAGCACCAGAAAGCCCCCGCACTCGGCCAGGGTGGGCAGGCCCTCCCCCAGGGCCCGGCGAAGGCAGGGCAGGAAGGGGCTTTGGCTCAGGGCCTGGGCGTGAAGCTCCGGGTAGCCGCCCCCCAGGTACAGGCCCCCCGCCTCGGGGGGGATGACCTCCCCCGCCAGAGGGCTGAAAAAGCGAAGTTCTGCTCCTGCCTCCCGCAGGGCCAGGAGGCTTTCTTCATAATAAAAGCTGAAGGCCTCGTCCCGGGCCACGGCAATGACCGAGGGGGTGGGCCGGGCG
>NZ_JAFBIO010000076.1 GCF_021531255.1 Allofournierella massiliensis | reverse complement strand
GGAGAGGGAGCCGAGGGAAGGAGAAGGGAGGCAGCGGCGGGGGCGGCGCTGAGGCAGCGGAAAACGCAGCCAAGAAGGGAGAAGCGGGGGAGCGGCGGCAGGAGATGCAGCCGAGGAAGGGGGAGCTGGCCTAAGAAAAACTCGCAGGACGCTGAAAGCGGAGTTGCACAGTTTTTCGTGGCCAGTCCCCCGGCCCGGCGTACCGTGGGGAAGGGGCCTGACCCCGCCGCGGGCCGAAGAAAGGGCGTACTGTGGGCAGCAGCCATCCCCGGCGCGGGCCGAAGAAAGGGCGTACTGTGGGCAACAGCCATCCCCGGCGCGGGCCGAACCGCCCGGCGTGGGGGAGGCAAAGCGCCATCCCCACCAAGAGAAAAGGAGGAAAAGATGGAAAACAAAGGCTTTATCAAACTGCACCGGCAGATGCTGGGTTGGGGCTGGTATACCGACACGGCCACCAAGTGCGTGTTTTTGCACCTGCTGCTGCTGGCCGCCTGGGAGGAGGGCAGCTACCGGGAGGTGCGTCTGGCCCCGGGGCAGGCGGTGAGTTCGATCCGGGAATTGTCGGCCCAGACCGGGGTATCGGTGCAGTCGGTGCGTACCGCCCTGCGGCATTTGAAATCCACCGGGGAGATCACCCAGGAGCCCAGGGGGAAATACAGCGTATTCACGATAGAAAACTACGCCCGCTACCAGGGCGCAGGGGCGGGGGGCGACTGGCAGCCGGCACGGCAGCGGCACGGCGGCGGCACAGGCCCTGATAATAAGAAGCAAAGAAGCAAAGACACTCTCTCGGGGGCGGAGGGAGAAAAGAGCGGAGCCGGGGCCGGGCAGGAACTTGCCGGGGCCGACGGGACCGAAACGGGCTGGGCCGGGGCTTGCGGGACTGAACCGTGCAGCTCTGGGGCTTGCGGGGCCGACCCGTCCGGCGCCGGGGCCTGGGGGGCTGAAATGGGCGGGACTGAAACGGTCAGCGCCGGGGCCGGCGACCCGGAGGGCTTCGGGGCCTTCTGGGCGGCCTACCCCAAAAAGCGGGCCAGGGCGGACGCCGCCCGGGCCTGGAAGGCCCTTTCCCCCGACCATGGGCTGCAGGCCCGGCTGCTCTCGGCCCTGGAAAGCCAGAAGGCGGGGGCCGAGTGGCAGCGGGAGGGCGGGCGGTTCGTGCCCTACCCGGGGGCCTGGCTGCGGGGCCGCCGCTGGGAGGACGAGCCTGCCGGGCAGCCCCCGCCCGAGGCCCCGGTGCAGGTGGTGGCCCGGGAGGACTGGAGCCTGGAAAACGCCCTGGACGGCCTTGCCTTTGAGGCCCGGGAGGGCTGAAACCAGCAAAAAGGAGGGAAAACGCCGTGATCTGGGCGGAAAAAAGCCTGTTGGGCTGCATGATGATGGCCCCGGAGGACTGCGAAGAGGTGTATGGCCGGGTAAGGCCGGAGATGTTTGAAAACGAGGCCCTGGCCAGGATGTTCGGCTGCTGCCAGGAGCTGCGCAAAAAGGGCCTGCGGGCGGACGCCACCACCCTGATCGAGACCCTGGGGGAGGAGTACAAGGCCCTGGTGCTGGAATGTGCCGAGACGGCCCCCGGCCTGGCGGGGTTTGAGAGCTATATCGCCTGCCTGCGGGAGGGCTGGCGGGAGCGGGCCATCCTGACCGGGCTGGACGAGCTGCGGATCTCGGGGATGGACGCCTCGGGCCTGACCCGGGCCCTGGGGCAGCTTTGGCAGAGCCAGCAGGCCCTGGAAGAGGCGGAGGGGGAGCGCACCGCCAAGGACTGGAAGGAGGGGATGGGGGATTTCCTGGGCTGGCTGGGGG
>NZ_JAFBIO010000075.1 GCF_021531255.1 Allofournierella massiliensis | reverse complement strand
GCCCACCCCCGGGCTCTGCTTTTGCCGCACCCTCCCCCGGGCCGACCGGCGGGATGTGCTGGTGCTGCGCCAGGGGCTGAGCCAATTGCCCCGGCGCCCCCGCCTGGCCACCGGCTCGGCCCGCCGGGCCCGCCAGCTGGCCGGGCTCTGGCCGGGCTGTGAGGTGGTGGGCATCCGGGGCAATCTGGATACCCGCCTTGCCAAGCTGGACGATGGCCAGGCGGACGGGCTGATCCTGGCGGCGGCGGGCCTTGCCCGGCTGGGGCTGGAAGGCCGCATTTCCCGCTATCTTACCGAGGAAGAACTGCTGCCCGCCCCGGCTCAGGGGGCCCTGGCAGTGCAGCTGCGCCGGGGAGACGAGGAACTTCTGGCCCTGCTGGGCTCCCTCTCGGAGGAGGACACCCACCGGGAGGTGCTGGCCGAGCGGGCCTTTCTGGCCGGGGTGGGGGGCGGCTGCTACCTGCCCGCCGGGGCCAGCGCCCATATACAGGGGGATACCCTCACCCTCTCGGCCCTGCTGGGCCGGGCCGAGGGCGGGCCCCTTTGCCGCCTTACCCTCACCGGCCCGGCCCGTGCCCCCGAGGCCCTGGGGCGGCAGGCGGCCTGCCGGCTGCTGGCCCGGCTTGCAAAGGAGGACTGAAGGATGGGTTTTGTCTCTTTGGTGGGGGCGGGCTGCGGCGACGCCTCCCTGCTCACCCGGCGGGGGCTGGACCGGCTGCAGAGGGCCGGGTGCGTCCTCTACGACCATCTCATCGACCCGGCCCTTCTGGAAGAAACGCCCCCCGATTGTGAAAAAATCTGCGTGGGCAAGCTCTCGGGCCGGCACACCCTGCCCCAGGAGGAGATCAACCGGCTGCTGGCCCAAAAGGCCGGGGAGTACCCCCTGGTGGTGCGGCTGAAAGGGGGCGACCCCCTGGTGTTCGGCCGGGGCGGCGAGGAGGCCCTCTATCTGCGCAGGGCCAGGGTGCCTTTTGAAATCATCCCGGGCATTTCCAGCGCCGTGGGCGGGCTGGACTGTGCCGGCATCCCCCTCACCCACCGGGGCGTGGCCCGGGGCTTCCGGGTCATGACCGCCAGCGAGGGGGGCGGGGCCCTGCCCGCCGGGCTGGATTTTGAATCCATGGCCCGCACCTCGGATACCCTGGTCTTTCTCATGGGCCGGGCCAAGGCGGGGGCCCTGGCCGGGGCCCTGCTGGATGCCGGCAAACCCGCCGATACCCCCGCCGCCCTGGTGAGCCAGGCGGGCCGCCCCGGCCAGGCGGCTGTCTTTGCCCCTCTGGGGGATTTTGCCCGGGCGGTGGCCCAGGCCGACCTGCCCGACCCGGCCCTCATTGCGGTGGGCCCGGCCCTGGCCCTGGCGCCCCAGCTCTCCTTCTGGGCTTCGGGGCCCCTGGCCGGGGCCCGGCTGGCCCTGGCCCAGGTGGGCGAGGGCACCACCGCCCTGGCCCGCCGGCTGGAAGATCTGGGGGCCCAGGTCACCTGCCTGCCGGTGAGCCGGGTGGAACCCCTGCCCGGCGCCCTGGAAGGGGTGGAGTTTGGCCGGTACAGCTGGCTGCTCCTTTCCAGCAAGAACGGGGTGGACTGCTTTTTTGCCGAGCTGGAACGGCGGGGTCTCGACCTGCGGGCCCTGGGCGGGGTGAAGATCGCCGCCATCGGGGGGGAGACCGGCCGCCGACTGGCCCAAAAAGGGGCCTGGCCTGACCTGATCCCGCCTCACTTTGACTCAGAGAGTCTCTACGAAACCCTTGCCCCCCTGCTGGGGCCGGGGGATCGGATTCTCTTTCCCCGGGTAGAGGGGGGCCCGCCGGAACTGCCCCGGCGGCTTTCGGCCCACTGCCCGGTGGATACCCCCGCCCTCTACCGGCTGACCC
>NZ_JAFBIO010000074.1 GCF_021531255.1 Allofournierella massiliensis | reverse complement strand
CCTCAGGCACAGGAAGCAGCCCCGGCCCCTGTCCAGGCTGCCCCTGCCGAGCCCATCGATTTCTCTCAGGTGGAGATCGAGCCCCTCTTTGAGGACTTTGTGGATTTCGAGACCTTCGCCAAGTCCGATTTCCGGGCTGTGAAGGTGAAGGAATGCGAGGCGGTGAAGAAGAGCAAAAAGCTGCTCAAGTTCGTGCTGGATGACGGTACCGGTACCGACCGGGTCATCCTCAGCGGCATCCATGATACCTACGAGCCCGAGGAACTGGTGGGCAAGACCCTTATTGCCATCACCAACCTGCCTCCCCGCAAGATGATGGGGATCGATTCCTGCGGCATGATCATCTCGGCCGTGCACCACGAAGCAGGGGTGGAAAAGCTCCACTGCCTGATGGTGGACGACCACATCCCCGCCGGCGCCAAGCTGTACTGATACCGGCTGATACAAAGAAAAAAGCCCGGAGCCTTGAAAAAGGCTCCGGGCTTTTTCCTTTGGACAGTAGGGGAGAGGGCGAATTTTTGAAAACGAATTTTCCTCTTTTTTCGGTTGATTTTCTTCCCCGTCGGGCAGGTCTGACCGCTGGGGAAAATCCGGCACAAGAGGGGCTATGTGCAAAAATCCTATGGGTTTTCTTCTGTACAGGGGATTCGGTGGAAAATCCAGGCAAAGCAAAAAAAGAAGAATAAAAGGCCGAAAAAGGGGGCAAACTATAAGCAGGCCGGCAATTGCGGACCAAAATCATAGAAAAGCGTGAAAAAATGAAAAAATGCTTGCGAATTGTAACAATAAAGGGGAGTATGTTGCGAAAAATCCTATAAACGTGATATACTACAATAAATATGGATTTCTGGCGGAATCCGTCAAAAAGCCGCTTTAGGCGGCGCAAAAAGGATAAGGAGACCTTTTACCTGTGATACGGGAAAATCAGCGATGGCTCAACCTGGCCAACGCCGTTATGGACGGGGCGCTGATCATCATCGCCTATCTTCTGTCCACCTGGCTTTGGCTGGGGTATTATCGGGAAAACAAACTGAATATTGCCTGGATGTTTTCCGGCGAGAATCTGTGGGTGGCGGTACTGTATGCCTTGCTGCTGGTCACGGCTTACTGGGGCTGCCGGCTGTACGGCTCCTTCCGGTTTTCTTCCCTGTGGGATGAGACCCAGGCCCTGTTGAAGGTGAATGCCCTGGGAGTGGTGAGCCTGGCGGCTCTTTTGTACCTCTTCCGCCTGCAGGAATTTTCCCGGGGCGTGCTGGTTACATTTTATATCATTTCCAGCCTGCTGGTGGTCTGCAAGCGGGTCACCCTGCGCAGTTTTCTGCGCCATTTCCGCAAGCTGGGCTATAACCAGAAGCATGTGATCCTGGTGGGCAATGGGGCATTGGCCCTGCAGTATGAGCAGTCCCTCAAGAAAAACCCCCATCTGGGCTTTGTGGTGGACGGTTACGTGGCCCGCACCCCCAAGCCCGAGCTGGGCCGCCGCCTGGGCTGCTATGAAGAGCTGGAAGACCTGCTGCGCCGGCGGGATGTGGACGAGGTGGTGGTGGCCCTGGAGCCCCACGAAAGCCACCAGATGCCCATGATCCTGCGGGCTGCCGAGCAGGAAGGGGTGCGCATCAGCATCATTCCCTATTACAACGACTATATTCCTTCCCGCCCCACGGTGGACCTGATCGGGAATGTGAAGCTCTTCAATATCCGCACCACCCCGCTGGATAACCTCTTCAACGCGGCTCTCAAGCGGGGAATGGATGTAGTGGGCAGCGCGGTACTCATCCTGATCACCTCACCCCTTATGCTGGTCATTGCCCTGGGGGTCAAGATCAGCAGCCCGGGCCCGGTACTGTTTATGCAGGATCGGGTGGGAAAAAATAAAAAAATCTTTAAAATGCTGAAATTCCGCAGTATGCGGGTGAACAGCAGTGAAAAAACAGGTTGGAGCGAAAAAAGTGACCCGAGAAAGACCCGCTTCGGCAGCTTTATCCGGAAGTTTAGCTTAGATGAATTGCCACAGTTTTTCAATGTACTGGTTGGGCAGATGAGCCTGGTAGGCCCCCGGCCCGAGGTGCCCTACCATGTGGATCACTTCCGGGACGAGATCCCTCTCTACCTGGTGCGCCAGCAAGTGCGCCCGGGTATGACCGGCTGGGCCCAGGTGAACGGCTGGCGGGGAGATACCAGCATCCGGGAGCGGGTGGAGCATGACATCTGGTATATCGAAAACTGGAGCCTGGGGCTGGATTTGAAAATCCTGTTCAAGAC
>NZ_JAFBIO010000073.1 GCF_021531255.1 Allofournierella massiliensis | reverse complement strand
GGGGTGGGCGTCTCGGTGGGCGCCGGCTCCACCACCACGGTCACGGTGGCCGTCTTGGTCTGGTCCCCCACCTTGATGCTGGCGGTGATGTTCCAGGTGCCCACGGTCAGGCTGCGCAGGGAGTAGGTGTCGCCGGTCTTTTCGGCGGCGCCGGTCCACTTCACGTTATCCTGGTCGCCGCCCACCACCGAGGCCACCAGGTACTGATCCTCGCCCTCCTTCATGGTCAGGCTGGAGGGGGAGATCTGGATGCTCAGGTCCACCGCGAACTGGGCCCGCACCGAGAAGTTCTGGGTAAAGTTCGAGTCGGTGCGGGTGGCAGTGGTTACGCCGTCGCTCCACTTCACGAACTTGTAGCCCACGGCGGGCTGGGCGGTGACGGTGATGCTCTGCTTGGGATCGGTGATCTCAAAGGTCAGGCTGCTCTGGTAGCTCTTGTTGCCGCTGGAAAGAGAGCCCTGCTGGGCCGATTCCACGTCATACTTGGCGGTGTAGCTCACGGCCGAAGAGGAAGAGGAGCCGCCGGAAGAAGCGGAAGAAGCCCGCTGGGGGATGTCATTGGTATCGGGGCGGCGGTCCTCGCTCTCATACACATGGGTGCGCGCATAGCTCAGGATGGCGGAAAGCCCGTCGGCGTTCATATGGATGTCGCTGGTCTCGAAATACTCGGCCTTGCCAAAGCCGGTCTCGTCCTTCAGCGCCTCGCTGGTGTTCAGGAAGTGGCAGCCCTTCTCCTCGCACAGCTTGACCAGGGCCTGGTTGAAGGCGTCGATGGTCTGCATCTTCAGGTCGGGGTACTTGGAGTGATCCTCCGGGATGGGGGGCACGGCGGCGATGAGGATATCGCAGTAGGGGTAGCTCTCCTCAATGGCCTTCATGGCATCGGCGTACTCGCTGGAAAATTCCTCGGCGGACATGCTGCCGTTGGCGTTGTTGGTGCCCATCATCACCACGATCCGCCGGGGCTTCATCTTGGCGATGGCCTGGGGGATGGTGTAGGACTTGGAATCGTTCTTGAAGGCCACGCACTGCTCGGCGGAAAGGCTGCCGATGCCCATGCCCTCCTTGCCCACGAACTGGTCCAGGGTAAGCAGGCCGTAGTTGTACATCCGCACCGTGTTGGAATCCCCCACAAAGAGGGTGTCGGCCAGGTACTGGGTGCCGCCGTCCTCGGTCTCGGCCAGGATGGCCCCGGCCTCCTGGTCGATCTGGTAGGCGTTCTGGTCGTATTCCTCACCGGAGGAGGCGGTGTGCCCGCCGCCGGCGCCGGAAAGCTTGACGGCCACCACCGAGATGGTGACGATGAGGGCCAGGGCGCAGCCGGCCAGCACCAGGGCGGCCTGCTTCTGCTTGGGGGTCATATTTTTCAGGTCGAATCTTCTGCTCATTGGCTATCCTCCGTACATTATAAAGAAGGGGATGAGGGCGCCGCCTGCCCCTGCGGGGGGCAGATCAGTTCCAGCAGCTCCCGGCCGTCCTGGGCCAGATAGTCGGCGCCGGCCTTTTTCAGCTCGGCCATGCCGCCGTACCCGTACAGGGCCCCTGCCGAGGGCAGCCCGCAGGCCTTGGCGCCTTCGATATCATCCTTCCGGTCGCCCACCATCAAAAGCCGGCCGGCCCCGGCGGCCCGGCCAAAGGCGGGCTCGGCCAATACCGAGCGGATCACCTGGGCCTTGCTCTCGATCCTGCCGTCGGGGCTTGTCCCGCCGATGCAGGCGAACTGGCCGGCCAGGGCCTGGCGGCCCAGGATCTCGGCGGCCAGAGGCTGCAGCTTGCAGGTGGCCACCCCCAGCAGCACCCCCTGGCGGTGCAGGGCCGCCAGCAGCTCGGGCACAAAGGGGTAGGGCCGGCACATCCGGCTGCCCACCCGGGCGTAGTGTTCCCGGTAGATCTCCACCGCGTGGGGGACCATGGCCGGGTCGGGCAGAAGCCGCTCAAAGATCACCCGCAGGGGCGGCCCCAGATAGGGGGTCAGATCCTGCCCTTCCACCGAGACGCCCAGCCGGGCGGCAGTATAGCGCAGCCCCTCGAAAATGCCGGGGCTGGAATGGATGAGAGTGCCGTCCAGATCGAACAGCACCGCGTCGAAACGTTTCAAGGCTTTTTCCCGCTTTCCTGTGTACCTTCATGGTATTTTTACAATCAGATAGAACTATTATACCATCTTTTGCCCGCCCGGACAATCCGGCCCCGAAATTTTCACCCGCCTGCCCGCCGGCTCCCTTCCCAAGGCCGCCCCGGCCCCGCCGGCCAAAACGCCGCCGCCCCTGCCGGGTTTTCCGCCCCCTCGCCGGCCCTTCCCG
>NZ_JAFBIO010000072.1 GCF_021531255.1 Allofournierella massiliensis | reverse complement strand
GCCCCCATGGGTCCCCCCGCACCCCAGCCGCCTACACCCCAGCAGGCGCTGGAGTTTCTGCGCACCCCCCGCAGTGTGCGCCGCTATCGCTCCCAGCCAGTGCCCCGGGAACTGATGACCCAGCTTCTGGAGGCCGGGCGTTACCCCCAAACCGCCAAGAACACCCAGGGCATCCGGTACTTGGTGCTGGAGGGCGCCGACAAGGTACAGCAGGTAAACCTGCTCTACTGCCAGATCGCCCGTTCCCTTCCCCCGGATTTTCCCAACCGGGATACCATTCTGCGCCCGGTACTCCGCCAGGAACAGGAGGGATTTGACGCCCTTTTTTACGGCTGCCCCCAGCTGATTTTTGCGGTGAGTGCCCAGGATCACCCCAACTGGCAGCGGAACGCCCAGTTTTCCCTCACCTTCCTCTCCCTGATGGCCCCCTCCCTGGGGCTGGGCACCTGCTGGAGCGGCCAGCTGGAAAAACTGGCCTGTACCCGGGAATATATGCCGGATTTTGCCCGGCTGATCGGTCTGCCCGACGGGATGCGGATCTGCGGCTGCCTGATGGCGGGCTACCCGGCTGTCCGGTTTCGCCGGCTGGTACCCCGGGACCCGCTGGAGGTTTTCTGGCGGTAAGGCACTGCCCCAAAGGCAGGGCTTTGCATAGTTTTTGCTCCTTTTGCATACAAAAAGAACAGCGCGGTCTGTACAAAACGCAGGGCGCGCGGGCAGTGAAAAAACACTGTCCGCGCGCCCTGTTTATTTTTTGCCGCAAAAAGGAGCTGAACAAGGATGGAACTTACCGCCGAAATCGTCGGTTTTCTGCTGGGCCTGCTGCTGGTCATCAAGGGGGGCGACCTGTTTGTGGAGGCCTCGGTGGCTGCTGCCCGGGCCCTGCGGGTACCGCCCTTTGTGATCGGGGCCACCCTGGTGAGCCTGGCTACCACCCTGCCGGAACTTCTGGTCAGCCTGTTTGCCTGCCTGCAGGGCCGCACCGAGCTGGCCGTGGGCAACGCGGTGGGCAGCGTCACCGCCAACACCGGCCTGATTCTGGCCCTGGCCCTCATCGCCCTGCCCGGACTTTCCGCCGGCAAGGATCTCTTTTTGAAAAGTTTTCTGCTGCTGGGGGCCGCCGCGGCGCTCTGGCTGCTGGGGCGCCAGGGGCATCTCACCGGCGCCGGCTGCCTCGTCCTGCTGGCCTGCCTGGCCCTATTTCTGGCAGGCAGCCTGCTGGCCGCCCGCAAAAGCCGCACCCTGCGCCCCGCTGAAGAGAAAACAGGCCTTCCCCTGGGGCATCTTCTCTTCTTTTTGCTGGGGGGCGGATGCATCCTCTCGGGGGCTCAGCTGCTGGTAAACGCCGGGGCAAGCCTGGCCGGCCGTCTGGGTGTGCCCGAAAGCGTAGTGGGGGCCACCATCCTGGCGGTGGGCACCTCCCTGCCGGAACTGGTTACCACCCTTACTGCCATCCTGAAAAAGCAGAACGCCCTTTCGGCCGGCAACATCCTAGGGGCCAACCTGATCGACACCACCCTCATCCTGCCGGTATGCTGGCTGTCGGGCGGGGGCAGTCTGCCCCTGGGCAGCCAGTGCCTGGGGCTGGACCTGCCCTTCTGCCTGGTGATCCTGGCTGCCGCTTTCCTGCCGCCCCTCTTCACCCGCCGGTTTGCCCGCTGGCAGGGCTTTGCCTGCCTGGGGTTATACCTTTGCTATCTGGGGCTGATGATGGGCTGAGTTCAGCGGATGCCGGTCAGGTCCCGCACCACGGCCCCGGCCAGGATCAGCCCGGCCGCCCCCGGCACAAAACTCACACTGCCCGGCACGTTGGTCTTGGGCTTGCCGGGGCGGGGCGGGTCCTCCTGGGGCGGGGTATCTTCCCCGGATTGACGGACCGGGAACAGGGGCCGGGGCGGCTCGGTGGAATAGACCACCTTCACGTCCCGGATCCCCCTGGCCCGGCATTCCTTGCGCATCACCCGGGCCAGGGGGCAGCCGGTGGTCTTTTCCAGGGTGGTGAGGCAGAGTTTTTCCGGCTCCAGCTTGTTGCCGGTACCCATACAGCTGATCACCGGCACCCCTGCCGCCTGGGCCCGGGCCAGGATCTCCAGCTTGGCGCTCACCGTATCCACCGCGTCGATCACATAGTCGTAGCCCTCAAAGGGCAGCTGATTGGCCGTAGCCGGGGTGTAAAACAGGTTCACCTGCCGCACCTGACAGTCCGGGTTGATATCCAGGATCCGCCGGGCGGCGGCCTCAGTCTTGCGCATCCCCAGGGTGGAGCGCAGGGCCAGAAGCTGGCGGTTCAAGTTGCTCTCCCCCACCCGGTCGTCATCCACCAGGGTCAGGCTGCCCACCCC
>NZ_JAFBIO010000071.1 GCF_021531255.1 Allofournierella massiliensis | reverse complement strand
GGATTGGGGGTGTAAGGGGGCGGCGTCCCTTTTAAGGCCGGCACCCCGGCAAAGGGGAAAAGACAAGGCCCGGCAGCCGGGCCTTTTGGGGCGTGGGGCGCCCGGGGGCAGCTTTGCCGCCCGGTCAGGGGCCCGGCGGTGCCAAGGGGCCTGTAATGAAAAACCGGCAGTTTTAAAAAATCACGCCTCGTAGCGCATCTTCTGGGGGCAAAGGCCTTCCAGCACCCGGGCATAGGCGGCGGCCTCCCGCTTTGCGCCGGCCAGGTCCATATCCCGGTAGTTGCCGCACTCCCGCTCGCTGGCCCCGGGGATATCCCCCTCAAAGGCTTCCATAAAGGCAAAGCTCTTCTGGATAAGGTCCAGCACCTGGGCGTCGGTGAGGCCCCGGGTCAGCAGATAAAAGCCGGTGCGGCAGCCCATGGGCCCCACATAGATGACCCCCTGCCCGTACTGGCTGTTGCGGGCATAGGTGGCGAAAAGATGTTCCAGGGTGTGCATGGCCCCGGTGGTCAGGTAATCCCCCTTGTTGGGTTCCTTCATCCGCAGGTCCCAGGTGTTTACGTCCCCGTCCTGGCGGGAAAGATAGACGCCCCGTTTCAGGGTGGTGTGGTCTACGCAGAAGCTGGCGATCCGTTCCATATGGCAAAATCCTTCTCTCATACAAAAGTAAAAGTTTGTTCTTTGATTATACACCAAAAGGGCCGCCGCCGAAAAGGGCCTGCTCAAGGGGGAAATCCGTGCAGTGGCCGGGGCGCAAAGCGCGTGGTATACTGTTTTAAAAAGGAGAAGGGAGCAGCCAAATGCAGGACCGATACGCCGGAGATGTGGGGGATTTTGGAAAATTCAAATTGCTGCAAGAGCTGCAGCGGGAGGGGTTTACCCTGGGAGTGAACTGGTACCGGGCAGGTCTGCTGGATGAAGGGCAAACGGTATATTATGATGAAACCGTGCCGCTTCAAGGCAGAGAAGCCTGGCATCAAAAAGCGGTGGAAAAGCTATCGCTCTGTGATTTGATATTTTTAGATCCAGATAATGGCCTGGAACCCAAGCGAACCACACGGGCCCGCCTGGTGAAATATGTAAGGAAAACGGAATTGGAAGATGATCTGGCACGGGGACAAAATGTGGTGCTGTACCAGCACCGGCCACGGAAGAAGGAAGAACTCTGGTTTCGGCAGTTGAGGATGAAACTGGCCGGCCTTAGTTCAGCTCAGGGAAAACATGTCTTTGCCCTTACCTGTTGCCGCGGCACATTGCGGGATTATCTGATTATTGCCGCAACGGCGGAAGATGCGGCTGGTATTCGACAAGCGTTGCAAAGAATCGTTCAAAGCCCATGGGGGACTACCGGCTTTTGTCGGCAGTCAGCTTTTCCTGATCTGGATTCAGTTGAGAGGAAGGAAAATCCGGATTTATCCGGCCCCGGCGGGCGCTGGATGGGAAAGGGGAAGCACCGCCTTGCCGCCCCGGCCGCCTGCCAAAGGCCCGAATCGCCGCCCCGCAGGAACTTCACAATTCGTTTTTCCTTTTTGAATGGGAATAGGGTATAATAGAGGGCAGAAAAGGAAAAAGGAGGCTGTCGGCCATGGAGATCCGTGTGGAGCATGTAGCCCTTTGGGTGCGGGACCTGGAGGGCGCCCGGGACTTTTTCACCCGGCATCTGGGGGCCCGGGCCGGAAAGAAATACCAGAACCCCCGCACGGGCTTTTCCTCCTGCTTCCTCACCTTCGATTCGGGGGCGAGGCTGGAGGTCATGACCCGGCCGGATCTGGCAGACCCGGCAAGCCTTCCCACAGGGGCAGCCATCCCGGGCAGCTGGGCCCATCTGGCCTTCAGCCTGGGCAGCGCCCAGGCGGTGGACGAGACCACCCGGGCCCTGCAGGAGGCAGGCTGCCGGCTGGTAAGCGGCCCCCGCCGCACCGGGGACGGCTACTATGAAAGCTGCCTGGAAGGCTTTGAGGGCTGCCTCATCGAGCTGACGGTGTGAGGCGCCGGGCAGGCTGCAACCGTTCTGTGATAAACAGCCCCCCCAGGGGGGCATACCAAAGGAGGCAAGGATATGAAACAGGCAAAACGGGTTTTTCTCATTGTGTTGGATAGCTTTGGGGTGGGCGCCGCGCCGGACGCCGCCGATTTCGGGGACGAGGGGGCCAATACCCTGGGCCGGGTGCTGGAAAGCCCCCAGCTGGATATCCCCAACCTCACCCGGCTGGGCCTTCTGAATATCCAAGGGGTGAAGGCCCCCGCCCGGCAGCAAACCTCTGTGGGCAGCTATGCCCGGCTGCGGGAGGTGAGCAAGGGCAAGGATACCACCATCGGCCACTGGGAGCTGGCGGGGGTGGTAAGCCCCCGTCCTCTGCCCACCTTCCCGGAAGGCTTCCCGCCGGATTGCATCGCGGCCTTTGAAAAGGCGGTGGGCCGGGGGGTGCTCTGCAACCGGCCCTATTCGGGCACGGCGGTCATCCGGGATTACGGGGCCGAACACCTGGCCACCGGCAAGCTCATCGTCTACACCTCGGCAGACAGCGTCTTTCAGATCGCGGCCCACGAGAGCCTGGTGCCGCCCGAAGAACTCTATGAGATCTGCCGCAAGGCCAGGGCCCTGCTCACCGGGCCTTGGGGGGTGGGCCGGGTGATCGCCCGCCCCTTTGTGGGCACCGGGCCGGAAAACTTCACCCGCACCCCCAACCGGCATGATTTTTCCCTCCTGC
>NZ_JAFBIO010000070.1 GCF_021531255.1 Allofournierella massiliensis | reverse complement strand
GCGGGGGCCGGGGCGGCGGCGGGCTCTTCCTGCCCGGCAGCGCTATCGGAATTGCGGCTCTTCCTATACAGAGCCACCAGGATGACCAGGACGACAAGGATGCCGGCTGCAGCCGGCATGGAGATACCGGCCGCCAGTACGGCCGAAAAGGTTTCAGACATGAACGCTCCTCCTTCTATCGATGGGGCGAAAAGCCCTTTTGTTCGGGTACCTACTTATTATAGCCAATGCCTGCTGTTTTTTCAACCAGAACCGGCGAAGGGCACTTCCTCAAACCAAACATCGGCCCGGCAAAGGGCGGGGCCGGGGGCAAACCAGCGCCAGGGCAGCTGCATATGCAGCACCATGGCCCCGGCCCCCGTCCGCGGGGAAAACGGCCGAAAGAAAAAGGGCGCAGGCAGCCACAAACGCCTGCGTCCCTTTCTCCCCTTCTCCCGGTTCGCTTTCGTTGCTGGCATTCCAACGCATTGTATAGAATTTGTAAAGTCTATTTAAAATTTTTGTGAATTCAGCAGGAGGAGCATTTTGTTTTTTGGTTCTTTTGCCCCTTGGCAAAGGGCCGAAAAGTCGAATTTTGTATTTTATATGCGCACACTTTCCCTGTCATTACCGGTGTTTGTGCGTATTAAAAACACAGGGTTTGGGCGCGCCGGGACGGGGGCTTCTGGGCGCAAGGCCGGGCAGGCCGCGCCCGCCGGGCCCCGAAACGTCCCAGGGGCACCCCAAAACGACCCAAAACAAAAAGGCCCCGGCATCCCTCACGGATGCCCGGGCCTTTTCTTGTCTCTTTGGCTTTTTATCGAAAAATCGATATTTTTGTCTTATTCTTTGTCCAGAGCCTTGGCCGCCTGGATCATGATGGCGCACTCCATCCGCTTGCGGAAGAGCTCGCACCCGTACTCATACACGCCCTTGATGGAACCGGTGGCGTGGTAGGCGTTGGCGGCACAGCCGCCGCTGCAGTACAGCCGGGCCCAGCAATCCTGGCAGTCGGGCCGGGCGTAGGCGTTGCAGAGCTTGAACTCATCCCGCAGGGCGGTGTTGGTGACCCCCTGCCAGACGTCGCCCATCTTGTAGGCTTCGTCCCCCACGAACTGGTGGCAGGGGTAAAGGTCGCCCCAGGGGGTAACAGCCAGGTACTCGGTGCCGCTGCCGCAGCCCGAGATCCGCTTGTAGATGCAGGGGCCCGCCTTCAGGTCGATCATGTAATGGTAGAAGGTGAAGCCCCGGCCCTCCTTATCCCGCTTGAGCATCTCCTTGGCCAGGATCTCGTACTGCTCAAACAGCACCGGCAGGTCCTCGGGGCGCAGGGCGTAGGGATCCTCGGGGGCGCAGACCACCGGCTCCATGGAAAGCTCGGTGAAGCCCAGGTCGGCCATATGGAAGATGTCGTTGGTGAAATCCAGGTTATCCCGGGTATAGGTGCCCCGCACATAGTAGTTCTTGCCCTCCCGGCGGGCGGCGAACTCCTGGAACCTGGGCACGATCACGTCATAGCTGCCCTTGCCGCCCACCGTGCGGCGCAGCCGGTCGTGGACTTCCTTGCGGCCGTCCAGGCTGAGCACCACGTTGTGCATCTCCTTGTTGCAGAAGTCGATGACCTCGTCGTTCACCAGCATGCCGTTGGTGGTGAGGGTGAAGCGGAACTTCTTGTGGCAGGGTTCTTCCTGGGAACGGCCGTAGGCCACCAGCTGCTTGACCACCTCCCAGTTCATGAGAGGCTCGCCGCCGAAGAAGTCCACTTCCAGGTTCACCCGGCTGCCCGAATGGGCAATGAGGAAATCCAGGGCCTGCTTGCCCACCTCAAAGCTCATGAGGGCCCGCTCCCCGTGGTACTTGCCCTGGCTGGCAAAGCAGTAGTCGCAGGTGAGGTTGCAGGTGTGGGCCACATGCAGGCAGAGGGCCTTGATGACCGTGCTGCGGTTTTTTAAATCAAAGGCCCGGTCGGCGTAGGCGTCCGGCGCGTAGAGCTTGCCCGCCGCCTTCAGCTCTTCCACATCGGCCAGGCAATCCTCCAGCTCGGCACGGGTCACATCCGCCCGGCCGGCGTATTTTTCCAGCAGACGGGCGATGACCTCCTCTTTGGGCAGGGTCTCGTAGAGCTGGATCAGGTCGTAGGCCACATCGTCCACCACATGCACCGAGCCGCTGAACACGTCCAGGATGATGTTATAGCCGTTCATCTGATAGGCATGGATCATGGTTTTTTCACTCCGTTAAAATCGCAGAAAAATGCCGCCGGGCCGATCAGGACGGCCCAGCGGCTCTTTTCCCGGTTGGGTTTTACTCGCCGCACTTCTCGCACTGCTGGTTGGCAACACCGCAGGAAGTCTTGCAGGCAGACTGGCAGGAAGTCTGGCACTCGCCGCAGCCGCCGTCCCGCAGGCTCTCGGCCAGGTCGCGGGTCTCCAGGGTCTGGATTCTCTTCATATCACACAACTCCTTTTTTCCATGAGTCTGTACTCAAACAGCTATTCATATTTTAACGCCCGGGGGCTCTGCTGTCAATATGAGGGGGCTTTTTCTTTCAGCACCGCCGCTTTTTCTCCACTGCCCCGGCTGGCCCGCAGGCTCACCCCGGCCCCGGCCGCCCGCAGCACCGCCCCAACCTGCTCCGGCCCGATCACCTCCCCCGGCACCAGCCAGGGGATGCCGGGCGGGTAGGCCCAGAGATAGGCCGCCGACACCCGGCCCACCGCCTGGGGCCAGGGCAGCTCTTCCCAGGGCTCGGCCAGGGCACGGGCCGGTTCCAGGGCCGCTTTTGGCAGGGGGGGCGG
>NZ_JAFBIO010000006.1 GCF_021531255.1 Allofournierella massiliensis | reverse complement strand
CAGTTCCTGGGTGCTGCCCTTCTGCCGGATCCATCCCATGGGGCTGTGCTGCGCCATCTCCTCGTTGATCTTGTCCAGCTTCTTCCTCCCGCCGGGCAGAGTCACGCCGGCCATATCCTTCCAGCCCCGGTTCACGGCCTTCCAGCCCAGCACGCTGGCAGCGGTGGGATAACCGCTCACCTGGCTCACGGCGCTGTTTGGGTTCAGGGTCAGCACGCTCTGTGCATAGTTCCGACGCAGGCGCCCCAAAAAACGGGTAATGATGGTGCTGTCCCGGTCCCGGCCCATCTGGATGTCTGCCATCAGGTTATCCAGGTATTTCACGCCGCTGGCGCCCCACTTGTGGGCCACGGCGTTGTGCAGGCTGTCCTGCCATCCGGGCTCGGCGGTGTTCCACAGCTTGGAAAAATCCCGCACCGGGATAGCCAGGCCGGCATACTTGGCCACGTTTTCGCTCTGGCGAGCCACCACCTGGTCGATGCCCTCCAGGTTGATGGGGTTAGAGGCCCTGGCGATCCGGCTTTTCAGCATCCCCATCCCTTCCAGGCTGCCGTCCCGCACCACCTCGGAAAATTCCCTCTCGGAAAAATTCTGGTCCGTGCTGATGGGGTAGTAGTTGTCCACATCGGCCTTGGTATAGCCCACCAGCGCCAGGCTGGTCTCGTTGATGTTCCGGCGGCAGAACTCGTCAAAGAAGGGTTTTGCCAGCTTCACCCACTGCCGGTCGTAGTCGTCCATAGCGGCGGCTACCTTGGCCTGGATCTCCAGATGATCCACGATCACCCGCCGGCTGCGGGCGAATGCCTCTTTCATATTTCCTCTGGCGTATTCAACGGGGTCCGGCACCGAGAATCCGCCCCGGGCCATGTGGTTGCGGTTCTGCTCGTTCTGCAGGTGCATCCAGATGCTGCACAGCTGGGCATGGGTGATTTTCACCGGCCGGCCGGTCTCCTCGTCCTTCAGGCCGATGTCCACCAGCTTTGCGTCCCGACCGCTGAAGGCCTCCATCCGGGCCTGGTTCTTTTCCCCTGTCACCGGGGCGAAGTGCCGGGCGGCTTCCATCTGGATCCGATACATCTTCCTGGTGCCCTCGCTCAGCTGCCGGCGCATCCGGTCCAGCTCCCCGCCGGTCCAGCCGCCGATCATGTTGAAGAAGGTCCGGGGCGTCATGAACAGCTCCGTCAGCTCCACCTGCGCCCGCCCGGCCCGGCTCCTCTGGTCGATGCCCCGACTCTGCCGCACCTGCCGGGTGGCCCGGGCCGCCGCTTCCGATACCTGGATCGACTCTTCCCGGCCGATCAGCCGGTTGGCCTCGGTCAGGTTGTGGCGGATGGCCCCCAGGATCTTGTCCACCTGCTCCAGCTGGTAACGATCCATCTCGCCGGTGGTCTTGTACTCGCCCACATTTTTCAGGTCCTCCAGCAACTGGCTCACCATCTGGTAAACACCGCTGTTTTTCCATTCCTGGCTCACCGCATAGTCCGGGCTGTCCTGCACCCGGCTGATCCGCCCCAGCAGATCCGTCAGGTACTGGGTGTTCTTCTCCGGGTTCGGGTCAGCCAGCATGGTGTTGGCCACCTCGGCCACCTTGGCGGTCAGCTCCATCAGATCCCGGGGCACATGATGGGCCTTATCCGGGTGGGTGGCCACCGCCGTGAACCACCGGGTCTTCTTCTCGATGCCGGCCTTCAGCCGGCTCTTGGCGCTGGCGTCCCAGGCTTTTTCCTTGATCTGGCGCTGGCGCTGCGCCTCAGCCTCGGCCCGCTCCACCTTTTTCTGCATCCGCTGGCGCTGGGCCTCCATCTTTCGGTCAAACTCGCTCAGCCGGTTCAGCATCCAGTCGCTCTGGGCCTTTTTCAGCCGCTGCACCCTCCGCTCATATTCGGCTGCCAGCTTCTCGTCGTGGGCCTTCCGTGCCTGGCGCTGCTTTTCCTTCAGCTTCTCGATCTGTTCATCCCTGGCCTTGCGGGCCTCCTCCAGTCCCGCCCGGTAAGCCTGGCGCTTTTCCCGTTTGGCCTCGGCCCGGCTCTTGGCATACTCCGCCCGCAGCTGGGCCAGCTTTTGGGCCTGCTTGTCCGCAAAGGTCCTGGTCTCCGGGGTGTTCATGTACTCCTCAAAGATCTCCTGGGCAATGTCCAGCGCGGCCTCGTCCTGATCCATGCCGTACCCATTCTCTACCGCCGGCTCATTCACCGCCCGCCGGGCCTCTGCCATCCGCTCGAAGATGTCCTCGGCGCTCATCTGCGTCTCGGAATCAAAGAACTCCGGCCACAGTTCGCTCAGTTCGCTGTGGTTGTATTCGTCCAGGCTCCGGGTGCTGCTGTCTCCCAGCTTCACCCGCAGCCCCAGCACCCGGCCCCCGCTGGGCTTTCCGAAGGCCGCCGTGATGCTGCGGTATTCCTCCGGCCGCAGGGTAATGGTGGCCTCCATAGCCTTGTACAGGGCCTCAAAGCGGGCGTCCTCCTGCCGCAGGCTGGGCCGGGTATCCCGGCTCTCTTCCAGCAGCTGGCGCCCGATGGCCGCCGCCTCGCTCATGGCGGTATCCCAGTTCATTTCCGGGTCGTTGGCGATGCTCTCAAAAAGGGTGGCAAGCTGGTCGGTCAATCTTGCTCGGTCGTACCGGCTCTCGTACCGCTTCAACAGCCGGCCGGCCACCCCGGCCACATGGTCGGCGCTCATCCGGTGGCCCTTGGTAATGCGGAACTCCTCCTTCAGCCGTCCCACCTGTTTTTTCAGCCGGTTGTTTTCCTGTACCAGTTTTTTCATCTGGTCGGCCATCCGGCGGGTGGTCTCGTCCTGCCGGGCAGTAAGGCCCATATCTCTGGCCACTTTTCGGCCCAGCTCTTCCCTGCGGGCTGCGTCTTTTTGCAGCCCGGCCCGCACCGCCCGGTCCATCTCCTCCACAGCCTGCCGGGTCTTCTGGTCCCGCTCTTCCTTGCGGCGGCGGATATCCTCGCTCAGGTCCAGAGCAAACTGCCGGGTTTTCTGGCCGCTGGCGCCGCTCCCATTTTCCCGGGCCTGCTTCTCTTCCTCCTGTTTCTTTTGTCGTTGTCGGGTTTCTTCTTCCAGCTCCCGCACTTTTTTTGCGTCTTCTTCCAGAGCCGCCTGCTTGCCCTGTTTTTGCGCTTCGCTCAGCCAACTGTCCGGGAAGTATTTCAGCACCCAGCCGTCCTCGGCATTCAGGCTCTGAACCAATTTCTCCACCATACAGTATACCTGTTTTTCCTTGACGCCCCTGGCCTTTTCTGCTATAGTGGAATTGGCAGAAACTGAAGTAGCGCTCGAAGTTCCGAGGAATTTTTTTCTTGGAAGGCCTGCGTTGTGACCTTCGGTTTCTGTTTTTTTTGCAGTCACTGTTACATACAGTTTGTTTACTTGAGTTCCCGGAATAAATTCTTTGATTTGGAAGATCACCGGCACCGTGTCCAATTCGCCCGTATCAGGGTTTCCATCCCGATACGCCCCCAGCAGTACATAGGTCTGCTTCAGTGTTGGGTCTTCTCTCCGGGTTCCTTTATATCGGTCCGAATGGATCTCAACAGGCACAGCGCCCCGGATGACTTTCTCAAAGCAGCTGAACAGTTTGTGCAGCTGTTGCAGCCCGGAACTTCCTCCTCTGTGGATCTGTTTGTTGGCGCTTTCTTTTGCGCTACTTTTCGAAAACTCGAACTCGATCTCCATCCCGGGATTTTCAAAGCCCCGGAAGATTTCGAACTTGTCGCCCAGTATTTTGGCATATACTGCGGCGTTTTTTTCTATCCTCTCCTGTTCCAGCTCGGCCGAAACCCGATTGAACTGCTCATTGTTCACCAAGGGCATGGTGATCCGGGCGTCTTTCAGTTCCCGGGCCCGCTGCTCCTCGCTCATCCCCAGAGTGATGCTGTACTGCCGGCTCTCGCTGCCCTCTGCCTGGCTTTGCCCCATCTGCCCCTCGGTCTCCTTCAGGGCTTTTTCCAGCATCCGCTCTACCCGGCGCAGCTCGTTCTCCTCGCTTGTGCGGCCGGTCAGCTGCCCCAGGGCCGTGCGCACCAGATCCAGCAGCTTTTGCAGTATGCCCCGGTGTCCGCTTTCCAGCTCTTTCAGGCTCTTCTCGTCCTGGAACAGTTTTTCCTCCGCAAAAGAGGCCACAGCTTCGGCCTCGGGGTCTGCGTCCTTGCCCTGCCGCCGGTACTCGTTCCGCAAAAAATTCTCGTACTGCTCCAGGCTGTCGAAGCCCTTTTCCCGCAGCCATTCTGCCGCCACTTCGCTTTCCTTCACAAAGTCCCGCAGCTGCCCGTAGGTCCGGGCCAATTCGGCGCTGTGGGTCAGCTCATGTACCAGCACCGAAACCGCCCCTTTTCCGGGCTTGAGATAGGTGCTCAGCACGATCTCCCCGGTGCTTCGGTCAAAGTATCCGTTTTCACCGGGCCCCAGCTCCTCAAAACGCACATTCCGCCGGAACTTCGCCCCGATCTTCCGCACCTGCTCCCGGGTTTTGGCGCTTACTCTCTGGCGTCCATACTGGTCTGTTTCCTCCCGATCCGCCTGGTAGCTGTCCGCCCAGCTCATGTCCGGCGCGTCGGCTTCTCCGTTGACATTCTCTCCGCTTTCTGCTACAGTAGAATCATACGAGGGCCTGCCTGATGCGGCCGTCTCTGAGGCAGAGGCGAGACCGCTCTCACGGGCAGGTTCTCCGGGCTCCCCCAATACGGCCGTTCTCGCCTCAAAGGACGGTTCGGTGCTAAGGGGGAGCTCTTTTATTTTTGTAATATCGTAAAATCTTCTCCCATTGGAGGTATTCATAATGTCCACCACGCCGGTGAACATCTTGTCTCCCACCTGGAATCGTACCGTGTAGTGGGTCCATCCCCCAGTGGCTTCCGGGTGGCGCCCATCGTCCGGCACCTGGGTGGGTTCTTTCGCTGTTCTCAGCAGGTTATCCAGCTCGGTAGCGGCCCGCATTTTGGCATTTCTGGCATTCTGATCCATTCTTCGGTTTGCCGGATGAGCATATTCCGCCTTGGCGTCACCGGACACATAAGCACTGCTCTCCCTTCCCACCGGCAGTACAGTCCCCTGGAACTTGGCCTGAATATACTGCCTGGCAATTTTTGCCCATTCCTTCGGGTCTTTGCCTTCAAACAGATCCTGGTCGGTATCCACCCGCACATATTCACCCTGCTGGTCGGTCTGGATGCTGAAAACCTTATTCTTTTCCTTCGCAATAGCAGCTCGGGTCTGTTCTTCGGCCTTGTTCTGTGCCAGCCATTGAGGCGATCCCACCAGCGGCTCCCCATTCTGGGGGGCCGCTTCTGTTTGGGTCACTCCCGTTCCCTGCGCCGCCTGGGCCGTGTCTGCCGCCTGGGTTGGGACCTCCGGCTGCATCGCCAGGGGCTGGGCCTGGGTTTCGTTTGCCTGGCCCCGGTTTGCATCCGCCTGCAAAATGGCACTCCTCGTACCGCTGCCGGTCTCGGGCAGGCTTTCCAGCCCCAGCGCCTTGGCCATCCTGGCCCTGTTTTCCTCGTGCTTGCCGTCCGGGGCGAACATCTTCAGCTCACTGCTTGTGAGTTTCCCTCCGGCGGCAGCCTTCTCCACGGCCTTGCCTGCCAGATCCCAGTCCGGCGCCTTCCCGGCCCCTTCCTCGCTCCCGTTCTGCCGGCCAAGGCCCGCTGTCCCGTCTACTGCTTGTGCCGCCGGGGCGGGCTGGGCCGAATTTCCCACTGCCGGAGCCAATGCCCCCGCGGCCTGGTTCTGTGCCTGCCCCTGCTCCGCCCTGGTATTCTCCTCCACGACCCGGGCATAGTTTGCCCGGGGGCTCTGGGCTTGTCGGGCATTGCGCCAAGCCAGCGCATTGCCGCCCACTCCGAACCCCAGGCCCATCATGGCGCCGCCGGCGCCGGCCACCAACAGATCCTGCCCCAGCCAGGCCGCCGTGGCCATATTGGCCTCATATTCCGCCTGGCGCTGGTCTTTTCCCTGGTCGATGGCCTGGTCATAGGCAGCATTGTACACCTGTCTCATCTGGCTTTTGTCCGCCATCAGCAGGTATTCAGCCATATCATTCCCGAACTGGGTGGCCGTTTCTTCCGAGGCGTTCACAAAAGTGGTTTTGAACAGATTTTTGAAAAAATCTTTGGCATCATTTACCTGTGTCTCTTTGAATGCTCTAAGATTTCCCAGGCTCACTTCCTCAAAGAATTTCTCCATGGCGCCCGCCATGATCCCGTTCAGCATGGCCTGTTCGGTGCTGGCCCCCTGCTCCAAGGCGCTTCTTGCCGTCGAAGCGCCGGCCGAAGAGGCAAGCAGCCAGCTGGCCCCCGGCCCGGCCACCATGCTGGCCACACTGTCGGCGCCGCTCATGCCGGTCTGGTAGGCAAAGCTCAGAACCTGCCCCTGCCAGCTGTTTGTCCCGTATTTGGCGTCCGCCCATTGCTGGATATTGCCGGACACCTGATCTCGGGTATTCTCCGCAAAGCGCAGCAGCGACTGGCCTTCCGTATTCACATCCAAGGGGGCAGCGCGGCCGGAAATGGCTCTCTCCAGGCTCTGCCCAATCAAATCCAGGGAGGCCTCCGCACCGCCGACCCACATGGCGGGCACGCTCTTAACGCTCTGCCACACCCCGTGCTGGTTAGCCTGGCTGCGGGTCTCGGCTTCTTCCTGTGCGGCCTTGCCCTTGTTTTTCTGCATGGTATAGTACAGCAGCAGGTCATCCAGATCATACCCTTTTCCTTTCAGCTGCTGCTCCAGCTGGTTTTTCTGTTCCAGCCCGTATCCCCTTTTCACGTTCTCGGTGGCCTGCCACAGCTGGCCCAGCAGCTCCTTGTCCTCTCCGGGCATCCGGCTGAAATCGCTTTGCTGCTGCGTTTCCCAGGCATCAGCCTGCCTGTTTTTTTCCTCCTGCCTCTGAGCCCACCATTCCTCCGCCTCTTTGGGCACTCCCGTCAGCAGCTCCTGGGTTTTCTGGTCCCGCTGCTCTTTTTCCGACTGGTAAGCCAACCTCTGAAGCGGATCCGCAAGGTCCTCCGGGGCCAGGCCGGTGGTATCGCTACGGGACTGCGCCACCGACTGCTCCACCTTTCCGGTCAGTTCGTTCATCCGAAAAAGCTGCGTCTGCATATCCACCAGGTTCGGGCTTTTGGCCGTATAGGTGGCAGTGGTCCCGCTGCTGGTCTTTTGCTGGGTCGGCAGCAAGCCATCTTCCTGCAGCTGGGTGTAAGTTTCCCGGTCAGGCACTCCCAGCACACTATATCCAGGCCCACGCTGGGCAGCCTCCTGCTCATGCTCCTGTTCCAGCTGGTCAAAGAACCTGCTGGTCTGTTTTTCTTTTTCCAGCTTCTCAAAGAATCTGCTTGCTGCCATGCCGTTTCCTCCTTACAGCCCCAGCTGGGCCAAAGTCCGCTCTCTTACCGCTGCGCTCACACCCTGCTGCAGCATCAGATTATTGATATATCGAGCCGTCTGCTCATCCGTATAACCCTGCTTGGAAAGCTGGCTGGCCAGCTGATCCACATTTCCCCATACCGGGTTATTGGTCTTTACCTCCTGGCTGCTCCCCCTTGTACCCGAAGAGGTCCTCCCGGCAGAGCTTGCCGACTGGGCCGCTGCCTGGGCCGCAGCCTGAGCGGCAGCCTGTCTGGCCAGTTCCTCCTGCTGCATCTGATACTGCAGTTCCTGTGCCTGGGCGGTGGCCTTCTGCTGCTGGTAGGTCTGCTGGGCAGCCAGCAGCAGCTGGTTGTAATTGTCCTCGGCGGCGCTCATCCGGTCATACAGGGTCTCCTGGGCGCGGCTGGTGTTGTAGGCGTTCTGCAGGCCCAGCAGGGTGCTCTCGGCAGCGCCTCCGCTGCGTCCCTGAGCCGCCATCTGCTGGCCCAGATTTCTCTGGCTCATCATCTTGCTGATGTAGGCTTCCTTCAGGGCGTTGTCGCTCACCTGGTTCTGCTGGTCGATCTTGCTGTCATAGCCCTGGTTTACGGTGCTGCTGCCGCTGGCATAATTCTCTTCCAGCGCCTTCACGGTGGCCTCATAGGCGTTCTGAGCCTGGGCGTTTTTCTCGTCCTGTGCCTTCGCTGCGCTGGCCTTGGCCGCAGCCAGCTGATCCTCATACAATTTATAGAGGCTGTTAAAATCCGCCATCTCTTTCACCCCTTCTCCCCGCCGTTTTCGTCTTTTCCTTCATTCCCGCCATTCTCACCGCTCTGGCTGTTTCCCATCTCCGGCCAGCTGTCACCGGCTGCTTCCAGGCCGGCCTGGGCCACCTCCAGGGCCTTCTGCAAAAAGGCAGGGCAGGGCGCCCCCATGGCCACGGCATTCTCTGCCATGCTGCCCAGTTCGGTGACCACATACCAGCACAGTACCAGCGGGGCCAGTAAGAAGCTGTAATCAAAAGGCAGGTTAACCGCCGGGATATTCCCGATGATGATTCGTATCAGGCAATCCAGCACCAGGGCCGCAAAAACCACGAAAAGCATTCCTGCTTTGTGCCACAGCCCGTCCCGTGCTTTCTGGCTGCTCCACTGTCCGGCCCGGGCCGCGGCCAGGGTGCCGGTGACGTAATCGGCGGCCATGCAGCCGGCCCACAGGATCACTAGCCAGCCCATCCATCCGAATACGGCGGTAATCGCCCCGGCCAGGCCGGTCACTGCCATCTTGATGTTCCGCAAGGTCTGTTCCATCTCATTTTCCTCCTTCTTTTACGCCAAGGCCCCACAGCCCTGCCAGTGCCTTGACCAGTTCCGCCTGGGCCGGGCTGGCCCCGGTAAGGGTCAGGGTGGTTTTCTCTCCGCTCCCATCCGAGCCGCTCTCCCCGGGATTCTGCCCATCCGAGCTGCCCTCCGTTCCCTCTTCGGGTTCCCCTTCCCCCGTGGAGGGCTCGTCCGGCTCTTCCTGAGGGGCTACCCCCTCGGCCCCCAGGCCCAGGCTCTGCGCCTTGGCCAGCAGCTGTTTGCGGTCGCCCAGGCTGGCCGGGCCGATCAGGATGTAATCCCCCTCATGGGAATAGCCAATGCCCAGGCCCTCGGCAAAGGCGGCCATAGCTCGCCGGTCGCCCTCGCTCACCGGGCCGATACGGTAGGTGTCAAAACTCAGGTCCATTTCTTCCTCCTTTTCTTCCCCAAGGAAATCCCGGAACAGCCGGTTCATATCCACCCGACCGGAGATACCGGGCACCGACCCGTTGCTGGTGTACTGGTGCATATCCCGAGGGATGGTCTTGTCATAATTGGCCCGATAGTCGGCCAGCCAGATAGTATCAAAGGCCGACTGGATGGCGGCCAGATCCAGGCTGGGGAAATAGGACGTGTAGGAGTAATACCCTACTCTGTATCCACTGTTTTCCCGGATAACCCGGCAGAAGGCCAGGGCGCAGAGGGTGCGCTGGGCCGCCGGGATGCTGTTTTCCTCCTGATCGAAGTAAAGGGGCAGCGCCAGCTCCCGCCCGGCCAGCACCTCCAGGCAGGCCCGGGCCTCCTTCTCGGCGTCGGCGGGGTATTTGGCGTAGCTGAACCAGTAGGCCCCCACCGGCAGGCCAGCCCCGACGGTGCCGGCATAGTTCTGGCGAAACATCCGGTCCTCCTGGCTCACTTCCCGACCGTAACCGGCCCGTAGCACAGCCCCGTAGATACCGGATCCGGCCACCCGGGGCCAGTCGATCTCCCCCTGGTAGACCGATACATCGATTACCTGCTGTTCAAAAGGCATCGGGATACACCTCCATCAGCTCGGCTCTCTTAGCCAAAATCTCATCTTTGCATTCATCTGCCAGCCGTTCCACCTCTTCCGTGGTCACGTCATTGCATTCTGCCGCAAATTTGATATCCAGCCCATAGGCCAGAGATTTGATGATCTCGCTTCTGCGCTGTTCTGTCATATTCGAAAACCTCCTTTACAATACAGCCAAGAACCACTGGCTGCCGTTGTAATCTCCGTCCACCGTGATTTCCTCATTGGCGCTGGCGCTTACCGTTACCTTCTTCACGGTGCCCAAGGTGCCCACCTTGGTGGCGATGGTACGGCTGCCGATCTTGATGGTCTGGGTATTGGTGTGGGCATCGCCGCCACCTCCCACAATAACCATGGGCAAATTGGAAACGGATTTTGCGAAGGCCAGTTTCCCGCTGCTGGCCTTTTTGAAAATGCTACCAGCGAGTGCCTTTGAATCATACTTCTGCGCATATCGGTAACTATAGCCGGCCTGCAAAGTGCCCGTGCCGGTGCCAGTGATGCCCAAAACAGTCTGTCCTTTCAGGAGCTTAGCGGCGGTGAGGCCGATGGTGGAAGCCACATTTTTTTCTGGGAAATAGACCTCGCTGGTGTTGGGGTGATCGAAACTGGTGCCGGCAGGATAATACCCATAGTTCATCACCAGGAACAGCCGGTTTGTGTTGTATCCGCAGCCCACAGCCTGCGTGGATCTCTCTCTCTGGGGCATGGTGCCGGTGGCCTTGGCGCTGCCGCCCGAGCCGAACACCTTGCCGGAAAGTACGTCCGGGGCGGTGGCGGTGATGCCGGTGGGCCCGCCCTCGGCAAAGCCCTGGCTGTAGGCCTCGTCCCGCACCGTCTGGATCTTATCCTCAAAATCCTGTGGGTTCAGTGGGTCCGCCGTGCCCAGCACCGAGCGGAATTTATCCGCCAGGCCCTTCAAAAAATCTGTGAGATTGTCGTTTTTTGCCATACTACACCTCCGTGTTCAGGGCCGTGTTGATAGCCCCGGCAATGGCCTGGGAGATAGCCCCATCTGTCTCGGATTTGGTGTAATATCCGCTCATGTCGGGGGCAGGTCCGGTGTCGCCTTTTTCTCCGGGCTCTCCCTTTTCGCCCTGGGGCCCTCGCAGCATCTCGATCTGCTCAGGGGTGAGTTCTTCAAAAGCCACGGTTCCGTCCACGCCCTTTTCGCCCTGAGGTCCGGCCGGGCCGGTCTCGCCCTGGGGGCCGGTGGGGCCGGTCTGGCCCTGCTCCCCCTTCTCCCCCTGAGGCCCCTGGGGCCCCTGCAGGCCTTGGGGCCCGGTCTCTCCCTTCTCGCCCTGGGGCCCTCGGGCAGGCACGCCGGTATCCAGCCAGCCGCTGCCGCTCCACTCAAACCAATTTCCGTTTTCCCCCACATAAGGGCTCTTGCCGTCCACGCCCCTCACCACGCCCTGGCCCTGAGCGCCGAAGAGCCCCCCGCCGCTGTGCCATCCAGGGTCAAACTGCATATTTCTCCCCCTCCTTTCTTTTCATCCATCTTCACGCGTCCTCCATCAGCTCGGTGCAGCGGAAAGGGATCACCAGACTCACAATGGGGCTTCCCTCCCGGGTCTTTCCCTGGATCTGGCAGATTCCCTTTTCCAGCGGCTCAAACAGCAGGGTCTCCTCCGGGCTGATGTCCACCTGGGCCAGATTCTCCCGGAAAACGCACTCCGCAATCGTCTTTCTCAACCTCACCTTGCCCAGCTGCCCGTACAGGATCAGCAAGCTGTCCAGTTCGCTCCCCAGGCAGGGCAGGCTAAAGGTCTGCCGGTTGAGGCATCCGGTGGTCACGATCATTTCCATCCTTCTGCTGTTCCTCCTATTCTCTGTCTCCTCACTTGGTCCCCCATATAAATGCGGTAAAGCTGCCTGCCGCCGGGCATGGCAGCACCAGGCTGGTGGCCGAAAAGCTCAGTTGGCTTTTGGATATAACGCGGTTCCAATAGCCGGGGTTAATCATGATGTTATCCCCAAAGGTACACAGGCAGATGGTATTGTCAGAGTTATCCCGCACGGTCACGCTTTGGGGGGTAAATCCCAGGTTGGAGATATCCAGTCTCGCGTAGCTCTGCCCGCCCACCGACATATTGCCGGAAGCGTTTCCGGTCACGCTTTTGTATTGGTACACCAGGTTTTGCCCGGTAAGGCCCAGTACGGTGGCGCCCTTCACCAGCTTTGCGGCACTCAGGCCGATGGCGTTTGCCAGGTCAGCCTGCTTGACGGTGATCTCGGGCCATCCGCTGCCGGCCTTGGTAAGGTAAGCGCCCAGGGCGATCCGGCTGTACAGCACCCCGCCACTCAAAGAAAGGCTCTTGGCGGCAGTCTGCGCTCCGTTGGCAGGCATTCCGCCGTTTACCATCCGGTTTTTCACATAGGCGCTGCACCCGGTCAAGATCTGGGAGGCCTGGGCGTTCCCGCCGTTGGTCCGTTCCGCCTGGTCGGCCTGGCCTTTTTGGTACACCGCCCCGATGTGGGTATCAAAATCCGCCGGGTAGATCACCGTGTCCCCGCTGATCCCCGCCTTCTCCTTGATAACCCGCCCCAGGCTTTGGATGTATTCCGCCAGGCTGTTGATGCTCAGTGCCATCTCTCACACCCCCATGCTCAGCACGCCGGTGATGGCCTGGCGCACGGCCTCGTCCACATAGGGTCCGATGCCGCCGGCCTCTTTCACTGCCCCGTTCGAGTCGTAGTTGGCGCTGGCCATATCGCTGGCGCCGGTCTCAAACACCGCCTGGCTGATTTCCTCGTTCACCAGTCCGGGCAGATCCTCCATCAGCTTGTCATACACTTTCTGGATCTGATCCCCCCGGCTGTTGAACTGTTCTTTGAGCCAGGCGGCCCGGTTCTGAATCCGGTCCTCCATGGCGGTGAAATCCACCGCGAAGGCGCCGATCTTATATTTTGTCAGGTCCATTACACCCTCACTTTCACGCCCAGAGAAAAGTCCACCTGGATGGCATACAGCCCAAAGGGCGTCTCGTCGCTGTTTCCCACCTTCACCTGCAAAACCTGCACGTTGTACAGCTTTTGGCCGCATCGCACGGTGTAGGGGCGGTCCAGGGTCTCAAAGGTCCAGTCGGCCCAGTCGATGTCATCAAAGGCAAAGCGGGCCACGTCCCATTCCTTCACGTCCAGCTGCCAGTTCTTGTCGTCCCCATAGCTCACCAGTCCCCGGCTGTGTCCGTATGGCTGGCAGGACACCCACACTTCCTGGATGTTTTTCAGCCGACCGTACTCGCTCAGGGGCATGACGGGGGTGGTCCAGTAGGCCCGCACCGCCCGGCCCTGTCGGTTCCCGTCCGGGTCCGGGGCTCCGTAGTCCTGGTAGTGGATGCGGCTGCCATCAGCGGCCTGCAGGGCCCATACCCCGCCGGTCTCGTCGGCATACATCAAGACGCTGTCCGGGTCCCAGGTCTCGGCGCCGCTCTGCCCGTTCAGGCCCCCCTGGCTCTGCATAAAGCTGCCGTCGGCCTCCCATACGCATCCGGCCCGGATCTGTGGCCAGTAGTAGCACTCGTATTGAAAACTGCTCTGTCCGGCCCGGCTCTCATAGCTTTTCTGGGCCCCGTCCACCAGGTAAAGGCCATCGGGGGCGGCGATCACATAGTACCGGCCCCAGACGCAGCCCCGGCACCCGGTCAGTTCCTGCTTTTCCAGGGCGCCCCGGATGTAATAGCTGCGCTCCTGCTTGTAGCGCTCCCCTGTCAGGTCGCTGGCGGTAAAGGCAAAAAGCCCGTCGGCGGTGAGGAACACCGGCTCGCTGCTCATGCTGGCGTTGGCATAGGGGCTCACGCATCCAGGCCCCTGAATCACTCCGCTGATGATGAACTCGGCGTCCCCGTCCTCGTCCAGCTGGCCGTACCGCACAAATGCGTTCCGGTCGTTCTCCTCCCACTTTTTGTGGGTCACCAGCTTTTCGTTCAGGATGCTGTACCCCATGATGGGGCTGGCCTCGGTGCCCAGCACGCTGTACATGGTGTCCCCGAAATAGGTGGGGTCATCGTACTGGCTCCAGTAATCCAGGTTTGGCTCGTCCGGGCTGCCGGAAAGGAATACCCGGTCCAGCGCCCCCCGCACCCCGTACAGGATTCCAAAGCGCATCCGGTTGATCTTCTGGGCGTTCCCGGTGGCTGGGCGGGTATAGGTCACCCGCACGTTGTCCTCCCCGGTCACAGGGGTCTTTCCGGGCGCCTCGGTAAATTTCAGCACCGGCGGGTCGTTCAGGAAGGTATATCCGCCCTCGCTCTGGGTCTGCCACAGCCCCTTCTGGTCCAGCACCTCCACCTTCTCGATTCGCTCCACGCTGTAGCTCAGATAAAAGTCGGTGGCGGCGGCGTCCTTTTCCTCCACCAGAAACTGCTCGGTCACGGTGTCGGTGAGCAGGTTGATGGGGTTGTAGCTGGTGGCGGCGCTGTCCTTGCTGGGCCCTTTGGCAATGGTGATGACGGGCACGGTGGCGATCTCGGTCACCGGGGCCACCTTGTACTCCACCTCTTCCCCCTTTTGGGTAAAGCTGATGTATCGGTAGGTCTTGCCGTCCAGCACCCAGAGCCTCTCTCCCCGCTGCAGGGCCATGCTGGGGGCCTGGTTCATGTCGTCGGTCAGGCAGTTCAGCTCCCCGTCCTGCCGGTATAGGGGCTGCCCGTATACAAACAGCCACTTGCCGCTGTGGATGAGCAGGGCGTCGGCCCCGGCATAGCTGGCCCGGAACCGATACACCCCATACACCGGCGCGGGGTATTGTTCCATCAGGGCAAAGCCGGGCCGCTTCACCGGGAAGCCGTTGGCGTCCGGCATCATGTTGGGGGCGTCCGGGCTGCGGGCAGGCTCCACGCTGGCGGCGCCGCTGGTCAGATCTACCCCCTTGAATGTGCCCAGGATCACCCGTTTCTCTTCGGGGGAGTAGGGTCCGAAGGAAGTAAATACCTTAACCATACCAGTCCACCACCCCATGGGGCACGCTCACCCGGGCGTCAGCCAGTTCCTGGGCAAATCGCTGGCGGTAGTCCTGGGCCTTGTAGGGCTCCCGGGCATCCTCCCACAGCTGGGCGGCCAGGGCGTTCACCAGGGCGGCATACAGCCGCTCATGCACCTTCACCTTTTCCCCCAGGGTCTCCACCCTCGGCGCGGCCGAAAGCAGGCTGAAACCGCCCTCCTCCCGCAGGCTGTTCTCGGTGGGCAGGGCCTGGGCCAGGGCCAGGTTCAGCCAGCTCACCGCCATCCGGTCCCACTTTTCGTTGTCCCCCGGCTCCTGGCTCAGCACCGCCAGGGCAGCGGTATAGATCTCTGTCCCGGTCATCTCATCCCCTCCTTTTCAAAAGACGGCCGGGAGAAAAGCTCCCGGCCGTCCCTTGGCCTTCTTCAGCCGCTCAGCTTGTCCGCGTATACGCCCATCTTCTTGGCGTCAAACACGAAGCAGTCGTAGTAATACCGGCCCTCCACCAGGTTGCCGCTGATGCCGGGCGGGTCGATGTGCACCTTGGTCTCGGCGATCTTCACGGGGGTGCAGGCGGCGTCCTTGTGCACCAGCAGGAAGTTGGTGTTCTCGGGCATGGTGTCGGCGGGCACCTCCACCACAGGGGCGCCGAAGAGCTCGCCCACCTGGCCGTTCACCATGGCCTTGCCCCCCAGGGCCGAGAGGTTCTTGAACTGGTCGGTCTCCACCAGGGCGTTGAAGATGTCGGTGGTCACAAACCACGTGCGGCCGGTCACGGGCACCCGGTTGTCCAAAAGGGCCTTGCGGGCGGCGCTCATGCGGGCGATCACGTTCGAGGCGGTGATGGCCACATCGGTCTTGGTGGTGCCGGCGCCGGCGGCCAGTTTTTCCAGCTTGTACTTGTCCATCATGGGGGTGATCACTTCGCTGATCTGCACACTCAGGAACTTGCCGGCCTTGTTGAAGGTCTGGTCCTTGGTGTTGCCCTTGTCGATGATGCCGGTAAAGCTCTTGTCCTGGCTCATGGTCAGCTCCTGCTTGGTGTCCTCCACCTCGGCAGGGGTGCCGTAGCGGTTGGCGCTGGCGGTGCGGGCGTAGTCGTTCACGGGCACGGTGCTGATGGTGGAAACCACCACGGTCTTGGCGCCCACAAAGCTGTAGTCGTTGCTCAGCCGGCCATCCACCAGGCTGCCGGCGGTAAATTTCTGCTGGATCTTCTCGGCATACTTGGTTGCCAGATTCACTGCCATATGGTCTTATCTCCTTTCTCACTCATAGGCCAGCCCGCTCAAGAACGGGTCGCTCTGGCCCTTGTCCCCGTCCGCGGCGGCGGAGCCGGGGGCGGTTTTTTTGTTTTTCTCTCCCGCCTTCAGGGCGTCCAGCTGCAGGCGCAGCTGCTCGTTGTCGTGGGCCAGCTGGGCCTGTACCGGGCTCATGCCGGCGCTGATCCGCCGGGCCACGTCCGGGTCCAGCTTGCCCTTGGCCGCGATTTCGGGGTAAGCCTCCACATATTCCAGCCATTGCTTGCGGCTGGCCTCGTCGGCCTGTCGCTCCTGGCGCATCCGGTCCTGCCGGCTCTTTTCCTGGCGCAGTTCCAGCAGCTCACGGGCCTCGTTCTCGGGCATCCCCTTGTCGGTCAGCTCCCGCAGGGCCTTGGCGCTCAGCTGTCCCTGGGCCTGGGTGATGTACTCTTCCAGGCTCACCCCTGCCTCCTGGGCAAAACGGCTCAGCAGGTCAGCGGCAGGCATGGCCTTCTGGGCCTCGTCCAGCCGGCTCTTCACATGATCGTAATTCATGCCCTTCTGAGCCAGCTGCAGCACTTCCTCCTCGCTCTTTTCGATGTCCTGGCCGTTGAACCGCAGTTTCAGCATCCGCTTTTCCGGCTCTTTGGCCTGGCCGCTGCCATCGGGGCCCTCCCGGCCGTCGCTCTCAGCCTGCTCCTGTCCGGCGGTCCCATCCGCCTGGATCTCGTCCTGGTTCTGCCGATCTTCCCCGGGGTCGTTGGTGTCACCGTCCCCAAACAGATCAAATCCTTCTTCCAGCACTTCTTCCTCCCCGGTGTCCGGGGTCATGTCCAGGTTCTCTTCCATCTCTATCCCTTTCTGCCGTTGGTGTCCCGGCCTTCGGTTCTCAAAGCCGTTGGTTTCCCGGCTTTTCAGCATATTGCTTTTTCCGCCCGTCTTTACCGGCCGGCGCTGCTTTCTTCTGCCGCACCTTCCGGCGGCACGACTCTCTCGGCCACCTCCCGGCCGCAGTTCCGGCACTGTTTGTTCACGCACTTGTAGTGCAGGTGCAGTCCATCGGCGGCCTTCGCAGCCATATACATCCTGGGCACCGCCCGGCACCCGGGGCATTTCGGTTCCTGTTCCATTCTTCTCCTTTCCTCGGCTCCGGGCCTCAGGTCGCCGGGGCCCCGCCTGTCTGCCCCATGGCCTGCATCCCGGCCAGCATCTCAGCCTGCTGCTTCTCCTGTTTCACCTGCCTGATCAGATCGCCCTGATTGCGGATATACCCCTTGGGGATGCTCTCCAGATACAGCACCGGGTCGTTGATGATCCCGCTGCGGTACAGGTTATCCATGGTGTTCACCTGCATGATCTCGCTCCAGTAGGTACTGGCGCCGATATCCACATTCAGCTTCAGGTCCAGCTCCTCAAGGCCGGCGAAATCAAAGAGGGTCACCAGATCCTGTCCCTGCTCGTCCTGGCCCAGGCGCACATACCGCAGGCCGTAATTTTCCCGCATCATCTCCAGCCAGATCCGCACACTGTCCTCCACCAGCTCGTAGAAAGCCATCTTCTGCAGTTCCAGGGGCATGGCGGTGGCCTTCTGGGTGGCCACGATGGCGCTGGTGTTGTCGGGCTTGATGTTGCCCAGGCTGGCGTCGCTGGCGCCCATGGTGTCCCGTGTATCCTTGGCCACCTGCTGAATCATCTGCAGCACCTGGGCGCTCATATCGGGCACCCGCAGCCCCTGGCCGATGGCAACGTTGGGGTCACCCTGTACCGGGATAGCCTCTCCCACCCGGTTGGTCCACCCGCCGGGCAGCATGGCCCGGTTGTAGGCCACTTTGGGGAAAGCGCACATCATCACATGGCGCATGGCCATGGCGTACAGCTTGTTGATAAAGATCTGGTTGGGGATCAGTCCGGCGATGGCCCCCTTGCCGTGGAACTGGTTTTTCACCTTCTCCCAGGGCATCCAAACCAGGGGATAGCGCCGGTACCCGGTCTCTGCGGGCTTTCGCAGCACACACTGGCGGCAGACCTCGGTGTGATGTACGGTGCCGTTCTCCTTCCAGTACTTACGCAGCACCGTCACCTTTCCCTTTTCGTATTCGGTGTTCACGCCCCGTTCCTGTTCGTCAGGCTGGATGCTCTCCCATTCCTCCACTCCCTGGCTCCGGGCCAGCTGCCGGGCCTCAGTCAGGTCCATTCGGTAGCGCAGGATGATCCATGGCTGGCGCTCCACCTCGGGGCTCTGGGCGTTGCCGAAAAAGACGTTGTAGTTTTCCAGCAGCTCGGCCCGGATCTCGCCGGGCGTCTCGTCCAGATTTCCTTTCAGCCGGCCCTGGCTGGCCTCTGTGTCAAACCAGTAATGGAGGCAGCAGTCCCCGTCCACCGCCGCGTCCCGGATGGCCTGTCGCAGTTTGGGGCGCAGCTTGGCGTTCTCCATCACCTGGTCCAGCTGGTCCTCCAGCATCCGCAGCACCGGCTGGGCCGCCGGGTCCCGGTCAAAGGTCTCCAGGCTGATGCCGATATCGTCCGACACGATAGAGGCCACAAAAAAGGTCACCACCCGCCGCAGAATGTTCATCACAGGCTTGTCCAGGTCCTTTGCCTCGCAGCCCTTCCACTGGTCACCCACGAAAAAGTCCTCGCACTGCTGCACGGTGTCAAACAGGTCCAGCCCTTCCTTGTAGGCCATTCCCTCCTGGTACTCCTGCCAGATCTTGTCCGCCTCCAGCCGGATCTTCATGTAGTTTCCTCCTTCTGCGGCCTGCCGGTGTAGCTCAGCAGCTCATCCCAGGCCTTTCTCCTGCGGGCCTGCTGTTCTTCCTCCCCCGGGTCGGGCGGGTGCTGGGTACGGTATTCCTCCAGCGCCTGCCGGGCCAGTTCCTCTCTTTCCATGGCCTCGCCCAGCTTTCGGCGCAGCCGGTCCTGCTCTTCGGCGGCCTCTTTCAGCCGCTTTTCCCGGTCTTTCACCATCTCTTCCAGCATTTTGTTCAGCTGGTCGGACAGCTCCAGCAGATCTTTTTTACCTTCCAGTTCCCGCATCGCCTGATCCAGGCGGCTCTTCTTCACCAGCATCCTGTCCTCCTTTTTCTGCTGTATACAGGCATCTCGTCCCCAGCTTTTGTGCCCGGCAGCCCTCTCACCGCCCAAACTCCAAAAAGCTCAGGGTATCCCGGTACTCATCCCGTTCCTCCCACTCCTCTTCCTGCCTGGGCGGATCTGCGGGAGCAGGCCTGCCGGCCAGCAGGTAACGGATGGCGTCCGGCCCGTGGGTAAATTCATGGGGCTCGGTATCCACGTCGCTGGGGTCCTTCTGACTGTGGATCAGCATAGGCAGGCTGCCGATCAGGTTTTTGCAGCTCTCAAAAATACGCATCCGGGGGGTTCCGTCCTCCCGGATCTTCATCCATTCTTTCAGTTCCAGCCAGCCGGTCACCCGGTCATTGGATGCCCGGATCAGATAGATTCCCTGTCCGGCGAAGGCGTCGGCCACGGTAAAGCCGGTGTCCTGGCGCCGGTTCCACATATCGGGCGGGGCAAAGCATCCGTCCAGCATCTCGGCCCCGGTCTTTCGCCGGGCCAATTCGGCGGCCTCGCTCATCCGCAGGTTTGGTTGGTACACCTCCCGGTATATCCAGCAGTCTCCCTTCTCGTCCAGGGCTGCCCAGTACCCGGCAAACATATCCAGGCCGTAGTCCATGGCAAAGTACCGCCGCCAGTGCTGGGGGATGATAAAGGGCGGGCAGGTGTGTATTCCCACGGTAAACTCCGGGAAATACTGCCCCTCAAACACATCCCAGTTGCCCTCCAGCCAGGCTTCCCGCTTGCCTGGGGGCAGCTGCTCCAACCGGGCCACATAGTCCGGATCCTTTTCCATCAGGGCGGGGTTATCGTACACCGTCGCCCGGATGAACTCATACTCCTCCGGCTTTTCCCCGGGCCGGTAAACCTTGTCCACAAACAGCCTTTTCACCCATGCATGGCCCACGCCGCCGGGGTTGCAGGTCAGGTATACCCGCTTGGGGAAGCGGTTGGCGCCCCGCAGGCTGGCCAGCAGAGTCTGGTATTGGTACTCGGTCACCTGGGTGGCCTCATCCACAAAGATCACGTCGTACTCGATGCCCTGATACCGCAGCAGATCCTTGTCGCTTTCAAGGTATCCGCACTCGATCCGGCTGCCTCCGGCAAAACGGAAAGCGTTTTCGGCCTTTGCGTAGTCCACGGCCCCGGCCCGGATAAAGGGGGCCAGGTCCTCCAGCATGGGCAGCACATGGTTTTTGTACACTTCCCCGTAGGTGTGCCGTACCAGCAGGATGCGGATCCCCCGGTAGTTGAAGGCCAGCAGCTCGGCTTTGCGGCGGGCGGCCCAGCTCTTGCCGCCGCCCCGGGCGCCGCCGTAGGCCACGAATTTCTTTTCGCTCAGCAGAAATTCCTTTTGTTTGGCATTGGGCTGCTCCATGGTGAAGGCCACATTACCGGGCATAATCGGCCACCTCCCCCTCTATGCGGAAGGTGAAGCCCTCCGCCGGGTCCTCGCCCTCCCCCAGCATCTGGCCGGCCCGGGCGGTCACGGCAGTCAGGGCCCGCAGGTAGTTGGCAGCAGCGAAATCTCCCATGGGCCTGTGCCGTTCCATGGTCCTTTTCAGCCGCTCCTGTTCCTCCGGATCCAGGGGCAGGGCCGGGGCTTCTCCCCCTTCTCTTACCCCGTCCGCCTCATCCAGCCGGGCCACGGCGCTTTCGTAGATCTCGGCATCCCTCTGGCTGCTTTCCAGCCGGCGGCGGATGTATTCCACGCTCACCCGGGCGCCGGCGGCGGCATTGTGGTTCAGGGCCCGCAGGGCGTCCCTCCGGGCGTCGTCAAAAAGGCTTTGGGTCTGGCCCGGATCCTTTTTGCGGGCAGCTGCAAGCCAGGAGCGCAGAGTACTTTCCGGCACTCCGTGCCGCCGGGCCACGGCACACAGGTTGTTCCCCACCAGCAGGTCCGCCAGGGCGGCAGTCTTTACCTCTTCCGGCCACTTGGAGCCCTTCCGGCTGCCCGCTACCGTGTTTTTCCGGTATTTTCTCTTCTTCGGCCCCTCCTGCGGCATCCGATCCCCGCCTTTCCCGTTCCTTTCCGCCTTCCGGCTATGCTGCTCTTTTCTCATCCTTTCTCTCAAAGTAGCACGCAGTTGTCAACCCTTTTGCAAATTTGTAAAATTCCCGTTTCCCTCGCGCGCGGTAAGGTTCTGTTTTGCTTTTGCTTCTCTGTCAGGTGCGAAGTTTCGCAAAAAAATAAGCCATCCCCCAAAGGATGGCATAGCAAAGCAGGCCCCGGCTCACACCGTGCCTTCTCTCCAGAATTTGCAGTACAGGCTCCACTGGGCAGTGGTCTCGTTCCAAACCGGCACGCAGCATTCAAAGCGCCAGCCTGGCCACATCTTCTCCCAAAACTCCCGGTCATCCACCCGTTCCCGGGCCATCCGGTCCAGGCGGCTCTGGCTCTTCACCCGGCTGTCATTGGGCCGGGGGCGCACCGGCTGGCGCAGGCCCCGGCTCTGGTGCCAGCGGTGGCGGCGGCTGGGGTATTTGGTGATGTAGCGGGCCAGGGCCTCCAGGCTCTCATGGTCCGGCTGCAGCCTGTCAGCCCGGGCCAGGCCCAGCCGGCGGCCCTGCCGGTCGCTCCACAGATCCTCGATCTCCTCCCGGCTTAAAGCGCAGCGCAGGATCACATGGTGGTGGGGGCGCACCGCCTTTCCTTCGTCCCCCTCGTCCCGGTATTCGGTCACGGCTATGTAGGCGGGGGCCGGCGCCCCTTTCTTTCGGCACCGGTAGGCCAGCCGGCGCAGGTATCGCATCAGCATCCGGTCGGCTTCCTCCCCGCCGGTCAGGTGCTCCCGGTCATAGGTCAGGCTCAGGTGCAGGTCATCCGGTCCGAAGTTTGTGTTCACCAGCTGCACCAGATGTCGGCAGGCATTACGGGCGTTCAGGTTTTTCTGCACCAGCCGGCTGGCCCTCTCCCTCTTTGCCCGGGCGGTGGCCCGGTGCTCTGCCTCGCTGATGCTGAAATAGTCCACTTCCATGTATCGGCTGCCGCACAGATGCCGCTGCTCCCGCACCCTTCTCATCTCGTCCCCTCCCTTCGTCCTGAATTTAATACCCCATACAAGCCCGGCAGCGGGCCCGGCGCCCCCCTGTTGGGAAGGCGCCGCCGCGCCGCGGCCGGCCCGCCTGTATTCTTCAGCTTTCCCGATGCCTTTCCATTTCCTCCATGGCAACAAACCGGCCATAACTCAATGGCTTTTGCCCCTTTTGGGCTCTGCGCTCGTTCTCCACATCCAGCCTGTACAGCACCGCCTCCAGGCTGCTCGGTTTCGTTCCCTTCGGCGGTTTCTTTGGCCTTCTGCGCGACGCCACCGACTCCACGGGCGGCAGCACCAGCACCCCATCCTCTCTGCGCCACGCCCCTTCCATCTGCCCTCTGGGCAATTCCTCCAAGGTGATCCTGTCCCTCACCGTCTTTCTGGTTTTTCTGCAATCCGGGCAGTACACGCACTTGCTCTTTGCCCGGAACTCCTGCCCGCAGGCCGTGCAGATCTGTATCATCTGTTCCATCTTTCTCTCCTGGTTGGCCTTGCTTCTTTTCAAGGCCTCTTTTCTTCTTTTCTCCCGGCATTCCGGGCAGTACCGGCTCCGCCCGCCGGGCGGCAGCAGGCGTCCGCACTGTTCGCATCTTCTCTCTTCCATATTTTCCCCTCCCGCAGAGCAGCCGCCTTCTCCCGCACCAGCTTGTCGATCACCCTGCCCGGGTCCCGATATCCGGCCGCAGCGGCCAGGTGCTCCAGGTGATACAGGGTCTGGGCAGTCACCAGGCATCGCAGCCGCCTAAGGTTTTTCTTTCCCATCTTCTTCCTCCCAGCTCCACAGCAGATTTTCTTCTTTTTCCTCCGGGTCACTGTCCAGCTTCACCAGCAGGCAGACCGCCACCCCGGCCCCCACCAACAGGCCGCCTAAAAAGATCCACAGCACACTCATTGTTTTCCTCCTCCCATCACGGCCGCCAGAGCCTGCTCCCTGGCTCTGGCCAGTTTCTCCGCCTGATCTTCCCGCCCCTGGCGGCGAAGCTGCTCCAGGATCTCTTCCATTTCAGCGATACATCTTTGCAGCTGCTCAAACAGCAGCGCAAATCGTCCGGTCTGCCGATCCGAGGCCACTTCCTGCTCTTTTTCAGCTCTTTGCCGGTCTGCCAAGGCATCCTGGGCAGCCTGGCTCCGGCCCCGCGCAAACCCTTCCTCCCGTGCTGCTTCTACCTTCCGGAACATCTCTTCGTCCCGGCTTTCCAGCATCTTTTGTGCATCTTTCGCTTTTTGCCGTGCTTCTTTCGCCTTTCTTTCGGCCTCTTGCCGGGCTCTGCGCTCTTCTTCCAGCCTTCCGGCCATCTCCACTCTGGCAGCGTCAGCAGCCTGGCTCTGTGCCCTGGTCACCTCGGCTTTGGCTTCCTCCCAGGCCTGGCTCCTCGCCTGAGCCGCCTGTTCAGCCACCCGCTGCTCCATCTCAGCCATGACCTGTTCATACAGTTTTTTGTAATTGGCCTCCTGAGCCTTGGCATCCTCCAGTTCCTCGGCAAACATGCTCAGCTGCTGGCCCTGGTCGTTAGCCCGCTTCACCAGGGCCTCCACCTCGGCCACGCTCATCCCCGCCAGATCATTCTCCCGGGCAAAGTCCTCCCGATCCGGCCCGGTGATCTGGCTCAGCAGCTGGAGCTTGGTGATTCCCAGCCCGGCGTTCTGCTCCATCAGCTGAGGGCCCAGCCGCTCCAGGGTAGATATGTAGGTGTAAGCCTGCCGCTGACGCAGCCCTACCCGGCTCTCCACATACTCCTCAAAGCTCTCGCAGCCCAGCCGGCGGTAAAGCCTGCGGTCCCGCATCTCCTTCAGCCGCCGGGCAAACTCCACCAGGCTCTGGGCCAGCACCTGCCCTCCGGCCAGGATCTTCCCGTGCAGGCTCATGGCCTCAGCCAGTTCCTGGTCGATCTGTTCTTCGGCCACTTCGGCCGGCACATTTCTTTCTTGTTCCATGTACAGATCCTTTCTATGCGGCCTTTCCCTTCTTGGGCCGCTTTCTCTTCTGTTTCATCCACGGCTCCACCACCTGGCGCAGCCACCGTTCCTCAAACTCCTGTACTTCCCGGGTACGGGCACAGTTTCTAAGCCCCCGATTCTGCAGCACCTTTCCGGTCTCGGCATTCATCTGCAAAGTAAAAAAGGGCTTCTCCGGCTCCTCTGCCCTCCGGATAAAGAAGATGGGCTTTCCCTCACAATGGGCTCTGCTGTATCCTCCCACGCAGTGATGCAGGCACTTTCCCTCCCGCTGCAGCTCTCCGCTGTTCGCCGCTGGCCGGATCAGCAATCCCCCATCCTCCCAGGCCAGGCCCTCTATCTGCCGGTTCATATCTGCAAAGGCTTCAGCCAGCTGTGCGTTTTTCTTTTCTGCCAGCCGCTCGCCTGCCCTCTCATCCGCTCTGGCCAGATCCTTGGGCCAGCGCACCTCTGCCTGTCCCAGATCCTCTCCCAGTTCTTTCATAGCCCGCAGATAATCCACCATGTCCCCCGGACGAATGTTCGGGTTCTTCGCCTCCTGCTTTATCAGGTATCGCAGATCCCGCAGGTAGTTCCGGCCTTCCTCTCTTTTTAAAAGCTCCTCTGTCAGGTGCAGCGGCCAGTGCCAGATAAGATTCCATTCTTCCGGTCGCACCGGCCTGCCCAGCGCCGTCTTCACCTTCCGGTAAGCTACCAAACCGGACAAGCCCATTGTCCCCCGGTTGTTCTGCCAGTGGCCTGCCTCCCACTTTTCCAGCCCCAGCATCCGCATCGGTTTTGCTTTCTTCCAGTTGATGGCTGCCGGGTTCATGCCTTCATATCCGCCTGTAATGTACTCCTCCAGCAGCTGCGCGAAGCCTCCCGTCACCAGGTTTTCCGCCGCCTGGTGTTTTTTGTACTCCAGCAGATATCCGATCAGGTTCCCGCCTTTTGTCTGAGCCAGATACTCCCGGGCCTTGGCGTTTTCCAGTACCGTTCCCTCCAGGCTCTTCCATGGATACACCCATTCGCAGCTTCCCCAGCTGTCTGCTGTCCGCTTTGGCATCCTCCATTCAGACGGATAAGCATTATAAAACAATTGCCGGTGCGCCATACCCTTCCGGCATTTCAGGCGGCTCTTCCCCCACCTGTCCCTTTCCCGGAAAAAGATGTACGCTTCCCATGGGATACACTCTTCCTTCATCTCCAGGTCTGTTCCCACATACCGTCTTGCCCGCCATCCGGTCAGCACAGCCTGCCCGCCGGGCCGGCCCTCAACGGTCAAGAAAAATATCACCTCCTGGCACCAGCCATATATCTCCGGCTTGTGTACCGCCGTTACAATCTCACCGCACCGGGGGCACCGCACCTTTTCTCCGCTCGCCGCCGCCGATCCGCTCACCTGTACTTCTTTTCTCGGCATCCATATTCCCCGGCTGCACCCGGCCTGCTCAGGCCGGATCCAATCCAGCTTCATCTCTTCCCGGCAGGCCGTGCAGCGGGCCCGTGCGATCTGTCCCCGGTCGTGGCGGTAGATCAGGTAATTCCGGCACAGCTGCCCATTCTGGCGCAGCCAGCTCAGCCAGTCCTCGGGTGGCTCTGTCGGCAACAAGGCCATCAGTTCCTGCTCGTCCATCCTGCCCGCCTCCTCACAGGTAATCCAGCAGATTCACCAGCCTGCTCCTTGTTTCCTCGGCAGCAGGCTCTGGCAGCCCATAGAACTCCCGGATCAGCTTTTCCGCCTGCCAGGGCGTGATACAGGCTTTATTTCCATCCCGGTGTTTTGCGGCCCACTCCTCAAATTTCCTGGCACAGGCCTCCAGCCCCATCTCTTTGTTTTCCAGATCCTGCTCCACCAGGCGGCTGCTTTCCGGCTCCCGGCTGCATATCTCCTTCAGCTGCTCTCCGATGCACCAGGCGTGACTTCCTTTTTTCATTCCTGCCTGCAGCTCTCCGATCTTCATCTGTGCGTTCATTCTGTTCTCCTTTTCACCCTGTCCAGGATGGTCTGGCGCACATCCTCCGGCAGCACCTCGTCATATCTGCCAGTCCGCACGTTTGTCAGCCAGCCCCATACGGTTCCCACAGGCACGCCGCCCTCCCGGGCGGTCTGCCTGGCGGTCAGCCCTTCCCTCGTCATCCGGGTGATCAGCTGGGCCCGCCTTTCCAGCGGCAGTGCCCTGGGCGCCTTCCTCGGCTTTTCCTTTCGCGCCAACGCCGGGTTTCCTGCCTGCCCTGCTGTGATCTCCAGCAGCCCGGCGATATCCTCCGGGCTGCACAGGTTCTCCTGCGCCAAGATCTTCAGCTGTCTGGCGCATGGGTTTGCTCTCCATCGGCCTTGAATGTAAGCCAGATCTTCCTGATTCATTTCAGCTCCTCCCCGGCAGCCGCTAATCCGGCCTCAAAGCCATCTCTATAGATCAGGGCGTGCTCCATGATCTGGTCAAGCGCCACCATTTCTTCATCCGACAGGATCCTGCTCTCTTCCATCACGGCCCGGAATCTCTCTCCGCCCCGGATCCCCTCCAGCACTTCCCGCACCCAGGATTTCTGCCTCTGCGCCGGTGTTCTTTCCTGCCAGGGCTTTTCCTTTCCCTGCTCTGCAGCCAAGTCGACCGGGCTCTCCTTCTGCGCCTCCGGGCTAAATGCTTTATTCATTTCCGGTCTCCTTTTTCATGCTGCATCACCACGGACTGCACTACCAAATTGTCGTTGATCTCCCTGCTGCTCTTCAGCAGTATTCTCTTTTCCTCCTCCGGCACATCCACCATATACACACTTTTCAGCCGGTCCAGGGCGGCGATCACCGCCGGCTGCAGCATCTTTGGATACCGCCCGATCAGTCTGTTGATCTTCTGCATGAGCTCCCCAGTGCAGTCCACTACGGCCCTCACGCTCTCGTTCCAGCTTTCCGCTTCCAGGATCCTTTTCTGATATGGTCTGTAATCCATCTTTTTCCTCTTTTCTCTATCCCCGGTTTCCCATGTTCTTCACCCGGTCCACCGTCTCAAAATGCTGTTCCAGCAGCCGGCGGGCGGCAGGGGCCATCAGTTCCAGCTCAAAGCAGGTCCTGGCCCGGTCGCTGGGCGCCATTCCGTGGGGGCCCTGCTCATTCAGCCAAAGCTGGTACAGGGCCCCCACCGCCGGGTGGTTCAGGTTCATCATGTAATAGGCCACGCCCGGCTGCCTAGCGGCCATGCTCCGGCGTTCCTCCAGCACTCTCTCGGCCAGCTCTTCCGTTTTCATTCCGCCCGCCTCCCTTTCTTCACCTCCATGGCCACCTTTGCCCGGAAGTCCCTCCACAGGCAGGGCCGGTCCAGCTCCTCATCCGGGTATTCCATCATCCGGTGGATCGCCTCGATATACAAAAGCAGCTTGTCCCGCATGGTCAGGGCCCATCTGGCGTGCCCGGGCTGGGCCTCTTCCAGCAGCTCCAGGGCCCGGGTCTCCTCGCCCAGCGCCTTCAGCACCCGGTCTCTCACCGGTTCCTCCAGGTCCTCCCAGGCCTTCATATGCGGCCAATACTCCCCCAGCCCCAGGCCCTCCCTCTCGGTGAGATCCCCGATCTTCCACAGCAGATATTTCAGCTGCTTTTCCTTCTCCAGCCCTGCCAGCCGGTCCTCCATGCTCTCCTGCTTGACCTGCCCGGCCTGGGCGGTATACAATGTATTTGAAAGTGACATATTTTCCCGTCCTTTCATCCCGGTCGCTTTGCGCTCCACCGCAAAGCGGCCATTTTTTATTGCTCTCTGGTCCACCGCCACAGCAGCAGGTAAAAATATCCGATCCCAGCCACAGCCAGCAGGGTGCCCCACCCGGTGCTGGCCAGCCATTCCAGCAGCCCGCACAGGGCCGCGAAACAGGCCAGCCCGGCCAGCAATACCAGCACCCGCAGCGCCAGGATTCCCAGTGTTCTCAAAAGATCCCCTCCGTTTCATCCGGTACAAAGCTGCCCTCTTCCATCTCCTCGGTCTGCCCATCCAGCCATCCCAGCCAGGCCTCCAGCAGCCGGTCCCGCAGGCTCCCCGGCCAGGCGTCGGCCCCCAGGGGCATCCCCTCGTCCAGGTAATTGCGCCCCACCAGGGCCATCCACTCCTGGGGGCTGTGGGCCTGCTGGTACTTCCACTGGCACATGGCCTTGAGCAGTACGTCCACCGCCCGCTCGCTATGTACTCCGGGGATATGCAGCCGGTTGCGGGCGGCGCTGGTGCCGGTATGGTTGGCGTTGGTCAGCCATACCCAGAACCCGTTCTCCTCGCTCATGGGCCGCCGGGCGCCGCCGAAGATGTGGTGCTTTTCCAGCTCACCGCTCACCGGCATCCCTTCCATCACCGCCCACAGAAAATCCTGCTTTGCGTCCGGCTGCAAAATGCTCTTCGGGTGTCTCATGATTTCTCCCCCTTTCTCTGCTGGGCCATAAGGGCCCGGTCATAATACCCTGCCAGGTCTCCGCCGGTCAGCACCCACAACAGTTCCTGGTAGGCCTCCCTTTCCCGGCCCGTCTCATGTTCTACCTGCACGGCTCTCATGCCCTTGCCTCCCTTCCTTGCCGCCCTCTCCCGGCCCGTGCTATACTGGCCGTGAAAGGATGTGATGTTATGTCAGATTTCTCTTGGATAGTCTCATTGGCCTCAGTTGTGGCCTCCACCGTGGTCACTATTTACAGCGTTTTCTCTTCCGCCAAGACCCAGCGCCTGTCCGAAAACGAGCGCCATGCCCACCAGCTTGAACTGGAACAGTACAAACACGCCAATGCAAACACAGAGGCCATGTGCGCCCGCCAACTGGATATCGTTTCCCAGCTTGCACCGCTGGCGGTGCAGTTTGACACACATACCTACACAAACCACGATCTTCTCTATGCTCTAACCTTAAAGCTGGTCTCCTGCTCCGTGCCTGGCAGTCCTGTCCGGCAAAGGGCTGATTCCCTGCTGGAAGCCGTAACCCTCCGCCGCCGTGAATGGGACCATATAAACTGGTTCTATTTGGTCAACGCCTGTGCTGACGCCGTAGAGCCTCAAACTCCTGTCTCGCCCGCTCCTCTGCCTCCAACGACCACCCAGCCGCCACCGCCCCATACATCGCAGCCCCGGCCAGTGCTGCTACGACCGTTTGCGAAATTTGCATCAGCCGCCCATACAGGCTTTCAGGCATTCCTCCATACGCTAAGGTCGAACAGCAAATAAGCAGGTTCACCAGAAATGTGGAGACCATACTTCTCTTTTTCATCGTCTCACTCCCTTCCCTTCCCGTCCGGCCAGCTCGCCGGTTTTTCGCATATTACGCGACATATTGGGCAAAAAAAATTGCATAGGCTTCTTCACCGCTCAGTTTAAGAGCCTTGGCGATAAGGTCCGCTTCTCTAATGGTAAACTCGCTTCCGTCATTGGAAAATCTTCTGTACAAAGTGCTTCTGTCCATTCCGAGCACCTTGGAAAGTTCCTCCACGGAACTTCTTTTCTCAACAATTTTCCCTTTGAGTTTGTCCACATTGACCATACTATCTAACCCCCTTTACATGTTTTCGCATATTATGCGACACCATCATACTACTACACCCCTTAACTTCTGTCAATACAGATTTTGCATTATCTGCGAAATTTGTTTTAAGGCTCCCGGTTTTTGTTGCATATGTGCGACGCATGCGTTATAATGAGCTTATTCCAATGAGAGGACGTTTTTGTATGGCTGTAGGCGAAAGAATTAAAAACCGCCGCATAGAGTTGGGCTTGTCCGTTGATGACGTAGCCGCCGCTCTGGGAAAAAATAGAGCTACTGTATATCGGTATGAAAGCAACGATATAGAAAATCTTCCCCTAAGCGTACTTGAACCCCTGGCCTCCGTGCTTAGGACTACCCCTGCCTATCTGATGGGCTGGGACGTTACCGAGCCGGCCCCCAGCGCCGAGAACGTGATCCCGCTGCCCTCCACCCGCCGGGTGCCGCTGCTGGGCACCATCGCCTGCGGCTCGCCGATCCTGGCCGAAGAGAACGTGGAGGAACTGGTGGACTGCCCGGACTTTGTCCATGCCACCTTTGCGCTGCGCTGCAAGGGCGATTCCATGATCGGGGCCCGCATTCTGGATGGCGACATCGTCTATATTCGCCAGCAGCCGGACGTGGACAACGGCGAGATCGCAGCGGTTCTCATCGAGGGCGAGGCCACCCTGAAGCGGGTCTATAAAACCCCCGGCCAGCTGGTGCTCCAGCCGGAAAATCCAAAATTTTCTCCCCTGGTCTACTCGGGCGAGACCCTGGACCACATCCGCATCCTCGGCAAAGCGGTCTATTTTGTCTCTCCGGTAACATAAAAAATCCCCCCGCCGGCGGCAACCGGCGAAGGGATATAGAACAGCTTGCCCAAGAAGGTACAATCTGATCCAGCACATTGATTGTACCACCTCCGGGCAGGCTTTGACAAGCATACCCTGGAGGTGTTTTTATGTCCATTCTGCGAGCGGCCGGCTATGCCCGGTTCTCCACAGATAAACAATGTTCCATTGATATACAGTTTGCTCAAATCTCTGCCTACTGCCAGCAGCATCAGCTGGAGCTGTCCCCGGCCCACCTGTACAGTGACGAGGGAAAAAGCGGAATGCTCACCACCCGGGGCGGGTATCAGCAGCTGCTCACCGACGCCCGGTCCCACGCCTTCGACGCCATCATCCTGTACGATATCACCCGAGGGAACCGGGATATCTCCAACTGGTTTGCCTTCCGCCGGGAGATGAAGCGGCTCCACATCCAGGTGATTTCCCTCAACGACCATTTGGGGGATATCGACGACCCCGCCGATTTCCTGCCCGAACTGATTGCCGCCGGCATGGGCCAGACCCACGTCCTCACCTCCCGCAAAAAGAGCATGGACAAGGTAGACTATCTGGCGGCACAGGGCAAATTTCTGGGGGGCCTGGCTCCTTTCGGCTACCGCATCGAGGCGGGGAAATATGTGATTGTCCCCGAAGAAGCCGAAATCGTGCGTCTAATCTTCGATAAGTACGCCCACGGGGCCAGCTATGCCCAGATCATGGCTGCTCTGCCGCCCGGTCTGACCGGCCGCAGGGGGCGCCCCATGGGAAAAAACAGTCTGATCACCATTCTTCGGAACGAGCGATACGCAGGCACCTACAGCTGGTGTACCCGCCAGGTACGCTATTTCACCCGCTGGGCTGGCGGCGGCCCCAGTGATAGGAGCGTCCGCATCGAGGGCGCCATCCCGCCCATTATTGACAGAGCCATTTGGCAGAAAGCGAGGTATCGCATGGAAACCAACAAGCCGAATATCCTCAATCACGGCAAGCGGGAATATCTTCTTTCCGGCCTGCTTCATTGCGGGGCTTGCGGCGGGGCCTTTGGCGGCGTCACCACCGTCAACAAAAAGGGGTATGAGTACAAATTTTACACCTGTCTTAATAAGCGCCGCACCCGCCAATGCAAGGCAAAAAATCTGGCGGCAAACGATATTGAGCCACTGATCTTGTCTCTTCTTCGTCGAGCCCTGCAAAACGATGAGGCTATCCAGTATTGTGCCGACGCCATTCTGGACGCCGGCAAAAGCCGCAGCGCCAAGAACGACCTGGCCGAAAAGCAGCAGCAGCTGGCAGAGGTCGAGCGCAAGATTTCCAACCTGGTAAAGGTTTTGGCCTCTGGTTTTGACAGCGATCCCGTCCGGGATGAGCTTTCAGCTCTCTCCACACGCAAGATAGCTCTCACCCAGCAAATTACCCAAGCCCAGGCACGATCTACAGCCGATGGCCTTCTCACCCGAGATTTCCTAATGGAACAGCTCCGGGCCGATGCCGCAGCCCTGCTCCACGATTCCACCCAAGCCAAGCAGCTGATTCAAAAGTACATTGTCCGCATCGACGTATTCGACGATCAGCTTAAAATCGTCAGCGCTCTGGATCTCAGTCGCAACCCCATCGCCATTTCCTTAGAAAAAGGAAAATCCGCCATCTTAACAGATGACGGATTAACCACAAATGGTTGCGGGGGCCGGATTTGAACCAACGACCTTCGGGTTATGAGCCCGACGAGCTACCAGACTGCTCCACCCCGCGATATATCCTCTTTGGTGCTTTAATAATATACCATATTCAAGGGCATCTGTCAAGCTTTTCTTTTTTGTTTTTTCAATCTTGCTCCCTTTTCTTCCCAGCGCTGCCTTGTTTCCATCCGTGCTTCTTTCTCTTCTACCACAGAAAAGCGCCACATTGACAGAAATTTTCCTTTCATGCTATATTGAAGACCGCAAAGGCTGCTTATTTTCAAAATCGCTGCCTTGGCCGAGTTTTAGAAACGATTTCCTGGGAGGCAGCGCATGAAAATTATAGACGCACATCTTCACCTTTTCAATCCGGACGAGCGAAGCGAAACCATGGCCAGGCAGGTAGGACATGAAAATTCCCTGCCCTACCTGGAAAATCTCTATAAAAGTCAGGGTGTGGTCGCCGGGGTCGTTATGGGCAACCAAAAGCTGAGCCCCGACGCATATCGCTTTCCCTCTTTCTTTCGCTATTGCATCGCAGTGGGCTCCAAATATCAGGGCCCCAAAGAGGAAGCCCAAACCATCGAGCTGGCGGAAGAACATCTCAAGCGGTCAGCCTGTGTGGGCATCAAAATTTATGCCGGCTATACCCTTGCCTATGTGAGCGATGCCCGCTTCACCCCTTATATCAAGCTGGCCGAAAAATATGATAAGCCGGTGGCCATCCACACAGGCATGACCGCCGGTGTCCGCGGGCAGCTGAAATACAGCCACCCTCTCACCGTGGATGAAGTAGCCGGCGCTTACCCGAAGGTCCAGTTTGTGCTCTGCCATTTCGGCAACCCTTTTCTCTGCGAAGCCGCCGCTGTTATGGAAAAGAACGCCAATGTGGCTGCGGACCTGTCCGGCCTGTTGAGCGGTATCCCGGATCTGGATCGGTATTTCCACCGCCATGCCGGTTATGTGGAATGGATGCGCACCTGGCTGCGCTATCTGGATGACGACAGCCGCTTCTTGTTCGGTACCGATTTTCCCGCAGTGAATATTCCCCGCTACATTGAATATATCCGCCGTCTGGTGGATGAGGAAAGCCTGGAAAAAATCTTCTTCCACAATGCCAACCGGATTTACGGCCTGGGGCTGTAACCCTTTCGCCTTTCTTCTTCCCCTCCATCTATGTTATAATGAATGGAACAAATGCCCTGCAGAACAAGGGCGACAGCTGCTTTGGCTGACCCTTGCTGCAAATTTTGAACTGCCGTTTTCAGCATATTTCTGAAAACCCGGAGGAAATATGAGACAGCTGATTCGTATTCTGGCGCTTGTGCTCTGTGTCTGGGCCTTGTTGGCTGTAATTTTGTGGGGCACCCAGCTGCAGAAGGAGGCCGATGTGGACCGTTATCAGGATGATCCGCTTGAACCCCTGACCGTCCAGGTTCTGGATGTGGGCAAAGGCGACGCGATCCTGCTCACCTGCCAGGATTCCTGCATGGTGATCGACACCGGCTATGACGATACCTTCCCGGTGCTGCAGCAGGCGCTGGAAGATGCCGGGGTGGACCGGATTGATACCCTGATCCTCACCCACTTTGATAAAGACCATGTGGGCGGTGCTGATAAGCTGATAGAATCCTGGCCGGTAGACCAGCTGCTGATTCCCCCTTACTCCTCCGATTCCAAACAATATCAGCAATTTGTGGAAGCTGCCGGCGAGGCAGGCCTGACTGCGCAGGTGGTATGTGAGCCCCTGGAAATCACCTTTGGGGACGCTTCTGGTACCCTTTATCCTCCACTTCTGGAAGAGTATGAGGACGAAAACAATTACTCTTTGGCCTTCAGCCTGAGCCATGGCGCCGACAGCTTTCTTTTCCCCGGCGACGCGGAAAATGACAGGCTGCAGGAACTCATTGGTCTGATGCCTCTGGAACACACCTTCCTCAAGGTTCCGCATCATGGCCGGCCTGAGGAAAACACCGCTTCCTTCATCCGGGCGGTCAGCCCCCAGTACGCAGTCATCACCTGCGAAAAGGATGATCCCGACCCCAAGGAAGTGCAGGAAACCCTGGATCTTCTGCAGAGCCAGGAAGTGGAAACCTTCCTGACTTATAATGGCAGCGTCACCCTGGTGAGCACCGGTACCGGCGAGCTCACCGTGACACAGGGCTGAACGATTCTGCCCCGCTCTTGAAAATTTGGTTTTTTCATTATATACTTGTTTTGTATTAGGCGTTCGCCTCGATCCACGCTTGTTAGGGAAAACCCTGGCAGGCGTGTTTTTTATTTTATAACGATAAAGAAAAGGAGCACATGGTATGCCTGTATCTCTGCGGAAATCTTTGCCTTCAGCCCTTTGTATCCTGCTGGGTTCCCTGCTCTATGCCTTTACCGTTCATCTGTTCATCCTGCCCGGGGAACTGATGAGCAGCGGAACAACAGGAATTGCCCTGACGGTCTGCCGCCTTACCGGTATTCCCCTTTCCCGCTTTATTCTCTGTTTCAATCTGGTCATGCTTTTGGCCGGCCTGGTCTTTTTGGGCCGCCGCTTCTTCTTTTCTACCCTGGCCAGCTCCTTGCTGTATCCCTTTTGCCTGGATCTTGCCGCCTTTCTCTTCCCTTCCTTCTCTTTCACCCGGGACCCATTGCTGAATTCCCTTTTCGGAGGAGCGGGGATCGGCCTGGCACTGGGCCTGGTCATTCGCAGCGGAGCTTCCACCGGCGGTATGGATATTCCCCCCTTGATCCTGCATCGATATGCCGGCATTCCCGTTGCCCTCAGCCTGTACTGCTTTGATTTTGTGATTCTTGCCGCGCAGCTCTCCTTCCACCCGGCGGAAGATTTGCTATATGGAGTTCTGCTGCTGGCCGTCACCTCTTTTTCTCTGAACCAAATTCTTCTCTGGGGGCTCAGCCAGACCGAGGTCAAGATCATCAGTGAACACCCGGAAGAGCTCCGGCAGGCTATCCTGACCAGGATGGATCGGGGTGTCACCCTTTTCTTCGGCGAGGGAGGATACAAAGGCGAAAAGCGACCGGTTCTTTTAACGGTTATCTCCCCCAGGGAATTGAGCAGACTGAAGGAGATCGTGCTGAGGCAGGACCCGGAAAGCTTTGTGATTGTCAGCAAAGCGGCGGAGGTATGCGGCCGGGGGTTCACCGCCGCCCGGCGTTACCTGTAAAGTCGCAACAAAAAAGGCCGCCCCTGGTTGGGGCGGCCTTTTGCCGTTTTATCAGTGGATGTCGGCAGGCATTTTGATGACCTTCTTGGGGCACTTCTCAATGCAGGTGCCGCAGCCGGTGCACTTGGCGTAGTCAATACGAGCCACGTTGCCCACAACCTTGATGGCCTCTTCGGGGCAATTCTTCTCGCACAGACGGCAGGCGATGCAGCCGGCGGTGCATTCCTTGATGACCTTGGCGCCCAGCTCATGGTTGGCGCACATGACCACCGGCTTTTTGGGCTCGGAATGCATCCAGATGATCTTCTTGGGGCAGGCAGCCTTGCAGGCGCCGCAGCCCACGCACTTGTCAGCGTTGACCCGGGCCTTGCCGTTCACCACTTCAATGGCGCCGAACTGGCAGGCCTTGACACAGTCGCCCAGGCCGATGCAGCCAAAGGCGCAGGCGCTGGGGCCGCCGAACAACTGAGCCGCAGCGGCGCAGCTGCTCATGCCCTGATACTCGAACTTGGACTTGCAGACGCCCTCTTCGCCCTGGCAGGCCACAACCGCCCAGGTCTTGACAGAGGCGCCAGCCTCCACGCCCATCACCGCAGCGATCTGGGCAGCGCAGGCAGCGCCGCCCACGGCGCACTTGTTCACAGGCGCGCCGCTTTCCACAACGGCTTTGGCGTAGTCGGCACAGCCCGCATAGCCACAGCCGCCGCAGTTGGCGCCGGGCAGGCAGGCAGTGATCTCCGCCACGCGGGGATCCTCCTCAACGTGCATGTACTTGGCGGCCAGCACCAGGATCACAGCACCGAGGATGCCGACGATGGTAACCAGAATGATTGCAAACGCGATACTCATTGTCGTTTTTTCCTCCTTATGCCGCAATACCGAAGATGCTGCTCATGATGCCGCCGAAGCCCATGAAGGACAGGCTGGTGATGGCAGCCGCCACCAGGGTAATGGGCAGGCCCTTGAAGCACTCGGGGGGATTGCCAGCATCCACGCGCTTACGCACGCCGCTGAACAGCACCATGGCCAGCATGAAGCCAGCACCGGAACCGGCAGCGCAGAACAGGCTTTCCACATAGTTGTAACCGTTGGTGAAGTTCAGGATGGTAACACCCAGCACGCAGCAGTTGGTGGTGATCAGGGGCAGGTAAACGCCCAGGCTGTTGTACAGGCTCACCATGTACTTGTGCAGCACGATCTCAATGAACTGAACCAGAACGGCGATAACGATAATGAACACGATGGTCTGCAGATAGCCCAGACCGTTGGGCTCCAGCACCAAGGCGTACAGAGGCCAGGTCACAGCAGTGGCCAGCACCATAACGAAGATAACAGCCAGAGACATGCCAACGGCAGAATCCAGCTTCTTGGAAACGCCCAGGAAGGGGCAGATGCCCAGGAATTTGACCAGAACGTAGTTCTGAACCAGGACCATCGTGAAGAAGATATACAGCAGATTGGCCATTATTCATCCTCTCCTTCCTTGACGGCGCAGCCGATCTTGCGCTCGATCTTGTTGTTGGTCTTGGTCTCATACAGCACGACCATTGCCATCAGGAAACCGAAGCAGAAGAAGCCGCCGGGGGCGCTGGTCATAATGGTGAGACGATCGATGCTCTCGGGCACGATGGTGATGCCCAGCCAGCTGCCGTTGCCAATGATCTCACGCAGGGTAGCCATGGCGGTCAGAGCCAGGGTAAAGCCAATGCCCATGCCCAGGCCGTCCAGAGCGGAATCCACCACGGTGTTCTTGCAGGCGAACATCTCGGCACGGCCCAGGATGATGCAGTTCACAACGATCAGGGGCAGGTAAACGCCCAGGGCAGCGTTCAGCGCAGGGGCGTAAGCCTGCACGATCATCTGAACCAGGGTCACGAAGCCGGCGATGATGGTGATGTAGCAGGGCAGGTGAACCTTATCGGGGATCACTTTGCGCAGGGCGGAAATAACGATGTTGGAACAGATCAACACGAAGGTAGCTGCCGCGCCCATGCCCAGAGCGTTGGAGACGGCAGTGGAAACAGCCAGCGTGGGGCAGGTGCCCAGAACCAGACGAAGAACCGGGTTCTCTTTGATGAGGCCGTTGGTAACAATGGAAAGTTTGCTTTTAGCCATAATTTACGCAGCCCCCTTTACTTCATTGTAGCAGGCAATGGCGCTGTTGACCGCCTTCACAAAAGCCTTGGAGGAAACGGTACTGCCGGAAACCTGCTGAACATCCACGTTCAGGGTGAGCTCGGCATCGCTGCCCAGGCCCACGAACTGATCGGTAAAGCTGGGGTTGTCGCACTTGGAGCCCATGCCGGCGGTCTGGGTAGAAGAATCGCTCCAGATACCGCAGATGTTGCCGTCGGCGTCAAAGCCCAGGATGGTGGTGATCAGGCCGCCGTCAAAGCCGGTAGCAGTAGCCTTCACCGCATAAGCGCCATCGCTGGTCTTCACTGCGGAAACAGGGCCGGTCTTCTCGGTGTTGTTCACAGTCAGCTCGGTGAGATCCTCGGCAGTAGTGCCCTCGGGCAGCACAGCCAGGTAAGCCGCCTGGGTGGTCTTGCGGTCGTTCTCAGCGATACGGGGAGCGGTAACGCTGTTGGTAGCCGCCAGCAGGCCGCTGACGATCAGGCAGATCACGCCCAGCACCAGAATGGGGCGGATGATGCTCTCAAAAGTATCGTTTTTCATTTCTTCTCAGCCTCCTTCTTCTTGGGCTTCACATACCCCAGAGGCACCTGCTCGGTCAGGTCGTTGATGTAGGGAGTGATCAGGTTGCCCAGCAGGATCGAGTAGGAAACGCCCTCAGCCAGGCTGCCGAAGTAGCGGATGGCGAAGGTAACGATACCCATGAAGATGCCGTAGACCAGCTTGCCCTTCAGAGTAAAGGGGCTGGTGACATAGTCGGTGGCCATGAAGACCGCGCCGAACAGCAGGCCGCCGGAGAGGATCTCCACCAGAGCGAACTGGAAGCCGTTGCCGGTGAGCAGGAAGCAGACGAACACGGTAGCCACATAGGTAACAGGGATAGCGGGGCTGATGGTGCGGGTAGCAACCAGGAACACCAGGCCGATGAGGATGGCCAGGGCGCAGGTTTCGCCCATCACGCCGCCGTGGATGCCCAGGAACAGGTCCATCAGGGGCAGGCCGCTGATCTTATCCACAGCCTCGGTGAGGGCCTCGCTGTCCAGGGAGCCCAGAGGGGTGGAACCGGCAACCTGCAGCGGGGTAGCAGTGGAAAGAGCATCCTGCACACCGCGGGGGGTAATACCCAGGTAGTTGGTCATACGAGTGGCGAAGCCGCTGAACAGAACGATACGGCCCACCAGAGCAGGGTTGGCAAAGTTGTAGCCCAGGCCGCCGAACAGCTGCTTGACCAGGACAATGGCGATGAAGGCGCCCACGATGCCCATCCAGATGGGCAGGCTGGCAGGCAGGTTCATGGCCAGGATGATGCCGGTAACCACAGCGGACAGATCGCCCACCGGGTTCTTCTTTTTGGCGAGAGCGCACCAGATGTACTCAAAGGCCACGCAGGCGGCGGTGGTCACAACGGTGAGCAGCAGAGCCTTCACCCCGAAGATCAGCGTGCTGGCGATGACGCAGGGGATCAGAGAGATCACCACATTGCCCATCAGCTTACGGGTGCTGACGTTATCGGTAATATGGGGGGAGGCTGTAACGATCAGGTTATCCATTTATTTGTTCCCTCCCATTCTCTGGAATACTTTGGCGATGGCCATGGTCTGGGTCAGGGGACGCTTGGCGGGGCATACGAAGCTGCAGGTACCGCAGGTAACGCACAGGCCCAGGTTCAGTTTGTCCAGAGCTTCCAGATCATGATCGTTATAGGCCTTGACGATGCTCACAGGAGACAGGCCCATGGGGCAGCCGTTGATGCAGCGGCCGCAGCGGATGCAGTTGGTGGGTTCGGGCAGGGTGGCCTTCTCCTTGCTGAACAGCAGGATGCCGCCGCTGGCCTTCTTGGTGGGGGCACTCAGGTCTACCTGAGCCATACCCATCATGGGGCCGCCGGCGATGACCTTACCCAGCTCTACGCCTTCCTTGATGCCGCCCGCAAAATCCACAATGGACTGCATGGAGGAACCGATGGGAGCCTCGATGTTGCTGGGCTTGGCAGCGGCGTCGCCGTCCACAGTGACACGGCGGCTCACCAGGGGCATACCGGTCTTGAGGAACTTGCCCAGGGTGGAAATGCTGGTCACGTTCATAACCACGCAGCCGGCGTCGGCGGGCAGGCCGGGCTTGCCGCTGGGGCCGAACTGGGGCACTTCACGGCCGGTGCAGGTCTCGATGAGGTTTTTCTCAGCGCCCTGAGGATAGCGGCAAGGCAGCGTCTTGACGCTGACGCCGGTCATATCCTTGGTCAGGGTGGTCATCAGATCGATGCAGTCGGGCTTGTTGGCCTCGATGCCGATGATACAGTTCTTGATGCCGGTGTACTTGAGCACCGCCTCGATGCCGGACACGATGGTGTCGCTGCACTCCAGCACCTCGCGGGTGTCGCTGGCCAGATAAGGCTCGCACTCGGCGCAGTTGATGACCAGATAGTCGATGTTTTCCGCAGCCAGCTTGACATGGGCCGGGAAACCGGCGCCGCCAAGGCCTACCAGGCCGCAGTCAGCCACTGCCTTGAGCAGGCTGTCCCGGTCGGTAACCACCGGAGGCTGAATGGACGGGTCGACGGTCTGCTGACCATCGGCAGTGATGACTACCGCGTTTGCGTCGGCAGACAGGACAGTGCCGGATACGCTGGAGTAGACATTGGCGCTTACAAAGCCGCCAGCCTTACCCACCAGGGTACCCACATAAACGGTGTCACCTTTCTGCACCACCGGCGTTGCAGGAGCGCCAATGTGCTGAGACATGAGAAGGGTCACCTGGTCGGGCGCGGGCATTTTTACCGTTGCCACCCCGGCTGTTGCCTTCACATGAGGGACGCCGGCGCCTTCAGCCGAGCGTTTCAGCTTCTTGAACATGGATTGAACGATCCCCCATTTCATAAAATTGTCGCGCGGACGGGGCAGGGTACGCTCCCCCTGCCCCGTATGCAAACTTGTACTCTTCTATTCTATCATTTCACGCCATGAAGTCAACAAAAAAATCCAGGAAAAAGGGCTGAAAGCTTGTCCTGCTGTCAAAAAGGAAGGGCCGCGGTCCTCCGTGAGAGCATCTTGCTCCGAAGGGCCGCGGCCTCTGTCTCCCTTATAAAAGGGTTATGTTTTAAAATTCCAGCTGCTGCAGCCGGATCAGCGCCAGGATATAGATCTCCAGCGCCTGCAAAAGTCCCTCTTCCTGGGCTGCCTCGTTGGCCCCGTGCATGGGGCCGCCAAAAGCCGGCAGCTGAAGATCCGGGTATTCCGGCCCGAAACTCACAGCCAGGGGGAAGTTGCGGGCGTAGGTGCCGCCGCCCATGGTGAAGGGCTTCTCGTTGCTGCCGGTAACCTGATTGTAAGTGTCGATCAGGGTACGGATGGGGGCCGCATCCACTTCAATATAGAAAGGCTCCGCGTCCTCCTTCAGTTTCACCTGGGCCGCCGCCCCCACTGCCTTTTGAATAGCTTCTTCCAGCTTCTTGCCGCCGGTGTTGGTGGGATAGCGGATATCCAGGGTCTGAACAAAACGGCCATCCGGCATCTTTTTCATGGTGCCGCCGATCACGGTAAGGGGATCAAAGCGGCCGTCGCAGGCCGCAATGCCCAGACCCGAGCCGTCGGTGGCCCGATGGAGTTTTTCCAGCGCTTCCAGATATGCCTTTTCTTCCGGTGTGCACAGCCCCTGCTCCAGCAGATAGCTGCCCACCAGCCAGATGGCGTTTACCGTTCCCTCCGGCATGGCCGCATGGCCGCTCTTGCCCCAGCCGCGCACCCGCACATATTCGCCCTCTTGTTCCAGGGTGACGCCCTCCCGCTGGGGCAGGGCTTTCAGGTCCGCTTTCACCAATGCGCTGGCCCGGTCCGGCACTGCGTTGGTGGCCACGCCCCCTTCCCAATCCAGGATCCGGCCTTTCGGGAAGGGCCCGCCGGCCATTTCCAGCCCGCAGTGTCCTTTTTCTCCATTGCAAAGAGGGAAAGCCGTATCCGGCGAAAAGCAGAATACCGGCGCAGGATTGGCCGCCAGGTAAGCGGGCACATCCGCCATACCGCTTTCTTCATTGCAGCCCAGCAGAGCCCGGACCCCGTACCGCAGGGGCACCCCGGCCTCTTTCAGGAACTTGAGGGCATACAGGCAGAGCACGGAGGGGCCTTTGTCATCCGCCACGCCGCGGCCCAGCAGCCAGCCCTCCCTGCGGCGCATCACAAAGGGGTCGCCGTCCCAGCCTTCCCCCGCCGGCACCACATCCAGATGAGTAATGGTGGCGAGATATTCCGCCCGCTCACCGGGCAGTTCCGCCCAGCCCATCTTGTAATCCTGATGCCCCACGGAAAGGCCCATCTCCCGGGCCATTTTCAGGGCCTCATCCAAAGCCTTCCGGGGCCCCGGGCCGAAGGGAGCTCCCTCTTCCGGGGTTCCTTCGGTACTGGGCACCGCCACCAGCCGGCCGATATTCAAGATGATCTCCTCCCGGTTCTGCCGGACAAATTCCTGGATCCTGCCGACCCATTCCGCACCGGACTCCGGCTTTGCCGAGACCTGATTTTCTCTTTCCATATTCATCCTTTCCGCCAAAGCTTCTCCTGCAGGAGGCCCAGGCTATCTGTTTTGTCTGCGTCGTTGCTATTAATATTGTATTATATAGGGCCGAAAATCCACTTGCTTCCGGCCGGGTTCCTATGATTTATAATAGCATATGCGGCAGGCAAAAGCAAAGCGAGCCCCGCCCGGCGCCCGGGGCGGCCTCAAAAAAGCTCTATGCGTTTTTTATCAGGAAATTTTTTATGCAATTGAGCCCTTTATGTACCGATTTTGAGAACATTTTCGTTCAAAACCCTTGGTTTGTTCTTGACAGGCAAGGAAACCATCGAATACAATACACTCAATACCATCTTTTCCCCAAAGGAGGCCCGCCGGATGAACTCTGCCGAGAAAACCGTCTGTTTGCTGAAAATCCTGGCTCAAAAGCCCTACGTCTATGGGGTCACCGAACTGAGCGCCAAGATCGGCTGCGGAAAGAGCGGGACCTTCAAGCTTTTGAGCGTACTGGTTAAGGAAGGCCTGGCCGCCCAGACCCCCAACCACAAATACACCCTGGGCATTGCCGCCTACCTGCTGGGCAAGACCTATGAGGACGAGGTGGGTGTGGCCAAATTTGCCAAGCCCTACCTGGCCCGCCTGCGGGATCTGAGTGGGGAAAACGCTGCCCTGGGCATGATGGTAAACGAGCATCCCACCATCATCTACCGGGAAGAAAGCCGTCAGATGGTGCGGGTTTCCAGCATCGTGGGTACCCGCCGTCCCTTCTATGCAGGCGCTGTGGGCAAAACCCTGGGCGCCTACGAGGATGAGGCCGTGCTGCGCCGCCACCTGGTGGAAGAACCCCTGGAGCGGTTCACCGCCCATACCCTCACTTCCCCCGCCGCCATCCTGGCCGATCTGGCCCAGATCCGCCGGCAGGGCTATGCGGTGAGCGACGGCGAATTGAGCGACGATATCATCGGTTTCGGCGCGCCGGTGCGGGATGCCTCCGGTCATGTGTGGGCGGCGGTGTGCATCGACGCCCCTAAAATGCGGGTGGACGCCCTCAAGCGGGAGCGCTGCATCTTCCTGGTGCAGGAATTCGCCCGCCAGATGAGCGAGGATTCCGGCGCGGCTTTTGAGCAGACCGATCGCCCCACCACCCAGACACTTGTCTGACCGCTGAAATAAATTTTGCCGCCCGCTGTTTCGGGCGGCTTTTTTTGCGGGTGAAAGCCCTTTTCTCTTTGCAAAATAAGTTTCCCACAGGGAAACTTATTTCTTTTTGTATCCATATATTTATCACTCTTTGTTTTTTCTGTTTAACAAATCTTTGATAATTATTTATTTTATTCGGCAAAGTATTGACAAGGCCAAGGAAGGGTGCTATATTTTTTCCAGGCTGATGACCATTGTTCTCTATTAGAAAACTCAGCCGGAAGTAAAAGGACGATTGTCCGTATTTCGTTTTTTGGAAAACCCGCCCGGCAGCGGGCCAAAACGCGAGAGACAAGCCATAAAAAGGCCAGATATTCGGGAGGTAACACCATGAAAGTGGGTATTATTGGCGCCGGTACCATGGGCAGCGGCATCGCACAGGTTTTTGCGCAGGCCGAGGGCTACCAGGTCATGCTTTGCGATATCAATGACAGTTTTGCCGCCAAGGGCAAGAACCGCATCCTGCAGTCCTACCAGAAGCGGGTCAAGGCCGGCAAGATGACCGAAGAGCAGATGGAGACCTATCTGGAGCGGATCACCACCGGCACCAAGGAGCGCCTGTGCGCCGACTGCGACCTGGTGGTGGAAGCCGCTCTGGAAGTAATGGCCATCAAAAAGGAGACCTTTGAGGCTCTGGATTCCATCTGCAAGCCCGAGTGCATCCTGGCCACCAACACCTCTTCCATGTCCATCACCGAGATCGGCCAGGGCCTGAGCCGCCCGGTCATCGGCATGCACTTCTTCAACCCCGCCCCCGCCATGAAGCTGGTGGAGGTGAACGTGGGCCTGAACACCCCCGACAGCGTGGCCGGGAAGATCCACACCATCAGTCGGGATATCGGCAAGACCCCCATCATCGTGAAAGAGGCCGCCGGCTTTGTGGTCAACCGCATCCTGATGCCCATGATCAACGAGGCCATTGAGATCTACGCCGAGGGCACCGCCAGCGTGGAGGATATCGACCTTGCCATGAAGCTGGGCGCCAACCATCCCATGGGCCCCTTGGCTCTGGGCGACCTGGTGGGCCTGGACATTGTGCTGGCCATCATGGAAGTGCTGCAGGCCGAGAGCGGCGACCCCAAGTATCGCCCCCATCCCCTGCTCAAGAAGATGGTGCGCGGCGGCCGTCTGGGCCGGAAGACCGGGCGCGGCTTCTACGAGTACAAATAATTTTGCTATTCTCCCTCTGCTGCTTTCTTCGCGGCAGGGTTTCGAGATTCCTCTCCCCCATAACAAAAATGGTCCGGCCCTGGCCGGACCGTTTTTGTTTTTTCCCCTGTTGACAAACGCAGGCTTTCATAGTATCCTGTTGCCATGGTGATCATATGACTGACGGAACGAGTGGATGAAACCACGTGGAGTATGATCGTAAACCGGCCGACCGTCTGGGCAGAAAAAGCCCGGACGGTCGGCTTTTTCTTTTGTCAAAAAGAAAACAAGGAGGTTTGCATGACACTTGGCCGCATCCATTCCATTGAATCCATGGGACTTGTGGACGGCCCGGGCATCCGCACGGTGGTGTTTCTGCAGGGCTGCCGGCTCCGCTGCCGGTACTGCCACAACCCGGATACCTGGGACCTGGAGGGTGTACACCCCCAGCTGCTGAGCCCCCAGGAGCTGGTAAACCGGCTCTGCCGGTTCAAGCCCTATTACGGCGACGAGGGCGGGGTGACCTTTTCCGGCGGGGAACCGCTGCTGCAAAAAGAGTTTCTGCAGGAGGTCCTGCCTTTGTGCCGGCAGGCAGGCATCCACACCTGCCTGGACACCGCCGGCTGCGGCAATGGCGGGTATGAGGAGATCCTGAAATACACGGATCTGGTTTTGTTTGACATCAAGCATGAGGACCCGGAAAGCTACCGCAGCTTGACCGGCCAGGACCCTGCCGAGGCCGACCGCTTTCTGGCCGCTGCCCAGGCGGCGGGCACTCCGCTCTGGATCCGGCACGTGGTGGTCCCCGGCCTCACCGATGGGGAGCAGCACCTGGAAGCCCTGGGCCGGTATATCCGGAAACTGAGCCATGTACAGAAGGTGGAGCTGCTGGCCTACCACACCCTGGGCGTCCCCAAATATCACAGCCTGGGCATCCCCTACCCGCTGGAGGGGGTCCCTCCCCTGGCGCCGGATCTTCTTCGCCCCTGGCAGGAGCGTTTTGACCGGGATCTGGCTGCCGGCAACGCCTGACGCCCGGATTTTCCCGCCCACTGACATTCACTACTTTTTATATAGGAGGATCTTCCCATGAGCATCGACGTAAATTGCACCGCCTGGCAGGGCTTCCGCACCGGCGAATGGAGGCACCTGGTAAATGTGCGCAACTTCATCCAGAAGAACTACACCCCCTACGAGGGGGACGAGAGCTTCCTGGCCCCCACCACCCCCCGCACCGACAAGGTATGGGCCAAGGCCAAGGCCCTGATCCTGGAAGAGCTGAAAAAGGGGATCATTGATGTGGAGACCGGGGTGGTCTCGGGCATTGACAATTTTGCCCCCGGCTATATCGACCGGGAAAACGAGGTGATCGTGGGCCTGCAGACCGACGCCCCCCTCAAGCGGATCGTCAACCTTTACGGCGGGATGCGGATGGCCGAATCCGCCCTGGAGCAGTACGGCTACCAACTGGATAAAGAAGTGGAAAAGCACTTCCGCCTCTATCGCAAGACACACAACGACGGCGTATTTGACGCCTACCCCCGCCGCACCCGCCTGGCCCGCTCCGCCGGGCTGCTCACCGGCCTGCCGGACGCTTACGGCCGGGGCCGGATCGTGGGCGACTACCGCCGGGTACCTCTGTACGGCACCGACTTCCTTATTGAGGAAAAGCAGAAGGACTTGGATATGCTGGACGGACCCATGACCGATGAGCGGATCCGGCTGCGGGAAGAGATACAGATGCAGATCCGTGCCCTTAAAGAGATGGCCTCCATGGCCGAAAAGTACGGCTGCGATATCCGCCGCCCCGCCGAAAATGCCCGGGAGGCGGTGCAGAACCTGTACCTTGCCTATCTGGCCGGCGTAAAGGAGAACAACGGCGCCGCCACCAGCCTGGGCCGCACCGCCACCTTCCTGGACATCTACATTCAGCGGGATCTGGATAAGGGCGTCCTCACCGAGCAGGAGGCCCAGGAACTCATTGACCAGTTCATCATCAAGCTGCGGCTGGTACGGCACCTGCGCACCCCCGAATACAACGAGCTGTTCGGCGGCGACCCCACCTGGATCACCGAAGCTTTGGGCGGCATGGGTGTGGACGGCCGCACCCTGGTCACCCGGAACACCTTCCGTTATCTGCACACCCTCACTAACCTGGGCACCGCCCCCGAGCCCAACCTGACCGTGCTCTGGAGCCAGAACCTGCCCGCCGCCTTCAAAGCCTACTGCTCCCGCATGAGCATCGGCACCGACTCCATCCAGTATGAAAACGATGACCTGATGCGCCCCATGTACGGGGACGACTACTGCATCTCCTGCTGTGTTTCCGCCATGGCCGTGGGCAAGCAGATGCAGTTCTTCGGGGCCCGGGCCAACTTGGCCAAGAGCCTGCTCTACGCCATCAACGGCGGCGTGGACGAAAAGAAGGGAATGACCGTCATCCCCGAGATTCAGCGGGATGAGGACGAGGTGCTGGATTACCCCAAGGTGCTGGCCAACTACAAGAAGGTACTGGCCTATGTGGCTGAATTGTATGTGGATACCATCAACATCATCCACTTCATGCATGACAAGTACGCCTATGAATCCAGCCAGATGGCCCTCCACGATACCCTGGTGGAGCGGCTGGCCGCCTTTGGGGTGGCGGGCCTTTCCATTGCCGCCGATTCCCTCTCGGCCATCAAGTTTGCCAAGGTGCGCCCGGTGCGCAACGAGCAGGGCATCGCCGTGGATTTTGAGGTGGAAGGCGAGTTCCCCAAATACGGCAACGATGACGACCGGGTGGATGATATTGCGGTGGAGATCGTCTCCTACTTCTCAGCCGAGCTGAAAAAGCATCCCCTTTACCGGAACGCTATCCACACCCTTTCGGCCCTCACCATCACCAGCAACGTGATGTACGGCAAAAAGACCGGCGCCACCCCGGACGGCCGCAAGGCCGGTGAGCCCTTTGCCCCCGGCGCCAACCCCATGCACGGGCGGGACGAGAACGGCGCCCTGGCCAGCCTGAACTCGGTGGCCAAGATCCCCTACCGGGCGGTCTGCCAGGACGGCGTTTCCAACACCTTCTCCATTGTGCCGGGCGCCCTGGGCAAGAACCAGGCCCAGCGCACCGGCAACCTGGTCTCCATCCTGGACGGATATTTTGTGCAGGGAGCCCACCACCTGAATGTGAACGTGCTGGACCGTCAGGTATTGCTGAATGCCATGGAGCATCCCGAGCAGTACCCCACCCTCACCATCCGGGTTTCCGGCTATGCGGTAAACTTCAACCGCCTTTCCCGGGAACAGCAGCTGGAAGTGATCAAGCGTACCTTCCACGAAAGCATGTAAGGGCGGCTTTCCCCTTTCCCGGATATGCCGGGCTTTTCAAGAGGGCTCTGCCTTTTTGAGAGGGCAGCCTCCCCCTCAAAAGCTGCTTTTAAGGCCCGGATGATACCGTTCCCTTCCCATTTCTGTTTTGGCGCAAAACAAGGCTGTCAGGCCGGCGTTGCCCGGCTTGACAGCCTTGTCTTTTCGTGATATATTTAAGCAAATTTATATAAATACGCTTAAACATTTTCCAGATATCGGTGCAAACAGGAGGCAAGTATGGATCTGCGCGATACCCTGAACCGCTATTATTACGATTCCACCGTCTGCGAGCTGCGGCAGCTGGCCAAGAACGGCGGGGGTGAATTTTCTTACAACAGCATGATGTACCTGGATGTGATCTCTTACCAGGCCCAGACCCAAGGCTGCACCGTGGGCAGCCTGGCCCGCACCCTGCACATCAGCCCCTCGGCGGCCACCCTGAAGGTGAATGAACTGAGCCGGCTGGGCTTTGTGCGGAAATGCCGGGATGAAAAGGATCGGCGGGTGGTGCGCCTGGAGGTGACCGAGGTCGTCGCCCAGGCTCTGCGCGCCTATGACAGCCCCTTTGAAAAAGCTGTGCGGGCCATAGAAGAAAAATACACACCCGCCCAATTGGCGGATTTCTGCAGCATTCTGGATGATTTCAGCCAGGAATACATGAAAGGATTTTGAATTTCCCCATGAGCTCCCCTTCTGTTTTTGAGACTCTCAGCCCCAACCGCCTGTTTTTGCGGTGCGCCCTGCCCAATATGATCAGCATGGCGGCCAGCTCGCTCTATACCATTGCCGACGGCATCTTTGTGGGCCGCTTTTTGGGGGAAGAGGCCCTGGCCGCAGTCAACCTGGTGATGCCCTTTTTGTTTATCGGCTTTGTCTTTTCCGATATGGTGGCAGTGGGCTCCTCGGTGCAGATTGCCATCCACCTGGGCGAACACAGGGAGCGGGAAGCCAGCGTGATTTTTACCCGCTGTTCCCTGCTGATCGAGGCGATTGCCCTGGCGGTGGGGGTGCTGGGCTTTTTCTTCGCCCGACCTTTGCTGGAGCTGATGGGGGCCGACCCCTCGGCGACGCAACTGGCCTGCCAGTATCTGCAGGTCTTCGCCCTTTTCACCCCGGCAGTCATGATTTATTTTGCGGTGGATAACTACCTGCGCATCTGCGGGCTCACCCGCTACAGCATGGTGCTGAACGTCACCGCCTCCCTGCTGAATATCGGGCTGGACTACCTGTTTTTGGCGGTGCTCCGCTGGGGCATCGCCTCGGCGGCTCTGGCCAGCTGCCTCAGCCTGGCGCTGGGCAGCCTGATGGGGCTTCTGCCCCTGATCGGCGGCAAGCTGCCCCTGCGCTTTGTCAAGGGCAGGCTGCGCCGGGGGCTTTTGAAAAATATCCTGTACAATGGTTCCAGCGAATTTTTCACCAACATTTCCGGCTCTCTGCTCATGATCATCGTGAACAGCCTTCTCCTGCATCTGGAAGGTTCCCGCGCTGTGGCAGCTTTTTCCATCGTCATGTATGTGGACAGCGTGACTGCTTCCCTGCTGTATGGCCTTGCGGATTCCATGCAGCCGGCCATCAGCTACTGCTATGGGGCCAGACTTTCTCGCCGGATGCTGGCCTTTGAAAAGCGCGTCCTGCTGGCTGGCGCTCTGATTTCCGCCGCCGCTTTTCTGGCCATGCGGCTGGGCGGCAGGGCTCTCCTTCCTCTTTTTGTGGGGGACGGCGACCCGGCTCTGATCGAAATGAGCCTGCAGGCCATGACCCTCTTTTCCTTTTCCTATCTCACCGGCTGGGCCGGGGTGGGGCTGAGCTCCTTTTTCACCGCGATGGACCGCCCCGCCCTCTCCCTGGGGCTCTCCCTGGGCCGTTCCCTGCTTTTCCCCCTGTTGATCCTGGCCTGTTTGGTGCCGGTACTGGGGCTGGACGGTGTATGGCTCACCGCCCCTTTCGGCAGCCTGCTCACCGCCCTTGCCTGCCTGTTTTTCCTGCGGCGGTTCCTTTCCATGCCGGAGGAACCATCCCCGGACTAAAAATCAAAAAAGCCCCCGCGCTTTGAAAGCGCGGGGGCTTTTTGATTGCATGCTATCTTCCGAAACCGGGCCGGACTCAGGCGGCCTCGACCTCGTGGTTGGCGAAGATGTACTTGCAGCCATCGATGAGCAGCAGGATGGCCAGCACCAGCATGGGAACGATGATGACGCTCTGCAGCACATCGGTGAACATGGTGGTGGCATCCAGGCCGCCGCCCACAATGGCCTGTACCCGGGCGATCAGGGTCAGCACCAGGCTGGACATGGAGGCCAGAGCCATGAAGAACATGGGCACAATGAACATCTTGTAGCCCTTGCCGATCTTCTTCAGGAAGACGGCGGCAGCCATCAGGGCGGGCACAGCCACCATCTGGTTGGCAGCGCCGAACAGGGGCCAGATCTTATCGTAACCGGCAACCACCAGCAGGCTGGCGAAGGCCAGGTTGACGATGGTGGAAATGTACTTGTTCTGCAGGGCAGTCTGCAGGCCGGTAGGCTGAGCGCCAGCCTTGGGCTGGAACATCTCCTGCAGGGTGAAGCGGCCCAGCCGGCAGCAGGTATCCAGAGAGGTGAGGCAGAAGGCGGAAACGGCCAGGCAGATCACGGTGTAGGCGATCTCGGCGGCCTGGGCGCCCATGCCCATGGCCTCAAAGAAGGTCTTGACGCCGGTGGCGAAGACCACGGCGGGGGTGCCGATGGCGGCGTAAGCGCCGTCACTGGTCAGGTTGCCCACGCAGATCAGGCTGATCACAGCCAGCACGCACTCGACGAGCATGCCGCCGTAGCCGATCATCTTGGCGTCCTTCTCATTGCTGATCTGCTTGGAGGTGGTACCGGAAGCGATCAGAGAATGGAAACCGGACACAGCGCCGCAGGCGATGGTGATGAACAGGGTGGGGAACAGGTAGGTGCCGTTCAGCTTCCAGCCGATGAAGGCGGGCAGCTGGACGTCGGGGTTGGCACCGAAGATGCCGATCACAGCGCAGATGATCATGAAGTACAGCAGGAAGCTGTTCAGGTAGTCACGGGGCTGCAGCAGGATCCAGACGGGGGTGACGGAAGCGATGGCGCAGTAAATGAAGACCGCCACACGCCAGAAGGTGATGTTATCGATCACCAGGGGGAACATGATGCCGCCGGCCACGCACAGGGCCAGCACGATGACGCCCACCACGCTGGAGATGAGCAGGGGGGCATGCTTGCGGTAAACCGCAAAGCCGAAGGCGATAGCCATGGGGATGAACAGCAGGCTGGCCATGGCCACGCTGCCGCTGCCGCCGGTGGAGGGAGCGAAGGTCTTGGCCACGATGTCCGCAAAGGCGGCGTCCACCAGCAGCATAACCAGCCAGGTGAACACGCTGAACATCATCTTGCACTTATGGCTCAGGGAAACTTCCAGAACCTCGCCGATGGATTTGCCCTTGTTGCGGATGGAAACGAACAGGGCGCTGAAGTCCTGCACGGCACCGATGAAGATGCCGCCCAGCAGGATCCAGAGCAGGCAGGGCAGCCAGCCGAAGTAGGCAGCCTGGATGGGGCCGTTGATGGGGCCCGCGCCGGCAATGGAAGCGAAGTGATGACCCAGCAGAACAGGGGCCTTGGCGGGGCAGTAGTCCACGCCGTCCTCCAGTTCAAAGGCAGGGGTCTTGCGAGCAGGATCGATGCCCCACTGTTTTACCAGCCAGCCGCCGTAGCAGACGTAGCCGACCAGCAAAACAACGATGGCAATCAGCAGCAATACGATACCACTCATTGTTTTGATTCCTCCTTGTTTTCAACATACTCAATCTATGCCCTTAAACGGGCTTGCGCCCGCGGCACCATAATTTCGGGGGTTCTCAGACCCCGCCGGCCAGCTTTTTCAGCACCGATTGCTGGAACTTGCGCAGCACCCGCCCGTCCCGGTTGGTGTAGATCTTTTTGCCTTCCAGATCCACCAGGACGATCCGGCCCTCGCTGTAGCCCCGCAGATAAAAATGGTAAAACTTCTGGAACCGGAACCGCTTCACCGCCCGCAGGGTGCCTGCGTCAGGGCTCTTGGCCGTGATGAGCACCAGGGTCAGGTAGGTATACATATGATCTTTGGGCATGGAGGGCTGCCCCTTGCGGGCCAGCACCGGTTCCATATATTCCTCCATGACCTTTTTCAGCTGCCCGATCTCCTCCTGGCCGGGGGCCTGCTCATAGGTGGCAAACAGGCAGTACTCGTGGCTGTCCACCGCCCAGATCTGGGCCTTTTTCACCAGGACGTATTTGTCCACATGGGCGTGAAAGGCGCCGCAGGCCGCATATTCCCGCCCCTGGATGTGAGCGGGCTTTTCCAGGTCAAAGCTGCCCTCGTAATAGGGCAGCAGCTTTTCGAAATATTCGGCTGCCTGCATGGCCGGCCCCCCTTTCCCGGGACAAAAAAACGCCCCGTCTCTTACAAAGAGACGAAGCGTAAAACTCCGCGGTACCACTCTCATTCCGCGCGCCGGCGCGGCTGCTCGATCACCCTTCAAACGGGCTCTGCCTGGTAACGGGCGGCTCCCGGCCGGGCCTACTGGTTTCAGTCCGGCGGCTCCCAGGTGAGGGGGGTCTTCTGCTTCTGCCGGCTTGCACCCACCGCCGGCTCTCTGAAAAAAGCTCCCGAAGATCCTCATGTCCTGTTCACAGCTTTTTCATATTTACACTTATATAGTTTAATCAGATAATCGGCTTTCGTCAAGGCGCAAACCGCCCAATTATTCTTCCCCGGCGACGGATTTATTCACAACTTTTTCATAAAATTCCGGGTTCAGGACCGGGTTTTCACCCCGGGAATCCGCATCTTCCAGCCCGGTCTCGTAGCTGCGGCTGCCCAAAAGCCTTTCCAGCTCCTGCCGGGGAGTGCGCCCCTGCCAGAAGCTGCGGCAGGTCAAAAAGCAGGTCACCGCCCGCCGGGTGGATTCGTGCAGCAGCCCAGCCACCGTGATCTGGCAGGTCTGGCCGGTATAGGGGTTGCGCCAGACCGAGGGCAGCTGCTCCTTATCCGAGCGGCGGCAGCCCTTGAGCCGGGCCGGCGAAACATGGCCGGTCAGGCTGCCCTTGCCCCCAAACAGGGGCTCTGCCGCCTCCAGCAGCTTTTTTTTGATCCCCAGCCGGCTCACAAACAGCGCCCGCAGGAAATGGGCATGGTGGAAGGAATCCCCCAGCGCCTCCAGCCCCACATCCACCCCGTACACCTCTTTCAGGCATACCTGCAGCAGCTGGGCCACCTGCACCAGAGCGGTACCGGTGAGCCGGGGGTTGGAATGGGCGGCGGATACGGCAGGGGTGCCGTAATCCTTTTTATGCAGCTCGCTGTCCAGGGCGATCTCAAAATACCCGTGGCCGCCGGGCATATCGTACAGCTGCCCTTTCTGGGTAATCATGGCCACATAGGGGTGAACGGTGCAATCGGTGATGTAATGGGAAATAAAGCCCAGGGCATAGCTTTTCTGGGCCTGGGTACTGGCGTGGTCGGCCAGGCTCATCAAAAAAGCGCCGGTTTTTTCCCGGTGCATCCGGCTGCCCAGGGCGGGCAGGTCCAGGGTGCGCTTATCCGCCGGCTTCCAGGCTTCAAAGCAGAAAAATTCATCCGGCCCGTTGGCCCCGGCGCAGAAGGCCGCCGGATGGATCTGCTTCATCAGGCCGGCGGTATCCGCCGCCTTGCGGGCCACGCGCACGTGGGTATATCCTTCTGGCATGGTTTTACCTCGTTTCCTTCAGCGGGATTTGCGGGAGACCCGGGGCAGGACGAAGAAGTACAGCCCCCCTCCCAGAGCAAAGATCAAAAGGATGCCCAGCATTCCCAGCGGGGCCGCCTGGGCGTTTACCGCCTCGATCTGGGCTGCGGTGGCGGTGGCGGCGGTCAGGCCCTGCCCGGCCAGGATCTGTTCGGCTGCGGCGGCGCTGATCACCCCCACCAGGGCAGGCCCGATGATGGCGCTGAATTTGCCGAAAATATCGTAAAAACCGAAGAATTCGGCGGAGCGGCCCTTATCCGGGATCAGGCGGCCGAACATGCTGCGGCTGAGGGCCTGGACGCCGCCCTGACTGGTGGAGACCAGAAAGGCCAGGAGCCAGAACTGCCAGGCGCTCCTCATAAAAAAGCCCACCACGCAGGTGATGACATAGACGCAGATACCCACCCCCACCATGGCCCGGGCGCCGAAGCGGGCGCTGAGCCGGATGTACAAAAGGCAGAAAGGCAGGCCCAGCACCTGTACCATTAAAAGGGCAAGCATCATATCGGTGGTGCCCAGGCCCACCATATCCCCGTAGGTGGTGGACATGTGGATGACCGTGTTGACCCCGTCGATATAGAAAAAGTAGGCCAGCAGGAAGACCAGCATCTCCTTATTATGCCAGATCTCCTTCATGGTGCGGCCCAGCCCCCGCAGGGCCCGGCCGGCAGCGCCCCGGCAGAAGGGTTCGCCGCCTTTCTGCCGCACATTTTTCAAAAAGGGCAGGGAGAAGGCCAGCCACCACAGGCCGGTAAAGGCAAAAATGAAGGCCAGACAGGTGAGCATGGGCACCCCCACCCCGTTCATGACCAGAAAAATCAGCAGCGGGATGGTGCTGCCCCCCAGGTACCCCAGGCCGTAGCCCATGGTGGAGACCCGGTCCATCCTTTCATCGGTGGTCACATCGGAAAGGAAGCTGTCATAGTAGAGGTTCGCCCCGGCAAAGCCCACCGTGGAAAGAATGTACAGCCCCAGAATGATCCCGGCCATCTTGTCGGCCAGGGCCGGGTCGGTGAAATCGCTGAGGGGCGTTGCCCCCAGCAGCAGGCAGCTCAGGCAGCCCAGGGCAAGAAATACCCCAAACAGCTTTTTGCGCAGCCCGGCAAAATCCCCAAAGGCCCCCAACACCGGCGCGGCCAGGGCCACAATGGCCATGGCCAGGCTGGTGGCATAGCCCCAGGCGCTCATGCTGGACACCGCGTCCTTGGTGTAGCTGGCCACCGTGTTGAAAAAGATGGGCAGAATAGTGACCACGATCACCGAATGGGCGCTGTTGGCCCAGTCGTAGAGCATCCAGCTCTTTTCTTCCTTGGTAAAATCTTTCAGCAGATCCAATTTGGCTCCCCCGCTTTGTTTTTGCCGGTTTTCTCTTTCCCGTTTTGCCTGTTCCGGCCCTGTTTCGACAGGTTTCATCTCATACATTGTAAGTGTAGCATGGAACGAACCAAAGCACAACCACAACTATTTTACATTTGGCCCGCCCTCTCCCCTGCCCCGGGCAGAAAAAAGGAACAGGCATTTCTGCCTGTTCCCGAAAAAAGATTTCAGTTTTGTTCCTTGCTGCCCATCAGCCAGGTGACCCAGGCGCCCAGCAGAGCCAGCAGGATGCCCACCACCAGTTCCACCGGCCGGATCACGGCCAGCGCATCGGCCGAATAGAGGATGGCAAAGGGGGAAGAGAGGATCAGGCCGATGATGGCCGCATAGGTGTGGGTGGGGAAGTTGTTGAAGAGATACTCGATGATCTTGGCGATCAGGAAGATGCCCAGCACCACCCCTACGCCAAAGGGAGCCAGCAGCAGGCAGTTGTGCATCACACCCGCCAGGTCCATGGCCTTGAGGCAGAGCACCGTATCCGTGAGCAGGTTCAGGATGGAGTTGTAATAGCCCAGGATCAGCAGCACCATGCTGCCCGAAACACCGGGAATCACCATGGTAGCGCTGGCGATCACGCCCAGGGCAAACAGGGTGAGGAGGGTGAGCGGGTCCACACTGAGCTGCTTGACCGCGCCCTCGGCGCCCTGCAGCAGGGGCATACCCACGCCCACGCCCAGAAGAGCCAGGAAGCAGATGCCCTCCCCCAGGCCCAGCCGGCCGGAGGTCTTTTTCTTCAGGCTGCTGCGCAGGCTGATCCACAAGATGGGCAGGCCGCCCAGGATCAGGCCCACAAAGGTGAGGCAGGTGGCCAGCACATAGTTGGCCAGCAGGTATTTCAGCAAAAAGCCAAAGCCCACGATGCCGATGGCCATGCCAATGCCCAGGGGCAGCAAAAGGCGGATGCTGTCCTTGAAATGGCGGAACAGGCCGGTGACCGCGCCGATCAGCTTATCATAAATACCCATGGACACTGCCATGGTGCCGCCGGATACGCCGGGGATGATGTTGGCGATGCCGATCACGATGCCTCGCAGAATATCCAATATTTGGTTCATGAAAAGATCCTTTCCTTATTTTGCGCAAAGTTTGCGGGGCTCAAAGGCTCACACGGTTTTACTGTACCCGATTTTCCCCTTTTCCGCAAGGGTTTTAAGGCTTAAAAGCGGCTTTCCCGGCACTTTCTCTGGGTTTGCCGCCCTTGCCTGCCTTACAGGTCGATTTCCAGCTCCACCGGGCAGTGGTCGCTGCCGAAGATATCGCCCCGGATGCGGCAATCCCGCACCTTTTCCATCAGCCGGTGGGAGACCAGGAAATAGTCGATCCGCCATCCCGCGTTATTCTTGCGGGCGTTGAACCGATAGCTCCACCAGCTGTATTCCGCCGCTTCCGGGTAGAGGGCCCGGAACACATCGGTAAAACCGCTGGCCAGCAGCTGGGTCAGCTTCTCCCGTTCCTGGTCCGAAAAGCCCGCGTTGCCCCGGTTGCTCTTGGGGTTTTTCAGGTCGATCTCCTCATGGGCCACATTCAGATCGCCGCAGTAGATCACCGGCTTTTTCTGGTCCAGCCCCTGCAGGTACCCGCGCAGGGCATCCTCCCAGCCCATCCGGTATTCCAGCCGCTTTAAGCCCTCCTGACTGTTGGGCACATAGGCGTTCACCAGGTAAAAGTCCGGGTATTCCAGGGTGATGACCCGGCCCTCATGGTCGTGCTCCTCCAGCCCCAGGCCGTACTGCACGTTCAGGGGCTTTTGACGGCACCAGCATCCGGTGCCCGAGTACCCCTTCTTCTCGGCGCTGTACAAATATTCCTCATACCCCTCGGGGGCAAAATCCGCCTGGCCGGGCTGCATCTTGGTTTCCTGCACCGAAAACAGATCCGCATCCAGGGCGGCAAAGGTTTCGGCAAACCCCTTCTGCAGGCAGGCCCGCAGGCCGTTCACATTCCAGGTTACCAGTTTCATGATACATTGTTCCCTTCCGCCCGGCTTTTTCTGCCGCCGGGCATTGTAAATTTGATTGTATCACACCGGCTGGCCGCCGCCAAGGGGGCCAGAGGAATTTTACAATGGGACCCTCTCCCCTGCCTGGCGCAGGTACCGGCGCTGCCAGCCCCCCGACAGATATCGTACACTAAAGCATAGGATGCGGAAGAGCCAATCCAGGATCATGGCGATCCACACCCCCACAATTCCCAGGCCCATCCCCAGGCCCAGGATATAGCTGAACAGGATCCGCCAGCCGGCCATGCTGCCCAGGGAGACAAACATGGTAAAGCGGGCATCCCCCGCCGCCCGCAGGGCGTTGGGCAGGGTGAAGGAAAAAGGCCACAGGAAAGGGGCCAGCCCGTTGTGGATGAGTACCAGAATGCAGGCCAGCCTTTTGGCTTCCTGGGAAATATTGTAAAGCCCGGTCAGCCAGGGCAGAAGCAGAAGGGTAGCCCCGCAGACCAGGAAACTCACCAGCACATCGGCTGCCAGCAGCCGCCGCACATAATAGCGGGCCTGCTCAAAATCCAGCGCGCCCACGCACCGGCCCACCACCGTGATCATGGCCAGGTTGAAGGCATTGCCGGGGATACAGCCGATATTGTCCAGGTTATTGGCCACCGCGTTGGCGGCGATCTGGGCTGTGCCGAAGAGGGCGATCAGGCTTACCAGCAGGATCCGCCCCAGATTGAACAGGCAGTTTTCCAGCGCGCTGGGGATGCCGATGGACAGGATCCTGCGCACCATCCGTTTTTCCAGCCGAAAGCCGCCGGCCAGCCGGATGGGCACCTGGTTTTGCGGGTTTGCGGCCAGCTTTAAAATCAGCCCGGCTGCCAGGGCCCAACTGAACAGGCTGGGCAGGGCCACCCCGGCAACCCCCATATGAAAGCCAAAGATGCAGATGGCGTTGCCCACAATATTGCACAGGTTCATCAAAAGGCTGATCTTCATGCTCACCTTGCTGTTGCCCATACTGCGGAATACCGCCGCCCCCGCATTGTACAGGGCAATAAAAGGGAAGGCGCAGGCCATGATCCGCAGATATGTAAGGCCGGCCTCCATCACATCCGGCTCCACCCCACTGTACAAAAGCCCCAGCAGCGGCCCCGCGCCAATCAACACCAGCAGCCCCACGCTCAGCCCGGCAATGCCGGCCAGCAGGGCCAGCTGATCTGCCGAGCGGCGGGCATCCTGATCGTCTCTTGCGCCCAGGTACTGGCTGGTGACCACCGCGCCGCCGGTGCCCAGGGCAGCAAACAGATTGATGATGACCACATTGATCATATCCACCAGAGAGACGCCGGATACCGCCGCCTCCCCTGCCTGGCTCACCATCATGGTATCCGCCATGCCCACCATCACCGAAAGGGCCTGTTCCACCAATAAGGGCAGGATCAACACCCACAGATCCCGGCCGCTGAACAGGCGGGTCTTTTTTGTTTGTTCCATTCCATCCACGCTTTCCCTGATTTTCCGTTCTTTCGAAACGTTTCCCAGTATACGCTTGCCGCCGGCCCGGCGCAAGGGGCAAAAAAGGGCGGCCCGGCAAAAGCTGGGCCGCCCGCCGCCTGCAAGGCAGCCGGGTACTTATTCATATCGCAGCGCTTCGATGGGGTCCAGCTTGGCAGCCTTGCCCGCCGGGTAGTAGCCAAAAAATACCCCGATGAGCATGGAAAAGCCCACCGCCAGCAAAACCACCCCCAGGCTGGGCCAGGCTGCGTAGCCCAAGGCCCCCGCGCCCGGGGCCCCCAGGGCCTTGCGGGTGCCGATCTCCCGGGTGCGCTCGGATACCGAGACCAGCATGATGTTCATCACGCCGATGCCGCCCACCAACAGACTGATGGCCGCAATGGCGCTGATGGCCAGGCTGACGGTGGAGAGCATGTCGGTGAGGGTCTCGATCAGGCTCTCCATGCTGGTGGCCTCCACCGTCCAGGCGTCGTTCCGGGTGTAAAAGCTGGCGAAATACTCGCCGGTGATATCCAGAAAGGCGCTGGTATCGGTGCCGGAGGAAGCCACCACCGTAAAGCTCTGGTACCCCTGGCCGGAACCGGTCAGGCCCCGGGCGGTTTCCATGGGCAGATACAATTCCGTCACTGGCGTATCCGACGAGCCGGTGGTGGCCGTCTCTTCCTCGTATTCATACACCCCTTCTATATAGAACTGGTAAGGCCGGCCCCCGATGGTGAGGGTGACGCTCTGGCCCGCCGCCTCCTGGGCAGGCATCCCCAGAGCTTCCTCTACAAACCGGTCGGAGGCCACGCAGACCTTCCTGTCCCCATCCTTTTCATTGTCCAGCCAGCGGCCGTACAGCATCTGGATGCTGCTGCCCTCCTGGTACTCGTCGTTGGCCCCCAGCACCGACACGGTGAGCGTCTCGGAGGAATCGGCGGCACTGGGCGCGGTGGCCTGCCCTACCGTATTGGTCAGGAGGATATAGTCGATCTTATCCGGGAAGGCCTGCCGGTATTCCCCGATCATTTCCTCGCTGATCAGGTCGCTCTCTTCCGGCTGGGCCGGCATGAACATCCGCACCCGTACCTCCCCCTGCCCGGAGGAGGAATCGTCGCTTTCCTTCTGGGTAAGGCTGACGGTAATGTTGGTGGCCCCGAACTCGCTCATGCTGCTGATGGAGCCGGTGAGGGAATTGCCCACCGTTTCGATGGCAATCACGGCGCCGATACCGATGATGATGCCCAGCATGGTGAGCAGCGCCCGCATCTTATTGGCCCGCAGGCTGGCAAAGGCCAGGCCGATATTATCCAGCATGGGCAGCCCTCTCTTTCCCGGCCCGTTCTCCCACAATCAGCCCGTCCCGCAGGGTCAGGATCCGCTGGCATTCCTCGGCCAGCTCCTGGTTGTGGGTGATGAGCACGATGGTCTTGCCGCACTGCCGGTGAAGCCGGTGGAAAATATCCATCACCGTCCGGCTGGTCTGACTGTCCAGGGCGCCGGTGGGCTCATCGGCCAGCAATGCATCCGGGTCGTTGGCCATGGCCCGGGCAATGGCCACCCGCTGTTTCTGGCCGCCGGAAAGCTCGTTGGGCTGGTGGTGGCACCGGTCATCCATCTCCACCATGGCCAGCAGCTCATGGGCCCGCCGGGTGCGCTGCCGGGGCTGCACCCCTGCGTACAGCATGGGCAGCTCCACATTTTTCAGGGCGCTCTGCCGGCCAATGAGATTGTAGGTCTGGAACACAAAGCTGCCGTTTTCATCCTCGTCCACCGCGTCCAGCGGTACTACGTATATGTTCTCTGTCACGCTCTGGATGATCTCCACGCTGGCGTTCATCCCCACCAGCAGCCTGTTGGAGCCGTTTTCCACCTGGACCTGGGCCTCAAAGGTCCCGTTTTCCCCGGCAGTGGGGTTCACCTGGGTGAGGGTGCCCTGGATGACGTCCTCGGTGGCGTCGGTGGTGATCTTGCAGTCCATCCCCAGCTCCACGTTCTTCACATCATCCTCCGAGATGGTGATATCCACCACCAGATCCTCGGTGTCCTGGATGGTGGCCACCGTCCCGTCACAGACCGACCCCACCGTGGCGTTCAGGGCGGTTACGGTGCCGGAGGTTTCGGCCACCAGGGTGCACTCCTCCAACTCATCCTGCAGGTCGGAGAGCTCATCATCCTCCCCGGCTTTTTCCAGATTCTTCTTGGCGGTATCCATGGATTCCTGGGCGGTGTCCACCTTATCACAGGCGGTCTCATAGGCCGTCTCGCAGAGATCCACCTGATCCTGAGCCGTGCTGAAGGCCTGTTTGAGAGTGGTCAGATCCATGGTGTTCTGGGCATCCTGCCACTGGCTGCTCAGGTTGTTGGTCTCGTTATAGGTACGGTCCACCCCACTGTCGTCAAACCCGGAGACGGTGGGCGCCTTTCCGCTGTATTTCAGGCTGGCCTCGTAATACCGGCGGATCACGTCGGTATAGCTGCCGTCCCCCAAGTCCTCCGAACCGTTTTCCGCCTCGTTATAGCTGCCCAGGGTCTTGAGATAGCTGTTGTACAGCTCCAGGGCCGATTCCAGGGCCGACTGGGCATCCAGATATTGCTGCTGGATGGAACCCACGCTGGCCTGGGCGTCATAATAGGCATCATGGGCGCTGTTGTATTCGGCCTTGGCGTCCTCCCAATCCTGCCAGGCCTCGTCCTTGTCCGCCACTGCCTCATTGTAGCTTTTCACAGCTTTATCGTAATTTTCCTGGGCAGTTTGCTGGGCGTCCGCCACGCTCTCCTGCTTGCGCTGGATCTGCTTTTCCAGGCTTTCGGTATCCAGGGTACAGATTACATCCCCGGCCTGCACCGTATCCCCCACCTGCACGAATCCTTCCTTCACCGGGTATTTCAGGCTGGTGGTCACATTGAAACATTGTTGCTGGCCACCGTGCCGGTGGCGCTCACCGAATTTTCCAGGCTGCCCTTCTGCAGGATGGTGGTGCGGATAAAGCTGTAGCTGATCCCCCCGGTCTGCCTGGCCGCCCGGAGCCGGCCCCAGCCAAAGATGCCGGCTGCAACCAGCACCGCCAGGATCAACACGCAGATCCGCCGGTGCTTTTTGACCCAGCCCCCCAGCCGGGCCGATGCCCTGCCCAGCCGGTCTTTCTGCCCGGCAAAGGGTCTTTTTCTTGCGCTTTTTTGCTCATTCATGCCTTTTTCAATCCATTTCTCATCTCAATCGAACGATATTCCGTTCAAAATCCATGTGCTTGTGATTTTATTTTACGAACAGGCTGTGTTGATTTTGTGTGAGCTTTGTGGGAAAAGAAGGGAAAAGCTGTAATAAAAATTTCACCTTTGGGTGTAAAAAAGCGGGCGGCCCCCAAGGGGCCGCCCGCAAAGACGGAGAGATTTTCGATTTTACCGGTCTTCCCGGAAGTAGGAAAGCCCCAGGCTGGCGGGGGGCTGTTCCTCGGCCCGGCGCCGCAGGCTGGAAACCACCAGCACCAGGATGGTGACCAGGTAGGGCAGCATTTTCAGGATCTCCTGGGCCGCGTCGCCCAGAGGGATATAGGCGAACAGGATATACAGTCCGCCGAAGAGGAGGCTGCCCCAGATGGCCCGCAGAGGCCGCCAGAGGGCGAAGATGACCAGGGCAATGGCCAGCCAGCCCCGGTCGCCGAAGCCGTTGTTCTGCCAGGTGCCGCCCAGGTATTCCATCACAAAGTACAGCCCGCCCAAGCCGGCCACAGCGCCGCCCAGGATGGTGAAGCCGTACTTATAGCGGATTACATTGATGCCGGCCGCGTCGGCAGTTGCCGGGTTTTCGCCCACCGCCCGCAGGTTGAGGCCGCAGCGGGTGCGGGCCAGCAGGTAGGCGAAGAAGAGGGCCAAGGCCAGGGAGAGATAGGTCAGGAAGCCGTAGGAGAACAGGAGCGGCCCCACCACCGGGATCTGGGAAAGACCGGGGATGGTGGTGCGGAAGGCCTGGCCGGTGGTGTAGACGGTGATCTGACCGGCGGTGCCGGCAATCTTGGAAAGGGAGCCGCCGATGAAGTTGCCCACGCCGATGCCGAAGGTGGTAAGAGCCAGGCCGGTGACGTTCTGGTTGGCCCGCAGGGTGATGGTGAGCAGGGCGTAGATAAAGGCCCCGAACGCCGAAAAGAGGATGGCGCATAGGAAAGTGATCAGGACGCCCACCGCGCCCGAGGGCTCGGGGGTGCTCTGCTCATAGAAGAAGGCCCCGGTAAGGCCGCCCACCGCGCCCATATACATGATGCCGGGGATGCCCAGGTTCAGGTTGCCGGCCTTTTCGGTGAGGATCTCACCGGTCGCGCCGAAAAGCAGGGGCACGCCCTGGGTGACCGCCTTCTGGAAGAAGGTGACCGTGAAAACCTTGGACAGGATGGTCAGGATCAGGTCCATCATTCCGCCTCCTTTTCTTTGCGGCTGCTGCGCAGCACCCGGTAATTGATGAAGAACTCACTGCCCAGGATGAAGAACAGGATGATGCCGGTGAGGATATCGCTGGCCGATTCGTTCAGGCCGAAATCGCTGGCAATCTGGCCCGCGCCCCGGGTGAGGAAGGTGAGCAGGAAGGAGATGGCGATCATGGCAAAGGGGTTGAACTTGGCCAGCCAGGAAACCACGATGGCGGTAAAGCCGTCGCCGCCGGCGGTGTTCACGCTGATGGTGTGGTTGGAGCCGGAGACCAGCAGAAAGCCCACCAGACCGCAGAGAGCGCCGGAAAGGGCCATGGTGCGCAGGATGACCCGGCGCACGCTGATGCCGGCATAGCGGGCGGTGTTCTCGCTCTCGCCCACCACCGCGATCTCATAGCCATGCTTGGTGTAGTTCAGGTACACAAAGATCAGCAGGGTGATGATCAGGATCAGGGTGGTGTTGATGCTGTAGTTGAACCGGCCAAAGATGCCGGAAAGGAAGCCGGTGTCGATCCAGCCTGCCTTGGTGCTCTGGTTGATAACGCCGATGGTACCGCTGCCTTTGACGGCCTCCCACTTGATGCTCAGGAAGGAGACCAGCTGGATGGCGATGTAGTTCATCATCAGGGTGAACAGGGTCTCGTTGGTGTTCCACCGGGCCTTGAACCAGGCGGGCACCAGGCCCCACACCAGGCCGCACAGAAGGCTCACCACCACCATCAGGGCAAAGAGGGCGGGGGTGGGCAGGCTGTCGCCGCAGTACCGCATAACCGCCGCGGTGGCCGCGCCGCCCACCAGGATCTGGCCCTCGGCGCCGATGTTCCAAAAGCGCATCTTGAAGGCGGGGGTGATGGCCAGGGCGATGCAGAGCAGGATCATGGCATCGTTCACCGTATTCCAGATACGGCGGCCGGTGCCGAAAGCCCCGTCAAACATGCTGGCATATACCGACAGGGGGTTGAGCCCGGTGACGCTGTTAATAAAGACGGCACAAACCACCAGAGCCAGCAGAATGGAGGCCAGCCGGACGGCCCATGCCTTCCACAGGGGCATGGTATCCCGCTTGACGATATGAAAAAGGGGTGTTTTCTTTTCCATCAGGCTTCCTCCTTTTCCTGCCGGGTCATCAGCATGCCCACCTGGGCTTTGGTGGTCTTGCGGGCGTCCACCAGGCCGGTGAGCCGGCCGTCGCAGAGCACCGCGATCCGGTCGCAGAGCTCCAGCATCACGTCCAGGTCTTCGCCCACATAAATCACGGCCACGCCCTTTTCTTTCTGCTGATTGAGCAGGTCATAGATGGTGTAGGAAGAATTGATATCCAGCCCCCGCACCGGGTAGGCAGCCATCAGCACGGTGGGGGCAGCCGCGATCTCCCGGCCCACCAGCACCTTCTGCACATTGCCGCCGCTGAGCCGGCGCACCGGGTAGTTCACCCCGGGGGTCACGATATCCAGCTGTTCCTTCAGTCGCTGGGCCAGCTGGCGGGGGGCCTTGCGGTCGGTGAAGATGCCCTTGCCGCTGCGGTAGCTGCGAAGCATCACGTTGCCGATCATGCCCATGCTGCCCACCAGGCCCATGCCCAGTCGGTCCTCGGGGACAAAACTCAGGTGAATGCCCAGATCCCGGATCTGCAGGGGGGTCTTGCCCCGCAGCTCCTCGGCCGCGCCGGTGCGCACATCATCATAGCAGATGCTGCCCTCGCAGAGGGGCTGCAGGCCGGCAATGGCCTCCAGCAGCTCCTTCTGGCCGCTGCCGGCCACGCCGGCAATGCCCAGGATCTCGCCGGAAAAGACGGTGAGGTTCACCTTATCCAGGGTGCGAACCCCCTCGGCGCTCATGGCGCTCACATCCTTCAGCACCAGCCGGGGGGAGGGCGCTTTGGGCAGGGGCCGTTCCAGGTGAAGGTCCACCTTCTGGCCCACCATCATCTCGGTGAGAGAATCGGCCGTGGCCTCGGAGGTCTGCACCGTGCCCACATATTCGCCCTTGCGCAGCACGCTCACCCGGTCGGACAGGGTCAGCACCTCGTGGAGCTTGTGGGTGATGATGACCACCGCCTTGCCGTCCGCCTTCATGTTCCGCAGCACGGCAAAGAGCTTGTCCGTTTCCTGGGGAGTCAACACGGCGGTGGGCTCATCCAGGATCAGGATCTGGGCGCCCCGGTAGAGCACCTTGACGATCTCCACCGTCTGCTTTTCGCTCACCGACATGTCATAGATCTTTTTGTCCGGGTCCAGTTCAAACCCGTACTTGTCGCAGATCTCCCGAACCCGGGCTGCCACAGCCCGGATGTCGTAGCGGCCCTTTTCCTCATGGCCCAGGGCAATATTTTCGGCGGCGGTGAACACATTCACCAGCTTGAAATGCTGGTGCACCATGCCGATGCCCAGGGCGAAGGCGTCCTTGGGGCCCCGGATGGTCACCGGCTTGCCGTCCACCAGGATCTCGCCGCTGTCCGGGTAATAAATGCCCGAAAGCATGTTCATCAGGGTGGTCTTGCCGCTGCCGTTTTCCCCCAGCAGGGATAGGATCTCTCCCTTTTTTACGGTCAGGCAGACATCCTTATTGGCCACCACCTGCCCAAAGCGCTTGGTCAGGTTGCGGCATTCGATCGCGTTCTGCTGCTCCACTGTATCATCTCCCGCAAATAGTTTGTCTCATCTCATGGTTCCAAAGCCAAAAACCGGCGGGGCCGCAGCGTCCGGAATCCGGATGCCGGCCCCGCCGGGGGATCACGCTATGTTCTGCGGGCCGGATCAGAACACCTGGTTCAGCTCGGTGATGCCGTCGATGACGAAGGCAAAGGCAGGCGCACTGGCCAGAGTAGACTCGGCAAAGGCGCCGTCCACAATGTACTCGGTGCCATGGTAGGTCTCAGCCAGATCCTCGGTGGCGGTGGTGGTGATGGTCTCGCCGCCCACGGTCCAGGTGGAGGTATCAAACACCTTCAGGCTGCCGTCGATGATGGCGCCTTCCACCTCGGCCACCTTGGCCTTCACAGCCTCGATGTCCTTAAAGGCTTTCTCGTTCAGCTCGGTGATCCGGTCGGCACCCTCGCTGTAGCCCTGGCACCAGTCGGTGACGATGGTCTCGCCGTCCAGCATGCACTGGGTGGCGTAGGTGTAGTAGGGAGCCCAGTTGATGGAAGCGCTGGTGAGGGCCCAATTGGGGGCAGCCTCCAGCATGCTGATGTTGTAGCCCACGTCGGGCACGCTGGCAGCCTCACAGGCAGTAGCAGCACCGGTGGTGTCGGCATGTTGGCTGATCAGCACGCAGCCGTCGGCGATCAGGGCCTCGGCGGTCTCCTTCTCCAGAGCCTGATCCGCCCAGGAGCCGGTGTACTTCACTTCCATGGTGGCGCTGGGGCAGACGCTGCGCACGCCCAGGAAGAAGGCGGTGTAGCCGCTCTTCACCTCGGCGTAGCTGTAGGCGCCCACATAGCCGATCTTGCAGTCGGCCTCGGTGAGCTGGCCGTCGGCGATCATCTCATTCAGCTTCATGCCGGCCACCACGCCGGAAACGTAGCGGCTCTCATACACGCTGGTGAAGTAGTTGTGCATGTTGGCCAGGCCGGAAGAAGCAGCCTGGTAACCGGTGGCATGGCAGAACTCCACCTCGGGGTATTCCTCGGCGGCCTGGATCATGTAGCCCTCAAAGCCGAAGCTGTTGCCGAATACGATCTGGCAGCCCTGCTCGGCCAGGTCCACCGCAGCCTCGTAGCACTCGTCCCCTTCGGGGATGTTGTACTTGATGACGATCTGGTCATCGGTCAGGCCCAGATTTTCTTCCATCTCCTGGATGCCGTTGATATGGGCCAGGGAGTAACCCTCGTTCTCGTCGCCGATGAGGATGACGCCCACCTTCAGGTCTTCCTTGGCCACGCCGGCGCTCTGGCCGGAAGCGGCGGAAGAAGCCGCGCCGGAAGCGGTGCTGGCAGCGCTTTCAGACGAAGAGCCGGAGCAGGCAGCCAGGCTGAAGGCCATCGCCGCGGACAGCGCCAGAGCAAGAATCTTTTTCATCAAAGCAATTCCCTCCGTAATATTCTTGTATGGTTGGTTTGGGCGGAACTTCCGCCGGAAAATAATTTGCCCCGGACGATGCCCGGGGCGAAAAATTTTTACAGCTATATTGTACAGGAAAACCCGGCCGGGGGCAACGCCCATCCGTAACAGAATTGACACATTCTTTTCACAGACTTTTTGTCGCTTTTGCCCGAAAGGGCCGATTTTTCGGCCGGAATAGTATGACTTTTTCTCGGAAGATTCAGGCCTGCACCGGGGCCAGGCCCAGTTCTTCCATATGGGCCCGCATCCCTTCGATGCACAGGCCGATGACCTCTTCCAGGGGCATACCCAGCATATCGCAGCCCTGCTGGATCAGTTCCCGCTTGATCTTGGCGGCAAACTTTTTATCCTTGAATTTCTTTTTCACGCTGGATACTTCCAGATCGCTCAGCCTGCCCGGGCGCATCCGGGCGGTGGCGCCCACCAGGCCGGTGAGCTCGTCCACCGTGAACAGGCTCTTTTCCATGGGGGTCAGGGGCTCCACATCGGTGCAGCCGCCGTAGCCGTGGGCCAGGATGGCCCGGATGGCCGCCTCATCCTCCACCCCGGCAGCCCGCAGCTCGTCGGCGGTGTGGCGCAGATGCTCCTCGGGGAACTGCTCGTAATCATAGTCGTGCAGGTAACCCACAGCCTCCCAGTAGGCCGGGTCCTCCCCAAAATGCCGGGCCATGGCGCCCATGGCCGCGCTCACGCCGATGGCGTGCTCAAACAGGTGCTGCTGGGTGGTGGTGGTGGCCAAAAGGGCTTTGGCCTGTTCCATGGTAAGCTGAGACATACAAACCTTCTCCTTTTTTGTCAAGCGGGCAATGCCGCCCTTTTAAAACCAGGGGATCCGGCCCTTCTCATTCCCGGTGGAGGGAACCAGCCCGCTTCTGCGCAGGGTGGGCAGCAAAAGCCGGAATACCGCCACCGTCAGAATGACCTCCACCGGCAGCATCAGGGTGTTTTTTACAAGGCCTGTCGTAAAATAATAGTAATATCCCTTGCCGAACAGCATGGCCTTCCAGACGCTGCCCAGCAGCACGTTGATGCCGTAATTGATCACCAGCCGCAGGATAATCAGCCGCAGGATGGTGAGCCGCTGACGGAACAGAAACAGCCCATAGATCAGCCCGGAAAGCATGGCCGTGATCATGTAGCCCGGGAAATACGGGTCACCGAAGTTGGAGACCAGAAAGCCCAGAGTATCGGTGACCATCCCCACCAGGATGCCCACCGTGGGGCCATAGACATAGCAGCCCACCGAGATGACCAGGAAGGTGAACTGGATCTTGAGAGTGGTGCCGATGAGCAGGACGGGCATTCCCTTCAGCACAATGATCATGGCCGACACAAGGCCGGCCAGGGCCAGCATGCGGATGCTTTTCAGCTGGGCGTTTGCCTGCCGCCAATAGGCGGGGCCAAGGGGTAAACCGGGTGCAAGACTATTTTGCTGCATAAAAACATACCTCCTTTTATGCAAGCGGGTCAGGCTGCAAAAAAGGAAGCAGAAAAGATGGTTTGAGAAAAAGGCGCGGCGGCGCGCGGGCCGGCACGTTTTTCCCCGTTTTCCTGCATGCCTCCTGCAGCAGCGGGATGCAGGGCCGGCACCGCAAGTCCCCTTCCGGTTCCTTTTCGTCCGCTCCACAACTCCCCGTTGGTGCAGCACTTAACGCGCAGGCCCTTACTCTGCGAACATTTCCATTATACCCTCCTTGCTGCCGGCTGACAAGAGCGGCTTTGTTTGCACGGCCCCGCCGGGGATGTTATACTGAAAACACTGGCTTCGGATTTTTTCATCGCTTACCCCTGCGCCGGGCGCAAATGCGAATATTCTCCCGGCACGGGCGGGAAAACGATGAAAAAGAGAGGGGCACTGTCCCCCGGAAAAACGAAGCCAAAGATTTTGGATACGGGAGAGGGTAAGATGGAGCCGAAACTGCATTTCCGATACGCAGAGAGAAAAGATACCCCCTTGATCCTGCGGTTCATCCGGGAACTGGCGGATTACGAAAAGATGCTGAACGAGGTGGCAGCCGACGGGGCAACCCTGGAAGAGTGGATTTTTGATAAAGAAAAGGCGGAGGTGATCTTCGCCTGCCTGGAGGAAAAGGAGATCGGCTTTGCCCTCTTCTTCCACAATTTTTCCACCTTCCTGGGCAGAGCCGGGCTCTACCTGGAAGATTTGTACGTTTCGCCCCAGTACCGGGGGCACGGGTACGGAAAAGCCATCCTGAAACAGCTGGCCAAAATTGCCGCGGAGCGCAAATGCGGCCGGCTGGAATGGTGGTGCCTGGACTGGAACAAACCCAGTATAGATTTTTATCTTTCCCTGGGGGCAAAGCCCATGTCCGACTGGACCGTGTACCGGATCGCCGGCGAAACGCTGCAAAAACTTGCGGAATAAGGCGCAGCCCCCTGTTTGCCGGCAAGTCAAAAACTGCCGCCGGTTTTTCTGGCAGCTTCCCCAAGCCAACACCCAGGCTTTACCGGATGATTCGCATCCGGCAGAACCATATAAAACCAAGAAAAACGCTTTCATCATCCAGTCAGGAGGGATTTTTTATGAAGGAAACGATCCGCATTGGCATTGCCGGCTACGGCAACCTGGGCCGCGGGGTGGAAAAAGCCCTGGGCCAGAACCCGGATATGAGCCTGGCCGCCGTGTTTACCCGCCGCCGGCCCGATTCCCTTTCCATCCTTACCCCCGGCGTGCCGGTGGTGAGCCTGGACGAGATCGAAGCCTGGAAGGAAAAGATCGACGTGCTGATCCTCTGCGGGGGCAGCGCCACCGACCTGCCCGCTCAGGGGCCGGCACTGGCCCGGCATTTCCACACGGTGGACAGCTTTGATACCCACCCCAAGATCCCCGAATACTTTGAGGCCATGGATGAGGCCGCCCGGGCCGGGGGGCATCTGGCCCTCTTCTCGGTGGGCTGGGATCCGGGGCTTTTCTCCCTGAACCGGCTGTACGGCGAGGCCATCCTGCCCCAGGGCAGCACCTACACCTTCTGGGGCAAGGGGGTCAGCCAGGGGCATTCCAACGCCCTGCGCCGTCTGGAAGGAGTGCGGGACGCCATCCAGTACACCATTCCCCTGGAATCGGCCCTGGAGCAGGTGCGCAGCGGCAGCCAGCCCCAGCTGACTGCCCGGCAGAAGCACCTGCGGGAATGCTTTGTGGTGGCCGAGGAAGGTGCCGACCAAAAGGCCATTGAAAAGGCCATCCAGACCATGCCGGACTACTTTGCCGATTATGATACGGTGGTGCATTTCATCACGGAAGAAGAGCTGAAGCGGGATCACGCCGGCATGCCCCACGGCGGCTTTGTGATCCGCAGCGGCGAGACCGGCGGCGGAGAAAAACAGGTGGTGGAATTCTCCCTCAAACTGGAATCCAACCCGGCCTTTACTGCCAGTGTGCTGACGGCCTATGCCCGGGCCGTCTGGCGGCTGGCTCAGAAAGGTGAGACCGGCGCCCGCACCGTGCTGGATATCCCCCCTGCCCTGCTCAGCCCCAAGACCGGGGCCCAGCTGCGCCGGGAACTGCTCTGAGCCTTTTCCCGGCAGGTTTTGGCAAGAGCCGCTTTTTCCCTTTACTTCTCTTTTCAGGAGGTTTTTCCATGAAATTTACCGAATTTCCCTATCATCGGCCGGATGTTCCCGCCCTGCTGGCAGAATACCGGGAACTGACCGACCGGGTGAGCAAGGCCCCGGACGGCCAGGCTCTGCTGGCTTTGTGGGAGGAACATGAAAAACAGGACGAAGCCTACAGTCAGATGGCCCGCCTGGCCCAGATCCGGCATACCATTGATACCCGGGATGCGTTCTATAACGGGGAAAATGATTTCTTTGACCAGAACAGCCCGGGGGTGGGCAACGCCCAGCTGACTTTTTACCGGGCCTGCCTGGCCAGCCCCCACAAGGAGGCCCTTGCCCGCCGGTACGGGGATATCCTGCTCACCATCCTGGACCTGGCCGTGCGGGGTGCCGACGACCGGGTGCTGGAACTGATGCAGGAGGACAACGCCCTGGTGAGCCGGTACCAGAACCTGTATGCCGGCGCCCTGGTGGATTTTGAGGGCCAGCAGCTCACCCTGCCCCAGTTGGGCCCCCACAAGCAGAGCCTGGACCGGGACAAGCGCCGCCGGGCCTTCTGCGCCGAGGGGGAATGGTTTGACGCCCACCGGGAGGAATTCGACGAGATCTATGGCCGGATGGTGACCAACCGGAACGCCCAGGCCCGCACCCTGGGGTTTGAGGATTATTCCCAGCTGAGCTATCTGCGGATGGGTCGGATCGGCTACGGCCCCCAGAAGGTGGAAAGCTACCGCCGCCAGGTACTGCGGGACCTGGTGCCCCTTGTCCAGAAGCTGCAGGGGCTGAAGTTCCGCCGGGTGGGCCTTACCGACCCCAAGTTCTACGATCTGCCGGTCTATTTCCGGGACGGCAATGCCCTGCCCCACGGCACCCCCGACCAGCTGATGGAGGGCTGCCGGAAGATGTACCGGGAACTGAGCCCCGAAACCGCCGAGTTCATCGACTTCATGTTCGATAACCAGCTTTTTGACCTGCTCACCAAACCCGGCAAGGCCCCCGGCGGGTATATGGAACAGATCAGCGGTTATGCCCCCTTTGTCTTTTCCAACTGGAACGGCACCTCGGGGGATGTGGACGTGATCACCCACGAGATGGGCCACGCCTTCCAGGCCTATATGGCCCAGAAGCAGGGGCTGATCAGCGAACTGTTCAGCCCGGGGATGGAGAGCTGTGAGATCCACAGCATGAGCATGGAATTCCTCACCTCTCCCTGGCACCACCTCTTCTTTGGCCCCGACACGGCCAAGTACCAGCTGGCCCACGCCGAGGACAGCGTCTTCTTCCTGCCCTATGGCAGCATGGTGGATGAATTCCAGCATCTCATGTACCGCCAGCCCCATCTGACCCCCGAAGAGCGGAACCGTACCTGGCTGGAGCTGGAGCACCGGTACCGCCCCTGGATCGATTTCGACAATCTGCCCTTCTACGGCCGGGGCGCTGGCTGGCAGCGGCAGCTGCACATCTATGAGTGCCCCTTCTATTATATCGACTACTGCCTGGCCCAGACGGTAGCCCTCCAGTTCTTCACCGCCTTCCTCCACGACCCCAAGGACGCCTGGCAGCGGTACCTGGCCCTGGTGAAAAAGGGCGGCACCGAGAGCTACGCCGGGCTGGTACAGGCGGCCGGTTTTGCCGTACCCTTTGAGGATGGCAGCCTGGCCCCGGTGGCCCGGGAGGTGGCCGGCTGGATCGAGACCCACCAGCAGGTATAAACTTCCCTCTTCCCCGCGCAAAAAAGAGACTCTTTCCCAAAGGAAAGAGTCTCTTTTGCTTTTGCTATGCTTTATTGGGGCCGGTTTTTGTCGTCTTCTTCCTCGCTGGTGGTCTTGGCAATGTAGATGGGCCGGCGCTTGACCTCCAGATAGGTCTTGGCCAGATATTCGCCCACCACCCCGGTGCAGAACAGCTGGACGCCGCTGCACAAAAGCAGGATGCAGATGGTGCTGGGCCAGCCGGCGGTGGGGTCTCCAAAAAGCAGGGCCCGCACCACAATGAATACAATACCCACAAAGGCGCACAGGCAGAACAACAGGCCAATAAGGGCCGCCAGGGCCAGCGGGGCGGTGGTAAAGCCCACAATCCCCTCGATGGAATAGAGGAAGAGTTTCCAGAAATTCCATTTGGTGGTGCCGGCTACCCGCTCCACATTCACATACTCAAACCACTTGGTGCGGAAACCCACCCAGCTGAAGATCCCCTTGGAAAACCGGTTGTATTCCCCCAGGGCCAGCACCGCGTCCACCATCTTGCGGCTCATCAGCCGGTAATCCCGGGCGCCGTCCACTATTTCGGTATCGCTCATCTTGTTGATGATCTTGTAGAACAGGCGGGCAAAAAAGCTGCGGATGGGGGGTTCCCCCTGCCGGGTGGTGCGCCGGGTGGCGGCGCAGTCGTATTCCCCGCTCAGCAGTTCGTCCAGCATCCGGGGCAGAAGGCCGGGCGGATCCTGCAGGTCTGCGTCCAGCATGGCCACATAGTCGCCCCGGGCCGCCTTGAGCCCCGCGTAAATGCCCGCCTCCTTGCCGAAGTTCCGGCTGAAGGAGACAAAACGCACCCGGGCATCCCTCTGATGCAGGGCCCGGGCCTCTTCCAGGGTACGGTCCCGGCTGCCGTCATCCACAAAAATAAACTCAAAATCGGCTCCGTGGCTCTCCTTCATTTCGGCAGCCACCCGATCTACCTCCCGATAAAACAGGGGCAGGGATTCCTCCTCATTGTAACAGGGCACCACCAGACTGATCAGCATACCCACAGGGCTCCTTCCTTCTTTGTCCCTCTTCCGCATGATTTGCGGGATTCGGGACAGGCTATCTCTTGTATGTATTATACAAATCCGCCGCCGGCTTGTAAAGTTGAGGGGCGCATCTGGCCGCCCCCGCTCCCTGCCGGGGCAGGAAGAGGAGCGCTTTATGACAGAATATCTTTTTTATGGCGGCCCCATCCTCACCATGGAGGACCCCGCCCACACGCCGGAGGCTCTCACCGTGCGGGACGGAAAGATCCTGGCCGTAGGGTCTTTCTGTGACCTTCGGTCCCAAAGCCCCCGGGCCTGGCTGATCAACCTGAAGGGCCGGGCCCTTCTGCCCGCTTTCATCGACAGCCACGGCCATTTTGTCCAATATGCGGGCACCCTGCGCCATGCCGACCTGACCGGCTGTGCCAGCTTTGAACAGCTGGCTCAGCGGCTGAAAAATTTCATCCGCCAGAACGGTGTACAGCCGGGTCAGGCAGTGGTGGGCCTGGGCTATGACCCGGAACAGCTGGCCCAGGGCCGCCACCCGGATAAAGCCCTGCTGGATGAGGTGAGCCGGGCCCATCCCATCCTGATCACCCATGCGGACGGCCATATGGGAGTCCTGAACAGCCTGGCCCTGGCCACCCTGGGCTTACCGGAAAAAGCCAGCGACCTGCCTTCCGGCCTGTATGGCCGGGATGAGGAGGGCCAGCTCACCGGTTTTGTCCAGGGAGAGGCCTTCCTGGCCCTGCGCAGGGGCCTGGCCGCCCCGCCCCGGGGGGAAGAGGCCCTGGAACTTTTGCGGCGGGCCCAAGAGATCTATTTTTCCCAGGGTTTCACCACTGCCCAGGAGGGTTTTGCCAAAAGCTATGAGGCGGGGCTGCTGCGCCGGGCTGCCGACGAGGGGGTCTTGCAGCTGGATGTGGTGGGCTATGCGGATATCCGGGATCATGCCGACCTTCTCCCCCGGGACCCGGCCCGGCGGGGCTATCAAAATCACTTCCGGATGGGGGGCTACAAGCTGTTTTTGGATGGCAGCCCCCAGGACCGAGCCGCCTGGACAGAGGAGGAGTACGCAGACCAGCCCGGCTACCGGGGCTATCCCCTCCTATCGGATCAGGAGGTGGCAGAATATCTGGCTCTGGCCGATGCCCGCGGGGCCCAGCTGCTCTGCCGCTGCAGCGGGGACAGGGCGGCGGCCCAGTTTCTGGCCGCCCGCAAAAAGCCTTCCCGCTGCCGGGATGTGCTGATCCACGCCCAACTGCTCCGCCCCGACCAGATGCCCGCCCTGAAAAAGGCCGGCGTCATGCCCAGCTTTTTCGCCGCCTACCCCTACCATTGGGGCGATACCTGCCTGAAATATTTTGGCCCGGCCCGCACCGCCGCCCTCTGCCCGGCGGCCAGCGCCAGGGCGGCGGGCCTGCCCTACACTTTTCAGATGGACAGCCCGGTGCTGCCCCCCAACGCCCTGGATATGCTGTGGTGTGCCTGCAACCGGCGCACCCGCCGGGGCCTGAACCTGGCACAGGGAGAAGAGCTGGGAGTGTGGGACGCCCTGCTGGGGCTGACCCGATACGGGGCCTGGCAGTACGGAGAAGAATCGGAAAAGGGCACCCTGGCCCCCGGCAAAAAGGCAGACCTGGTCATTCTTTCCGCCGACCCTCGCACCCTTCCCCGGGAGGGGCTGCGCCGGCTGACCGTGGAGGCCACCTTCAAGGAAGGGCTGCCGGTTTACCGAAAGCCGGAAGACTGAATCCAAAATCCCCCTGCCCGGGCCGGGCAGGGGGATTTTTCTGATTTTATTTCCATTTCACGGCCGTGCCGTAAGCCATTACCTCGGCGGCCGACTGCATGACGCTGGCCGAGGCGTACCGCAGCCCCAGCACCGCATCGGCCCCCAGCTCCTCGGCTTCATGGGCCATCCGCCCGGTGGCGATCTGCCGGGCCTCAATGAGCATCTCGGTGTAATCCTTCACCTCTCCGCCCACCAGGCTCTTCATGGCGCTCATAAAATCCTTGCCGAAGTTTTTGGAATACACCACGCTGCCCTTGACGGTGCCCAGGATCTCATACTCCCGGCCCGGCCAATTCTCAATAGTTACGATAGTCATCTTCTTCACCCTTTCTGATTTCTTTCACCCACTGGACGAGGGCTGCGATCACGCCCGCCCCGCAAATCAGCGGAATGGCTACCAAAAACACCACCACCGGCAGGGGCGGGGCCTCCTCCGGCTGGCTGAAAAAGGCCCAGAGCATCAAAGCGGCCGCAAAGATCATCAGGGCCAGGAAGATGGAAGCCCCTAGCGCCGCCCCCAGGTAGGCCTGCCTTCCGGTTTTCCAGCAGCAGCCGATGTCGGGCCATCCCCTCCCGAAGGGAGAGCTGTCCCTCCAGCATGGCCTTCACTTCGGCCAGGGGCACATCCAGCTTGCGCAGGAGCTTGATCCGCCGCAGGGTGTCCACATCCTGCTGGCTGTAGCTGCGGTAGCCGTTGCCCACTTCCCTGCGGGGGCTGAGCAGCCCTTCCGCCTCATAGTACCGGATATTTTTCTTGGTAACCCCCACCAACGATTCCACTTCGTTGATCTTCACCCGGAGTCCTCCTCCTTTCAACCCCATCATACACCTTCCATCGGGCGGAAGGTCAAGCCATTGCGCGCCTTTCCTCAAAATTCATTCAGGCGTTTTTTCGTTGTTTTTATCTGCTTTTTCCAAAAATTGCCCCCGCTGCCCTGCCCAAAAAGTCTTTCTTAGAAGGAAGCTTTGCAAAAAAGCCCCGGCGCAGCCTAAGAGCGCCGGGGCTTTGGGGCATCCGGCTTAGAAATAGCTCCGGATCTGCCATTTGTCGGTTTTTTCCACCTTTTCTTCCACCAGTTTCTGGTGGGCATCGTCAAACTTCACCGCGCGGCACAGCTCGGTGTTCCGGGTCAGGCGCAGCAGCTCGTTCACCCGCTTTTCCTCTTCGGGGGTGTACATCAGGTAGCTGACCCCCTCCCGCCGGGCCCGGCCGGTGCGGCCGATCCGGTGGGTGTAGTGCTCGTTGGATTCGGGCACGTCGTAGTTGATCACCGCGTCCACATCTTCCACATCGATGCCCCGGGCAGCCACGTCGGTGGCCACCAGTACATTCAGCTTGCCCTCCTTGAAGGTGGTCATGATCTTGTTCCGCTCTGCCTGGGAAAGGTCCCCATGCAGGCAGTCTACGTTGAAATTCAGCCGGGCCAGCTGGTTGCCCAGGGTGGCGGTGGTGAACTTGGTGTTGCAGAAGACCATCACCCGCTCATATCCGCCGGAAAGGATGATCTGAGCCAGGTCGGCCAGCTTATCCCGGCCGGTGGTGCGCAGCTTGTACTGGTGGATCTTGGGCAGGCTCTCCTCCACCGGCTGGACGGTGATCTCTTCCGCGTCCCGCTGGTAGAGCCAGCCGATATCCATCACCTCCCGGCTGATGGTGGCGCTGAACATGGAAAGGCTGCGGCGGGCCTTCATGATGTCGATAATATGCCGCACATCCTTGTAAAAGCCCATGTTCAGCATCTCATCGGCCTCATCCAGCACCACCATGGTCACGGCGCTGATATCCACCGTGCGGCGCTTTACATGGTCCATCAGACGGCCCGGGGTGGCCACCAGGATCTGGCAGCCTTTTTTCAGCTGATCCACCTGCTTTTGCATATTGGCGCCGCCGTACAGGCAGGCAATGCGGATATCCGGCAGGAAATAGGCCAGATCCCGCAGGTCGCCGGCGATCTGCTGAGCCAGCTCCCGGGTGGGGGCCAGGATCACCGTCTGGGGCTGTTTTTTCGCCTGATCCACCGCCTGGATCACCGGGATGCCGAAGGCGCAGGTCTTGCCGGTGCCGGTGGGGGCCTTGGCGATCACATCCTTGCCGCTGAGCATCACGGGGATGGCTTTCTCCTGGATCTCGGTCATCTCCACAAAGCCCATGCGCTCCACTGCCTTTTGAATTTCGGGTATGAGCGACAGTTCCGTATACTTCATATTCTGTCCATTCCTTTATATTCCACAATATTTCAAAAGATTTTTATACATTATAACATAGCCACCCTGAAAGAAAAAGCCCCGGCCCCGGCAAAGAAAAGCATTGTTCCCCGCCCCAAATCGTGCTATGCTACGAGTAGGCGCAGGGAGGGCCGCCGCACCATACTCACATGCCCCTCTTACTTTGCCAAGGAGGTTACTTACCATGGAAAACGAATCCAAGAACAAGCTGATCCTGGCTGTGCTGCAGGGTGAAGACTATGACGATACCGTCTATGAACTGAACCGCAACGGCTTTTTTGCCACCCTCCTCAGCTCTACCGGCGGCTTTCTGAAAAAACGCAGCGTTACCCTGATGATCGGCGTATCGGCCGACAAGGCCGACCAGGTGCTGGCCATCCTGAAAAAGCGGGCCGGCAAGCGCACCGAAACCATCTACCAGTCTATGGCGCCCCTGAACGGAAATTCTGCCGCTCTGCCCGCCGTGCCGGTGGAACGGGAAGCCGGCGGCGCCGCCATCTTCATTCTGGACCTGGAATCCCTCCAGAAATTCTGATCCGGAATTCTCTTTCTGCACAAAGCATAAAACGCCGGGCTTCCGCACCCTGTACAGGGCCGGAAGTCCGGCGTTTTTTACCCGAATTATTTGCTGAGTTTTTCCTTCAGGCGGCCGCTGGCCTTAAAACCGGGAATCGTCGTAGGCTGCAGCTGGCTGGACACCTTGGTTTTGGGATTGGTGAAGGACTTGGTTTTGCGTTCCCGCATCTCAAAGCGGCCGAAGCCCGCGATGGTGACCTTGTCCCCCTCCCGCAGCTTTTCCACGATGGTATCAAAAATACCATCCATCACAGTCTCTACCATCGGCTCAGAAATTCCGGTATCGCGAGATACCTTTGTGATCAACTGGGATCTGGTCATACTGAAACACTTCCCCCTTACTTTGAACTTTTTTCAGTGGCCTTCTGCCTACTGGCGTTTTCAGTGATAGTTGCCGACCCGTCTTCCTTCTTCCTCTTTCGTACAGGCGTACAGGCGAAAATATAGTTTCGGCTTTACCATTTTACGTTATTTTTTGCCGTTTTGCAATAGCGTTTTCTCTCCTTTTTTTCCAAGATATAAATCTTTCTGTTGAATCGCCATTTTTTTACCGAACTTTTTTGTTACGAAATTGTGTAATTTTTAAATTTTAACACCTTTAACAGGCCCTGCCCTGCCGGCGCCGCCGGGCAGGCACCCCAAGGCAGCAAAAAAGGAGGCTCCGCCAAGGCGGAGCCTCCTTCTGCGCAGGCGCAGGATCAGCCGTAAATCAGCCAGATCAGCACATACCCGATTACCACCGCTGTAAGGGTGCTGGGCACGCCGATCCGCAGAAAATCCACGGTGCGCACGGTATACCCTTCCTTGCGCAGCAGCCCGATGCCGGTGATATTGGCCGAAGCGCCGATGGGGGTCAGGTTGCCGCCCAGGGTGGCGCCCACCATGATGCCGAAGTACAAAAGGAAGGCGTCCACCCCCATGATCTGGGCAATGCCCGAGGCCACCGGCAGCATGGTGGCCACATTGTCCATGAGGGCCGAGATCAGGCCGGAGAAAAAGGCCAGGGAGACGGTGGCCCACTGCACCGTGCGCACCCGGCGGAGGATCCGGTCGGCCAGAAGGGCCGGCATGCCGGACAGGATAAAGAACCAGACCGTGCCCATGGTGCCCGCGATCATCATGATCACGTTCCAGTCAATGGCCTGGGCCAGGCCGGAAAGGGGCACGATGCCCAGGGCCACAAAAAGGGCCGCCGAGGCCACCGCCACATGGGAGCGCCATTTGGGCAGAGCCAGCAGCAGGGCATAGGTACAGACGAAAAGGAGCAGCGCGACAGTTTTCATTTATTTCATCCCTTCACGCAATAAAAGCGAGACTTTTATTGCAAAATTCTGCAATAAAAGTCTCGCTTTTTTCACATACGGTACGGGCGGTAATGCCGTCTTGACGCAGCCGGATGACACCCCGAAGGGTGCAAGCTACTCCCTTTCATCGAGTGCCCTTATTGTAAGGCAGCCGGGCACCCGGTGTCAACGGAAGTCATGGATTGTTTACAATTCCGAGATGTCCACCAGATCCACATGCTCCAGGGAATGATCCCGACGCATGGTATCCACCAGCACCCGGGCGGTATCCACCGCCGTGATGCAGGGCACCGAGAGCTCGCAGGCCTTGCGGCGCAGCTTGACGCTGTCCCGCTGGGGGTCACGGCCGTGGGCGCTGGTGCTGAACACATAGTCCACCAGGCCGCTTTCCAGCAAGTCCTGAATATTGGGGTGGGCGCCGGACATGCCCCGCACCTCGTTGCAGGGGATCATCTGCTTGTTCAGGTAGGCGCAGGTGCCGCTGGTGCCGTAGATCCGCCAGCCCATGTTCTTCATCTTCCAGGCGATGTCGGCAAACTCGGCCTTGTCTCCGTCCTTGACGGTAAAGACCACGCAGCTGCCGGGGGCGGGCTTCTTGAAGGGATAACCCGCACCGATGAGGCCCTTGAGCAAGGCCTGCTCGTAGGTGGGGGCAATGCCCAGCACCTCGCCGGTGCTCTTCATCTCGGGGCCCAGCTGGGTATCCACCCCGTGGAGCTTCTCAAAACTGAAGACAGGCACCTTCACTGCCACATAGGGGGCGTTGGGGTGCAGGCCGGTGCCGTAGCCCATATCCCGCAGCTTTTCGCCCAGGCAGCAGCGGACGGCCAGCTCCACCATGGGCACGCCGGTGACCTTGCTGATATAGGGCACGGTACGGCTGGAACGGGGGTTCACCTCGATCACATATACCTTGCCGTTCTGTACCGCGTACTGGACGTTCACCAGGCCCACCACATGGAGTTCCCGGGCAAAACGGCCGGTATAATCCACCAGGGTATCAATGACCTTCTGGTCAAAATCCTGGCTGGGGTAGACGCTGATGGAGTCGCCGGAATGGATGCCGGTGCGCTCCACATGCTGCATGATGCCGGGGATCAGGTAATCCTCACCGTCGCAGATGGCGTCCACCTCGCACTCGATGCCCTGGATATATTTGTCCATCAGCACCGGGTGGTCCATATCCACATGGGCCATGATGATGGCCATGTACTCCTTCACGTCGGAAGAATCCTTGGCCACGATCATGTTCTGGCCGCCCAGCACATAGCTGGGCCGCATGAGCACCGGGTAGCCCAGCCGGCGGCCGGCTTCCAGGGCTTCCTCGGTGTTAAAGACGGTCGTGCCCTCGGGGCGGGGAATCTTGCAGCGCTCCAGCAGTTCGTCAAAGCGCTCCCGGTCCTCGGCCTCGTCGATGGCGTCGGCAGGGGTACCCAGGATCTTCATGCCGATCTTTTCCAGATGGGTGGCCAGCTTGATGGCGGTCTGGCCGCCGAACTGCACCACGCAGGCATCCGGCTTTTCGGTGGCGATCACATTGTCCACGCTCTCCGGGTTGAGGGGATCGAAGTAGAGCCGATCGCCGGTGTCAAAGTCGGTGGAGACGGTCTCCGGGTTGTTGTTCACCAGGATGGCCTCGCAGCCGTGCTTTTTCAGGGTCCAGACGCAGTGCACCGAGCAGTAGTCGAACTCGATGCCCTGGCCGATCCGGATGGGGCCGGAACCAAAGACCAGGATCTTCTTCTTGCCGCCGTTATCATGCTTTGCGATGAACTCGGCAGCCTCGTTCTCCTCGTCGTAGGTGGAGTAGAAGTAGGGGGTGCGGGCGGCAAACTCGGCGGCGCAGGTATCCACCATCTTGTAGGAGGCCACTGCGTGCCAGGGCAGCTCTTCCACCCCGGTCAGCCGGGCGATGGTCTTATCCATGAAGCCGTACTTTTTGGCCTCAAAGTACTTTTCCCGGGTCAGCTCGCCGTCTTTCAGGCCCAGCTCCAGGTCGGCCAGGTGCTGGAGCTTGTCCAGGAACCACCAGTCGATCTTGGTGATGTCGTAGATGACCTTGTGGGGCACGCCCCGCTTGAGGGCCTCGTAGACGCAGAAGGCCCGCTCGGAATCCTGCACATGGAGGTGCTCCACCACCTGCTCGGTGGTGTACTCCTCAAAGGCGGGCAGGGTCAGGGTCTCCATGCCCAGCTCGATGCTGGAAACCGCCTTCATGATGGCATGCTCAAAGCTGTTGCCGATGGCCATCACCTCGCCGGTGGCCATCATCTGGGTGCCCAGGCTCTTATCCGCATAGACGAACTTGTCGAAGGGCCACTTGGGGTACTTGACCACGCAGTAGTCCAGGGTGGGCTCGAAGCAGGCGCAGGTCTCGCCGGTCACATCGTTGGTGATCTCGTCCAGGCTGTAGCCGATGGCGATCTTGGTGGCCACCTTGGCGATGGGGTAGCCGGTGGCCTTGGAGGCCAGGGCCGAGGAGCGGGACACACGGGGGTTCACCTCGATGACCGCGTACTCGAAACTGTCCGGCTTGAGGGCAAACTGGCAGTTGCAGCCGCCCTCGATACCCAGCTCGGTGATGATATCCAGCGCGGCGGTACGCAGCATCTGGTACTCGTAGTCCGAGAGGGTCTGGCTGGGGGCCACCACGATGGAGTCGCCGGTGTGCACACCCACCGGGTCCATGTTTTCCATGTTGCAGACGGTGATCACGTTGCCCTTATGGTCCCGCATCACCTCATATTCGATCTCCTTCCAGCCGGAGATGCACTTTTCAATCAGGACCTGATGGATGGGGGAAAGCCGCAGGCCGTTGGTGCCGATCTCCTGGAGCTTTTCCCGGTCCTCACAGATGCCGCCGCCGGTGCCGCCCATGGTGAAGGCAGGCCGCACGATGACCGGGTAGCCGATCTGCTCGGCAAAGGCCAGGGCATCGTCCAGGTCTTCCACCACCTTGCTGGGCACGATGGGCTGGTGCAGCTTTTCCATAGTGTCCTTGAAGAGCTGACGGTCCTCGGCCCGGTCGATGGTCTCGGGCTTGCAGGCCAGCAGCCGCACGCCCACCTTATCCAAAAAGCCGCTGCGGGCCAGTTCCATGGAAAGGTTCAGGCCCATCTGGCCGCCCAGGTTGGGCAGGATGGAATCGGGCTTTTCCTTCAGGATGATCTTTTCCAGCACTTCCCGGGTCATGGGCTCGATATACACATGGTCGGCCACATCCGGGTCGGTCATGATGGTGGCGGGGTTGGAGTTGAGCAGCACCGTCTCGATGCCCTCGCTCTTCAGGGCCCGGCAGGCCTGGGTGCCCGAGTAGTCAAACTCGGCAGCCTGGCCGATGATGATGGGCCCCGAGCCGATGACCAGCACTTTCTTGATGGATGGATCTTTAGGCATTTCCCTTGGCCTCCTTGCTCTTCTTGATACGGTCCACAAAGCGGTCGAACAGGAATTCCACATCCTTGGGGCCGCCGCAGGCCTCGGGATGGAACTGGACCGTGAAGCAGTTCCACCGGCTGTATTCCACACCCTCGCAGGTGCCGTCGTTGGCGTTCACATGGCTCACCTTGCCGGCCTCGGCGGGCAGGGTCTCGCCGTTCACCGCGTAGCCGTGGTTCTGGCTGGTGATGAAGGTACGGCCCAGGGCAAAATCGGTAACCGGCTGGTTGGCGCCCCGGTGGCCGTATTTCATCTTGATGGTCTGGGCCCCTGCGGCCAGGGCGGTGAGCTGATGGCCCAGGCAGATGCCGAAGGCCGGGATGCCGCTGTCCAGCATGGTGCGGATGTTCTGGATGATCTGGGTGTTCTCGGCCGGGTCGCCGGGGCCGTTGGTAAGCATCAGGCCGTCCGGATTCAGGGCCAGTACCTGCTCGGGGGTAGCGTGGCCGGGCATCACCGTCACCTTGCAGCCCCGCTTGACCAGGCAGCGCACGATGTTCTTCTTGCAGCCGTAGTCCATCAGGGCCACATGGATCTTGCCCTCCTGGTTGAGGGTGTAGGGTTCCTTGCAGCAGACGGCCTCCACCGCGTCGGTGATGGAGTAAGCCCGGATCTGGGCCAGCAGGGCCTCCATGGCCTGGCTGTCGGCCGGGTCCACCTCGGTGGTGATGGCGCCGTTCATGACGCCGCTTTCCCGCAAAATCCGGGTGAGCCGGCGGGTATCGATGCCCTCAATGCCGATGACCTGGTTTTTCTTGAGAAAATCGTCCAGGGTGGTCTCGCTGCGCCAGTTGGAGGGAGTTTTGCAGGCCTCCCGCACGATATAGCCCCGGCACCACACCCGGTCGGACTCCTTGTCCTGGCTGTTCATGCCGTAGTTGCCGATGAGGGGGTAGGTCTGGGTAATGATCTGGCCATAGTAGCTGGGGTCGGTGAGGGTCTCCTCAAAGCCCACCATGCCGGTGGTGAATACCACCTCGCCCACCGTGGTGCCGGGCATGCCCACCGAGCTGCCCTGCAGCACCAGGCCGTTGGCCAGGATGAGATATGCTTTCATAACGGTACCTCTTTTCTGCAGGTTTCAGGCGTTGATGGTCTGCACGGCCTGTTCTTTCATCTTACGGCTGCCCAGGTGCACCAGGGGCAGCTTGCCCTCTTTGCAGATGGGGCACTCTTCGGGGGCGTAGCTGGGCAGCTCCAGCTTTACGGCGCTGGCCAGGATGGGGATGGGCGAGGGCTTGTCGGCGGTGGTGCGATCCACCACGCAGGTGATGCCCAGGCAGATGCCGCCGGCCTCTTCGATGACCCGCTTGGTCTCCAGGCTGGAAATGCCGGTGGTCACCACGTCCTCGGCGATGATGCACCGCTCGCCGGGCCGGATGGAAAAGCGTTTGAGGGTCATCACATTGTCCACCCGCTCGGTGAAGATGGCCCGCTTGCCCAGCTGACGGCCCAGCTCGTAGGCGTATACAATGCCGCCCATGGCAGGCCCCACCACCAGGTCGATGGGGGTATCCTTGAGTTTTTCGGCCACCAGGGCCATCACCTGCTCGCACTTATCCGGGTACTGCTGCAGGTATGCCATCTGGCAGTAAGCGCCCGAATGCCGGCCGCTGCTCAAAAGGAAGTGCCCTTCCAGGAAAGCCTCACATTCCCGCAGGATCTCTTTGGGCTGTACCATCTTCTGTTCCATCGTAAACATCCTTTCTCTTCCCGTCTTATCACCGCCGCCCCTTGGGGGCGTTTTCTTCATCCTGAATATTTTATACCAATTTCCCTGAATATAAAAGGGGTTTATGCATGAATATTCAGATTATTTGAATTTTTATTCAGCCGTTTCCGGCTGTCCTTAACCTCGGGCGCAGCCCCGGATCTCATCCAGGCTCTTTACGCCGTTGGCCTGCATCCAATCGGCCATCTCGTCATAGATCCGGTTGATGACCCTGGGGTCCACAAAGTTTGCGGCCCCCACCTGGACAGCCTGGGCGCCGGCCATGATGAATTCCAGCGCGTCCCGACCGGTGGCAATGCCGCCCAGACCCACCACCGGGATATTCACGGCGCCCACCGCCTGCCAGACCATCCGCAGGGCCAGAGGCCGGATGGCCGGGCCGGAAAGCCCCGCAAAGATATTGTTGAAGACCGGGCGGCGCTTTTCCAGATCAATGGCGCAGCCCTGGAAGGTGTTGGTGAGGCTGATGGCGTCGGCGCCCGCCTCTTCCACCGCCCGGCACATGGCCGGGATATCCTCGGCCTGGGGGCTGAGCTTGACCATCAGGGGCTTGGTACAGGCCGCGCGCACCCGGCGCACCACCTGGGCCGCAGCCTCGGCCTTGACCCCGTACACCATGCCGCCCTGCTTCACATTGGGGCAGCTGATGTTCAGTTCGATCATATCCACGCTGCTGGCGCTGAGCAGGGCTGCGCCCTCCTCATATTCTTCCTCGCTGTGGCCCCCCAGGTTGGCAATGATGGCCACCCCGGCCGGGCGCAGCTGGGCTTCCATCTCGGGCAGCTCCACCTGGATGAAGTGTTCCACCCCCGGGTTCTGCAGCCCGATGCTGTTCATCAGGCCGGAAGGGGTCTCCCACAGACGCTCGCCCTCGTTGCCGTACTGGCCATGGAGGGTAAGCCCCTTGCCGCAGACCGCCCCCAGCTTGGGCAGTTCCACCATATGGGCGTATTCCACCCCGTAGCCGAAGGTACCGGAAGCGCCCATCAGGGGGCTGTTGAGGGAAAAGCCCAGCAGGCTGGTTTTCAGGTTCTGCTCACTCATTCCCCAAACACCTCGCTTCCCTCAAAGACCGGGCCGTTTTTGCAGACCGAGCGGGGCCCTTCCTTGGTATGGCAGGTGCAGCCCAGGCAGGCCCCGATGCCGCAAGCCATCTTGTTTTCCATGCTCACCAGGCAGCGCACGCCGGCGGCGGCGCACTTGCTGTACACGCCCCGCATCATGGGCACCGGGCCGCAGGTGAGGATCAGGTCATAGTTTTCCGGTTCCAGCATCTCGGTGACCAGGCCGTGGAAACCGAAGCGGCCGCTGTCGGTGGCCACCCGTACCACGCCGCACAGCCCCCGGAAGCTCTCCATGGCAAAGGGTTCATCCCGGAAGCCGAAGTATCCGTCCGGCCGGATGCCCCGGGCGTTCAGTTCCCGGGCCAGTTGGTAAAGGGGCGCGGTTCCGATACCGCCGCCCACCAGGGCCAGGCGGGCCCTCTGGGGGATGGCCTGCGCGTCAAAGCCGTTGCCGGAAGGGCCGGTGAGCTGGATGGCGTCCCCCGCCTCCAGCTGAGCCAGACGGCGGGTGCCTTCCCCCTTGATCTCATAGAGGAATTCCACCATTTTTTTTCCCGGGTCCCAGTAATGCAGGCTGATGGGGCGGGAGAGGAAGGGCCCTTCCCCCATGCCCCAGCACCGCAGCATAAAGAACTGGCCCGCATGGGGCAGATGCTCCGGGTCATTCCAGCTGGCACTCAGAAGCCGCACCGATTCGGTGAGGGCGATCTGATCCAGCACCACACTATCACAGCAGACTGCAGGCATGGGCGATATCCTCCTTCATCCGCACACATTCGTTGTAGGCCGCCTCGTCAAAGGCCACGCCTTCCTGCTTTTTGTAGGCCAGCAGCACGCCCCGGCTGGAGTTCACGGTGCCGCCGTTGCCCTTGTTCAGGTAGCGGGCAATGTCCTCGGCCTTGCCGCCCTGGGCCCCGTAGCCGGGGATGAGGAAGAAGGTGGAGCCATACCGGGCCCGGATCTCCTCGGCCTCCTCGGTGTGGGTGCCGCCGATGACCAGGCCGATGGAGGAGTACCCCTTTTCGCCCATGTAGTCCCGGCCCAGTTCCACCAGCTTGTCGCCCACCAGGTCGTACACATGGCGGCCGTCGGCCAGCTTTTCGTATTCAAAGTCCTTGGCGCCCCCGTTGGAGGTACGGCAGAGCACGAACAGGCCCTTGCCGCTCTTCTGGGCGTAAGGCAGGTAGGGGCTGATGGAATCCAGGCCCATGTAGGGGGCCAGGGTGACGAAATCCGCCTCGAAATCCCCCTCAAAGTGGCCCTTGGCGTACATCTCGGCAGTCTTGGCAATGTCGCCCCGCTTGATGTCGGCGATCACCGGGATGCCGGCCTGGCGCACCATGGCCAGGGTATCCCGGTAGGCCCGCAGCCCGTCCAGGCCCAGGGCCTCATAGTAGGCCACCTGCACCTTGTAGCAGCCGGCCACCTCCTTGGTGGCTTCCAGAATGGCCCGGTTGAAACGGACGATGTTTTCCCCGGCGGTCAGCTCCGGCTTGACGAAATCGGCGGGCAGATAGGAAAAATCCGTGTCCAGGCCCACGCACACCGGGCCCCGGCTCTCCACAGCCTGATACAGCTTGTCCATGTTGGTCATATTTCTATACCTCTTGTATATTTTCTATTATTTTATCCCGATTGGCTTTTCAGATCTCGTCCTTGTAGGTCATCCGGCCGCCCTTGAAGGTGTATTTTACCCGGCCGTAGAGGGTAGCGCCCTCAAAGGGAGTGTTGCGGCTCTTGGAATGGAACCGGCTGGGATCCACCACCCAGGGGGTTTCCAGATCCGCCAGCACCAGGTCGGCGGCATAGCCCAGAGCCAGCCGGCCCCGGTTTTCCAGACCCAGCACCTTGGCGGGGCCGGCGCTCATCAGTTCGCTCAGGGTGCTCAGAGGCAGGCCCTTTTCCCGGCAGAGCTTGGTGTAACAGACCCCGAAAGCGGTCTCGCTGCCCACCATGCCCGCAGCCCCCTTGGCCTTATCCTCGGCGGAATGGGGGGCGTGGTCGGTGCCGATGGCGTCCACCATGCCCAACTTGATGGCCTCGATGAGGGCTTCCACATCGTAATCCTTGCGGATGGGCGGGTTGACCCGGTACTGGCAGACCGAGTCATCGAACCACAGGTGGTGGGGCGTGACCTCGCAGGTCAGGCGGGCGCCCTTCCATTTTGCCTCCTGGATGGCCTCAATGGCCTCCTTGGTGCTCACATGGGCCATATGCAGGTGGGTGCCGTAGTACTGGCAGAGGTGGATATTCCGCACCGTCTCGATATTTTCGGCCAGGCGGTAATCCCAGGGGCTGATGTCGCTGTCCTCTGCGTGGCTCATGATCACCACGTCCTTCTCGGCGCAGATGGCGAAGGCCTTGGCCATCACCTCATTGTTCTGCACCCCGTGGCCGTCCTCGGTGACGGCCCGCACGCTCTCGGGCATGGTCTTAAGATGGTCCAGGGTATGGCCGTCAAAATCTCGGGTGATGGAGAGGGTCTGGTGCACATCGCACAGCCCCACCCGCCGGGCCTCTTCGGTAACGGCGGCGGCGATCTGGGCGCTGGAGCAGACGGGCTTGGTATTGGGCATCAGGTTGCAGAACACATAGCCCCCCGCCGCGGCAGCCGCGCTGCCGGTGGCAATGTCTTCCTTATATTCAAAGCCCGGGGTGCGCCAATGGGTGTGGGTATCAATGAAGGCGGGCAGCAGGGTCAGCCCCCCGGCGTCCAGGGTATCCCCCCCATCGGCCTCCAGGTCCAGCCCCAGGGCGGCGATCACGCCGTCCCGCACCAGTACCTCGATCTTTCTGCCCTCGGCATCTCTGGCATTTTTGATGAGCATTACAAGCCCTCTCCTTTCCTTTTTCTTTCTCGTTTCCTGCCCGGCCGGGCAGGAATGGGCAAAAAAAAACTTTTCCCCGAAAGGGAAAAGTTAAAAAGCGAAACAAACCGGCGCCAGAACGGCCGGCTCGAAAACATTTTGAAAGGCCGTGCGCTGATGTTTCATTTCCTTCTGACCGCCCTTTCCGCAAAAGGGGGGCCGCTCCTGGTGCAGGCCGCAGTCCCCTGTTTATTGTCCTTAATTCTATCATATGGCATCGGGGGTGTCAATTGTTCCCTTTCACCAAAGAAATTCTGACAATAAAATCGAAATATAGCAGTTTTTTGACCTGTCTTTTTCCGGGCCTTTGCCTGCCCCAAACAAAAGCGCCGCCCCCATGGGGCGGCGCTTGCTTTCCTTATTATATAAGGGTACTTTCCACCGGGCTATTCCAGCTCAGCGGATGTTCTTGGGGCTGTAGGTCTTCATGGCCTTCTCGTCCAGGTTGTGGGGCAGGGCCGCGCCCTCCTCGGCATACATGGTGTCCAGCTCATCGCCCTTCATTTCCACCAGGGCGGTATCCCGCACCTCATCCAGGCTGTAGGTATCCCAGATGTTCTGGCCCTGGTAGACCATCAGCATGGCGCCGCTCTCGATCACCGATACCTGACCTGCGCCGGTATCCAGGATCCCCTGGGAGACCTCCTCGCCGAAGGTGTCCGCCGAACCGGGGGTATAGCTGAGGCTGCTCATATAATTGTTCAGCTCTTCCTCGCTGTACTCCTCGCCGGCCAGGGGCAGGGCCTCGGGCAGATAGGTCTTGGCCACCTCGGTCATATCCTGGCCTTCCTCCAGCGCAGCCTTCATCTTGTCGGCGATCTGCTGCATCTGGGCCTTGGTGTCATCGTCCAGGTAGGTATAGGTGGTGTAATCCATCAGGGGCAGGGCAATATACTGGCCCTGACGGAAGTTTTCATTCACATAGCTTTCCAGTTCCTCGTCGGATACCGGGTCGGTCCCCTCAGGGCCGCAGATCATATCCACCAGCTGGGTGACCTTGACGGCGCCTTCCATATAAATCTGGATGGAAGCTTTGCCGATGCCGTTGGCCTCCATCACCTCGCTGTAGTTCTCCCACATGCTCTCGGTCTGGCTGGTGGCAAAATCAATCTCTTCCTGGCTCAGCTCTCCGCCCAGTTCCTTATACTTGGTCTCGGCGGCGGCATAGTATTCCAGGCTTTTCAGGGTCTCGGTCTCCACATAGTCGGCGCCACTCTGCTCGGTCCCGTCTTCCAAGGTGAGGGTCGCCTTGAGCACATCCTCCTCGGTGGTCAGGCTCTTGGCGTTCTGGTAGGCGTTGTACTGGTGCAGCAGGTACACACCGGCCGGGATCTCCACATCCCCGATGGTGCCCACCGAAATGGGGGTGGTCATGGTGCAGCCCGCCAGGCTGAGGCTCAGGGCAACGGCACTCAGGGCGGCGATCTTTTTCTTCATAAGCGGGGTCTCCTTACAGTAAGCAAACTGTGCCGCCGGCGCCGGGCCGGCGGCAACAGATTTATTATACCGCCCGCCGGCCCGGTTTGCAACCAAAGCCGGGGCAAAGGCATCTTTTTTCTGACCGCTGTTCTCAGCCGGCGCTGGTATCCGCCTCGTCCATCTTTTCCAGGGTCATGCGCAGGATATCCAGCGGCTTCTCCCCGGTCTTGACCCGTACCGACAGGTAAGGCTTAGCGGAAGCGTTCAGGGTGATGCGGCCGGTGAGATCGGTGAGCAGGGGCCGCAGCTTCTGGGGATTGAGCCGGTCGGAATAGAGGATCAGGTTCTCCCCTTTCTGGCCCACCTCGTACACCCCCACCCGGGCAGCAGTCACCCGGGCCAGGCTCACGTCGATCAGGCCGCTGACGCTGGGGGGCACATCCCCGTACCGGTCGATGAGCTCATCCAGCACATCGGCCGCGTCCTCGGGGGTGGATACCGCCGCGATCCGCTTGTAGGCCTCGATCCGCCCCGATGCCTCGGGGATATAATTTTCCGGGATATAGGCGTCCACCGTGATATCGATCAGGCAGTCGCTCTTATCCGGGGCAGGGGCCTCTCCCTTGGCTTCGGCCAGGGCCTGGCCCAGCATCTTCATATACAGCTCATATCCCACCGCCGCCATATGGCCATGCTGACTCTGGCCCAGCAGATTACCCGCGCCCCGAATCTGCAGATCCCGCATGGCAATGCGGAAACCGGAGCCGAAGCTGGTGAACTCCCGGATGGCCGAGAGCCGCTTGGCGGCAATATCGGTGAGGACCTTATCCCGCTGGAAGGTGAAGTAGGCATAGGCCTTCCGGCCCGAGCGGCCTACCCGTCCCCGGATCTGGTAAAGCTGGGCCAGACCCATCCGGTCGGCGTTTTCAATGATGAGGGTATTGCAGTTGCGCACGTCGATGCCGGTCTCGATAAGGGTGGTGCAGACCAGGATATCAATCTCCCCGTTCAGCAGCTGCTGCCACACCTTGGAGATCTGCTCCTCGGTCATCTTGCCGTGGGCCACCCCCACCCGGGCGCCGGGGGCCATCTTGGCCACATGGGCGGCGCAGCTCTCGATGCTTTCCACCCGGTTGTGGAGGTAATAAGCCTGCCCGCCCCGGGCCAGCTCCTTTTTCAGGGCCTCGGCCACGATCCCCTCGTCGTATTCCATCACATAGGTCTCGATGGGCTGGCGCTCAAAGGGTGGCTCCTCAATGGTACTCATATCCCGGATGCCGCTCATGGCCATGTTCAGGGTACGGGGAATGGGGGTGGCCGACAGGGTGAGCATATCCACCCCCAGGAAGGCCTCCTTCAGCTTTTCCTTGTGCTTGACCCCAAAGCGCTGCTCCTCGTCAATAATCACCAGCCCCAGGTCCTTGAACTTCACATCCTGGGAGAGAAGCCGGTGAGTGCCCACCACCAGGTCCACACTGCCGGCGGCCAGGCCTTTCAGGGTGGCCTGCTGCTGTTTGGGGGTACGGAACCGGCTAAGCAGCCCGATGGTAAACTGGAAAGGCTCCATCCGGGCCAGGGCCGTGTTGTAATGCTGCCAGGCCAGGAGGGTGGTGGGGGCCAGGATGGCGCACTGCTTGCCCCCCATCACACACTTGAAGGCGGCTCGCAGGGCCACTTCGGTCTTGCCCACCCCCACATCGCCGCAGAGCAGCCGATCCATGGGGCAGGGCTTTTCCATATCCCGCTTGATCTCGGCGGCGGCGGTAAGCTGGTCGTCGGTCTCATCGTACTCAAAGCGGGTCTCAAAATCCCGCTGCCAGTCCCCGTCCTCGGGGAATGCAAAGCCTTTTGCCTTCTGGCGCTTGGCGTACAGCTCCACCAGTTCCCGGGCGATCTCCTGGGCCGCGCCCCGGGCCTTGGTGCGGGCCCGGGCCCAGTCGCTGCCTCCCAGCCGGCTCAGCTTCACATTCTCGCTATCTCCCGGGGCGGTATACCGGCTGAGCAGGTCCAGCTGGGTTACCGGCACATACAAGGTATCGCCCTTGGCATAGGTGATCTTCAGGTAATCCTTCACCACACCCTGCAGGTCCAGCCGGCGGATGCCCGCATACACCCCCACGCCGTGGTTCTGGTGCACCACATAATCGCCGGGCGTGATATCGGTAAGGCTGGAAAGGGCGTTCTTGTTCTTTTTGGGCCGGCGCTTTTCCGCCTCGGCAGTGCCGTGCCGCCGCCCGGTGATGAGGGCATACCGGGCAAAGGGGAACTGCACCCCGCCGGTGAGGTGGCCGGGCCGCACCGAGATCATCCCGGGGCCGGGCACCAGATCCTTCTTGTCACTGGCCCGCAGCCCGGCCGCGGCCAGGTCCTTGGCCAGAGCGGCAGCGCCCCGCTCGGTGCCGGCCATCACCGTCACCGCATATCCCTGCTGCAGCAGGGGTTCCAGGTCCTCCCGCAGGGTGGCCACCTCCCCGCCCCAGGAGGGCAGGGCATGGCAGGGCAGATCCACCATCTCCCGCAGGGTCAGATCCGGCAGGGTGCGGGCAAAGTTCTCGCTGGCCAGGGTGGGGTACAAGCTGGTCTGGCGGTTGAGCCAGCCCATGTCCAGATAATAGGAATCCAGCCCCGGGCAGAGGATCTTCTCCTCCAGCAGTCCCTTCTGTTCCTCTTCCCGCCGGAACTGGGTGGCCCGCTGGGCCTCCCGGATGCTGCCCGACTCTTCCAGGGCCAGCAGAGGCGAGTCGAAATATTCCAGCAGGGTGCCGGGCTTGGGGTACCGGACCCCCATATATTTGTCCAGATCCTCCGGGATCAGCCCCCCATCCAGCTGGGCCAGGTCGCCCTCCATGGCTGCGGCCAGCACGCTCCGCCGCCGGGCGGGCGCCTTTTCCAGGAAGGCCCGCAGGGCCGCCGCCGTCTCGGCCGCGTCCCCGAACAGCACCTCCCGGGCCGGGGAGATGTGCAGCTTTTCCAGGCTGTCGGTGCGCCGCTGGCTCATCAGGTCAAAGCCGGCCAGGGTGTCGATCTCATCCCCCCAGAACTCGATCCGGGCGGGAGCCTTCTGATCGGGCGGGTATACGTCCACAATGCCGCCCCGCACGCTGAACTGGCCCGGCCCTTCCACCTGTCCCCGGCGGACATAGCCCGCGTCGGAAAGGCGCTTGACCAGCTCCTTCTGTTCAATGGCCATCTCCGGGCGCAAGGTAAGGGTATTGCGGCAGAACTCCCCGCGGGGCACGGTATACTGCAAGAGCCCCTCTGCCGGCACGCAGACCGCGTCCAGCCGGCCGCCCACCATACTGCCCAACACGGCCAGACGGCGGTACTCATATTCCCGGCCCACGCCTTCCACCGGGCGCAGCACCAGGTCCCGGCTGGGGAAGACCTCGGCCCGAAGCCCCAGGGCCGAAAGGTCCTGGGCAAACCGGGTGGCCTCCGCCTCCCCCGCCGTCACCACGATCAGGGGCTTTTCCATCCGGCGGCTCAGCAGGGCCAGTATCTGGGCCCGGCCCACCGGCGGCATCCCGAAAAGAGCCGTAACGCCGGGCTGAGAAAGCCCGGCGGCCAGCCGCTGATATTCTTTTGTGGCTACAAACAGCTGTTCCATCTTTCGCCTGCGTTCTCCCCCTTGGGGGGGGCCATGCCGCCGGCTTTCCGAAAGCCGTCAGCGGTTGTATCGGTTCTGGGCCTCTCCCAGCTTGCCTTCCATGATCAGCTGGCAGGCCTTTTCCAGGTCGTCCCACCGGCCCTCAATGGCCTTTTTATCTTCGGCAGAAAACCGTCCCAGCACCCAGTCCGCCAGATCATATTCCGGGCTGGGCTTCTTGCCTACCCCGATCCGGATCCGGTTGAACTCCTGGCTGGAAAGGCTGGCAATGATGCTTTTCAGCCCGTTGTGCCCGCCCGCCGAACCCTGAGGCCGAATCCTCAGCTTGCCGGGCTGCTGGTCAATGTCATCGCAGAGCACGATCACCCGCTGGGGCGGGATTTTATAAAAGGCGGCCAGGGAGCCAATACTGTTTCCCGACAGGTTCATGTAGGTCATGGGTTTGAGCAGGTAGACCTTTCTCTCCCCCTGCTGGGCAATGCCGTACAGGCCCTGGAATTTGGCCTTGGTCACCGGCACATCCCAGCGGCGGGACAATTCATCCAGGGCAGCAAAACCGGCGTTGTGCCGGGTGCCGTCATATTTGGGCTCCGGGTTTCCCAACCCGGCAATCAGCCAGTCCTCCTGACTGCTTTTTCCGAACAATTTCAACATAGTGCTCTTTCCCACAGAAGGCGGCGGAAACTCCGCCGCCTTCCTTTTGGCTGTTTTTCAGCAGCCTTCTTCCTTCTTTTTCTTCTTTTTGGCAATATAAGGGGTCAGCTTTTTGGCTGCATAGCCCTCGATGTTCTTCTGCCGGCTGCGGGCCACTGCCAGCGCCCCGGCGGGCACCTCCCCGGTGATGGTGCTGCCGGCGGCGGTATAGGCCCCGTCGCCCACCTTCACCGGCGCCACCAGATTGGTGTTGCAGCCGATAAAGACATAGTCGCCGATCTCGGTGCGGTACTTGCCCACCCCGTCGTAGTTGCAGGTGACGGTGCCGCAACCGAAGTTGCAGTATTCACCCACATCGCTGTCGCCCAGATAGGTCAGATGGCTGACGGCGCATCCTTCCCCAAAGTTAGAATTCTTGGTTTCCACAAAGGCGCCCAGGTGTACCCCCTTTGCGGTGACGGTGCCCACCCGGATATGGGCAAAGGGGCCCACGGCGGATTTTTCGCCCAGCCGGGAATCATACACCTGGCTGGCATTCACCGTGCTGCCCGCGCCTACCACCGTGTTTTCCAAAAGGCTGTGGGGGCCGATGACGCAGTCTGGCCCGATGACCGTTTTGCCCCGCAGGATGGTACCGGGCAGAATGGTGGCCCCCGGCGCGATCTCCACCTCCGGGTCAATGTATACATCCCGGGAGATAAAGCGCACCCCGGCGGCAAGATGCTTTTCAAAAACGGCTTTGTACTGTTCCTCGGCGGCCTGCAGGGCCGCGGCGGCGTTCTGTTCCATAGGGATCCTCCTTATATGGGGCCGGGCAGGGCCCGCCCCTTCTGCCGGCAGCTCTCCGGCTCCCCGGAGGCCGGCTTTCCAGCACTCTCTCTTATTATTGTAATATATGCGGGGTATTTTCACAAGAGCGGAAAAATAAAAATTCCCACCCAGTATAAAGTAACTCAAATCTCAAATATTTGCAAGGGAAAAAGCAACAAGACGCACATATTTTAAAGACAAATCTTGTTCAAAATCAGGAAAAAAACAGTAGTATACGGGCTGTTGGTTTGTTATAATAAGTACGCATATAATATGCTTATTTTTATGTGCCATTTTTGCGGATTTTTCCGCTGGATGAAATAATCTTTGGAGGTAGAGTAATGAGCAAAAAGTATCTGTACTTTTTCGATGAAGGCACCAAAGCCTTCAACGGCGACATGACCACCATGAAGAACATTCTTGGCGGCAAGGGCGCCGGTCTGGCGGAAATGACCGCTGCCGGCATGCCTGTTCCCCAGGGCTTCACCATCAGCACCGAGGCCTGCACCCAGTACTATGCCGACGGCCGTGAGATCAACGCTGAGATCACCGCCGACATCTTCGAGCATGTGAAGGGTCTGGAGAAGATCACCGGCAAGAAGTTCGGCGACGTGGAGAACCCCCTGCTGGTTTCCGTGCGTTCCGGCGCCCGTATGTCCATGCCCGGCATGATGGATACCATCCTGAACCTGGGCCTGAACGACGAGGCTGTGGAAGGCCTGGCCAAGAAGACCAACAACCCCCGTTTTGCCTATGACTCCTACCGCCGTTTCATCCAGATGTATTCCGACGTGGTTATGGAAGTGGGCAAGAGCTTCTTCGAGGAGCGCATCGACGCCATGAAGGAGCGCAAGGGCGTGAAGCAGGACATCGAGCTGACCGCCGAGGACCTGAAGGAGCTGGTGGTGGAGTTCAAGAACATCTACCGCGAGCATCAGGGCACCGAGTTCCCCCAGGATCCCAAGGAGCAGCTGATCGGCGCCGTCAAGGCCGTGTTCCGTTCCTGGGATAACCCCCGCGCCAACGTGTACCGCAAGATGAACGAGATCCCCTACGAGTGGGGCACTGCTGTCAACGTGCAGCAGATGGCTTTCGGCAACAGCGGCATGCGCAGCGGCACCGGCGTGGCCTTCACCCGTAACCCCGCTACCGGCGAGCACAAGCTGATGGGCGAGTACCTGATCAACGCCCAGGGCGAAGACGTGGTTGCCGGCGTGCGTACTCCTTCCCCCATCAGCCACCTGCAGGAGCAGATGCCTGAGGTGTACGACCAGTTCGTGGAGATTGCTACCCGTCTGGAGAAGTACTTCCGCGACATGCAGGATATGGAGTTCACCATCGAGGATGGCAAGCTCTTCATGCTGCAGACCCGTAACGGCAAGCGTACCGCTCAGGCCGCTCTGAAGATCGCCATCGACCTGGTGGACGAGGGCATGATCACCGAGCAGGAGGCTGTCCTGCGCGTGGAGCCCAAGCAGCTGGATACCCTGCTGCATCCCCAGTTTGACGCCGCCGCCCTGAAGGCCGCTGAGGCCATCGGCAAGGGCCTGGCTGCTTCTCCCGGTTCTGCCTGCGGCCAGATCGTCTTCTCCGCTGAGGACGCCGAGGCCAAGGTTGCTTCCAAGGAAATGCCCAAGGTTGTTCTGGTCCGTCTGGAGACCAGCCCCGAGGATATCGTGGGCATGCAGGTTTCTCAGGGCATCCTGACTGTGCGCGGCGGTATGACCAGCCACGCCGCCGTGGTTGCCCGCGGCATGGGCACCTGCTGCGTTTCCGGCTGCGGCAACGACAACGATGTGAAGGTCGACTACGAGGCCAAGACCTTCGAGATCAACGGCCACAAGTTCACCGAGGGTGACTGGATCTCCATCGACGGCTCCACCGGCAACATCTACGCTGGCCAGATCGCCACCGTTGCTGCCACCGAGAACCCCTACCTGCAGAGATTCATGGGCTGGGCTGACGCTGCCCGTCAGATTCAGGTGTTCACCAACGCCGACAACCCCACCGACGCCCAGAACGCTGTGGACATGGGCGCCGAGGGCATTGGCCTGTGCCGTACCGAGCATATGTTCTTCGCTGCCGACCGTATCAAGGCCGTGCGTGAGATGATCTGCGCCCGTACTGTGGAGGACCGCAAGAAGGCTCTGGCCAAGGTTGAGCCCTATCAGCAGAGCGACTTCGAGGCCATGTACCGCATCATGGGCACCCGTCCCATGACCATCCGTTACCTGGATCCCCCTCTCCACGAGTTCCTGCCCACCAAGGCTGAGGAGATCGCGGATCTGGCTGCCGACATGGGCATCACCGCCGAAGAGCTGACCAACATCGTGGAGAGCCTGCATGAGTTCAACCCCATGATGGGCCACCGCGGCTGCCGTCTGGCTGTGACCTACCCCGAGATCGCTGAGATGCAGACTGTGGCTGTGATCACCGCTGCCATCAACGTGAGCAAGGAGAAGGGCGAGCTGATCGTTCCCCATATCATGATCCCCCTGGTTGGCGACAAGAAAGAGCTGAAGTTCGTCAAGGACGTGGTGGTTGCCACTGCGGACAAGCTGATCGCCGAGTCCGGTCTGGACATGAAGTATGAGGTCGGCACCATGATCGAGATCCCCCGTGCTGCCCTGACTGCCGGTGAGATCGCCAAGGAAGCTGACTTCTTCAGCTTCGGCACCAACGACCTGACCCAGATGACCTTCGGCTTCAGCCGTGACGACGCCGCCAAGTTCCTGGGCGCTTACTACGACCACAAGATCTACGAGAGCGATCCGTTCCAGCACCTGGATCAGATCGGCGTGGGCAAGCTGGTCAAGATGGCTGCTGTCGACGGCCGCGCCACCAACCCCAACCTGGGTCTGGGCATCTGCGGCGAGCATGGCGGCGACCCCTCCAGCGTGGAGTTCTGCCACAACATCGGCCTGGATTACGTGAGCTGCTCTCCCTTCCGTGTGCCCATCGCTCGTCTGGCTGCCGGTCAGGCTGCTATCAAGAACCCCCGCAAGTAAGAATCTGCTTTTTCCTTCGGGTTGCCGGGAAGGCCAGGCGCCTTCCCGCTCCCTTGGCTGCGGCATAAAGCCGCAGGACGGCAGGATCTGACTGCTGAGGTCAACAGCTAAAAATAAACCCCCGCACATTCCTTTTGGGGAAATGTGCGGGGGTTTTCTTTTTTTATTTTGCGGCCTTGCTTCCGTGTTTGTTCCGGGCAGACATATCAGGTATTTTGAGCGCTCCTCAAAAACGTTCTTCCCCGATTTCGGCAGCTCATTCCCGGCTTTGTTCTTATTCCAGATCCGGCTGAAATCTGAAGGCTGCCAGCATCAGTGCCCCAAAACAGTTCATGGCGGTCTTGTACCGATAATCGGTGCAAAATCCCAGGCAAAGACCTCCCATCGGCCCCATCAACGGGCGAAGGGACTGCGGCATGACAAGGTACAGGATCAAAAATGCGCAGGAGCCCACAATAGCCCCCTGTATCCGCTGCCAAAACCGAAGGGAAACACGGGAAGAGTAGGGATATTCCGAGAGCAGCGAAGCACAGGCAAAGCCCATCCACATAAACCGTTCCACACGGAAGATCTGCCCGGCAGACAGGATCAGGCTTACTCCCAGCGCCATGCGAAGCTGCCACAGGCAAAGCGGCCCGCAGGGAACAAAGTTTTTCACCACATCCCCGAACCGGATCCCGGTGTGCCGATTCCGATGTTTGAGTACCAGAATCGCCCCACAGAGCAGATACTCCGTCAAGGCAAGCAACCCGCAGCGCACCAGAGCTTCTCCCAGCACCGGATTGCCCGTCAGATAGATATAGGCAAAACTGTACAGGCCTCCATTTCCCATTTCGGGTCTTTGGGCAGTCAGGAAGAGCAGGGCAAAAAAAGCAAGGAAATGCAGCGGGATCAAAAATACCGGCGGAAATAACACCGCTGCCGCCGGCGCCAGCACCAAAATGGCCAGTACAGCGGCCAGAGCCAGAAGGGAATCCCCGATGCAATACTCAAAGTTCACAAAGCGGACGCTCAGCAGAATACAGAACAACGCCACCGCCATGGGGGTGTTATCGGCGCCGAACACGGCGGATAAGGCGCTGATGAACCCCCCGCAAAGGCCACAATCAAAACCGACCGCAGCGCCATGGCCGCCCAATAATACGCCTTTTGCCGCCTGCCGCCACAATCGGCAATTTTTCGCTTCAGAATCGCAGGGTCCAGCTGCAGCGCGTCATAAAACTTCATCACCATGGGAAATCTCCTGTTCCTTATCCATACGGGCAGCGAGTGCATCCGCGCAGCGCATAAATGCTTCAAACTCTTCGCCGGCGCTACGCCACAAATCATAGAAGGGCTGCAAAATACTTTCGTACCCTTTCTTCAGCTCGGCAAGGCCCGTTTCGGTAATAAAAAGCTGATAGCTCCGCTCATCCGATGGCTGCCTCTGCTTGCGTATACAATTCTTTTCATGCAACGATTTCAGGCAGCGGCTCACCGCCTCTTTTTTCATTCCGCTGCTCTGGCTGAGCAAAATGGGCGTATTCTGGTCCGGCCTAAAATACAGGTGCGCCAGAAGTTCGCACTCGCTCCCTGTCAGCAGCGATTTGTGCGCCGGCAGCAGCGCCCGCATAATCTTCTGCACCTGCTGCTGGCAGCGCATCATCTCGGTTCATTCCATTCAAACAGCCCTCCCGTATAGTTAACGACGTTAACTATATGGGAGGATCGTCTTCCTTGTCAAGAGCTGTCGGCCGAAAGTCTTTCCCCTCTTGGCGCCCTCCCGGCTTTTGCCGCATCCCAAAAGGGCCATACCAGATAAAATGTAAAACAGGCGCATCCGCGGATCGGATGCGCCTGTTTTGCAGGATATTTTTTTGCCTTGGGGAAGTTTTCGGTCTTCTTTTCGCCCGGGCAAATTTTTCACCGGTTTCCCAACTGCCAGAAAGCCACGGCGGAGGCCGCCGCTACATTGAGAGAATCCACCCCATGGGCCATGGGGATGCAGACGGTATAATCGCAATCCGCAATGGTACTGCGGGCCAGCCCGTCCCCCTCTGTCCCCAGAATTACCGCCAGTTTTTCTTCTGCCGCCAGGCGGGGGTCCCGCAGATCCAGGGCCTCCTTGCTGAGGGCCATGGCCATGGTTTTAAAGCCCATCCCCCTCAGCCTGGCCATCCCCTGCTCCGGCCAGGAGCCAGGTTCCTGGCCCAGACGGGCCCAGGGGATCTGGAACACCGTGCCCATACTCACCCGCACGGCTCTCCGGTTCAAAGGGTCGCTGCAGGAGGGGGTAAGGAGCACCGCATCCATATTCAGTGCGGCAGCCGACCGGAAAATCGCCCCCATATTGGTGGAATCCACCAGATTTTCCAGCACAGCCACCCGCCGGGCGCCCTGGCAGGCCTCTTCCGGCGTCAGGGAGCGGGGCCGGCGCATGGCGCACAAAATTCCCCGGGTGAGGGCGTAGCCGGTAAGCTCTGCCAGCAGCTGCCGCTGGCCGGTGTAGACCGGTATCTCCCCGCAAAGCCGGATCAGTTCGGCTCCCTGGCCTTCCAGATGCCTTTCCTCCATCAGCAGGGCCACCGGCTCGCAGCCCGCCTCCAGGGCGGTGCGGATCACCTTGGGACTTTCCGCAATAAAGATGCCTTTCTCCGGTTCCAGCCGGTTGCGGAGCTGATTTTCCGTGAGCCGGGCAAACAGGTCCAGCTCCGGCTGACCGAAGTCCTTGATTTCTATGATCTGGGCCATTCCCTATCTCTCCTCTCACTCCAGGCAGTAGAAGGTAAAATCCCCCTCGGCCAGAAGCCGGCCGGTGTCCGGCTCGACCACCTGGGCCCGGGCAAAGCTCACGGCGCGGCCGCCCTTGACCCGTTCGGCCCGAGCCTCGATCCGTTCCGCCGTACTGGAGCGCAGAAAGCGGAAAGAGGAATCCAGGGTCACATACTTCCGCCCGTCACTGCGCACCAGAAGCCCGCAGGCAATTTCCGCCGCCGCCATCATCAGTCCGCCATGTACGGTGCCCATAGCATTGAGGGAACCGGGGCCGATCTGTGCCTCCACCCGGGCTTGTCTTTCATCCAGCCAGATGGCCCGGATACCGTTGTGCTTCATGAAAGGGTTCTGCTCATTGGCTTTTTCTACCTGAGCTGTGTAAACGCTGTTTTCCATCACTGCCTCCTTATTTGGCCTCCACTTTTTTCTGAAGCCATTATACCAATCATTTCTTCCTTGGGCAACCTGATATTGGCACGTATTTCCGTTGCTTTTGCCCCTTCTCCCCTTTTGCCAAAAGCGACGGCATATGCTATAATTGTGCTGCAATGTGTAAAGTTTTCTTTTCCCTTTCGGAAAAGAATGTTCCGGCACTGCCGCAGAAAGGAACGCCATGTCTCAGCCTGCCACCCTGGTACAGAGGCCGGTATATACTCCCGAGGCCCTGCTCCGCCGCTTTTTACAGCTTTTCCATCCTATCCATCGTCGTGCCGCGTTTTTTTCGGCCTTCTTTGGGGGATTGCTTTGCCATCTCTACATTCTCACCAATATGCTGCCCAACAGCGATTCCCCTTTTACTTTTTTCCGCAGCCAGGATCTGACCAGCCAGGGCCGGTGGCTTCTGGCCTGGGTCTGTGACCTACATTCCCCCGCCATGCTGCCCTGGTTCACCGGGCTGCTCAGCCTGGTATATCTGTCTGTCTGCGCAGTTTTGCTGGTGGAGTTTTTTTCTCTGAAAAATCCCCTTTTGGCCGGGCTGGCCGGGGTCATGTGCGCCGTGTTTCCCACTGTAGGCAGCAGCTTGACCTATATTTACATGTCTGACGGTTTTTTTGCGGCCCTTTTCTTCAGCCTTGCGGGCGTATGGTGCCTGCGCAAAAAAGTTTCCGGCCCGGCCGGCTGGTTTTGGCTTGCCCTGGGCGCGGTTTTTCTGGGCTGCTCCATGGGGCTGTACCAGGCCTATTTTTCCGTGGCTCTGGTGTTGTTCTGCCTGCTTCCCTGCCTGGATCTTGTCACCGGTCGAGAGCCTGAGCGGCCATTTCCCTTTTTCTTTTCCCTCGTCCGCATGGGGCTGGCCTGCCTGTTGGGGTTTGCCTTTTATTACGGGATGCTGCAATGGCGGTTGGCCGCTTCCGGCCAGTCCCTCAGCAGTTATCAGGGAATCTCGGCCTTGAGCGGCTCCGGTTTTTCCCTGAGTCCGGATTGGCTTTTGAATCAGCTGTACCTGATATACCGGGCCTGGCGGGACGGGCTGAACTATCTGTTCGGAGAGCTTCCCGCCTGGGCGGGCAGCGCCCTCTGTGCCCGTATGCTGGTTGTATGCTGGGTTTCTGCCGGCGTCCTGCTGGTCTGGCTGATCTATATCCGCAGGCTCTGGAAAAGCTGGTGGAAGCTGCCCTGCCTGCTGCTCCTGCTTTGCCTGGTACCTTTGGGCGTCAATATTGTATCCGCACTTACTGCGGATGTGAACTATCACGCCCTGATGCGTTACTCGGCACTGCTCCCTCTTTTGTTTTTACTGGCGCTGGTTCAGGCATTGCTCCGAACCGGAGGCGGACTTTTTTCCGCCTGGTTCCCTGCTCTGCCGGTTCTTGCCTGCGCCCTGCTCTGCGGCGGCTGGAGTCTGCACACAAACCGGGGCTATCTGAACATGCAGTACCAATATGAGCGCACCTACAGCCTGATCGTCCGCCTGACCGACCGCATCCAGCAGACAGAAGGTTTTTCTTCGGATCTGCCCCTAATGATCTCCAACACCTACGCACTCACGCAGGATGAACGGAAGATGGGAGATCTGACCGGAATGACCGGCATGAACGGCGTGCGCCTCTATGAGGTATATCCCTTCCTGCAGGCGCTTTACACCTGGGGCGGGCTTCAGATGGACTGGGCCGAAGGCGATCAGATCGAAGCTGTATGGGGCAGTGAAGAATTCCAGGCCATGCCCGCCTGGCCGGAGAGCGGCTGCACCCAGGTGATTGACGGGGTGCTGGTGGTCAAGACCGCGCCCACCGAATAATGCCGGAAAGGAGCTTTTTGTATGGAATACATCACCCATAGCCGGGCCGAAACTGTAGCCCTGGGGGAAAAGATGGCGGCGGTACTGCCGGCCGGCTCCCTGGTGGCCTTTACCGGCGGATTGGGGGCAGGCAAAACCGCTTTCTGTGAAGGGCTGGCCAAGGGGCTCGGCTGCCTGGATCCGGTTTCCAGCCCCACCTTTGCCATTGTGAATTACTACCGGGGCCCCAGGCCTCTGGCCCATTTTGATCTGTACCGGATCTCCACCGAAGAGGATCTGGCCGGCGCCGGCTTTTACGATTATCTGGACGAAGGCGCAGTGGTGGCCGCCGAGTGGAGTGAGAATTTTGCCGATCTGCTGGAGCCGGAGCACCCCATTCGGGTGGATATCCGCCGGATGGAACAAGAGGACAGCCGCCGGATCACCATTACCGGCTGCCCGGATTTGTAAGGAGCGAAGCAAATGATCTGTATGGGTATCGATTCGGCCGGCCGCAAGGCCGGCATTGCCCTGATGCAGGACGATGAACTTTTATATGAGGTGAGCCTGAACGGAGGGCTGACCCACAGCGAAACTCTGCTGGAACTGGCAGACACCGCTTTCCGGGCCACCGGCCTGAGCCCTGCCCAGGTGGATCTTTATGGTGTGTGCGCCGGCCCGGGCAGTTTCACCGGGCTTCGCATCGGCCTTGCCCTGGTAAAAGGGCTGGCCTTTGCTCACCATACGCCCTGCGCCGGGGTCAGCACCCTGGAGGCCCTCGCCCTCTGCCACCCGGTTCAGGGTACCCTGATCAGCGCCCTGGACGCCCGCCGGGGTGAAGTGTACTGGTCTGCCTTTGAGGGGCTTGAAAGCCGGCGCCTCTGCCCGGATGCCGCCCAGAAAGCCGAAGCAGCGGCCGAATTTTGCAAAGTTTGTAAAAAGCCCCTCTTTTTTGTTGGTGACGGGGCCTCGCTGTGTTATAATAAGGTTGGCCCGGGGGAAGATGTTTTTCTCCTGCCTGCCCCCCTGCGGGGTTCCCGGGCTCTGGGCGTCTGCCTGGCGGCCCGGCGCATGTATGCCGAGGGAAAAACCGTACCCCCGGAACTTCTCACGCCCGAATATCTGCGCCTGAGCCAGGCGGAGCGGGAACGCCGGGAGAAACTGAGTGCCGGCGAAAACTGAACCGCGCCCCGGGATAACATCTGGAAAAACGGGCGGGCCCTGTTCCGGGCGGCCCATATGGAACCGAAAGGAGCAATTGATATGAGTCAACCGATCGCGCTGGCCGCAGACCACGGCGGATTTGCTCTGAAAGAGCAAATCAAGCAGCATCTGGATGAAAAAGGGATCGCCTATCAGGATTTCGGCTGCCATGAGCCGGTTTCCTGCGATTACCCCGATATGGCCCTGCCCGCCTGTGAGGCAGTGGTCAAGGGCGAATGCCGCTGCGCCCTGCTGTTCTGCGGCACCGGCGTGGGCATTTCCATTGCCGCCAACAAGATTAAGGGCATCCGCGCCTGCTGCTGCAGCGACGCTTTCAGCGCCGAGTATACCCGCCGCCACAACGATGCCAACGCCCTGTGCATGGGCGGCCGCGTGGTGGGCTCCGGCCTTGCCGCCGAACTGGTGGATATCTTCCTGAATACCCTCTTTGAAGGCGGGCGGCATCAGCGCCGCATCGACAAGCTCACCGAGCTGGAAAAACGGCCCTGAGTGCCGTACCCCAAACGGAGGGCGGCGCCCCGGCGCCTGCCCGCTTTAGTCTGCCTTGCGCATATGGCCAAAAGCCAATCTATAGAAAAAAGGGAGCGTTAAACCATGAATAAGCAGCCTATGATCGTCAGTCATCCCCTGATCCAGCATAAAGTCAGCCTGCTCCGCAACAAGAGCACCGGCACCAAGGAGTTCAAGGAGCTGGTAAGCGAGCTTGCCATGCTGCTGTGCTACGAGGCCACCCGGGATCTGCCCACCGAAGAGGTGGAGATTGAGACCCCCATTGCCGTGGCCCACACCCAGGTGCTTGCCGGCCGTAAGCTGGCCCTGGTGCCCATCCTGCGGGCCGGCCTGGGCATGGTGGACGGCATGCTGAGCCTGCTGCCCGCCGCCAAGATCGGCCACATCGGTCTGTACCGCAACGAGGAGACCCTGGAGCCTGTGGAATACTACTGCAAGCTTCCCTCGGATATCCAGGAGCGGGAAGTGATCGTGCTGGATCCCATGCTGGCCACCGGCGGCAGCGCCCGGGATGCCATCACCCAGATCAAGAAACGTGGTGCCCAGAACATCAAGTTTATCGGCATCATCGCCGCCCCCGAAGGCCTGAAGGCCCTGCACGAGGCCCATCCGGATGTGGACATTTATGTGGCTGCTCTGGATGATCATCTGAACGAGAAGGGCTATATCGTTCCCGGCCTGGGCGACGCCGGCGACCGTATTTTCGGCACGAAATAAGGTCTTTTGCCCGCTGAATCCTACAGGAAGAGAGGGTCTCTTTCCATGCTGAAACGCATGCTGCAACCGCTTGTGATCTGCCTTTTGCTTTCCGCCGGGCTGGGTGTGGCGCTTTACCTGCTGGCCGCCTACAGTTTTTTTGATTTCTATACCCGCCTGATCGTTCTGGCCTGCACCTTTTTGCTGCTGATCGCCGTATGGGCGGCGTTCGTTGCCGAATGGCGGGAGGTTTCCCGGCTGTACCGGGCCAAGCAGGAGGAAGCTTCTCTTCAGGCTCAGGAGCAGCGCCAGCTGGAAGAGCAGGCTCTTCGGGATGCCGCCGCTCTTCTCAACGGCAGAGATTCTTCCCCGGAAGATCCCTCCTGAACCTCTGCGGATCGGTTTCGGCTTGATACTGTGATTGAAAAGGCGGCGCATTTCCCTTTTGGGGAGATGCGCCGCCTTTTTGGCACACAAAAGGGCGGGCCCAAGGCCTGCCCTTTCTCAATCCTTTTTTTGATCCGGCTGCCGGCCTGCCTGGCCAGTGCCGCCCTCCACCACGCCTTTGTGGGTCAGCACCCGGGCAATGGTGAGGAAGAAACATTTCAGATCCATCCCAAAACTGAGCCGGGCCACATATTCCCCGTCCAGCTTTGCCTTGACGGGAATCTCCAATTCGTCCCGGCCGTTCACCTGGGCCCAGCCGGTCAGGCCGGGGGTCACGTCATTGGCCCCGTATTTATCCCTCTCTTCCAGCAGATCGTACTGGTTCCAGAGGGCAGGCCGAGGCCCCACAATGCTCATCTGCCCCACCAGGATGTTCCAGATCTGGGGCAATTCATCCAGGCTGGTTTTGCGCAGGAAATGGCCGCTTCGGGTAATATAGGCGTCCGGGTCCTGCAAAAGGTGGGTAGGCACATCCTTGGGAGTATCGGTGCGCATGGTGCGGAACTTGAGGATAAAGAACAGATCTTTTCCCTTCCCCACCCGCTTTTGCCGGAACAGCACCGGCCCGGGGCTGTCGCATTTGATCCAGACCGAAATGACCAGCAACAGGGGGCTCAGGACCACCAGCGCGCAGAAGGAAAGCACCAGATCCAGCCCACGCTTGACAAATTTTTGATACACCGCGCCTTATCCCCTTTCGGCCTTGTCAGCCTTCTTTCTGCATCTGCTCTTGCTGGCCCTCTTTTTTTTCATCCTTCATCATTTCCCGGTTGGGATGATAGGTGGGCACCATTCTTTCCAGCAGATACACTACATTCTCGTCGTTATGCTCTGCGGCCTGGCCCAACAGCTGAAGCGCATCGTAAAAAGCCGCCAGATCCACATCCAGATTGGGCGCCACGAAGATCTTATTATGGGCCGTTTTCTTCATTTTATCCTGTTCGGTATCCATCATCAGCTCTTCATAGAGCTTTTCCCCGGGGCGAAGGCCGGTCACCTTGATCTCAATATCCACCCCCGGCTCATAGCCGTAAAAGCGGATGAGCTTTTTGGCCAGGTCCATGATCCGCACCGGCTCGCCCATATCCAGCACATAGATACTGCCCGAGGTGGCCATGCCGCCCGCCTGCAGCACCAGCCGGGCCGCTTCCTGGATGGTCATAAAATACCGCACAATATCCGGGTGGGTAATGGTGACCGGGCCGCCGGCCTTGATCTGCCGCTCAAAGAGGGGAATCACACTGCCGTGGCTGCCCAGCACATTGCCGAACCGCACGGCGGTACACCGCATGGTGGTATTCTGGGCAAAGGTCTGGATCAGCATCTCACACAGCCGCTTGGTGGCGCCCATCACGTTGGTGGGGTTCACCGCCTTGTCGGTGGAAAGCTGGACAAATCGGTCTACCCCGTGCTCGCTGGCAGCCACCAGCAGATTCTTGGTGCCGAACACATTGTTCTTCACCGCTTCGGCCGGGCTTACCTCCATCAGGGGCACATGCTTGTGGGCCGCCGCGTGGAACACCACCGTGGGATGGTACTGCTGGAACACCTCATCCAACCGGGCCTTATCCCGCACCGAACCGATGAGGGTGATGATGGGGGCGTCGGCCCCATAACGGAACTTGAGCTCACATTCCAGCTCATAGGCGCAGTTTTCGTAAATGTCAAAAATCAGCAGCTGGCGGGGAGAAAACCGCATGATCTGGCGGCAAAGCTCGCTGCCGATGCTGCCGCCGCCGCCGGTGACCAGAACCACCTTGTCGGTCAGGTAGCCGCTGATCTGCTCGGTATCCAGCCGGATCTCTTCCCGGGAAAGGAAGTCGGAGGTATTCAGTTCCCGGAAGCCTGCCTGGGGCGGGTTCCCGTTGGCATCCAGCACCTGGGGGTCGCTGAGCATCCGCACCCGGCAATGGGTGCTGTTGCACAGGTTGATCACCTCGTTCAGCCGCTCGCCTTTCAGGGTGGGGATGGCAATGACGATCTCCCGGATGCGGTACCGCTTGACCAGGGCCGGCACATCGGAAATACTGCCCCGCACCGGCACGCCCTGGATCCGCAGATTGTGCTTGGCCTCGTCATCGTCCACAATTACCACCGGGTTGCCGAACCCAGCGTTCTTTTTCTGCTTGCAGAGCTTTACGGCCCAGGCGCCTGCGTTGCCGGCGCCCACAATGAGCAAAGGCATCTGGGAACTGCGCAGCTGCCCGGGGGTATAGGCCGGGGGCGTGAAAGGATTGAACCGGATCAGCTTCCAAAGCATCCGGATCCCGCCCAGAAGGCAGACATGGAGCAGCGCGCCGATGCAGATGACAGTGCGGAACAATACGCCATGCACATACTCGTTGCCAATAAGGATGATGCCGGTGGCCACACAGACCAGGGATGCCAGCCGCACCAGATCCCGGGTGCCGGCAAATTCCCACATCACCTCATACAGGCCGCCCACCCAGAAACAGACCGCATAGGTGAGCAGCATCCAGGGCAGGTGTTCCAGCATGGTGCCCCAATGGTGGTAAACCACCTGGTAATCAAACTCGAAGCGAAGCATCGTGGCGATCAGATAGCCTGCCACCACCAGCAGCAGGTCCAGCACCATCAGCAAAATTCTGCGGGGGATACCCCGGATCAGCTGGGGCGTCCCCTTGAATCCCGTATGATTTTTCATCTTGATTTTCGATCCATTCTTTTTGATTCCCGCCTGCGTTTTGCAGAGCAGATATACCCCTAACGGGAAAACTTCGTTGTCTTTTACATATTTAATATATTATACATGATTTCGCCGGTGTTTGTCTATATTCTGCCCCGGGTGCCGGGCTTTCCGCACAATTTTCATAATTTTGCCCAAAGGCGCCAAATCGCCCAGATTTGCGTTTTTCTATGGTGCGGGCCGCCGTTTCATGGTATACTATGGCCAAGAGTATCTTCCCCCTTATGGGGCATTTTTCTTTTGCGGTTTATTTCCTTTATGAGGAGAAGGATCATGAAGCTTATTACCTTTGCCGTACCCTGCTACAATTCGGCCGCATACATGGACCACTGCATCCAGACCCTGCTCAGCGCCGGGCCGGAGGCGGAGATCATCCTGGTGGACGACGGTTCCACCGACGAGACCCCTCAAAAGGCCGATGAATGGGCCGGCCAATATCCCGAGATCATCCGGGTGATCCACCAGCCCAACGGCGGCCACGGGGAGGGCGTGAACCAGGGGATCCGCCATGCCCAGGGCCTGTACTACAAGGTGGTGGACTCGGACGACTGGCTGGACGAAGCCTGCCTGAAAACCGTGATGGACCGGCTGCGGGCCTTTTCCCGGCAGGACGCCCCCATTGACCTGGTCATCTGCAACTATGTCTATGAGCATGTGGAGGACAACACCCGCCACTCGGTGAACTACCGCACCGTCTTCCCCAAAGACCGGCCCTTTACCTGGGCGGAGATCGGTCATTTTGTGCCCTCCCAGAACCTGCTGATGCACTCGGTGATCTACCGCACCCAGGTACTGCGGGACAGCGGGCTGGAACTGCCCAAGCACACCTTCTATGTGGATAACATCTTCGTGTACCAGCCCTTGCCCTATGTGCACAGCCTGTATTACCTGGACCTGGATCTTTACCGGTACTTTATCGGCCGGGCGGACCAGTCGGTGAACGAGGCGGTAATGATCAAGCGGGTGGACCAGCAGCTGCGGGTGACCCGGCTGATGATGGCCAAACCCGACCTGTTTGCCCTGCCCCCGGAACAGAAAAAGCTGGCCCGCTATATGAAGCATTACCTGGCCATGATGATGTGTGTTTCCTCGGTATTCTGCACCCTGGCAGGCACGGCGGAGGCCCGGGCCAAAAAGCGCCGGCTGTGGGAAGACCTGAAAAAACAGGATGAACGGCTTTACCGCAAGTTCCGCTATTTCTATTTCAGCGCCGTAACCGACCTGCCGGGCAGGCCGGGTGAGGCCGTGACCCTGGGCGTCTACCGGCTGGCCCAGAAACTTTTCAAATTCAACTGAGTTTTTCCATCAAAAATCCCCTTGCGTCCAGGACGCAGGGGGATTTTTATGATTTTTGCCGATCAATAGGCGATGTTCAGGTCGCAGAGCTTGGAGATGCCCGGCACGCAGCCATCGCTGGCATACTGCCACATATTGTACCGGCCGGAGAAGTCCAGCACATCCCGGTACTGGGCGATCCAGATCTGGTAATTGCCGAAATTGGACATGTTCAGCTGATTATAGAACCAGCTGGCATAGGAATACACGCCTGCGGTGTAACCCGCGTTGCGGATGGTCTCACAGAAGGCCACTGCGCAGGCAGTGCGCTCGGCCCGGCTGAGGGAGTCGGCCCGTCCGGTATCCCCCGCCACCTTCTCGGTGTCGAAGTAGATGGGGTAATCCAGCCGGTAGCCGCTGCACAGGCGCAGCACCATGCTGGCCTCTTCCACCGCTTCCTCCTCATTGATGGCCTGGCTGTAGAAGTACAGGCCCACCTGAAGCCCTGCGGCGGTGGCTCCCTGGATATTCTGGCGGAAGTGGGAGTCCTCCACCAGGGCGCCGCTGCCGTAACCCCGGTAGCCTACCCGGATGATGGCAAACTCGTATCCGGCAGCCTTTACCTGGTTCCAGTCGATGTTGCCCTGATATTTGCTCACGTCCACGCCACGGGTCTCCTGCTTGAGCACACCGTTGGAGTCGAAATGATAGGTAACGCCGCCGATCACCTGGGTGCCGGTAACCGGCGCATGGGTCTCGGGGTCAAAATAGTATTTTTTGCCGTCCATGGTATTCCAGCCGGAATAGAGCACCTCGCCGGTCTCGGTGGATACGGTGTCCACCGAGAGATCAAAGGGATACTCCTCATTGCTGGCCATGGTATGCTTGTCCATGTCATACAGGAGGATCTCATCCGGCCAGGAAGCGAAATCCACACTGGATGCCCGCAGGGGCAGACCTGCCCCCAGCCGGCCCAGCCGGTCGGCAAACCAGCCGCTCAGCTGCTGGGCCCAGAGAGCCGCCCCGGTGGGGCTGGGAGTCTGGGAAAGGGCCTGGGAAGTTGCGCCCGACGCAGCGCCCTGGCTGGGCTCCGGCGTCTGGGTAGCTTCCGGGCTTTCGGTGGGCTCCGGCGCAGGGGTGGGCGTAAGGATCACCGAGGGCACCGGCACCGGGGTGGGGCTGGGCAGCGCGGAACGCACCGCCTTTACCAGATAGCCGGTGGCCGTATCGAACACCGGCTTGTAATCGGTGACCGTGCCGTCTTTCAGGAGCATATAGCCCTCATCATTCAGCTTGGCACCGGTGTACACCTGAATCTCCTCGCTGACGCTCTCGCTGGAGGAATCCACATATTCCACCGTATCGGAGGGCGGGGTGACCACCGCATCGGCCACCTGCCCATAGATATTGTCCTCCTGGGATTCCACCACCTGGTTGGACTGGACAATCTTGTCCGCCACTGCGGCGGTATCGGCCACATAGACCACCTTTTCCTTGACGGTGACGGTCTGGGGCTCGGGCAGGGCGTAGCCTTCCTTCTCTTCCAGTTCTACCCGGTAATCGCCCGGTTCCACCTTCTCCACCAGCAGGGTGCCGGTATCCGGGTCGATATCATAACTCTGGGTATTCTCATCCTCATCGGTGATCAGCACCACAAAGGGCTCCCCGGTGAGGGGGAATTCCTCCCCATCCACCTCTTCCACCAGATCCACGCCGATGCTCTGCTGGACGGTGGCGATCTCCATCTTCACCTGTCTCAGCTGGGGTGTGGGGGTGGGGG
>NZ_JAFBIO010000069.1 GCF_021531255.1 Allofournierella massiliensis | reverse complement strand
CGCCGGGCAGGGGTGGGCCTTTGCCAGGGCCTCCAGCTCGGGCCGGAAGGCGGGGGCGCAGGCGGTGACGGCGGCCCCTTCCTCCAGAAAGGCCCGGGCCTTTTGCAGGGCCTGCCGCCCCCCGCCGGCAATCATCAGCCGGCAGTTTGGGCCCAGCAGCTCAAAGCAGAGGGGCATGGCTCATTCCCCCTTGAGGGCCGATTCGGCGGCGTTCAGGATGGCGTCCAGGTCGGCCTTGGTGTGGGCCTGTGACAAAAAGATGCACTCGAACTGACTGGGGGCCAGCAGGACGCCCGCTTCCAGCATCCGCCGGTGCCACCGGGCGAAAAGTTCGGTGTCGGATTTGGCGGCGTCCTCGTAGCATTCCACCGGGCCGGGAGCAAAGAAGAGGGTGAGCAGGGAGCCGGACTGGGCCACATACCAGGGGCGGGTGCCCACGATGGCCCGCAGGCCCTCGGCCAGGTAGCGGCCCTTTTCTTCCAGGCTTTGGTAGACCTCCGGGTGGGCCCCCAGATGGCCCAGCAGGGTCAGGCCCAGGCCCATGGCCAGGGGGTTGCCCGCCAGGGTGCCGGCCTGATAGACCGGCCCGGCGGGGCTGACCATCTCCATGATTTTCCGCCGGCCCCCGTAGGCGCCCACCGGCATGCCGGCCCCGATGATCTTGCCGAAACAGACCATATCCGGGGTGACGCCGTAGACCTGGGCCGCCCCGCCCCAGGCCGAGCGGAAGCCGCTGATGACCTCGTCAAAGATGAGCAGGGCCCCTTCCGCATCACAAATTTGCCGCAGCCCGGCCAGAAATTCGGCCTTGCCGGGCACCAGGCCCATGTTGCCGGCGATGGGTTCCAGGATGACGCAGGCGATCTGGCCCGGGTTGGCCTCAAAGAGGGCGCGCACCGAGGCAAGATCGTTGTACCGGGCCACCAGGGTGTTTTTCACCACATCCGAGGGCACGCCGGGACTGGTGGGGGTGCCGAAGGTGAGGGCCCCGCTGCCCGCCTTGACCAGCAGGCAATCGGAATGGCCGTGGTAGCAGCCCTCGAATTTGAGAATCTTATCCCGCCCGGTATAGCCCCGGGCCGCCCGGATGGCGCTCATGGTGGCCTCGGTGCCGCTGTTCACCATCCGCACCAGTTCGGCGCAGGGGTAGGCCCGGCCGATGAGGGCGGCCATCTGGGTCTCGCCGGTGGTGGGCAGGCCGTAGCTGATGCCTGCCTGGGCCAGGCTCTGGATGGGGCCGGTGAGCAGGGGGCTGGCGTGGCCCAGGATCATGGGCCCCCAGCTGCCGATGCAGTCGATGTATTCATTGCCGTCGATATCCCACAGCCGGCTGCCCTCGGCCTTTTCCACAAAGACCGGCACGCCCCCCACCGAGCGGAAGGCCCGCACCGGGCTGTTCACCCCGCCGGGGATGTGGCGGCAGGCTTCCTCGAAGGCCTGCCGGGAACGATTCCTCTCCATCTTTCTCTCCTCCTTGTGTGATTCAGCGGTTTTTGAGGGCCTCGCCCACTTCCAGGGCAAAGTAGGTGATGAGCCACCGGGCCCCCGCCCGCTTGAGGGCAATGAGGCTTTCCTCCACCACGGTGGGGGGCAAAAGCCCTTCCTCGATGGCCTTTTTCAGCATGGAGTACTCGCCGCTTACCTGGTAGGCGGCAAAGGGGATGTTGTAGGCTTCGCTCCCTGCCTTGAGGATATCCAGGTAGGGCATGGCGGGCTTGACCATCACCATATCCGCCCCTTCCTGAATATCCGCCTCGATCTCCCGCAGGGCCTCCCGCCCGTTGGCCGGGTCCATCTGGTAGGCCTTCCGGTCCCCGAAGGCGGGGGCGGAATCGGCCGCGTCCCGGAAGGGCCCGTAGAACCCGGAGGCAAACTTGGCGCTGTAGCCCAGGATGGCGGTGTTCACAAAGCCCGCCTCGTCCAGGGCCGAGCGGATGGCCTGGATGTGGCCGTCCATCATGTCGCTGGGGGCCACCATGTCCACCCCCGCCCGGGCGTAGCTCACCGCGATGCGGCAGAGGTAGCCCAGGGTCTCGTCGTTCTTTACATAGCCGGTCTCGTCCAGGATGCCGCAGTGGCCGTGGCTGGTGTACTCGCACATGCACACATCCCCGATGATATACATCTCGGGGGAAAGGCGGCGGATCTGGGCCATGGCCCGCTGCACCACCCCGTTTTCATCCCAGGCGGCCGAGCCGATCTCGTCCTTGTGATCCGGGATGCCGAAGAGCAGGCAGGCCTTGACCCCCGCCTTTTCCATCCGGGCCAGCACCTCGCCCAGCCGGTCCACCGACCAGCGGAACACCCCCGGCATGGAGGGGATGGGCTGGCAGAGGTTTTCCCCCTCCGCCACAAAGATGGGGTAGACGAAATCCAGGGGGGAGAGCTGGGTCTCCCGGGTGAGCTGACGGATCACCGGGTTTTTGCGCAGACGGCGGCCACGGTAGAACATACAATGCCTTCTTTCTGCAAAGCGCGATGCTTTGCGGGATTTTTTATACAGATTGGATAGAATCGGATAAACTATACAAAATGGGCCTTTATCCCCGTTGCCCCCACAGTTCCAGAACCTTCTTTGCCATCCCCTCATAGGTGTAGGGCCGGGCCAGGGCGGCGCCGGGGGCGCCCTCCTGCTCCAGCCGGCGGGCGGTCTGGGGGCCGATGGCCAGAAGGCCGCTGTCCCCAAGGCCGGCAGCTCCCCCCAGGGCCCGCAGCAGCAGGCTGGCCCCGCTGGCGCAGGTGAAGAGGGTGAAATGGGGCCTGGCCTGCCGGTAGGCCTGGGCCAGGGGGGCCGGCG
>NZ_JAFBIO010000068.1 GCF_021531255.1 Allofournierella massiliensis | reverse complement strand
CCGCCGCCCCGGGCAGGCTGCGCCTGGTGGAAGGCCCCCTCACCCCGGCCCTTTTAAAGGACGCTACCCTCCTCTTTGCCGCCACCGGCAGCCGGAAGGGGGACCGCTCGGCCCTGCTCCTGGCCCGGTGCCAGGGGCTGCCGGCCTTTGCGGCCACCGCCCAGCCCGCCGCCTTTGGCCGGTTCATGAAGGCCGAGGGGCGGGGCGGGCTCACCCTGGCCTGTTCCACCGGGGGGAGCTACCCGGCCCTCTGCCGCCCTCTGCTGGCGGCCCTCTGGCCCGCCGCCGACCCTTTTGCCGCCCGGCTGCCCTTTTTAAAGGCCCTGCGCCCCCGCCTCAAGGCCCTTTTGCCCCCCGGGCAGAGCAGGGCGGCCCTGCGGGCCCTGACCGCCCAAAGCCCCGAGGCCCTGGCCCGGCTGGCGGCCCTGCCGGATAAAGAGCTGGCCCGGGCGCTGGGGGGATTCACCGGCCCCTGAAGGCGGCCATCCTGCTGTCCCGGGCCGGAATAAGCCGTTTTTCCCCCGCTTTTGGCCCCCAAGGGCCAGGCATCCCCAAATACGCCAAAGGGCGGAGGGAGCCATCCAGGCTCCCCCCGCCCTTTTCTTTTTTTCAAAACCCCTCCGGGGCCAGTGCCCGGCTCAGGGCCAGGGCCAGCGCCCCCAGCATCCAGCAGGTAAAAAACAACCGCTCCGCCCCCTCAGAATTCCATCCGGGCATAAATCTGCCGGGCCATGGCCCAGCCCAGGGCGTAGAGCAGGCCGCCCGCAGCCAGCACCGCCGCCGCGGCCATCCGCACCTGGGCGATGGTGATCTCCTTCAGCCCGGCCAGGGATTCCCGCAGGCCCGGGAAGACCCCGGCCAGGGCCCCATCCTCGGGCAGTACCAGGAAGATGGCCGCAAACAGCAGGGCATAGAAAACCAGCATGGTGTTCCGGGCCTTGTCGGTGCCCCATTTGTAGGAGGCCGGGATGGTGAGCCCGGTGCCCGCCAGGCTCAGGCCGGTGATCATGGTCAGGGCCTCAAAATAGCCGGTCCAGGCCTCGTCCCACCCCAGCAGCAGGGCCCGCAGCCCGGCCCCCGCCAGGGCGTAGGCCAGGGCCATGGCCACAAAGGCCAGCCCCACCAGGAACTTGGCCCCCACGATCTGGCCGGCGCTCACCGGCAGGGTGCGGGCGTACCGGTCCCAGCCGCACTGCTGGTCCAGGGTGATGGCCGAGAGGATATAGCTGCCCATCATCCAGACCGATATATAGAAGAAAAAGGGCAGGTTGCCGGCGATGCCCATCAGCCCGTACACCAGGGCGATGAGGATCAGGTTTTTCTTGTACAGGCCCATCAGCCCGTACAGGTCCTTCAAAAACAATCCCTTCATGCTTCTTCCTCCCTCCCGGCATAAAACTGCATCATCTCATCGATGGAAAACCGGTCCAGCACCGCCCCCGGCAAAAGCCGGCGCACCTTTTGGGGATGGCGCACCAGGGCCGAGGCCCCAAAGCTCCCTTTGCGCACCGCCGCCACCAGTTCCCCCGGCAGGGCGTCGATCTGGGCCGCCGTGGCCCGCAGCACCGCCATTTCTTCCATCAGGACGTCCTTTTCCATCTGAAATACCAGCCGCCCCTCGTGCAGGTAGGCGATCTGGTCGGCCACCCGTTCCAGGTCGGTGGTGATATGGCTGCTCATCAGAACGCTGCGCTCCTCGTCCTGGATAAATTCCAGGAAGAGATCCAGGATCTCCCCCCGCACCACCGGGTCCAGCCCGCTGGTGGCTTCGTCCAGCACCAGCACCCGGGGCCGGCCGGCCAGGGCCGTGGCCAGGCTCAGCTTCATCCGCATGCCCCGGCTGAAATCCTTGCCCGGCTTTTCCGCCTCCAGATGAAAGCGGCGGCAGTAATCCTCAAAAAGCCCCCTGTCCCAATCCGGCCGCAGGTTTTCCATCACCTTGGCGATGGTTTTGGGGGTGAGGGAACCGTGGAAGTAGCTGTCCTCCCACACCACACCCACCTGGCAGCGGCTGGCAGGGTCCCGGGGCGGGCGGCCCAGCACCCGAATTTCCCCTTCATCCGGCCGGATCACGTTCAGGATAGCTTTGAGGGTGGTGGTCTTGCCGGCCCCGTTCTCCCCCACCAGACCCAGGATCTGGCCGGCGGGCAGGGTCAGGTCCACCCCTTCCAGGCTGAAATTCTTGTACCGCTTGCAAAGGCCCCGTACCTCGATCAGGTTTTCCATCTTCACTCCTCCTCCATCAAAAGTTCCAGCATCCGGCGCACCTCTTCGGGCGGAAGCCCCGCCCCCCGGGCCGCTCCCAGCGCCTGGTTCAGGCATTCCTCCACCTGCTTGCGGGCTTCCTCCCGGTAAAGCTCCGGGTTCTGGGGGGCCACAAAGCTGCCCTTGCCCGGCATGGTGCGGATGAACCCCTCCGCCTCCAATTCGTCATAGGCCCGCTTGGTGGTGATGACGCTGATCCGCAGCTCCTTGGCCAACAGCCGGATGCTGGGCAGCGCCTGCCCCTCGGCCAGCTCCCCCGCCAATATCTTCTCCCGCAATTGGCGGCGCAGCTGTTCATAAATGGGTTCCCCCGAAGAATTGCTGATGTACAGCTCCATTCCTTCGCCTCCTTTATCCCCTCGGGAACTGTTCTGTCTGTTTTAACCGTTCATATCGTATATAAACAGTATAGGCACACTGGTACTCCTTGTCAAGGCCCCGGGGCAAAATTTTTCTCCGCTGCCCCTGTCTCCCCCGCTTCTCACCCTGCCACCTGCTTCACCTCCGCCGTTCCTTTCCCCGCCCGTTTTGCCCCTTTGCCCATTCCGCCCCTGTCTCCCTCGCTTCTCACCCTGTCGCCCGTTCCCGCTCCC
>NZ_JAFBIO010000067.1 GCF_021531255.1 Allofournierella massiliensis | reverse complement strand
CCCCCGCAGAGCACCCACTCCCCCGGCACCCCCTCCCGGGCGGCAATGGCCCCGGTGAGGGCACGGCAGAGGGGGTCCGGGTAGGCTTCGCTCTGTTTCAGGGCCCGGCGGGCGGCCAGGGCTACCGGCCGGGGCATGCCCAAGGGGGAGAGGTTGGCGGAAAAATCCAGGGCGGGGCGGCCGTACTCGGCCAGATACCCGGCCCAGTCGCCCCCGTGTTTTGTGTACATGGGTTCTCCTTACTTTAAAAAAGAAAGATCAGCACCCCCAGCCGGGCCGCAAGCAGCAGGCCGGCAAAGGGCAGGGCCGCAAAATAGAGCAGCCGGCAGGCCCGGGGAATATGGGCCGGGGCCAGGGGTTCCAGGGCATCGCCCAGGGTGGGCTTTTGCACCAGCTTGCCAAAATAGAAGGCGTCGCCCCCCAGGCGCACCCCCAGGGCCCCGGCGCAGGCGCTCTCGGTCTGGGCGCTGTTGGGGCTGGAATGGTGGAAGCGGTCCCGCCGCCAGATCTTCCAGGCCCGGGGCCCGTCCTCCCCGGCCAGGAAAGCCCCGAAAATCAGGGCCAGGGCCGCCAACCGGCTGGGCAGGAAGTTGGCGGCGTCGTCCTGCCGGGCGCTGAACCGGCCCAGGTAGAGATAGCGGGGGGTCTTGTAGCCCACCATGCTGTCCAGGGTGTTCACCGCCTTGTACCAGAGGGCCAGGGGCGCGCCCCCGATGGCCAGGCAGAAAAGGGGGGCGATCACCCCGTCCGAGAGGTTTTCGGCCACCGTCTCCACCGCCGCCCGGGCCACGCCCGCCTCGTCCAACGCCTGGGTGTCCCGCCCCACGATCCGGCCCACGGCTTTTCGGGCGGCGGGCAGATCGCCCCGGCAGAGGGGGGCGTACACCGCCATGCTCTCCACCTGCAGGTCCCGCAGGGCCAGGGCCTGCCAGCACCAGAAGGTCTCCAGGGCAAGGGACGCCCAAAAGCCCAGAAAATGCCCCGCCAGGGCAATGGCCCCCAGGCTCACCAGAAAGCTGCCCAGGGGCAGGGCCAGGGCCAGCAGGGCCCCCGCCGCCAGCTGCCCCTGGGGGCTTTGGGGGAAAAGGGGCACGACACGGTTTTCAAACCAGCGGATGGCCCGGCCCATATACACCACCGGGTGGGGAAAGCCCCGGGGGTCGCCTAAAACTAGATCCAGCGCCAGGCCCCCGGCCAGGGGCAGGGCCGCCGCCGTCAGGGCCAGGGGGAGGGGCAGGGGGTAAAACAGCCAGAAGGTCACGGGGTATCCTCCCCGGCCCCGGGGGCCCTGCCGTCAGGCCGGGAAGGGGCAGCCCCCCCGGTGGGCTCTGCAGGGAGATCCACCAGGGCACCGCCCGCCCCCAGCTCCCCGGCCAGGCGCAGGCCTTTTTCGGCCCGCCAGAGGTCCGGCTCCACCAAAAGCCGCCAGCCCCGCCCGTTGCCGGGGATGGAGCCGAAAAAGCTCTGCCGGGGCCGGGCATACAGGCTCATGAGGGCCATCAGGGTGCCCCCGTGGGCCACAAAGATCAGCTGGGTCAGGCCTTCGGCCAGGGCGGATTCCACCGCCGGCTCGAAATCGGCGGCGCAGCGCCGGGCAAAGGAGGCCATATCCTCCCCGCCGGGGGTGGGGCCAAGGCAGTTCCCCGCCACCCAGGCCCGGTAGGCCGGGTCGCCGGCCATCTCGGCGGCGCTGCGGCCCTCAAAAGCCCCGAAGTTCATCTCCGCCAGCCCGGCCAGGGGCCGCTGGGGCAGGCCGGGGAAGAGCAGGGCCGCCGTCTCGCCGGTGCGGCGCAGGGGGGTGGTGTAGACGAATTTGGCCTGCACCGGCCCGGTATAGGGGGAAAGGGCGGCCCGGCCCGCCGGGCTTAAGGGTTCGTCGGTGGCGCCGATGTACCGGCCCAGGGCGTTGCCGGGGGTCTGGCCATGGCGAAAAAGCAGAATTTCCATCAGGTTTTTTTCTCCCTTGTGTCTTTGAGGGTCTGGGGCAGGCCGTACCAGACCCGCACCACCTTTGCCGCCCGCCGGGCCAGCAGCTGGGTAAGGCGGCCCGCCGCCTCCCGCTCGGCCCGCTGGGCCGGGTCGATGGGCACCACGCCGCCCCCCACCTCGGTGCAGAGGACGGCCTCCTTGCCGGCCAGGGCGTCGGCCAGGGCTTCCAGGGCCGGGCCATCAAGGCCTGCCGCCAGGGCCTGGGCCTCCCGCACCGCCCGCTGGGGGCAGGGGAAGGAAGAGGAGAAATCCTCCGGCCCAAGGCCCAGATTTTGCCGGGCCCAGGCCTGTTTGCCCGAAAAAAGCGGCCCGATGATCAGAACCATCCCCACACCCCCTTGGCTGCCAGGGACTGGCCCAGGATGAGGGCCGCCCAGCCCCAGAGTTCGCATCGCTGGATAAACCAGCCGGCCAGATCGCCGCTAAGGCCCCCGAAATCCCGCCGGCTCACCCGGGAAAGGCGCAAAAAGCAGAGGGCCGCTAAAAGGGCCATGGCAAGGCCAGTCAAGCGCCCCAGGGCCAAGAGGCCCGCCAGGCAGCAAAAGGCCCAGAGCCCCAGCAAAAGCCGCACCCGGGCCCGGTCGGCCCCGTCGGCAAAGGTGCGGGCCATGCCGCCCCCTGCCGCCAGGGGCAGGCTTACCAGGGCCAGGGCGCCGAGGGCGCGCTCCAACACCAGCAGCAGGGCCAGCAGGGCCAGACGGGCAGGCTCGGGCCGAAGGGCGGTGGCCAGGGCAAAGAGGGCCAGGGTATACCAGAGGGTGCGGATGAGGGCAAAGGCCCCGATATGGCTGTCTTTGAGAATCTGGCGCCGGCGGGCCGGCTCGGCCCAGCTGGCCCGGGCGTCGCTCACGTCGGCAAAGCCATCCAGATGAAAGCCCCCGCTGAATACCTGAGGCAAAAGACAGTAGCCCGCCGCCTCCACCAGGCCCCCCGGCTGCAAAAAGGCGCAGAGCCGGGCCCAGCCAAAGAGCAGAAGCCCCGCCGCCGCCCCCACCAGGGGCAGGGCCGCCAGGGAATACCGCAGGCTTTTTTCGCCCCAGCCCGGGCAGGGTACCGGCAGGGCGCTGAAGGTGCCGAAGGCGGTGAGGATGGCCGAAACAAAAAGTGACATGGGAGAGTTTCCTTCCTGAGTGTGAGAAGATGGGGGATAAGGGGGCAGGGGCTGCGGCGAGGGTTT
>NZ_JAFBIO010000066.1 GCF_021531255.1 Allofournierella massiliensis | reverse complement strand
CCTTTTCCCCTTTTCCCCCTGCCCCGCCGGCCGGATTTATGCTATAATGGCAGGGCCCCCTAATAAATTTTTTACCGCGCCCAAAGGGCGGCGGGGCCTTCCGGGGCCCTGCCGCCCTTTTTATCCGCAGAAAAGGAGAAACCATGAACGAGAAAGAGATCGGCGAGCTGCGCCGCCGCTTCCGCCCCGAAAAGAGCAACATCACCCATGTGCGGGGCTGCTATGTGAACGAAAAGCGGGAGATCGTCTCCCAGTTTGACCAATCCCTTGCCATGATGACCCAGACCGAGACCGAGGAGATCCTGGCCATCCTGCGCCGCACCCTGTCCGGCACCCTGGGCAAGAACCTGATCGACGTGAGCTTCGATACCAGCCAGGTGGTGGACAGCGACGAGCACAAGCTGCTGATGGCCCTGCGCCAGTCGGCCCTCCAGGACGAAAACGCGGTGCAGGAATTCTTCTTCCGGGTCACCCAGAGCCTGGTGATGGAGGGCAATTACATGATCCTGCTGGTGCACGACGCCTACGACGTGCCCTTCCGCTCGGCGGACGGCTTCCAGCAGGAGGACGCCTCCAGTGAGGTCTATTCCTACATGCTCTGCAGCATCTGCCCGGTCAAGATGACCAAGCCCGCCCTCAGCTACTACGCCCATGAAAACCGGTTCTATAACCGGGACGCGGACTGGATCATCTCGCCCCCCGAGCTGGGCTTCCTCTTCCCCGCCTTTGACGACCGGTGCGCCAACCTATACGCCTCCCTCTACTACACCCGCAATGCCGGCGAAAACCACCAGGAATTTGTGGATACCATCTTCCGCCAGGAGATCCCCATGCCCGCCGAGGCCCAGAAGGAGACCTTCGACGATCTTCTGGGCCAGGCCCTGGCCGAGGAGTGCAGCCTGGAAGTGGTGCAGTCGGTGCACGAGCAGCTCTGCGACAAGATCGAGGCCCACAAGCAGAACAAGGAGGAAGAACCCCTCGCCCTCACCAAGCGCCAGGTGAGCGAGGTGCTCTCGGACAGCGGGGTGAGTGAGGAACGGGTGGCGGCCTTTGAGGAAAAATTCGACGCCAGCTTTGGCGCCGAGGCCGCCCTCAGCCCCCGCAACCTGGTGGACGCCCGCCGCTTCAAGGTCTGCACCCCGGATGTGACCATCCAGGTGAACCCGGAGCGCAGCGACCTGGTGGAGACCCGCCTGATCGGCGGGGTCCGCTACATCCTCATCCGGGCCGAGGAGGGCGTGGAAGTAAACGGGGTGGATATCCAGATCCGCTGAAATGGCCTGCCGCCCTTCGGGGCGGCTTTTTTGTGTGCCCATGATGCAATTCTGATGCCAAAATGATGCATTCTGTAAAAAAGACAGCCTTCCGGCCCCAAAGGAGAGAATCGCCATGTCCCCCATCCGCATCCTGATTGTGGAAGATGAAGTCCCCATTTCCCGCCTGCTGGAAACCAGCCTCACTCAGGCGGGCTACCAGTGCACCTGCGCCTTTGACGGGGCGGGGTGCGCCGACCTGCTGGAAACCCAGCGCTTTGACCTGGTGCTGCTGGATGTGATGCTGCCGGGGGCCGACGGCTTCGAGCTGCTGCCCTATGCCCGGGAATACGGGGCCCCGGTCATCTTCATCACCGCCCGCTCCGACGTGAAGGACCGGGTGCGGGGGCTGAAACTGGGGGCCGAGGACTATATCACCAAGCCCTTTTCCATCGAGGAACTGCTGGCCCGGGTGGAGGTGGTGCTGCGCCGGGGCCACAAGCTGGCCAGCCGCCTGGTGAGCGGGGATATCACGGTGGATACCGAAGCCCGCACCGTACTGCGGGCCGGCCGCCCGGTGGAGCTCACCGCCAAGGAATTCGACCTGCTGGTGCTGTTTTTGAAGAATCAGGGCATTGCCCTCTACCGCCAGACCCTCTATGAGCGGGTCTGGCAGGACCCCTTCGAGGGGGATACCCGCACGGTGGACCTCCACGTCCAGCGGCTGCGCCGCAAGCTGGGGCTGGAAGGCCGGCTGGTGGCGGTGTATAAGGTGGGCTACCGCCTTTTGAAGGAGGAAGAGACGTGAAATTTGCCTGGAAGATCTTCTTCACCGCCTGCGCCCTGCTGGTGTTCAGCCTGGGCCTGGGCAGCTTTCTTCTGGTGAACGCCTCGTTCCAGAACACCCTCTCGGCCCGCCGGGCCTCCGCCCTGGAAAAGGCCGACAGCCTCCGCCTTTCCTACCAGGCCCTTCTGGCGGCGGATCAGGTCCTTTCCACCAATCTGGCCTATCACTACGGCCTGGAAGGGGGCCAGGCCCAGGTGCTGGAATCCAACCCCTTCCCCGCCGGGCTGGAACCGGGCCAGCAGGGCAGCCGGCTGATGGCCGGGCCGGAGGGCGAGGTCACCTTCCAGGTGGTGCTGCCCCTGGAGACCCCCGACGGCCGGCTGCTCTATCTGGAAACCCGGGAGGATTTCTCCGACATCTACCAGATGCGCCGGCGCAGCCTGGCGGCCTCCTGCCTGGTGATGGCGGGGGTCTGCCTGGTAAGCGGCGGGCTTCTGTTCTGGTTCAGCCGCCGCCTCACCCGCCCCCTGGGGCGGCTGGCCAAGGCCGCGGCCCTTTTGGGGGAGGGGGATTATTCCCGCCGGGCCCCCGAGGATTCCTCCACCCTGGAAACCGCCGCTCTGGCCCAGGTCTTTAACCGAATGGCCGACCAGGTGGAGAGCCAGATGGCCGAGCTGAAGGAGGAAGCCCGCCGCCGGGAGGAATTCGTGGCCAACTTCACCCACGAGCTGAAAACGCCCCTCACCTCCATCATCGGCTATGCCGACCTGATGCGCACCTATGAGCTGGAACCGCCCCGGCGGCGGGAATATTCCGACTTTATTTACCGGGAGGGCACCCGGCTGGAAAGCCTTTCCCTCCATCTGATGGAGCTGATCGTCCTGGGCAAGGCCGAGGCCCCCACCGCCCGGGTGCCGGCCAAGGCCCTGCTGGAAGGGGCCCGCCGCTCCCTGCTCCCCCTGCTGGAACGGGAAAAGATCCGGCTTTTTGTGGAATGGGAGGAAGCCCTTCTGCGGGCTGACCCCCAGCTCATCCAGACCCTGCTCTACAACCTGGCCGACAACGCCCGCAAGGCTATGGACGGGCCCCTGCGCCAGATTCTCATCCGGGGCCGACTTACCCCGGAGGGCTACCGGGTCACGGTGGCCGACACCGGCCGGGGCATCCCCGCCGACCAGCTGAGCCGGATCACCGAGCCCTTTTACATGGTGGATAAATCCCGGGCCCGCAGCCAGGGCGGCGCCGGCCTGGGCCTGGCCCTCTGCCAGCGCATCGCCCTGCTCCACGGCTCAAAGCTGGAATTCCTCAGCCGCCCCGGCGAGGGCACGGCGGTGAGCTTCACCCTGCCCCTGGCGGGGGAATCCCGGCCCGAGGCCCGGCCCGCTGCGTCCCTCCCCTCCGGCCCGGACGGCATGGGGCCTGCCGAAAGCGCCGCCCCTTCCCCCC
>NZ_JAFBIO010000065.1 GCF_021531255.1 Allofournierella massiliensis | reverse complement strand
GTCTTGAACAGGATTTTCAAATCCAGCCCCAGGCTCCAGTTTTCGATATACCAGATGTCATGCTCCACCCGTTCCCGGATGCTGGTATCTCCCCGCCAGCCGTTCACCTGGGCCCAGCCGGTCATACCCGGGCGCACCTGCTGGCGCACCAGGTAGAGGGGGATCTCTTCTTTAAAATGATCCACATGGTAGGGCACCTCTGGCCGGGGACCCACCAGGCTCATTTGGCCTGCCAACACATTGAAGAACTGGGGCAGCTCATCCAGGCTGAACTTCCGGATAAAACTGCCAAAATGGGTCTTGCGGGGGTCTTGTTCCGTGCTCCAGCCTGTGTTCTCAGTGCCGGTGACCCGCATACTGCGGAATTTCCACATCCGGAAAATTTTTTTATTGCGGCCTACCCGCTCCTGTTTAAACAGCACCGGGCCGGGGCTGCTGAGCTTGACCCCCAGAGCAATGACCAGCATGAGGGGTAGGGTAATCAGGATGAGCACCGCGCTGCCCAGAATATCCATCCCACGCTTGAGCATGGCCCAGCCCAGGTTATCCAGAGGGGTAGCCCGCATATTGATGAGCTTGGTGCGTCCCATCACCTCGATGGTAGGGTGGGAAGGGAAAAAATCGTTGTAAAAGGGAATGATGCTGAGTTTGATTCCCGCTTTATCCGCCGCCGAAAGCACCTGCTTCATAAAGCCGATTTCATGGGGCTCCAAAGCCACTACCAGCTCGTCCACATCGGTGGTTTCCAGAATCTTTTCCAGATCCTCATAGGCGCCCAGGCATTGCCCCAGTTCCGGCTTTTGGGCCCGGCTCACGTAACCATCCACCGTAAAGCCCATATGGGGGTGATTTTTCACATCCTGAATATATTGGTGGGCGAAATGGCCATTGCCCACCACCACCACATGCTTCTGGTTATAGCCCAGCTGCCGGTAATGGCGCAGGATGGCCCGCACACAGACCCGCTTACCGATGATGAAGCCGCTGGAAAAAGCCCAAAAGAAAAAGATGGCCAGACGGGATACATCCACAATGCGGGTGAGATAGAGCAGAGAGACCAAGCCAAGCGCTCCTACCCCATTCAGCAGGAGGATGGTGACGATCTCACTGCTCTGATCTTTAAAGCGATAAGAACCATACATGCGGAAAACACAGTAGATCAGCACCATCAGAACGCTGTACGCCCCAGCCACACAGGCATACCGCAGGCTGTACAGCGGCACTGAGATATAGGCATCTTTCATCCACTCAAACCGGACGATCAGCGCGGCAAAATAGGCAATGAAAATCAGCCCCGCATCGGATGCCAGGTTGAGCAGATTGATGATCCGTTGATTTTTGCGTATCACTTTCCCATTTTCCTTTTTTCTTTCACCAGGCGCTCAGGCGATGCCGATCTCGGCCAGCCCTTTGACCCGCTCAGGCGTCAGCCGACAGTTGCTTTTTTGAGGATTGGACAGGGCATACTGCTGCCGCCTGACCCACTTGCCCAGCGCGATTCCGTCCGGTGTCTTGTAGGCGGCCGGCAGCTTCAAATTTCCATGCTGGAGATAATACTGCCGGGCCGCCCCGTAATTTTTCACCCACTGCCGGTCGGCGCTGCTTTCCCAGCGCATCCCGATCTCTTCCAAGCGGGCGATCTGTTCCGGGGAAAGAGCTGCCCCCTGGGCGGTACCGGCGTAGAGGGCCCGCTGCTTGGCCACCCAGCGGCCCAGCGCCATTCCCTCCCCATCCACATACTCGGGAGGGACCTCCAGGTTTCCTTTTTCTGCGTAATAGCGGGCCGCAGCCAGATAGTTCTGCTCCCACCGGAGGCTGAAAGGCTTCCAGATCATCCCGATCTCTTCCAGCCGCCGCACCCGTTCGGGGGTCAATATCCCTCCGCCGGCTGTTTTCTGTTGACGGCAATTGGTGATCCACCTGCCCAGAGCAAAACCGTCCTCGGTAACATACCGGGCAGGCACATTCAAATCGCCATGCTCCTGGTAATAGAGAGATGCCCGGGCATAGCCCCGCTCAAATGCTTGTTCCAGCCGGTTTTCCCATTCCATCCCCAGCGCATCCAACCGCCGGATCTGCTCTTCGCTGAGATGGCCCTCGGCCCGGCCGCTGCGCACGGCCCGCTGGGCCGCCAGCCAGGCGCCCAGGGAGAGCCCATCCTCCGTTTTGTACCGCTTGGGTATACGGAGATCCCCATTTTCCCGCCTGTATCGGCAGGCAGCCTGATAATATCGCTCCCAGCCGGGGCTCAGGCTTTCGCCCAGTTTTTCGAACAGTTCCCGCCAGCCCTGCACCTCTTCCCGGATTCGGAACTGCTCGGTGACGATCTCGCTACCCCGGCCCTCCCGGTACAGGTGCTGCACTGCCGTCTGCATTTCTTCCTGAATGGCCCCAATGCTGTACAGGCTTTCAAAGTTGTTCACTACATCGAACACCACCGGCGTTCTTTTACTGCCTGCTGCCAGTGCCCTGCCCAGCTGCTGCTTATAAATAATGGGGGAAACCGTGGGGCGGAACATGATGATTCCGTCAATTCCCGAAACATGGATGCCCTCATTGAGCATATCGATGCAGTACAGCAACTTGAGGTGGCTGCTTGTATCTTCCTTGAACGCCCGGAAGTCTCCGCCCGCATCCGGGTCTTCGGAATACACCCGATAAATATGAGGGGCGGGATCCACTGCGGAAAACCATTCTTTTCCCGCCCGGATCATTTCTTCCATCTGTTGCCTGCCGGAACAAAAGCAGAGATATTTCCCCGACCGGTTGGGCATATGTCGGGCAAAGACCCCCTGTAGCCCCTGGGATTTTTCCAGGGCTCGGCGCAGCGCTTCCAGGTATTTTTCTCCCTGATTTTGCCGATTTGGATCCTTTAGCTTTTGCAGACGCCCCTGCCAGCTTTCCAGCTCCTTCTGGTATCCGTATACCGAGGCCACATACACCGGCGCAGGCAGAATTCCCCGCACGATGGCTTCCCCCAGAGTCATCTGGCTGGCGATACTGCCCTCGAACAGCTCGCTGGCCATATCCCGCTGATTATCCAGATAGCGCACATTGGTGGCGGAAAGCCCCAGCATGGGCACCCCCGGCCAGGCCGATAAAAGCCTGGATACACCTTCGCCCCATTTTTCCGCCCCGCACCGATGAAATTCATCCAGCACAATCCAATCTGGGCGCAGCTCTGCCAGTTCCTGGTCGCTCAAGGTCATAAGTTTGGCATAGGTAAGGAAAAAGATATTGCCCGGTTTCCAGCCACTGGAGCGGAACAGATTTTCCAGCTGGGTTTTTACTATGTACTCACTGGGGGTAAGCCAAAGCACCTGATCACCAGGATGTTCCCAGGCCAGTTCAAAGCCAATATAGGATTTTCCCGTCCCGGTGGGATGGATCACGGCCGCCTTGCCGTTTTTCTTCAACAAAGTCAGCGCTGCATCGTAAGCCTGACGGTTGTGAGGATACAATTCCAACGACATGGCGCACCTCCCTTAAAAACCTACTGGCCACATAATTGCTGTTATGTGGCAGAAAAAGGCAGCAAAAAAGCACTTTTCTTTCGAAAAGTGCTTTTGG
>NZ_JAFBIO010000064.1 GCF_021531255.1 Allofournierella massiliensis | reverse complement strand
CGCCATCCCCGGCCCCCTCCGGGGCACTCTCCTGCCCCGCCGCAAGGGCGCCGGCTTGCCCGCCGGTCAGCCCGGCCAAATCCCCGCCGGTCAGCCCGGCCGGATCTTCCCCGGCCAGGGCATTCACGCCCCCGGCGGCCAGGGCTTCCTCCCTTTGCCTTGCTTCCAGGGCCTGGCGGATCTGGCCGGCGTAGGGGTAGTTGGTCCACTCGTACAGCCGCCAGAGCAGCACCTGGGTGCCGGTCTTGTCCAGGGGGCCGAAAGCGCCGCTCTGGTAGTTCTGGGCGATCTGCTGCCACAGGGCCTCCCGGTTGCTGCTAAGGGTGGCCGAGGGGTCCACACTAAAAATGAACTCATCATCCCAGTACAGCTGGCCGGCGGCGTCCCGGCGCAGAAACTCCCACCGGTCGAAGTGGTCATAGGTCAGCTGGCCCTCCTCGTTCCGCCAGGAATAGGGCAGGGGCTGGTCGGCCCAGGCCAGCCAGGAGCGGAAGATCATCCGGTACAGCTCGGCGTAGGCCAGGTTTTTCATTTCCCGCTTGGATTGGAGCCGCCCGGCGGACTGGTTGGCCGAAAACTGCTTGGCGGTGCCGGAAATGGCCGAGGAATCGTACTTGCCCTGGAAGGCGTCGGTAATGCCCAGGGTGGATTTGGCCCAGGAATAGTTGTCCTCCAAGGCCAGCCGCTCCTTGGTCACGTCAGGCTGGATGTTCAGCACGTCGATGAGCTGCTTTTCGGCGGGGGTGCGAAGCCGGATGATCTTCAGCTCCCGCTCGGTGGTCTCCACATTCACCCCCTGGGGCAGGGTGACGTAGCTGCCGCCCTTCAAAATTTTCTCGTCGATCTTGGCCCCCAGCTTTTTCACGGTGTCCTGCTGGTCCCGGATGACGGCGGCGTCGCTCACCCCCAAAAGGCTGCCGTATTTGCGGATGTTGGGCCGCAGCACCAGGGGGTAGAGCCCGGGCCGGTAGACCGGGGCTTTCAGCCGCTGGCGGCGGCTCTGGGTGAGGGGCTGGCCTTCCTGGCCCAATACCGGCAGGCCGTCCTTATCCAGCAGGGGCACCTCTTCTTCCGGGCCCCAGGGGCCGAAATCCCCCAGGTAGGCCCGGAAATCCTCGGGCAGTTCCTGGCTTTCCAGGCTCTGGCGGATAAACTTCTTCCCCCCGCAGGGGCAGACCGGGCCGCTTTCCTCCCTGCCGCAGGCGGCGCATACCCGGCGCATCCGGCCCTGGCAGCCGGGCAGATCTTCCAGCAGGGTGTCCCCCGCCCAGCTGAACAGGCCGATGTCCCCCTCCTCGTCCCGGTAGTAGGCGATGTTCTGGGTCACCAGATCCTCTTCCGGGCCCTGGCCGGGGCCCCGCAGGCCGGGGTCCTCCTCCCCGTCGGTCACCTCCACCCCGTACCGGCGCTTCAGAAAGGCCCGGGTCTGGGGCAGGCGAAGGAAGAGGTAATCCATCTTTTCGATTTCGTACACCCCCGGCTGGGGGATGACCTGGCGGGGGTGCCGTTCGGTGACGGTCACATCCCCCAGCACACAGTGGCCGCCGGCGGCGGGGTCCCATTCCACCTGCCAGAAGCTGCCCCCCTGGATGGGTACGGTGCGCTCCTGCAGGTCGTTCAGGGCCCCCAGCCGGCCGGAGGTGATCCGGCTGCGAAGCAGGGCCTCGATCTTTTTGGCCAGGGGCCGGTCCTCCCGGTGCACCGCCTCCACCCGGGGCAGGGGGATGGTGGGGTCCACCTGGCTCTCGATCAATTCGTACACGATGTTCCGCACGTTGGAGCTGAGCCGCCGGGCGCTCTGGCCGGTGTTGGGGTCGGGGTCCACCGACCGGTCCCCGTTGTAGTAGCCCTCCCGCCGGTCCATCTCGGCCAGTTCCTCGGCATAGGCCTTGAGGGCCTTGTCCAGCCGCTCCTGCCAGAACCGGAGCTTTTCGGCCCGCTGTTTTTTCTCTTTTTCCCCTCTCAAAACGGATCCCCCCATCTCTCGATCAGCATCTGCCGCTGGGCGGGCGATGCGTGTTCATAGTCCTCGTACTGGTCGGCCTCCCATACCGCCCGGCGCCGGGGCGCTGCCGGGGCCGCCGGCCCCGCCCACCAGACGCAGAAGGCCCGCAGGCTGTCGCAGTCGTGGGTCAGGGCGTGGGGCTCCTTGGCGTATACGTCCGGGCGCAGGGGGTCTTTGAGAATCTTCTGCAGGCAGCGCAGCAGGTTCGGCGCCTGCCCCCGCCCGATGGTGAGCATCGGCTCGCCCCCCGGCCCGGGCCGCAGCCATTCCTTCATGCCGGCGCACCCGGCCTCAAAGTCGTTGCTGGTGCGGGTAAGGGGCAGGCCGTGTTCCTCAAAAATGGCCGCCCGGCTCCGGCCGCTCTCCTGGCTGCGGCTCCATAAGTCGGGCGGGGCCAGCACCGCCTCGATCTCCTCGCCGCCCGACAGGGCCCGGGCCGTCTCGGCGGCCTCGCCGATTTTCTGGTCGGGGGCGTCGTATTCCCGGTAGACCCGGGCCCGGCCAAAGGCATCCACCCCGATCCAGTGGGCCGAAAACATATCCAGCCCGTAGTCGATGGCCAGAAACCGGCGCACCGGCCCGGCAAAGAAGTTGTCCGGCCCCCGCAGGTGGGTGGCCTCGGTCACTTCCGGGAAGAACTGGCCCCCCGGCACCCGCAGGGCCTGTTCCACACTGGCGGGGTATTCCTGGAGGGTCTTGTCCGGCCCCAGGGCCTTCCGGGTGGCCTCGTACCAGGCCTCATCCCGGGCCGGGTCGGCCTGCCAGGGCAGGAAGATCTTGTGGAACCCGTTGTGGGGATTGGTGAAGATCTCCTCAAACAGGGTGCCCCGCTTGATGGTGGAAAGGCCGATGACCCGCCCCGAGCCGGGCCGGTTCATGACCGGGAAGATGGAGGCCCAAATCTCCTCGGCAAATTGCTGGAAGGCCCATTCGTCCAGGATGACCAGGTCGGCGGTAAAGCCCCGGGCCGCCCCGGGGGAGGAAAGCAGGGCCTTGAATACCGAATCCGGCCCCCAGGGAAAGCGGAGGGTGAGTTCCAGGCTGGCGGCCCGGAACACCGGCCCGGCCCAGCCGGGGGGCGCGGCCCGTTCCTCCCGCACCAGTTCGGGCATGCTGCGCAGGATGACCGCCGCCCGGCGCACCAGCTCCTTGGCCTCGTCCTCGGCCCGGCTGATGGCCACCACGGTGCGGCCGCTCCGGCAAAGCAGCAGCCTTACCGCCTCGGTGAGGGCCAGCCAGGTGATGCCCAGCTGGCGGGCCTTTAAAATCACGTTCATGCGGTGGGCGGCCAGCTCTTCCAGGGCCTGTTTCTGGGCGGGCCAGAGCCGGAAGGGCTGAATGAGCTCGGCGGCGCTTTTATCCTCGATGTGGCCGTAGGTCTCGGCGAAATACACCGGGTGTTCGGCGCAGTATTCCAGCTCTTTGCGGCGCACCCAGGCGGCGCTGGCTGCCATGGGCATGCCTCCTTCCCTTGGTCGGTTTGCGGTTGGTGTGGTCTTGCGGCCCCTGTCAATCAAAACTTTTCGTCGCCTTTTCGTCGGCCCCTGCAATGGGGGCAGCGCCTTTCGGGACACAGGCACCCGGCGGGCGATGGGGCGAGGAGGGCGGGCG
>NZ_JAFBIO010000063.1 GCF_021531255.1 Allofournierella massiliensis | reverse complement strand
GGGGGTAGCCGTGGGCGCAGGCGTGGGGGTGGGGCTCAGCTCGGCCTGCACCGAAGTTTCCTGCCCGGCACCCGAAAAGGCCCACACCGCTATACCGGTGCCCAGGCCTGCCGTAAGGGTCACGGCCAGCAAACCGCTGACCAGCAATTTATACAAGGGAACCCGGTTCATTCGGTTGACCGAAAAATACCGGGAAAAATCCCTGTTTGTTTTTCGCTTCATGAAAATCCTCCCCAGAAGCTGCTTTACATAACGAATCAGTATGACTATACCATATTCCCTGCCGCTTTTACAAGAGCTGCGCAAAAAAGGGAGAAGATTCCCTCATCGCCGGAAAGCAGGGGGACGATCCCGGGCCGGGTCATACCCCAAAAAGGCACAGAGCTGGGCCGCTGCCCGGTTCAGCGCTTCCAGGGGTTCCAGGGCTTCGTCCTCCGGCCAGGCCCGCACCGGGCCCCGCACTTCCAGGGCTGCCACCGGCCGGTTGGTGTAATCCCGCAGGGGCACCGCCAGCCCCCGCCAGCCCGGCTCGGTCTCCTCGTTATCCAGGGCATAGCCCCGGGCCCGCACCATCACCAGTTCCCGGCGCAGAGCCGCCAGGGTGGAAGGGCCGCCCCCTCTCAGCCCCCTCATCTGGGCCAGCTGTTCCAGCCGGCGGGCATTCCAGCCGGTGAGCAGCAGCCGGCCCGAGGCACTGGCCTGCAAAGGCGCCATATCCCGCCGGGGCAGCGCCCCGCCGGCCCGCTCCCCGGGCACTGCTTCGGCACAGAGGGCGGTCATATCATATTCCCGCACCAGAAGAGCCGTCCAGCCGGTCTGCTGGGCGATCTGGCGCAGATAGGGCAGGCAGAGGGAGTGGAGCTCGGTATTGGCCCGGATGCTGTTCCCCAACCGGCAGAAGCCAAAGGTGAGCCGGTACAGGCCGGATTCCTCCTCCTGCACCGCATAGCCCGAGGCCAGCAGAGAAGTAAGGAACCGGTGCACCGTGCTGATATTCATGCCGCAGCCCGCCGCAATATCCGGATGAAGCCGTCCCTCCCGGATCCCCTTTTCCGCCAGGGCGGTATGGTAAAGATCCGGCTGGGCAAAGGCTTTTTTCCCAGTCCACCTGCTCCATGAAAAAGGTCAGGGTGGCGCCCATCATGCTGCCGTTTTTATCGCCCAGCTGGAAAGGCACCCCAGCCGCGGCGGCCAGGTCCCCGTTTCCGGTGCAATCCAGCCAGACGCCGGCCTGGACCTCCCGCATTCCCTCCGGGCCAAACAGCCGGACGGAGGCGATCCGGTCGCCCTTCATGGTGACCGACTCCATCCGGGTGGACAGCCTCAGCTGCGCCCCCGCCTCTTCCAGCATGGCATACAGCTGGAACAAGGCATAGTCCGGGTCGTAGATCACCTCGGGGCCAAATTCAAAGATGGCGCATACCCGGCGCTCGGCCCGGGGCGGGTCGGCCTGGTAGAGCCTTTGGGTAAATTCCTCAAATAAACCGCCGATGCTCCGGCCAAGGGGATAGCCTGCCCCCAGCATCATGCCGGGGCAGGAGCTCATCACACCGCCGATCTTTTCCCCTGCTTCCACCAGCAGGGTGCGCAGGCCGTTTCTCGCTGCGGTGCAGGCGGCGGCAATACCTGCCGGGCCGGCCCCCATTACCGCCACATCCCAGTATTCGGGGGCGGAGCGGGGCGCTTGTGTCCCGATCTGCATCCTTCTCTCTTCCCTTTCTTTTAGGTAATCCGGCCTCCCCCTGTGCGGGGAAGGCCGGAAATCTTTTTTCAACTAAATGGCTCAGCCGGCCACAGTCTCTTCTTCCTCTTCTTCAGGCTTGCCGTAGATCTTTTCACCAGCATGCTGCGGGATGGGCAGGCCTTCGGGGAAGTCCTTCTTCAGCTGCCGGAAGAAGCTGAGCACCAGCGCCAGGATGGCGAAGCAGACCGGGAAGCCAAACAGGATGGACACCGTCTGCAGCGGGGTCAGAGCCTCGGGGTTGACCAGGTACAGGCCCAGGGAAACGGCACCGGCCAGGATCAGCCAGAAGGCCACGTTCCACTTCTGGGGCTCCTCGTCGCCCTTGATGCGGTTTTCGCAGGCAGCCGCCAGCGAGTAACCCACCGAGCAGTGACCGGTGATATAGGCCACCAGCACCAGGATGGTGAACAGGGCGATGATAAAGGTGCCGCCGGGCAGGTTTTGGAACAGATCGATCACAACGCCGCCGCGGCCTTTTTCCGCCAGGGAGGTGTACAGGTCCACCTGGCCGGAGAGCTGCAGGTCAATACCGAAGGAGGGGAGCACCATGTAGAAGAGCCAGCAGCCCAGGCTGCCTGCGCCCATGCCGCCCAGCACCATCTGACGGATGGTACGGCCCTTGGAGATCTTGGCGATGAACAGACCGAAGGGCAGGGCGTACACGGCCCACCAGGACATATAGAAGATGGTCCAGGCCTGGGGGAAACCGCTGTTGTTGATGGGGTCGGTATAGGTGCCCATGTAGATGTAGTTCTGGATCATCAGGCCCAGGGAATCCAGGGAGTGGTTAAAGATGAACCAGGTGGGGCCCAGCACCACCAGCAGACCCAGAAGCAGAATGAAGCCCCGCACGTTCCAGTCGCTGAGCTTGGCCACGCCGCGCTGCAGGCCGAAGATCAGAGCCGCCAGGGGGATGAAGGTCCACAGAGCAAGCACGATGATATCGATCACCACATTGGTCTGTTCCCAGCCCAGCAGGTAAGCAATGCCGCTGGAGATGGGAGGGGTGCCCAGAGCCAGGGAGGTGAACACACCGCCCAGCAGGGCGAAGAGGTAAACGAAGTTGATGGCGTGGCCGGCCAGACCGTCCGAGCGCTTGCCCAGCAGGGGGCGGCAGTACTCGCTCATCTTCATGTTGCTCTTGCGCTTGACAAAGAAGAAGTAGCCGATGGGCACCGCGCAGGCGATATAGAAGGCCCAGGCGGAGAAGCCCCAGTTCCACATGCCGAAAGCGGAAGCCCAGCTCAGAGCCTCGGCGCTGCGGGGAGCCACCCCAAAGGGAGGCGCGTCAGACATCCAGATCCATTCCACCGCGCCCAGGTACAGCAGGCTGCCGCCGGTGCCGGAGGTGAGGATCATGCCCAGCCAGGTGAAGGTGGAGCAGGCAGGCTTTTCGCCAGGGGCGCCCAGCACCACATTGCCCAGACGAGAGAACGCAAAATAGAAGCAAAGAACCAGCAGACCCATAACCACCAGCAGGAAGAACCAGCCAAGCTGATGGGTTGTAAAATTGTGGATCTGATTCAGCACCGTATTGCTCTGTTCCGGGAAGGCGAAAAACAGAACGCCCAATGCCAGAGTTACGATGGTTGCCGGCCAGAATGTCTTTTTATCGATACCCTTACCGAAGTTGCTCATACCAAATTACCTCACTTTCTCTGCGCCGCAGCCCCTTGTCCGGCGGGTGAGAGTCCGCCGTTCGCCGCTGGGCCTGCGCCGCTTTTTGGGGATCCGCAAGCTATTCTGAGATCCGCTCTTTACTTATATTGTATCGGCCGTTCCCGGGCCCTTCAATTGACTGAATCCATCATCTTTTTGGCGGCTTTTTATCCACAAAATCCTTCCTATTTTTGATAATCAAAAATATATCGCAAATTGTATAAAGGTTTCCCGGCAGGAATGTACAGATTTACAGCCGGGTCAAAAACCTCAAAAGCAACGAAATACGTTATAATTTTGACAAATCCGCCCTGTTTTCCGCCTTTATTCCTCCAAAACAAAGAAAAGCCCCCGGGCCTGCCCCGCGCTTTTAAAGGCGCAGAGCAGGCCCGGGGACCGTACAAAAGAGGAATCAAAATTTATAGAAGCAAATCATTATAATGTTCGGCGCGCTCCAAGGGCACGCCAGGGATAAAGAGCCGGCCAATCAGGGCTTTCGGCTCCTCTTTTCCCTTTAGATGCGGGCCACGCCGTCCTTGATGGCAGCCTCGGCGGCAGCCTTGGCCACCGCATCCTTCACCCGGGGATCAAAGGCCTTGGGCAGGATGTAATCGGCGCACAGCTCCTCATCGCTCACCAGCCCTGCCAGAGCATAGGCCGAAGC
>NZ_JAFBIO010000062.1 GCF_021531255.1 Allofournierella massiliensis | reverse complement strand
GGCTAAAAAAGGCCGCCGGTAAACGCCCCGCCGGGGGCATCCCGCCCCGGCGGGGCGTTTACCGGCGGCCTTTTTTAGCCATTGGCCGGGCGGATACCGAGAATATCTGCCGTCAGGCGGGGATCGCCTGGCGGGAGGACGCCACCAACCGCCAGCAGGACTATGCCCGCAACCGGCTGCGCAGCCAGGCCCTGCCCGCCCTTCTGGCGGCAAACGGGGGAGCCCTGGAGGCCATGGGCAGGTTTTGCGGCCAAATGCGGGAACTGAGCGGGTATTTGGAGGCCCGGGGGGAAATCCTGTTAGAGGAGGCCGCCCTGGAAGGGGAGGGCTGGGACGCCCGCACCCTGGCCGAGGCCCCTGCCCCCGAGCGGCAGGCCGCCCTGCAGCTGCTGGCCCGGGGCCGCTTTGAGCCCGAGGCACGGCACCTGGAGGAGATGGAAAGAGCCCTTTGGCAGGGGGGCGCCGTCCAGCCGGGGCCCGGCCTGCGCTTTGTGGTGGAAAACGGCCGGGCCTTCTGGGAAGAGCAGACCGGCCTGGAGCCCGCCCCGCCCCACCCCCTGCGGGAAGGGGAGGAGGAGCTGCCCGGAGGTTATTTTTTGAAGGTACAGGTGATAAAGGATGAAAATTTCAAGAAAAATGCACCTGTTCATAAAAAAGACTTAAACTATTTGGCAGATTATGATAAAATACTACAGGCTGGACCGATCCTGCGGACTCGTCAGCCAGGGGACGTTTTCCGGCCGGCGGGCCGGGGCGTTTCCAAGACCCTGAAAAAATGGTATAACGAGTGGAAGATCCCCCGGCCGCAGCGGCCCCTTTTGCCGCTGCTGGCTTCGGGCAGCCGGGTGCTGTGGGTGTTTGACCGGGGCTTTGCCCAGGGCTTTGAACCGGACGAGGGCACCCGCCGGCTGCTGGAGATCCGAACCGGGCAAAAGGTGGAGGAAGAGAAGCAATGCGGATGGACGACGATGTGCTGAAGGTACTGGTCAGCCAGGAAGAGCTGCAGGCCAAGGTGGCCCAGATGGGCCGGGATATCAGCCGGGACTATGAGGGCAAAAACCTTCTGCTGGTCTCAATCCTGAAAGGCTCGGTGGTGTATATGGCCGATCTGATGCGGGCCATCACCATCCCCTGCAAGATCGATTTCATGGTGGTTTCCAGCTATGGGGCCAACACCGAGACCAGCGGCCTGGTCAAGATCATCAAGGACCTGGATCAGGACCTTTCCGGCAAGGATGTGCTGATCGTGGAGGATATCCTGGATACCGGCGTTACCCTCTCCAAGCTCAAGCCCATGCTGGGGCTGCGTAACCCTGCCAGCATCCGGATCGCCGCCATCCTGGATAAGCCCACCCGCCGCAAGGCGGATATCCACGCCGACTACCTGGGCTTCGAGGTGCCCGACGAGTTCGTGGTGGGCTATGGCCTGGATTATGACGAAAAATACCGCAATCTGCCCTATGTGGGCGTGCTGAAACCTGAAGTATATCAGAAATAACAGCGGGCGGGAAAGTATAGATCCCCCTTTTGAGGGGCAGAAGGGCGCCGGCCCCTGAGCCGGCAGAACAGGAGTTGATCGCTTGCAAAAGAAACCCAAATTCAACGGCATCTATATTGCGGTGCTGTTGGCCCTGATCATGATGGTCATGGCAATCTTTTCCTTCATGGGCAATGAAAGCTCCACCATGAGCTATTCCCAGGTGGTGAGCTATTTCAAGAACAAACAGGTCACTGCCTTTGATCTGGACCTGAACACCGGCGTCATCACCCTGAGCCTGAAAGAGGGCCCGGTGGAACTGCCCGAGACCACCCAGCAGCCTACCCCGGCTGCCGGCGGGCTTCTCAGCAGCGTGATGGGCGACCAGAGCCAGACCGGCCCCCAGAACGGCGGCACCGTGCTGGTGAGCTATAAGCTGCCCTACACCGCCTATTTCCTGGAGAGCATGCAGGAATATATCGACGCCTATGATGAGGCCAACCCGGACGCCCCCATGGTGTACGATATGGCCCGCATCAAGAATTCCATCCCCTGGACCGAGATCATCTTCTACGGCCTTTTGCTGTGCAGCATGGGCTTTGTCTTCTTCAACATGTACCGGGGCGGCATGGGTGGCGGCGGCGTCATGAACGTGGGCCGCGCCAAGGTCAAGGACCAGCAGGAGAACCAGCGCAAGGCCACCTTTGCCGATGTGGCCGGCGCCGACGAGGAAAAGGAAGAGCTGGCCGAGATCGTGGAATTCCTCAAGCGCCCCACCCGGTTCAATTCCCTGGGTGCCCGCATCCCCCACGGCGTACTGCTGGTGGGCCCTCCGGGTACCGGTAAGACCCTGCTGGCCCGTGCCTGCGCAGGTGAGGCGGGGGTGCCCTTCTATTCTATCTCCGGCTCCGACTTCGTAGAGATGTATGTGGGCGTGGGCGCTTCCCGTGTGCGGGATCTGTTCGACAAGGCCAAAAAGAGCATGCCCTGCATCATCTTCATTGACGAGATCGACGCGGTGGGCCGTCAGCGCGGCGCGGGCCTGGGCGGCGGTCACGATGAGCGGGAACAGACCCTGAACCAGCTGCTGGTGGAGATGGACGGTTTCGACGCCAACGAGGGCGTTATTGTCATCGCCGCCACCAACCGGGCCGACATCCTGGATAAGGCGCTGCTCCGCCCCGGCCGGTTTGACCGGCAGGTGTATGTGGGCCTGCCCGATGTGAAGGGCCGGGAAGAGATCCTCAAGGTGCACACCCGCAACAAGCCTCTGGCCCCGGATGTGGACCTGAAGACCATTGCCAAATCCACCGCCGGTTTTGCCGGCGCCGACCTGGAAAACCTGGTGAACGAGGCGGCCCTGCTGGCTGCCCGCCGGGGCAAGCGGGCCATTACCGAGGTGGAGATCGAGGAGGCCTCCATCAAGGTGGTGGCCGGCCCCGAGAAAAAGAGCCGGGTGGTCACCGAAAAGGAGAAGAAGCTCACCTCCTACCACGAGGCGGGCCACGCCATCACCGGCTACTTCTGCCCCACCCACGACCCGGTGCACCAGATCAGCATCATCCCCCGGGGCGCTGCCGGCGGCTATACCATGTACCTGCCGGATAAGGACGCCAGCTATGTGACCCGCACCGCCATGAATGAGGATATCGTCTGCCTGCTGGGCGGCCGTGTGGCCGAGCAGCTGGTGCTGGATGACATCTCCACCGGCGCTTCCAACGATCTGGAGCGGGCCACCGCCACCGCCCGGGCCATGGTGACCCGGTACGGCTTCAGCGAGCGGCTGGGCCCGGTGGTTTACGGTTCCAGCCCCGATACCACCTTCCTGGGCCGTGACCTGGGCCAGGGCAAGGGCTACAGCGAGGATATCGCCGCCGAGATCGACCACGAGATCCGGGATATTGTGGATGAGGCCTATGAACGGTCCCGCCGCACCCTGGCCGACCATATGGCCGAGCTGCACAAGGTGGCCGCCGCCCTGATGGAGCGGGAGAAGCTTTCCGGCGAGGAATTCAAGACCCTGATGGAGGGCGGCGAGCTGCCCCCCTTTGACCCGGAGGCCGAGGCCCGCAAGAAGGCCCCCCTGCGCCGGGAGGACGAGGAAGGCACCCTCACCGCCGATCCCCTGGAAGAGGAAAACCTGAACGGGGAAGGCATGGAGGAAAGCGCCGGCCAGCCCAGCCAGGCAGGGCCGGAAGAGACAGCCGGGGAGGCTGCCCCCCAGGCCCCCGAAAGCGCCCAGGCCGGGCCCCAGGAGGCCCCGGCCCCCGAAAAGGCCACTGAAGAGGAGCCCCGCCAGGCCGGGGAGGATGAACCCCGCGCCTGAAACACCACAGCGTAAGGAGTAAGCGGATCATGGAAGAAAACTTTAACCTTCTGGCCCAGAGCCGAGCCAACTATTACACCAAAGGTTCCCCTGTGCAGTTCGTGCAGGTGGAGATGCTGAAGGGCGACGTGAGCGGCGATATTGCGGTCTGCCTCTCCTTCAAGAATGTGAGCGATACCCCCATCACCGGGCTGGTGATCAACTTCAAATGCAAGGATACCCAGGGCCAGGTGGTCTGCGAGAGCCAGTACTATTACGAGGAACTGGACGCCGCCAAGGGGGATGTGTTCGGCAGCGATGACGCCGTGTATATCAGCCCCAAGCCGGTGGCCAGCGTGGAGGTCATGCTGGACCGGGCCTTTGGCCCCGAGGGCTCGGCCATTCCCCTGGCCCAGTACAAGCGGGTGCGCCTGCCCGCACCCCGGCTGCTGCCCGCCAACCTGGCAGGGGCGCTGCAGCGGCGCACCTCCAACGACCGGCTGCGCTACGCCCCCCAGGTGCTGGATAACGGCTGGTACTGCGCCTGCGGCGCCTTCCATCCCAACGAGGAAAACTGCGCCGAGTGCAGCGAGTGCGGTGCCGACCGGGTGCTGCTGCAGAACGCCCTGAGCAGCCTGCTGCAGCAGGCTAAGGCCCCCGCCCGGGATGACCAG
>NZ_JAFBIO010000061.1 GCF_021531255.1 Allofournierella massiliensis | reverse complement strand
CCGCACCGACCCCCAAGCCCACGGCCGCGCCGGAGCCTACCCAGGAACCCACCCCCACCCAGCCGGATGGGGAAGGGGAGGACTGAGCCGGAAGGCCTGACCCCGGCCCGGCGGTATGCCGGAAAAGGGGAGCCGGAAGGCTTAGCCCCCGGCAGCGCCCGGGGAAAGGCCGGCAACGGCCAGACGAAAGCCACCCTGCCGCCCGCCGCCCCCCACACAGGGCGGCGGGCTTTGGAGCATATGAGCGGGAAAACGGCCCTCGGGTCCGCCCCGCCGAAAACCAGCCCCGGCCCGGCCGGGGAGAAATGAGGAACAACAGATGAAGATGACGGTTTTGGGCTGCGGCCGGTGGGGTACCTTCCTGGCCTGCTACCACAGCCGGCGCAACCAGGTGACCCTGTGGGGCCGCCCGGGCAGCCGGACTTTCGCAAGGCTGAAGGCGGAGGGCAGGAACGATTACCTCACCCTGCCCGAAAACCTTCGCCTGGAAGACGACCTGGAAAAGGCCCTGGAAGGGGCCGAGGCGGTGGTCATTTCCATCAGCGCCCAGCAGCTGCGGGACCTTTGCCGGCGGCTGGCCGGGCTGGATCTTTCCGGCAAGACCTTCATCCTCTGCATGAAGGGCATCGAGGTGGAGACCGGCCTGCGGCTGACCCAGGTATTCCGCCAGGAGATCCCCGCCCCCCTGCCCCTGGCGGTCTGGGTGGGGCCCGGCCATGTGCAGGATTTTTCCGCCGGCATCCCCAACTGCATGGTGGTGGATTCCGACGACCCCGCCGTGGTGGACTTCGTGGTGGAGAACCTTTCCAGCGAGCTGATCCGCCTGTATAAAGGCAAGGACCTGATCGGCACCGAGGTGGGGGCCGCCGCCAAGAACGTGATCGGCATTGCCGCCGGCATGCTGGACGGCTACGGCTGGCCCAGCCTGAAAGGGGCCCTGATGGCCCGGGGCGCCCGGGAGGTGGCCCGCCTGATCCGGGCCATGGGGGGCAATGAGCTTTCCGCCTATGGCCTGTGCCACCTGGGGGACTATGAGGCCACCCTCTTCTCGGCCCACAGCCACAACCGCCGCTTCGGCGAGAGCTTCATCAAGGGCGAAGCCTACGACAAGCTGGCCGAAGGGGCCGCCACCGTCCAGGCCATGCTGCGGCTGGGCGAAGAGTACGGGGTGGACCTGCCCATCTGCCAGGTGGTGGACGCCATCCTCTACCGGGGCGCCGAGCCCGCCGAGGCCCTGCGGGGGCTGTTCGACCGGTCGGTAAAGGGCGAATTTGACGCATAAGCGACCTTTCAATAAGGAGGAAAAACCACCATGGCATATTACAACTGTCTGCTCATCGACGCGGACGGCACCCTGCTGGATTTTGAGGCCAGCCAGCGCAAGGCTCTGGCGGCGGCCCTGGGGCAGTTCGGCATCCCCGCCGAGGAGGCGGTGCTGGCCCTGTACGCCAGGATCAACGGGGAGCTGTGGCAGGCCCTGGAACGGGGCGAGATCCGCCGGGAAAAGCTCTACCGGGAGCGGTTCGCCCGGCTGTTGCGCCAGCTGGCCCTCACCGGCGACCCGGAGGCCCTGAGCCGGGCCTACGAGCAGGCCCTGGCCGGCCAGGCCGACCTGATGCCCGGAGCCCTGGAAGCGGTGCGGGAGCTGAGCGAGGTGGCCACCCTGGCGGTGGTGACCAACGGCTTTGAAAAAGTGCAGCGCAGCCGGCTGGCCCTCAGCGGCCTGGATCAATACATGGACGGCATCTATATCTCGGAAAAGATGGGGGCCAACAAGCCGGCCCGCCGGTTTTTCGAGGGGGTGCTGAAAGACCTGGGCATCAAGCACCGGGAAAAGGTGCTGGTGATCGGCGACAGCCTGAAGGCTGACGTGGAAGGGGCCAAGAACGCGGGCCTGGCCGCCTGCTGGTTCTGCCCCGGCGGTTTTGAGAAGGCCCCCCGCCCCGCCCCCGACCATATGGTGGGCGATCTGCGGGAGCTTTACCCCATCGTGATGGAGGAGGATGAACTGGCCAATGTGGGAAGTGAACACCGAAAGCATCAGGATCTCGTCGGCCTGCCCCGGCCTTGAGGTACAGGGCTGGCTGCTGTACTGCCCCGGGGGAAAGCCCCGGGCCATCCTGCAGATCAGCCACGGCATGTGCGAACATTCCGGCCGCTACCTGCCCTTTGCCCGGTATATGGCCCGGCGAGGGTATGTGGTCTGCCTGCATGACCACCTGGGCCACGGCAAGACCTCCGATCTGCCCGGCGGGGTGGACGGCTGGTTCGGCCCGGGCCCCGGTGCGGCCTGGCTGGTGGGGGATCTGCGCCGGATGGGGGAGCGGGCCAAGGCCCGGTTCCCCGGCCTGCCCCTGATTTTGCTGGGGCACAGCATGGGCAGCTTCATCGCCCGGTGGTTTGCCGAGTGCAGCCCCCGGGCCCTGGACGCCCTGATTTTAAGCGGCACCGGGGACGCCCCCGCCGGCATCGGGGGGGCGCTGGCCCTCACCAGCGCCATCGCCGCCGCCAAGGGGCCCCAATACCGGCCCGAGCTGGTGCAGAAGCTGGCCTTCGGGCCCTATCTGGACCGGATCCCCCACCCCCTCACCCCCTATGACTGGATCAGCCGGGACGAGGCGGTGGTGGCGGCCTATGCCGCCGACCCCAAGTGTACCTTTGTGTTCACGGTGAGCGCCTTCCGGGAGCTGTTCTGGCTGCTGCGGCAGGTGAGCCGGCCGGGCTGGTACGAAAAGCTGCCCCGGCGGCTGCCGGTGCGGCTCTTTAGCGGCGACGCCGACCCGGTGGGGGGCTACGGCAGGGGTGTGGCCCGGGTGTACGAGGGGCTGCGGCGCACCGGCCACCGGGACCTGAAGATGAAGCTTTACCCGGGGGGCCGCCACGAGATGCTCAACGAGCGGGGGAAGGAGCAGGTATACGCCGACGTATTGAACTGGTGCGAGGAGATCCTGCGCCGGCTGCCCCAGCCCCCGGCAGAGAAAGACCAGAGAGGAAATAAAAAACAGGATGCTCATCGGGATACATGACCTGAACAAATATTTTGGAGAGACCCCGGCCCTGCTGGATGTGAACCTGCAGGTGGAAGCAGGGGACCGGATCGGCATCGTGGGGGCCAACGGGGCGGGCAAGACCACCCTGCTGCGCCTTTTGTGCGGAGAACTGGAACCGGACGGGGGAGAGATCGACCTGACCCGGGGGGCCCGGCTGGGCTATCTGGAACAGAACGGCAGGCTGGACCCCACCCGGGACGTGTACGGGGAGATGGAAGAGGCCTTCCGCCCGGTGCTGGAGGCCCTGGAACGGATGGGCCGGCTGGAAGGGGAGATGGCCCGCCGCCCCGGCGACCAGGAGCTGCTGGAAGAGCACGCCCGCTGCCAGGCGGTGGTGGACGCCGCCGACGGCTACCACCGGGATACCCAGATCCGCCGGGTGCTGAGCGGCATGGGCTTTGGGGAGGATACCTGGCACAAGAAGGTGTCGGTGCTGAGCGGGGGCGAGTATACCCGGCTGCGGCTGGCAAGGCTTCTGGTGCAGAGCCCCGAGGTGCTGGTGCTGGACGAGCCCACCAACCACCTGGATTTTGCCACCCTGGAATGGCTGGAAAGTTTTCTGGCCGGGTACAAGGGGGCAGTGCTGGCGGTGAGCCATGACCGGTACTTCCTGGATAAGGTGTGCAGCCGGATCTGGGAGGTGGAGGAAAACCGGGTGCGGGCCTACCGGGGCAGCTACTCGGCCTACCTGCCCCAGAGGGAGGAACGGCGGGCCGCCCAGGAAAAACAGCGCCGGGCCGACCTGGAAAAGGCGAAAAAACTGGAGGACTATGTGGCCCGCAACCTGGTGCGGGCCTCCACCACCAGGATGGCCCAGAGCCGCCGCCGCCAGCTGGAAAAGATGGAGATCACCCAGGCCCCGCCCCCCGAGGCCAAGGGCCCGGCCTTCCGGTTCGAGTTCGACGTGGCCCCCTACAAGGAGGTGCTGGCCCTGAAAGGGCTGACGGTGAAGATCGGCGAGCGCACCCTGGTGCAGCCCCTGGACCTGGTTTTGGAGCGGGGCCAGCGGCTGGTGATCGCCGGGCCCAACGGGGCGGGCAAATCCACCCTGATGCAGGTGCTCACCGGCCGGCGGCGCCCCTCGGCGGGGTACGCCCGGCTGGGCGGCGGGGTCAAGCCCGGCTTCTTCGAGCAGCAGCAGGCGCGCCGGGCGGGCACGGTGGAAAGCGCCCTCTGGGACCAGTACCCCTCCTTCACCCAGCTGGAAGTGCGCAGCCATCTGGCCCGGTTCGGCTTTAAGGGGGAAGAGGTGTTCAAGGAATGCGCCGCCCTCTCGGGCGGTGAGCTGGCCCGGCTGCGCTTTGCCCAGCTGGTGCTGGAGAGGCCCAACCTGCTGTTTCTGGACGAGCCCACCAACCACCTGGACATCTACACCCGGGACAGCCTGACCCAGGCCCTGGAAGAATACGAGGGCACCCTGGTGCTGATCACCCACGACCGCTACCTGATGGAGCGGCTGGCCTGCCCCATCCTCTGGCTGGAAGGGGACGGGGGCTGGAAGATCTGGCCGGATTTTGCCTCCCTGATGGCCCCCCGTGGGGCCACGCCCGCCCCCGCCGGGGAAAAGAAG
>NZ_JAFBIO010000060.1 GCF_021531255.1 Allofournierella massiliensis | reverse complement strand
GCGGGGGCGTCAGGCTCCCCTGCCCCGGGCCGGGCGGGCTCGGTTCCTTCGGGCTGGGCGTCAGCAGGGGCCGCCTCCCCCACCTCGCTCTCCGGCCGGGCCTCCTGGTCTTTCTGGGCTTTCAGGAAGGCTTCCAGCTCCCCGTTCAGGGCCCGGGTCTTTTCGGCAAATTCCCGGTGGGGGGCCGCGGCGGGCAGGGCCGTCTCGCAGGCGGGCTCAAAGCCGGCCGGCAGGGGCTTGTTCCCGCCCGAGCGGGCCAGGGCCACCATCAGGGTCTTGCCCCGGCAGCGGCGGCGCAAAAGGATTTCCAGCACCAGGGCGGCCAGAGCGCTGGCCAGGGCCAGCACCTGGCTGACCCGCAGCCCCAGCCCCTCGATCATGAGGGAGTCGGTGCGCAGGCCCTCCACCACAAAGCGCTCGGCCCCGTAAAGGATGATGTACCGCAGAAGGATATCCCCGTCAAACCGGCGCTTTTTCATGCCGGCGAAGAGGATCCAGAACGCCACAAAGCACCAGATGCTCTCATACAAAAAGGTGGGATGCACCGGCAGGCTGGGATCCACCGTCACCCCCTGGGCGGCCAGGGTATCCTGCCAGGCGGCCAGGTAGCTCTGGGTATTTTCGCTGTACATGCCCCAGGGCAGGGTGGTGTTGACCCCGAAGGCCTCCTGGTTGAAGAAGTTGCCCCACCGGCCCAGGCACTGGCCGATGAGGAAGCCCATGGAGGTGAGATCGAACATGGCCAGCATGGGCACCCCCCGCCATTTGCAGGCCAGGCCCCCAAAGACAAAGGCCCCGATCACCGCCCCGTAGATGGCGATGCCGCCGTCCCGGATATCCAGCATCTCCCAGACGCTGGCGTACTCGAAGGGGGCGAAGGCCACATAGTAGGCCCGGGCGCAGATGATGGCGCAGACCGTGCCGATGACCACCACGTCCACCATCCGGTCGGAATCGACGCCGAAATCCTCGGCGTAATGAAAGGCAAAGCAGAGGGCCAGCAAAAGCCCCGCCGCGATGCATACCCCATACCAGTAGATGGGAAAATCCCCGATCCAGAGCGCCACCCGATTGATGACGAAGGAAAGCCCCAGACCGGGAACCTCCACATGATTGATCATCTTATTCCTCCCCCTCTTTGGCGGGCCGAACCACCACCATGGCGCTGCGCTCGGCAGCCAGCATATCGGCCAGGGCCTGGTCCAAGTCGGCCTTGGTGAGGGCGGCCAGGGCTTCCAGCTCGTCGGCCAGGGCCCGGCCCTTGAGGGCGCTGCCCATCATGGCGCCGCAGGCGTCATCCACATTTTCCAGATCCTGCAAAAAGCGGCCGTACATCTGATGCTTGCAGAGGGTGAAGAGCTCCTCTTCCACCCCTTCCCGGCGCAGTCGGTCGATCTCGGCCATCAGCAATTGGCGCACCCGGTCCGGGTCCTCGCTTTCGCCGGTGAAGAGCAGGCAGCAGCAGCCCGGCAGGCAGAGGTACTCGCAGCCGAATTCCGGGTTGACCAGCCCCTCGTCGTACAACCGGCGGTAGAGGGGGGTCATGTCCCCGCAGATCACCTCGCTGAGCAGGTCGCACAGGATCTCCCGGCGGGGGTCATCCAGGGGGGCGGGGGCCTCCTTGAAGCCGATGCCAAAGCAGGGCTTGGCCACCGCCATCTCAAATTCCAGCCGGCTTTTGGCCACCGTGAGAGGTTCTTTTGGCCAGATGGCCCGGGCGTCCGGCAGGGGGGCGGGCTGGGTCAGCCCTGCCCGGCGGCAGGCTTCCAGCACCTGGGCCTCGGTGATATCCCCCGCCACCGCCAGAACCATATTCCCCGGGGAATAAAAGGCGCTGGTGCAGGCATAAAGCATCTCGGGGGTGATCTGAGCGATGCTTTCTACACTGCCGGCGATGTCGTTCTTTACCGGGTGGGTGTGGTACAGGCAGCCGCACAGCCCCACCAGGAGCCGCCAGTCCGGGCTGTCCTCGTACATCTTGATCTCCTGGCCGATGATGCCCTGCTCCTTGGCGATGGTGGCCTCGGTAAAGTAGGGCTTGCCCACCATGTTCAGCAGGATATCCAGACTGGCCTCGGCCTTTTCCCCCGAAGAGGTGAACAGGTAGCAGGTCTTGTCAAAGCTGGTGTAGGCGTTGGCGTTGGCGCCGGTCTTGGCGTAGAGGGAGAAGGCGTCCCCCTCCTCGCTCTCAAACATCTTATGTTCCAGAAAATGGGCCACGCCGGCAGGCAGGGCCACCGGCTTGCCCTCCAGCTCGAAGCGGTCGTACACCGAACCGAACCGGGTGGCGTACTCGGCATGTACGGTGCTGTAGCCCGGCATGGGCCGCACCAGCACCGTCAGCCCGCTGGGCAGGCGGGTCTGGCTATAGGAACAGGCCTTCTTGGCCTGGGTCAGGTTACGCATCTTCCTGGGCCTCCTTTGGGGTGAGCAGATAGCGGACCGACAGGCTGAACATCCTCAGCACCTGCCGCACCTGGTCGGCGGTGACCGCCTCCAGGGCCGCCCGGGCCTGGGCGGGGCTGTCCACCGCGCCGTCCCGGCAGATCTCGGTGTAATACCAGTTTTCCAGCCCGGAGAGGGTATCCTCCACGCTGCCAAGGCCGGAAAGCAGGCCCCGGCGGCAGTCTTCCAGTTCCTCCTGGGTGATGGGGCCCTCGCACAGGTCCTTCAGCTCCTTCAGGATGGCGGCCTCGGCCCGGGCAGCGTTTTGGGGCTGGATGCCGCTGTCCACGCTCATGGTGCCGGTGACCGAGGAATAAGTAGCGCCGCAGTAGTAGCAAAGGCTCTGTTTTTCCCGCACGTTCAAAAACAGCCGGCTGGTGGCCGAACCGCCGAACAGGCTCATGGCCAGGCGGCAGGCCGCCATCTCTTCGGTGCCGGTGGGCCGGCCCGCGGTGAAGAGCAGGCAGAGCTTGGCCTGTTCCATCTCCATATTTTCCTCAAAGAGGGCGGGCTCCTGCCGGGGCATGGCCGAGGCGGGGGCCAGGGCCAGGGGCTGACGGTCCAGCCCGGCCAGTTCCCCGGCCAGCAGCTCGGCCAGCATGTCCCCGTCCGCCCCCACGGCCATCAGGTCGATGGTGGCGGCGCGCAGCATCTCCCGGTAAGCCTGGGTGAGGGCGGCTGGGGTGATGCCCTCCACCTCTTCCGGGTAGCCGTCCCGCTCGATGCCGGCGGGGCTGGAACCGAAATACCGGCGGCGGGCCTGGCGCACGCAGTAGGACCGCTTGTTGTTCACCTGGGCTTCCAGCTGCTTTTTCAGCTTGTCCTTTTCGATCTCCACCGCTTCGGGGTCAAAAGTATCCCCCACCAGATAGGGGTGGAAGGCCACCCCCAGGGCCAGGGCCGCGTACTGGCGGGAAAGGGCCTCCCCTTCCAGGGCCAGCTCGTCCTTCAAGCCGGTGACGCTGACGGTCAGCACCCGGTTGGCCCCGTTCATGGCGGTCTCCACCGTCAGGTCGGCCCCGTACAGCCGGGCCAGGCGGCGGGACAGCTCGGTCATATCCGGGCAATCGGCAAAGCCCCGTTCCAGCACCAGGGGCAAAAGGGCGTCGGCAGTGGCCCGATCCCGCCGGGCGGGATACTGGAAATGCAGGGCCACCCGGCACTGGTTGAACTTTTCCGCCCCGATCCGGCAAAGATACGCGGCGGGCGCGATCTGTTTACGCTCCACGTTTGTCAAACCTCGTTTTCTCTTGTGATTTACTGGCCGGCCTGCTCGGCATAGCCGTGCACCTCTTCCAGGCACAGGCCCGACTGGGCAATGGCCGCGGCGTTTTCCGGCCCCACATAGCGGTAATGCCAGGGCTCGTAGATGATGCCGGTGATGGCCTGCTTATCCTTGGGGTAACGCAGGATAAAGCCGTATTCCGCCGCGTGCTGGCTGAGCCAGGCGAAGGCGTCGGTATTTTCAAAGTCGCTGTCCAGCACCTGGTGGCTGGGGGTGACGATATCGGCGGCAAGGCCCGAGTTGTGCTCGGAACGGCCGGGCACCGCCACCACCGTCTTGGCCAGGTCGTAGGCCTCCTGCTCACTGCAGCCCTTATCCAGGTTTTCCTGCTTTTCCGCCTCGAAGAGCTGGGTCTGGTAATCCACCGACCGGTAGCCGGAGCAGAGCATCAGGTCCACCCCTTCGGCAGCGGCGGCCGCGTCCATCTTCCGATAGGCCTCGGCGGCCTCGGCCTGCAGCTCCTTGCCGGTATTGTCGTCGGCCACCTGGGTTTCCACCTCATAGCCGTCGGGCAGGGGGACGTTGTTGTTCACCAGGATCAGCCGCCAGTCGCCGGTATCCACCACGGCGGCGGGGGTGCTTTCTTCTTCCGGCATGGAAGAAACGGTGGAAGAAGCAGCCGAGGAGGAAGCCGCCGAGGAAGAGGCGGAAGAAGAAGCGGAAGAGGAGGAAGCGCCGCTTTGGGCGGCGTCCGGCCCATCCCCTTTCAGCAGCCCGCTCAGCTGAACGCAGGCAAAAACGATGACGACCAGGCAGCACACGCCCAGGATGGCCCGGTTGCGCCGCACCCGGCGGCGGCGGAGCTGCCGGGCGCGCCGGCGTTCCTCTTCTTGGTAATCACGGGGGGCTTTCCAGGTGGACATAAGACGACTCCTTTGACACGATATTGCGGGGGAGGGCCGGCGGCCCCAAAGGGGTGCGGCCCATGCCCGGACTCAGGATAGTATTATACCGCATCCGGGCTTTTATGTAAACGGAAAAGGGCAAAAGCAGGGCCGGGGCCGCCGCAGGGCGGAGGGATGCGTGGGGCGGGAGCGGAGCGGCAGACGGGC
>NZ_JAFBIO010000005.1 GCF_021531255.1 Allofournierella massiliensis | reverse complement strand
CCCCTGCCCGGGCCGGTTTGACAGCGCCCCCGCCCCCGGGTACAATAGGGACGACAGTCCGGGATTTTTGCCCGGAGCCACCCGCCGCGCGGCCCTCGGGGCCGCCCTACAGGAGCATGACCATGGCTGAAAAAATCCTACCCGAAAACCAACAACCCTTTACCCGGATCCTTCTGCTGGCGCTGGACCTGGGACAATATGATATGGAACGGAGCCTGGAAGAGCTGACCGCCCTGGCCCAGGCCAACCGGATGGAGGTGGTGGCCCAGATCGTCCAGAAGCGGGATGCCCCGGAAACCGGCACCGTGCTGGGCGCCGGCAAGCTGGAGGAGGCCCGGCTTTACGCCATGAATCTGGAGGCCGAGGCTGCCGTGTTTGACGGGGAGCTCACCGGCAGCCAGATCCGCAACCTGAGCGATGCCCTGGGCATCGAGGTGCTGGACCGGACCATGCTGATCCTGGAGATCTTCCGCAGCCGGGCCGTGACCGGGGAAGGCAAGCTGCAGACCGAGTTGGCCCTGCTGCGCTACCGGCTGCCCCGGCTGCAGGGGCTGGGCCAGGCCCTCAGCCGCCAGGGCGGCGGCGGTGGCGGCACCGCAGGCGCCCGCCGGGGCAGCGGCGAGAGCCAGCTGGAACTGGACCGGCGCCATGTCCGCCACCGGATCGAGAGCCTGGAAGAAAAGCTTCGGGAGATGGAAAAGCGCCGGGGTGAAAACCGGCGTGCCCGGCAGAAAAGCGGGGTGCCGGTGGTGGCCCTGGTGGGATACACCAACGTGGGCAAATCCAGCCTGATGAACGTTTTGTGCGGCGAGGGAACCGTCCTGGCCAAGGATATGCTCTTTGCCACCCTGGACCCCACCGCCCGACAGCTCAGCCTGCCCTCAGGGCTGAATGTAATTCTGGTGGATACGGTAGGCTTTGTGAGCCGGCTGCCCCACCACCTGGTACGGGCTTTCCGCAGTACCCTGGAAGAGGCCGCCTTTGCCGATGTGATCGTGATGGTGGCCGACGCCACCGACCCCGCCCGGGAGGAACAGCTGGCCGTGACCGAGCAGGTGCTGAACGATCTGGACTGCCGGGATATCCCCCGGCTGGTGGTGTACAACAAGGCCGACCGGGCCGGCGCCGTGGCCTTTGATCCCTCGGTGCTGCTCACCAGCGCCCGCACCGGCCGCGGGCTGGATCAGCTGCTGAAAGCCCTGGACGAAAAGCTGGGCAGCCGGGTGCGCCGGGTCAAGGTCCTTTTGCCCTATGATAAACTTTCCCTTCTGGACGTATTCCGCCGGGAAGGCAGCGTGATCAGCGAGGAATACCAGGCCGAGGGAGTGGCGGTGGAAGGCATCCTGCCTGCCGACCGGCTCCACCTGGTGCAGGAATATCTGGAAACCCTCTGATTTTCCCCCTGACCGCAAAAGTAAAAAGGCCCGCAAAGCGGGCCTTTTTACTTAGAGGGGTGGGAAAGTATAAATTATAGAAAATGTCAAAATATCAGGCGGAATTTCCTGTCCGCACTTTCAGTATATCATTTTTGTGTTTTCTGTCAAACGAATTTTTTCGTGATTACTTTAGATTTGTTCTTTACTTTTTAACATTTACTTTATATAATTAAATCACCGGGTGAAAAACCCACCCTTTCAAGGCGATTGTGAATTCTGCCTATTATTTTTTCTTAATTTTAAAAATTTTCTGTGCTATTGCTACAAGAACGAAAGGATGTTCCCTATGGATGATTTGGATCAGCGCATCATTCGCCTGCTTGCCAAAAACGCCCGCATGCCGGTAAAGGAGATCGCCAAGGAAGTCTCCCTCACCAGCCCTGCCGTCAGCAGCCGCATCCATAAACTGGAGCAGGACGGCATCATCAAAGGGTATACGGTAAAGGTAAATCCCCCCGACAGCCAGACTCGGGTCAATGCCCTCATCAGCATTTCCATCCCTCCCGCCGGCCGGGATGAATTTATGGAAACCCTCAACGCCATCCCCCAGGTGGTGCAGTGCTTCCATGTAACCGGCAGCTACAGCTATATCGTCAAGGCCAGCTGCCCGGATATGGATTCCCTGGAACACCTCATCACCTCTTTCCAGAAGGTGGGGCAGACCAGCACCCAGATCATTCTGTCCACCCCGGTGGACCGGAAATTTTATTATTGAACTTCCAGCCTCCTGGCTGCGGCCGGGCGGGAGAGGAATTTTCCCCTCCCGCCTTTCTTCTGCCCCAATCTTGTATGAGGGCCAGGGAAAGGGGCATACTATTTTTAACGATCAGAAAGGATGTTATCTATGAAAAAGCGTTCTCTTATTGCCGTAGTGCTCACTCTGGGCATTCTGTTGGCCGGCTGCGGCTCCAAGACCTCTTCCGGCTCCGACAAGGATTATGTGCAGATTTTGCAGGATGCCCGCACCGATGAATTCAATGAATTCTACGCCATCCTCTCCAACGGGGAAAACGGCTTTGAGGTGACCGGCGGCAACTCGGAGGAGATGGACGACGAAAACAAGCAGCAGATGGGCGACATGATCCTGGAATTCATGGGTCTTGAGACCGCGGACATGGAAAAATACGCCCTCAGCGTAAGCCTGATGAATGTGAAGAGCTACGGCATCGCCATCATCCAGCCTGCCGAGGGCAGCAGCGAGAAGGTGGAAACGGCCCTGCAGAACTTCATCCAGACCCAGCAGGCCGCCCAGGAGTTCTACCTGCAGGATCAGTACGAGATTGCCAAGGACGCCCGGCTCACCCAGGCTGCTGATGGTTCCTGGGTCATGGTGATGTGCGAGGATGCCACCGCCGTGAACGATTCCATCCTGAATGCCCTGAAATAACCCTGTTCTAAAAGCCCCTTTTCCCGACCGGAAAAGGGGCTTTTGCTTTTGGGGGCCGGTGTGTTATACTGATTTAAGCTGAATGCATCATAAGAAAGGCCTTTTTTCATGAAAATTTCTGTCGTGATCCCCAACCTGAACGGCGCCGGCTGGCTGCGGGATTCCATCGAATCGGTATGGGCGCAGACCTTCACCGATTTTGAACTGATCGTGGTGGACAACGGCTCCACCGACGAAAGCCTGACCATCGCCCGCTCCTACCAGGGCCGGCCGGGCTATACCCTGATTGAAAACCAGAAAAACACCGGTTTCTCCTATGCGGTAAACCAGGGCATCCGGGCAGCCCGGGGGGAATATGTGGCCCTTTTCAACAATGACGCCTTTGCCGAGCCGGATTGGCTGGAAGAGCTGCTGAAGGCGGCGGAAAAGGATGAGAAAATCTTTGCCGTTTCCACCCTGATGATCCGCCATTTCGAGCGGGACAAAGCGGACGATGCCGGCGACTATGTGAACCTGTTGGGCTTTGCCTGCAAGCGGGGGGACGGGCTGCGGGCCGACCGGTACCAGACCCCCTGCCGGGTCTTTTCCGCCTGCGGGGGCGCGGCCCTCTACCGCAAGCGGATCCTGGATGAGATCGGCCTGTTTGACGAACTCTTTTTTGCCTATTACGAGGATGTGGACATCAGCTGGCGGGCCAACACCCGGGGCTACCGGAACGTGTTCTGCCCCTCGGCCCGCTGCTACCACATCTGCGGCGCCACCACCGGCGCAGTGCGCTACAATCCCTTCAAGAGCATCCAGAGCGGCCGCAACAGCATCCTGCTGCCGGTGAAGAACATGCCCCTGGTCATGCTGGTGCTCAACCTGCCCTTTTTGCTGCTGGGCTACGGGCTCAAGACCCTGATGTACTGGCGGCGGGGTTACGGGGCGGATTACGCCAAGGGCTTCCGCGAGGCCTGGAAGGCCATCCCCCAGCTGAAACGCCCGCCCTTCTACTGGCGCAACCTGCCCGCCTACCTGTGGGTGCAGGGCAGCCTGATCTGCGGCACCTTCCGCTATGCGGTGTACCGGGTGCAGCGGGCTCTGGGCATTACCTGAGGGCTCATTCCTTTTATAAAGCGAGGTTTTTCCCTTGATAGAAGCCGATTTTGAGGCATTGGACCGGCTGCGCAGCCAGCGGCCCCTGATTCACTGCATTTCCAATATTGTCACCGCCGCCGACTGCGCCAACCTGCTGCTGGCGGCGGGGGGACGGCCGGTCATGGCCCAGGAGCCCGCCGAGATGGCCGAGATTGCCGGGGCGGCTCAGGGCTGTGTGCTGAACACCGGCACCCCGGATGACGGTAAGTTCCTGGCCTGCCGGCTGGCCGGCCAGGCGGCCCTGGCCGCGGGGCGGCCGGTGGTGCTGGACCCGGTGGGCGCCGGAGCCAGCAGCTACCGCTGCCAAAAGCTCACCCAGCTGCTGGAAGAGGTACGCCCCACCCTGATCCGGGCCAATCTGGCCGAGGTGCAGGCCCTGCTCTGCCTGGCCAGCCGGGAACTGGGAGTAGACAGCCCGGAACCGGCCCGCCGGGATCAGGCCCCTGCCCTGGCGGGGGAGCTTGCCCGCCGGCTTGGGTGCCTGGTGCTGCTCAGCGGTGAGAGCGACTGCGTCACCGACGGCCGCCGGGCCGCCCTGATCGAAGGGGGAAGCGGCTGGATGTCCCGGATCACCGGGGCCGGCTGCATGCTCTCGGTGCTGACCGGCGCTTTTCTGGCGGTATCGGAAGATTTCCTGCCCGCTGCCGCGGCGGCGGCGGCCTTCTGGAAGGTGTGCGGGCAACAGGCCCGCCAGAGCGCTCAGGCTGCCGGCGGCGGCACCGGCAGCTTCCATACAGCCCTTTTTGACGCGGCATCCCTGCTTGGCCCCCAAACCCTGCGCCAGCAAAGCCGCATCAGCTGGCTGACGCTGAACTGACAAAACGAGCGGGGCCGCCATGGCCCCGCCCGCTGCTGTATCTTTTTTCAGGCCGGTTTATTCTCCGTCCTCTTCTTCCTGTTCTTCTTCGCCGTACAGAAGGCTCATGGCCTCCCGGATATGCTGCTGCTTTTCCGGGGCCAGCTCGGGATTTTCCAGGGCGGAGAGCTTGCCGTGCCCCTTGAAGCGGGGCACGGCCGGGCTCAGGAGCCCATCCTGCCGGGCCTGGTTCAGTACGTTCCGGCTGAAATTGCGGATGGCCGAGCAATTTTCCGGCAGATCGGTGAGGGTCTGGCCATAATGGCAGAACAGCACCTTGCCCTCCGGGCCCACCACCAGGGTGAGGGGGCAGAACAGTTTCTCGTCCTTGGGGGGCTGGTAGCCCTGCTTCTTGGCCTCGTTGAGGATCTTGACCGTGAGCATGGAATAGGCCTTGAGCCGGCTTTTGGTGGTGGGGATGCAGAAATACCGGTACAGCACCCCTTCCGCGTCGCAGACCAGGGTGAAGGGCAGTTTGCCCTCGGGCAGATGGGCCGCGATCACCTCGGGCCGGCTGCGCACCACGCAGACCAGTTCTACCTCCCGCAGCTGGGCGTAATCCTCCGCATACCGGGCAATAAAATGCCGGGTCAGAGGGTGCCCGAAATTGGGAAGGAAAACCATGCAGAGGGGCTTTGCCGCCGCCAGTGCGTAAAAGCTGTTCTGGGGCCGGTAAGGGGTATCATATCGAAATTCCGGGATCTTATCCCCGGTTTTCAGCATCTCTTTCACTGTTGTTTCCCTTTTGCCGCTTTCGGCACAAATTTCTCCAAACTTTAATCCATTTTATCTTTATTCTACACCCTTGTCCGCTTCTGTCAAGACGGCCCGCCTCTGCCTGGTTTTACTTTCCTTCCCGGGCGCGCCGGCAAATATATAAGGAGGGATTTTCCATGAATGAACCCGTTTCGTCCCCGCAGATCCGCCAGGTGATGGAGGCCCTGGAAGCCAACAATATGACGGCCCATTACCTGCCCCGGGCCGACCAGGCGGTGGCCTTTGTGCAGCAGCTCATCCCGGAAGGGGCCGTGGTCTCCAACGGGGGCAGCGTCACCCTGGCCCAGACCGGAGTGATGGACCATCTGGCCAGCGGCCGCTACCAGTACCTGGACCGGAGCAAGGTGAGCGGCGAGGAACTGGGCCGGTTGTACCGGCAGGTTTTTTCGGCCGACTGGTACCTGGCCAGCGCCAATGCCATCACCCAGCAGGGCGAGATCTATGAGCTGGACGCCAACGCCAACCGGATCGCCGCCATCAGCTTTGGGCCTGCCCATGTGCTCCTGATTGCCGGCGTGAACAAGATCGTGCCCGACCTGCACGCAGCCGTGCGCCGGGTACGGGAGACGGTTGCCCCCAAAAACGCGGTGCGCCTGGGGCTCAAGACCCCCTGCGCCCTCACCGGCCAGTGCGCCGACTGCAAGAGCCCGGACCGGATCTGCTGTTCGGCCCTGATCCTGCGCCGTCAGAGAGAGGCCCTCAAGGGCCGCATCCATGTGCTGCTGGTGGGCGAAGAGCTGGGCTACTGACCCGGAAAAATCAAAAGCGGCGGCCCCGAAAGGCCGCCGCTTTTCTGTATCCAGGTTTCCCACCCAGCCGTCTGCAGTCAATCAAAACCTACCCGTATGGCAGGTGGGTGCCCTGCATCCGGTTTCACGCTCCCTTCCTCCGCCAAAGGCGGGAGGTCTGCAATCCCCCGGAGGACATCGGGCTCCCGATTATTGATTAGTAGGATTATATAAAACTGCAACAAATCGAACCAGGCAGGAAGCAGGGATTTACTGCTGGATATCGTATTCCTCGCTCAGACGCTTTTCAAAAACGCCGCTGATCTCGTACAGCTCCTCGTCGTCTTCCACCACGTCCAGGAATTCGCCTTCCTCGTCCTGCCCTACCTTCATGATGACCAGCTGCAGGTCATCATCCAGCTGCTTCTCATCCTCCACATAGGGCACCATGGCCATATAGTGGGTACCGTTGTGGTCCACCGCGTCGATCACCTCAAAGGTGTACTCGGTGCCCTCCTCATCGGTCAGGGTGATCAGGTCGGGTTCCGCATCCTCGGCCTCGGGCTGGCCCAGAGGCAGCTTGTTTTCTTCCATAGTATTCTCCCGGGCCCGGGCAATATTCCGCCCGGGGGTCGCATGGGCGGGCCGCCCTTGGCTGCCCGCGGTTGTTCTCTTCGCTACATAGTGTACCATGTTTGGGCCCCGGCTTCAAGTCCCTGCCGCCGGGGGCGGTCCGACCGGGCAAAACTTTTGGGATGGGTCGATTTTCTGCCGCCGGATATGCTATAATATTTAACATATGGTTTCCCAGAAAATCCCGAGGGAACTGCCCCGGCGGCCCTTCCCTCTTTTTGAGAAAGGCATCAACTATGCGCAAGATCATTTCCTTTACGGCCCTCGCCCTGGTTTTCTGCCTGGGGCTTTCCGGCTGCGGTGAAAAAAAGACCGCCAACGTAAAGCGGGAAAGCTACGAGAGCAGCGAAATCCAGTTCACCGCCCCCCAGGACGGGGACCCCATTGCCATCTTTGACACCAGCCTGGGGGAGATCCGGGCGGTGCTCTACCCGGACCAGGCCCCCATGGCGGTGGAAAACTTCACCGGCCTTGCCCAGCAGGGCTACTATGACGGGCTGCCCTTCCACCGGGTGATCTACGGCTTTGTGGCCCAGACCGGCGACGATACCGGCACCGGCCTTTCCGGCGCCAGCATCTGGCACAACAACCCCTACCCGGTGGAATACTCCGACAGCCTGCACCATTACTCCGGCGCACTGGGCATGGCCCGCAGCGGTGACGAGGAAGATACCTGCCTGAGCCAGTTCTATTTTGTCCAGTCTCTGCCCGAGATGGATAAGGACCTGAAAAAATCCCTGGAGGAAAGCGGTTTCCGCCAGGAAGTGATCGACGCCTATGAGGCGGTGGGCGGCCTGCCCTACCTGGATAACCACTACACCGTATTCGGCCAGGTATACCGGGGCATGGAAGTGGTGGACGCCATCGGCGCGGTGGAGACCGGCGAGGAGGATAAGCCCCTGGAAGAAGTCCTGGTCAACTCGGTGACCATCTCCACCTATTCGGCCGAGGAGGAAAGCCGGCTGGACAGCGAGGCAGCCTCCTCCGCTCAGTGAGTTTTCGCTGAAAAAGGACCGTAAATCATGCTGTTTCAGTATCTGAAAAGGGCTTTTCTGACCCGAAAAAGCTGGGTAGCCGTACTGAGTCTTACCCAGATCGCCCTCACCGTAGCCCTGGGCATCTGGCTGCAGCAGTACGCCGTCTATACCTACATGGCCATTACCGCCGTCAGCCTGATCGCGGTTGCCATCCTGTTGGATAAGGACGATGTGAACCCGGTATACAAGCTGATGTGGCTGCTCATCATCCTGCTTCTGCCGCCCACCGGCACCATCTTTTACCTGTATTGGGGCGGCCGCAGCCGCCACGGCCGCAAGGCCCGCCAGTACAGCGCCTGTTCGGCCCGGGCCAACCAGGCTCTGCCCGATCCCCTCTCCTCCCTGGCCCTGCTGCCGGGCGATGATGTGCCCTTTACCCGCTGCGGCCGGTATCTTGCCCAGTACGCCTATGCGCCGGTGTGGGACAATACCTCCTGCCGGTACTATGCCTGGGGCCAGGAATTCCTGCCCGACTATCTGGAAGAGCTCCAAAAGGCCCAGCAATTCATCTTTCTGGAATATTTCATCCTCCAGGAAGGCAAGCTCTGGGATCAGGTGCTGGAAATTTTAAAGCAGAAGGCCGCCCAAGGGGTGGATGTGCGGGTACTGTACGACGGTATGGGCAGCCTGGTGAAGCTGCCCAAGGACTATGACGCCACCCTGCGCAGCTATGGCATCCAGTGCGGAATATTCGCCCCCATGCGCTTTTCCCCCAACCTGAGCGACTACACCCTTCTGAACCACCGGGATCACCGGAAGATCACCGTCATCGACGGCAATGTGGCCTTCAGCGGCGGCTTCAATCTGGCGGATGAATACGCCAATTTCACCCATCCCCACGGCGTCTGGAAGGACACCGGCTTTATGCTGCGGGGGGAAGCGGTATATTCCTACACGGCCGCCTTCCTGGCCACCTGGGACTATGTGCGGCACACCGTCTCCCCGGTGGAGCGGTTCCGCCCCACCTGCCGGGATATGGCCGACTGCGTGATCCAACCCTTTGTGGATTCCCCCCTGGACCAGGAGAATGTATCGGAGAACGCTTACTTCAACATCCTGCAGCAGGCCCAGCGGTATGTCTATGTGGCCACCCCGTATCTGGTGGTGGATAACGAGATGCTCACCTGCCTGCGGCTGGCCGCCAAGAGCGGGGTGGATGTGCGAATTCTGACCCCCGGCATCCCGGATAAAAAATTCGTCTATCTGGTGACCCAGAGCTTCTACCACACCCTGCTGGAAGCGGGGGTGCGGATCTTTGAATACACCCCCGGCTTTATGCACGCTAAGATGTTCGTGTCGGACGATAAGGCTGCCATTGTGGGCAGCGCCAACATGGACTATCGCAGCCTTTATCTGCACTTTGAAAACTGCTGCGCCTTCTACGGCGGGCAGATGGTGCGCACCGTGCGCAAGGATCTGGAGCAGTGCATGGCCGTGAGCCGGGAATGTACCCTGGAAGAGGTATATCGCACACCCCTGCCCAAGCGGATTTTGCAGATCTTCTTCCGCATTTTCGCCCCCCTGATGTGACAAGGCAAAAACCCCGCCCCTGCTTTTGGCAGGGACGGGGTTTTCTTTTCCTGATACAAAATTCCGCAGGCGGCAGGGCCGGCTTATTTTTTTCGGGCCTCGGGGGGAATGCCCGCTTCCTCAAAGGCGATCCGCTTCTGCAGATAGATCTTGTTGGCACAGGCCTGGGTCAGGCGCCGGAGCAGGGCGGCGCCCTCCCCTTCCAGACAGGCGCTTTCCTCCCGCCGGGGCTGATCCCACACCTGGCTCAGGGCATTTTCCAGCTCCTGACAGAAATAGTCATATACCTGGGGGAAGGTGTTTTCCTGCTGGGCCATCTGCAGCACCGACCAGGCCTCGGGCAGGCTGAGCACCTGCTTCATGGCGCACAAAAGGATCAGGTGGGCCAGGTGCTCCCGCCGATATTTCTTTTTATCCGGCCGGGGGATCATCCGGGCCTTCACATAGTTGTTCACCATCGCCTTGGTGAGGGGACGCTCTTCCTCCTCGCTGTCCAGCAGAGGGCGCAGCACGTCGGCGATATAGCCGGTCATCTGGTCCATATACAGTTCCAACGCCGGCAGCTCCCGCCAGCGGGGGCAGTGGTATTCCAGCGCCTGCCGTGCCTGGGGCGAACGATCAAAAGCCACGCTCATATCAGGTCTCCTCCGGGTGATGCCTGCGATAGGCCAGATAGCTTTCCAGCAATACGGCTGCGCTCACCGAATCCAGCCGTTCCTTCCGCTTTTTGCCGAAGGTGGCATTGTCGGCCAGGATGGCGGCCGCCGACACAGTGGTGCGCCGCTCGTCCCACAAAACCACCGGCAGGCCGCTGCCCGCCTCCAGCATGGCCTGGATCTTGCGGCTCTTTTTGGCCCGGGGGCCCTCGGTGCCGTCCATATTCAGGGGCAGCCCCAGCAGGATCCGGCCCGCGCCGATCTCCAGGGCTTTTTCGCACACCTTGGCCACCGCCTTGTTCAGGCTTTTTTCCTCGATCTGGGGCGTGATGGGGGTGACCAGGATCTCATCCGGGTCACAGCTGGCCAGCCCGGTGCGGGCCTCGCCGTAATCCACAGCCAGTATCTTCATCTCTCTGGGCTCTCCGTTTTTCCTAAAGTTTGTGTTTATTGTAGCACAAGCGGGGCGGAAAGTACACCATGCGCCCCCTCCCCCTTTTTTCCGGGCCGAAAATACGATATAATGGATATTGTTCTGTTATAAAAGTTCTTAGGAAGAAAGCGAGTATATTCATGATCGGCACCCTTGCAAATACGGCCGCCATCCTGGTGGGAGGGCTGGCGGGCAGCACCCTCAAGCGGGGCATCGGCCCCCAGTATGAGGCCGGGCTTTTCAATGCCTGCGGCCTGGCCGCCTGTGGCATCGGCATCAATGCGGTGGTGAGCCATATGCCCGACAGCCAGTATCCGGTGCTCTTTATCGTCAGCCTGGTGCTGGGCAGCCTGGTGGGCACCAAGCTGGACCTGGACAAGCGCTTCAACGACCTGGTTTCCCGCCATGCGGGCGGCCAGCTGGCCCAGGGGCTTACCACCGGCATCCTTTTGTTCTGCATCGGCACCCTTTCCATCGTGGGGCCTGTGATGAGCGCTTTGTACGGGGACGAGACCTACCTGTTCACCAACGCGGCGCTGGATCTGGTTACCTCCACTGTTCTGGCCTCCACCTATGGGGTGGGCATGGTGCTGGCCGCGCCGGTGCTGTTCTGCTGGCAGGGCAGCATTTATCTGCTCACCCGGTATGTGTCCGGCTCCTTCTTCTCGGATGAGGTGGTCTGTGAGCTGTGCATCGTGGGCGGATTCCTCATCCTCTCCACCGGGCTTTCCATCCTGAAAATCAAGGATCTCAAGGCTTTGAACCTGCTGCCCGCCCTGTTTGTACCCCTGATTTTCTTTATCATCAAGGGCTTTCTGCCCTTTTAACCCACCCAAGGAGGAAGTATGAAGCGGAATTCTCTGCCCTGCCGGGACGGTTTTTTCATGCCCGCCGAATTTTCGCCCCACCATGGCTGCCTGATGATCTGGCCCCATCGCCCGGGCAGCTGGCCTTTCGGCGCAAAAAAAGCCCGGGAGGCCTTTACCAAACTGGCCCAGGCCATCGCCCTCACCGAAAAGGTCTATATGCTGGCCGAGCCGGAGCTGGCCGAGGGGGCCCGGCTGGCCCTTGGCCCTTCCATTGAAGTCATCCCCCTGGAAAGCAATGACGCCTGGGCCCGGGATACCGGCCCCACCTTTGTGGTGGACGGCAAGGGCGGGCTGCGGGGCGTGAACTGGCGCTTCAACGCCTGGGGCGGCAATGTGGACGGCCTGTATTCCCATTGGGAAAAGGATGACGCCCTGGCCCCCGCCTTCTGCCAGAAGCTGGGGCTGGACTGGTATGACGCCGCCCCTTTTGTGCTGGAGGGCGGTTCCATCCACACCGATGGGGAGGGCACCCTGCTCACCACCGAGAGCTGCCTGCTGAGCCGGGGGCGCAACCCCGACCTGAGCCGGGAGGAAATTGAAGAAAAACTGCGGGAATATCTGGGCATTCAAAAGGTCCTCTGGCTGCCCCGGGGCATTTACAACGACGAGACCAACGAGCATGTGGACAATGTGTGCGCCTTTGTGCGCCCGGGTGAGGTGGTTCTGGCCTGGACCGACGATGAATCCGACCCCCAGTATCCTCTGAGCCGCCAGTGCCTGGAATACCTGGGAAACGCCACCGACGCCCGGGGCCGACACCTGAAGGTACACAAGCTGCCCATCCCCCAGAAACCCCAGGTGGTGGCCCCCCAGGAGCTGGAAGGCTACGACTTTGAGGAGGGGGAGGATATGCGGGAGGCCGGCGAGCGGCTGGCTGCCAGCTATGTGAATTTCTACCTTTCCAACGGCCATGTACTGGTGCCCCAGTTTGGGGATGCCCACGATGCCCTGGCCCTGGAAATTCTGGGGCGGCTGTTTGCCCCCCGCATTGCCCTGCCCATCCCCAGCCGGGAGATCCTGCTGGGGGGCGGCAACATCCACTGTGTGACCCAGCAGATCCCCGAAGGAGGAACCTTGAGATGAGAAACGTGACCTTGGCAGCCATCCAGATGCGCTGCGTCCGGGACCCGGCCGAAAACATCCGCACCGCCTGCCGGCTGGTGCGCCAGGCTGCCGCCGCCGGCGGCCAGGTGGTGCTGCTGCCGGAACTGTTTGAGCGCCCCTATTTCTGCCAGGAGCGCCGGTATGAATACTATTCCTATGCCGCCCCTGTGGAGGAAAACGCCGCCGTGCAGGCCCTTCTGCCCCTGAGTCAGGAGCTGGACCTGGTGCTGCCGGTGAGTTTTTATGAGCGGGACGGCAGCCGCCTTTTCAACTCGGTGGCCCTTCTGGAAAGCGGCAAGCTGCTGGGGGTATACCGCAAGACCCATATCCCCGATGACCACTACTACCAGGAAAAATTCTACTTTGTGCCCGGGGATACCGGTTTCAAGGTCTGGCAGACCCGGTACGGCCGGGTGGGCGTGGGCATCTGCTGGGATCAGTGGTTCCCCGAGACCGCCCGCTGCATGGCCCTGGAAGGGGCGGAAATGCTCCTGTACCCCACCGCCATCGGCAGCGAGCCCATCCTGAACTGCGACAGCATGCCCCACTGGCGTCGCTGCATGCAGGGCCACGCCGCCGCCAACCTGATGCCGGTGATGGCCGCCAACCGGTACGGGGAGGAGACTGTCACTCCCTGCCCAGAAAACGGCGGGCAGAGTTCTTCCCTGCTCTTCTACGGTTCTTCCTTCATCACCGACCCCACCGGCGAGGTGATTGCCCAGGCCCCCCGGCAGGAGGAAGCCGTCCTCACCGCCAGCTTTGACCTGGATGAACTGGATAAGGACCGGCTGAGCTGGGGCCTTTTCCGGGACCGCCGCCCTCCCTGCTACCAGATCATTACCCAGAAATAAAGAACGCCGCCCCCAAAGGCATGGCCTTTTTGGGGGCGGCGTTCTTTTTTGGTTTTACCGGCGTTTCAGGAAAGGCCGAAGCACGATCCTCTCGCTGGGGGGCGTCTGACGGCGCTTTTCCTCCTCCGTCATATCCTGTTCCAGCTTTTCGGCCCGCCGGGCAGCTTCCTGCCCGATATAGAGCAGGGGGGCACGGTCGGCCACCTTTTTCAAGTTTTCCCAGGCCTGGGGCCGCTTGTAGGCCACAATCTGGGCCAGGGCCAGCTGATAGCAGTTGGTCACCTGGAAGAAGGGGTCCACCGAGTTCAGGGCCAGGTTGCGCAGGTAGGCCTCATCCGCCTTCCAGCCCCGGGCTATCTGGATATAGTTTTTCAGGGTCGTCACGCTGCCCTGCATATCCCGGCCGGCCTGCTCCTCCTGGTCCCTATCCAAAAGGTCTTCCAGCTGATGGAGCAGGTCCTGGGCCTCGGAAACGTCTCCCTTCAGCAGGTAGACGCTGCACAGGTTGCTCAGCTGCAGCGCCCGGCCCCGCACCGCCTGTTTGCCCTCCACAGGGGGCGTCTCGTCCAGCAGGCGGATGGCCGTCTCAAAATCGCCCTTGTTGGCATAGCCGGTGCTGAGAAAGTTGCGCAGGGTGCTTTCCAGCCGGGGCTTGCCCTCCGCCCGCTTCATCAGGGGCTCATAGGCTCGGATAAAGCTCTCCGGATCCAGCCTGCGGAAGAGGATATTCACGATTTTCTGATGCTTGAGCACCGCCGCCAGCCGGACGATCAGGGGGATCAGCACCAGCGCCGCCAGGCAGGGGATCAGCACCGGCAGGCTCAGCTGCCCCTTTTGCCAGAAAAAGCCCAGCAGAGCCAGGTCCGCTATGTACAGGATTGCTTCTCCCGCCCGCAGGGAGGGAAACAGTGCGATCATACTCTTCTCTCCATTCCCTTGTCAGAAAAAATTACAATATAAGCATGATAGCACAAATCCACCCGGCATACAAGAAAAAGCCCTTTTTGGCACATCTCGCCGGGAATGGTCAAATTTACAAAAAATTATATACTTTTGAAAGATGCTATTGTATACTATATCTAAGAACTATCCCGCAACGACCGGCCTTACAAGGCCAAGAGAGGTGACAATCAAAGGATTATGAAACTGACATTTTTGGGCGCCGACCATGAAGTAACCGGCAGCTGCACCCTGCTTTCCGCCTGCGGCAAGCGGTTTCTTATCGACTGCGGCATGGAACAGGGCCGCGATATCTATGAAAACCAGCCTATTCCCATGGCTCCCGGCGAGCTGGACGGCCTGTTTCTGACCCATGCCCACATTGACCATTCCGGCCGCATTCCCCTTCTGTACAAGAACGGGTTCCGGGCGCCGGTATGGTGCACCCAGGCCACCCGCCAGCTTTGCGACATTATGCTGCGGGATTCGGCCCACATCCAGGAATTTGAGGCGGAATGGCGCAACCGGAAGGCCAAGCGCTCGGGCGCGGAGGAATATGTGCCCCTGTACACCATGCAGGACGCCATCGGCTGCCTGGAACAATTTGAGGGCATGCCCTACGGCCAGCGAATGCCGGTATGCGAAGGCATTGAGGTGCGTTTTACCGATGCCGGCCATCTTTTGGGCAGCGCCAGCATCGAGCTGTGGGTCACCGAAGAGGGAAAAACCGTCAAACTGGTGTTCAGCGGCGATATCGGCAACACCCATCAGCCCCTGATCCGGGATCCCCAGTATCTGGACGAGGCCGACTATGTGGTGATGGAATCCACCTATGGCGACCGGAGCCACGGCCCCCGGCCGGATTACATCCGGGAGCTTGCCTCCATCCTGCAGGAGACCTTTGACCGGGGCGGCAATGTGGTCATCCCCTCCTTTGCGGTAGGCCGCACCCAGGAGATGCTCTATTTTCTGCGGCAGATCAAGGATCAGGGCCTGGTAAAGGGCCATGCGGATTTCCCGGTATTTGTGGATAGCCCCCTGGCCATCGAGGCCACCACCGTCTTCCGGGCCAACATTTCGGATTGCTTTGACCAGGAAGCCCTGGAGATGGTGCGCCAGGGCATCAACCCCATCCATTTCCCCGGGCTCACCACCACCACCACCGCCGATGAATCCAAGAATATCAACTTTGACGACCGGCCCAAGGTGATCCTCTCGGCCAGCGGCATGTGCGAGGCCGGGCGGATTCGCCATCACCTGAAGCACAATCTGTGGCGGCCGGAATCCACCATCCTGTTTGTGGGCTACCAGGCCGGCGGTACCCTGGGCCGGGCCCTGGTGGAGGGCGCGCGGGAGGTAAAACTCTTTGGTGAGACCATCGAGGTACGGGCCCAGATCCGGCAGCTTTCCGGCATCAGCGGCCACGCCGACAATCAGGGCCTGATGGCCTGGGCCGGGCATTTCTCCCCCAAGCCCAAGAAGATTTTTGTGATACACGGTGAGGATTCGGTCACCGAGATCTTCTCTGCCCGCCTGCGGGACGAACTGGGTATTGACGCCTTTGCCCCCTTCTCCGGGGCCGAGTTTGACCTGCTCCAGGGGGTATTCACCCGGGAAGGCATTGCCAAGCGGATCGAAAAGCCCTCGCCGGTGGGTACCCGGGTCTCCACCGCTTTCCAGCGGCTGGTGGATGCGGGCAAGCGCCTGATGACCGTGATCCAGCACAACGAGGGCGGCTCCAACAAGGACCTGGCCCGTTTTGCCAGCCAGATCCAGTCCCTGTGCGACAAGTGGGATCGCTGACGTTTTTCCTTTGCAGCCAAAAAGGCTCCCCCTTTTCGGGGGAGCCTTTTTCTATCCTCCTCTTTCAGCCGGAAAGCTCCTGGATCTGATGCTGGATCAGCCGGCCTGCCGCGGAGGCCAGCTGATCGATCCGGCTGATGCGCACCAGGTCCCTGCCAAAGATGAGTTCGGCGTCCGGCGCCGAGGCGCCCGGCCCCATAAAGACGGCCGCCACCCTCACCCCCTGACGGCGCAGGGCCCGCACCTCGTCGGCCGCGTCTTCCACACCGGCCTTGCCGCCGTATTCCCGGCTCAGGGGAATGCGGCCGTCGGGCGGGATCTTCCGGCTGTCGTTGGGGCTTGCGTCGGTGAGCAGGATGAGCAGATGCTTTTGGGCGGGGGCCTGGCTCAGCAGTTCCCCCATCCCCCGCAGGGCCAGCCCGTCCCGGTTCCAGCCGGCGGCAAAATACCCAAAGATCCGCCGGCTGCCTGCCTTGTCGGCATATTCCTTCAGCACCCGGATGACGGTATAACCCCGCAGACTGCAGAAACTGGATACCCGCACCGGCACCCCGCACCGGCTCAGGCTTTCGGACAGGATGTACCCCTGGGCGGCAATCAGTTTCTGGCAGTGGAGCCGGCTGGCCGAGGCGTCCAGCAAAAGGTCCACCGCAAAGCCTGGCCGGGGGTCCGGTTCCGGATGGGTAAAGACCCGACAGTCTCCCACCACCGGCTGCCGCCATACCCGGGCACTCTGGAGCCGGCCCTGCCTGCCCCGGCCCTCGCCGGGCTGCTGATGCACCAGCAGGCAGTTCTGGATCTGACCACTCAGCCGCAGGATGGCGCTCTGGTTCAGGGCAATATCCCGGGCAAAGGCCTTCTGGTTTTCTTCCCGTTGGGCCTCAGCCTGTTCGGCCAGCCGCCGGCTGGCAGCGCTGCGGGCCTTTTCCGGGGAGGGAAAACCTGCCGAAAACCAGAGGTGGCACCCCAGGTGGTTGCCGGTACACCGGCGCTGCTCGATCAGGGCCATCTGGGGCGGGGTATACAGGCACCTGCCAAAGCAGCTCTCGATATACTGCCGGTCACTCTCCGGCTCCTGCCGGCTCCGCAGCTGGCTGCGCAGCCCCTTTGCGGCCCGGATCAGTCCGTCCTGGCCGGGCCCTGCCGACCGGCCCACGGTCAGTTCATCGGTGCGCACCATCTCGGTGGGCAAAAGCTTGGTGAGCAGGGGCGCCCACCGGTCGCTGAAATGGAGCTTCAGAGAGGATCGGCCCCGGATCTCGCCGGTAAAGCCCAGATAGCAGCGGGCGATCTGCCGGATCGCCTCTTCCAACTGGTCGGCGGTAAGGCTGCCGGGGCACCGCAGCGCCCGGTACAGCCCCTGTTCCCAGGGGGTGAGGAGTTTGCCCCGCCGCCCCAATACGTCTTGCCAGCGGGCAGCCTGCATACTGTAAACCAGCTGGTTCTTGGCCATCCACTCCTGGCGGGAAAGTTTATACTCCCCCTCAAAGAACTGGCGGGCATGTTCCCGGCGCATCTCCTCTAAGGCGGGGCGGCCGGGCAGCTCCTTTTCATAGGCCGCGTTTTCCAGGGCCAGCCAGGCCAGATCATCCAGGGCCGGCTGACGGGCATCCCCCAGCCAGGCGGCAAAAAGCCGGCGGGGCATTTCCTCCCCGTACCACTTATGCACCAGCCCCACCACAAAGTTCATATAAAAATCCGGGCTGCCCTGGGCGTCCAGGGCCAGGAACAGGGGCTCAAAACCATATTCCCCGGCCGCCGCCCAGACCTGATTCAGGGCCCGGCGCTGCCGGGCACTGTATTGTTGGGTAAGCACGTGCCCGCCCCCTCAGTCCGCAAAAAGGCGGGAGCGGTCCAGCCCGGCAGGAATGCGGGCGGCGATCACATCCCGGATCAGCCCCTGCTCGTAACTGTCAAATACCTTATTGGAGATGCCCATATCCAGCGCCGGGCCGGCCTTAAGCCCCTGGCGGATCAGGCGCAGCGCATCCAGAAGTCCCCGCAGGTCCAGGGCCTTATCCGAGATCTCGGCGCTCTCGCACTTCTTCTGCAGGTCCAGAAAGAGGGCCGCAAACTGTTTGAGGTATTTCTTTTCCAGGGTGGGGAACTCCCCGCTCAGCAGTTTTTCCAGCCCTTCCGGCGAGATGGTAGGCATCTGGATGATGACGAAACGGGAGGCCAGGGCCTCGTTCAGCTCCCGGGTACCGGCATAGCCGTTGTTCATGGTAGCAATGAACCGGGTGGCCGGGTCCAGCTCTACCCGCCGGTAACCGGGCACATCCATCACCCGGCGGAAATCCAGTGCCGCGTGCAGCACGGCCAGGGCCTCGTTTTTGGCCATGTTGATCTCATCCAGGATGCCAAAACCGCCCTCCCGGGCGCACTGGCAGACGGGGCCGGGCCGGAATACCACCTGCCCGCCCTCAAAGGTATCGGTGCCGATCAGGCCGGCCGCGTCCATATCCACATGAAAGGATACATCCCACTCGGGCCGGCCAAAGGCAGCGGCCAGGTTTTCGGCCAGCACGTTCTTGCCGGTGGCCTTGCCCCCGGCAAGCAGCAGGTTGGCCCCGCACAAAAGGGCTGCGGCAGCCTGTTCCCAGATTTCCCTCCCATAATAGGGGTAGCGGGGATGCGGGATACGGGCCTGCTGCTGAGGGCTGGCCGGGTACTTGGCCCGGTACTCTTCGATCCCCTCAATGAGGGAGGGATTTACGTTCTCCTGTCTCAACAATTCCAGCAAAAGATATCGCTTCCTTTTCCGTCCGCCTGCTGTATTCTGCGGCGGACCCGCCCTTATCATAGCACAGCCGGCTCTGCTTCGGTAGCCCTTGCGTCGGGCAGGCGCGCCGTTTTCTTCCCGCCGCCTGGCCTTTACACCCCTCGCGGCAAAATGCTATAATTTTGCTGAAGGCCCGGCGCCATCGCCCGAGGCCTGAAAGGAGCATCTTGCTTTTATGTGGCACCCCATCAAACATTTCCGCACCATCACCCATCACCGGATGCTGGTGGCCAAATACTGCTTCCGCCTGGGGCTTTACTGGCAGGGCCTCACCCACGATCTTTCCAAATACACCCCCACCGAGTTCTGGGTGGGGGCCCGCTATTACCAGGGAGATCACAGCCCCAACGAGGCTGAGCGGGCCGAGCGGGGCTACAGTTCCAGCTGGCTGCACCACAAGGGGCGGAACAAACACCACCTGGAATACTGGGTGGATTATACCGGTACCGATGACCCGCCCATGGACGGCATGAAAATGCCAGTGCGGTATGTGGCCGAGATGATCTGCGACCGGATCGCCGCCGGCAAAACTTATAAAAAGGGAAGCTATACCGACGCTTCCCCCTGGGAGTATTACAACCACAGCAAAAAGCACTACCTGATGCACCCTGAAACCCGTGCCCTCACCGAACAACTGCTGCAAATGCTGCGGGATGAGGGGGAGGAAAAAACCTTTGCCTATATCCGCCGGGAGCTTTTGAAAAAGCGCTGAAACCCGATGGGATTTATGTTATACTGAAAATAGTATCTCTGGATCTTGATTTGGAAATCCGGGGCGGCCTTCCGGCCCCGCCCCGGCATGAAGGAGCGAGCAAAACATCATGGCCAACCAATTCCGCAGCAACCGACCCAACAAACCGGATGATTTCACCCGGGCGCCTTTTCATGAATACCGGGGCTACACCCCCTCGCTGGGGATTGACCTGCGCCAGGCGGCGGGCATCCCGGTATTTTTCATTGTGGTCACCTGGTTCATGTTTACCCCTCTGGGCATCCTGCTCACGGCCCTGAAGGTCATCGGCGTCAAGCAGAAGGAGGAAGCAGCCCGCTGGATGCGCCAGTACGGGGACAACGGGAATATGTATGATGCCCCGCAAAGCCCCCGCCCGGCTGCCCGCAAAGCCCCCAAGGCCAAAAAGGGCAGCGGCAATGCGCTGCCCAATCTGCTCTTGATCGGCGGTATTCTCTTAATCATTATTGGTTTCAACCAAATTAGTTCTTGGGTGTACTTTTTGCTTATCGCTGGCTGGAATCTGGGCGACTTTTGGGGAGCCTTCTCCCAGCTGGGCTGGTTTGCCAGCGGCGCGGCCATGCTGCTGGCTTCCCGCAGCCTGAAAAAGCGGGCCCGGCTCTGGAAAAAGCTGAAAGCCATCGTGGGGCGCAAGGACAACATGTACATTTCCGACATTGCCGCCGCCCTGCCTGCCTCTTATAAGGACGCGGTGAAGGGGTTGGAAGGTGCCATTGACCACGGGGAATTCGGCGCTTCGGCTTATCTGGATATGCGCAGCAAGAGCCTGGTGGTGCGGGGTGAAGCGCCCGAGCCTGCCGAAGCCCCCCAGCCGCCCAAGGAACCGGCAAAGCCCCAGGAGGTCAACCAGTACGACGCGGTTCTTCTGGAACTGCGGCAGATCAACGACGCCATCCCCGGTGAGGAGATGAGCGCCAAGATCGACCGGCTGGAGGCCGTTACCACCCGGATCTTCGAGCTGGCGGAAAAGGACCCGGACAAGCTGCCCCAGCTTCGCCGTTTTATGGATTATTATCTGCCCACCGCCCTGAAGCTGCTGAAATCCTATGCGGAATTTGACCGGCAGGGCGTGGAGGGCGCCATCCTCTCCGATTCCAAGAAAAAGATCGAGGAAACCATGGACACCCTGGTGGTGGGCTTTGAACAGCAGCTGGACAAGCTGTTCCAGGATGACGCGCTGGATCTCTCGGCAGATATCAGCGTACTGAAAAACATGATGGCCCAGGACGGCCTGAGCGGCGAGGATTCCCCCTTCGCCAAAAACTAAATACAGCAAAAGCTGCCCGGAAGTTCCGGGCAGCTTTTTTTAAAAGGAAAGGGCTCCCCGCCGGGGGAGCCCTTTTGATTTGTCAATATCAGCCCTCGGCGTCGCCGTCCGAAGAAGCCTGGGAATCACTGCTCTCCTGGGAGCTGGTATCGTCGGAAGTGGCGGGCGTTTCCACGCCGCTGGCCACCGTCTCGCTGTTGATGCTCTCCTGCAGCACAGCGGCCGGGTCATAATCCACATCCGCCGCGTTCTGGTCGTTGACCACCGTGGAGGAAGCAGCGGTCACAGGCTTGAGTTCACTTTCCTGCAAAGAAGTCAGGTACCAGTTCCGGCTCTCCTTTTCAAATACATAGTCCATGTATTTGGTGGGGTCGGTGGCCGCGCTGAACACAAAGGTGCTGTTGGTGAAGGTGGGGATATAGCCCACCGTTACATACATCTTGCCGCCGCTCTTTTTGATCTGCTCCACCTGAGGGGTATACATGCCCACCTGGCCCGTTACCGGGATCAGATAACCCTGCTTATCCTCCAGGTACAAAAAGGTCATATCGCTGCTTTCAAAGGTCTCGTGGGTCACCTTATAATCGGTGCCGAACAGCCGGGCGATGGCTGCGTCCACCTCCAGGGTGGGCAGGATGATACCGTCGGTATCCGGGTCCCGCTCGTAGCTGTCCAGGCTGCCGTTGGTGGCCAGGGCGTTGTTCACCGTGGTCCAGATGGCGTATTCCTTGATCTGGTTGGGGTCGGCCTGATCCAGTGAATCAAAGGGCAGCGGGTCCAGCATCACATAGCACTGCAGCCGGCCGGAAAGCTCCTCTTTCAGGGAGCTGTTGTCGAACAGGCCGCCCACCACCTTCACGCCCCGGGTGACCACGGTAAAGATCCCCACGATCACCAGCAGGCAGACCAGAAGCCCCAGCAGCTGCCGTACACGGCGGCGCTGGCGGCGGGCATGCTCTTCATGTGTCATCATTGCCATTGAAAAATCTCCTGTATTCCGGCGCCCCGCCTGGGCGGGGGCGGTGTGTTTTTCTTTTCAGGCGCATAGGCCGGTTTCAGTATACCACAAAAGCGCCCCGGGCGCAAAATGCAGCCTTCGGCATTTCTGTGAAAATGTTTTGAACATTTGCCGGGCTGGGCAGTGCCGCCGGTTTATGCTATACTGAAGCTGGTATTCCGGAGAGGGGCCCTGGTTCCTTCTCCCCATAAAGGAGGCTTTTGCCATGATTCGCTTTACCAGTGATTATTGCGAGGGGGCCCACCCCACCCTGCTGGCCGCTCTGGCCGATACCAACCTGGAAGGCAACCCCGGCTATGGTACCGACGACCACTGCCAGGCCGCTGCCCGCATGCTCTGCCGGCTGATTGGCCGGCCGGATGCGCAGGTACATTTTCTTACCGGCGGTACCCAGACCAACCAGACCGCCATCGCGGCCTTTCTGCGGCCCCATGAGGCAGCCATCTGCGCCGCTTCGGGCCATATCAATGTGCATGAGACCGGCGCCATCGAGGCCACCGGCCACAAATGTCTGGCCATTTACTGCCCGGACGGCAAGCTGACCCCCGGCGCTGTGCAGGCAGTGCTGGACGCCCACACCGATGAGCATATGGTCAAGCCCAAGCTGGTTTACATCAGCCAGACCACCGAGGTGGGCACCGTATACAGCCTGGAAGAACTGCGGGCTCTGCGCCGCATCTGCGACGAAAAAGGGCTCTACCTGTATCTGGACGGCGCCCGGCTGGCCAGCGCCCTGGCGCTGGGAAGCATCAGCCTTACTGCCGTGGCTTCCCTCACCGACGCATTCTATATCGGCGGCACCAAAAACGGCGCCCTGTTCGGGGAAGCGCTGGTCATCTGCAATCCGGCGCTTCAGCCGGATTTCCGCTACCTGATCAAGCAGCGGGGCGGCATGCTGGCCAAGGGCTGGCTGCTGGGGGTACAGTTCGAAAAACTGTTTGAAAACGGCGGTGCTCTGTATCTGGAACTGGGCCGGCACGCCAATGAGGCGGCAGCCCGGCTGCGGGAAGGGCTCAAGGCCAGGGGCGTCCTTTTTGACGTGGACTCCCCCTCCAACCAGCTCTTTGTGCAGCTGCCCGAATCGGTACTGGAAGGCCTGCAGCCGGATTTTGCCTGGACGGACATGAAGCCTGCAGGCGCCGGCCGCCGCAGTATCCGTCTGGTGACCAGCTGGGCCACCACCCAGGAGCAGGTGGATGCCTTCCTGGCTGCCCTGGATCGCCTCTCCCCCTCCGGTCAGTTCTGATCTCATAACCCAAAAGCCCCCGGCCTCTTGTGGGAGAGCCGGGGGCTTATTTTATGATAGGTTTAGCTGAGCTTCTGGATGGCCTGTTTCACCCGGGCCAGGGTCTTTTCCTTGCCCATGATAGCGGCCAGCTCGGTACCGCCGCCGGGGGTGCGGTTCTTGCCGGAAAGGGCAATACCCAGGGGATAGAGCATCCAGCCATTTTTCACGCCCATTTCGGCGGCCTTGGCAGAGGCGGCCCCGAAGATAGCGTCCTTGTTCCACTCGGTCAGGCCTTCCAGCACCGGTTCCAGGGCCTGCAGAGCCTGCAGGGCGGTCTCCGGGGTGGTCTTCTGCTTTTTATTGGCGTAGAGGGAAACCTCATATTCCGGCATCTCATCAAAGAAATCCAGCTGAGGCGGAATATCCTCCAGCACCTCGCACCGGGGCTGCAGCACCGCGCAGAGGGCTTTCTTATCCAGCGGGGTATGGACAGCCTGATCGATCCAGGGCTCGGCCAGCCGGTAGAACTCCTCGGCGGGCAGGCGGCGGATGTACTCGGCGTTGATGGCCCGCAGCTTGACGGTATCAAAGATGGCTGGGCTCTTGCTGATGCCGGCGGGATCAAAGATCTTGACCATCTCTTCCAGGCTGAAGATCTCCTGCTCGCCCTTGGGGCTCCAGCCCAGCAGCAGGATATAGTTCAGGATGGCTTCGGAAAGATAGCCCTTGGCCACCAGATCCTGGTAGGAAGCATCCCCGTTGCGCTTGGAAAGCTTGCTGTGGGCGTCCTTCATGACCGGCGGGCAGTGGATGTACACCGGCAGTGGCCAGCCGAAGCTCTCGTACAGCAGGTTGTACTTGGGCGCGCTGGAAAGATACTCGCTGCCCCGGATCACATGGGTGATACCCATCAGATGGTCGTCCACCACGTTGGCAAAGTTGTAGGTGGGCATGCCGTCGCTCTTGAGGAGGATCTGGTCTTCCAGCTCCTTGTTCTCCACTTCGATATGGCCGTAGACCGCATCGTCAAAGGAGGTGACCCCCTCCCGGGGCATCTTCTGGCGGATCACATAGGGCGTGCCCGCATCCAGAAGGCGCTGCACCTCCTCGGGGGGCAGATCCCGGCAGTGGCCATCGTAATGGCCCACCGCCTCGCCTTCTTCCTTCTGGCGGCTGCGCATCTCCTCCAGCCGCTGGGGAGTGCAGAAGCAGTAATAAGCCTTGCCGGCCCGCACCAGCTGTTCGGCGTATTCCTTAAACAGGCCCATGCGCTCGCTCTGCACATAGGGGCCCACCGGGCCGCCCACGTCCGGCCCTTCGTCCCACAAAAGGCCGGTCTGGCGCAGGGTATTGTAGATAATGTCGGTGGCGCCTTCCACCAGGCGGCCCTGATCGGTATCCTCAATGCGGAGGATGAAATCACCGCCCTGGCTCTTGGCGGTAAGGTAGGCGTACAGCGCGGTGCGCAGGTTGCCCACATGCATATAGCCGGTGGGGCTGGGCGCAAAGCGGGTACGGATCTTCTGAGATGCCATATTCCGAAAACTCCCCTTTGTCTGTTTTTTCTGCCTTTTCCCGGGGCAGAAGCGGGATGTTGTAAGGTATAGTTTAACTTTCCCCCGCTCGTTTGTCAATTGCAGAAGGAGGTCATTTGTGGTAGAATAAAAAGACTGTACAGGAGGCTCACAGGCCCCCTGCAGCCGGATTTTTCCCCGGAGCTAAAAAATCGGAACGGCCTTCTGCCTTTGCCGCCCTTGCCGGCCGGGCACCCCAGCCGCCCTTTGTGAAAAGGAGCTATCATTCCATGAGCGAAACCAAGAGACAACGTATCCTTTCCGGCATTCAGCCCACCGGTACCTTCACCCTGGGCAACTATATCGGGGCGGTGCGGAACTGGGCCGCCCTGCAGGATCAGTTCGACTGCCTGTATATGGTGGCCGACCTGCATGCGCTGACCGTGCGCCAGGTGCCTGCCGAACTGCGTGCCCACACCCGGGAAGCCGCCAGCATGCTGCTGGCAGCGGGCATCGACCCTTCCCGCAGCATCCTGTTTGTGCAGAGCCATGTGCCCGCCCACACCCAGCTGAACTGGATCCTCTGCTGCAACAGCCAGTTCGGGGAACTGAGCCGGATGACCCAGTTCAAGGATAAGAGCGCCAAACACCCGGACAATGTGAACGGCGGCCTGTTCACCTACCCCGCCCTGATGGCTGCCGATATCCTGATCTACAACGCCGACCTTGTGCCGGTGGGCCAGGACCAGAGCCAGCACCTGGAGCTGGCCCGCAACATTGCCCAGCGCTTCAACAGCGCCTACAGCGAGACCTTTGTGCTGCCCAACGGCTATATCACCAAAGAGGGCGCCAAAATCATGAGCCTGCAGGATCCCCTTCACAAGATGTCCAAGAGCGACACCAATGTGAATGCTTATATCCTGATGACCGATACCCCCGATGTGATCCTGCGCAAATTCAAGCGGGCCGTCACCGACAGCGAGGGGATCGTGCGGGCCGACCCTGCGGAAAAGCCGGGCGTGACCAACCTGATGAGCATCTACAGCGTCTTCACCGGCAAGGATTTCGAGGAGATCCAGCGGGAGTTCGAGGGCCGGGGCTATGGCGAGTTCAAGGAGGCCGTGGCCGAAACCGTCATCAGCGCGCTGGCCCCCATCCAGGGCGAGTACAACCGCATCCTGGCGGACAAGGCCTATGTGGACGGCATTCTTGCCCAGGGCGCTGCCGCCGCTTCCCGCCTGGCCGACCGGATGGTAGCCAAGGTGTACAAGAAAGTGGGCCTGCTGCAGATCTAAAGATATTCCAATCTGTTAAAGTTTTGTGAATTCCACAGCCAATTTTGCGCCGTCCGGCCTTTCGCCGGCACGGCGCTTTTTGCTTTTCGAGGCTTTTTTCCTCGTTTTTTCTTTATTTTTTGTCTTTGGCCGCACAAATCGCCCTCATTTTTCCTATACTCTGGCTGTTTTGCCAATTATTGACAAATCCTCTCAAAAAGAGTATACTTTCTGTAATGTCAGAAAGGGCTGATGGGGTGTCTCTTCTGATCCGCTTTGCAATTGGAAAGAAGGGAAAGGAACGCTATGAAATCTACCGGTATTGTTCGCCGTATCGACGCGTTGGGCCGTTTTGTGCTGCCTATCGAACTGCGCCGCCTGCTGGAATTGGACACGGACTCCAGCATTGAGATTTTCACCGAAGAGGATGCCGTAATCCTGAAAAAATATCAGCCTGCCTGTGTATTCTGCGGGGAGGCCAAGGATGTGACTCAATACATGGGCCGCAATGTGTGCGCCAAATGTATCGACACCCTGGCGCAGCTGAAAAAATAAAGAAAGGCAGGCCCGGCTGGCCTGCCTCTTTTTTCTGCTTTTTATTTCTGCCGTTCCACCCGAGCCTCGCTGGTCTTGATCAGATTCAGCAGGCTGGTGGCATACAGGGGATAATCCTTGCCCAGGCTTTCGCTGGTCATGGAAAGGCTCTGCCGCAGGGCGTTGGTATCCTGCGCATCTTCCCCGCAGAGAATCCCCTCCACATTTGCCTGTGCCACATGCATGGCCGCGTCGGTATAGCCCTGCCAGCGGCCCGGCGTCAGACTGAACAGACTGGCGGTATTTTTGGGCTGCGCCGAATAGAGCAGCCGGAATACTTTGTATACCGCCAGCATCAGATAGGCGCTTACCTCTGTAACAAGGGTCTTATCCTTGCAATCCCCCAGCTTGTCGAACAGGATGTTCAGGCTGTTGGAGATCAGCTTCTTATTCATGGTGGGCAATACGCTGCCCTTATACACCCCGTCCCGGGCGCTTTCCGGGCTGGGGATATCCTCCACCGAAAGGGTAAGGCCGCTGCGCTCGGCGCTGCGCCCCAAAAGGTAATCGCAGCTCACGTCATAGTAATCAGCCACCCGCACCACGAAATCCAGGCCGCATTCCCGGATGCCTTTTTCGTAGTGGGAAAGCAGCGCCTGCGAGACCCCAAGGTCCTGGGCTGCCTGCTTCTGGGTGATGCCCCGCTCTTTCCGCAGGAGTGTAATGATCCTGTTGAATTCCATCCTTGTTTAACCCCGTCTCACACATAGCTGCGCACACTTTCTGAGTGTGTACATATTGTAGATTATAAAATATAGAAAACGCTTTGTAAATACAAAAAGCGCCCATTTTCGACTATCTTTTTTGGCGCTCCTGCCTCTTGACCTTTTGGGCAACAAGATATATGATGTTGATTTGAACTCGGTGACAAAATATAGGTTTTTCGTTTCCATTTTGTTACTATTTTGTAATATTTGTACCCCCCAGTATTTGTGATTTTCTGCTACGGACAGGAGGCATTATGCGCAATTATCAGCTCTATCTCATCCGCCACGGGATCACCGAAGGCAACCTGAAGGGCCTGTATGTGGGCAGCGGCACCGATCTGCCCCTGTGTGAGGAAGGCCGCAGCCAGCTGTACGCCCTGCGGGATCGGTTCACCTACCCGGAAGTGACCACCGTATTTTCTTCCCCCTTGTCCCGGGCAGTGGAAACCGCCGAGATCCTTTTCCCGGGCGCCAGCAAAAAACTGGTGATCCAGGATCTGCGTGAGATGGCCTTCGGCGTCTATGAGGGCAAGGAAGTGAAAAGCCTGGTGAAAGACCCGGACTTTGCCCGCTGGATGGATCCCTCCTCCGGCTATACCCCTCCCCATGCCGAGGATACGGCGGATTTCCATACCCGCTGCCGGGAAGTGCTGATGCATATGTTTGAATACATGATGAAGACCCAGACCTTCGAGGCCGCCTGTGTCACCCACGGCGGCGTGATCATGAGCATGATGGCCCAGAAGGCGGTTCCGGTGCATCGCCCGGAGGAGTGGATGGCCGACCCGGGCTGCGGCTATACCCTGCGGATGGATACCTCCATCTGGATGCGGGACGGCCTGGCCGAGGCGGTGGAAGTGCTGCCCTGGGGCTATCTGGACGGGGAAGAGATGCAGCAGGAGAGCGAATAACCTCCCTGCAAAAACCGTAAAAACACAAAAACGCGCCTTCCGGCACAAACCGGAGGGCGCGCTTTTTATTTTGTTTGATTGGAAGGGCAGCTCAGCTCTCCTGACGTTCCGGGGTCTCCATGGGGGCCGGATTCTCCCACAGGGTAAGGTCCTGGCTGTTGCTGTCCTGCACCTTGATGGCCTGGCCGCTGAAACCGCCGTAAATGGCGATATAGCTCTTGCCGGGCTGGATGGGGCATTCCGTCTTGCCATCCTGATCGTAGATGGTGAAGCCGCCGGTCACCCCGTCCTTTTTCCAGCGGATCATCCGGCAGGTGGGGCCGTTCAGGTAAAGGCCGGTGCCCTCGCTCAGGTCATAATCCCGGGTGTAGCCGTCATCTTTGACCCCGGCGCTGCAGTACAGCACCAGCACATTGTCGAAGGTGAGGATTTTTTCCATGGGATCCATATCTTCCGGGTAATTTCCATCCGTCTGAGGCTGCCAGTCGATATCGTATTTTTCCCAGCGATTGCTGTCTCCATTATACAAAAGCGGAATGGTGTTTTCCTCCGCAAAGGTGATCTCAATGCGGGCTGCCTCCATGGGCTGCGAGGCAGGCTCTGCGGAGCCGGAAGCGGCGCTTCCGGAAGCAGCTTCTCCCGAATCGGCCGGGGCAGCGGTTTCCTCCTGGCCGGGGCGGGCAAAATTGAACAGGCTGAGGCGGTCGCCTTCCTTGGACATTCCGTAATACTCCAGCCCGGCCTCCATCAGACCCTGGGTGGTATACCAGCAGTACTCATGGTTTGCCGTCTTATCCTTTTCATAATCCAGATCAAAGGAGCGCACCCCCACATAGTGGCCGTCCAGATTCTGGTACTGGTAGGTATTCAGCAGGTTGGAAGCATAAATATTGCTGCCGATCTGCATCAGGATGCTGTCGGTGGGCATGGCGATCTGCCAGAACAGGTCCCGGGCAGGGCCCACCGCCCCCACCTTTTCCGGCAGCCCTTCGTAGCCGCTGTACATGGCCATCATGGAGGTGTTTTTCCCTTCTGTAATGGCCTCTACCAGCACCTCGGCCCCCTTGATCCCCCATTGAGGATAGCCGGCCTTATTGTTCTGGATCATCACCGCGACAGGGCGGGTCCGGTCATTTTCATCCACCTGCTCGCCGGTCAGCGGATCAAAGCCCACCACATATTCCTTGGGATCCGGGGTGGGCGTGGGGGCGGCCGTGGGCGCTGCCTGGGAGGCAGAACCGGAGCCGGACACGGCGGGATCCCCCGAAGTGCCCGCGCCCGTCTGCTGTGCGCAGGCGGTCAGGGACAGGATCAGGGTCAGTGCGGTAAGTACAGAACACAATTTTTTCATAACGGAATGGTACTCCTTACTGCGGCGCTTTGTCGGCGCCGCAATGTGCAAAACAGGGCCCGCCCAGGCCGGGCAAGCCCTGCTTTTTTAAATTCAGCGAAGGTACGCTTAGTCGGCGCTCTCCGTATCCACATAGCTGTTGGCGGTGAAATCGTTGTCCTCCACCTGCTGGCCGGCGCCCTCATAGTGGAAGCCATCGTACTCGTCCAGATCCACCATGGCCAGATAGGTCTTGCCGGGGTTGATCTTCAGAGAGGTCTCGGTGCCGTCGCCGGTGTACAGGCGCAGCGCTTCCAGGGGGCCGCCCTTCTGCCAGCGGATGTACTCCACCTGGCCGCCGCAGAAGTAATAACCCACGCCGCCGTAGGCATACTCCACCTTCTGGATGCCCTTGGAGTCGCCGGGATAATCCGCGATCTCGGTGAAGAGCACCACCAGGTTGGTAAAGCCCAGCTGGGTGTTGTTGTTTTCATCCACCGTGGCCGATACAGTGCCGTCCGCAGGGGAATACATGCTCATGAGGTACTGGCCGGAAGTGGTATCGTAATCAAAATAAGTACGGTAGCTGGAGGAATGACGGATGGAAACCGTGTCAGCAACTTCCCCTTCCAGGGTGCGGGGGCTCTCGTAGTAGGGCACGAAATCGAAGAAGGTGCTGGTGTAATCCCGGTTCATGTCGATCTCGTACTTGTCGATAGCCTGCTGGATCTCTTCACCGCTGGTGAATTCGGTGTGCTCCAGGGCCACATCCCGGCCCCGGCTGTCCCGGTGGGAGATCTGGGGATGAGTCTCTACCCCAAAATAGGGCTTGCCGCCGATATTCAGGTCGGAATAGTCATAGTCCCGGATAAACTCGGTGGTGAACACGCTCTCACCGTCGTGATAATACAGAGCGTTCCAGGGCATGACCAGCTGGAAGAACTGATCCCGGCCGGAGCGCAGGGGCCCTACTTCCGGAATCGAAGAAACGTCATCATACAAGGCACAGAAGCGGGTAATGCCGCCCTCCACCTTGCTCTCGATCAGGATGCCGGCTTCCGACAGGCCGCGCTGGGGGCGGGCGTTCTGCCGGCCGGTGTTGGAAATATTGTTGACCATGATCGCGGTGATGCGCTGCCCGTCGGCCGGGTCACCGGGGGTCTGCTCCAGGCCGGTGAGTACATCCGGGGTATAGGGGATGGGCGTAGGGGTGGGCGAGGGAGTCGCCGTGGCCTGTGCGGCAGGGCTGGAAGTGGAAACCTCTCCCTTGGAACCGCAGGCTGCCAGCAGGCTGACAGCCATGGCCAAAGCCAGGGTCAGAATCACAAGACGTTTCATGAATGGTTCACTCCGTATTCCTTTTTTTCTTTTTTATCCAAAGAGACGTGTGGTTTTAAAACCCGCGCTCTTTCACGAACTTTAAAATCCGTATCTGTTTTTTCATTTTTGCCCTGTTAGCTTTATTTTAGCAAGGCAGCATGCGTTTGTAAAGGAGAATCCCGTCGCAGAAAAAGCCGCGGTCCATCCTTTTCTTTCCTGCTTCAGAATATTTCCGTCTGGTCGAACAATTCTTCTAGGCTCATTCCGTCCACCCGGCAATATTCCAGCTGATCCAGCCCCACAATGGCAATATAGCTTTGGCCCGGGTTGACGGTGACATCCACTTCCCTGCCCTCGTTGTCCACGATCCGCAGGGGCTGCTCGCCCGCTCCCTTCATCCAGCGGACACGCTCATACCGTCCGCCGCAGAAATAAAGCCCCGCGCCGTTTTCCATCTTCACCTGGGCCAGGATCCGGTCTGGGTACTGGCCGATCTCGGTAAACAGCACAAACACATTGTCGGCAGAATAGACGGCGCCTCCATCTGCCGCGTCGATCTGGGGCTCGCCGAATTCGTATTTATAATACCGCCCGTCGGTGGGGTCATAGATCAGTTCGCTGTCCTCATAACTGGAAAAGCGGATGGAAATTTCGGTGGCTTTGCCCCCATCCAGGACCCGTTTTTCCTGATCATAGGGAAGGAAATTGAACACCGGGCGGGGTTCCCCTTCTGTATCCAGCCCATAGCGCTCCACCGCCTCGGCAAAGGCGGCCCCGTCGGTATAGACGCAGCTCTCCTGCGGCAGGGTGCGCCGGCGCTGGGCATCGATCCAGTAAAAATTCTTGTATTTGCCGTCGATGGAAAGCCTGTCCGGGTATTTGAAGGCTTCCAGCATATCCAGGGCATAACTGCTGCCGCCAATATGAGCATACAGGCAATCCAGCGGGATGGCCAGCTGTACATGCTGATCCCGGGCAGAGCGAATGGGCCCCACCACCGGCATGGCCGCATAATCCCGGTACACAGCCATCAGCCGGGTAATGCCCCCCTCTGTGACCATTTCATACACCAGATCGGCGCTGTTGATCCCGCTTTGGGGCAGGGCGGTTTTTACATTGTTGATCATCACCGCAGCGCCCCGCACCCCTTCCGGGTATCCCTCCCCTTTGGGGAGGCCGGTATAAGGGTTCACGTCCGCCCCAAGGGTAAAGGTGGGCTCACTGCTGACGGCTGCCTGAGAGATTGAGGGGGAAGGTTCCGGCGAAACAGACGCCCCGCAGGCTGGCAGCAGGCAGCATAAAACCGCCGCCGTCAGAATCAGGCGTATATTCGCATTCATAGGTCGTTCCCTCCTTCTGCAGCAGATGTAGGCAAGGCGATCTGGCCTTTTTTATTATACCTGTTCCGCCCTTTCTTGTAAACGCTTTGTAATCATTTGCCCGGCGCTGACCGACACATGCCCGTTTTTGCTGGTTTTCCGGGCAAAAGCCTTGACAAGCACCGGCACGGCTGGTATACTAATTAAGCTGTAGTTTTATGTGAGCTATTAGCTCAGCTGGCAGAGCACCTGACTTTTAATCAGGGTGTCCGGAGTTCGAATCTCCGATAGCTCACCATATGAACAAGGGTCGACTTTTGGCATTGTTTTTTAACGGTTCCAAAAGCCGGCCTTTTTTATTATCCAAACCTCATTTGCAAAGGGGCAGGCAAGGCGAGACATATGAAACTTTTTGAAGTGCAAAGCAGAACACCGGAGCTCATTGCGCAATTATTACAGGTGTGGGAAGCTTCCGTGCGGGCCACCCATCTGTTTTTAACCGACAGTGAAATCAAGCATATCAAAACCTATGTACCTCAGATGCTGGAAGAAGTTCCCCACCTGATCATTGCAGAAGCAAAAGAGGGCTACCCTGCGGCCTTTATGGGCCTGGAGGACAGATCCTTGGAAATGTTGTTTGTTGGGCCCGAAATGCGGGGCCATGGCATCGGGAAACAGCTGGTGAGATACGGGATAGAAAACCATGCCACCGAGACCGTGACTGTGAACGAGCAAAACCCGCAGGCCAGGGAATTCTATGAACATATGGGTTTTCGTGTGTACAAAAGAACCGAACTGGATGAACAGGCAGCCCCTACCCTCTTCTCTATATGAGATACGCCCCACCTGCCCAATAAAAACGATTTGCGGCACCTGTTGTGTCTGGATACTCTGTGTTTTCAGCGGCAGACCATGGTTTGCGGACTGCCCAGTCAGAAATATATGGGGAGGAATCAGAAGTGACGATTGGCGGCAAACTTCTCAGCAGATATAAAAATCTTCTGGAAACGACTGACCTGCAAAGAAGCTATCAGGAATTTATCCGTTTCTTTCGCTGCCTGCGGACAGAATTGGAAGATCAGCTGCCGGATTACAAATTCCAGAGCGATATTGTTGAGAGCGCCATGGATTACAGCTATTTTTCCTTTACCCAGCCACAGCTGCGGGCCAACGGCTTAAAGTTTGTGGTGGTGTTCGTCCATGCTTCCTTTCAGCTGGAAATCTGTATTTCCGGCTATAACCGAAAATTCCAGAGTTTTTGGTCCAAACAGCTGGATATTCCTTTCCCCTTTATCCCTTCTGCTGACCCCTCTCACACAGACTATATCGCGCGCATTCCCGTGCCGGCAGATGTTTGTGCCTGTGACACGGTTTTGCCTGCGGTAAAGGATACCCTTGAGAAATGCGTCGCTTTTCTGGCTCCCTATCTAACAGCCCTGCCGGAAGGATAAACAAATCAAGGATCCAATCCCATGGAGGCATTTTCCCCCCGCAGACCTGCCAGGCCATCAGGAAGGCTTCTGTACGGGCACTGCCCGGGCAGGGGCCGGCAGACACCGAGGAATCCTCCTTCCCTCTGTATTTTCTGTGCCGGAGTTTTCGCTTTTCAATCAAAAAGGGAAGAGGCAACAGCCTCTTCCCTTTTTCTTTACTCAAACAGGTTTTTCTTGTTGTGGATATACACGCTCAGCACAATGCCCACGCAGAGATACAGCATCAGCATACTGGTTCCGCCGCCGGAGAAAAAGGGCAGAGTAACGCCGATCACCGGCAGAAGGGAGAGATTCATGCCCAGGTTGATGACCACCTGCCAGGCCATGGCGGCAAACACACCGGCGCAGATATAGGTACCCAGTCGGTCCTGGCTGCGCAGGCCGGTGAGCAGGGTGCGGCAAACGATGGCAAACAGCACACCCAGCACCACACAGCAGCCCACAAATCCAATGGCTTCCGCCATATAGCTGAAGATAAAGTCATTGAATGCGTTGGCCACATAGTGATGCTCTTCGCCGAACAGCCCCCGGCCGAAGATCTCCCCGGCGCCAATGGATATTTTCCCCTGGGTCTGTTGGAGGGTATAGTCCTTGTAGGCCGGGTTATCCGGATCCAGCACCGCCAGAATTCTCAGCACCTGATAGCTTTTGAGGATCTTGTCGGAGAAAAACACCAGGACAACGCCCCCCACCGCTGCCAGAGCCGCCAAAGCGGACAGGATGTATTTCCAGGAAAGACCCGCCACAAACAGCATGATGCAGCCAATGGCGGCAAACACCATGGCGGAGCCGTCGTCGCCCTGAATGTGGATCAGCCCCACCGGCACCAGGATATGGGCCAGCAGACGCATCAGAACCCGGGGCTCGTTGATATTCTCCCGGGATTGTTCCAGATGCATGGCAAAGGTCAGGATAAAGCTGATCTTAAGCAGCTCTGCCGGCTGAAAGGTGATGCCGCCCAGCCGGTACCAGCTGAAGTTATCGGTACCTTCCGGGCTGAAACCGATGGTGAGCGGCCCGATGCTCACATTGTGCAGCACCAGGGTAGGCAGCACCATGCCCAGCGTCAGGATGGTATGCACCGGCCAGATGCGCACCAAGGCCCTGTAATCAATGCAGGAAAGGAAAATGGCGCAGACCAGCCCCATCACCATGGCGCCGGCCTGTACCACCGCGTACCGGTAGCCGCCAAGGCCGGTGATGATCCCCTCGATCTCATCGGTGTCAAAACCGCCCAGCAGATACCGGCCAATGCTGATCAGCACCAGAATGGACAGCATCGAACAAAACATACACATCCCCAGATACACCAGATCGGTGGCCCTGAGGTATTGCTTCATTACCTTGAGCATATGCCCCTCTTCTCAAAAAATAAAACGCAGGCTTTCCCCTTGGCTGCAGCCCGTCCGCCGGGAAACGCCGTGCCTCATAGCCTGTTAACAGTATAGTATCCTGATTATAATCCATGCGCCCTTCTTTTGCAAACAAGGGCAAGTTTTTTCTTTTCCGCCTGCCCCTTTTCCCAGCTTTGCCCCGGCGCTGCCATGCCGGATTTTCCCGGGCAGTGATTCACAAGTTTATTCTTGTTTATTTTTATGTTTTTTCATGTTTTACTTTGTACTCTTTTTCCGTTAAACTGGAGATATGGAGAAAGTTCCTGTTGTTTGTATTCCCGTATAGATTTCTGCTGAAAAGGAGCTGTTGATATGACCGAATGGAAGGGCGGGCGCAACCCGGATGATCCCCAGGAGGGGTACTATGTAGGCCTGATGAATGCCTGCGGGTACCGCACCCGCGACCTGCACAAGCCGGTGATTGGCATTGCCAATTCCTATACCGACGTGAACCCGGGACACCGGGTGTTCAAGGAACTGGTGCAGTATGTGAAGGAAGGGGTCTGGGCGGCAGGTGGCACCCCTGCCGAGTTCAGTGTGCCCGCCCCCTGTGACGGCATGGCCCAGGGCCTGGGTATGCATTCCATCCTGCCCCAGCGGGATCTGATCGCCGGCAGCATCGAGGCCATGGCCAACGCCCATTCCTTTGACGGCCTGGTGTTCCTGTGCAGCTGTGACAAGATCGTGCCCGGCATGCTGATGGCCGCCGCCGCCCTGGATAAGCCCTGCCTCTTCCTCACGGCGGGCAGCATGCTGCCCTATGAGGCGGAGGACGGTACCTTTGTGACCCCCGATTTAAAGGAATCCATCGGGGCCCGGAACATCGACAAGATCAGTGAGGAGACCTTTACCCGCTACCGGGAGAACATCTGTTTTTCCTGCGGTACCTGCAGCATGTACGGCACCGCCAACACCATGGGAGTATTTGCCGAGGCCATTGGTCTGTGCCCCATCGACAGCACCACCATGCTGTTCTGCTCCTCGGCCAAGTATAAACAGGCCCGGGATGTGGGGGAAAGGATCGTGGAACTGACCCGGGAAGGGATCTGCTTCCATGACATCGTCACCGAGAGCAGCCTGAAAAACGGTCTGCGCCATGTGGCGGCCACCGGCGGCTCCACCAACTCCCAGCTGCACATCTGCGCGCTGGCCCGGGTGATGGGGGTCAAGCTGGATATGGGGGATTTTGACGAGATCCAGCGCCATGTGCCCTGCATCGCCAAGTTCAAACCTTCCTCCCGCTACAGCATCTATGATTACTATAAGGCCGGCGGCGTGGGGGCCACCCTCCAGGCCATCCGCCCCTATCTGGATACCAATGCCCGGCTGGCCATGGGCGGTACTCTGGGCGAATTTCTGGACCATTTCTCCCGCCGGGTCGACCCGGAAGTGATCCACTCGGTGGAGGATCCCCTGTACCCGGACGGCTGCTTCGCCGTCCTGTATGGCAACATTGCCCCGGGCGGCTGCATTGTAAAAAAGAGCGGTGTGGTGCCTGAGATGTTCCATCACCGGGGGCCCGCGGTCTGCTTTGATTCGGAGGACGATCTGCGCAAATTTATGGCGGGCCGGGGCGTTCAGCCCGGCAGCGTGCTGGTCATCCGGTATGAGGGGCCCAAGGGCGGGCCCGGCATGCGGGAAATGTCCATCCCGGCCGCCATGCTGGTGGGCATGGGACTCCACACCAGCTGCGCCATGGTCACTGACGGCCGGTATTCCGGTGCCACCCGGGGCCCCTGCATCGGCCATGTAACGCCGGAAGCCTGGGACGGCGGCCCCATCGCCGCCGTGCAGGACGGGGATATGATCGAGATCGACATCAACGCCCGCACCATCCACCTGGAAGCGAGCGACGAGGAGATCCGCCGCCGCCTGGCCCAGGTCCGGCCGCCCCTCCACCCGGCCAAGGGCGTCCTGGGCGCCTATCGGGCCATGGTGGAAGGGGTGGACAAGGGCTGCACCTGGCTGTACCACAACAGCGAGGATTGATTCTTCCCGCCACTGCTGCCTTGTATCCATAAAAAAACCGGCTGCGGCATCCCTTGCAGGATGCCCGGCCGGTTTTTTATTTTACCCTTCGCCCCCGTATTTCTGGGCCAGAAGATCCACACAGGCCCCGTAGCTGCGGATGCCCATGCTCTGGTCATAGCTGTACAGGAAGTTTTCGTACACGCTCTGCATGGTATTGGCCACCACTTTTTCCTGGTACTGGGCCCAATAAGCATTGTTGAGAGCCATATCCTGCTTGGCCTGGGCACAAAGGCCCTCCTCTACCCTGGCCCATCTTTCCGGGTCCGCTTCCCAGAGGGCGTTGGTCAGGTGCAGGTAGCCGAACAGGTACCCGGAGTACACATAGGACGGCTTGTCACAGGCAATACAGGCCTCAATGCCCACAAAGTTGGCCTGCTCTTCCTGGGCCACTCCCCGCTGGTGGGAGAACTCATGGGCCACTGTCACCGGGATAAATACCGCCGGGCAATCCACATTCAGGGTGGATTCCCCCAAGAAGGGAAAGAGGTATCCGGTAAAGTTGGAGGCGCTCATCAGCTTGGAAAAGAGCGCCGGCTTGGGACTGCGCTCCGGCCCTGCCAGGAAGGGATATTCCTCCAGGACCCCGTCATACAGGCCTGGCGAATCCGCAAGGATCTCCTTCCAAGTATACCCAAAATCCCCGTTTTCATCCCGCTTTACCAGCGGCGCAGTCTCGTTCACCTTTTCCCGGAACCAAAGAGCCGCCTGTTCCAGCTGGTCCAGACTGACCCCCTCATCGCTCATCCCGGCTTTTTTCTCAAAACTCTCGGTGTAGTAATGTATGCCCCAGAACAGGCAGACCCCTGCATAGATCCAGACCGCCAGGGCCGCCAGAACCAACAGGCAGCTCCCCAGCCCGCCCTGGCCATGGATCTGCCGCCAGATTCCCCGGATAAGGAAGGCCAGTGCCCCGCAGCCCACCAACAGGCAGACCGCCTCGGCCCCGCTGAAGGGCAGCGGATTCACCAGGGCGCTGGCAGCCCGCTTGAAAGGAACGGAAATATGGGCGGCCACCCATTCCATGGCCGGGCGGTTTTTCCGGGCCAAGCGGAAAGCGCCTACCAGCAGGCAGCCGGCTGCCAGAAAAGCCAGAGGCCCCCCGCAGCCTGCCAGAAATCCGCCCTGCCGGAAAAGCCCCTTGCCGCTCACCGGGCACCCCCTTTGTTTTCATACAAAAGGCCCTGCCCCGCCAGCTGCTCCCGGATCCTCGCCCCGGTCTCCTCATCCGGGCAGATGATGGTGTGCAGATGGGCCCCTCCGGTCATGCTGCTCAGCAGGCAGTCTGGCTGGCGGGCCGCCTTTTCCACAAAGATATCCGCGTCGTACCGGCTGGTGATGTGCAGCCGGCCAGTGATCTCCCCGTACAGGGGGTTTTCTACGATCACATCTTCCACCACACCCCCGTTATCCACTACAGCATACAGCTCCCGGCGCAGCCCCTCGCCCCCGTCATGGCAGCAGGCCACCAGAATCCGCACCCCGGTGCTTCCCTTCTGGTACCCGCGGGGGGTAGCGATGATCTGGGCGCCCGCTGCCCGCAGCAGGGCAATATCCCCCACCACAATCTGGCGGGATACCCCCAGTTGAGCGGCCAGCGCCGACGCGCTGAGGGGGCCCTGGGCATTGTCCAGCCGTTTTTGAATTTCCTCCCGTCTGTGCTGTGCCGTCATCTTTTTCTTCCTTTCCAGACTATTGCCTGCCAAAAACCGGGCAAAAGCCTCTTTTTTGTTTCATTCTTCCCGCTTGGACGTGAATCGTCCTTTTATCGCGGCCCGTTTTGCGTTAGAATAGAGTTATTATAACATAGAATGGAGGAATCGCCCATGCCCGGTCAGCCTCTTCCCCAAACCTTTCACACCGGCCGCTGTTTTGACGCTTACCGGCTGCTGGGCGCCCGCCCCTGCCCGGGGGTTGGGTGGGATTTTTCCTTCTGGGCTCCCGGCGCCCTGGCCGTCGGGCTGGAGGGGGATTTCAACGGCTGGTCGCCCCAGCCCATGGAGGCGGACTCCGCCGGGGTATGGCGGGTATGCTGCCCCGAGGCTCAGGAGGGCCAGCTGTATAAATTTGTGATCACCGGTCAGGACGGACAGGCCCGGGAGCACAGCGACCCTTATGCCTTTGCCGCCGAGCTTCGCCCCGGTACTGCCAGCCGGCTCTGCAGGCTGGACAACTTTGCTTTTTCCGACGGGGACTGGATGGCCCGGCGGGAAAAGAACTATGACCAGCCCATGAATATCTATGAACTGCACGCGGGCAGCTGGGCCCGCCGGGAGGATGGAAGCTGGTACAATTACGAGGAGCTGGCCGACCGGCTGATCCCCTACCTGCAGCGGCAGGGCTATACCCATCTGGAATTTCTGCCCCTGGCCGAACATCCCCTGGATGAGAGCTGGGGCTATCAGGTCACCGGGTATTTTGCCCCCACCAGCCGGTACGGCTCCCCTGCCCAATTTGCCCGCCTGGTGGATCGCTGCCATCAGGCCGGCATTGGGGTACTGATGGATTTTGTGCCGGTGCATTTTGCCTCCAACCCGGACGGCCTGGCCAGGCTGGACGGCTCGGAACTGTACGAACACCCCCATGATGTGGGCCTCAGCGAATGGGGCAGCCTGAATTTCAATCTGTACCGGGGAGAAGTGCAGAGCTTTTTGAAGAGCGCCGCGGCCTTCTGGCTGGATGTCTACCACTGCGACGGGCTGCGGATGGACGCGATCAGCCGGGCCCTGTACTGGCTGGGGGACGAAAAGCGGGGGGTAAACCCGGGCGCCGTGGAATTTTTGCGCCAGATGAACGAGGGGCTGCACCTTCGCTTCCCCACCGCCATCCTCATGGCGGAGGACAGCACCAATTTTCCCAAGGTGACCGCCCCCACCGCCTATGAAGGGCTGGGCTTTGACTACAAGTGGGATATGGGCTGGATGCACGACACCCTGGAATATTTTTCCGCCCCCTTTGGCCAGAGGCCGGACCTTTACCCCAAGCTGATCTTTTCCATGAGTTATTTCTACCGGGAACTCTACCTGCTGGCGCTGAGCCATGACGAAAACGTCCACGGCAAAAAGACCATCCTGGACAAGATGCACGGCAGCTACCGGGAAAAATTTTCTCAGGCCCGGCTGCTGTACCTGTATATGTATACCCATCCCGGCAAAAAACTGAATTTTATGGGCAACGAACTGGGGCATTTTCGGGAATGGGACGAAGGGCGCCCGCTGGACTGGGAACTGCTCCGCTACCCTGTCCATGACGCTTTTTCCCGGTATATGGCCCGGTTGGCGGAAATCTACCGGGAAAATCCCGCCCTGCACCGGGAGGAATATGACCCTGCCCGCTTTGCCTGGGTGGAGGCGGATCAGCCCGGCCAGGGGCTCCTGGCTTTCACCCGCTGCAGCGGCGGGCAGCAGATGCTGGCCGTTTTCAACACCCAGAACCGGCCGCTGGAAAAAGGCCTTCTCTGGTTTGCAAAACCCCAGCGGGCCCGGCTGGCCCTGAGCAGCGAGCAAGGGGAATGGGACGGCAGCGGTCAGGTTCCCCCCAAGGAACTGCGCTGCCGCCGCCTGGGCAGAGACAAACGCCCCTGGGGCCTTGCCCTGGAACTGGCCCCCCTCAGCGGCGCGCTGTTTTATCTGGAATCTCTTTGAGTTTTTCATCCATCTGATTTTCTTGCCAAGGACAAAGGAGTGCTTTTATGGTACGCATCATCACCGATTCATCCTGCGATCTCACCCCCGAACAGGCCGCCCGCCTGAATGTCCATGTGGTGGCCCTGGGCGTCACCTTTGAGGACGGTACTTCCTACCGGGACCGGGTGGAACTGAGCCCCGAGGAATTCTACCGGAAGCTGGCAGCCTGTGACAAACTGCCCACCACCAGCCAGCCCCCCTTCTCCCGCTGGACCGATCTGTTTGAAGAGGCCCAGGAAGCCGGCGATGAGGTGGTGGCAGTTCTTTTGTCCGGCGAGCTCTCGGGCACCATCCAGGGGGCCCGGGCAGCTGCCGACCTGGCAGGCTATTCCGGCATCCATATTGTGGACAGCCAGGCAGCCGCCCTCAGCCTGAACCTGCTGGTCCGCCTGGCGGCCCGGCTGCGGGATTCCGGGCGCACTGCCGCCCAGATCGCCGAGACCCTGGAACAGGAGAAAAAGCGGGTGCGGCTGGTAGCCCTGATCGACGACCTGAAGTACCTGCACAAGGGCGGCCGCCTGCCCGCCACCGTGGCGGTGGCCGGCAATCTGCTGGGCATCAAGCCGGTCATCATCCTCAAGGACGGCAAGGTCAAGCTGGCCGGCAAGGGCCGGGGCCTGCCGGGGGCCTATGTCTCCCTCTTCAAGCTGATCGACAGCGAGGGCGGCATAGACCCGGACAGCGGCATGGTGATAGGTTATACCCAGAATCCCCGGGGCGCGGAGCCCATCCAGCAATATCTCACCGGCAACCTGAAACTGCCCGCCGCCCCCCTGTGCCATGTGGGGCCCGCCATCGGCACCCATACCGGCCCCCGGTGCGCCGGCATCGCCTTCTTTGCCCGGGAAAGCTAAAACCTGCCCTGCCCCTTCTCGAATCTCCTCAAAGAAAGCCGCCCCCGACGGGACGGCTTTTTCTTTTTGCCTTTGAGTACCTTTGCCGGAATCTGCCGCATATAGTGTACCGAAAGCACACCCATTCGAGAAAGGAGAATCTTCAACATGGGCATCACCAATTCCAACAAGGAGATCAGCGTCGGCCGCATTGACTGCGGCGGCGAATTCAAGGTTACCCTATCGGTCACAGCCACGCCGGATATCGTCAGTTCCCCTGCCGATATTGTTCTGGTGCTGGACCGCTCCGGCAGCATGGCCGGCAGCCCCCTGGCCAACCTGAAAAGCGGGGTCAAAACCTTTATCGACATTGTGGACCAAGCCACCGACAGCGCCCAGGACGGCTATCTGGGCTACGGCACCCGCATGGGCATCGTGAGTTTTTCCGATACCGCCGCCCAGGACTGCCCCCTCACCAGCTCGGTGGCACAGCTGAAAGACACCGTCGACGGCCTTTCCGCCGGGGGCAGCACCAACCACGCCAACGCCTTTGAAAAGGCCGGAGAATTGTTTGACTGTTCCTCCTCCAACCAGAAGGTACTCATCATGTTCACCGATGGGGAAACCACCGCCGGCCCTGCGCCGGCCCCTGTGGCCGCCTCCCTGCGGGCGGAGGGCGTGATCATCTACTGCATTGGCCTGAAGGGTTCCCAGGGATTGGATGAGGCCGCCCTGAATGACTGGGCCACCGACCCGGACAGCACCCATGTATTCATCACCCCGGATGATGCCGAGCTGAGCGAGATCTTCAAGAACCTGGCCATCAACATCACCAAGCCGGGCGCCACCGATATCTCCATTGAGGAGACGGTCACCGACGATTTCCAGATCATCAGCGTCATGACCCCCACCAAGGGTTCGGCCAATCTCACCGGCCCCACCACCCTGACCTGGACCATCGGGGAGCTGGGCGCCTATGCCAGCGAGGGCGCGGCCCTGGAGTTTCTGGTGCGGCATGTGGGCAGCGAATCCGGTCTGCGGCCGGTGAACGCCTCGGTGGTGTACCAGGATGCGGAGGGCAACCAGGTTTCCTTCCCCAGCCCCTCCATCCAGGTGGACTGCGACCTGACCGTCATCCCGGAGGAATGCCCCCAGCCGGTGGACCTCACCATGGATTCCTGCCAGAGCTCCATGGAGTTCAACGCAGGGGACCTGCAGCTGGAGGGCCTGGGCCGGATCCTGCAGCTGGATGTGCGGCTGAAAAACGTCTGCCCCGGCCGCCGGGTGGCGCTGGCCGTCATCCTCACCGAAGAGGATGAGGAGGGCACCGAGCAGACGGTGGGCACCAAGATCTATACGGTGCCTGCCCACAGCGGCGCCTATTGCCGGGATATCCTGGTCAAGTGCATCCCCTTTGTGGTGCCGGAAAAGACCAACTTCTGCGGCGGCGGAATGTGTGCCCAGCGCCGGCTGAAAGCCCGGTTCCTGGCCCAGTACCTGGATGTGGACCTCCACTGCTGCCACGTCTGCAAGTGATCTTCAAAGTTTCAAAAGGGCTCCGCGGAAAACCGCGGAGCCCTTTTTTCAATCCAGATAAACCTTTTCCACATAATCGGAGGTGAAGGCCCGCATGGTGGAAAAATACCCCAGGCGCAGCCGCACCGTGCCGCCCACCCGGTACTCCTGCCGGCTGTCGGTCACATCCAGCATCAGGTGGTCGGAACTTGCCCCCAGGATCAGGACACCGGGGTCTTCCGGCCAGGTGGTCTCCGGGTCGAAATCCTGCTTGCCCAGGGCGCAGACCGCCTTGAGCCGCTTGGGGCCCCGGTCCACAAACTCCGGCTTGTGTCCGTAGGAATCCACCCCCACCTGGCCCCAGGGCAGGGAGGGCTTTTCCTTCAGTTCCACGATCTCGCACTCCAGGGTGAATACATCCTGGAAGGTGCCGGGCAGATACTGGTACTTTGCCCGCTCCCGGCCGAACAGCAGCCCTTCGCCCAGGCGCAGATCATTGACTCCGGCCGGGATGCCGCCCCGCAGCATCAGGTCCAGGGTGGCCGAATTGCCGCCGCTGACGATCTGAAGGGGATGCCCTGCCGCTTCCCCTGCCTTTTGGGCCAGACGAGCCAGCTGTTCCAGCTTCTCGGTATCCGGCTGGATGAAGGAGAAGCAGGTCAGGTTGACCCCCAGCCCATAAAGGGTGGCTGCCGGCAGGCTTTCCACCCGGGCTGCCACCCGCAGCAGTTCCTCATAATCCACATAGCCTTCCCGGATATCCCCCAGGTCCGCCATCAGGATCACCTTGTGCTGCCGGCCCATGCGGTAGGCCTGCTCCGCCACTGCCTGGATCACTTCCCATTCCGAGTGGAGCGCCGCATCCGCAAAGCGGGCGGTGGCTGCCGCCTCGCTGAGCATGGGCGGCCGGATCAGCCATTTTTCTCCCGGCAGATCCTTCATCCGCTTCAGGTTTTCCACCCGGGAATCCCCCAGCATGGTCAGGCCCTCTTCCAGAAAGATCTTGGCAATGCGGGGATCGCCCCGGAATACCTTGGTAACGCCGGTGATGGAAATCCCCTTTTCGTCACACAGGGCTTTCATGGTGCGCACATTCTGCCGCAGATGGCCCAGGTTCACCATTACGCGAGGATACATTTTCTTTCCCTCCCTTTTCTCTTTCCCTTGGCAAGCAAATCTGCCCGCCCGGCCTTGCGATAAGGCCGGGCGGGCAGTGCCGCGCTTTACGATTTCAAGCCCGAATCAGGAACATCAGTTCCAGTAATCGGTCTTTTCCTTCAGGCCCACGGTGGAAGCCTTGAAGACCGGGTTCTTGCCCTCCTTGCGCTGTGCGGTATAGTCCGCCAGGGCACGAACGACAGGGCCGCCCAGGATGCAGATCACCGGGATGTTGATGATGGCCATCACGCCCATCAGCACATCGGCCAGGTCCCACACCAGGCCCATGCTCAGGCCGGCGCCCACGAAGATGACCGCCGAGGCCACGATGCGGAAGCAGAGCATGAAGGTTTTGGAGGGGATCTTCTTCAGGATGTAGATCAGCAGGTTATCCACATAGTAGAAGTTGCCCAGCAGGGTGGTGAAGGCAAACAGCACCATGGAAACAGTGATGAAGATGGGGCCCACCTGACCCAGAGCGTTGCTGAGAGCGGCCTGCACATAAGGCGCGCCGGCCAGCTCGGCAGAGGGCTCCACGCCGGAGCACAGGCACATGAAAGCGGTGCAGCTGCAGAGCAGCAGGGTGTCGATGAAGACCGACAGCATCTGAACCAGGCCCTGCTTGACGGGGTGGCTCACTTCGGCAGCAGCCGCAGCGTTGGGGGCGGAGCCCACGCCGGCCTCGTTGGAGAACAGGCCGCGCTTGATGCCGAACATCACGCAGGAACCGGTGAAGCCGCTGAAGATGGCGGTCACGTCAAAGGCCTCGGTGAAGATGCGGCCCAGAACGCCGGGCAGCAGGGTGATGTGGGTGAGGATGACGATGAGGGCCACAGCCACATAGATGACGCCCATGACGGGAACCAGGGTGGAGGTGGCCTTCACGATCCGCTTACCGCCGCCCATCAGGCAGTAGCCCACCAGCACCGCCAGAATGGCGCCGATGACCCAGGGGGTAACCTCGGGGTTATAGAAGCTGTAGACGCTGAAGGTGGACTGCAGGTTGTAGGAAGCCAGCATGTTGAAGCCGCCGGCATAGGTGAGGGTCATGCTCACCGCGAACAGCAGGGCCAGGGGCCGGCTGTGCAGGGCAGCCTCGATGTAATAGGCAGGGCCGCCGTAGCTGCCCCCGTCGGGGTGACGGCGCTTGTAGATCTGAGCCAGGGTGCTCTCGATGAAGGCAGAAGCGCCGCCCACGATGGCGATCAGCCACATCCAGAACACGGCGCCGTAGCCGCCCAGGCAGACGGCGGTGGCAATACCCACGATGTTGCCGGTGCCCACACGGGAAGCGGTGGATACCATCAGAGCCTGGAAGGAGGAAACGCCACCCTCCTGTTCGGGCTTTTCGGTAACCACCCGGATGGATTCCCGGAACATACGGAACTGTACGAATTTGGTGCGGAAGGTAAACCAGATACCCGCCCCAAGCAGGATAACGATCAGCAGATAGCTGTACATAAAGCCGCTGATCGCGCTTACGATCTGTGCAAACATAATCTCTCTCTCTTTCCTGTTCGATGCCGGAAGCTCTGTCTCGCTTTGGCTTTTCCGGCGCTGCAACTCATCCGGCCGCGCCTGAGCGGGCCGGGACTCTGCCCCTGCGCCTCCTTCCTGTCACGAATTGTACATAGTTTCTTCACACATTGTACCAATTCTAAGGACAGAAAGTCAAATCCATTGCTGGACATTTCCAATATTTTGACGGTCACCCACAAAAATCAGCGCTTTCACCGAAGGAGAAAGGAAAAGTTTGGTAGTTTTTTAACTTGCTTTTTATCAGCCCTCCAGATACGCCTTCTGCACTGCCATCAATACGCCGGCCCGGCCCGCGGTGAAGTTCACCCCGCCCTGCAGATAGCAGGTGTAGGGGGCCCGCAGGGGCCCGTCGCAGCTCAGTTCGATGGTGCTGCCCATGGTAAAGCTGCCGCTGGCCATGATCACCTGGTCGGTGTAACCCGGCTCGGCGCAGGGCTCGGGGGCGGCGTAGCTGTCCACCGGGCTGCTGGCCTGTACCCCCTGGCAGAAGCCGGTAAGGGCGGCGGCGCTGCCGCTGTCAAAGCAGGTGACGATGTCGTTGTGATCCTCATAATAGCGGGGCACCGGCTTGACGCCCACCAGTTCCAGCAGGCACTGGGCATAGATGGCGGTCTTGATGGCCTCGCAAACTACCCCGGGGGCATAGTAAAAGCCCAGGAACATATCCCGCAGGGTATCCAGGGTGCAGCCGATCTCCCGGCCGGTGCCGGGGGCGGAAAACCGGTGGCCGCACAGCTCCACCAGATCCGCCCGGCCGGCGATATACCCGCCGGTGGGAGAGATGCCGCCCCCCGGGTTCTTGATAAAACTGCCCACCGCCAGGTCGGCCCCCACATCGCAGGGCTCCCGGGTCTGGGTGAACTCGCCGTAGCAGTTATCCACCAGGATGATGATATCCGGGTTTGCCTGCCGGGCAGTCTGAATCACCTTCCGGATGGTCTCCAGGTCAAAGGCGTTGCGCTGGGTATACCCCCGGCTGCGCTGGATATGGCAGACCTTGGCCCCCGGCGCTTTTTGGGCGATGAGCTCGTAATCCGGGGTGAAATCCGCCTTCAGGGGCGCCTCGTCGTACCGGATGCCGTACTCGGCCAGGGTGCCGCAGCCCTTGCCCGCCTCGCCCAGGCCGATCACCCCTTCCAGGGTGTCATAGGGCCGGCCGGTGGCTGCCAGCAGGGTATCCCCCGCCCGCAAAAGGCCGAACAGGGCCACCGTGAGGGTGTGGGTGCCCGACATGAACTGGCTGCGCACCAGGGCATCCTCGGCGCCCATCACCCGGGCCACCACCTCTTCCAGCTTGGAGCGGCCGGAATCCCACAGACCATAGCCGGTGGTGCCCACCAGATGGCTGCTGGACACCTCGCATTCGGTAAAGGCGTGCAGCATCTTCATCTGGTTGTAATCCCGGATCTCCTCCATCTTTTCAAAATAGGGCCGGCAGAGCCGCAGGGCCTGTTCATCCAATTCCAGCGCCCGGGCATTGTAGGGATAAAACTGTTCCAACATGGGTTTTTGTTCCTTTTCAGCTTTCTATTTGTATAAATTTCGACAATTTTCCTTTTTGTATAAATCCAAGAGCCTCATAATGGGCACAGAGCCCGGGCCGGCACCAGAACCAGGGCTGATAGCCCTCTTCTGCCAGCCGCAGGGCCAGCAGCCGGATCAGGGCTCCGCCGATCCCTCTGCCCCGCCAGGCTGGGGTGGTCTGGGCGGCAGCCAGATAGGCCAGGCCCTGCCACAGGGCATAGGCCCCCACTGTGGCCTTCAGCTCCCCCTGTGCCCAGGCACCGGCCACCAGGGCCATGCCCCGGCTGCGGGCGGTGCACAGGTCGGAATAGAAATTCTCCCGGCATGCCTGGTCCCCTTCCTCTTCCCAGACCAGCCGACTCACCGGAGTGGGGGAAGGTTCCCAATCCAGGGCAACCTCCCCGGGCAGGGCAGGCGCCGGCCCCTTCCAGACCGTCGGGGCGGTATAGAGGGGATATTCTTCCCCCAGCCGGTATCCGGCGGGGGCGGGGCTCCCGGCCGGGCAGAGGTATTCCCTTACGCCGGAAAACCGCAGCAGAAGGCCCAGTTCCTCGCCGCAAAAATCTCCGCAGCCAAAAGCCGCCCCGCCCCGCAGGGCCAGAGCGGCCAGGGTTCCCCGGTCGGCCGTGAAAAAGCGCCAGCCGCCGCCCGGCTTCTGGCCGAACAGCTCCAGCTGGCAGGCCAGCCGGGCAGCCAGCCCGGGGCAATTCCAGGCCGCCTGCAGGTACTGGCGCTTTTGAAGAGGTTCACTGACCGCCCCGATCATGTCAGGCTGTTCACAATGGATTTGAAGTGCTGACCCCGCACCTCAAAATTGGGGTACAGGTCAAAGGAGGCGCTGGCCGGGCTGAACAGCACCTCGTCGCCGGCCCGGGCCGCGCCCCGGGCCAGGGCCACCGCTTCCTCCAGAGTGGCGGCGTGGAGCACCTGCAGCTCCGGGCTGGGGTAGCCGGGCTGCTTTTCCAGGGCCTTCTCGATGGCGGGGCCGGTGGCGCCCATCAGGATCAGGGTCTTTACATGGGCCAGGATCTCGGGGGCCAGGGGCTCGTAGGGGATGTGCTTGTCATAGCCGCCGGCGATCAGGATCAGCTTCTGCTCAAAGCTGCGCAGGCCGGCGATGGTGCGGGTGGGGCTGGTGCCGATGGAGTCGTTGTAATAGACCACCCCGTCCAGGGTGCGCACCGGCTCGATGCGGTGTTCCACGCCGGTAAAGGTGGACCCCACCTTCCGGATGGCCTCCAGGGGGACCCGGCCCCAGACGGCGGCAATGGCCGCCAGCAGGTTTTCCACATTGTGCAGGCCCCGCAGCTTGACCTGGGAGCGGGGCAGCACCGGGGTGACTACCCCGTTTTCCGCCATGCAGAGGGTATCATCCTCTGCCCGCAGGAACGCGCCGTTGTCGGTGGGGCGCAGGCGGGTAAACCAGACCTGCTGGCCCTTGCAGTCCGCCTGCATGGCCCGGCTGACCTCGTTCTCATATCCCAGTACCGCCCGGCAGGGGGGCACCTGATGGAGCAGGATGTTCCGCTTGGCGTCGATGTACTCCTGCATATCCTTGTGATGATCCAGGTGGTTGGGGGTCACGTTGGTGACCACTGCCACCGCAGGGCTCTGATCCATGCTGATGAGCTGGAAGCTGGAAAGCTCCACCACCGCTTCATCACCCGGGTCGATCTCTCCCAGGATGGGCAGCAGGGCCCGACCGATATTGCCGCCCAGATGCACCTTGCGCCCCGCCGCCTCGAACATGGCGGCGATCAGGCTGGTGGTGGTGGTTTTGCCGTCCGAGCCGGTCACCGCCACCTTCTCGCAGGGGCAGTACTGGAAGAACAGCTCCATCTCGCTGGTGATGAGGGTACCGGCCGCCTTGGCCTGCTGCAGGGCCGGGGTAAAATACTCAAAGCCCGGGGTGCGCAGGATGATGTCCTGGCCCTGGAAACCATCCATATATCCCTCGCCCAGGGAGAGATTCACCCCCAGCCGGCTCAGCTCGGGGCCGAAATCCCCAAACTCTTCCAGGCTCTTTTTCCGGTCGCAGAGGGTCACCTGGGCCCCCATTTCCGCAAACTGGCGGATCAGCTGCTTATGGCTGACGCCCGCCCCGATGAAGGCCACCTTTTTGCCCCGCACCAGCGCGGCCAGCTTTTCCTGTGCCTGATTCATGTAAAAAACCTCTTTTCGGTTCTGATTTTCCCCGCCGGCGGCTTCTTGGCCCACGCCGGGAGGCATATTCTGTAAGGAAAGGCTTGCTTTTTCTCCCGGGGCTTTTCCCAGCCGCCGGGCCGGCTTTTATTATAGTGCATTTGCCCCCCGGGCGCAACGCAAAAAAGGCGAAAAAGGGCGGCCGCCCCCGGCTGTGAAAATTCTGAAAACAAATGCGCCCCCAAGGGCCGGCAAATTGCAATTTGAACCGGCTTTTGGTATGATTAAGTCGAAACGGCCGGGCGCCCCGCCTTTTGGGGCAAACGCCGGTATTTTTGTGTTATTTTCGGCCTTCGGGGCCGTTTTCTTCCCCACCCCCGGCTTTTTGGGCCGGGATATAGAAAGGTACTTTTATGCGGATCTTCTCTCTGCGCCCCATGCGCTTCAAATATGGTCTTTTGGCCTGTGCCGCAGCGGCAGCCCTGTTGCTTGCCGGCTGCGGTTCCAGCCGCCTGAACAGCTTTACCTGGGAGGTGGACTCGGTCCCCTCCAACCTGGACCCTCAGACTGCCTCTTCCAGCAGCGACGTGATCGCCGTGACCCACCTGTTCAGCGGGCTCTACCGGCTGGATGAGCAGGGGAAACCGCAGCCGGACTGCGCCGAATCCTGTCAGGTCTCTCAGGACGGCCTCACCTACACCTTTACCCTAAGGGAGGATCTCGGCTATAACGGTTACCGGGGCGGCGACACCGATGCTGTGCTCACTGCCCGGGATTTTGTGTTCGGGCTGCAGCGGGTATTCCTGCCCGAGACGAACAGCCCCTGGGCCCGGCAGCTGGGCAACATCCAGAATGGGGCCCTGATCGCCGAGGGCAAGGCCGACATCAGCCAGCTGGGGGTACGGGCATTGGATGACCGAACCCTGGAAATCCGGCTGGAACAACCGGACGAAAACTTTCTGGCCAAGCTCTGCCTGCCGGGGGCTATGCCCTGCAACGAGGAATATTTCCTTTCCACGAAAGGCACCTACGGGCTGGAAAGCGACACCATCCTGAGCAACGGGCCCTTCTACCTGTATAACTGGACCAGCGAGGGCCTGTTTGTAAGGCGAAAGGCCGACGGCTCCGCCATCAACAGCCTGCGGCTGGTGCTGCGCTCCAGCGGGACGGCCGCGGATTCCGGCTCCGATTCCTCTTCTTCGGCCTCTTCCGCCTCCTCCAAAACCGCTCTGGAAAAACTCGAGGACTGCCAGGTCAGCGCCGCCCTAAGCGAAACGCCCTCCGATGGCTCTTTCTCCGAAATTCCCTACACCGCCACCACCTGGGTGCTGATGTACAATTGCGAAGAAGAAGGGCTTTCTTCCACCGCCGTGCGCCAGGGGCTTTCGGCCAGTGCCCTGCGCACCCAGCTGGAACTGACCGGCTCCCTGAGCCCGGCCCAGGGCCTTATTCCTCCCCAGGTGAGCGCCGAGGGAGAGAGTTACCGGGAACTTGCCGGCACCATCCTCTTTGAAAGTGATGACCCTCTGAGCCTTTACAAGAGCGGCCTTGCCCAGGCCGGGCTGGACCGGCTCTTCAACATCTCGGTGCTGGTGCCCGAGGGGCAAACGGCGGAGCTCTTCTCCTCCATCAACCAGCAGTGGCAGGTGGAACTGAGCGCCTTTTTCACCGTGCAGGAGCTGCCCCTGGAAGAGGTGTGGCAGGCGGTGGAAAGCGGGGATTATCAGATCGCCCTGGTGCCCCTGACTCCCTCGGAGGATGACCCCCTCAACCTGCTGCAGCAGCTGGCGGAAGGCCAGTGGAACGGCTGGCAGAACCCGGCTTTTGAGGAAGCCTGCCGCCAGGAGTCGGAAAATTTCTCCCTGCAGGGCAGTGCCGCCCGGGCAGCCCGGCTGGAAGAACAGCTCATTGTGGAATGCCCGGTAACCCCCTTGTTCTATGAAACCGACTATCTGCTGGTGGACCCCAAAGTGAGCGGCCTGGTTTTCCAGCCTTTCGGGCCGATCCTGGATGTGAGCGGCGCCAAACAGTAAAACAGAAAAGCTCCCCGGAACCCTGTGGTTCCGGGGAGCTTTTTGCTGTCTTTGCGGATCAGGCCGCGCCGGATCAGAGCCCGTGGGCCCGCAGCAGAGCCTGGATCTTCTCGTGGGGATCGATCAGGGTGCTTACCGACTGGTCGTGGTTGATGGCGGCGATGATATAGGCGATATACTTGGACATATCCACCTCATAGAACCATTCCCGCTTCTGCAGCTCGGGCAGGCGGTAGGTCAGGTTGGTGCCCAGCACCGCGCTGATATAGCCCTTTTCGTAGGCTTCGTCGAAGGATTCCAGGCCACCGGTAAACAGGGCGTAGGTGACGTTGCCGAACACCCGGTTGGCGCCCCGCTTCTTCATCTCATAGGCGATATCCAGGATGCTCTCGCCGGAAGCGATGATGTCATCGGCGATGAACACATCCTTGCCTTCCACGCTCTCGCCCAGGTATTCGTGGGCAATGATGGGGTTGCGGCCGTTCACCACGCGGGAGTAATCCCGGCGCTTATAGAACATACCCAGCTGCACGCCCAGCACGCTGGAATAGTACATATTCCGGTTGATGGCGCCCTCGTCCGGGCTGATGACCATGAAGTGCTTGGGATCCAGCTTCAGGTCGGGCAGGTGGGCAAACATGGTCTTGAGCACCTGATAGGTGGGCATGATGTTGTCGAAGCCCATCAGGGGAACTGCGTTCTGCATGCGGGGGTCATGGGCATCAAAGGTAATGATATTGGTCACATTCATGGCCTGCAGTTCCTGCAGGGCCACGGCGCAGTCCAGGCTTTCCCGGGCCGCACGGCGATGCTGACGGCCGCCGTACAGGCTGGGCATGATCACGGTGATCCGGTGGCCCTTGCCGGAAGCCGCCTGGATCAGGCGCTTCAGGTTGGCATAGTGGTCATCGGGGGAAAGGTGGTTTTCCACCCCGAACAGCTTGTAGGTAATGCTGTAGTTGCCCGGATCCACCACAAAGTAAAGGTCCTTGCCGCGGACCGTGCTGTTGATGATGCCCTTGGCATCACCGGACTGGAAGCGGGGGCAGGCACAGTCGATCAAAAAAGTATCCCGGGGATTGCCGGCCTTGGCCGCCCATTCCACCAGGTGACGATTGATCTTGCTGGCCAGTTCCTCTGCGCCGGGCACTGCCAGAATACCAAGTTCCGCTACACAGCTTTCCAGGTCAAAAAATTCGTTGGATTCTGCCATGAAAGGTTCACTCCTTACCGAACGTTTTTTGTTTGCAGGAAGCCGCTGCGGCCCCCTGAGCCCATTTCTCTCAATATCAGCATAACACATATTTTCAAAATCCGACAGATTTTTTACGAAGATTTAGCTTTTTTTACGCTTTGACCCAAAGCCTCTTTTTTTCTGAAACAAATATGGGCGTTTTCCCGAATTTATATTGTCTGTTTTTTGTCATCTTATGGAAAGTCCCAATCCTATTGTCATCCTGTTCTTTCCCTTCCTGTTCCCGCTTTTGGCGGTTCAGGCAAGGCCTCTGCCGACTGTCTTTGGCTGGGATTCTCCCGGCTTTCGGGCTTTCTTTTGTATTGTTCCCGGGGCCAAACTGTGATAAAATTTGGAGTTACGTCTGCTGTAGGGAGGTATCGCTCAACATGCCTGTGGATATGAAGCTGCTGATTGCTGAGACCTTTGGGAAACTGGCTCAGCGGGGAAACATTGATAAGATCACGGTAAAAGCACTGATTGAGGAATGCCATATCTCCCGGCAAACCTTAAGAATTACGCCTGTGTGGTCATGTGGAGCATTGCCAACGAGCCGGATTCCTCCAGGGAAGGGGCTTACGAGTATTTTGCGTCCCTGTTCAGCCTGGCCCGCAAGCTGGACCCCCAGAGCCAGCCCTGCACCCTGGTGAGCATGCAGCCTTTTGCTAACCCGGACGCCGAACCCCCGGCCGACTGCACCTGCCAGCTCAGCGATGTGATCTGCCTGAATCGCTATTATGGCTGGTATACGGCCGGCGGCGACCTGGCAAGCGCGGAGGAACTTCTGCGCCGGGAGTTGGACCGGTGGAAAGCCCTGGGAAAGCCCCTGATCTTTACCGAATACGGTGCCGACACGGTGCTGGGGCCGCAGGATACCCTGCCCACCCCCTACACCGAGGAGTATCAGGTGGAATACTACCGGATGAACAACCGGGTCTTTGACCAGTATGATTTTGTGGTGGGAGAACAGGCCTGGAATTTTGCCGATTTTGCCACCAGCCCCAGTCTGCTGCGGGTGCAGGGCAACCGGAAAGGTCTCTTCACCCGGGACCGGCGGCCCAAGCTGGCCGCCCATTACTTCCGGCAGCGCTGGCACCAGATCCCGGATTTTGATTATAAGAATCCCCTGCCCTGAGTTTTTGGGATAAAAAGCAGCCCCGCGGAAAATTCCGCGGGGCTGCTTTTTATGGGTCATTTTATTCCAGCACCAAGCTGCCATCCTGGGCATCCAGTTTTACCTGGGCGCCCAGGCTGCCTTCCACCACCTTCTGGGCCAGGGGGTCCTCCACCTTGCGGCGGATGACCCGGCGGATATCCCGGGCGCCAAACTTGCCGCCGGCAGCCTCGGCCACAATGGCCTCAAGGGCTGCGGGGGTATAGCTCAGCTCGGCCCCCTTGCGTTCAAGGGGCTCCCGGTATTCGTCCAGGGTCAGGGCGGCGATCTTTTCCAGGGATTCCTGGGAAAGAGGCTTAAAGACGATCACCTCGTCCACCCGGCCCAGAAATTCCGGCCGGAGGAAATCGCTCAGGGCCTTGCGGGCCTTGTTCTCGCTGATCTGCTCGGGGGTCTTGTTAAACCCGGTCTCCCCCACCCGGTCGCTGCTGCCGGCATTAGAGGTCATGCAGATGACCGTATTGGAGAAATCCACCGTGCGGCCCTGGGCATCGTTGATCTTGCCCTCGTCCAGGATCTGAAGCAGCAGGTTCATCACATCCGGGTGCGCCTTTTCGATCTCGTCAAAGAGCACCACACTGTAGGGGTGGCGGCGCACCTTTTCGGTGAGCTGGCCGGCCTCCTCGTAGCCCACATAGCCCGGAGGAGAACCGATCAGGCGGCTCACCGCGTATTTTTCCATGAACTCGGTCATATCCAGCCGCACCAGCGGGTCCACCGTGTCGAACAGCTCACTGGCCAGCTGCTTGACCAGCTCGGTTTTGCCCACGCCGGTGGGGCCCACAAAGATAAAGCTGGCGGGCCGCTTGCGCTGGGAAAGATCCGCCCGGCTGCGGCGGATTGCCCGGGCCACCGCCTCCACCGCCTCATCCTGGCCGATGATATGGCTCTTGAGGCTGGCTTCCAGGCCCAGCAGCTTGGTAAACTCGGTCTCCTTGATCTTGACCGCGGGGACGCCGGTCCAGAGTTCGATCACCCGGGCCACATCCTCCAGCCCCACCTGGATCTGCTCCACCTGGCTTTCCAGCCCGGGCAGTTCCTCCCGCAGGCGGGCCAGCTCGGTGCGCAGGTTGGCCAGCTTCTCATAATCCAGGGGCTGGTCGGTATCGGTCTGCTCCAGGGCGCTCTCCTCCTGCTCCAGTTCCTCAATCTTCTTTTTCTGGTTCAGCCAGCGGGTGATCTCGGGATGGCGCAGGTTGCAGCAGGCACAGGCCTCGTCCAGCAGGTCGATGGCCTTGTCGGGCAGGAACCGATCGGTGATATACCGCTCGCTCAGGCTCACCAGGGTGGGCACCAGCTCCTTGGGCACCTTCACGCTGTGGTGCTTTTCATAGTACCCCTTGACCCCCTGGATCACCCCGATGGTATCGGCAATGCTGGGTTCTTCCACCTTTACGGGCTGGAACCGGCGCTCCAGGGCCTGGTCCTTTTCGATATACTTGCGGTACTCGGCAAAGGTGGTGGCGCCCACCACCTGAATCTCGCCCCGGCTGAGGGCCGGTTTGAGGATGTTGGCCGCATTCATGGAGCCCTCGCTCTCGCCGGCCCCGGTGATGCTGTGGATCTCGTCGATGAAGAGGATCACGTTGCCGGCCTTCTTCACCTCGCTGATCAGCCCCTTGACCCGCTGCTCGAACTGGCCCCGGAACTGGGTTCCGGCCACCAGGGCCGTCAGATCCAACAGATAGATTTCCTTGTTCTGCAGCCGGGCAGGCACCTGGCCCTGGGCGATGCGCTGGGCAATGCCCTCGGCAATGGCGGTTTTACCCACGCCGGCCTCACCGATCAGGCAGGGGTTGTTCTTCTGGCGCCGGCAGAGAATCTGGATGGTGCGGTAAATTTCCTTATCCCGGCCAATGATGTTGTCCAGCCTGCCCTCCTGGGCTTTTCGGGTGAGGTTTTCGCAGTAGGTATCCAGGAATTTGCGCTTGGGCCGGCCTTTTTCCTCCTTGCCCTTTTCCTCACCTTTTTCCTTCTTGGCGCCGATACCGAAGGGGAAGGTGGCGCTGCCGCCGGGGGTAAAGCCCTCTTCGCCTTCCCCCTCGCCGTCGCTCTCACCCTCGCCCCCGCCGGGATTCATCATCCCGAAGGGCAGGCCGGGCATGCCGCCGTTCTCCTCCATATATTCATTCATTTTTTCTTCCATGCTTTCCAGGTCATCCTGGCTCACGCCGAACTGCTTCATCAGGTCGGTCACCGGCTTGATGCCCAGTTCCTGGGCGCAGGTGAGGCAGTAGCCCTCGCTCTTGGTCTGCCCGTTTTCCTGGCGCTGAACAAACACGATGGCCTGGCGCTTTTTGCACCGTACACACAGCATAATGGGATTCGCTTCCTTTCGGGGCGGCCCCGGCCCTCAGGGGCCCGGGCGCAGAGATGATTTATAAAAAGGGATTGATGTCATTAAAGAGCCTCAGGCCCCAGCTGTCCGCCAATATCTCCTGATTGAGCCAGGGCAGCTGGCCGGCAGTGAGGGTCATGAGGGCGAACAGGGCGCAGAGCAGGATATACACGTCCACCGCGCCTGCCAGCAGACCCAGGCAGAAGCCCATGGTGCGGTTGACGCCCCCCAGCACCGGGATGTGATTGGCCCCTTTCAGCAGGGCTACCAAGAAGCCCACCACCAGCCGGAACAAGGCCAGGGCCACAAAGAAGATGACCAGGGAGATCATGGGGGTGGTGAGCGGTTCCAGCACCTGGCCCACGATCTTATCCGCCAGGTCGGGCGCCTGGGAACCCGCCAGCCCCTGCACGCTTTCCGCCAGGCTCTGGCGGAAACTTTCGGGCAGAAAGCCCGCGTATTTTTCGATCAGGGCTTCCAGGTTCACCCCGCCGGTCTCCTCGATGGTCTGCTCCACCTGGGACAGGCAGCCGGGCCGCAGAAATTTTTCAAAAATCACGGGGGCCGCCCACTGGGACAGCACCACCGCCCCTATCAGGCTGGCCAGATTGCCCGCAAACTGAATCAGCCCGGTCAGAAAGCCCTTGCGGGCATAGCCGAAGGCCACTGCCAGCAGGATGGCCAGCAGTACAAGATCAAGAATCAGGGATGCTTTCATGGAACTCCTTTCCCGTATCCGCCGCCGGGCCTTTCCGGGCACCGGCGACCTGTATTCAGCCGGAAGAAGAGGACGGCTGCAGGATATACGCCTCCTGGCCGGTGAAAAGCAGCAGCTTTTTCGCGTCCAGCAGGGCCAGCGGTTTTTCCTCGGTCTCCACCGTCCATTTTTCCTCGCCGCCCAGCATATATGCCCGCACGGCGCTCTCTTCCAGAATATATGCGGCAGTGCGGGTGCAGACCACCTGGTCGGCCTCGCCCTCTGTGGACAGGTCGGCCCGGGGCTCCATCCGGTCATCCAGCACCACCAGATGATCCTGGAAGGTGCCGGTGCCGCCGGAAAAGAGCAGCGCCGCGTTTTTGCCGCTGATCGAGGCCGAAAGCAGGCTTTCGCCCCCGAAATCATAACTGTATTTTTCCTCGCCGGTGAGGGCGTTGTACACCGTCGCCCGATCCTGGTAGATCACCAGCAGCTGCACCGAATCCAGCCAGGCCATCTGCAGGGGCATGGAGGTCACCTCGGCGGAGGATACCGGCTGGCTGCTCTTTTCGGTATCCAGGAAATAGATACCGCTCACCAGCTGCCCGTCCTGGGCCTTTAGGCAAGCCGTTGCCAGCTTTTTGCCGTTATCGGAAAAAGCCGCCAGGCAGGGGGTGCCCTCCTTATCGCTGGGGCTCCACCCATAGAGATATTCCATGCGGGGGGAATAGATGGATACCTGAGCCGCATACCGGGCCGAGCGGGTCACCACCGCCAGCCCCCCGTCCTGACTCATAGCGCAGAGCAGCAGGGGCGAATCAGTCACCTTGGTGTACAAAGTCTGGCTGCGGCTTTCCACCCGCAGCTCATTGCCCGAACGGGCATAGACGCAAAAGTGGGTGCGGCCGGCGGTGAGGGCCGGGCGGGAATAGTTGTGCTGGATGCTCCGCAGCCGGGCGCCCGATGCGGAATAGAGCACCAGATCCTGTTCCCCCAGCTCCACAAAACCGCCGCTCAGTTCCTCCAATTGGAGGATGGGGGAGATATTGGTCTTGACCGGGAAACCCTCGCCGGGGGTCAGGCCGATGCGGACCGTGTCGGCCAGGTCGGACAGGGCCCCCAGGGAGAGAGCCAGCGCGCCCAGGGCCCAGGCCAGGGCCAGGGTGAGGGCCAGGGTCAGCCCTACCAGGATCCGCAGCCGCCGGGCATTCCGCCGCCGGCGCACCTGGGCCAGCCGGATGACCCGGTTGGTCTTGAGGGGGCCGGGGGGCTCTTCCCCGGCTGTTTCCGCCCCGGGCTGGGGATGGGCCGTGCCGCCGGCAGGGCTTTTTTTAGGGGGCTCCTGCCGGGCCGGGGGAACCGGCCGGGAATCTTCGCCCGCCGGCCTGCCGGCAGGGGGAGCGGACAAAAAGTTGAGGGAATCCCCCTCTTCCCACCGGCTGTCGTCCGGCGGGGCGCTGTCGCCGCCCTCCGGCGGCTGAGCGCCGGGCAGCCGTTCATCTTCCATTTTGTCCCCTCCTTTCGGGTATTGTAGCATACAGAAGTGTATAAATCATGTCAGAGCACAAGGCCGGGATATTCCACATCCACCAGGAACAGCCCCTTGGCGGGCAGGGTGGGGCCGGCCAGGCTGCGCTGCCCCCGGCGGAAGATCTCCTCCACGCTCTCGGGGCTCCGTTTGCCCAGGCCCGCCTCCACCAGGGTGCCGGACAAGATCCGCACCATGTTATAGAGGTAGCCATCCGCCGTGAAGGTGAGCAGCACCCGGCTGCCCTGTTTTTCCACCCGGCATTCCCGCAGGGTACGCACGGTATCCCCTTTTTCGGCCACCGAGGAACCCGCCGAACAGAAGGGGGCAAAATCATGCCGGCCTTTCAGCCGGGCCGCCATTTCTTCCATGGCCGCAAGGTCCAAAGGCGGAGAGACCCGGTGGGAATATTCCGCCTCAAAAGGGCTTTCCACCGGGCTGTTCCAGATATGATAGCAATAGGTTTTCCAGTGGGCGGAATACCGGGCATGGAAATCCTCCGGCACCGGCTGGGCCTTGAGTACCCGAATATCCGGCGGCAGCCGGAAATTCAGGGCCAGGGGCAGTTTTTCCAGGGGCAGGCTCAGCCCCTCGCACCGGAAACTCAGGGCATATTTCAGGGCATGGACCCCGGCGTCGGTGCGGCCGCAGCCCTTGATATCCGGCCGAAAGCCCAGCAGCCCTTCCAGGGCATCCTGGAACACGCCGGCCACCGTGACTCCGTTTTTCTGCACCTGAAAGCCGTGGTAGACGGCGCCTTTAAAACTGAGTGTGAGCAGCACATTCATCTTCAGAACCCTTTTGCCACCAGCCGGGTGGCCAGCACCAGCACAAAGTAGAGGGCCGAAACCAGGGCAGCGGCCAGATCCAGCCGGCCATAGCGCAGCTGTTTCAGGCGGGTGCGCCCCTCGCCCCCGTGGTAGCAGCGGCACTCCATGGCCATGGCCAGTTCGTCCGCCCGGCGGAAGGCCGAGATGAACAGGGGGATGAGGATGGGCACCAGAGCATGCATCCTCTCCTTGAGGGTGCCGGAATCCAGCATGGCGCCCCGGGCCTTCTGGGCGTTCATGATCTTGTCGGTCTCCTCAATGAGGGTGGGGATGAACCGCAGGGCAATGGTCATCATCATGGCCAGCTCATGCACCGGGAAGTGGAGCTTGGCCAGGGGCCGCAGCAGCTGCTCAATGGCATCGGTGAGGCTGATGGGGCTGGTGGTGTAGGTGAGCAGGCTGGTGCCCGCGATCAGGGCCACTACCCGCACCGCCATGAGCACCGCATAGCGCACGCCTTCCGGGTAGATCTTCAAAAAGCCCAGCTGCACCAGAGGCTCGCTGGTACCGGTGATAAAGAACAGGTTGAGCAGGGCGGTGAAAAACACGATGGGCATGATGGGCTTGAGGCTTTTGAGGATGAGCTTGAGAGGGATCTTGCTCAGCCCGTACAGCACCCCCAGCACCAGGATGTTGATGACCAGCCCCAAAGGGTTGGAGGCCACAAACAGAATAATGATATAGGCCATGGTGAGCAGCAATTTCAAACGGGGGTCCAGCCTGTGGACCACCGAATTGCCGGGAAAATGTTGCCCGATGGTGATATCCCGCAGCATCAGCCCACCTCCTTTTTGGCGGCCAGCGCCTCCTGAATGGTCTTGACCGCATAGGGCACGGTGTACACGTCGGTGGGGATCTCCAGCCCCATCTGGCGCAGCCGCAGAAAGATCTTGGTCACCTGGGGCACGCTGAGCCCCAGCTCCAGCAATTCATCCGCCCGGGCAAACACCTTGGCCACCTCGTCCAGCATGGCGATGCGGTGCTGGTCCATCACCAGCACCCGGTCGGCATATTTGGCGATATCTTCCATGGAATGGCTCACCAGCAGCACCGTGACCCCGGTGGCCTTGTGATACTGCTTGATCTGGGAAAGGATGGTATCCCGGCCCTCCGGGTCCAGCCCGGCGGCGGGCTCGTCCAGCACCAGCACCCGGGGATTCATGGCCATGACCCCCGCAATGGCGGCCCGGCGCTTCTGACCGCCGGAGAGCTCAAAGGGGCTGTGCTCCAGCAGATCCTCGCTCAGGCCGCAGAATTTGGCCGAACGGCGGACTCTTTCCCCGATCTCCTCCTCGGGCAGGCCCATGTTCCGGGGGCCGAAGGCGATATCCTTGGCCACCGTCTCCTCAAAAAGCTGGTATTCCGGGTACTGCTGCACCATGCCCACCGCAAAGCGCACCTGCCGGATCTTATCCGGTTCGGCCCAGATATCCTTGCCGTCCAGATAGATCTTGCCCCGGGTGGGCTTTAAAATCCCGTTGAAATGACTGATAAGGGTGGATTTCCCGCTGCCGGTGGAACCGATGACACCCAGGAATTCCCCCTTCTCCACCTCGAAGCTCACATCTTCCAGGGCGGTGGTGGCGTCGGGCATCCCCTCCCCGTAGATATGGGTGAGATGCTCCACCTTGATGATTGCTGCCATATTGCTTCCTCGTTTTTCCGGATGGGCCCGGCCCCCAGGCCGTGGCCCTCCTGACTTCTGGTTATTTCAAAAGTTCATACAGCGCCTGGGCGCATTCCTCTTCGTCGATGATCCCCTCGGGCATGGGCACGCCGGCCTTGACCAGCTCATCCCGCAGTTCCGCCGCCTGGGGCACATCCAGCCGCAGGGCACGCACCTTCTCGGTCTGGCTGAACACCTCTTTGGGGGTGCCCTCCATCACGATCTTACCGCCGCTCATCACCACTACCCGGTCGGCCTGGGCGGCTTCTTCCATATAGTGGGTGATGGCCACCACCGTGATGCCGTATTCCCGGTTGAGCCGGCGGATGGTGTTCATCACCGTCTCCCGGCCCCGGGGGTCCAGCATGGCGGTGGATTCATCCAGCACCAGGCAGTCCGGCCGCATGGCGATCACGCCGGCAATGGCCACCCGCTGCTTCTGGCCGCCCGACAGCTTGTGGGGGCCCTTGAGCCGGTGCTTGTAAATGCCGGTCATCTCCATGGCTTCATCCACCCGGCTGCGGATCTCGGCAGGGGGTACGCCCAGGTTTTCCAGGGCAAAAGCCACGTCCTCTTCCACCACGGTGGCCACGATCTGGTTATCCGGGTTCTGGAATACCATGCCCACCTTCTGGCGGATGTCATAGACCTTGTCTTCCTGGGTGGTGGGAATGCCCTCCACCGTGACGGTGCCGCTCTCGGGCAGAAGGATGGCGTTGAAATGCTTGGCCAGGGTGGATTTGCCGCACCCGTTGGCCCCCAGCACCGCCACGAATTCGCCCTTGCGGATCTGAAGGCTGGCGCCGTCCACTGCGTATTTTTTCTTGTGGGGGTCGTACCGGAACCGCACCTGATCCGCCTGGATCATGGCGGTATCGTTCCTCTCGTTTTCCATTTAAGCCTTCCCTTTTTTACTCTTCTTCCCAGAGGGCGGTGGCCCCGCAGGGCACCACGCCCTCGGTGGCGCTCACCGGCAGCCCGATCTCGTCGCAGCTGGTGCGCCCGCCATACCTGCCGCAGAGGGTGGTTTTCAGGATATATTCCATCACCGCCGGGCTGAGGCCGGTGGTATAGCTGTTCACCGCCACAAAAAGCGGCTGCTTGCTGAGCACCCCCGCGCAGAGGGCGATCAGGTCATAGATATTGTCTTCCAGCTTCCAGACCTCGCCCCCCGGGCCCCGGCCATAGCTGGGCGGGTCCATGATGATGCCGTCGTACAGGCTGCCCCGGCGCTGTTCCCGGGCCACGAACTTGGCGCAGTCGTCCACGATCCAGCGGATGGGCTTATCGGCCAGGGCGCTGGCGGCGGCATTCTCTCTTGCCCAGGCCACAATGCCCTTGGAGGCATCCACATGGCAGACCTGGGCGCCCGCCGCGGCGCAGGCCAGGGTGGCGCCGCCAGTGTAGCCGAACAGGTTCAGGATCTTCACCGGGCGGCCGGCAGCAGCGATCTTGCGGGCATACCAATCCCAGTTGACCGCCTGCTCGGGGAACACCCCGGTGTGCTTGAAGCCAGTAGGGCTGACCACCAGCTTGAGGGCCCCATAGCCGATCTTCCACTTCTGGGGCAGGGGGCGCCGGTATTCCCAGCTGCCGCCCCCCTTGCTGGAACGGTGGTAGACCGCGTCGGCCCGGCGCCACAGGGGCGAGACCGGCTCATTCTTCCAGACCACCTGGGGGTCAGGCCGCACCAGGATGGTCTCGCCCCATCGCTCCAGCCGGTTGCCGCCGGTGGCGTCGATGAGCTCATAATCCTTCCATTGATCTGCGCTTCGCATGGCGTTTCCTTTTCTCTATTACAGGGTGGGATGGATGATCCGCTTGTCGATCATCCCGGCGATCCGCCGGGCGCTGGCCTCGATGGCCTGCTGGTCCTGGCCTTCCACCATGACCCGGATGAGGGGCTCGGTGCCCGAGACCCGCACCAGCACCCGGCCCATGCCCATCAGCTTCTGCTGTTCGTTGTCGATAAAGCCCATCAGCCATTCGTCCTCTTTATAGGCCGATTTCTGGGCCGCGTTGGCCCGCACGTTGATGAGCACCTGGGGGAATTTGTCAAAGCAGCTGTTCAGCTGGCTCATCTTGCACTTCTTGCGGGCCAGCAGGGCCAGCACCTTGCCGGCGGTGAGCTCACCGTCGCCGGTGGTGGAATGGTGCAGAAGAATCACATGGCCGCTCTGCTCGCCGCCGATGGCGTAGCCCTTGGCCCGCATCTCTTCCAGCACATACCGGTCGCCCACGGCGGTGCGGGCGGTCTTGACCCCCATGGCCTCCATATACTTCATGAAGCCCAGGTTGGACATGACGGTGACCACGGCGGTATCCTGATCCAGCCGGCCCCGCTGCTGCATATCGCAGGCCAGCAGGGCGATGATCTTGTCGCCGTCCATCTCATTGCCCTTTTCGTCGCAGGCCAGGCACCGGTCGGCGTCTCCGTCAAAGGCGATGCCGCAGTCATAGCCGCCCTCTACCACCAGTTTTTCCAGCTTATCCAGATGGGTGGAGCCGCAGTCCCGGTTGATGTTCACGCCGTCCGGCTCGGCCCCCACAAAATCGCACTGGCAGCCCAGCCGGGGGAAAAGCTTTTTGGCCACCTGGGCCGAGGCGCCGTTGGCGCAGTCAAAAAGCACCCGCAGGCCGGTAAGGTCGGCCCCGATGTGTTCATAGAGATATTCCACATAGTCTTCCACGGCGCCCTGGCGGTAGATCACCCGGCCCACGCCGCTGCCCACGGCCAGCTCCTGGTCGGGGTTTTCGGCCTGCATATGGGCCTCGATGAGATTTTCCACCTCATCCGGCAGCTTGAAGCCGTCTCCCCGGAAGATCTTGATGCCGTTGAATTCCATGGGGTTATGGCTGGCCGAAATCACCGCGCCCGCGTCGGCCCCGTACTTCTGCACCAGATGGGCCACGGCGGGGGTGGGCACCACGCCCAGCAGCTCCACATCCGCCCCCACGCTGGTCAGGCCGGCAGCCAGGGCGCATTCCAGCATGTCGCCGGAGATCCGGGTATCCTTGCCGATGAGGATCCGGGGCTTGTGGCCGGTTTTTTCGGTGAGGACGGCCGCAGCCGCCCGGCCCAGTTTCATGGCCAGCTCACAGGTCAGATCCTGCCCCGCCACACCGCGGATGCCGTCGGTACCAAACAGTTTTCCCATAACGATCTCTCCTTCTTGCGCCCTGCCGCTTTTGCCCCGAAGGGCAGTATGGTTTCATTGTATGCGGCCCGGCTTTAAAAACAAGTGTCAAAATGTGAATTTTTATTTTCCGGCGCCCTTGAGCCCATGGCCGGGGCGCTTTGCCGATCCTGAATCTTTTGGTCCCTTGCAGGCTTACAGAAAGCTCTGCTGGCCGTCATCCTCCCGGCTTGCCTCTTCGGGGGGCGTCATGCCCAGATGCCGGTAGGCCAGCCGGGTGACGCACCGGCCCCGGGGGGTGCGGGTAAGGAAGCCCATCTGCATCAGATAGGGCTCGCACACATCCTCCAGGGTGACGGCCTCCTCGCCCAGGGCGGCGGCCAGGGTATCCAGCCCCACCGGGCCGCCCCCGTACAGCTCGATGATGGCCCGCAGCACGCTCCGGTCCATCTCGTCCAGCCCCAGCCCGTCAATGTCCATCCGCTTGAGGGCCACCTGGGCGGTCTTTTCGTCGATGGTGCCGTCCCCCAGCACCTGGGCAAAGTCCCGCACCCGCTTGAGCAGCCGGTTGGCCACACGGGGGGTACCCCGGCTGCATTTGGCCAGCTCATAGGCGCCCTCGGGGGTGCAGGGCTGGGCCAGGATGCCCGCGCTGCGCCGGATGATCCGGGCCAGCTCGTCGGGGCTGTACAGTTCCAGCTTGAGCAGCACCCCGAACCGGTCCCGCAGAGGGTTGGTCATCTGGCCGGCCCGGGTGGTGGCCCCGATCAGGGTGAACCGGGGCAGGTTGATCCGGATGCTCTGGGCCGAGGGGCCCTTGCCGATCATGATATCCAGGGCAAAATCCTCCAGGGCCGGGTAGAGCACCTCCTCCACCTGGCGGGAGAGCCGATGGATCTCGTCGATAAAAAGGATATCCCCCTCCTGCAGGTTGGTGAGCAGGGCAGCCAGATCCCCCGGCTTTTCAATGGCGGGGCCGCTGGTCACCCGGATCTGCACCCCCATCTCCTGGGCCACGATGCCGGCCAGGGTGGTCTTGCCCAGGCCCGGAGGGCCGTAAAGCAGGATGTGATCCATGGCCTCGCCCCGGCGCTTGGCGGCTTCCAGATAGATCCGCAGGTTTTCCTTGACCTTCTCCTGCCCCACATATTCTTCCAGGGTGCGGGGGCGAAGGCTGTTTTCTTCCGTATCTGCCGGTTCCGCCTCGGGGCTTACCAGGCGGCCGGTCTCAAATCCATATTCTTCCACAGTTTACCTCTTTCCTTGTGCGATGCCCCGCAGTGCCAGGCGGATCAGTTCTTCCACCGGCAGGGAGGCATCCAGCCGGGCCACCGCCTGGGCGGCCTCGCTCTGGGAATATCCCAGGCTCACCAGTGCCCCGATGGCCTGGGCCACACCGCCGGCGCTCTGGGCCGCGGCGCTCACCTGGCCCAGCTCGGCGCTGCCCGCCAGGCCCTTGCCCACCTTGTCCTTCAGTTCCAGTGTGATGCGCTGGGCCAGCTTGGGCCCCACCCCGTTGGCGGCGGTGAAGGCCTTGTGGTCGCCGGAGGAGATAGCCAGGGCGATCCGGTCCGGGGTGAGCACACTCAGGATGGCCAGCCCGGCCTTGGGCCCCACCCCGGATACCCCGGTGAGCATCTTAAAGCAGGCCTGCTGCTCCTCGCTGGCAAAGCCGTAGAGGGAGATGTCGTTTTCACTCACCGACAGGACGGTGTAAAGGGTGGCCTCGCCCCCCACCGGGGGCAGGGCGCCCGAAGCCGAAGAGGGGATCTGCACCCAATACCCCACCCCGCCGCAGGAGATTACGGCGCTGTCCGGGTTCTTTTTCAGGATTTTTCCGCTGAGGCAATAGATCATGGGGGCTCCTCCTTATCGGATCGGGTAGTTCTGCAGCCGGCTGCGGGCGCAGTGGCAATGGGTGATGGCCATGGCCAGGGCATCGGCGGTGTCGTCGGGCTTGGGCACGGTGGGCAGATGCAGCAGGATGCGGGTCATCTCCTGCACCTGCTTTTTCACCGCCATGCCGTAGCCGCTCACCGACTGCTTGACCTGCATGGGGGTATATTCAAAGATGGGCACCCCCGCCTGGGCAGCCGCCAGCAGGATGACTCCTCTGGCCTCGGCCACCCCGATGACGGTGGTCTGGTTGTGCTGATAAAAGAGTTTTTCGATGGAAAGAGCCTCGGGCCGGTAGGTCTCAAAGACCTCCTTCACCCCCTGATACACCTGTTCCAACCGCTTTTCAAAATCCACCCCGGCCGCTGTGGTGACCGCCCCGAACCCCACCGGGGAAAACCGGTTGCCCTGGTAGTCCACCACGCCCCAGCCCACAATGGCATAACCGGGGTCGATGCCCAAAACTCTCATATCCGCCTCGCTGCAAAGCGCCGGGGCAGGGCCTGCCCGCCCACAGCGCAGAAATATCCATAGTAACCGTATTATTATAGCATAAAGGCCCTCCCGGGGCAACCGGAAGGGCCTTGTCTTTCCTTATTAAAAGCGAGGGGCAAAAGCAGGCCGAGGGCCGGCTTTTCAGCCTTCCCCCAGCCGGTCAAAGAGGGCGGCGGTATCCCGCCAGCGGCCCTCCTCACTGTCTCCCATCACCACGCAGAGGCATACATCCTGCCCCAAGCGCAGGGCGCTCACCAGGCAGCAGCCGGCCTGGTCGGTGCTGCCGGTCTTCAGTCCGATGGCCCGGGAATCGTACCAGGGGCTTTCCGGCCTGAGGAGAAGATTTGAGTTCTGATAGGTGACCTGCCGGCCGCTTGCCCAGGTCTCGGTGCTCTCCCCCATCCCCAGGATCTCGGCCAGGGTCTCGTTTTCCAGAGCATGGCGGCCGATCCGGGCCAGGTCCCGGGCGGTGGTATACTGGCCCTCGGCATCATAGCCGTCCGGCCGGACAAAGTGGGAATCCTCCGCGCCCAGCTGCTCTGCCTTCCGGTTCATCTCCTCCACAAACTTTTGGGCCGCCTGCTCCTCGGTCAGTTCCTGGCCCGCTATAGCCCGGCCGCCCGCCACGGCCAGGGTCCAGGCCGCGTCATTGCCCGAGGGCAGCAGCAGGGCGATCAGGGCCTGGCGCAGGCTCATCCGGTCCCCCTGGGCCAGCCAGGCCCGGGAGGCATCCGGTTCCGGCCATTCCGCCTCCGGGCCCACCGTGATGGTGGTTTTCGGGTCCAGCCAATCCAGCACGGTCAGGGCCGTGAGCAGCTTGGTGGTGCTGGCGGGGGCAGTGGGCCGGTCGGCGTTTTTCTCGTACAGTACCTCCCCTTCCCTTTCCAGGTAGAGAATGGGGGCTTCCAGCCCCAGGGAGGCAAAATCCGGCCCGCCGGCGCTCTCCGCCGCCAGCGCCCCGCCCTGGGCCAGTCCCTCACCGGGCAGGGTCTCTCTTTCCCCGCCCCAGAGCCGGCCCAGCTCCCGGCCGGCCTGGCTCAGGGCCCATATCAGGCAGAGCAGCAATACGCCCCGCCACAAAAGGCTTTTCCTTTTTCTGCTCCGGTGCACCCGGGCAGGCTGCCGGACAGGCTGTCGGGCAGGCCGAGCCTTTGCCTTTTGCGGGCGGCTTTTCCTCTCTTTTCTCCGGCTGCCATGGGGCCGGCGCTGCAGCAGGATAGCCAGCCAGAAGGCGCCCACCCCCAACAGGGCCAGCGAGGCCCTGAACCAGATGGTTCCCATCTTCGTTTTCTCCCCTTTCCTTACCATCATGCTACCAGAAGGGGGCGGCGGATGCTTTGAGGGATTCCACGCTTTTTCTTACGTTTTTCTTACAATTTGCCGATTTCGGCCTTTTGGCAGGCTTTGGGGGTGCTTGTAAAGGTCTTTTCTTTGGTGTATAGTAGGCAGAGCTCTTTTGTAAAAAAGAAGAAAAGAAAGGGAAATAGACGCCGCATGCCCTTTTCCGAAGAGGAGGCCGCCCCATGAATACCGGCTACGAGATGTTTTTGCTGGTCTGCGAGGAGATGAGCTTTTCCGGCGCGGCCCGCCGTGCTTTTGTGACCCAGCAGTGCCTGAGCGACCATATCCGCCGGCTGGAAGAGCGGGTTGGGGTGCGCCTGTTTGAGCGCAGGCCCCGCCTGCAGCTGACCCCTGCCGGCCAGACGCTCCGGGCTTCCCTTTTGCAGATGCAGGCCCTGGAAGAGGAGCTGAACACCCGGCTGGGGCAGTACAATGCCGGGCTGCGGGGCGAGGTGCGTCTGGGCATCAACAGCGGCCGGGCTTCGGTGCTGCTGCCCCGGGTATTCCCTGCCTTTCACGCCCGATTCCCCCATGTAAAGCTGTTTGTGGTAAACCGGGAGACCCGGGAAATGGAAAAGATGCTGCGGGAGGGAGAGCTGGATCTGTTCCTGGGGCTGAACACCCGGCTGGAGGAAAGCTTTCACGTCCAGCCTTTGGGGCTGGAAAAGCTCTATCTGATGCTGCCCGCCGCCCTGCTGGAACAGCGGTTTGGCGGGAGCTGGCCCGACCGGCTGGAGGCCCTGAGCGGCGGGGCCGACCTGCGGGATTTTCAGGACATCCCCTTTGTGGAACGGGGCGAGCCCAGCACCACCGCCGACCTGATCCGCCAGCACTGCCTGCGGACGGGGGTTTTCATTTCCAACATGCTGAACATCAACGATTTTTCCAACCAGCTGGAACTGTGCGCCCTTTTTCCCGCGGCGGGCATCACCCCCCGGATGATCCTGCCCCGGGTGTCGGCCCACAACCTGAACTGCCCGCCGGAATGCCGGCTGTATGTCTTCCCCATCCGGGGGCTGGAAACCTCCCTGCGGGTGGACCTTATCCGCCGGTCGGGCGTCTCCTGCCCGGCCTTCCTTGCGGCGCTGGAAGAGATGCTGGCCCGGGAGGTATCCCATTTGAACGGGCAGGAACCGCGGCTCCCCCTGCCCTGACCCTCTGTTTTTCCGCATTGCGTTTTGGTGATAAGAAAAAAGAAAGGAGTTATCGTGAAACAACATAAGATCGATATGGTGAACGGCCCGCTTCTGTCCAAGCTGCTGGTTTTTTCCATCCCCCTCATACTTTCCAGCATCCTGCAGCTGCTCTTCAATGCCGCCGACGTGGTGGTGGTGGGCCGCTGGGCGGGCAGCGACGCCCTGGCCGCCGTGGGCAGCAATACCAGCCTGATTACCCTGCTCATCAACCTGTTTGTGGGCATTTCGGTGGGCGTGAACGTGGTGGCCGCCCGGTATTACGGCGCCCGGGAGGATAAAGACCTTTCGGTGACCGTGCATACCGCCATGACGGTGTCCCTGCTCAGCGGCGTTCTGCTGCTGATCGTGGGCGTGGCGGGAGCCCCTCTCTTTTTGCGGTGGATGGCCTGCCCGGAAAACGTGCTGCCCCTGGCGTCTCTCTATCTGCGGATCTATTTTCTGGGCATGCCGGCCCTGATGGTATATAACTTCGGCAGCGCTCTGCTGCGGGCCAAGGGCGATACCCAAAGGCCCCTGTATTTCCTTTTGCTGGCCGGCATCGTGAACGTGATTCTCAACCTGTTCCTGGTCATCCGCTGCCACCTGGGGGTGGCAGGTGTGGGCATTGCCACCGCCGTCAGCCAGGCCATCTCGGCCGCTCTGGTGGTGCGCTGCATGCTGCGGGAAACCGACAGCCTCAAGCTGGACCTGAAAAAGCTGAAAATCGACAAATTCAAGTTCTATCTGATTCTCAAGATCGGCTTGCCTGCCGGGCTGCAGGGTATCGTGTTCTCGGTATCCAACGTGGTGATTCAGTCCTCGGTGAACAGCTTCGGTTCCACCATCATGGCGGGCAACGCGGCTTCTTCCAACATTGAGGGCTTTGTGTACGCCGCCATGAACGCCTTCTACCAGACCTGCCTCACCTTTACCGGCCAGAACATCGGCGCCGGCAAACCCGACCGGGTAGACAAGGTATTGCTGGAATGCCAGGGCCTGGTGCTGACCACCGGCCTGGTGCTGGGCGTTTCCGCCTATCTGGCCGGGCCCTGGCTGCTGAGCATCTATTCTTCCGACCCGGCGGTGATCGCGGCCGGCCTGGTGCGGATGAAATACATCTGCCTGATCTACTTCATCTGCGGCATGATGGACGTAATGGTGGGCAGCATGCGGGGCATGGGGCACTCCATCGCCCCGGCCCTGGTCTCCATGGTGGGCGTATGCGGGCTTCGGCTGGGCTGGGTGGCCACCGTATTCAAGGCATACCGGAGCCCCATGGTGCTGTATCTTTCCTACCCGGTAAGCTGGACCCTGGTGCTCATTGTCCATGTAATCTGCTTCTTCTTTATCCGCAGTCATGTGCGCCGTACCCTGGCCGGGCTGCCGCCCAAGCGCTTATTCAGCCGCAAGGTGACCGTGGAACCCAAACGCTGACAGAAAAAAGCAGCGCTCCTGCCGGAGCGCTGCTTTTATTTTTCGCATTTCGAGCCGGTCTGCTTCAAGCCGGGGAAAGCAGATTATTTTTGGCCATGGTTTCCAGTTCCGTCCTGGCTCCGTATAAAGGTGTACAGCAGATCGGTCATTCTCCCTGTTTATATACCGCCCACCGTCGGCTCGGCGTACCCCGCCGGCTGGCCGTACCGGAAGGGCGGAACCAGCTCGATGCCCCTGCCCGCATACTGCCGGCGGGCGTCTGGCCCCAGTTCCGTTTCAAAGGAAACGGTAAAAGCGACCCCTGCCAGTTCGCCCCGCTCCAGTTCCAGCCTGCCGGTTACGGTCTCTTTCCCCGCCAATTCCTGCGGCCCGTATTCCAGCGACTGCACGGAATCACTGCCCGCCCCGGTGGAGAAGGAGGCATTCAGCCGGACAGCGATCCGGGTCTTTCCATCTTCCGCCTCGGGGATGGGCCCAGGCAGGGTATAAGAAAAGCTGCCATCCCTGTTCAGGGTAAAACTGGCCAGTGTATCGGCTATAAAGGCATCGGCGCTCTCGTTTGTGAGGGCAGGCACAGCGGTAATGGCAAAACCCAGGGGCTTCCACCAATGGTCCCGGCGGGCAATGTGCGCCTGCTCGTGGGCGATCACATGCTCCATAGTGCCCGAATCCAGGGAAAAGGGGAGATAGATACCAGGCCGGGCCAGGCCGAACACAAAGGGGGAAACCACCCGCTCGCTCTGGTAGATGTTATCCCGCAAGAGGACGGCCTGGGCCAGACGGCGGCGCAGCCCCAGCCAGCTGAAGGCAGTATAGGCCGCCAGTACCGCCACGCCCACCGCCCAAACCAGCGCCAGAACCGGCACTACCAGCTGCAGCGGATTTGCGGAGGCAGCGGGGTCCGGGGTGAAGGCGCTTTGCAGGACCGGATTCACGGCCCTGTCCACCAGCCCCACACCGCTGTACACTGCCGGCTGAGAGCTGAACAGGATATCCTGCTGCACGGTGTGGCTGCTGGGCAGAAGACTCAGGGCGCTTTCCACCGTAAAGGGAAGGGTCAGCCGCAGACCTACCAGCGCCCAAAGCAGCACCGCCGTCCATTTGGGGGCACGGCGCAGCACCAGCCGCAGCACCAGCACAGCCAATACCAGCCAGCTTGCTTCCACGCTCCGGTTCACCAGCTCCAAGAACAGTTCAGTCATGGTTCTCCCCCTTTCTGAACCGGTCGATCATGGCCTGGACCTCGTCCAGCTGCGCCGGAGACAGGCTGCGGCTTCGGGTAAATGCCGCCACAAAAGCCGGCAGAGAGCCTTCGAAGGTCTTTTCCACCATTTCGTCAATCTGGGCGGTCTGCACCTGATCCTTGCTTACCAGCGAGCGGACCACCGTGTTCTCATTTTTCAAAACACCCCGCTCGCCCAGCCGCCGCAGCACCGTATAGGTAGTGGTGGGTTTCCAGCCCAGTTTCTGCTGGCAAAGCTTTACCAGCTCGCTGCTTTTGATGGGCTCGTTCTCCCACAAAATCAGGCAGAAACGATACTCGCTTTCAAACACCTTGGGGATCTCCATCCTGCACCTCCTCTCTAATCCATTAGAGTTCTTCTATTTTCAGTCTAATGGATTAGAGTTGTTCTGTCAAGATGCGGCTGCCCCTCCGGCGCAAAAACAAAAAAGCGCTCCCCCTTTTTCGTTTGGGGAGCGCTTTTGGCTCATGAATTTTAAGATACCAGCCGGCTCTCAAAGCCCTGGGAATAAACCACGCTGCCATCGGTGAGCTGCCAGCAGGCTTCCACCCCTTCCAGGCTTTTCACCAGGGCCTGGCCTTCTTCCAGGCTCATGCAGAACAGCCCGGTGGAAAGGCAGTCAGCCAGGCCGCTGTCGGTACACAGCACACTTACGCCGCTGAACCGTTCGGCAGGATAGAGGGTGTCCGGGTCCACAAGATGGCAATAGCGCTTGCCGTCCACCGTATAATACCGCAGGTAATCCCCGCTGGTCACCAGGCTTTCTCCGTTCTGCACATTCACGCTGCAGAGGGTATCCTCCAGGTTCCAGGGGTCCTGCACCCCGCCGATCCAATCTCTTCCGTCGGCCCTGTGCCCGATGGCCCGCAGGTTGCCGCCCACACTGATAAAGAGACTGGTGGCCCCCCGGGCCTCGGCAGCCCGGGCCGCCTGTTCCACCGCATAGCCCTTGCCCACGCTGCCCACATCCAGCTGCATCTGGGGGTCGGCGAACTGGACCGTACAGGCTTCTTCATCCAGGATCAGGTCCTGGATGCTGCCATGAGCAGCCGCTTCCTCCAGTTCTTCCTGGGGCGGCAGCTGGGCGCTGTCCGGGTTGGCCAGTCCTTCCTCCCGATAATCGTGCCACAGGCTCAGCACATCCCCCATGGCCACGTCCAGCTTGCCGTTTGTGACCGTGTACATCTCCTTGGCCAGGCTCAGCATCTCAAAGGTGCGCTCATCCACCTGCACCGGCCCGGAACCGGCCTGCTCGTTCACATCCTTCAGGCTGGTGACGCCCTCATAGGAATTGTAGATATCAAACAGCTGATGGTAGGCCACCAGATCTTCATGGAGGGCATCCATCTGACGGGTCCACTCCTCCTGGCTGGGGGCATAGCCCACCACCCGGGTCACGGTATCGAACACATCGAACCAGTAAACGGTATATTCCTGCCAGCCCTCCATGGCCTCATCCGGCTGGGGGGCATTGCGCCGTTCGTTCCAGAGGCTGAGGCCCCCCAGAGCTGCCAGCCCCAGGGCCAGCAGCAGGGCGATCCACTTCTGCTTGCTCCCGCTCATGGCTTATTCTCCGGCAGGGCGGGCTGCCTGCACCGCAGCGTGCTCCTTTTCCAGCTCGGCGGCCAGCTGGCAGAGGGGCCAATCCCGATTGGTGGGGGTCACCGCCGCCTTCAGGGGGATATTCACCCCACCGCTCTTCATGGCGGCCAGCAAGGCGTCCAGCCCGGCCTCGGTAAACTGGTACAGCACCAGCACCGGCTCCTGGGTCATGGTGGGGGGCACCGGTACCGCGCCCTTGGAAGAACCCGGCGCGCCGCAGAGCGCGCCCACCGTGCGGCCGGCCTGGGCTCTGTCCACCCGGCGCATCTCAAACCGGAGAGCCCGGGAGATGGCCGCCAGGGTATTGAGCTGTTCCTGGCTGAGCTGGCAGCAGAGGAGTGTGGGCTGAAGGGCGATATGTGCTTTCATGGCGTTGGCCTCCTGATTTTTAAATCCTGGCTCCCTTACGGGAACATCCCTTAGTATAAACGCCGCCGGGCCAAAAAACAACCCGCCCTCAGTTCAGGGTCTTGCCGAAGAATTCCAGCTCGGGCCGCAGTTGAGCCATCAGGGCGTCGAACTGGTCCGGGTCCAGACTCTGGGCGCCGTCGCTCAGGGCCTTGGCCGGGTTGTCGTGCACCTCGATCATCAGTCCGTCGGCCCCCACAGCCACCGCCGCCTTGGCCAGGGGTTCCACCATCCAGGAAAGGCCCGCCGCATGGCTGGGATCAATGATCACCGGCAGGTGGGTCATCTTTTTCAGCATGGGCACCGCCGAAATATCCAGGGTGTTGCGCATGCTCTTTTCAAAGGTGCGGATACCCCGCTCGCAGAGCACCACCTGCTCGTTGCCCTCGGCCATGATGTATTCGGCGCTCATGACGAATTCCTCCAGGGTGGCGCTGAGCCCCCGCTTGAGAAGCACCGGCTTTTTCTGTCGGCCCACCGCCTTGAGCAGCTCAAAGTTCTGCATATTGCGCGCCCCGATCTGGATCATATCCACATCCTCAAACAGAGGCAGGTGCTCGGTGTTCATCAGCTCGGTGACGATGGGCTGGCCGGTGGCTGCCCGGGCATGGCGCATCAGCTCCAGCCCTTCGGCCCGCAGCCCCTGGAAGCTGTAGGGGGAGGTGCGGGGCTTGAAGGCGCCGCCCCGCAGCAGGCTGGCCCCCGCCTTCTGCACCCGACGGGCTACCTCCACGATCTGAGCCTCGCTTTCCACGCTGCAGGGACCGCTCATCACCGCAAAGTTCCCACCGCCGATCTTTACATCGCCTACCTGCACCACCGTGTCATCCGGGTGGAATTTCCGGTTTGCCTTTTTGTAGGGCTCGCTGACCCGGCGGCAGGTCTCCACCAGGGGATTGGCCAGCACCCAGCTTTCCGCAATGGATTTGGTATCACCGATCAGGCCCAGGATATGGGTCTCGGCGCCCTGGCTGTCATTGATGGAAAAACCCATCCCCCGCAGTTCTTCACAAAAGGCATCGATCTGGGCCCGGGGAGCGTTCTGTTTCAGGATAATGATCATGTCAGTTTCCTCTTTTCTGTCAGATTCGGTTCGGGGACAAAAAAACGGGGGCCCGCGTGTGCGGGCCCCCGGTACGGACAAGCTTCGGTTGGCTTTCCCGTTTTACTCAGAGACGTAGCAGAACGCGGCGAAACAGGCCCTTGCCATAATAATAGCAAAAGCCCAGATAGCCGCGGTACTCAACGCCGGTAAAGTACATGGAAAGTTTCCTCCCATCCGGAAGCATTCAGGTTATCTGAATTTTAACGCTTTAAAGGGGCGAAGTCAAGTATTTTTTCCGGCGGCGCAAAAAAAGCCGGCCCCCCATGGGGGCCGGCCCTTTGCGCGCCCGAAGGCGCCGGATCATTCTTCGGTTTCTTCCTCGGGGGGCAGGATATTCACCTTGACCTCCACCGCCCGGTGCAGGCTCACCTTCAGCACGGTCACCTTCAGGTTTTCGCAGGTAAAGGTATCGCCCTTTTCGGGGATGCGGCCCAGCATATCGCTCACCCAGCCGCTGACGGTGGCCTGCTCGGCCTCCATCTTTACTTCCAGCAGGCGGAAGGTTTTTTCCAGGCTGGCGCTGCCCAGGATCCGGTATTCGTTTTCGGAAACGGTCTCGAATTCCTTGACCACCTCGTCGTGCTCGTCCCAGATCTCGCCCACCAGCTCTTCCAGAATATCTTCCAGGGTCACGATACCCAGGGTACCGCCGTACTCATCCACCACCACGGCCAGATGGCTCTTGGCGTTCTGCAGCCGCTTGAGCAGGCTGGAAATCTTGGTGGTCTGGGCGGTAAACAGGACCGGCTTCATAATTTCGGAAACGCTGCCGGCCTTGCCGATCTTATAAAAGTCCTTCAGATGGATCACGCCAATGATATTGTCCACGCTGTCCTTATACACGGGCAGACGGGTATAGGCGCTCTCCTGGAAGACCTCGCGGATATGCTCGGCGGTGTCCTCGGCGCTGATGGCCACGATGTCCACCCGCGGGGTGAGGATGTCGGTCACTTCCAGGTCATCAAACTCAATGGCGCTGCAGATCAGCTCTTCCTCACGGGCGTCGATGCCGCCCTCCTGGGCAGCCTGACCCACCATGGTGATCAGCTCTTCCTCGGTGATGCCCCGGTCGCCGCTCACCCGGAACATCTTGGAGAGCAGCTTTTTCCACTGGGCAAACAAGAAGTTGAAGGGGGTGAGGATGATGCTGCAGGCCCGCAGGATGGGAGCCGAGAAGAGGGAGAAGCTTTCCGGAGCTTCCTTGGCCAGGCTTTTGGGGGAGATTTCGCCGAAGATCAGCACCACAATGGTCATGACAGCAGTGGACAGGGACACGCCCGCGTCGCCGAAATACTGCACAAAGATCACGGTGGCCAGGCTGGCCGAGGCGATGTTCACGATGTTGTTGCCGATGAGGATGGTGGAAAGCAGAGTATCGTAGTTTTCCAGCATGCGCAGAGCCAGACGGGCCCGGCGGTTGCCGTCATCGGCCATATTCTTCAGCCGGATCTGGTTGGCAGTAGAAAAAGCGGTCTCGGTAGCGGAGAAATAGGCGGACATCATGACCAGCGCCGCCAGAACCAATATATAACTTGCATTCGTACCCATAAATCTAAAATCCTTCCTGTAAGTAGGTATGTTTCTTTCTTTTTGTTTCCCGGCGCGGCATCAGGGCGGCGTCAGCGCCCGGCCCGGCGGACTGGAGCGTACCCAAAAACAGGCGCAAAAAAGCACGCCCGCCGTACTTTGAGCAGAACGCAGGCATGCCCTATTTACACGGATAGAAATGGACGGATGATGGCAAGGATTGTTACTATCGCTGTCGTCTTCCATAAAAGTAGTTCCTTTTCGCTCCTTTACAAAATATTAACGCTCAATTCAATTTCAGATTATACGGGCAGCACCCGGTTTCTGTCAAGGGCGTTCAAAAAAAATTTACCGTTCTGTATTTTTTCGCGTTTTTTCCCTTTAAACCCGGGCATCCGTTGCCCCGCCGCCCCCGGCTTGCTATACTGGAGATAACAAGAACGCACCGATGCGGGGCAGAGGTATCCCCTTTCCCTGCCGGCCATATTCCGAAGGAGGTATTCCCCATGTACAGCTGTGCTCAGTGTGCCATTCACGCCTGTTATCAGCAGGATCATTCCAAAATGCCCGCCAACTGCCCCATGCGCCAGGCCGACCAGATGCAAAAGGCCTTTGCGGTTTACAGCCAGCCGGCCTACCAGGATTTTTATATCCAGAGCTGCATTGTGGAGGCGGAAGGCTATGGGGAATGGCCCCGCCTGCGGGAAACCATCGAGTTTGCCAAGAAGCTGGGCTATACCCGGCTGGGCATGGCCTTCTGCTATGGCCTTCGGAAAGAGGCCAAAATTGTGGACAGCCTGCTTCGCCGGCACGGGTTCGAGGTAGTCTCGGTGATCTGCAAGACCGGCGGTATCGACAAGAGCGAGGCGGGCATTCCCGGCCAGTACCGGGTACGACCGGAACGCTCCTTCGAGGCCATGTGCAACCCGGTGGCCCAGGCCATGCTGCTGAACAGCCAGCACACCCAGCTGAATATCTCCCTGGGGCTTTGCGTGGGGCATGACGCCCTCTTCGCCAAATTTTCCGATGCCCTGGTCACCACCCTGGTGGTCAAGGACCGGGCTCTGGCCAACAATCCGGTGGGCGCCATCTATTGCGCCGAGGGCTATCTTGCCCCCAAACTGGAACCCTGAATCCTTTTTGCCTGCCCAGTCGTGACAGGCCATCCCCCCACATATGCTTTTGCAAAACAGAAAGGAGCCGCCCGGCGGGCGGCTCCTTTTCTTGGGTGAGATCCAGATTTTCAGGCAGCCGGGCTGAGCCGCCAGCAGTTCTTCCAGCTGGGCCGGGTCGCCCTGTACCAGGCTCTTTTTGGGCAGAAGCATCACCTGATCCCGCCAGACGATCATATAGAGTTCCGGCGCGCGCACCAGGCAGCGGATCTGCCCGAACGGCAGCTGCCGAGGTTCTTCCCCCTCGGCTTGGGGCGGCAGCCACAGCCCCTCCCCGTCCACCCGGACCTCCGCGCTCTGCTCCGGATTTTTGCTCAGCTGTTCCAGCAAAAGCCGGGCCGACCGCTCAAACCGGTCCTCCTTTTGCCGGCGGAACAGAAGGGCCCGCAGGCCCACGATCAGCTCCACCACACTCAAAACGCCCAGCCGGCCCAGCTGCTCCGGACTGCTCACCGCCCCAAACAGGCAAAGAGCGCACGCCGCCAGGCTCAGGATCCCCAGCAGCCGCCGGGCAAATTTCCACAGGGCCATATTGCCCGCCAGAAAAGCGATCGCCCCCACCAGAAACAAAAAGAAGCATTCTCCCAGCGCCAGGGTGGTGGGCAGCAGCAGAAAAAGGCCCAGCAGCCAGTTCACCAGGCCGCCGGCCACCCGGAAAAAGCGCAGGATCTTCCGATCCTCCCGGGGGGATTTCTCTTTGCTGTACCGCATCAATCTGTCATAAACAGCCCAAAGGCGGGGATATCTAGCCTGGAAATCCTGGTCGGTATACGCCTGCAGGGCCCTGGCCACCTGGGGCAGCAGAGCCGGGTGCGGCGCCGTGATCAAAAATCGGAATTCGCAGGGCATGGTCTCACCTCCTGAAAAAACAAAGCGCCCGGAGACTGCCTTGGCCTCTCCGGACGCTCTTCAAGCGTACAAACGGAATTTATTCATCGATAAAATGGTAATCATCCCGGTGCTTTTTCCGGAAGAGCTCATATACCTGGTCCAGGGTTTCCGCGTCTTCCACAGCGACGTAGTCCTCCCCCTTCCTCGTCTTCCCCTTCCAGCCGCAGGATGACCACCTCTCCGCTGTCGTCATCCTCCTGCATCAGGATCACATATTCCTCGCCGTCATATTCCAGCAGATCCAGAAACTCGAAGCGGACATCCCGGCCCTCTTCGTCCTTCAGCACGATGATATCGGCGCCTTGCTCCAGCTCCTCTTCCATTTTATCGCTCCTTTGGCAGATATTTTACAGATGAGGATAGCATTCTCCCCACCTGTTTGCAAGGCTCCCGGCCCTTTTTCGGCATTTATACAAAGAAAACCGTCAATTTGCCCTGTACGACAAAAAAGAGCGGAAACCCGCAGAGTTTCCGCTCTTTTTTGTCTTGTAAAAGCCGGCCCAAAAAGGCCAGATCATCAATAAGCAGTGGTCATGGCGCCATCCACCAGCAGGTACTGGCCGGACACGGCGCTGTTGGCCGGGCTGCACAGGAAGGTGGCCATGCGGCCGTACTCTTCCACCGTCTGGTAGCGCTTCTGGGGGAAGGACACGCAGTCGCGGGCGGTGTACTCTTCCTCGGTGATGCCCATCTTCTCGCCGCGGATCTTGTTCAGATACTTGATGCGGTCGGTGTAGATACGGCCGGGGCCCATGGTGTTCACCAGGATGCCGTACTGGCCCACTTCGCGGGCCAGGGTCTTGCTCATGCCCACCACGCCCATGCGGAAGGTGTTGGACAGGATCAGGTTGTCCAGAGCCTGCTTGATGGAGGAGGAGGTGCTGTTGAGGATGCGGCCCTCGCCGGCAGCCTTCATGTAGGGCAGGGCGGCGCGGATGGCATGCACATAGCTGTGCAGGCACTTCTCATAACCGTCGGCCCAGTCTTCCTCGGTCAGGTTCTCAAAGGTAGCCGCCTTGGGGCCGGGGCAGTGGTTCACCAGGGCGTACACGCCGCCCAGCTGCTCGGCCACATCATTGATCATCTTGGTGATGCTGGCGGAATCCTTCACATCATAGATAAAAGTATAGGGCCGGTTGCCGGTCTCTTTCTCGATCTCTGCCTGGGCGTTCTCCAGGTCTTCCTTAAAAGCCTCGGCGGTGCAGATGACCACCTTGGCGCCCTCGCGGGCCATCTCCTTGGCGATGCCCTTGCCGATGCCGGCGGCAGAGGACATGCAGATCACGACTTTGTCTTTCAGGCCTAAATCCATTTTCTTTCCTCCTGTGTCAGTCTGTATATCACAAAGGGCGGCGGAAACTCCGCCGCGCTTTGCAACGAACTGTGATAAAGGGCCTCAGGCCTTGATCTCCGGGTGCTTTTTCAGGTCCAGCACCGGGTTGGTCAGCGGGGCCATCTCGAAGCCGTCGGGGCCGCAGATGCGGCACTCGGCCACATCCCCTTCCTTGATCTCAAAGGCACGGGGAGTACCGGTGGAAAGCACGTCGCCGGCGATCCAGCCCTGGATGCTGCTGTGCAGGCTGACCAGCCGGGAGGGCTTGTGGGTCATGTTGCTGATGGTGTTCTTGGCGTACACCTCGCCGTTGCGCACACTCTGCACCTCTACGCTCATCAGGTCCTTGGGCATCTCGTCCGGGGTGACCAGCTGGGGCCCGAAGCTGAAGAAGGTGGGGAAGTTCTTGACGATGGTGAGGTACCGGGGGTTGCCGTCCAGGTAATCGTTGCCCTTCAGGATGGATTCCTCGGTCATATCCAGGATGGTGGTGTAGCCCACCACAACCTTCTCCCAATCCTCCTCGGATACATCCCGGCAATCCTGGCCCAGGATGATGCCCAGCTCCGCCTCGGCGGTGGTCTTCTGAGCCTCTTTCAGGCGGGGCAGATGGATGTCATCGCCGGGGCCGATCAGGGTGTCGGCCTGCTTGAAGAAGCTGCCGGGGAAACCCTTGGGGGCGGCGGAACCGATATCGCCGGCATGGTCGGCATAGTTCAGGCCGATGCCGAAAATGCGGGCCGGGTTGCGGTACAGGGGCCCGTACACCATTTCTGCGGCGGGGATGGTCTTCATCTCTTCCAGCTCAGCCTTGCCGCCCGCCCGGTACCACTCGTTCATCACCGGGATCTGGCCCTTCTTGATCAGGGACATCATGTCGGTGGCGTAATCGGTACCCTTCACTTCATTGACGGTGCTTACCAGTACGGCGCCCTTGGCGGTAATCACCGCGGCGGTCTCCTGACCGCCGACCTTCAAAGTGGCAAGTCTCATAGCTGCATTCCTTTCATCAATAAAAACTTATACTTTCGATCCCAGAGATCGGGAAAAGCCCCTCTCTTCCTTGGTCTGGTCCTATCATAACACCCTGTTTATAAAGTGTCAAAGTCTTTATCGGGAATGCTATTATAAGTATTCAGTTATGTTTCTTGCTCTTCGGATCGGGTGTTTTCCCCCTCGCCTGCCAAACGCTGGGCTTGCTGCACCTTATTGTAATGCTCGATGGTAATGTTGATGAAGGCCCGGGCTGCCGGCGAAAGATAGGTATTTTTCTTGTACACCACACACAAAGGCTGAAGCAGGTCGGTGCTTTTCAGGTCAAAGAACACCAGATCCTCCCGCTTGGGCACCCGGCCCATGCCGGTCTCGTTCAAGAAGGAAAAGCCCATATTTTCCGCCGTCAGGTTCAGGCTGGTGGAGGTATTGGTGGTGAGAATCTGGTGGCGCAGCACCACCTGATTTTTATCCAGGTAATTGTTCACCCGCTTGGCCAAGGTGAGGTCGGGCCCCAGCAGGATAAAGCGCTCGTTTTCCAGCAGGTGGAGGTCCAGCGGCCGGTCGGCGGCTTGGTCTTCCAGAAGGCGCTGGGTCATGGGGTTCTTCCGGTTGCCCACCAGAAGGATCTTTTCGTAGATGATGGTCTCCGCGGTCACATTATCGGGGGTGTTCAGGGTGGTGTTCATGATGACAAAATCCACCTGGTTGCTGTTGATCAGCCCATACATCTCGCTGATGGGGTGCTCATGCAGGATCACCTTCACATTGGGGTACTGCTCCACAAAAATAGGCAGGATATCCGGCAGCAGCGTGCTGGCCCGCCAGTTGGAAAAGCCCATGTGAAGGGTCTGTTCCCGGTTCTGGTTCAGGCTGTCGAAATCGGCGATGAGCTTCTGGTACAGCTGGTTGCAGCTTTCCAGATAGCTGGCATAGATCCGCCCCGCCTCGGTGATCTCGATGGGGTTCTTGTTCCGGTTAAACAGCTTTACCGAAAGCTGCTGTTCCAGCTTGGCAATATGCTGGCTGAGATAGGACTGGGATACATACAGCTTTTCGGCCGCCTTGGAGACGCTGCGCTCGCTGGCAATGGTCAGAAAATATTCCGGGTTTTTGTTGACGACGGTCATTGTTTTCTGCCCTTTCCCGGCCCCGGAAGAGGGGACCGACTTTCCCTGGAAGCCTGCCTGGCCCCCAAAAAGGGCAGGGCGGCTTCTCTTATGACTTTTTTATAATATAATTATAATCAATGGATTTAGAAAAGTAAATCACCCCTTAACGGCGCCGGGTGGGCGGGCGAAAAGGGTCCTGTTCTTCCTGCTGCTTCTGCCGCAGCTTCTGCAGGGTGGCGCCCGAAGCCAGGGTGTAAGCCACCGCGCATAAGGGGATCATGATGATCATGCCCGGCACCCCGAACAGTTTGCCGCCCACCGTCACCGCCGCCAGCACCCACAGGCTGGGCAGCCCCACCTTGCCCCCCACCACCCGGGGATAGATCAGGTTGCCCTCGATCTGCTGCAGGGCCAGAAAGAGCACCACGAACCAGGCCGCCTGCACCGGGTCCTCGCAGGCAATGAGCAGGGCCCCCGCCAGGCAGCCGAACACCGAACCCACGATGGGCACCAGGGCGCTGACGGCGATGAGCAGGCTGATAAAGAGGGCGTAGGGCATATGGCAGACCCAGAGGGTGACCGCAAACATCCCGCCCAGGATGCAGGCTTCCAGACACTGGCCGGACAAAAAGGCCGCAAAGGTCTGGGCGGCCAGCTTTCCGGTCTCCCAGATCCGTCGGGCCGCCGGCCGGGGCAGCCAGGCCAGCAGCACCATCTTACATTTATGGCAGAGGGATTCCTTCTGGGCCAGAATATAAATGGCCAGCACGGCCCCGATCCCCAGATTTGCCAGGGCGCTGAGGGCTCCGGCAGCCGCATCCACCGTGGTGTTCAAAAGGCTCCGGCTCTGCCCCTCGATCTGCCGGCGCACCGCTTCCCAAAGGGCCTGGTCTTCCCGCAGGGAGAGCAGTTCCCCCAAAAAGGGCCAGTGCCGGCGCTGGACTTCGGCCCACTGCCAGAACCTGTCCCACATTTGGGGGAGATTTTCCTGCAGGGAAAGGATGGTAAGGCGCAGCTGGGGCGCCAGCACCCCCACCACCGCCGAAAGCAGGATGATGAGAAACAGCCCCAGAAAGGTCAGGGCCATGGGACGGCGCAGCCTGGGGGGCAGGCCGTCCATCCTTGCCTCAATGCAGCACAGGGGCACATTGATCACAAAGGCAAGGGCGGCCCCCACCGCAAAGGGGGCCGCCAGCCTCTGCACCGCAGCCAGCCACCGGCCTGCCAGGGCCGGATTCTGCAGGGCCCAGTTGAGCAGCACGCAGAATACCGCCGTTCTTGCCAGGACCTGATACCAGGGCCGCGGTTGTTTTTCCATACTCGTTCTCCTTTACAAAAGGGTATCCACCGCCTGATCGGCCAGTTCGGAGGCCTGGCCAGCCAGGTCCGCCGCCTGACGGGCCAGCTCGGCTGCCTTAATGATCTTGGCGTTGGCCTGCTCCAGATCCTGCAGGGCCTGTTCCAGCTGCTCCTCACATTCCGCATCCGGGGTATCCACCAGCCGGTTCCGGTCAGAGAGCAGCACGGTCCAGTATTCCTCGTTGCCATAGCGGAAAGTGACCCAGATATAGCCCTGGTACTCGTTTTCGCTGATGGAAAGGGCCGGATATTCGCCCAAAGGCAGGTAGCCCACGATGTCGTTCAGATTGGCCGTGTAGAAGTATTCGCAGCGGGCGTTGAAAACCTCCAGGGTCTTGCCGCTGATGGGCTGCATGGCCGGGCCCTGATTGCCGAACCCGTTGAAGCCGCCGGCCTTGATGATGGGCAGGAAGTTCTTGTAGCTGTAGTTCAGGTCTACCGCTCCGGTGATGCCGTTCACCCTGCCGGTGGAGGAATACTGCCACATATCATAGCTGCCCTTGTAGCCCACATAGCCCCGGTAATCTGCCACCCAGAAGGGATAGGCGCTCAGGCGGGAGGTGTCCAGATAAGTATTGGCAAAATTGGTGTAGCTATAATAGCCCGCATACCATCCCCGCTGGTACAGGATATCCATGGCGAACTTCACCAGACCGGTGAGGGTATCCTTGCCCAGGCCGGTAAGGGTGTTGGATTCCACATCCACAAACACCGGATATTCCAGCCTGAGCCCTTCCAGTGCCGCCAGATAGGTCTGAAGCTCCCGGATCACCTGTTCCTCCGTTTGGGCATAGGTGAAGTAATAGGCCCCCACCTTCATGCCGACGCTGTGGGCACCCTCCACATTCTGCAAAAAATAGGGATCCACATACACCCCGTTGTTGTTGCTGGAGCCCACCCGCACAATGGCAAACTGCTTACCCGCAGCGGCCACCTGGGGCCAGTTGATCTGGCCCTGATAACGGGATACGTCGATCCCGGTCTCAAAAACCGTCATAAAAATATCCCCTCTCCTTCCCTCACATTGTATGAGGGAGAAAAGGGGGATGTGCCTGTTTTGGGCCGCCCGGCTCAAATCACCAGGCCGCCGTTCTGGCCCAGCACCTGGCCGGTGATATAGCCGCTCTCTTCCCCTGCCAGGAACAGCAGGGTACGGGCCATTTCCTCCGGGCTGCCCAGCCGGCCCACCGGGGTCTCCTCGGCCAGGGCCTGCTTATCCTCCGGGGAAAAACCGGCCATCATATCCGTATCCACCACGCCGGGGGCCAGGATGTTCACGGTGACCCCGCTGGGGCCCTCCTCCTTGGCCAGGGCCTTTCCCAGCCCGATCAGCCCCGCCTTGGCGGCGGAATAATGCACCTCGCAGCTGCCGCCGGTCTGGCCCCACATGCTGCTCACCAGCAGGATGCGGCCCCACCGGGCCCGGATCATATCCGGCAATGCCTGGCGGCAGCAGTAAAAGGCCCCGCTCAGGTCCACATCCAGCATCCGTTGCCAATCCTGGTCGGTCAGGTCGGTGAACAGCTTTTGCTGGGCAATGCCGGCGCTGCAGATGAGGATCTCGGCCGGGCTGAAAGCCGACCGGCATTCCTCAAACAGCCGGCGCACCTGGGCCGGGTCGGCCACATCCGCCCGGAAGGCCCTTGCCCGGCCGCCCAGCTCCTCTTCCAGGGCCCGGGCCGCCGCCTCGTGGCTGTGGTAGCTGAAGGCCACCCGGTACCCGGCCCCCGCAAAGGCCCGCACCGACGCCGCGCCGATCCCCCGGGAACCTCCCGTGATCAGCACCGTCCGCTCTCTCATCTTGTTTCCTCCTTCTTTCGCTTCTGATCCAGCCGCTTTTGACGCAGCCGGGCAAAAAATTCCTGCAGCAAGGCCGAGGCTTCCTCGGCCCGCAGCCCGCTCTCTATGACCGGGTGATGGTTAAAAGGCAGGGCGAAAAGATCGGTGAGGGAGCCGCAGCACCCTGCCTTGGGGTCCGCCGCCCCATATACCACCCGCCGGATCCGGCTGTTGATGATGGCCCCGCTGCACATGGGGCAGGGTTCCAGGGTCACAAACAATTCGCACTGCCACAGCCGCCAGCCCCCCAGCACCTGGCAAGCCTGCTGGATGGCCAGCAGCTCGGCATGATAGGTGGCATTTTTGCCGCTTTCCCTCAGGTTGTGGGCCAGGGCCACCGGCTGGCCGTCCTTGGCCACCACTGCCCCCACCGGCACTTCTCCCAGGGCGGCGGCCTTTTCCGCCTCCTGCAGGGCAAGACCCATCAGTTCCTGGTCGGTCATGGCTTTTCCCCTTCCTTGCTTGGATTCACCAAAATATCTGTACTGTTTAGCTTACAATGCCGCCCCTTTTTTGGCAAGCCCCGAGGGTACAGGGCCGGCTTTGGGAGAATGCCGTATCTTCCCTGTAAATCCTGGGTAAAAAGAGCGTTGCCGATTGCGCCGGCCGCCCCGGATTGAGTATAATATAGACAGTTTTCGCCAAATCAGAACAGGGTACGGGCGTTTGGCCCCGTACCGGAAAGGAACCGCCATGTCTTCCGTCACTTTTCAGGATGTGACTCAGTCGGAGGAGATCCGCACCTATATCCGCCAGGCAGATGCCACCCTCATCGCCCTGGGCTTTACCGAACATTCCTTCACCCATGTGGGCAAGGTGGCCCAGTTCGCCAGCTACCTTCTGACCCAGCTGGGGTATTCCGAACATGAGGCCGAGCTGGCCCGGATCGCCGGCTATATGCACGATATCGGCAATGTGGTCAACCGCATCGACCATGCCCAGAGCGGCGCCTGCATGGCTTTCCGCCTGCTGGACAAGATGGGCATGCCTGCCCAGGACGTAGCCCTGGTGGTAACGGCCATCGGCAACCATGACGAGAGCACCGCTTTCCCGGTAAACGCCATTGCGGCGGCCCTGATCCTGGCGGACAAGACCGATGTGCGCCGCAGCCGGGTGCGCAACCGGGATATCGCCACCTTTGATATCCACGACCGGGTGAACTACGCGGTGGAGGAAAGCCACCTGGAACTGGATACCCATAACAAAACCCTCACCAGCTTCCTCACCATCAACACCGAGATCTGCGCCATCATGGATTATTTCGAGATCTTCATGCAGCGGATGCTGCTCTGCCGCAAGGCTGCCGCCTTTTTCGGGCTGACCTTCAAGCTGAATGTGAACGGCCAGACGGTGCTGTAACTTTTTCCCTGCCGGACTCTTGCGCCCTCCCTGCGGAGGGCGCTTTTTTTGTGCCATTGCTCGGTGCCTTGTTTCTTAATAGAAAACCCCGTTCTTTTTTGTTATCGCATAGGCAACCTGCACAGCTTTTACCCTTCATGAAAGGACATATTTATAGCATATATACAAAACTCATTCCGTCACAGCTGTTTTTCTATTCAAAACAGGGAAAGTCATTCTGACATATTTTGCAGCGTATTTGTTCACGCTTTGTTCATAAAGTAAACCTATACTATGGGTTGCTTTAAAAGAAGGAAGCTACGCTTATGTCTTATACCTATCTGTTTTCGCTGGCGGTGATCCTGCTCAGCACCAAGCTGCTCAGCATGGCCACCGGCCGGCTGCAGCTGCCTCAGGTGGTGGGAAGCCTGCTGGCTGGCCTGATTTTTGGTCCCGCGGTTCTGGGCATTATCCAGCCCAGCGAGTTTTTGAGTCAGCTGTCCGAGCTGGGCGTGATCGTGATCATGTTCACCGCCGGCATGGGCACCAGCCTGAAAGATCTGCGAAGCACCGGCCCCACCGGCTTTATGGTGGCCCTGTGCGGCGTGCTGGTGCCTCTGTTTATGGGTGCCGGTCTTCTGTTTGTGTTCCAGCCGGGTGCCGAAACCATCCACTACATCTTTATGGGCACCGTGCTCACCGCCACCAGTGTGAGCATCACGGTGGAAACCCTGAAAGAGATGGGACAGCTTTCCACCAAGGTGGGCAACACCATCCTGGCCGCTGCCCTCATCGACGACGTGCTGGGCCTGATCTGCCTGACCGTTGTGAGCAGTCTTGGGGGCGAGGGCTCCAACCTGCTCTGGGTGCTGGCCAAGATCGTTCTCTTCTTTGTCTTTGATATCGTCATCGGTGTGGCCTATTACCGCTTCATGCTCTGGTACAATGACAAGGTATCGGAGGATCTGCAGCGGTTCCCCCTTCTGGCCTTTGTACTCTGCCTGTTCCTGGCCTGGGCGGCCGAGACCTGGTTTGGCGTGGCCGACATCATCGGCGCCTTCTCGGCGGGCCTGATCGTGGGCGCTACCCCCCGGGCCGGCTATATCGAGAGCCGTTTCTCTCCCCTCTCCTACCTGCTGCTGACCCCCATCTTCTTTGCCGGCATCGGCCTGGAAGTCACCCTGCCCGCTCTGACCCCCAAGCTGGCCCTGTTCACGGTCATGCTGGTGATCGTGGGTATCCTTTCCAAGCTGATCGGCTGCGGCCTGGGCGCCAAGATCTGCGGGTTTTCCACCCGTCAGAGCGTACAGACCGGCCTTGGCATGGTCTGCCGTGGTGAGGTGGCCCTGATCGTAGCCAACAAGGGCATGGCCTCCGGCATGATTCAGGAAGAGCTGTTTGGCCCCATCATCATCATGGTGGTCGCCTGCACGGTAGCCACCCCCATTCTGCTCAAAATTGCCTTCCGCGGCGAGGACAGTACCGCTTCCCTGGAAGCCAGCAGACTGGTGGACCGTATCCAGATGCCCGGCGAACTGGACGCCATTGCTGCCCAGCTGGTGGAAAAGGAACCCCGCCACCGCCGCCACGCCCTGGATATCTTCACCCGGTTCTCTCTGCCCCATAAAAAGAGCTGAATATTGCCCCTGCAGAGGCTTTCTGCAGCCGGGAGTCCTGCCGCTTTTCAATCAGCGGCAGGGCTCCTTCTTTTATTGACCTTTTGCCGCCGGGCACCGTATAATGGAAAAAACGGGTTTCTGCCCCGAAAAAGGAGTGCGCCGGTATGGACTATCTTTCCCTGCTGTGGTGGCTTTGCCCCGGCCTGTTTGCGGCCGGCCTGGTGGATGCCATTGCCGGAGGCGGCGGGCTGATCTGCATGCCGCTGTATCTGATGACCGGGCTGCCGGTGCGCAGCGTGTACGGCTGCAACAAATTCCAATACCTTTCCGGATGCGCCGCCACCGCCTGGCGCTACGCCAAGGGGGGCTATCTGGATTGGCGCCCCGCTTTGCTGGGGGCCCTGGGGGCGGCCGTGGGCGGATTGGCCGGCACCCGGGTGGTGTATCTGCTCACAGAAGGGCAGATCCGCACCATGCTGCTGGTGCTGCTGCCAGCTGCCGCCGTGTTCTCCATTCTGGTGAAGAATGTCTGGAACCACACGGCCCTGCGCTGCGACCTGAGCCAGGGGCGCAACCGGGCTCTTCTGCTGGGCTGCGGGCTGACCATCGGCCTGTATGACAGCATTGTGGGGCCTGCGGGGGCCACGGTGAGCATGCTGCTGCTCTCCCATTTCCTCAAATACGACATCCGGGCCGCCAGCGCCAACACCCGGTTGGTGCTGATGGGCAGCACCCTGACGGCCTTCTGCATCTATCTCTTCAACGGGGATATTGTCTGGCAGATCGCCATTCCCTGTGCCCTTTCCAATATTGCCGGGGGCTATGTGGGGGCCGGGCTGGCCCTGAAAAAAGGGCCCGGCTTTGTGCGGTTTGTGGCCATCGGGGTGGTTCTGGCCTATGTGGTCAAGACCCTGGCAGAGCGCTGGCTCTGAGTTATGCACAGCAAAAAGCGCGTGGGATATTCCCGCGCGCTTTTTTGTTTTGGGCAATCTTGCAGGGCTTGCTTTTGCCTTTGCGCCTTATTGGGAAAAGCCAAAACTCGCCCAAAATTGTTTTTGGTTCTTGACAAAATGTAACCAGCAGATTGCATTTATAGCAGGAAGGGGGGATACCTTTGATATGGAACCGGATCAAAGTGCTGCGGGCTAAACGGAACTGGACACAGGCAGATCTGGCCGACCGGGTGGGGATTTCCCGGCAGGCCACCATATCCATAGAAAAATACAAATATACCCCCTCTTTGGAGCTGGCTTTCCGGATTGCGGAGACCTTTGGGGTTTCCATCAACGATGTTTTTGAGCATAGGGAGGTTTCGTCGGATGATTGAACAGTCTATTCTCTTGTTTCTTCTCATTGTGGCATTGGCCGCAACGCTGGGCCTGTTTTTCTTAAAAAGCAAAAAGCAAGCGCAGTACCGGAACGATGAGCGCTGGCAGTGGATCCAATTGAAGTCCAGCGACACCGCCAATCTCTCCCATACGATTCTGCTGCTTCTGATTCTCTTTGCGCCCTTGTTTCTGGACAGCCAGACCACCTTTACCCTGCAGCGGGTGAAGATTTTTGCTTTGCTGTACATCGGGCTGCGGAATATGATCGAGCTGGCGGCAACCCTCTATTTTGACCGGCAATTGTAAAAAACAGCCCGGCCCCACCCCGGGTATAAAGGAAATCGGCGCAGTGCAGACTGCGCCGATTTTTTGGTTTCTCTATTCGGTTTTCTCTTCCCGGAGAAATCTCACCGGCTCTGCCGGACCTTCTGCGCCAATAGCAGGGTGTCGGCCAGGCGATTGCCCGCTCGCCGGGCCTTTTCCAGCTGCTCCTCGTCCTTCCGGGCTTCGCCCCGGGCAAAAAACCGCAGGGCCTTGACACTGTCCACCACCCGGTAGCCCACTGCCTGAAGGGTGCGGTCCATGGCAATGGAGGTGTACCCCATATCCGCCTCATCCCGCTGCTCGCAGACGGCCACCGTAACGGCGTATTTCAGCCCGAACACCTCATTGGGGGAAAGCCAGACTGACCGGTCCTTCTCGTCAAAGGCTTCGTAGGCATAGAGCCTGTCCAGAAAAAGCTTGGTCAGCCCGGTGACCTGATAAAAATAGGTGGGCGAGCCCAGCACCAGGCCGTCGGCTTCCTCCAGTTTTTGATAGAGGCGCTGCATATCGTCCCGCAATACGCACCGGAAGGTGTCGGCACATTGGTTGCAGCCCAGGCATTCCCCGATCTGCAGCCCGCCCAGGCTCACCAGTTCCGTATCACAGCCCCGGGCCGCCGCACCTTCCAGCACGGCCCTGACCAGGGTTTCGGTATTGCCGCCCTGCCGGGGACTGCCTGAGATGCCCAGAATCTTCATACCTGCTCTTTTCCCCGGCCTTAACCCAGCCGGCTCTTGAAATCCTCATAGCCGAAGGTCCTGACCACCTGGCAGTCCCCGTTTTCTTTCCGCACCGCAATGGCGGGCAGGGGCATGCCGTTGAAGGTATTGGTCTTGACCATGGTATAAATGGCCATATCCTCAAATTCCAGAAGGTCCCCGATCTGGGGGCAGGAATCAAAGCTGTATTCCCCGATCACGTCCCCTGCCAGGCAGGTGGGCCCGCCCAGCCGGCAGGTCACTGCCTTTTCGCCCGGCTGGCCGCTGCCGGCCAGGGGCGGGCGGTAGGGCATTTCCAGCACGTCCGGCATATGGCAGGCGGCACTGGCATCCAGGATCAGCCGCACCGGTTCTTTCCCGGTCAGCCGGGGCAGCACATCCAGCACCCGGGTGAGCAGGCTGCCCCCGTTGAGGGCCACCGCCTCCCCCGGTTCCAGATACACCAGCAGGCCGTACCGGTCGGTGAGATGGCGGATGCAGCGCTCCAGCCGGGGCAGATCATACCCGGGCCGGGTGATGTGATGGCCGCCGCCCAGGTTCAGCCACTTCATCTGCCCGAAGAATTCCCCGAACTTTTCCTCTGCCGCCTGGAGGGTCATCTCCAAAGCATCGCTGTCCTGCTCGCAGAGGGTATGGAAGTGGAGCCCGTCCAGCAGCCCCAGGAGTTCCGGGGTCATGGCCGCATCCCACTCGGCCCGGCGCACCCCCAGCCGGCTGCCGGGGGCGCAGGGATCATAGATGGCATGGCCCTCCTGGGTGGAGCATTCCGGGTTGAGCCGCAGCCCCACCTGGCAGCCCGCCGCCTTGGCCGCAGGGCCAAAGCGGGCCAGCTGGCCGATGCTGTTGAAGAGGATATGGCCGGCGTACCGGGTGATCTCCTCAAACTCGTCCGGCCGGTAGGCCGCCTCAAAGACGTGCACCTCCTTGCCGGGCATCTCCTCGGCGCCCAGCCGGGCCTCGTACAGGCCGCTGGCCTCGGTGCCGGCCAGATATTCCGACAGAAGAGGGTAAAACCCGAAGCAGGAAAAGCACTTCTGGGCCAGCAGCACCCGGCAGCCGGTGCGCTGCTGCAGCCCTTTCAGGATCTCCCCGTTGCGGCGCAGGGCCGCCTCGTCGATGAGATAGCAAGGGGTGGGCAGGTCACGCTTCTCCATGGCTCACTCCACCAGGGCAGGGGCAAAATCCTCCTGCCAGGGCAGGCCCCACTGGTTCAGGGCATCCATATAGGGATCGGGATCGAACTCCTCCACGGTGTAGACGCCGGGCTCCGTCCACTTGCCGGTGAGCAGCATGAGGGCGCCGCACATGGCGGGCACGCCGGTGGTGTAGCTGATGGCCTGGCTGCCCACCTCTTTATAGCACTCCTGGTGGTCGCAGATGTTGTACAGGTAGTAGGTTTTCTCCTTGCCGTCCTTTTTGCCCCGGAAGATGCAGCCGATGTTGGTCTTGCCCTTGGTGCGGGGGCCCAGGCTGGCCGGGTCGGGCAGGAGGGCTTTCAGGAACTGGATGGGCACGATCTCCTTGCCCTCAAACCGGATGGGGGTGGTGGAAAGCATCCCCACATTTTCCAGACACTTCATGTGGGTCAGGTAGCTCTGGCCGAAGGTCATGAAGAAACGGATCCGCTTGACGCCGGGGATGTTCTTGGCCAGGCTCTCGATCTCCTCATGGTGCAGCAGGTACATATCCTTTTTGCCCACACCCTTGAAATCGTATTCCCGCTTGATGGACATGGGGGGCACTTCCACCCAATGGCCGTTCTCCCAGTAGGAACCGGGAGCCGATACCTCCCGCAGGTTGATCTCGGGGTTAAAGTTGGTGGCAAAGGGATAGCCGTGGTCGCCGCCGTTGCAGTCCAGGATATCGATCTCGTCGATCTCATCGAACTGGTGCTTGAGGGCATAGGCGCAGTAGGCCTGGGTAACGCCCGGGTCAAAGCCGGAACCCAGCAGGGCGGTGATGCCGGCCTGACGGAATTTTTCCCCGTAGGCCCACTGGTAGCTGTAATCGAAGTAGGCCGAGAAGCCCTGCTCCTTGCAGCGCTTTTCATAGGCGGCCCGCCAGGCGGGGTCGTCGGTATTCTCGGGCTCATAGTTGGCGGTATCCATATAGTTGACCTTGCAGGCCAGGCAGGCCTCCATGATGGTCAGATCCTGGTAGGGCAGGGCGATATTCATCACCAGATCGGGCTTGTATTCCCGGATGAGGGCCTCCACCTGGGCCTGATCATCCGCATCCACCTGGGCGGTGGTGATCTTGGTGGCGGTCTTGTCCTTCAGCTGCTGGGCCAGGGCGTCGCACTTGGATTTGGTGCGGCTGGCGATGCAGATCTCCTCAAAAACCTGGCTGCACTGGCAGCACTTGTGAATGGCGACACTGGCCACGCCGCCGCAGCCGATGATGAGTACTCTTGCCATCTTCTTTCTTCCTTTCTGTCAGGGCCCCGCAGGGCCGTTTTTTCGCCGGTCTGGCCGGTCAGTCTTCCTGGGCTTTCAGGGCCTGGAGCACATAGTTGGGCATGGAAAAGGCCCCCCTGTGCAGGTCCGTATTGTAATAGCGGGTCTCAATGCCCCGCCGGTTCCAGCCTTCTTCGTTCAGATCCCGCACCGGGTGGTACTTCTTGCTGGCAAAGCCGAACAGCCAGTGCCCGGAGGGATAGGTGGGAATGTGGGCCTGGTACACCTTGGCGATGGGGAAGCAGGCCACGATCCTTTTGTGAGCCCGCTGCATAGCCCGCCGATCCTCCTCATAGAAGGGGCTCTCGTGCTGGTTGATGAGGATGCCGTCCTCATGCAGGGCCTTGTAGCAGTTGCCGTAAAATTCCTTGGTGAACAGCCCTTCGCCGGGGCCAAAGGGGTCGGTGGAATCCACCACGATCAGGTCATAGGCGTCCTCCTTGCCCCGCACAAACTTGAGGCCGTCCTCATAAAAGATGTGCAGCCGCTCATCGACCAGGCAGCAGGCGGTCTTGGGCAGGAAACGGCGACTCACCTCCACCACCCGCTCGTCGATCTCCACCATGTCGATCTGCTCGATCTCCGGGTAGCGGCAGAGCTCCCGCACCGCGCCCCCGTCCCCTGCGCCGATGAGCAGCACCCGCCTTACATGGGGGTGCACCGCCATGGCCGGGTGAACGATCATCTCATGGTAGATGAATTCATCCTTTTCGGTGAGCATCATCAGTCCGTCCAGGGTGAGAAAGCGGCCGAATTCCTTGCTCTCGAACACGTCGATCCGCTGGAATTCGCTCTGCTCGGTGTGCAGCTGCTTGTCCACCCGGATGGAAAAATCCACACCCTTGCTGTGATGCTCGGTAAACCAGAGTTCCATATTCTCTTTCTTCACTCCTTCAGCACGTTCAGCCGTTCAATGTCCAGATCCTCCGGGCCGGTCATGCTGCAGCCCTTGGCCTTGGCGTACAGGATATAGTCGATGATCTCCTGGGTGACCAGCTCGCCTGGCGCCAGGATGGGGATGCCGGGGGGATAGCACATCACATACTCGGTGCATACCTTGCCCAGGGCCTCTTTGAGGGGCAGGCTCACCTTGGCGCCGTAGAAGGCCTTCTGGGGGCCGCAGACCACGATGGGCTCGATGTACTCGCTCTTCATCAGGTTGGCGCCCGGCCGGCCGAACCGGCGGCGGATCTCGGCCAGTGCCCCCACCAGCCGTTCCACATCCCGCACCCGGTCGCCCACCGAGATATAGGCCAGGATATTGCCCAGATCGCCGAATTCGGTCTGGATATCGTATTCATCCCGCAGCAGGTCATAGACCTCGATGCCGGCCAGCCCCACCGGGAGGGTGTTCACCAGCAGTTTGGTCTCGTCGAAATCGTAGACGCTGTCCCCGTTGCGCAGCTCCCGCCCGTAGGCGTAGTAGCCGCCGATGTTGTTGATCTCATCCCGGCCGTACTGGGCCAGGTTGCGCACCTTTTCAAAGATCTCGTCCCCGTGCAGGGCCAGGTTCCGCCGGCTCAGATCCAGGCTGCTCATGAGCAGATAGCTGCCGCTGGTGGTCTGGGTCAGGTTGATGATCTGGCGCACATAGCCCTCGCTCACCCCGGGGCCTGAGAGGAGAAGGCTGCTCTGGGTCAGGCTGCCGCCGCTCTTGTGCATGCTGACGGCCGCCATGTCCGCCCCCGCTGCCATGGCGCTGAGAGGCAGGTTCTTATCAAAATAAAAGTGGGTGCCGTGGGCCTCGTCGGCCAGCACCAGCATCCCCTTTTGGTGGGCCAGCTGGACAATGCTGCGCAGGTCGCTGCAGATGCCGTAATAGGTGGGGTTGTTCACCAGAACGGCCACCGCCGCCGGGTGAGCCTGAATGGCCGCCGCCACTGCCTCCCGGCACATGCCCAGGCAGATGCCCAGATCCTTGTCGGTCTCCGGGTTCACATACACCGGCACCGCGCCGCAGAGCATCACCGCGTTCAGGACGCTGCGGTGGACGTTGCGGGGCAGGATGATCTCATCCCCCGGTTTGCAGGCGGTGAGCACCATGGCCTGGACGCTGCTGGTGGTGCCCCCCACCATGAAGTAGGCGTGGGCCGCCCCAAAAGCCTCGGCCGCCAGCTCCTCGGCCTCCTTGATAACCGAGACCGGATGGCACAGGTTATCCAGGCACTTCATGCTGTTCACGTCCACATCCATGCACTTCTGGCCCAGGAAAGCGGTGAGCTCCGGGTTGCCCCGGCCCCGCTTGTGGCCGGGCACATCGAAGGGCACGATGCGGGCCTCTTTGAATTCCTCCAGCGCCTCGTACAGGGGCGCTGCAGCCTGCCGGCTGCCCGGATCAAACAAAAGGCTCAATAGATATTCCTCCCGCTGAAGATCTCGATCATTTCCCGCCGCAGCGAGTCGGTGATGGCCAGCCGCTCGGCCGGGGGCAGCTCGTACACGTCGGTCTTGAACAGGTAGTTCTGCAGATCGATCTCCTTAATAAGCATTTTGGTGTGGAAGAGGTTGGCCTCATACACATTGATATCCACACTGTCGTACCGGCGCAGGGTGGCGTCGTCGATATAATCCTGGATGGAGGTGATGCGGTGGTCGGTAAACAGCTTGCGGCCGGTCACATCCCGGGTAAAGCCCCGCACCCGATAATCCATGGTGATGATATCGCTGTCAAAGCTGCCGATCAGGTAATCCAGAGTGGAAAGGGGGGTGATGGCCCCGCAGGTGGCCACATCGATATCCACCCGGAAGGTGGCCAGGCAGGTATCCGGGTGATATTCCGGGTAGGTGTGCACCGTCACATGGCTTTTATCCAGATGGGCCACCACCGTATCCCCCACCGGCACCATGCTGTCCTCGGCTACCAGCAGGGTGACGCTGGCGCCCTGGGGGTCGTAATCCTGCTTGGAGATGTTCAGCACCCGGGCGCCGATCATCTCGGTAACGTGGGTGAGGATATCGGTGAGACGGTCGGAATTGTACTGCTCATCAATATAGGCAATATAATCCCGCTGCTCCCGGGGGGTCTTGGCGTAGCATACATCATAGATGTTGAAGCTGAGCGCCTTGGTCAGGTTGTTGAAGCCGTAGAGTTTCAGTTTTTCCATGGCAGTATCCCCTATCCTGTTTGGTAAAGCCCCCAGAGCAAAAGAAAAAGCGCATGAGGGGCGGCTGGCCTCACATGCGCTTGCGTTTTTCGTATTGCTACGTCAGGAATCAGGACCCCGCCGGGCAGAATCAGGGCGGGAAACCGGGGACGCGCGGCATAAGAAAAAGGGAATGGACAGGTTCGAGTCTATATAGCAAACGATTTACTTTTACTACTCTTATTGACCGTTTCACAAGTTTTGTGTGGGGCGCACACTGGTTATAAAGGAACCAACTTATAAAATTTGAGCTTTTAACTCAATCAATAAGGCAAACCAAGTTGCCGATCGGCTTTTGACCCGGCTGTCCGTATGGCCTTGACTGCCCCAAAAGGCAGTGGTCAAAACATTTGCAGGGAAAGACTCGTTGTTAACTCCCGTTTTCTTTCCTTAAATAAAAGGATAATGATTTTTTCAAAAAAGTCAATGAGATTTTCCGAATTTTTCTTTTTCCTTACACCCCGGTCACATTTCTTTTTCTTTTGTGCGCTCCGGGCCTTTACACCAGGTTTTCTTCCGGCTGGCGTACCGCCGGGAAGGGCATATCCGGCAGGTCGGGCCGGAAGTCCTGGGGGGCCAGGCCGTACAGTTCCACCTTCCAGCCATCTCCCTGCCTTCTCAGCCGGTTGATGCCCCCGTTGGGGATGTCGTAGCCGCTGAGGGCCAGCCTGTCCCCGGTGATCAAGGAGAGGGTGCAGCAGATGATGCTGCCGTGGGACACCACCAGGATATCCTCATCCGGGTATTGAACGGCCGCCTTTTCCAGAAAACGGGCCATCCGGCCGCCGGCCGAGAGCTTGCTTTCCTGCCCGCCGGTACCTCCGTGGGCAGCCAGATAGGCCTGGCCTTGGGGCAAGGTCATCCCTTCCAGGGCGCCGAAGCTCCGCTCGATGAGCAACGGGTCGGTGACCACCGGCGCGCCGCCGGTATAGCCGGCTATGATCTCGGCGGTCCGGCAGGCCCGGTGCAGGGGGCTGGCAAAGATCGCCCCGAACCGCAGCCCGCTCAGCGCCTGCCCGCTGGCCCGGGCCTGGGCCAGCCCTCGCTCGTTCAGCGGGATATCCCGCTGGCCCTGAAAACGCTTTTCAATATTCCAATCGGTTTCTCCGTGTCGAACCAGATAAACAGCCATTTTTTCTCTCCTTGGGGCGAAGGGAACACCGGGAAATCAGGCCCGCCCTTTGGCCTGTCCCGTCCTATCTTAGTACGGCAGCGGGGGCTTGTCAATCCGCGCCAAAAAAGCCAAAAATCGTCTTATTCATCGTTTTTTCGGCAAATATTTTTGTTTTTTTCATGCTTTTATCCGCAAAAAAATGTAGATTTCCCGTCCCGTTTGTGCTAAGATAATAACATCATCCGTAAGGGAAAAGGAGGGCATAGATTACGGTTTTCCAATGTCAAAAATGCGGTTTTATCTTTGAGCGTCATTCCGAGCCTTCCGCTTGTCCCCAGTGCGGCGCCGAGTACATCCTGCCCCGTCCCGCCGCCTGTGCCGGGACGGCTGCCGGCGAACAGCCCCCCGCCGCGCCCCAGTCCTGAGAAGCGGGAGCGGAGAGCGTTTTCCAAAGAAAGCCGCTGGATCTTAAAACATATCTTTTAAAAACCCGGGCCCCTTTTCAGGGGGCATCCGGGTTTTTCTTTTTGTTCAGGCGGTCGGCTGCCGCCCGGCGAAGCGCCTGCCCCTCATTGGGCAGCGTCCCTTCCTCCACCTGATCAAACAGCTCCTGCAGCAGCCGGCCCATGTCCGGCCCCGGCTTCATGCCCAGCTCCATCAGTTCCCGGCCGGAGATGGCCAGATCTTTCATGTTCCACAGCGGGGGCTGGGCCAGCACCTGCTCCAACAAGGCTTCAAACCGGCCGCAGTCCTCCCGGGCCCGGCGGATCGGTTCCAGAGGGCGATGGGCCGCCAGATCGCAGCGCTTGACTTCCAGCAGGCGGCGCAGGTTCTCCTCCCCCGCCTTCCGGAGCCAGGCCCGGATCCCCTTTTCGGTCAACGGCAGGCTTGCGTCATGATAGCGCACCAGGAATACCACCTGGTCCCGCAGCTTGTGGGGTGCCCGCAGCCGGTCCAGAATCTGCCCGGCCTGAAGGGCCCCCAGCTCACCATGGCCGGGGCAGTGCCCCACGCCCTCCTCATCCCGGACAAAGCAGCCCGGTTTTGCCAGGTCGTGAAGCAGCAGGGCCCAGCGCACCGCCAGGTCCGGTTCCGATTTTCCCAACGCTTCCAGGGTATGGCCCCACACGTCCCGGCAGTGGGTGGGGTGGAAGGTGGCAAACCCGCGGCAGGGCCCTATCTCGGGCAGAACCCACTGCAGCAGGTCCGGGAATCTTTCCAGCACCGGGGCCGCCCCCGGCCCGGTGAGCAGCCGGCAAAGCTCCGCAAAAACCCGTTCCCGGCTGATATATTCCAGGAGCGGGGCAGTCTGTTCCATGGCGGCGGCGGTAGCCTCTTCCACCTCAAAGTTCAGGCTGGCGGCAAACCGCATGGCCCGCAGGATCCGCAGCCCGTCCTCCTCAAACCGCAGCTTTGCCTCTCCCACACAGCGGACCCGGCCGGCCGCCAGATCCTGCCGGCCCCCGAAAGGGTCTTCCAGCCGGCCCGGGCGGGCCGCCATGGCGTTGATGGTAAAATCCCGCCGGGCCAGATCCTCTTCCAGCCGGCCCACAAAACGCACCCCGTCCGGCCGGCGGTGGTCGGTATAGGCGCCATCCACCCGATAGGTGGTCACCTCATAGGGCACCCGATCCACCAATACGGTCAGGGTACCGTGGGCCAGGCCGGTCTCGATCACCGACAGCCCCGCAAAACATTCCCGCATCTGATCCGGCAAGGCATCTGTGCAAAGGTCCCAGTCATGGGGCACCCGGCCCAGCAGACTGTCCCGCACGCAGCCGCCTACCGCCCAGCCCTCATGGCCGCCGGCTGCCAGCCGCTCCATCAAAAACAGTACCGGCCGGGGAAAAGACACCTCTCTCTGTCTGATTTCCATCCTCTTTCCCCTTTCCGCCCTTGTGGGGGCCTTTGTCCTGATGGTACCATTTCCCCCGCTCCCTGTCAAAATTCTCCGCCCTTTCTGCGGGTTTTTCGTCGCTTCCTCGCTTTACCTGCCGGCAAAGGCTGTGCTATAATAGCTTTGGTTCCGGCCCCGGTGGGCGGCCGGAAATCAACCATTTCAAAAAGGGGGATTTTTCCCGTGTCCGCCTCTTGTGTTTGTACCGTGCGGGGCCTCTGCCTGGGGCAGGGCCGCCCCAAGATTTGTGTGCCTCTGGTGAGCCGGAACTTGCCGGAATTGCTGCAGGACGCCCGGGAACTCTGCCAGCTTCCCGCCGACCTGGCCGAATGGCGGGTAGACTGCTTTGAAGGCTGTCAGGACTCCGCCGCCGTGCTGGAGGCGCTGGAGGCGCTTCGGCAGGTCTTAGGGGACAAGCCCCTTCTCTTCACCTGCCGCACCAAATCCGAGGGCGGCAATGCCGGGATGGATTTCCCCCTTTACCGGGAACTGAACTTGGCCGCAGCCCGATCCGGCCATGCTGATCTTCTGGATCTGGAGCTTTTCAGCGCCCCCGAAGAGGAGCTGAAGGCGCTCATTGATCAGATGCACCAACTGGGGCGGATCGTGGTGGTATCCAGCCATGACTTTGAAAAAACGCCCCCCGAGGAGGAGATTCTCCGCCGCCTTCTTCTGGCCAAACGCCTGGGTGCCGATCTTCCCAAGGTCGCTGTGATGCCCCACAGCCAAGAGGACGTATTGGGCCTTCTGGGCGCTACCCTGAAGGCCAACCGCCAGGGAGCGGCCCCGGTGATCACCATGAGCATGGGGGCACTGGGCGGCATCAGCCGGCTGAGCGGCGAGGTTTTCGGCAGCGCGCTGACCTTTGGCTGCGCCCGCCAGGCCTCTGCCCCCGGGCAGTTCCCTGCCGGCAGGCTGGATGAAATTCTGGAAGCCCTGCATCAAAGCTTGTAAGCTCATTGTTTTTTCTCTCGTAACAAGGAGGTTTTTATGCATTGCACCCGCAAACTGGCCCAGGATATCTACTGGGTGGGCGCCGATGACCGGCGTCTGGAAAAATTCGAAAACCTGTTCCCCATTCCCCGGGGTGTTTCCTACAACTCTTACCTGATCCTGGATGAAAAGACCGTTCTGCTGGACAGCGCCGACGAGACGGTGGGCCGCACCTTTGAGGCCAATGTGGAGCATTTGCTGGAAGGCCGGCCCCTGGATTACCTGATCATCCAGCATATGGAGCCGGACCATGCCGCCTGCATCGCCCGGATGGCTCAGCTCTACCCGGAGATGAAGCTGCTGGGCAGCGCCCAGGCCGGCACCATGCTCAAGCAGTTCTTCCCCCTGGATCTGAGCAGCCGCTTTGAAACCGTGAAGGAGGGGGATATCCTCGCCACCGGCAACCACACCCTTTCCTTTATTGCGGCCCCCATGGTCCATTGGCCCGAGGTGCTGATGACCTACGACATGGCCACCCAGACCCTTTTCTCGGCTGACGCTTTCGGCACCTTCGGCGCCCTGAACGGCCATATCTTTGCCGACGAAGTAAACTTCGACCGGGATTGGCTGGACGACGCCCGCCGCTATTATGCCAACATCGTAGGCAAGTACGGCGGCCCGGTACAGGCCGTCCTGAAAAAGGCTGCCAGCCTGCAGATTTCCATGATCGCCCCTCTCCATGGTCCGGTATGGCGGCAGGATCTGGAATACATCCTGCACAAGTATGACCTGTGGAGCCGCTGCCAGCCCGAAACCCAGGGCGTGGTGATCTGCTACGGCTCCATGTACGGCAACACTGCCAACGCCGCCAACGCTCTGGCCTGCCGGCTGGGCGAGGCCGGTGTGAAGGACCTGGCCGTATATGATCTTTCCACCACACACCTCAGCACCATTATGGGCGAGATCTGGCGTGCTTCCACCCTGGTGATTGCCTCTCCCACCTATAACGGCGGGCTCTATCCCCCTGTGGAGGCTCTGCTCAACGACATGAAGGCCCTGGCGGTTCAGAATCGCCGGGTAGCCCTGATCGAAAATGGCAGCTGGGCCCCTGCTTCGGGCCGGATGATGCGCTCTGCCCTGGAGGGGCTGAAGAATGTCACCCTGCTGGAAAGCGGCCTGACCATCCGCAGCGCCCTGCAGGAGAGTGCCGGCGAACAGATGGAGGCCCTGGTCAAGGAGATCCTGGCCGGGCTGTAATCCTCCCCTTACATCACAAAAAGCCCCTGCCTTGCCGGAAATCCCGGCAGGCAGGGGCTTTTTTCTGTTCAGGTCAATCCTCTTCCTGCAGCCAACGGGCCAGCAGGCCCAGATCATTGTTGCCGCCGCTCAGCACAAAGCAAACCTTCTGATCCGGCCGGAATTTCAGCCCGCCGCCCAGGACAGCAGCCACCCCCATCACACTGGAGGGCTCGGCTACGATCTTGGCTTTGGAAACCAGAAGCTTCACGGCCTTTTTGATCCACTCGTCCTCGGCCTGAGCCAGCCGGTCCACCCGCTGGCGGATCACCTCAAAGTTGCGCTCCACCCCGTGGTCGGTGCGGGTACCGTCGGCAATGGTATCCACATGATCCAGCTGGACCGGGTGCCCCGCTTCCAGGCTTTTGGCATACCGGGGCGCGCCTGCCGGCTCTACACCCACCATCTCACAATGGTCAGAAAGTCCCTTTACCGCCGTGGCAATGCCGGAAATCAGGCCACCGCCGCCGATGGGCACCACCACCGCGTCCATCTCCGGCTCATCTTCCAGCACCTCCAGGCCGATGGTGCCCTGGCCAGCCGATACCTGCGCATTGTCAAAGGGATGGATGAATACCCGGCCCTCGGTTTCCACCAGGTGAGCCGCAGCGGCTTCCCGCTCGCTGCTCAGGGTGCCCACCAGCATGGTGCGGGCGCCGAAAGCCTTGCAGCCCTCCAGCTTGACCGGGTTCACATTGGTGGGCATTACGATCACCGCGTCCACCCCCAACCGCTGGGCCGCACAGGCCACCCCCTGGGCATGGTTGCCCGAGGAGGCTGCCACAACGCCCCGGCTCCGCTCTTCCTCGGTAAGGCTCAGCAGCGCATTGGTGGCTCCCCGCAGCTTGAAAGACCCGGTAAACTGAAGTCCCTCATGCTTGAGATATACCTGGCATCCCAGAATGGGATCCAGCGCCGGCTGGCGCAGCAGCGGCGTGCGGAGAATGTACGGCGTGATCCGCTCCTGGGCCTGCCGCACATCGGAAAGCTCAATCATTATCAAAACACCCTTTCTCTGTTTTTCGGCAGGCATGCTCCAAAAGCCGCGCCCCCGAAAATTCTGTATGATTTCATGATATACTTTCCCCGTCCGGCTGTCAATCCAAAGCAAAAGCGCCTTATTTTTAAACGCAGATTCGATTTTTTATCAGTCTTTTGTTGGGTTCTTGAGAAAATTAGCACTCTATTTAATTGAGTGCTAATAATTTACATTTTGTTCACAGGAATGCAATAAAAAGATCAAACTTCTCGGGTAGAATAAAAGCGTCAAAAGGGAAAAGAACCCCGAGACAAAGCAAAGCCTTCCGCGCTCCCGCATCCGCCCTTTCAGGGGCAGAGAAGCCGGCAGAGCCGAGGCAAAACCATTTATCTATAACAGGAGGTATGTACCATGTCTGTTTTTAATCTGATGCCTTTTGACCGCCGTGTAAATCTGGAAGCCACCAACCCCTTCCGGGATATGGAAAACTTCGCCAGCGGATTCTTCCGGGACAGCGCCTTCACGGCCATCCGTACGGATATCCAGGATAAGGGTGACCACTATCTGCTGGAAGCTGATCTGCCCGGTATCAAGAAAGAGGATATCCAGATCGAGGTGGACGGCGACACCCTCACCATTCAGGCCCAGCGCCGGAACGAATCCCAGGAAAAGGATGAAGAGGGCCGTTACGTCCGCTGTGAGCGCAGCTACGGCGGCTTTAGCCGGAGCTTTGATATCTCCGCCATCAAGGCGGATCAGATCCATGCCAAGTACGAAAATGGCGTGCTGACCCTGGAACTGCCCAAGAAGGAGCCCGCAGCACCCACTTCCCGCCGGCTGGAAATCGAATAATGCCTTCTCGCCCCGAAAGGGGCGAACAGCAATATGCTCCTCAATTGTGCTCCTTTCTGATGCCTTTCGCAGGGCAAAGCGGCAGGGCCGCCCGGAACTCCGGGCGGCCCTGCCGCTTTTTATCGTATGCAAAAATCAAAGGGGCTTGCCGGCCAGCACTTCTTTGTAATCCTGATAGTTGCGGGCCAGCAGATCCGGCGTATTCAGGCCATAGGGGCACTTGCTTACACAATGGTTGCAGTGGATGCACTGGTCGATACGGGCCATTTTCTCCTGCCACTCCTGAGTGAAATAGGGGGCAGCCGGGCTGCGGCGGATCAGAAGGCTCATACGGGCCGCATTGTTGATGGGGATACCTGCCGGGCAGGGCATGCAGTAACCGCAGCCACGGCAGAAATCGCCGGAAAGCTGGGCACGGTCCCGCTCGATCCGGCCCCGGATCTCCTCGGTCATGGCCACGGGTTCTTCCATGCAGGCCAGGAACTCTTCCAGTTCCTCCGGGCGCTGAATGCCCCAGATGGGCTCCACATTTTCAAACTGATCCATCCAGGCAATGGAAAGCCGGGCCTCGTTCAAAAGTCCGCCGCTCATTCCCTTCATGGCAATGAAGCCCATATCCTTTTCCTTACACAGCCGCACCAGTTCCATATCCTGATCGGTGGCCAGGTAGTTGAAGGGGAACTGCAGGGTCTCGTACAGGCCGCTCTCAATGGCTTGCTTGGCCACTGCCAGGCGGTGGTTGGTGATGCCGATATGGCGCACCTTGCCCTGCCGCTTTGCCTCCAGCATGGCCTCGTACACCCCGCTGCCGTCCCCCGGCTTGGGGCAGAAGGAAGGGTTGTGGAACTGGTAGATATCCACATAATCGGTTTTCAGCCGGCGCAGGCTCTCTTCCAGGTCTGCCCAGAAATGCTCCGGCGTGACAGCCTCGGTCTTGGTGGCAATAATGATCTTATCCCGCACATGGCTCAGCGCCAGCCCCAGCTTGTTTTCGCTGTCGGTGTACATGCGGGCGGTATCATAAAAATTCACTCCACTGCCATAGGCCCGCTGCAGGAGGGCCGCAGCCTCCTGATCGCTGATGCGCTGAATGGGAAGGCACCCGAATCCGTTTTTGCTGACAACCAGGCCGGTGCGCCCCAGTCTTACTGTTTTCACTTTGAACTCCTCCCTTTTTCAGCCGGGGCAGGGGGCGCCGGGCTTTGGCTTCCGGGCACTCGGGCAGCGGCTTTTCATTTTTTTCAGTATATCATATTTTCCCAAAGCTTCCCATAGGCAAAGCGGTTCTTTCGGCGCAAAAAGCGCGCCCGGGAATACCCGGACGCGCTTTTTTACTGCAATAAGGCCAATGCTTAAAATCAAGCAGCGGCGCCTTCGCGCTTATGCCGCATGATCTGGAACACACCCACCAGAACGATGAGGGCGGCGCCGATCAGGTCGGTCACGGTGCCCGGATAGAGCATCATCAGACCGCCCACAATGGACATAACACGCTCGAAGGGATTCATGTTGCCCATCAGATAGCCCTCGATGCCGGCAGCGACACCTGCCATACCGATCGAGCTGGTGATGATCACCTGGATAACCTCGATGACCGTGGTATCGATGAAGAGCATTGCCGGGTTCAGAGCAAAGATGTAGGGGATCAGGAAGGCCGCAATAGCCAGACGGGTTGCCTGGAAAGCCGTCTTCATGGGGTTGGCCTTGGCAATGGCAGAGCCCGCATAGGCAGCCAGAGCCACGGGAGGAGTGATGTCCGCCACGATGCCGAAGTAGAACACGAACATGTTGGCAGCGATGGCATCCATGCCCATACCGGTAACCAGGATGGGAGCGCAGGTGGTGGCCATGATGATGTAGTTGGCCGTGGTGGGAACGCCCATGCCCAGGATGATGCAGGTGATCATGGTGAGGAACAGGGCGATGATGAGCTGGCCGTTGGCCACGCCCACAATGGCGGAGATGAATACCTGGCCCAGACCGGTCATGGTAACCACACCGGCGATGATACCGGCCACGCCGCAGGCGATGCCGATGGACAGGCAGTTGCGGGCGCCGGCTTCCAGAGCGTTGAAGAAGCCGTTGATGGTCATGCGCTGCTCTTTATTGAACAGGCTCACCACGATGCACAGGCCGGTGGCGATGATGGCAGAACGAGCCATGGTGCGGCCGCTCATGATCATGGCAACCAGAGCGACCAGAGGAATGAGCAGGTAGAGTTTGGGCCAGAGGTTTTTCCACTTGGGCAGCTCCTCGCGGGGGATACCCTTCAGGCCCAGGCGCTTTGCCCGCAGGTGCACCTGCAGGAAGATGCCGGCAAAGTAGAGGATGGCGGGCAGGATGGCCCGGACGATGATGTCGGAATAGGGTACGCCCACCATTTCGGCCATCAGGAAGGCTGCCGCGCCCATGATGGGGGGCATGATCTGGCCGCCGGTGGAGGATGCCGCTTCTACCGCGCCTGCGAATTCAGGCGGATAGCCGGTACGCTTCATCATGGGGATGGTGACGGAACCGGTGGTAACGGTGTTGCCCACGGAAGAACCGGAAACCATGCCGCACAGAGCGCTGGAGATAACAGCCACCTTGGCAGGGCCGCCGGAGGCAAAGCCGCAAACCGCGTTGGCGCAGGAAATGAAGAAGTTGCTGATACCGGTGGCTTCCAGGAAAGCGCCGAAGATGATGAACAGCGCAATGTAGGTGGAGCAGACACCGATGGGAGTGCCGATGATACCGGTGGTGGTATAGAACAGGTCATACACCACGCGCTTCAGGGTCTTGCCGGTGCTGAAAGCGTAGATGATAAAGCAGGTAGCCACGCAGAGGATGGGCAGACCCACCACGCGCCGGCAGCATTCGAACAGAACCAATGCGCCGATCACGCCCAAAACGATTTCCAGCTGGGTGATACGGGTGGCCCGCATCATCAGGTCCTGCTCGTTGATTACAAAGTAGAAATAAGAACCCGCCCCGGCTACTGCCAGGATGATATCATAGATGGGAATGCTGTTGACCTTCTGCACGCCGCCCTTGCGCATGGGGAACACGATAAAGACGAACAGAATCACGATGCCCAGGAACAGAGGACGGCGGACCGTCTCGCTCCAGTTGGCAAACAGATTCATCCACATCAAGAACAGGCTGAATGCCGCCAGGGTGTAGTGGACGATCTGCTTGGGGACGCCTTCCCAAATACGAACGTTGGATTCACGGTCGTATTTTTTCATAATCTCGTCCACATCGGCCTGAACGTTCTGTTCTTCGACTTCAGGCGCGGTGTCGACGGATTTCTTCTCCAGATCTGACACTAAGATACCTCCCTATTCGCTAATTTTTATCTGCCGTAAAAGGGCGGGCCGCAGGGCCGCTATAGCCGCCCTCCTGGCTTTTCCTTCAAAGCCGTTTTGAATGGCGCCGCTTCTAAATCCAGCGCTCTTCATACCGGATGCGGACCTTGGCACTTCGTCCGCACAAATCTCTCAAACTGATCTCTTCTCCCCCGATGCGGAGGGTGTGATCCGATACGGTGCCCACAAAGATCAGAAAATCCGGGATCTCCCGATCGATCCCTGTGATCACCATGGCTCCATCCTCGGCATATTCCAGACTTTCTCCCTCATTCAGATCAAAGGGCACACCGGCCCCAAAATCATAGTAGATCGTCCGCCGAAGCCAGATGCCGCCGTCTTCGGCCACATCATAGCAATCGGTAACCGGGCTTTTGTTCACCGAATGGATGAACGTAATGGAAAACGTTTCGCCTTGGTCCAGCCGATACCTGGCATATTCCTCGCCTGTGTTGCCGTTGCTCAGAACGAGATAGCCTTTGGGCCGGCCAAACACAAAAACGGCTGCAATAGCCAGACAGACTATTGCAGCCGCAGCTACCCTAAGCTTGTACTTATTCACAAAACCTGGTTCGCGTTTGGAGATTCATCACTCGACGGTGATGCCGTTCTCCTCGAAGAACTTGACGGCGCCGGGATGATACGGCAGGCTGACGCCCTCGGTAGCAGACTCGAGAGACAGGCTCTCAAACTTGGCATGGCCGGCCTTCAGGTCGTCCAGGTTGTCGAACATGGCGGTCATCAGCTCGTAAACCACGTCCTCGGAGACGTCGTTGCGGCAGGCCAGCATGGCACGGATGGACACGGTGGTCACATCGGTATCCAGGCCGTCGTAAGTACCGGCAGGAATGGTGGTCTCGGTGTAGAAGGAGTACTTATCCATCAGGCCCTGGATGTGCTCGGGCTCGATGGTGATGATGTTCAGGGGCTTGCCGGCAGTAGCAGCCAGGTCAACCAGAGCGGTGGTGGGAGCGCCGGACACGCAGAAGGCAGCGTCGATCTTGCCGTCCTTCATGCCCTCAGCGGAGTCGCTGTAGGACTGGTAAACCGCGTTCACATCGTCAAAGGTCATGCCGAACTCGGCAAAGATCTGACCAGCCGCGAAGTTGTCGCCGGAACCGGCAGCGCCCACGGAAACGGTCTTGCCCTTCAGGTCGGTGAAGGTCTTGATCTCGGGGTTCAGGGTGAAGATCTGCACGGTCTCGTCGTACATGGCGCACAGGGCACTCCAATCGGTGTAGGAGCCCTCGGCCTCGAACAGGTCGGTGCCGGTGTAGGCGTAGGAAGCCACGTCATTCTGCACGATGCACATATTCGCCTCGCCGTCCTGCAGCAGCTGGACATTGGCCTTGGAGGCGCCGGTGGAGGTAACGTTGATGGTGGACAGGCTGAGCTTGTCGTTCAGCACAGTGCTCATCACGCCGCCGATGGCGTAGTAGTTGGCGCTGGTGGAACCGGTGGCCAGAGTGATGTCGGTCTTCTCGCCGGAAGCGGCAGGAGTGCTGGCAGCACCGGAGGTAGCCCCGGAAGCAGCCGCGGAGCTGGAAGTAGAACCGCCGCAAGCAACCAGCGCAAGCGCCATGGCCAGAGCCAACACGATCGCTAAGGTCTTTTTCATGTGTGTAGTCCCCCTTGTTTGATTATTTCATGGAGAGCCTGAATCCGTAAAGGAAAAGATACGAATCATCGCCCCATGTGCAACTAGATTATACCGTCTTTTCAGCAGGCTGTCAATTTCTCGGCAAAGTTAAAACTTTCAAAAAGCATCGTTTTTCGTCTTTTAAGCTTTTTTGCCCGAAAGGCCCCGAAAAGCAAAACCACGATACAAAAGGTTTTTGCGCGAATCCCGTTCATTTTATTCCATTCGCTTTTTGTATTTGTTTTGTAACCTTCCATTTGGGGGCTTCAAAATCCGCCCCGCGGGAAAAAGCTTCCTCAAAAAGCTTCAAATTCCCTCTTTGTCAGGATACAAGAGAAGGCAGAACCACCGGAACTGCTTACCGATCAAGGGTTGAACCGAACCAAAAGAGATCCTGCCTTTGCTGAAAAATACAAAAAGGCGCGGCGGTCTTTGAGGGCAGACCACCGCGCCCCGCAAGTACAAATGAAGAGAAATGCCGGTATGGAGCCGGATTAGAAGATGCCCTGAGCCATCATGGCATCGGCCACCCGCTGGAAGCCTACCAGGTTGGCGCCGGCCACCAGGTCATAGCCCAGGCCATAGCGCTCGGCCACTTCCACAGAAGAATCATAGATGTTCTTCATGATGCCGGTGAGCTTCTGGTCCACTTCCTCAGCGGTCCAGTACAGGCGCTCGGCGTTCTGGGCCATCTCCAGCTCGGACACGGACACGCCGCCGGCGTTGACAGCCTTGGAGGGAGCCACGACCATATGCTTCTGGCTGCGCAGCAGCTCCAGAGCGTCGTTGGTGGTGGGCATGTTGGCCACTTCGATGTAGTACTTCACGCCGGAATCCACGATCTTCTTGGCCCATTCCAGGTTGACGTCGTTCTGGGTGGCAGCGGGCATATAGATGTCCACGTCCTTGACGCCCCAGCACTTCTGGCCGGGCACGAACTCGCAGCCGAACTTCTTGGCGTAGGGCTCGCAGTGCATGGGATCCTTGGCGCGCATCTCCAGGATGAAGTTGAGCTTCTCCTCGGTGGAAACGCCGTCGGGATCATGGATGTAGCCGTCGGGGCCGGCGAAGTAGGTGACCTTGGCGCCCAGCTCGTTGGCCTTCTTGATGATGCCCCAGCCCACGTTGCCGTAGCCGGAAATGGCGATGCGCTTGCCGGCCAGCTCTTCGCCGTCATGGCGCAGCACTTCGCGCAGGTAGTACACAGCGCCGTAGCCGGTAGCCTCGGGACGCAGGATGGAACCGCCGGTGCAGACAGCCTTGCCGCTGACAGCGCCGAACTCGGCAGCGCCCACCAGGCGGCGATACTGGCCGTACAGGTAGCCGATCTCACGGCCGCCGCAGCCCAGGTCACCGGCGGGGCAGTCGATATCCTGGCCGATGTGGCGATACAGCTCGGTCATAAAGGCCTGGCAGAAACGCATGACCTCAGCATCGCTGCGGCCGCGGGGATCAAAGTCGCTGCCGCCCTTGGCGCCGCCGATGGGCAGGCCGGTCAGAGCGTCCTTGAAGGTCTGCTCAAAGCCCAGGAACTTGATGATGGACAGGTTGACGGAGGGGTCGAAGCGCAGACCGCCCTTGTAGGGGCCCAGGGCGGCATTGTACTGCACACGATAGCCGCGGTTCACATGATACTGGCCGTTGTCGTCCATCCAGGTGACGCGGAACTCAACGGTGCGCTCAGGCTCCACGATCCGCTCCAGCAGGCTGGCCTTTTCGTACTCGGGGTGAGCGTTGATCACAGGCTCCAGAGAAGAGAAGACCTCTTCCACAGTCTGCAGGAATTCGGGCTCGGAAGCGTTCTTTTTCTTGGTGGCTTCCAACACACGTTCAATGTATGCGTTCATTTCCTTTTCCTCCTGAAAGCTTTTTTGTCTGCACTTTCATTCCAAACACCGTAAACGAAAGACGAGACCGCCCTTATTGAAATATTTCCGGCGGTTTTGCTTTCTTTTAGTACGGTAGCTCTTCGGCGTCAGAATTCTACAGAATAATACGTTTGTGATAATTTTTTCAGGCAGCAGCGGTAAACTTTCAGCACTTTGACAATTTCCTCCTTTCCATATTCAGCACTTTTACCGCTTGACTGTCTGAACGTGTACCTGTTTTGTGCTCACTCCTGAGCGATCAGTACCAGCCCATCCAGGAATTTTTTCAGGCTGATCTTTCCGCCGGCAGCCCGCCGGCCCCGTATGTAATCCATCTCAGCCCGCAGTTCCTCAAAATTGAAAAGGGTGGAGGAATACTGGGCAAAGGTATCGTTCATGAAATCCTCAATCCCCAGGTGCGCCAGGTTGGCCATGCCCACCGCAATGGCCCGGCGCACCCGCTGCTCCATATTTTTGGGGTTATCGCTGAGGCTCTCGCACAGCTGGCCCACGCTCATCTGGCTCACATCCAGCTGGTTTTCCAAAAGATAGCGGCACAGGCGCAGGATATCGGCGCAGCCCTTCTCCCCCGACATACCCATCTGGGCCAGGGCGTTCTGTACCCGCTTCATCCGGGTATCCAGGGTGACCACCGGGGCGGCAGGGCCGGCGGTGCCGGGCTGCTGCTGAAAGATGCTGCGGATGCTTTCCAGAGTTTTCTCGTTCTGCAGCTGCTTGGCCGCATTGGAGATCACCGCCTGCACCTCGATCACATTGATGGGCTTGGAGATGAAGAAATCAATGCCGGCCCGGTAAGCCTTGGCGATCATCTCCTTGGAAGAGATCTGACTGAGCATGATGCATTTGGCGGTGCAGCCCATCTGCCGCAGTCGGCTCACCACCTCTATGCCGTCCCGCTGGGGCATCAAAAAGTCCACCAGGATCAGATCCGGCTTGGCGGCCAGGATCTGCTCCAGGGGCGGCATGGCGCTGACGGTATCCCCGCATACCTCCCCCAGTCCCTGCTCTTCCACGATCCTGCGCAGGACCTGGATCACCGAGGGGTCGTCTTCTATAATGTAAATTCTCATGTCTCACTCTCCAGTTTCCCGGCCGGTATCTCCAGATAAAAGGCGGTCTGTCGGCCCGGCTCGCTGCTCACCAGCAGGCTGCCGCCCAGCTGTTCTTCTACCGAGAGCTTCACCCCCGGCAGGCCCATGCCCCGGCTCATATTCCCTGTTTTTTCGTTATATTTTGTGGAAAAGCCCATCTTGAACACCGAGCGCATCAGTTCCGGCGGGATGCCGGGCCCGTTGTCGATGACTGTGATGAGGTATTTATCCCCCTGCTTTTCCTCCTCAATGCGCACCTCTCCCCGGCCGCCGGCCGACTGGATGGCCTCTACCGAGTTGGTGACAAGATTATACAACACGCTCATAAGCGCGTAGTGGTGGTGGGTGGTAAAGTCCTGCCGACAGCGGAAATCCAGCCGGATCCGCTCCTCATCCACATCCTTCAGCCGGTAGGTGGATTCCCGCAGGATCCGCAGCAGGCTGGAAAAACTCATGGCACCCTCTTCGGCGCTCTCGCCGATCTGGCTTTCAATACCCTGGGTGATGCGGATGTAATCCTTTTTGATATCGTGGACATCGCAGGCGATCTGCAAGGCCAGCTTCTGGGTCTCGGGCGGCACCTCCATGCCGGAAAGATCCTCGTACAGCCGGTAGGCATTGCGCACGATCCCCTCGATCTGCTCGGAACTGCGGTGCATGAAATAGATCTCGGTCTTGAGGCCGGTCTTCATCATAAATAACTTCTGATACCGTTCCTCGTGGCCGGCCTGGCTCAGCAAGCTGAAATAGCTCCAGTACAGGGCCAGCAGGGTGCCGGCACAGAGGGTGCGGAAGCAGGCCACCAGCAAAAGCAGGATGTAAAAGGTATATTCCTGGGTATCATAGCGCAGGCCGGTCTCAAAGCCCACCTCCACCAGGTTGGCCCCGAAATCGCAGAACAGCACCACGGCCATCAGCCGCACGGTGGGCACCACGCTCTTCTTTTTGACCAGCAGCATGAAGAACAGGCCATACCAGGTATAGAACATGGCACCATAGATATTTTCGGCAAAAGCCTCAGCCGGGCTCATCCCCTGCAAGAGGGAAAGGCCGAACCGAAAGGCCCCCACCAGCGCCGAAGTGCACAGGCCGGTGATAAACGGATTACTTTCCCGGGCGAGAGTCACCAGCAGCACCGGGAACACCGCCACCGCCAGACTGATCCGGAAGGTCTTGAGGGCAAAGCTGAAATACAGCTCGCTGAACAGAATAACCACCAGACCGGTCAGGAGAATCTGACGGCATTCCTTGGCGCCGCCCGCCGGCAGCCTTTTCCCCACAGGCGGCAACGAGGGGGCTTTTTTCTCATGTACAGCCATCCGTTTTCTTCCTTCACTATAACGAATTTCTTATAATATGTAAATAGAAGGGCTCTTTTTCCTTCTTTTTTTCTCTATTTTTTACAAAAAAGCGTCATTTCTCTTTGCATGCCGTACGGCTCAGGCGGACAGATTCCAAACATGCCGGGCCGCTCTCTTTTGCCCTTCGGGCGGCCGGTCAGGCTTTTTTTCCATCCAGCCCCAGGGCCTGCCGGATATTCCGGGCAAAGGCCGCCGTCCTTGTTTCGATGCCGGGCAGACGCAGGGCCGCCCCTGCGTCATTGGCGGTTTCCATCAGGCAGAAATGGGGCGGCAGAAAGAAGGATTTGTTCATGTTGAGAGCCGAAATGAGCTGCTGGGCCACCAGATCGCTGCCCGAATAGCCCGACACCACCAGGGCAAACAGAGCCTTGTCGTAAAAACGCCGGGTGCGGAACAGGGCTGTGAGCCGGTTGATGAAGGCGGTGAGGTTGGCCGACACCGCGTCGTTGTAATTGGGGCAGAGCAGCAGAATGGCGTCGGCCTCACTCACTGCCGGGTAGACCTGACGAACCATGACCCCGCCGTAAAAACAGCTGCCCTGTTCGCCGAAGTGCAGGCAGGTCTTATAGGGGCAGCCGGCGCAGTCTTCCAGCGTGCCGTTGCGCAGGCCGATTTCCTGGATCTCGCACTCCTCTTCCAGTCCCTGCCGGACCTGCTGCCAGAGGGCCAGGGTATTGCTGGTGGAGCGGTTGGAGGCATGAATCACCAGCAGCCGGGGCGGCCGGGCCGGCTCAAGGGGCCGGAAGGCCAGCAGCCGGCCGGCCAGATCCTTCACTTCCTCCCGGTAGGCATCTTCCAGCCCCGCGCCCAGCAGCCCCGCCCGGACCCGGAAATTTTCCAGGGAACCGGTGGCTTCCACCAGGGGCCGGCCCACAAAGGCGCAGCCCGCCCGGTTGGCGGCCAGCACCAGCTCCCGGGCCACGGCCTTGGTGTAGAGTTCTCCCTCGCCGTCCACCACCAGGCCGCCCACCCAGCCTTCCAGCGGGCAGGCACCGCCCCGCAGGGCCGCCAGCAGGGAAAAATAGTCCGGGTTCAGGCCGTTGGCATCCAGGGGAAGGCAAAAGAGCACCGGCCCCGGCCCTTTTTGCCGGCAGAGGGTTTCGGTATCCGCCAGGCGGAAGGGCAGGCCGTCCAGGGCTTTTTCCAGCACCCGGCCCAGCCGCCCGGAAGGAACTTGCGGCGCCCTGCCGGGCACCCATACCGTGAGAAGAGAATCCATTTTGTCAGCACTTCTTTTCTGTTTCGCCCCAAAGGGCGCTTAAAATCAGGATCATTCCAGGGGCTGGGCCAGGGAAGCCAGATGATCCGCCGCCTTCCGGATGCGGGCCAGAAGGGGCGCGGGCAGAGGCGCCAGCTCGGTTTCCAGCCCGAGAGGAGTATAACGGTTTTTGCACCCCATATATACCCCGCCCAAAAAGACCGAACCGTAATGCCACTGTCCCCTTAGGGTGAGCAGCAGGCTGAGAGCCCCCGAGGAAAAAGCCGGCGCCACATAGGGCTTATAGCCCAGGGCCCGCATTTCCAGGTTGGCCCGCACCGCCTTTTGGGTCAGCTCATCGCTGAGGGCCGGGTCGTAGGCTTCCAGCGAGTTGGCAATGACCAGATCCTCCCCGTGGGGGCCGAAGGCACGGCCCTGGGTGAGGAAGGAGGCAAACTTCTCCTCCTTTTTGGCATAGTAGGCCGCCCTGGCATTCATCACTCCCAGGCCGAAGCCCTGGATCTGCTCGGGGCGCAAGCCCTTGCCGTCCCACCGGCCCTCTTCATCCCGGTTGCTCTCCTCAAACATCACTCGGGCCAGGGGGTCCACCGGATCACTCACCTGGCAGAACAGCCCCCCGAAGCCCTCCCGCCGGGCCTGGTGAGCATAGCCGGCCACAATCTTCCGGTTGGCCTCGAACTGGGCCATCCGCACATCCTGCACCTGGCTACCTACCGGGGGGATGCTGCGGCTGGCGATGAACACCGCCGCGTCGCACCGGAAGAACTCCTCCGGGGAGATGATCTCCACCGGGGGCAGGGCGTCATACTCCCAGGGATAGGCAATCTGGTTGGCCTCAAACTCCCAGCGGGCGGCGGCCTTTTCATTCAGATCACAGATGCCGATGCTCTCGATCACGTCGCTGCCCAGCAGCCGCAGGCCGGTGAGCAGGGTGCCCCCCACATCCCCCATGGCCAGCAGATTCAGCCGCTTTTTCCCGGTTTTATAAGAAGGGCGGAGCAGCTTTTTCCAGTCGGGGCAAAGCCGGTTCACCGCCCGCAGACCTCCCTGACGGAAGGCCTCCCGCACCGGCTCGTCCAGCTGGGCGGGTTCGGGGCAGGAATTCCGGTCCAGCCAGGCCACGCTCTCCGGCCCCGCCGTGAGCAGGCCCGGCTGGGTGAGGGCAAAGCTGGCCCGGCAGCGCCGGGGATCCCCCTCAAAAAGATATACTTCCGGCTTTTGGGGCTGGGACAGCGGCTCCAGATCCCGGTATTGGGTGAAAGAGCAGCAGACCGCGCCCTCCACAAGATAATAGTACATGGCAGTTCCTTTCTCGTCAGCCCAGGATGCGCCGGGCACGGCGGAGCATATGCAGGTCGTTTTCCAGATACACCGAGGGAGAGAGGTTGGGGTCATAGGCCAGGCAGCTGCCCTTATCCGGGCAGAGGGGCAGGATGACCGCCTCGTTCAGGCGGCTGAGAGTCAGGTTCCGGCCGAACTGGCGGCGGTATTCCGACTCCAGCACCAGGAAAATCTCCCGGGCATTGGAAAGGCAGCATTCGGAGAATTCAAACAGGGCCTTCTGGCTGCATCCCTTCATCCGGGGCACCGCATAGGGCAGGATGAAGTTTACCGAGGGCATCAGGCCAGCCACCTGGCGGGTGCTTCTGCGCACCGTATCGCCGCCGATGAAGGGGTACAGGGTGGATTCCACAAACCAGCGGCGAAGGCTGGGCAGGGAGTAGACCGCATCTACTGGCAGGCCGGTGGACGCCACCAGATCCCGGCCATGGGCCGAGAGAACCCCCAGCAGGACCCCCTTCACCTCCACCCCTTCCTTCCGGAAGAGGGGCAGCACCGCCTGCAGGCGGCCGGGCCGGTGCAGGATATCGTCCAGCAGCACCACCGGGCGGCCGAAGCTCTTGATGACCCGGATCTGGCTTTCCAGGCTGGTATAGCCGGGGAAGGGCTCAATGGCGTCCTGTTCCAGGGTGGAGTTATAGACTTTATCGGTGTGAAGGGTCTTGGTGACGGTATTGGGCACCACCCGCCCCCGCATCAGCTTGCCGAAGGGCACGCACATGAGGGGCCCCAGCTGACGGGGCTGGGTGGGCTGGCGGGGCACGCCGTTCTGGGCGGTCATCTTGGTGACCATCTCTTCCAGCAGCAGGCTGGAGGGCAGGCTCAGCACCAACTGGCCGGGGTAGAGCCCGGTCATGGCCAGCTGCAGCCGGCTGTGGGCCTCCTGAATGGCCCGCAGCAGCCGGGGGCTGGAGGAGAAGGGTGCCTTAAAGGTGGTTTCCAGGTTCTGCAGCAACACCAGAGGCTGATGCATATCCACCAGAGCCACCGGCTCCTCGGCGGTAGAGGATTCAGCCGGCACAAAGCCCTGCCGTTCCAGAGCCCGGCGCACCCCCACGGTGAGGGCCAGATGGGGAATGAAGGCGGCGAAGTTGCAGCCCCGGGCCAGGCCCTCCGCCAGGGCCTGGGCCAGGATCCACTGCTCCGGGTCGGGCAGGCCGGACTGACGGGCCACATACAGCCCGCTCAGCAAAAGCAGGCGGCCGCAAGCGCTTTCCTGCCGGACCTGCTCGGCCAGGGACACAGAGCCCAGGGCCTCCAGCAGATCCTCGCTTTCCACCACCCGCAGACGGGCAAAGCCGGCAGGCAGGCCGCTGTCCGCATGGCGCAGCACCAGTACCATATCCCCGGTGACGGCGATGGAGGTGAGCACATCCCGGGCATAGGGGTGCTTGTGGAGCACCGTATCCCCCAGCTGGCGCAGCAGCCCCTCGGCCGGGCGGCTGACCAATTCCTTATAAAGGGTGCGCTTATCCAGCACCATCTTGAATTTGTTTTCCCGCAGATAGCGGCCATCGGAATAGATGTATTCCTGCACCACCGGGTCGATCAGGTTGGAGATATCCCGGTTCAGGTCGATATTTTCCCGGATGCGGGTGGAGCTGATATCCTCCAGATCCGGAGGCAGCTGCAGGCGGATGATCTCCCCCTCGATGCAGCCCCAGCTCTTTTCCTCCTCGGCCCGGCGGGAGGGCTCGATGCGGCTGAAAAGGATGTGGTTCAGGGAATGGACGCTGCCCGGGGAGGGCGGATCCCGATAGGCCGAAGCCCCCCGCACCACGTCGCCTCCGGCCACCAGGTAAAGGGGCCGGCCCTCAAAGATCCGGCGCAGCCGGTTCAGATCGCCGGGGTTGGCGATGTTCACCGGGATGTTGTCCGGGAAGAGGTGGACATGGAACTCATCCGCCACCGACATATTCACGATCTGCCGGCGCACCAGATGGGGCTGGGTATTCTTGGACCAGGAGAATTCATCCACCGCCAGATACACCTCATACCCCAGATCCCGAATCAGGCGCACAATGCCCTTGTGGGAGAGGGTGAAGGGGTCGAAGGTGCCGGGGAAGAAGGCCACCCGGCGGTACTCCTGGGTCTGCAGGCGGCCCCGGTCGATGCTGTACACCGACAAGAAGCGGCAGAGATGGCTGAGCAGCGCCGCCCGGTAATAGACGTTCAGCTCCCCGGCCTTGTTCTCCTCCATCAGGAAGAGGATCTTTTTATAGGCCAGGCTCAGCACCCAGCCCTTGAGCCGATCGCTGGGCACATCCGACTCGAAGAACCGGGCCAGGGCCCACATGGCCTCCTGGCGCACCTCTTCCCGGTAGTTGGCCATGCCGCCCAGCAGGATGCCCAAAAGCCCCTCCTGACGGTGAAGGCCCTGTTCCCCCTGCTCCATAAAGCGGCCGCCATACTCTTCGTAATAGCTCAGCATGATGCCGATGGTTTCCAGGGCCACGCTGGCGATCCGCTCGTTGGCGCTGGCCAGGTAAGAATGGAGGCTCATGATCAATTCATCCAGCTGCTCGGAGGGCAGCCAGAGGGCAAACCGGCCCAGGCAGCCGGGGATGTATTTGGAGAACTCGTATTCCCCCACTTCCAGGCCCTTGACCAGTTCCACCGCGATCTCGTTGCGCTGATCCGGGCTGAGCCGCCCCACCAGCCGCAGCAGGGCCTCGCCCGCATCCATGCGCACCACCACATGCTCGCTTACCTTTACCAGGTTGGAGAGATGGGTGGCGATATGGAGCAGATGGTCCAGCCGGCCGTGATCCACCTGATCCACCAGCAGCTTGATGTTCACCGCTTTCAGGATCCAGGGGGTGGAAGTCTTCAGGTTATCCAGGAAGATCTCACTCACCACATCGGTGCCGTAAAGGATCTCCTGCTGCCCGGCGGTATCGCAGCCCAGGTTGTTCAGGATGCGGTACTGCAAAAACAGGGTGGTGATGTCGTTTTCCACCGGCATCTGCCGGGCCAGCTCCTCCACCCCTTCCAGGGCCGGGTGGTCCTTGGGCAGGGCGGCGGTGAGGATCTTAAAATACCGGGCCGCCGCAATCCGCAGCCGGAGGCGGGAATCCCCGAAATAGCCGCTGGCAAAGTGTACCAGCCGCTTTAAGTCTTCCTCCTCGGCCAGTTCCATGGGCAGGTCATACAAAGCATCCAGCAGGGCAAAGGCGGTATCCTCATCTTCCTGCCAGGCTTCGTACCTCTTGAGCAGTTCCTTATAGAAGATTTTTGCGTCCGCCTCGCCCGCGCGGCCAAAGAGGGAGGCCACCACGATCTTGAGGGTATAGCCCAGCCAGCTCTTGTGCCGGGCGGTGAGCTTGTGGTCAGGCTGGGTGATCACGTCCAGGGTCTGGTTCCACAGGGCCACTGCGTCCACCTCATCCCGGTCCCGGGTGTGGGCAGGGTGCTCCTTGCGGTAGCCAGCATCGTATTCGGCGATCACCTGGCCCACCAGCACCGCGGCGTACCGGCGGATATCGCCCTCCCGGTGCATGAGCAGCTCGTACAAAAAGCCCAGGGTCTGCTTTTTCTGGGCAAAGCTCAGATAGGTGGAATACTCCTGGAAAACCGTCAGATAGGCCCGGATATGCTTCCAGTTCTTCTCACTGCGGGCGGCTTCCAGCAGGTTGCCGAACTGCCGCTCGGTGGAAAGGGTATGCATGACCCGGATGTTGTGGTCGATGCCCATATAGGCCAGGCTCTTGAGGGTGTCCTCGGCACTGCGCAGGGCAATATCCGGCAGCACCGCAGGCTTCTGGGGCTGGCCGGTCAGATCCACATCCACCCCCAGCGCGCGCATATACCCCTCGAAGTCTTCCAGGCGGGAATAGACAAATTTATATCGGCGCAGCTTGGCGTCGTCCACATTGTCCAGTTTGGAGAGGATGACATCGAAAGAATCTCGCAGGGAATAGATGCGTGCGATCTCCCGGCCATTCTCATCCCGCTCCTGCTTGACCCGGAAATCCGCATAGATCAGGCAGAGGTTCTCGGCCGAGAGGTTTTCCAGCTCCAGGTCCCAGGTGGAATGGTTGGCGGCAATATGGCCGAACTCATCCAGATTCAGCTGGTGGAACCACTGGTCGGTATAGTAATAGTGCAGGTAGGGCACCCGCTCGCCGGGCCGGCAGCCGAATTTGCCCAGATCATGCCCTGCGCTGGAACCGCTGGTGAGGGCCAGGTCCAGGGGCAGGCCCGCGGCCAGCATTCCCCGGGCCACCGCCACCGCCACATAGTGCACCCCGGCGATATGCTCCAGGGTGCGGAAGGGGGTAACCAGCTCGCCCAGGCGGAGCATCTCATAGATATACTGGCTCCGCCAGGCGGCCTTGAAGCGCAGGTAGGCCCGGCCGTTGGGGTACCGGAGCGCCTCGTCATCCTTCAGGAATTCAAGATCCACCATGGGGTCGAAGGGCTGCTGCTGGCGCTCGGCGTCCAGGAAGAACTGGAGCACCTTCAGGTAAAAATACAGGGCCGGCCGGCTTTTTTCCAGGGGGTGCATATATTCCTTCTGGCCGAACATGGTATAGCGCACCAGGTGGTAGGCGCCCTCCATCCAGCCGCACTCCGGCTCCGGGGCCAGCCGCTCCATGGCGGGGCGGCAGAGTTCCAGGATGGCGGCGCAATCGGCCCGGCCGGCAAGGGGCCACAGGCCGGAAAGAGCCTTTTCCCACTCTTCCCGGCGCAGGGCGGTTTCCAGCGCGCCCTTGGAAAGGCCCGCCTGGCGCAGAAAGCCCCGGTCCGCCAGGGCCTGGGCGATCTGCTGGTACAACGCGTGAATCTGCTGCTTATGAGTCATCTCTTTCCTCCCTGTCCCGGCCAAGGCCGGCGGTCATCTTCCCTTGAAAGCAAAGGCCGCGGCCGCCCTTTTGCAGCGGCTGCGGCCGGGGCTCACTTACAATACTTCCAGCAGCCGCCCGTCCTTGCGGAGGGCGCCTTCTGCCGGCTGCTCTGCCGGATAGCCCAGAATGCAGTGCCCGATCCCTCTGTACTCGCCTTCCAGGCCCCAACTGGCCAGCAGGCGCTTGCCCTCTTCGCTCTCAAACACTTCCCGGGCCCGGTGGATCCAGCAGCTGCCCAGCCCCAGGCTGGCGGCCGCGTTCATCATATTGCCCATGGCCAGGCTGCCATCCTCCACCGCGGTGGGAATATCGGCCTTTACCAGCACCACCACCACGGTGGGGGCGCCATAGAAGGGATCCATATCCGGCTTGCCCAGGAAATGGGCGTTCAGGCGGCTGAGGGTATCCCGGGTGGCCTTGTCCTGCACGGCCACAAACAGTACCGGCTGGCGGCCCATACCGCTGGGCGCCCAGGCCCCGGCCTCGATCACGGTCTCCATCTCTTCCAGGCTGATCTGACGATCCTGGTAGGCGCGGCAGCTGCGGCGCTGGCGCATATTCTGCAAAACAGCGTTATCCATCTTTCTTCCTCCTGTTTTTGAGAGAAACGCCGAAAAGCGGCGTGGTTTTGTTTCAAATTAAGTATACTCTGCCCGTTTTTCCCCGTCAATCGAAACCGGGCATCCCCGGCGCCTTTTTCCCTCCGGCCGGGGTGCCTCTTTTTTGGGCCCGGGTGAATTTTTTCCGGCCCGGCCTCTTTTCCCCCTGCCATCTGCCCTCCCCTTCTGATATAATGGTATCAGAATTTGTCGCATCCCGCCGGGGCCCGCCGAAACGGAGGAACCCGGCCCGGGCAGAAAGGAGGGGGGCGTCCCCGTGAAGCGGCGTTTTTGGGTCATACGAGGGCATACCGCCTCCAAACTGCTGGTGGTGCTCTGGGGCGTATTCTTCTTTGTGGCCCTCTCCCATCTGGATCTCTGCTTCCGGCTGCTGGGCAGGGTGGGAGATGTATTTCACCCCATCCTCATCGGGCTGGCCCTGGCTTATCTGATCGACCCGCTGGCCCGCTGGCTGGAGGCCCGGCGCCTTTCCCACCGGGCGGCGGTATGGCTGGCCTTTCTTTTCTTTCTGATCGTATGCGGGGCCATGCTGGGGCTGGGGCTGCCCCGGCTTTTCAAGAGCCTGGCCGCCTTGGTGGCCAGTGTCCCCTTTTATTTTTCCCAGCTGCAGGAACTGCTGGGCTGGGCCCAGGCCAACTATGGTTTTGACGCCTCCCCCATTCTGGATTTCATGGGCACCTATGTGAGTTTTATGGACCGGGCCCTGGAGTGGGCGCTGGATAACCTGCCCCTGCTCCTCAGCTACGGCCGCAGCTTGGCCGGGGAACTGGTGGACTTCTTCACCGGCCTGATCCTGGCTGTCTATCTGCTGTTCAGCAAAAACACCCTGTTCCGCCAGTGCAAAAAGACGGTGTGGGCCCTCTGCCCTCCTGCCCTGGCCCGGCGGATCTTCCATGTCTGCGGCACCGCTGCCCGGATGCTGCGGGGCTTTATCGGCGGCAAGATCCTGGAAAGCATGGTAATCTGGTTTTTCTGCCTGCTCATCTCCTCCCTGGCGGGCATCCCCTATGCCTCTCTGATGAGCCTGGTGGTGGGGCTGGGCAATATTGTGCCGGTACTGGGCCCCCTGGCGGCGGGCATCTTCTGCTGCCTGATCCTGCTGGTGCTGAACCCCTTCAAGGCCCTTGTGTTTGCGGTGATCCTGCTGGTGCTGCAGCAGGCGGACAGCAAGATCCTCTCCCCCCTCATCCTGGGGGATGCCACCGGCCTGAAAACCTTCTGGGTGCTGGTGGCTATTCTGGCGGGCGGCCGGGTGGCCGGGGTACCCGGCATGATCCTGGGTGTGCCGGTATTTGCCACCCTGTACACCCTGGGCCGGGAATGGATGGACGAGCGCCTGGCCCGCAAGGGCATCAATTACCGGGGCGATCCGGTGGAGGAGGCGGAACCGGAGGCCGCCTCCACGCCCCCGCCCTATGAGGAGACCTTTGCCGCGGCCCGCAGTCGGGCCGGCGAGGACTATATGGAGGTGAACCTGAGTCTGGAGGAAAAGACCCTCACCGACATCTGGGGCGACGCCCGGAGCACTCTTGCCCCGGGGCTGGAATCCCTGGCCGAGCTTTCCCACCAGTCCCCCCAGCCCTCTTTTCCGGATCC
>NZ_JAFBIO010000059.1 GCF_021531255.1 Allofournierella massiliensis | reverse complement strand
CCCGCCGGGGAAAAGAAGGCCCCCGCCCGCCCCGCCTGGGGCAAGGAGGAGCGCCGCCGCCGGGCCCAGCTGCGGGGGGCCGTGAAGGCCGCCGAGGAGGCGGTGGACAGCCTGAGCGAGGAGATCCGCGGGCTGGAAGAAAAGATGAACGACCCGGAGTTTCTGCGGGATCATCTGGCCCTGGAAGCGGCCTGCGCCCGGCTGGAAGAAGCCCGCAGGGAGCAGGACGAAAAGATGGAAGAATGGGAGGAGCTGGCCGGCCGGCTGGAAGAGCTGGAAGGGGAGGAATGAGGCCGCCGGGGATGGTATCGCCATCTTCACAGGGGGCCCACCCGGGCGGATTTGGCCGACCGGTATCGCCGCCTGCAAGGCCGATTGACAAACCCATAGGAAACGGGTAGAATAAAGCAGAGAAAATACGCCCAAAGAGGCTTTAAAAAAGGAGAGACCCGGATGAATTACGGCGCAATGATCGAAACACGGAAATCGGTGCGGGCGTTCCAGCCCGAAGCCCTGCCCGAGAAGGTACTGGAGCAGGTGCGGGATTACTACGAGAACGGCTGCCATCGCCTGGTGGAAGGGCTGGGCACCCGGCTGCTGATCCTGGACAGCTCTGTGAAGGAGGCCCTGGAAGGCGCCGCCGGCTACGAGAAATTCATGATCGGCGCCCCCAGCTATCTGGTGCTGCTCTCTCAGAACGGCCAGTACGCCGAGGAGAACGCCGGCTTTATCATGGAAGACATGCTGCTCAAGCTCACCGAGATGGGCCTGGACAGCTGCTGGATCACCTTCACCGACGCCGCCCAGGTGGCTAAGGCCCTGAACCTGCAGGAGAACGGCATGCAGCCCGCCGCCATCGCCGCCTTCGGCTACGGCGTGCGCAAGTTCCGCAAGATGCGTGTGAACATCCGCAGCATGAGCAACATCGACGTGAAGGAAGAGAAGCAGTTCTACGCCCCCAAGCTGAGCGTGGGCGAGCTGGTGCACCACAAGACCTGGAACAGCAAGGAAGAGATGTTCGAGAAGCTGGACTTCTATGACGACGCCCTCTGGCGCGCCTTCTACGCCGCCAGCCTGTCCCCCAGCTACCTGAACCGTCAGCCCTACGGCTTCGTGCTCACCCCCCACAAGGCCGTCCTGGTGCGCTGCCCCGATGAGTACACCGGCGAGCTGGACGCCAAGCTGGGTCTCGGCATCGTGATGCTCCACTTTGCGGGCGTGATGTCCGCCTGGGGCGAGAAGGGCTGGCAGATGGGCTCCGTGGAAGAGGATCTGGACCTGCCCGAGGGCCACACCGCCGTGGCCAGCATCGCCATCTTCTGATCGGCGCAGGTGCGGAATAGCCCAGGCTGGAAAAGCCGGCCCGGCACAAAAGCGGCCTGACGCAAGCGTCGGCCCGGCACAGTGCCGGCTTGAGTGCGGCAGCTTTGCTTAAGCAAAATCCATACAAAAAGGCCCCGGCCTTCTTCCCTTTGGGGGGGAAGGCCGGGGCCTTTTTGTGTGGATAAATCAGGGCTCACCTGTACAAATGGCCGGCAAGTTAGATGAGAGGAAAAAACAAGCAGGAATGAAAAATAAACAACGCAATAACGAGAGATAAATTTGGACAACCATCACCAGTTCAACGGATTAACAAATGGCCGGCAAGTTAAAAACAGATATCCCTTGAAACGCAGAAATATAAGACTTGTTTTTGTTAAGCCCAGACAGGAATATACTTCATATAGCGAGGGGCAGTGTCAGGGTCCAAAGGCTTTAAAAGGCTTTGCAATACCGCCTCTTTAATCAGGCGTGAGATGTTTCCCGCTGAAGAATCCGGCAGATTAAAACGCTGGCGAAGAGAACTGTTGGTGAGTTGTTCACCTTCTACATATCGGAGACAGGCATGGAGATAGCAGGCCCACAGTTTATCCTCTAAAGAAAGATGGGAGAATGGAATTTCAGCAAACAGGGTGACCCGGGTGCTTTCGCTGGGAGTTTCGATCCGGGGAGCAGGCAGCTGCCAATGTTCGCAGGAGGAAACGATCTTATCCCAACCGGTACCCAACTCTTCGCAGATACCCAATCGCCGCATCAGTGCTGCCAGCTTTTCGTTTCGGGAGCGGGGTGGGTTGTCAATAATACGCCGCAGATCCACCAAGGGAGGACCGGCGTTGGTGATTTCGATGCGGCTGGGAAAAATCTCTATCAGCGGACAACTGCCGGTAACGGAAAAATCCTGGTGGATCAATGCATTGGCTACGGTTTCCCGCAGCGCAAGAGGCGGGTAGGCTGATTGTCGGGTACGCAATCCATCCGAAATGCTCTCCCGGGAAGGCAGCAAAGCCTGAAGGTACTGCATCAGCCCCTCAAATCCAGCCGCATAGCCGCTTTTTAAAGTATAGTCCTTGAGCAGTTCCATTCGATTGCTGCCTTCATACTGGACCACACGTACTGCTTTGCGGGACAGACGTTCAAACCGGTCCAGTTGCTTGGCGAACAGAATAGCTCCCAGATTGGTAATTGCATAACGACCATTATCCTGCCGGGCTAACAGCCCGTCCTGCTGCAGATAATGAGCGGTGCCCTCGGCATCCGTGGGCTGCGGCTGGTGCAAAAGATCAAAATAAGCCGAACAATCCAAGAATTGCAGTGCTTCACCAAGCGTGAGTTCCTGGCAGGCATATCTTTCTTCAAAGCGCTCGCCGCGCAGCTTGTCCCACAATCTGGCCTGTATGCTGGGAAATTCACTGAGCTTGCGGGTATAACTGCCTACCCGAATATAGCCTTCCTTGTCAAAGGTCACCGGCTGATCCGCTGCCCGGCGGATGGTCAGTACCCCTACCTTCTTGTCGTTTATCGGCACCAGAGAAAACTCAAAATCCCCATTGCGGGAAAGCAGGCAGCGCAGCCAGTTTTCCAATTCCTGGCTGCCCTTTTTCAAACTTTGCAGGTCATACTGGGTGCCCACAATGGAATGGGTTTGGTCATCCACGCCCCATAGCATGTAAGCACAATTTCTGTCCTGCAGGACCGCACTGTTGGCCAGAGCGCTTATATCCCGCCCGATCATAACGGGCTCATAATTGTCATGCTTGAACTCGACCCATTCGGTTTCATGGGGCAATCGACGCAGCTCATCAATCAGCTCTGAAAGATTTTCCATCTTTTTCCCCCTTACGCCGTGCCCTCCCGGCGGCTTTTCAGCATCCGCACGTCCTCGCCCCGGAACTCCACCGTCTCGCAGCTGCCCCCCAGCCGGCTGGCCACCTTCTCGGTGTACCGCTTCTCAAAAAGGGTGCCGTCCACGATGTTGGTGGTGTAGATGGTGGGCCGGCCACGGCCCAGCCGCCCGTTCAGGATGGTGTAAAAGCAGCTGAGCATATAGGCCGAGGCGTACTCGGTGCCAAGGTCGTCCAATATCAGCAGGTCGGCCTCCTGCACCGCTTCCATCAGGGTGGAATCCTCGTCGAACCGATTTTTTTCCAGCTGGGAAAAGAGGGTCTCGGCGCTGGTGTAGATCACGTCATACCCCTTTTCCAGCACCTTGCCCGCCACCGCCAGGGCCGCGTGGGTCTTGCCCAGGCCCGCGTTGCCCACCAAAAGCAGGTTGGAGCTGGAAAGGTCGAAGTGCTCGGCGTAGTCTTTCAGGCTTTCCAGCACCTCGGCCATGTACTGGCGCACGCTCACCCCCAGCTCGGGGTCGAATTTGTCCGGGTACCAGCGGGTGTCCAGGCTCTCGAAGCTGGAAAGGGAGAGGGCCGAGGCCTCGCAGATCTCCTGCCGGCGCAGGGCACGGCATACCTCCAGCACGCAGCGGCAGACCTTCCCCTGATAGATTCCCGTATCCTTGCAGAGGGGGCAGGTGTAGGCCGGTTCCAGCTGGTCGGCGCTCCATCCGTGGGCGGCCAGCAGTTCCCGGCGCTTCTGGCGGGCCTGGGTCACCTTTTCCAGGGCCGGGGCCCAGACCTCTTTTCCCTGGCCGTTCGCCGCCAGCTTGGCCGCCTCAAAGCCCAAACGGCGGATCTCGGCGTCCGCCTGGGCCAGGCCGGGCACCGCCGCCAGGGCCTGCTCGGCCGCCTGTTCGGCCCGGGTCACCGCCTTCTGGCGGCGCAGCGCCACCTGACGCTTTGCCTGCCGCAGCAGTTCTGCCTTGTCCTGCATCCTTTATTCCTCCCGTTTCAAGCGCAGCGGCCGGCGGCCCCGCTGCAGGATGTCATGGCCCGAGGGCTGGGGCCGGTCTACCCGCACAAAGGCGCCCTCGCCGCCCAGGGCGCCGCCGCCCCGCACCTGGGCCACTGTCAGCAGGCCCCGGGCGTGCCAGGCTTTCAGGATCCCGTTCACATACCGGATGCTCCGGTTCTGCCCCGCCTGGGCCAGGGCCTCGGCGATCATATCCCCCCGGTAGCCAAATTCCTCGTACCAGCGACGGATGCTCCGGCGGTCGGCCAGGGTGAGCTGGGAGGGCTCCAGCCCGAAAAGGGCCGCCGTCTCTTCCTCCCGCTTGGCCCGCTCGTCCAACAGGGCGATGTACCGCTCGGCCTCCTCGCCGCTCTCCACCCCCACGCTGCGCCAGGCGTGCAGCTCCCGGTCCAGGGCGGCCAGGGTGCATTTCTTGCCCCCCGACGAGAGCCGGGCGGCGCAGAGCAGGATCACCTCCGGGCTGAAATCCTCGTTGAGGTACAGCCCCGCCAGCCGGCTCAGCTCGGCATGGCTCAGGGTGCGCCCCAGCCGGGCCTGGGCTTCCTCGGTGAGGGTGGCCAGCATGGGGTCCCGCAGGGCCGCCAGGTTGATCTCCTCCTGCCGCAGGGGCCGGGGCAGGGGCGCCGGCGTGGGGCCGCCCCGCTCCAAAAGGCCCGCCCC
>NZ_JAFBIO010000058.1 GCF_021531255.1 Allofournierella massiliensis | reverse complement strand
CCCCCGTAGCCGATGGCCGCCCCCACCAGCGCAAAAAGAACCAGCTTCCCCGCAAATTTCAGATACACATGCTTTTTCATTCTTCTTCCTCCCCTGTCAGCGAAAAAATGTCCTCTACCTGCACCCGGAACACTGCGGCGATCCGCAGCGCCAGGGTCACCGAGGGGTTATAATCTCCCCGCTCAATCAGGCTGATGGTCTGGCGGGATACCCCCACCAATTGTCCCATCTGCCCCTGGTTGAGCCCCTGCCGGGCCCGGTACTCTTTCAGCCGGTTTTCCAGCGGCAATCCGATCGCCTCCTTTGTGTTTCCTGCTCTTCCCTTTGGTTTGCCATATATTCCTGTCATTTTGACAACTATTCTTGTCAAACATAGAATAGCATTGACAACTATCCTTGTCAATACCCTTTTTATTTTTTCTGTTTTGGGGTGGGGCAGGCTCTTTCTTACCTTCCTGTCTTTTTCCTTTTTCCTGTCTTTTCTGCTCTGCTTGCCTGCCCTTTGCCTATTTCCCGGCCCTTTCTCCCCCCAAAATCCCCCATTTTGCATGTACAGCCAAACGCCTTTACAGCGCATCCGGGCATAAAAAAGCGGCAGGGGCTTTCCCGGCCCCTGCCGTTTTCGGTTTTTCAATTGTTATTTTCCGGTTTTTCCGCTTCCCATTCGCCCCGCTCATTCAGCCAGGCCTCAAACTCGGCTATCGGCAAAGGCCGGGAATAGAAATACCCCTGGATCATATCGCAGCCCACCCGCTTGAGCAGGTCCACCTGCTGCTGGGTCTCGATGCCCTCGGCCACGATGCACACATCCAGCTTATGCCCCAGCTCCACAATGGAAGCCATCAGGCCTTCCAGCTTGGGGTTTTCCATATCCGCAAAGAACCGCCGGTCCAGCCTGATGGCGTCCACATCAAACTCCATCAGCATGCCCAGGGAAGAAAATCCCGAACCGAAATCGTCCAGGGAAACATGGAAGCCCAGGGCATGGATATCCCGGATGCGGGCCTTGGTCACCTGCACGCTCTGGTCGTCAAAAAAGACCGATTCGGTCAGCTCCAGCTCCAGCAGTTCGGGGGGATGCGGTACTGGCTGGCAATGCTGGCCAAGGGCTCCAGAAAGTCCTGGTGGGGGATATGCCGGCGGGAAAGATTGATCGAGATGGTAAACACCGGCCGGCCCTCGTCCAGCCAGCGGCGCAGGGTACGGCATACCTGGCTGAACACATACCCATCATTGCCCCCTGCCGCTCGGCGGGCAACTGGGCAAACACCCTTCTGGCGCTCTGCGAATATACGCAGGAACACAGGGATTTTTACATCCAGGCCCTGCAGATTCAGGGGCAGAACAGTTTCAGCGAGTGTCTGATGGATTTTCATGTAAACCTAGTGCATGATCTTCTGGTGGAGGCCAAGGGGGATCAGGTGCTCACCCCCAAGCAGATCCATGTGATCTCCCATTTTTACGCCTTTGGCCTGACCGGGGTCATCTCCAACTGGGCAAAAAACGGCATGAAGGCTCAGCCGGAACCGGTGATCCGGATGCTGGAAAAGCTGCTCTCCGGGGAGATTTTCGACCAGATGCTGGCCGCGCAGAACGGGCAGCTGGCAGATAAGGCCACGGAAGAGCCCTAAAGCAGCCGGTCAGACCCGTTTTTTCTGCTGGATATGGTTGCGCAGCTCCTGCATGCGCCGGTCCGTCTCCGCAATAGTATCGGCGCATTCTTTCAGCTCCCGCACCAGGTTTTCGCTGTCCGCAATATCCTTTTTATATTTGATCTCATGCTCCAGGCTGGCTCAGAAATCCATGGCCACCGTCCTGAGCTGGATCTCGGCCCGCATCTGTTCCTTGGCATCCATGAAAAAGACGGGCACTTCCACGATCATGTGGTAACTGCGGTAGCCGTTCGGCTTGGGGTTTCGGATATACTCCTTGGTCCGGATCACCCGGATATCATCCTGTTCCCGCAGTTTTTCCGCCACCAGATAAATATCATCAATAAAGGGGCAGATCACCCGGATGCCGGCCACATCGTCCAGCTGGGAGCGGATGGTGTCCAGGTTCACTTCAATGCCCCGGCCTCTCAGTTTTTTCAGGATGCTGGCCGGTTTCTTGATGCGTGTCTGGATGCTTTCGATGCTGCTGCGGCCATTTCGGAACTGGAAATCACTTTTCAGGATTTCCAGCTTGGTGGTGATCTCCTTGGTGGCCGCCTGGTAGCGGCTCATCAGCTGATTGAATTGGATGATGTGAGAAAGCAGATCATCCTGATGATTCAAAAGATAGGTCTGCAACTCCAAGGAGGGCTTTTCTTTCTCCACGGTATTCCCCTTTTCCTTTCGCTTGTGGCTTCACGGCCCGGGTTCCGGGCAGGGCCAGTTTTTTCCTGTTCTTCCCTTTTTCTTCTTGCTTGCATCTTCACTGCCAGGGCCCGGGCAAGGCCGGGCTTTCCTCAAAAGCATAGCAGTGCGCAGCTGCGATTGCATTTCGCAGAATCCCTTCACTGTGTTCCTTTCGGACAAAAGCAGGAATTTGTCAACCACCTTGCCCTTTATGAAGATATGACGCCTTCTTTACTGCCCCCAGCAGCCAATAAGAATTTATAAATCCACAGCAAAAAACTCCCTGGTTCAAAAGGGCGGTGTTCGTAAGACAGTTAAGGAACAGCTTAGCTTTTTATGGAATCTGTCAGACGGGGTTGGCAACAACAAAATGAGCGATGCTTGGTTTACTGACTGAGCATTGCTTTTTTGCCTGTGCTTAATGGATATTAGTACGATTCCTGATTCAAATTAGAACTTAATTATATTAAAATCTATATTGACAATCGCGAAATCTAATATTATATTATGGGTAGAGGTGATTGTATGGCAAAACTGATTTCAAAATGCCCCGGTTGCAAGGGCGCTCTGATAATCTCTACGCTGCAATGTTCTTGCTGTGGGATGGAATTAAAAAGCAATTTTGATCTGAGTCCATTTGACCAACTGAATTCTGAACAAAATGCACTGCTTATCTCTTTTTTGAAAAACAGAGGAAATCTAAAGGAGGTGCAATCTGATTTGAATATCTCATACCCCACCGCTAAAAAGAAACTGGATGAATTGCTGACTGCGCTGAACCTGAGTGACGCATCCCATAGAGAGGAACGAACGGAAATTGATATAAGTAGTTTGGAGGTTGACTATTCCAGTAGGCGGGCATCGGAAATCATCAAAGCAAAGCTGAAGGAACATGGTGGTCATGTTACCGTATATACCGCAAGAGGACTTCCTTGCGAAATATATGCTGAAGCGGACGGAAAAACATTTACGAGTGACAAATTGCCGATTAGCCCTCCTTATGAATACGATGTATTTAATGTCATCGTTGACCTCCTTCTGAAGCAAGGCGGATGCGCACGAAAAGGGAACGGCAGAAATTATAAACTCGGTGAGGCTGGTTGCGAAGAAAACACCGTTGTAGGTGCAATCGCAAAAAGCCGAGGACGCAAAGTTGGGGATTCTGTATTTGACCCTGTTTTTGTCATGGCTGCGATTTTGGAGTGGGCTGGAATAGCGGAGAATGGCAGAGGCGAATTGATACTCACCTCAGAATATAGGAGATTGATATGATTCGTTTCTTACTTTATGTGTTTATAGGATTTTGGTATAACTTGCTATTTAAGAATAAGTACTAAAAGCGTGGAGGGTGAAAATGGCAAAAAGAATATGCTGTCCTAATATTTTGTGTAAAAGCACAGATGTTGTTCCAGTTTCAACCAAAACGAAATTCTCACTTAGAAAAGCTGTGATTGACGGTACAGTTGGCAGCCTGTTCACCCCCTTGGAACAGTTATTGGCGCAGCAAGCGGCATTAACGGAAAGTATGGAAAAACGAAATTTATATGCCAAGATTGCGGGAAAGTGCTTGAGAAAAAGCTTAAATTCAGGTGGTAATACTTTTATGGAAATATTAGCAAAAAAGTTTGAAGAAGAATTGAAACTGAAAATGCTCCGGGCTAAAAAGGAGTGCAAATACAATCCAACTCGCTTCAATCAAATGCTGGCAACTTACGGCGGCGTTGAAACAGCAAAGCGACTCATTTCAAATGCACGAAAAACGGGTAATACATCAGAGGGATTCTCCACGCTCTTTTTATGTGGGCGATTAGATTTATCCATGGAGGATTCTGTCTGTAAAGTCGAATATGCGTCATTATTTACTGACGAAGAAATCGCATATTGCAAAGAGGTTTTAGGAATTGATAAAATACAAACTGAAACTGATTAAAGAAGTATCACAAATATCCCTTTAAAACAAAGGGCGCACTTCTATACAGGGGTAAGCCCTGTATAGAAGTGCGCTTTGCGGGGCTGGCAGTCCGGACACCCAAACATCCGGGCTGCTTTGCGTCACTTCATTCCGTACAAGAGGCTGCACCCCTTGCGCCGCTTTGCGGCTATCCCCAATTTAACTGCTTTACGACCACCCGCGTAATGGCCAGGGAGTTTTTGTGTATGATATGGCCCCTGCGAAAGGCAACGACAGGCGACGCTTTTAAGATCATTTTTAAAAAGGATTTTCCTCAGCCCCCCATGCAAGGTTACAGAGCAAGATCCCACAGGGGAGAAAAAGGAACAAAGCGAACTTTGCAAAAGAACGGGGCCCCCGCAAAAGTTTGCCGCAGCAAAGCGAAGGCAAAGTTTTGTGGGGAGAAGGAGGAATGACGAAGCGGTATGAGAAAAGCCCCAGTCTTTCGACTGGGGCTTTTTGAATGGAGCGCAGTCCATTCCGACGTGGTGCACTCTCAGGGACTCGAACCCTGGGCCCGCTGATTAAGAGTCAGCTGCTCTACCAACTGAGCTAAG
>NZ_JAFBIO010000057.1 GCF_021531255.1 Allofournierella massiliensis | reverse complement strand
CCCTTACACCCCCAATCCCCCCAAAAAATGCCCCTTTGCCGGCTGCAGGCCGAACCTTTTTGATTTTTGCCGCATAGGATGGCGAAAAAGCGGCGGAAAGCGGGCCTTCCCCCTGCCTTCCGGCCAGCAAGAGAGGGGTTTTGGTATATGACGAATGTAAGCGACTTTTTTCTGGGCTGTTCTTCTCCCCACGGCTTTTTCGGCTTCTGGAAGGAGCTGCAGGGGGAGGACGGCCCCCGGCTGTACCTCATCAAGAGCGGGCCGGGCTGCGGCAAATCCACCCTGATGAAGGAGCTGGCCCGCCGGGCCGACGGGCCGGTGCAGCGAATCCACTGTTCCTCCGACCCGGACAGCCTGGACGGGGTGTATTTTGAAAAGCAGAACGCCATGGTGCTGGACGCCACCGCCCCCCATGCCATGGACCCGGCCTGCCCGGGGGCGGGCGAGCAGGTGGTGAGCCTGTACGACACCCTGGACGCACCCCTGCTGCAAAGCCGGGAGGAGGAGATCCGGGCCCTGTTCGCCAGATGTTCCCGCCTGCAGGCCCAGGCCGCCCGGTATTACGGGGCCGCCGGCGGTTTTCTGCTGGAAAACCAGCGCACCGCCGCCTGCCTCACCGATTACCCCAAGGTGCGGGCCTTTGCCCAGCGCACCGCCGACCGGTACCTGCCCAAGGGCGAGGGCAAGGGGAAGGAGCAGGTGCGCCTGCTCAGCGCCCTGACCCCCAAAGGGGTACTCACCTGGCGGGAGAGCATCCCCGCCCTGGCCCGCCAGGTCTGGGTATTGGAGGATGAGTACGGCACCGCCAGCCGGGTGATCCTGGATACCCTGCGCCGGCTGGCCCTGGAGCGGGGCCACGACCTGATCACCTGCCGGTGCGCCGCCTTTGAGGGCAAGATCGACCACCTGATCCTGCCGGGGCTGGGCCTTGCCTTTGTCACCTCCAACAGCTGGCACCCCATGGCCGGCCAGAAGAACATCCACTGTTCCCGTTTCTTGAGCCGGGAAGGGATGCGGGCCCAGGCCCGGCGGATGCGGTTTGTGAAGAAAGCCGCCGCCGATATGCTGGCCCAGGGCGCGGCCCTGCAGGCCCAGGCCCTGGATACCCACAACGAGCTGGAGGTATTCTACCGTCAGGCGGTGGATTTTGCCCTGGTGGAGGCCCGGGGCCAGGCCCTGGCCCGTCAGCTGGGGCTGTAACACACAGAAAAGGAAGTGAAAGGGTTGCGGGAGATACGCCTGCCCATTCGGCAGCTGGCCGAATTTCTCTGCCGGAGCGGCAGCCTGGACAGCCGGGGCGGCGGCTTTGACCGGGCCCTGAAGGGGGCCAGACTTCACCGCCGGCTGCAAAAGCAGGGCGGCGAAGGCTATGCCGCCGAGGTATATCTGAAGGAACGTTTTGAGCTGGACGGCCTGGCCCTCATTCTGGAAGGCCGGGCCGACGGCATTTTTACCGACGAGGAGGGCCTTGTCACCATCGACGAGATCAAGACGGTGAGCTGCCCCATCGGAGAAATGACCGAGGATTCCCAGCCCATGCACTGGGCCCAGGGCCAGCTGTACGCGGCCCTCTGGCTGCGGCAGGAAGGGCTGGACCGGGCGGCTGTGCGGCTCACCTACTGCCAGGCCGATACCGGGGAGATCGTCCGCTTTACCCGGCGCTTTGAGCGGGCCGGGCTGGAAGAATTCCTCTTTGAGATGCTGAACCGGTACCTGCCCTGGGCCCGCCGGAGCCTGGAATGGGCCGGGGAGCGGAACGCCGACCTGAAGGCCCTCACCTTCCCCTTTGCGGGCTACCGGCCGGGCCAGTACGCCCTGGCGGGGGCGGTGTACCGCACCTGCCGGGACGAGGGGCGGCTGCTCTGCCAGGCCCCCACCGGCATCGGCAAGACCATGAGCTGCCTGTTCCCGGCCCTCAAGGCCCTGGGGGAGGAAAAAGGCGACCGGATCTTCTACCTGACCGCCCGCACCACCCAGGCCCTGGCGGCCCTGGGGGCGGTGGAACTGCTGCGGCAAAAGCACCCGGGGCTGCGGCTGCGGGTCATCGCCCTCACCGCCAAGGATAAGATCTGCTTTCTGGAAGAGCGGGAATGCACCCCCGAGGCCTGCCCCTACGCCAGGGGTTACTATGACCGGCTGCGGGCGGGGATGTGGGAGGCCCTGGACACCTACCAGCTGGACCGGCCCGCCCTGGAACAGCTGGCCCGCCGCCACCGGCTCTGCCCCTTTGAGCTGGGGCTGGATCTTTCCCTCTGGTGCGACCTGATCGTGGGGGACTACAACTATCTCTTTGACCCGGTGGTGAGCCTGAAGCGGTTTTTTGAGGGGGAAAGCCAGGCCCTGTTCCTGGTGGACGAGGCCCACAACCTGCCCGACCGGGCCCGGGAGATGTATTCGGCCCAGTTGAGCCTGGCCGACCTGAAGGAGGCAAAAAAGGCGCTGGGCCGCAAAAAGAGCCGGGCCAAGGCCGCCCTGACCAAGCTGGGGGCCCGGCTGGAAGAGCTTACCGGGCCCTGCAAGGCCGACCCGGAAGGGGTGGCCTTTGCCGACACCCCCGACACCGACCTTTTGAATCTGGCCGCCCGGGCCCTGCCCCTTTTGCAGGACTGGCTGGACGACCCGGCACACCGTGTCCTCGCAGAGGGACAGGCCCCCGGAGAAGCCACGGAGGAGGGGGCCCCTGCGGGGCGGCAGAACGGCCCGGCCGAGGGCCGGGCCAAAGTTCTGGAATTCACCTTCGGCCTGCGGGATTTTCTGCGCACCGCCGAAGGTTTTGACGAACACTATACCGTCCAGCTGGAGGGGCGGGGCCGGCAGGGGGCGGTGCGGCTGCTCTGCCTGGACCCCTCGGCGTTTCTGGACAAATGCCTGGGGCTGGGGCGGGCGGCGGTGCTGTTCAGCGCCACCCTCACCCCCCTGCCCTATTACCGGGACCTGGTGGGCAGCCCCGAGGCCAAACTCCTGGCCCTGCCCAGCCCCTTCGACCCGGCCCATCTGGCGGTCTGCCTGGCGGGGGATGTGCAGACCACCTACAAGCGGCGGGAGGAATTCATCGACCGCTGCGCCGATTACCTGGCCGCCATGGTGGGGGCAAGGGCGGGCAACTACCTGGCCTTTTTCCCCTCCTACGCCTACCTGGAAAAGGTGCGCCGCAGCTTTGAGGAGCGCCACCCCGGCATCCCCATTCTGGCCCAGGGCCCGGGGCTGACCGAGGCGGAAAAAGAGGCTTTCCTGGCCCGGTTCACCCCCGCCCCGGGGCAGAGCCTTTTGGGCTTTGCGGTGATGGGGGGGATTTTTGGGGAGGGCATCGACCTTGCCGGCGAGCGGTTGATCGGGGCCGCCGTGGTGGGGGTGGGCCTGCCCCAGGTGAACCCGGTGCGCCAGAAGCTGCGGGAATATTTCGAGGGCTCCGGCGGGGACGGCTTTGCCTACGCCTACCAGTATCCGGGCATGAACCGGGTGCTGCAGGCGGCGGGGCGGGTGATCCGCACCGAGAACGACCGGGGGGTGGTGCTGCTGCTGGACGAGCGGTTTGGCCGCCCGGCCTACCGGCGGCTGCTGCCCCCTGCCTGGGCCGGGCCTCCCCTGCAAAGCCCCGGGGAGCTGACCTGCCGGCTGGAAGAGTTCTGGAAGACCCAGGGAGAGCCGGAGGGCTGAGAGCCCTCCCCTCTCCCTTTTTTGCGCCCCTCGGCCCCGCCGCTCTTCCCTTGCCGCCGCTTCCCCTTTGCCCTGCAAAAAAGCCCGCCGGGGCCGATGCGCCGACCCCCTCCCCCGTTTTTCCTGCTTCATGGTCAAATTTTTGAAACACAACCCTCGAAGGAGCGGCCAAATCATGGTATAATTGCGATAACGAAACGGCCAGGGGCAGCGCTTTTGCCGCCCCTGCGAGAGGCGAGAACGAGATGCAAGATATCCTGGAGCATGCCATCCGCACGGTGCCCCACGGGAGCGGCCCTTACTTCCTGCCCTGTCATAAGGTGAAATTCTCTGCCAGAAAGAACGCGTCGGAAGGCTATGCCTACGACTGCGGGCTGTTCCATATCGTGGCAATCATGGACACCGCCCTGCTGAAGTCCGGCAAGGAGGGATATGCTTTGGGGTGTCACGCCCTGTACGGCACCGGCTTTCAGGAACCGATCTCCCTGCACGGGCTGAAGCAGGCCACGGTCAGGGCCGACGCCCCGGGCCGCATCTCGGTGCTGTATGAGGACGGAACGGCGCGGGAAGAGAATGGCCGCCGCTACGCAGTCTATCTCTGCGGGGTGCTCAACGATATTGCCCAAAACCTGGCGGAGTGCGCGCCCGGGGGAAGGAAGCCCTGCCCCACCCAAAAGAAAAGAGCCCGCCGGCGCTTTGCCGGCGGGCTTTCTTATTTATATATGCCGCCTTTCAGGGCCGCAGGCCGACCCGGCCTTCTTCCATCCAGGCTTTTTCCAGAAGGCCCTGTTCTTCCAGCAGCTTCACCAGATGGGTGTGGGCGACCACCCGCAGGGTGACGGGGGGATCGGCGGGGATCACGGTCTTGCGGATGAGGGTGAGGGTTCGCATGGCGGGGCGCTCCTTTCTTTGCCCGGGGCGCTGCCCCCGGCTTTTTTGCCTGCAGGATACGATTTTCTTCACTATACCATGCCGGGCCGCCCCTTGCCAGAAACCAAAGAAAAAACCGCGCTGACACAGAAAAAGGGGCCGGACATCCGGCCCCAAAGCAAAAAAAGCCCCGCCCCCCAAAAGGGGACGGGGCTTTTGATTGCGGATTTCTGCCTCAGAAGGGGCGGGTGGACTCGGCCAGAGCGGCACGGGCCCAGGCACGCCGGCCCTGAACGGGGGCAGCGGGGGCAGCGGCCACGGCCTCGGGGGCCTTCTCTACGCTGCGCAGGGTGTAGGCGCCGCCGCCAAAGGCCTGGACGGCGGCAGCGATGGCGGCCACCACCGGGGCGGGGATGCCCTGCTGTACGGCGGGGGCTGCAGGGGCAGCGGGAGCGACCGGAGCCGGAGTGGCGGCTGCCACCGGGGCGGCAGCGGGGGCCGGGGC
>NZ_JAFBIO010000056.1 GCF_021531255.1 Allofournierella massiliensis | reverse complement strand
CCCGCCCCGTTTGGGAGCGGGATAAAGAGAAAAGCCGGCACCTACCTATTTTCGCGGGTCGTCTCCAACCAACTATCTTCGGCACAACAGAGCTTAACTTCTGTGTTCGGAATGGGAACAGGTGGAACCTCTGCGTCATCGGCACCGGCCATATATGCTCAGGACTTCGCCTTAGCGGGGCCTTTCACATATTCTCTTTTGTGAGGGATGCGCCCTCAAAACTGAACAATAACTGCCTGGCAAACGAAAACCTGTTTGAGGTCAAGCCCTCGACCTATTAGTACACTCTCGCTGAATGGATCACTCCACTTACACGTTGTGCCTATCAACCTTGTAGTCTTCAAGGGGTCTTACCTGATTGACTCAGTGGGATATCTTATCTTTGGGTCGGCTTCACGCTTAGATGCTTTCAGCGTTTATCCGATCCGCACATAGCTGCCCAGCTGTGCCACTGGCGTGACAACTGGTGCACCAGAGGTGCGTCCATCCCGGTCCTCTCGTACTAGGGATAGCTCCCATCAAATATCCTGCGCCCACGACAGATAGGGACCGAACTGTCTCACGACGTTCTGAACCCAGCTCGCGTACCGCTTTAATTGGCGAACAGCCAAACCCTTGGGACCGAATACAGCCCCAGGATGCGATGAGCCGACATCGAGGTGCCAAACCTCCCCGTCGATGTGGACTCTTGGGGGAGATCAGCCTGTTATCCCCAGGGTAACTTTTATCCGTTGAGCGATGGCATTTCCACTCACATACCACCGGATCACTAACTCCAACTTTCGTTACTGCTCGACCCGTCAGTCTCGCAGTTAGGCTGGCTTTTGCGTTTGCACTCTTTAGCTTGGTTTCCGTCCAAGCTGAGCCAACCTTTGAACGCCTCCGCTACATTTTAGGAGGCGACCGCCCCAGTCAAACTGCCCGCCTAACAATGTCCCCCGGCCCGATTCAGGGCCGCAGGTTAGAATTCCAATATCGCAAGGTTGGTATCCCAACGTCGACTCCGCTCAGGCTAACGCCCGAGTTTCCCAGTCTCCCAACTATCCTGTACATGCAATATCGAAACCCAATATTAGGCTACAGTAAAGCTCCATGGGGTCTTTCCGTCTTGTCGCGGGTAACCGGCATCTTCACCGGTACTACAATTTCGCCGGGCGGGCTGTTGAGACAGTGCCCAAATCATTACGCCTTTCGTGCGGGTCAGAACTTACCTGACAAGGAATTTCGCTACCTTAGGACCGTTATAGTTACGGCCGCCGTTTACTGGGGCTTCAATTCAATGCTTGCACATCTCCTCTTAACCTTCCAGCACCGGGCAGGCGTCAGCCCGTATACGTCATCTTTCGATTTAGCACAGACCTGTGTTTTTGGTAAACAGTTGCTTGGGCCGATTCTCTGCGGCTGCATTACTGCAGCACCCCTTATCCCGAAGTTACGGGGTCAATTTGCCGAGTTCCTTAACAACCCTTCTCCCGTTGGCCTTAGAATCTTCTTCCTACCTACCTGTGTCGGTTTGCGGTACGGGCACCTCAGAAATACACATGGCTTTTCTCGCCTCTATCCAGGATCGACTTCCTTACTAAATTTCAGTCCCTTACGACCGGGAACCAACACCCGGCACGATCTCTTCAAAAGTGTCCCCATGCTTAACTCTTTCGGTGGCTACGGAATCTCTACCGTATGTGCATCGGCTACGCCTTTCGGCCTCACCTTAGCTCCCGGCTGACTTGGAGCGGACGAACCTTCCTCCAAAAACCTTAGGCTTTCGGCCATGAGGATTCTCACCTCATTCTCGCTACTCATTCCGGCATTCTCACTTGTATGAACTCCACCGCCGCTCACGCTGCGATTTCACCGCGCATACAACGCTCCCCTACCCAATCATTGCTGATTGCCTAAGCTTCGGTGCAGGTTTTAGCCCCGTTGAATTCTCGGCGCAAAGTCGCTCGACCAGTGAGCTATTACGCACTCTTTAAATGAGTGGCTGCTTCTGAGCCAACATCCTGGTTGTCTCAGTAACTTCACATCCTTTTCCACTTAAACCTGCTTTGGGACCTTAGCTGTAGATTTGGGCTGTTTCCCTTTTGACTGTGAGACTTATCTCACACAGTCTGACTCCCATGCATCAATTTTCCGGCATTCTTAGTTTGATAGGCTTCGCTACCCTTTCGAGCGCTAGGCCATTCAGTGCTTTACCTCCGGAAATCTAACATGAGGCTAGTCCTAAAACTATTTCGGGGAGAACCAGCTATCTCCGGGTTCGATTGGAATTTCTCCGCTATCCACAATTCATCGCCGACCTTTTCAACGGGCGTGCGTTCGGTCCTCCATGGAATTTTACTTCCACTTCAACCTGATCATGGATAGGTCACCCGGTTTCGGGCCCATTGCACGTTACTAAACGCCCTATTCAAACTCGCTTTCGCTACGCCTACAGTGTTCCAACACCTTAAGCTCGCAACGTACAATCGCTCGCCGGACCGTTCTACAAAAAGTACCACATCACACTTTGACGTGCTCTGTGTGCTTGTAAGCACAGGGTTTCAGGTTCTCTTTCACTCCCCTCCCGGGGTGCTTTTCACCTTTCCTTCACAGTACTATACGCTATCGGTCACTGGGTAGTATTTAGGGTTGGAGGGTGGTCCCCCCGTATTCCGACCAGGTTTCACGTGTCTGGCCGTACTCTGGATACTGCGCAGCCCTTGCCGTTTTCGCCTACGTGATTCTCACACTCTCCGATTGGCCTTCCCATACCATTCGGCTAACAGCTTGGGTCCTAAAAGCAGTCCGTACCCCGGAGGTATTTCTACCTCCGGTTTGCCCTCTTCCGCGTTCGCTCGCCACTACTTACGGAATCTCATGTTGATGTCTCTTCCTCGCCCTACTTAGATGTTTCAGTTCAGGCGGTTCCCCTCATACACCTATGGATTCAGTGTATGATACTTACCTATGAAGGTAAGTGAGTTTCCTCATTCAGAAATCTCCGGATCAAAGGATGTTTGCTCCTCCCCGAAGCTTATCGCAGCTTACCACGTCTTTCATCGGCTCCCAGTGCCAAGGCATTCGCCCTGCGCTCTTTCTAGCTTGACCGTTTTCCAGATTCTCCATTTGCCAACTGGATATTTCCGTCTTTTGAAAATGTAGTTTTCAAATTAACTTAATATCAGTTTCGCAGTTATTATTCAGTTTTCAAGGTGCATCCGCGTCCTTCGGACGCGTCTGCCTTCGACTTCGTCGAAGCATCCTGCATCAGCAGAATGGAACGAACCATCTTGGCAGATTGCTTATACTCCGCTTGCGCTTCGTATAAGCGCTGTAAGCATCGCCTTGCGGCATTGCTCATCCCAATCTTTTGCAAGATCAGGAAATGGTGGGCTCAAATGGAATCGAACCATCGACCTCGCGCTTATCAGGCGCGCGCTCTAACCATCTGAGCTATGAGCCCATGATGGTGGAGATAAAGGGAATCGAACCCTTGACCCCCTGCTTGCAAAGCAGGTGCTCTCCCAGCTGAGCTATACCCCCACGGTTTCCCGTGCCGGCTCCGCTTACATTACTTTGAGGTTCCTTTTTACAGGGCCCTCAAAATTGAACACTATCGAAACTCTCCCTTTGCCTGTCCGGATCCTTAAGACCAGCTTAAGTTGTGATCCGCCTGACTCCTTAGAAAGGAGGTGATCCAGCCGCACCTTCCGATACGGCTACCTTGTTACGACTTCACCCCAATCACCAGTTTTACCTTCGGCGGCGTCCTCCTTACGGTTAGACTACCGACTTCGGGTCCCCCCGGCTCTCATGGTGTGACGGGCGGTGTGTACAAGGCCCGGGAACGTATTCACCGCGGCATGCTGATCCGCGATTACTAGCAATTCCGACTTCGTGCAGGCGAGTTGCAGCCTGCAGTCTGAACTGGGACGTTGTTTTTGAGTTTTGCTCCGCCTCGCGGCTTCGCTTCTCTTTGTTAAACGCCATTGTAGTACGTGTGTAGCCCAGGTCATAAAGGGCATGATGATTTGACGTCATCCCCACCTTCCTCCGTTTTGTCAACGGCAGTCCGGCCAGAGTCCTCTTGCGTAGTAACTGACCGTAAGGGTTGCGCTCGTTGCGGGACTTAACCCAACATCTCACGACACGAGCTGACGACAACCATGCACCACCTGTCTGGATGTCCCGAAGGACTTCATGCATCTCTGCACTATGCATCCGATGTCAAGACCTGGTAAGGTTCTTCGCGTTGCTTCGAATTAAACCACATACTCCACTGCTTGTGCGGGCCCCCGTCAATTCCTTTGAGTTTCAACCTTGCGGTCGTACTCCCCAGGTGGATTACTTATTGTGTTAACTGCGGCACTGAAGGGGTCAATCCTCCAACACCTAGTAATCATCGTTTACGGCATGGACTACCAGGGTATCTAATCCTGTTTGCTACCCATGCTTTCGAGCCTCAGCGTCAGTTGGTGCCCAGTAGGCCGCCTTCGCCACTGGTGTTCCTCCCGATATCTACGCATTCCACCGCTACACCGGGAATTCCGCCTACCTCTGCACTACTCAAGAAACACAGTTTTGGATGCAGGCCATGGGTTGAGCCCATGGGTTTCACATCCAACTTGCGCTTCCGCCTGCGCTCCCTTTACACCCAGTAATTCCGGACAACGCTTGCCACCTACGTTTTACCGCGGCTGCTGGCACGTAGTTAGCCGTGGCTTTCTTGTTGAGTACCGTCATTATCGTCCTCAACGACAGGAGTTTACAATCCGAAGACCTTCTTCCTCCACGCGGCGTCGCTGCATCAGGGTTTCCCCCATTGTGCAATATTCCCCACTGCTGCCTCCCGTAGGAGTCTGGGCCGTATCTCAGTCCCAATGTGGCCGATCAACCTCTCAGTCCGGCTACTGATCGTCGACTTGGTGGGCCGTTACCTCACCAACTATCTAATCAGACGCGAGGCCATCCCAAAGCGAATTGCTCCTTTTCCCTCTGTACCATGCGGTACTGTGGGCTTATGCGGTATTAGCAGTCGTTTCCAACTGTTGTCCCCCACTCCGGGGCAGGTTCCTCACGCGTTACTCACCCGTTCGCCACTAAGTTGCAAGTTCGTCATCCCGAAAGAATCAGATCAGGCAACTCCGTTCGACTTGCATGTGTTAGGCGCGCCGCCAGCGTTCGTCCTGAGCCAGGATCAAACTCTTTATAAAATCATATCCAAACGCTCAAGGCGTTCAAATCGTTTTACAAGATTTTAATCTTGCTTCGCTCAGACACAATCGCTTGCGTCCGTTACGAATTACTTTTTAGGAATTTTTAAAGCGGCCTAAAACCGCTTTTCAAAGGTTCCGTTCAAGTTTCGATATTGTTCAATTTTCAAGGTCCTGTCCGCTGCGCTCTCTCGAAGCAGCTTATTTATTATATCA
>NZ_JAFBIO010000055.1 GCF_021531255.1 Allofournierella massiliensis | reverse complement strand
CTCCATTCAAAAAGCCCCAGTCGAAAGACTGGGGCTTTTCTCATACCGCTTCGTCATTCCTCCTTCTCCCCGCAAAACTTTGCCTTCGCTTTGCTGCGGCAAACTTTTGCGGGGGCCCCTTTTACGCACCATTCAAGCAGCCCCGGTCTTTTCGGCCGGGGCTGTTCTTTTGCGATTGACGGCCCCTTTCTTGCGCGGTACAATCGATACAAGGAGAAAAATTCCCGAATTTCCAGGCAGGGCGTTTTGCGGGCGCCGGAACAAGGGGGCGAATGATCTTAAGAACCTGGGCCGTGGGGGCGGAAAAGTTCCAGTCCTCATTGCCCCGGCCCAGGCAGATCAGGCTCCCGTCCCGCATGTTGATGGGGATGAGCAGCTTTTCCCCCGCCCGGGCCGAGACGGCCCCCTTGCGCAGGATCATGGCGTCGGTGTCGATATAGTTGTGGATGGTGGTGAACCGTTCCTCGGCGTGGAGCTTCATGCCCTTGAGAATCTCGTCCATCATGGCTTTGGCGGTGGGCGGCGGCAAAGTATTGGATGCGCCCCCGCAGGGCGGGGCAAAGATAGTCCTGTTCCAGCTTGCGGCGGATGCCGCTCCAGCTGGAAAGCCGGCTCCCGGACATGGCAGCGGCCTCCTTTCCTGAGTGCCGGGGGCAGACGCGGAACTTGTTCCGGACGAGCTGCCCCCAAAGGGCCTGAATTTGCGTTCATTCTACCATATCCGGCCCGGCGGCAGGGGAAGCTTCGGCCCGGCAGCGGGAAATTTACGGATTGTTCACAGCCGGCGGGGGCTTGACGGGGGAAGGCGGCGGCCGTGCGGGACGAGGTCCTGGCCCAGGGGGGCCGGGCCTGGTTTTACCGGGCGGATGTGTCGGTGGCCGAACAGGCAAAAGCCCTGGTGGAATTTGCGGCCGGGACCTGCGGCGGGCTGGGCATCCGGGTGAACTGCGTCAGCCCCGGCACCGTCCTCACTCCCTCCCTGGAAGGGCGGATCGCCGCCAGCCCCGACCCGGAAAAAGCCCGGGAGGAATTCCTCAGCCGCCAGCCTATGCACCGGCTGCTCACCCCGGGGGAGGTGGCGGACGCCATCCTCTACCTGGCCGGGGACAGCGCCCTTTCCGTCACCGGCTTCAACCTGGTGCTGGATGGGGGCATGACCATGTGAAAAAGAAAAAGGCCGCCCGGGCGGGCGGCCTTTTTTGCTTTGTATGGGGTTGCCCTGGGGGGCAGGCTTAAACCGCGCCGTCCCGCACCGGGGCCAGCAGCACCTTGCCGGTGCCCCGGTACACGTTCACCAGGCCCTCGCCGGAAGCAGCCGAGCCCAGCAGGGTCTTGCCCGAGCGCTCCACCGTGAAATCCAGGCTGCCGCTCCAGGCGATGGCCATGTTGCCGTCCACCTTCAGCACGTCGTTTTCCAGGGTGATCTCGATCAGCTCTTCCTTGGGGCAGTTGGATTCCAGGCAGACCACGCCCCGGCCGGTAAGGCCCAGGTTGAACAGGCCCTCGCCGCCGGCCACCGCGCTGGAAAGGTTGGAGCGCATGACCGCCTTGTGCTGCAGGCTGGATTCGCAGGCCAGGAACAGCCCGTCATCCAGCACGATGGAGCCGTTCCAGTCGGCCAGATCCACCAGCAGCAGGTATTTATAGGTGGGTTCCAGCACCAGAGTGCCGCTGCCGGTATACTCGGGCTTGATGGCCGATTCGCCGCTCACCTTGCCCCGCATGGCCTTGCCCAGAAAATCCCCCACGCCTTTCAGGCCGGTGGTGGCGTTCACGTTGCCCACCGTCCACTGCATGGCGCCGGCCTGCACCGTCACCGGCGAGCGGCTCACGTCGCAGATCACCTGGCGCTTGCGCACGTTCATCTCGTTGCAGAAATAGGCCATCTGGGCGTTGCCGGGGGAGACGCTCAGGTCCCGCTGGTACTCCACCACCGTGAAGGCGCCCAGCTGATCCAGTACCCGGATATCATCGTTGTCGGTGAAATTGCGGATCTGATACATAATGTTTGTCCTTTCTTTAGGGGCAGGCCCCGGGGTCCCGCCCTGCCCAGGGCGAACCGGCGCTGCCGTTTTTTCCATTATAGCGGCCGGGCGGGGCGGCAAACAACCAAAAGGCGGATTTTTGTAAAAACACACATATAACAGAGAGATTTTTGAGCGCTTTCACACTTGACAGGGCCGCCGGGGCAAACACCGGGGCGGCAGGGGGGAGATTCAGTTTTCCAGCACAAAGCGCAGGGCCTTGGCTGCTTTGCCCTGGCCCAGGCCCCCCAGCCCCTGGCCATAGACCGAGAGATCCATTTCCGGGTCAAAGGTGTTCGGGGGGGTGGCGGGGGAAAGGGCCCGGTAGTTGTTCAGGTTCATCACCTGGTAGGGGTAGGGCGGGTTGTTGGTGAGCACCCCGGCCTTGTCCTCATAAAAATGCAGCCCGTCCTCCATGGGTTCCAGGATAAAGCTGCCGTCCGGCCCGGCCACCTGCCAGTGCAGGGGGGCCAGGGGATAGCCCGGGGCAAAGGGCTGGGCGATGAGCCGCACTTTTTCCAGCAGGGCCCGGGCCTGGCTCGCGGTGGCGCAGCTGCCCAGCACCAGGGGGATCAGCTCGTAGGGGGCCGGGTTGAGGGCCGCGGCCAGGGCTACGCCGGCCGCGAACAACAGGTTCTGGCGATTCATTTCCATTCCCCCTTTTCGGCCCAGAAGGCGGATGCAGTACCCATGCAGGGAGGCCGTGCTCTGGATGAGCTGGAAAAAGAGGAAAAAGAAGAGAAAGCCGGGGGGATTTGGCGACGGGGAGGGAGAAGGGGGCCCTTTCGGCATTGACAATTTGGCCCGAATGGGGAAAGATAGAGGGGAAAGGAGAGAGGCAAAATGGTAGAAGTTGTGGCAGCCCTGATCTGGCAGGGGGATACCTTTATGATCTGTCAGCGCCCGGCCCACAAGGCCCGGGGCCTGTTGTGGGAGTTCGTGGGGGGCAAGGTGGAACCGGGCGAGACCCGCCAGCAGGCCCTCGTCCGGGAATGCCGGGAGGAGCTGGCCGTCACCCTGGAGGTGGGGGAGCCCTATATGGAGGTGACCCATGAATACCCGGACCTCACCGTCCACCTCACCCTGTTCCGGGCTTCCATCCTTCAGGGGACGCCCCAGAAGCTGGAGCACAACGACATCCGCTGGATCACCGTGGGCGAGATCGACCAATACCCCTTCTGCCCGGCCGACGAGGTCATCCTGGAACAGCTGCGGGCGGGCCGGCGCTGAAGGCCGGAAAGAAAGGCGGGGGAGGGCCGGGGCTTTTGGGCCTGCCGCCCAAGGCCCCGGGCCGGGGCGCGGCTTTTTGTGGACAGCCCCCGCCGGTTGTGCTACAATCTAAGCGGCAAACAAGGCCCTTGGGCCAAAGGAGAAAGTACGATGCGGGATAAAAAAATCTGGCTGTTGCTGGCGGGGGCGGCCCTGCTGGCCCTGGCGGTGAAATACAGCGATTCCATACTGGGGGCCCTGGGCATGCTGGTCTCCCTCTTTGCGCCGGTGATGCTGGGGGGCGCCATCGCCTACATCCTCAACATCCTGGTGGTAAGGCTGGAAAAACTGCCGGTGCTGGGCCGGCCCGCCTCGCCCCTTTATAAGGGCCGCCGGGCCGTGAGCATCCTGGCCTCGCTGCTGCTCATCCTGCTGGCGGCGGCCCTGCTCATCCGCATCATCATCCCCCAGCTGGCCCAGGCTTTTGGGGTGGTGCTGGAAGGCCTGAAAGAGCTGCTGTATCAGCTGGCGGCCTGGGCCGCCACGGTGGACCTGCAGACCCCCCAGGTGGAGGAATGGCTGGCCGCCCTTCAGCTGGATCTGCCCCAGCTCATCCAGAAGGCTATGACCTACCTGAGCGCCGGTGTGGGCGGGGCCCTCACCACCCTGGTATCCACCCTCAGCGGCATCGGCGGGGTGGCGGTGCAGGTGATGATGGGGCTGATCTTCGCCCTCTACCTGCTGGCCGGCAAGGAAAAGCTGGCCGCCCAGTTCACCGACCTGGCTGAGGCCTACCTGCCCGAAAAACTCTGCCACCGGCTGTGGTACCTGCTGCGGGTGGCCCATGATACCTTTACCCGCTTTTTTGTGGGGCAGTTCACCGAGGCCCTCATCATCGGGGGCTTGTGCACCCTGGGCATGCTGGTGCTGCGCATGCCCTACGCCACCATGATCGGCACCCTGGTGGGGGCCACCGCCCTGCTGCCCATTGTGGGCGCCTATCTGGGCGCTTTCCTGGGGGCCTTCATGATCTTCACGGTCAACCCCCTGCAGGCGGTGGGCTTTCTGGTCTTTATCGTGGTGCTGCAGCAGCTGGAAGGCAACCTGATCTACCCCCGGGTGGTGGGTTCCTCCATCGGCCTGCCCGGCCTGTGGGTGCTCACCGCCGTGACGGTGGGCGGCGGCATCGGGGGCATCGGCGGCATGCTGCTGGCCGTGCCCGCCGCCGCCACGGCCTACAAGCTGCTGGGCCGGGATGTGCGCAAGCGGAAGGCCCTGCGGGCCGAACAGGCGCCCTCTTCCGGGGAAGAATGAGCCAAAACGGGGGGTATTTTCTCTTCTTGCGGGGAAAATCCCCCGTTTCCCCTTGACAGACCCCGAAAATGCGGGTATAATGAGAAAGCTAAATTCTGGCCCGTTGGTCAAGCGGTTAAGACAGCGGCCTCTCACGCCGTTAACATCGGTTCGATTCCGGTACGGGTCACCAAACAAAATAAATCCGAACCTTACGCCTGTTGGCGAGGGGTTCGGATTTTTGTTTATAGGAAAATCGGGGATATTGCGGCGGAAAATCAAGCGCGGGGCGCAAAAAAGCGGGATGCTTTCTCTTACTCTATAAAAGAAGCAAAAGCTATGGGGAATGTAAAGCGGGTGAATCCGCTGAAGACTTTGGCAGAGGTGGAATTGCGGCAATATGAGATGGATAAAACCATAGAGTCTCTGCGGCAGGATCAGGAGAACAAAATGACCCTTTGCCGGGAACAGCTCCGGAACTGCTGGGCCAGGGAAAAGGACGAGGAATATTTCAGCAGCTCCTGGGGGGCGTATTCCCGCCAGCCGGGCTGGGGGCAGAGGATGGTCACCGGCTTCTGGGCCGAGGCTACCGGGCGCAGGGCCTGGTCATAGATGACGCAGCGGGAAAACCCGGTGCGCTGGTCCAGCGCGGCAAGATACATGTCGCACATTGGTTTGAATCCTCCCGGAAGAAAAGATGGAAAAAGGCGGCGGGGCAGCTTTTGACGCCGCCGGCAGTAAAAAACACTTGTCTTGCATCTGATGCAGCCCCGGGGCCAGGCGCCCCGGGGCTTTTGGTGTCCGCCTCCCTGGCATGCCCGGCCCCCGGTCAACTCCCTCTTTCCCCCAAGCGGGGAATGCGCTATAATAGCCCCAAAGCAAAAGGCCGGGCCTGGCCCGGCAAAACCGGCCGCCGGCCGCAAAATTTCCCCAAAGGAGGCACCCCCATGTTCCACCTGCCCACCCC
>NZ_JAFBIO010000054.1 GCF_021531255.1 Allofournierella massiliensis | reverse complement strand
CCCGGCCATGGCGCCCCCCAGCAGCCCAAGCCCCACCACCCCGGGCAGCCGGCGCAGGCCCGGCCGGGGCTGGGGCAGCACCCACCGCAGCAGGTAGTACAGGCCCAGGAAGAGCACTTGGCCTACAAAGAACACATAGTTGGTGGTCAGGTTGATGAATACCGCCAGGGCGAAGGGCCAGCGGCGCTTTTCCTCCACCCACAGATCCAGCCCCAGCAGAAGGAAGGGGAAAAGGGCCGTGACATCATGGAAATGGAAGAAAACCAGATTGATGGACTGGTAGCCGCAGAAGGCGTAAAGCAGCGCCCCCGTCAGGGCCCAGCGGTCCTGCCGCAGCTGGCGGCGCAGCCACAGGTAGGCGCCCAGGGCCGCCGCCATGTATTTCAGCAGGTAGACCCCCACCATCAGGTAAGGGTACCACAGGGCCGGGAAGAGCAGGGTGATCCAGAAAAAGGGGCTGCCCAGATTATAAAAGGAAAAAGCCCCAATGAAGTTGGTGCCCAGGTCGATGCCCGGCGCCCAGAACACATTGCCCGACTTGATGGCCCGGTTCATATAGATGCCGAAGGGGATCTGCTGCTCGGTATAATCATGCAGGAACAGCAGCATCCCGTCGCCGTACACCGCCCAGGGCAGCAGGCTCAGGGCGGCGCAGAGGAAGGCGACCCACAGGCAGCGGCCCACGCCGGCGCGCAGGGGGCGGGAAAGGGAGGGAGACATGAAAGATCAGGCTCCTTTTGGGTAAGAAAATTTTCGTAAAAAGGGGATTTTTGTAGAATTCCCTTTATTATAGCCCTTTCCCCGCAAAAAGGAAAGGCCGTCTGGGGCAGCCCGGCCCTCTTTGTTCAAAAACTTTTCACCGGCGGGGTCTTGACAAAGAAAGAGAATAGGAATAGACTATTAGCAGTCAAAGGAAAAGAGTGCTAATAAACCTCAAAACCTTGACGAATAGCCGGCCCCGACAGGGCCGGGAGAAGGAAACAGCCGGAAGGCAGGGCCCAAAAGGCAAGGGCCCGGCCCCCCTTGGGGTGGGCCGGGAGCGCTGCCCCAGGCCGGGCCGGCCGGAGAGTATAAGGAGGAGCGGCCGATGAAAAAGCGGAAAGATCCCTGGGCGGTGCCCGGCGCGGCCGGGCCCGGCATACAAACTTAGACAAAATCTTAGCAGATAAAAAGGTTGAGTGACAAAATAGACCCGACACGGTTCGGGAACCCCTAAAAGGAGGGAAGGTTATGAACGCGGAGCGTTTTACTCAGAAAAGCATCGAGGCCCTGAACGGGGCCCAGAAACTGGCGGTGGAGTACGCCAACCAGAGCATGGAGCCGGAGCATCTGCTGGCAGCCCTGGCCGGCCAGCAGGACGGGCTGATCCCCCAGCTTTTGAAGAAGCTGGGCATTGAGCCCTCGGCCTTCCAGACGGCGGCAGTGGAAAAGGTGAGCGAGCTGCCCCATGTGAGCGGCCCGGGCCGTGACCCGGAAAAGATCTATATCAGCGCTGCCACCGACGGGGCGCTGAATGCCGCCGAGGCGGCAGCCGGCCGGATGAAGGATGAATACATCAGTGTGGAACACCTCTTCCTGGGCCTGCTGGAAAAACCCAACAAGGCGGTGCAGGAGGTGCTGCGGGCCTTCAACCTGAACGAGAGCCGGTTCATGGAGGCTCTGGCCGGGGTGCGGGGCAACCAGCGGGTGACCAGCGACAACCCGGAGGACACCTATGACGCCCTGAAAAAGTACGGCCAGGACCTGGTGGAGATGGCCCGGGCCCAGAAGCTGGACCCGGTGATCGGCCGGGACCAGGAGATCCGGAACGTGATCCGGATCCTGAGCCGGAAGAGCAAGAACAACCCCTGCCTGATCGGTGAGGCCGGCGTGGGCAAGACCGCCATTGCCGAGGGCCTTGCCCAGCGGATCGTGCGGGGCGACGTGCCCGAAAACCTCAAGGGCCGCACCATCTTCAGCCTGGACATGGGGGCCCTGGTGGCCGGCGCCAAGTACCGGGGCGAATTTGAGGAACGGCTCAAGAGCGTACTCAACGAGGTGAAAAAGAGCGAGGGGCAGATCATCCTCTTTATCGATGAGCTGCACACCATCGTGGGGGCCGGCAAGACCGACGGCGCCATGGACGCGGGCAACCTGCTCAAGCCCATGCTGGCCCGGGGTGAACTCCACTGCATCGGCGCCACCACCCTGGACGAGTACCGCAAGTATATCGAAAAAGACCCCGCCCTGGAGCGCCGGTTCCAGCCGGTGCAGGTGGATCAGCCCTCGGTGGAGGACACCATCAGCATCCTGCGGGGCCTGAAAGAGCGGTACGAGGTCTTCCACGGGGTGAAGATCCAGGATTCGGCCCTCATCGCCGCCGCCACCCTCAGCGACCGGTATATCACCGACCGGTTCCTGCCCGATAAGGCCATCGACCTGGTGGACGAGGCCTGCGCCATGATCAAGACCGAGATGGAGAGCATGCCCGCCGAGATGGATGATCTGCGCCACAAGATCATGCAGCACGAGATCGAGGAGGCGGCCCTGAAGAAGGAGGCCGACACCCTGAGCCGTGACCGGCTGGCTGCCATCCAGAAAGAGCTGGCCGAAATGCGGGACAGCTTCAACAAGATGAAGGCCCAGTGGGAAAACGAGAAGGGCGGCATCAACAAGGTGCAGAGCCTGCGGGCCGAGATCGAAAAGACCAACGCGGCCATCGAGAAGGCCGAGCGGGAATACGACCTGAACAAGGCCGCCGAGCTGAAATACGGCCGCCTGCCCCAGCTGCAGAAGGAGCTGGAAGAGCAGGAGAAGAAGGCCGAGAACGCCCCCGAAGCCCAGGCCAACCTGCTGCGGGACCGGGTGACCGACGAGGAGATCGCCCGGATCGTGGCCCGCTGGACCGGCATCCCGGTGGAAAAACTGGTGGAGGGCGAGCGGGAAAAGCTGCTGCGCCTGGAAGAGATCCTGCACAAGCGGGTCATCGGCCAGGACGAGGCGGTGCGCAAGGTGGCCGAGGCCATCCTGCGCAGCCGGGCCGGCATCGCCAACCCCGGCCGCCCCATCGGCAGCTTCCTCTTCCTGGGCCCCACCGGCGTGGGCAAGACCGAGCTGGCCAAGGCCCTGGCCGAAGCCCTCTTTGACGATGAGCGGAACATGATCCGGATCGATATGACCGAATATATGGAGAAGTTCAGCGTCAGCCGCCTCATCGGCGCCCCTCCGGGATATGTGGGCTATGAGGAGGGCGGCCAGCTCACCGAGGCTGTGCGCCGCAAACCCTACAGCGTGGTGCTGTTTGACGAGGTGGAAAAGGCCCACCCGGATGTCTTCAACATCCTGCTCCAGATCCTGGACGATGGCCGGATCACCGACAGCCAGGGCCGCACGGTGGACTTCAAGAACACCATCCTGATCCTCACCAGCAACCTGGGCAGCCAGATCATCCTGGAGGACCTGGAAAAGGCCCGGGCGAGCGGCGGCACCGAGCTTTCCGACGAGGCCCGGGGCCAGATCGACGCCCTGCTCAAGAGCCAGTTCCGGCCCGAGTTCCTCAACCGGCTGGACGAGATCGTCTATTACAAGAGCCTCACCAAGGAGGAGATCGGCGGCGTGGTGGATCTGCTGCTGAAAGACCTGGAAAAACGAGTGGGCACGAAACAGCTCAAGCTGGAAGTGACCCCCGCCGCCAAGGACTGGATCGTGGAGAGCGGTTACGACCCCATCTACGGCGCCCGGCCCCTCAAGCGGTTCATCCAGAGCCATGTGGAGACCCCCATTGCCCGGCAGATCCTGGCCGGCACCCACAAGGCGGGGGATACCCTCACCTTCGATGTGCGGGACGGCCAGCCCCTGCTGAGCTGAAACCAATAAAAAAAGCGGGAACGCGAAACAGCGCGTTCCCGCTTTCTTTTTTATTTACAGGAAATAGAGGGGCACCAGAAAGACCAGGTTGCAGAGGGTGAAGGTGGCCAGGTACTGGCGCTTGAGGGCCGGGTACCGCCCCGCCACCTGCTTGTAGGAGATCAGGCTGGCCATGGAGGCAATGAGGGTGCCCAGGCCCCCGATGTTGGTGCCCACGATCAGCTCTTTCAGATCGCCGCTGTAGCCGGAAAGCAGCATGGCCGCCGGCACGTTGCTGATGATCTGGCTGGCCAGTACCCCCAGCAGCCGCTCATGCCCCTGCAGAAGGGTGAGCAGCAGGGTATGCAGCCCGGAAAGCTGCTTTGCGTTGCCCACAAAAATAAAGAAAAAGACAAAGGTGAGCAGCAGGGGGTAATCCACCCCGGCCAGGGCCTTCCGGTCGGTGAAAAGCAGGGTCAGGGCCACCACCGCCAGCAGGGCCGGGTGGGGGACAGCGCCCGCCACCGTGGCCACGCAGAGGGCGAAAAGGGCCAGCAGCAGGCCCACATGGCCCCGGTTGGCCGGCAGGGGCGGGCGGACCGAGGGCGCGCCCGCGCCGCCCTTCTGCCGCCGGTAGCCAAAGAAGATGAAGGCCGCCAGCAGCCCCGCCGCCGCCAGGGTGTAGGGCAGGGTGAGAAGAAGGAAGCTGCCCAGCCCCAGCCCGGAAAGGGAGAAGAGGTAGAGGTTCTGGGGGTTGCCGATGGGGGTGAACATGCTGCCCAGGTTGGCGGCGATGGTCATGAGGGTGACGGTGCAGCACAGCCGATCGGACAGCCCCGCCATGGAGAGCACCAGGATGCCCAGGGGCACAAAGGTGATGAGGGCCACATCATTGGTGATGAACATGCTGCTCACAAAGCAGAGGAAAACCAGGGTGAAGACGATGCCCCGGCCGCTGCGCACATGGCCCAGCAGCCGCCCGCACACCCAGGGAAAGACCCCCTGGGCCCGCAGCCCCTCCATCACCGCCATCAGGCAGAACAGAAGGATGAGGGTGTCAAAGTCAATATAGGAAAGATAGCCGGGGCTGGGCGGGCAGAAAAAGCAGGAGAGCAGCGCCAGCGCCAGGGAGGCCGCCAGCACCGGGTCGGCCCGCAGGGCGGCAAGGATTTTTTGGGGGAGAGAGCGTAACATACCGGGCAGAAGCAAAACCAGGACCCTTTCCTTTCTGAAATACAGATCTGAAATACAAAACAGGTGTTTTGGGATACACCAAAAATATAAAACAGGCGTTCAAACGGATTTTATTATAGCACGCGGCCCCAAAAGGGGAAGAGGGAAGGGCCGGTTTGGAAAAATTTCGGATTTTTGCCGCAAAAATGCAATATTCCGGCCCGGTTTTTCGTTTTATGAGCAAAAGGAAAGAAGGCCCCGGGCGGCAGACAGACGGTAAGCGGCAGGAGCGAAAAGGAGACCGGCATGGAGCAGAATCGGAAAAGAAGCGGCAGAGGCCGGCGGACCCTGGGGGCCTTGGCGGCCCTGGCCGGGGTGCTGGCCCTGACCCTGGCGGGGGTACTGGCTGGCTGCGGGGCCGAAAGCCGGCAGAGCACCCGGCCCGCCCCCATCCAGCCGGGCACCCAGGCCCCCCAGGTGAGCGGCCAGGAGCTGGAAGGCCGGCTCTTTTTCGTGAACTCGGCGGACGGCAGCCGCATCACCGTGCTGAACGGGCTGAAAGAGCTCTGGAGCCGGGAAAATACCGTGGCCCGCCCGGTGCGGGACGAGGCCCTGGGCCGGGCGGGGGGCTTTGCCGTCTGCCCCGCCGAGGGGGAGGGCCGGGACTGGACCCTCTACGACGCCGACGGTGAGCTGCTGGTGCACTGCGGCTCGGCCCGGCCCGAGAGCCTTCTGAACGGCTGGGCCCTGCTGAAAGAGGTGGAGACCGCCCGCTATGAGGCCAACCCCACCCTGAACGCCGGCGAAAACCGCTGGGTGAACCTGGAGACCGGGGCCGAGGCCTGGCCCGGCTGCCGGGGCATCCTGCCCCTGAGCGGGGGCGAGTACCTGCTCACCTTCCTGGACGGCTCGGCCCCGGCGCGGGTGAACGAGGAGCTGGAAGAATTGGGCCGGTACGAGGGGTACACCGGGGCCGAGGCCAGCCCTCTGGCCGGCCGGGTGCTGCTCACCCGCAGCGAGGATGGCAAACTCCGCCGCTACCTGAGCGGGGGCGAATACCAGGACGAGACCGGCCGGGATCTGCCCTTTGTGCGGAGCCTGGGGGAGGACCTGGGGCTTTTCGGCGAGGCGGGGCAGTACCGGGTGCTGCGCCTTTCGGACGGGCAGCTGATGGAAGAAGCCGGCGAACGGAGCTATTGGGCCTGGAGCCGGGATTGCCGCCTCTGGCAGGAGGGGGATGTCTGGCAGCTGGAACGGCGGCAGGGCCGGGCCATCCGGGGCATCCTGGGGGGCGTGTGGGG
>NZ_JAFBIO010000053.1 GCF_021531255.1 Allofournierella massiliensis | reverse complement strand
TTGCCCGCAATATGGTCCCGCTTATCGATTACCAGGCAGCTCTTGCCTGCCTTCTTCGCCTCCCGGGCAAATACCGCGCCGTACAGGCCAGCGCCCACAATCAGATAATCGTACATACCCTTTCTCCTTTATCCGGGCCCGGCGCCCGGCCAATTTTACATTCGTTTTATTATAACCCTGGCCGGGCCCTCCCGTCAATTGCGGCCGGACGCAAAAAGGCGGCGCCCCCAAAGGGGCGCCGCCAGAGCGCAAGGAAAAGAACATCAGGAAGCTTCGCCGTTTTTCTCCACGCTGTCGGGAGAATCCACAAAGCAGGAAAGCACCGAGGCCTTGGTGACCAGGCCCACAAAGGTGCCGTTGGAGTCGATGACGCTGATGGGGAAGCGGGTCTCGGCTGCCAGAGGCAGGATATCGCTGACCAGGGCGTCGGGGGTGGTGGTGGGCAGGCCGGTGAGCATCTTGTCGGCGATGGTAGCCTTTTCCCGGATGCCGGCGATGGCGCCGTCTACCGTGAGCAGGCCGGCCAGGGTCATCTTGGGGCCCAGCACAAAGGCCGAGGACACGCCCGCCCGGCGCATCTCCTGGATGGCATGCTGGGGGCCTTCGCTCAGGTGGACCACACAGTCCGGGGTGACCATGATGTTCTGGGCCCGCATGACCTTGGCGCGGTCGGCGCTGCCGATAAACTGGCGCACATATTCATTGGCGGGGTGGGCGCTCATCTGCTCGGGAGTATCGATCTGGATGAGCCGGCCATCCTGCATGATGGCCACCCGGTCGCCCAGCTTGAAGGCCTCGTCCATATCATGGGTGATAAAGACGATGGTCTTGTTCAGCTGGCTCTGAATGCGCATCAATTCAAACTGCATATTCGAGCGCACCAGGGGGTCCAGAGCCGAGAAGGCCTCGTCCATCAGAAGGATCTCCGGGTCGTTGGTGAGGGCCCGGGCCAGGCCTACCCGCTGGCGCATGCCGCCGGAAAGGCTGGTGACCGGCTGGCTTTCCCAGCCCTTGAGGCCTACCATCTCGATCATTTCCATGGCCTTCTTTTCCCGCTCGATGGTGGGCACGCCCCGGATCTCCAGCCCGAAGGCCACATTGCCCATCACGCTGCGGTGGTTCATCAGGCCGAAGTTCTGGAACACCATGGAGATCTTGCGGCGGCGATAATCCAGCAGTTCTTTCTTGCCCAGCTCGCCGATGTTGCTGTCCTCAAACCAGATCTCGCCGGTGGTGGGCCGGTGCAGCAGGTTCAGGCAGCGCACCAGGGTGGATTTGCCGCTGCCGGAAAGGCCGATGATGGCCAAGATCTCGCCCCGCTTCACATCGCAGGTCACATCCCACAGGGCGGTGGTCACGCCGGTCTTCTGCTTGACCTCGTCCTTATGCATGCCCTGGCTCAGCAGCTGCATGGCCTCGCTTTTATTGGGGCCGTATAGTTTGGAAACGTGTTCCACACGAAGGATCGAATCATTTGCCATGGCGCTTCTCCTCACTTCTGTGGGCAATGCCCTGTGTAATGCGGTCCATGATGATGGCCACAATGACCACGGCCGAGCCGGCAATGATGCCGCGGCCGATCTCGATGCGGTTCACCGCGTTCAGCACTTCCATGCCAAGGCCCGAGGCGCCGATCATGGAGCAGGTGACCACCATGGCCATGGCCATCATCAGGGTCTGGTTGACGCCGGTCATGATGGTGGGCAGGGCCTGAGGAATCTGCACCTTGATGAGCAGCTGCCAGCGGGTAACGCCGAAGCTGCGGGCAGCCTCCACCACCTCGGGATCCACCTGCCGGATGCCGTGGCTGGTAAGCCGGATGACAGGCACGATGGCATAGATGGTGGTGGCGATAACGGCGGGGGCCTTGCCCAGGCCGAAGAAGAGGATGGCCGGGATCAGGTAGACGAATACGGGCATGGTCTGCATGGTATCCAGCACCGGGCGCAGCATCCGGTCCGCCTTGGCGCTGGAGGACACCAGCACGCCCAGGGGGAAGCCCAGCACCAGGGAGATGATCACGCTGGCCAGCACAATGGCCAGGGTCTCGTTCATCAGGCCCCACAGCCCGAACAGACCCACCAGAGCCAGCAGAGCCGTGTACAGGAGGCCCTTGCGGATGCCGCCGCAGAGCTTCCAGCCGCCCAGGAAGACCAGACCCAGCATCAGCCACCAGGGCATGAAGTCCAGAACCGCCTGGATGCCGCCGATCATGGCGGTGAGGCCGGCCTTGATGGCGTCAAAGAAGCCGCTGGTGCGCTCGCTGAAGGCCCGCACCGAGCTGTCGATGGCCTCCTGATCCACATCCAGCACCAGGGGGAAGTCGGTAAACCAGTTGCCGCCGGCAGCCGAAGCCCCGCTGGCCAGAGAGGCCTCGACCAGCTCGACCTTATCTTCCGGCAGCCACTCGTCCAGCAGCTCGGGGTGCTGGCCCAGGAACCAGCGGGCCGTATCGGTGTAGCTGACGCCCGGGTTATCCTGCATGTAGGCCAGCGCCTCATTGGTCAGGGCGCTGGAACTGTGGAAGTTGGAAAGGAACTCGCAGAAATCCGCGTTTTCCGGGTTGTTGTAGAAATTGTTGCTGGCGGTGATGGTGACCTTTACCGAGGGGAAGGCAGTTTTGCCGGCCTTGAAATCCTCCACATTCACATAGGGCTCATCTTCCAGCAGCACCATATCGTACTTGCCAAGCAGCCAGGTGGGGTCCCAGTAATAGGCCACGATGGGCTGGCCTTTTTCATAGGCCGAGGAGATCACGCCCGCCAGGGAAGCGTCCGAGCCGGACTGAAAATAGTTGTACTCACTGTCCAGCCCATAGAGCAGATACTTTTTGTAGAGCACATCGTTGGCCTCCCAGCCGGGGATGGCGCCATAGATGCGGCCGCGGCTGGGGTCTTCCTCGTCCACAAACAGGTCGGAATAGCCCAGCAGATCCTTGACGGCCTTCAGGTCCGGAGCCATGGGCTCGATCCCCCGCTCGGCGTCGCCCTCGATGACATATCGGGGCACATACAGGCCCTGGATGTTGTCATCAAAGTTGGTGCCCAGCAGCTGATACGCGCCCGAGGCAATATCGCTCTCGTAGGTGGCGATATTGTCGCTCCAGGTTTCAATGTTCACATCGATCTCGCCTTTTTTCATGCCTTCCACCGTCACCGAAGTGCTGCCGGTGGTCTCGCTCCAGGTATAGCCATAGGCCTCCTCGGCGATCAGGCCGGCCACTGCGTTGTGGAAGCGGTTGGAATCCCACCCGGCGTCGGCAAACACGATATTCCCTCTCTGTTCCACCGCCGCCTGCCCGCAGCCGGTCAGACCGGCCATCAGCGCGGCCATCAGCGCAGCCACAAGGGGCAGGGCCCGCCTTGTCTTTCTGTTTCGCATGCGCAGCTCCTTTCTTTTGCATGGGCGGCGGGGCCTTTTTCTCGGCACGGCCTCTCTGCCCTTACAGGCAAATCTCTTCTGTCTGCATCGCTTTGATACCTATTATAACAGCAAGCACCATAAAAAAAGTGTACAAAGTTTAAACTTCCTTGTTTATTTTTCTATCTTTTTGTTGGCCGGGATTCGCAAAACCATTTTTATTATTCTATATTTGGCGTTTTAAAGTTATTTTTCTTCATGCCGTGGCCGCACACCAAAACGCATAAAAAAACAGGCCGGCGGCCCTTTTTCAAGGGACGCCGGCCTGCCGAAAACAAAATTCAGCGCCGGTTGGGGCTTTTTATGCTCAGCCCTGTGCCTGGGCGGCAGCCACAGCGCAGGCCACGGTGGCGCCCACCATGGGGTTGTTGCCCATGCCGATCAGGCCCATCATTTCCACATGGGCAGGCACGGAGGAGGAGCCGGCAAACTGAGCGTCGCCGTGCATCCGGCCCATGGAGTCGGTCAGGCCGTAGCTGGCAGGGCCGGCAGCCATGTTGTCGGGGTGCAGGGTACGGCCGGTGCCGCCGCCGGAAGCCACGGAGAAGTACTTCTTGCCGTTCTCAATGGCCCACTTTTTGTAGGTGCCGGCCACCAGATGCTGGAACCGGGTGGGGTTGGTGGAGTTGCCGGTGATGGAGCACTGCACGCCCTCCAGCTTCATGATGGCAACGCCTTCCAGCACGTCGTTGGCGCCGTAGCACTTGACGGCAGCCCGCTCGCCCTCGCTGAAGGCCTTGGTCTCCACCACCTTCACCTCGCCGGTGGCGAAGTCGAAGTCGGTCTTCACATAGGTGAAGCCGTTGATGCGGCTGATGATATAGGCAGCGTCCTTGCCCAGGCCGTTCAGGATGACCCGCAGGGGCTCTTTGCGCACCTTGTTGGCGGTACGGGCGATGCCGATGGCGCCCTCGGCGGCCGCGAAGGACTCATGACCGGCCAGGAAGCAGAAGCAGGTGGTATCCTCGCTGAGGAGCATGGCGCCCAGGTTGCCATGGCCCAGGCCCACCTTGCGCTGCTCGGCCACGCTGCCGGGGATGGTGAAGGCCTCCAGGCCCTCGCCGATGGCGGCGGCGCACTCGGAAGCGGACTTGAGGCCCCGCTTCACCGCGATGGCGGTGCCCAGGGTGTAAGCCCACACGGCGTTGTCAAAGCAGATGGGCTGCACGCCCCGCACGATCTTGTCGCAGTCGATGCCTTTGGCGAGGAGCATCTCGTTGGCGGCATCCAGGGATTCCAGGCCGTTGGCCTTGAGGCATGCCTCGATCTTGGGCATGCGGCGTTCCATAGATTCAAACTTTGCCATTGCAGTCTCCTCCTCTCTTATTCCTCACGGGGGTCGATGTATTTGACGGCGCCCTGCTCGGCAGAGAAACGTCCATACGTGCCCACGTTCTTTTCATATGCTTCCTTGGGATCCTTGCCGTGACGGATGTCTTCCATCATCTTGCCCAGGCGGACAAACTGATAGCCGATGACCTCGTCGTTGGCATCCAGGGCGATCTTCTGGATATAGCCCTCGGTAAGCTCCAGATAGCGCACGCCCTTGGCACGGGTGGAGAAGATGGTGCCGGTCATGCTGCGCAGGCCCTTACCCAGATCCTCCAGGCCGGCGCCGATGGGCAGGCCGTCCTCGCTGAAAGCGGTCTGGCTGCGGCCGTAGACGATCTGCAGGAAGAGCTCACGCATGGCCACGTTGATGGCATCGCACACCAGGTCGGTGTTCAGGGCTTCCAGAATGGTCTTGCCAGGCAGGATCTCGCCGGCCATGGCAGCGGAGTGGGTCATGCCGGAGCAGCCGATGGTCTCCACCAGGGCCTCTTCGATGACGCCGTTCTTTACGTTCAGGCTCAGCTTGCAGGTGCCCTGCTGGGGTGCGCACCAGCCCACACCATGGGTATAGCCGCTGATGTCCTTGATCTCATAAGCCTTGACCCAGGCGCCCTCCTCCGGGATGGGGGCGGGACCATGGTGGGGGCCTTTGGTGATCGGGCACATCTGTTCTACTTCATGAGAATAAGTCATAACAGTACACTCCCTTACTTTCAAGATTCCCTAAAAAACAGGTTCCTCAGAGTTTGTTTATTTCCTAACCAAGTTTTATTATAGAAAACCGCCCCCGCTTTTGCAAGAATTTTGGCCTGCCCCCCTTCAAAATTCTACCAATTCGTGCGCTTTGGGGGGCACAGCGCCCCCTTTTTGGGGCCTTTCGCCCAGAAATCTTTCGGCGCATGGGCGCACTTTTTTAGATATTAAAATTGTCGGGCTCCTGCCCCCTTCACGGGGCCTTGCCGGCGGCCCCTGCCGGCATGCGGATGCAGGCCACCGCCCCGAAACCCAGGGCCGCGGCCCCCACCGCCAGCCAGTGCCGCCCGGCCTCCAGCCCCAGCCAGGCGGCGGTGAGTGGGAAAAGAATGCTGCCCGCGCTCATGCCCAGGGCAAGAAAGCCATAGTTCACCCCCGCGTGGGCAAGGCCGAACAGGTCGGTGCCAAAGGCCGGCAGCAGGGCCGCCTGGCCGGAATAGCAGAAGGTGAGCAGGGCATAACAGCCCAGCCAGAGCCAGCCCCGGGCAAAGGCAAAGCCCGCCCCCAGCCCGGCCAGGGCCCCCAGCAGGATCATATCCGCCGCCTTGCGGCCGATCTTGTCGCTGACCAGAGGCATGAGCAGCCTTCCCCCGGCACTGCCCAGGCTGCCCAGGGCCACCGCCCAAACCGCCGCCGACTCCCCCAGCCCCCGCTCCTGCCCCAGGCGCAGCAGGATGGGGCTGAACAGCAGCACCGAGGGGGCCGCCAGGCAGACGCCGGCAGCGCAAAGCCAGTAATTCCGGGTGCGGAGCATGGCGGCGGGGGTCATATCCCGGCCGGCGGAAGGGTCGGGGGCCCCGGCGCTTTTTCCGGGCGGGTCCTTCAAAAGCAGGCTGGCCGAACCGCAGACCGCCAGGCTCAGGGCCCCCAGCCAAAAAAAGGCGGCCCGTATGCCCGCCCGGCCCGAGACAAAGCCCACAAAAAAGGAGAGGAAGGCCCCCGAGGCCCCCAC
>NZ_JAFBIO010000052.1 GCF_021531255.1 Allofournierella massiliensis | reverse complement strand
TTCACTGCCTCCGGATGGGCTGCGTAGATGCCCCGCAGCATGTCATCCGTATAGTTTTCGGGAGCATTGATAATCTTTTTCATAATGACAGAATCCTCTCTGTTAAGAATAAAAATGAATCCCTCTCCCCTTATTATCTTATACAATATATAATAAGAGGCCTCATTTTTTTCATATTAGCATTGCTCCTTTGGGAAAGTCAAGGGCCAGAAAGACGAAAAAACGGCCTTCCCGCACCAAAATGCAAGAAAGCCGCCTGAAATCAGGAAAAGTGAAAATTTTTTGTTTTTTGCCCTTCTGGCCGGCGGGCAAAGGGCCCTTATTCCGAAGCAAACAGGGTGTCGCCGCTGATCCGGTTTTCCTCGTCCAGAATCTCCCGGCCCCGGGCGTTGGAGCTTTCGATATTCCCGAAATCCTCCACATAGATATATACTTCCGGCTGGTAGGGAATATCGCTGCCCTCCACTTCGTCCCCCGGTTCCAGATCCGGCAGACAGAGGGAAACGCCGTAGTTGACCACCGGGTCCTGGGGGTTCGGCTGGGCAGAGCGCACCTCGCCCTCCTGGTTCAGATAAAACAGGGTCTGCTCCAGGTCGGACCATTCTTCCAGCCCCGAGTACCACAGCTCGCAGGCGTCATAACCCAGTTCCAGCGAGGGGCGGATGGCCTGGGCCAGGTCCAGGTGATCCAGCGTTTCCAGCAGCGGATCCAGCCGGCGGGATTCGGGGTATTCGTCAGTCGAGATGCCCAGAAGATAGATGGTGAGCTGGTCGGAGATATCCCGGTCATAGGCCAGCTGGAAACTTTGGGTCTGCCCGTCCTTGCCCTTGCCGTACAGGTAGGTATACAGGGAGCGGAGGGTCCCGTCCGAATCAAACAGCAGGTTCAGGCCATCCCCCAGATACAATTCATCCGGCAGTTCCATCACCTGGTCGACATCTTCCAAAAGACCGTCCAGCCCGGTCTCGAACAGATTGGTATGGATGGGGGTCAGGACCCGCTGGTTGGTCAGGTTCTCCAGCTTGCGGGCCAGGGCACCTTCCCGGTAGCCCTGCAGGGAATGAAACCCAAAAAAGAGGGTGAGGGCAGCCAGAACACCTGCGGCAAAAATCCGGTAAGGGCGGCGGAAACTGCCCCGGGCGAACAGGCCGCCCTGTACATGGCCGGTAAAGCCCCGCACAAAAAAGAGGATCAGATACAAAACAAAAAACAGCCCGCAGAGGATCAGCTGGGGCAGGCAGTTTTCCGCAGGGCCATACCAGAACAGCCGGGCCAGATAAAACCAGGCCAGCCCATACACCACCAGAAAAATGGGATGGAACAGCATCTGGAGAAAAAGCTGTCCCCAGTAATTTTTGCCGTGTTCTTCTTGCATGTTAACCCCCCGAACCCCGTTTTCTCCCGAGACGGCTTGCCGGCAGAAAAAATGTTTTCTTCATTATAAACGACAGAAAGGGTCGGAAAATTTCAGGTTTTAGAAAAAATTGAATAAATCGCGCAAAGTGTCTGAAAAGTAAAAGCGGTTTTTACATATAAGTGAGAAAAGTTCCTAAATAGAGGAGGAAATTGGGCAATACCGAGAAAAGGGCGGCCAGGGGAGGAAAAAACATACTTTTGTGGTATACTATTCATAAAGAATACCGGTTGTGCCGGGCCGCAGGGTCTGTATCGGGGCAAAGCGCCCCGGGCCGGCGGCAAGTGCCGGCGCATCCGGTTATGGAGTGATTGCAATATGAGACAAAGCGTGGAATGCCGTCAGGCTTCGGCGCCCAAACAAGCCTGTTTATATTACGGAAACTGTAAGGATAAGAGCCTGCCCGAATTTCGGCGGATCCGCCTGGAGGATAAATCCTGGGTTGACCCCATTCTGAAAGCGGAGGGCAGCGCCTCTTCCGGCGGGTGCTTCGGCACCTGGTATCTGTGGGGGCCGCTGTATGGCCAGACCATCGCCCGCTGGGGCGAGCGGATCCTGGGGCAGCATATGCGGGGCGGAAAACTCAGCTTTTCCTACCCGGTGGGCAGCGGCCCGCTGCAGCCGGCCATCCAGATGATGGAGCAGCTGGCGGCCTGTCAGGGCCAGCCCCTGGTATTGAAGGCGGTGACCGCCCCCCAGCGCCAGAAGCTGGAAGAGGAGATGCCCGGCTTCTTTACCTTCTGTGAAAGCAGGGACAGCGAAGATTACATGTATGAAGTGGAAAAGCTGGCAAACCTGTCAGGCAAAAAACTGCAGGCCAAGCGCAACCACTGCAACCGGTTCGAGCGGGAAAACCCGGACTGGCGGTTTGAGGAACTGACCCCGGCCCATTTTGCCCAGTGCCTGGCATTGCTGGATGAGTGGACTCTCCAGCGGCAGGATGAGCGGGATCAGGAGGACCTGCGGGAAGAACGCCGGGCCATCGAGGAGGCCTTTGCCCATTATGAGGAGCTGGGCCTTCTGGGCGGCTGCCTCCTGGTGGGGGATCGAATGGCGGCCTTTACCCTGGGCGAGGTGACCGGGGGGGATGCCCTGGATGTGCGCTTTGAAAAGGCCGACCCCAATTGGGAGGGGGCCTTTGCCATGGTCAACCGGGAATTTGCCCGCCTGGTGGCGGCTCGCCGCCCCGACCTGCGCTGGCTCAACCGGGAGGAAGACCTGGGGCTGGAAGCCCTGCGCAAGGCAAAACTGTCCTACCGGCCGGCCTTTTTGCTGGAAAAATTCACCGCCTTCGGGCCGGGAGCAGGCCGTACCTGCTGAAAAAAGTAAAAATCGCGGCTTTTCGGGAAAGAAAGGCCGCAATTTTTGTTTTTCAAAAATTCATCAGGGCAAAATGGACATAAAAACAGAACACAGATTGTGGATTCTGTAAAATTTGCCTTTTGGCGATTGCGTTGCCCCGAAAATGTGCTAAAATGGGGGTGACTTAGAGAGTGAGAGATAAGTCAAGACCCGCCCGCCGGCGCGTTTTGGTTTGTCTCTTTTATTTTTTTGTACAAAAGAGGGGTCCGCCGAGCAAACGGGCCCAAAAACCAGAAAAAGGGGGCTTCGTTTTGGCCAAGTACATCATGGCTCTGGATAGCGGCACAACCTCCAACCGCTGCATCCTGTTCAACGAAAAAGGGGAGGAGCTGGCCCGGGACCAGCAGGAATTCAATCAGTATTTCCCGCAGCCCGGCTGGGTGGAGCATGACGCCGAAGAGATCTGGCAGACCCAGCTGAAGGTGGCCCGGGGCGCAATGGAAAAGGCGGGGCTCACCGCCGGGGATATTGCGGCCATCGGCATCACCAACCAGCGTGAAACCACGGTGGTATGGGAAAAAGCCACCGGCAAGCCCATCTGCCCCGCCATTGTCTGGCAGTGCCGGCGCACCGCCCTGTTCTGCGACGAGCTCAAGAGCCAGGGGCTGGTGGAACCCTTCTGCAAAAAGACGGGCCTCACCATCGACGCCTATTTCTCGGCTACCAAGCTGCGCTGGATCCTGGATACCATCCCCGGCGCCCGCAAACGGGCCGAGGCGGGGGAGCTGCTGTTCGGCAACATTGATACCTGGCTGATCTGGAAACTCACCGGCGGCAAGGTGCATGTGACCGATTATTCCAACGCTTCCCGCACCATGATGTTCAATATCAACACCCTGTGCTGGGACGAAGAGATCCTGCGTCAGCTGGATATCCCCGCCTGCATGCTGCCCGAGGTAAAACCCTCCAGCTGCCTGTACGGGTACAGCGACCCCGAGCTGTTCGGCGGGGCCATTCCCATTGCCGGCGCGGCGGGCGACCAGCAGGCGGCCCTGTTCGGGCAGACCTGCTTTGAGGCAGGCGAAGCCAAAAATACATACGGCACCGGCTGCTTTATGCTGATGAATACCGGCGAAAAACCGGTTTTCTCCAAACACGGGCTGGTCACCACCATTGCCTGGGGGCTGGACGGCCGGGTGGAATACGCTCTGGAGGGTTCCATCTTCATTGCGGGCGCGGCCATTCAGTGGCTGCGGGACGAGCTGCAGCTTTGCAAGAACGCCCCGGAGACGGAAGAGATCGCCCTCTCGGTGCCGGATACCAACGGCTGCTATGTGGTGCCTGCCTTTACCGGCCTGGGCGCTCCCTTCTGGGATCAGTACGCTCGAGGCGCCATCCTGGGCCTGACCCGGGGCGTAAACCGCAAGCATATCGTGCGGGCCACCCTGGAGTCTATGGCTTACCAGACCGCCGATGTGCTGAAAGCCATGGAAGAGGATTCCGGCATTGTCATGTCGGCCCTCAAGGTGGACGGCGGCGCCTGCGCCAACAACTTCCTGATGCAGTTCCAGGCGGATATCATCCGCACCAAGGTGCACCGGCCGGTCTGCATTGAGACCACAGCTCTGGGCGCTGCTTATCTGGCAGGCCTGGCGGTGGGCTACTGGAAAGACAAAGAGGATGTCCGCCGCAACTGGGCGGTATCCCGGATCTTTGAGCCCACCATGGAGGAAGAATACCGTCAGCAGCTGCTGAAGGGCTGGCACCACGCGGTGAACTGGAGCCGCGGCTGGGCCAAAGAGTAAAACACAGCAAACAAACATCAACAATTCAATAAGGCACGGGGGATAAGGTCATGGAGTTGCGGGAGTTTTTGACCATCCTGGAAGAAGATCCGGTGGTGGCCGCCGTCAAGAGCGAGGAAGGGCTGGAACGCTGCCTGCAGAGCAGCTGCGGCATCGTATTCATTTTATACGGCAGCATCCTCACCATCGGGCCGATCGTGGATCGGGTCAAGGCCGCCGGTAAGGTGGCAATGGTGCATCTGGATCTGCTGGAAGGGCTTTCTGCCCAGAATGTGGCGGTGGATTTCATCGCTCAGAACACCCGGGCAGACGGGATCCTTTCCATCAAGCCGGGGCTGATCCAAAGGGCCAAGGCCAAGGGGCTGATCACCATACAGCGGTTTTTCCTGCTGGATTCCATCGCCCTGAAAAATATCCCCCATCAGCTTTCCCAGAACGGAGCCGACCTGGTGGAGGTGCTGCCGGGGGCCATGCCCAAGGCCATCGCCCAGCTGGCGGCCTCCATCCAGAAGCCCATCATTGCCGGAGGCATGATCCGGGATAAAGAAGATGTGACCCGGGCGCTGGGCGCCGGCGCGGTGGGCATCTCGGCCAGCAACGAGACCATCTGGGGCCTGTAACCGGGCCCCGGCAAAACCAACCCATACATCCAAAGAACTGTTTTAAGGAGGAGCGTATTATGGAAACCAGACCCTATGTATCCTGGGATTTGATGAACTCTTTTCTGATCGACGCCTTCAAGGGCTACGGCGTGCCCGAAGAGGACGCCAAGATCTGCGCTGACGTTCTGCTGGAATCGGACCGCCGGGGCATTGAGAGCCATGGCTGCAACCGCTTCAAGCCCATTTATCTGGATCGGATCAAGAACGGCACCCTGCTGCCCGTGACCAAGATGGATATCGTGAAGGATACCCCCACCACCGTGGTGATGAATGCCAACAACGGCATGGGTATGGTGGCCTCCTACCGGATGATGGAGATGCTCATCGAGAAGGCTTCCAAGTACGGCATGGCCGGCGGCGCCATCTACAACTCCACCCATTACGGCATTGCCGGCTACTGGACCACCATGGCCGAAAAAGCGGGCATGATCGGCATTTCCGGCACCAATGCCCGTCCCTCGGTGGCTCCCACCTTCGGCATCGAGCCCATGATGGGCACCAACCCCTTCACCTTCACCCTGCCCACCGACGAGGAGTTCCCCTTCAACTTTGACTGCGCCACCTCCATCGTGCAGAACGGCAAGATCGAGTTCTATGCCCGCAGCGGCAAACCTACCCCGGCGGGCCTGGTGGTCACCGAAGAGGGCGGCACCATGACCGATTCTGCCCAGATCCTGAAGGATATGCGGGCAGGCAAGTGCGCTCTGCTGCCTCTGGGCGGCCTGGGCGAGGAGACCGGCGGCTATAAGGGCTACGGCTTCACCACCCTGGTGGAGATCTTCTCCGCCGCGCTGGCCGGCGGCCCCTATATGAAGGACCTGAGCGGCAAGGATGCCCAGGGCAACAACCAGATGTATCGTCTGGGCCACTTCTTCTTTGTCATCAACCCCGAGTTCTTCATGGGTCTGGATACCTTCAAGAAAACCGCCGGCGGCATCTGCAGAGGCCTGCGTGATTCCAAGAAGGCCCCCGGTGTGGACCGCATCTACACTGCCGGTGAGAAGGAATGGCTGGCCTGGCAGGATCGCAAGGATAAGGGCGTGCCGGTGGGCGAGTCCATCCAGAAGGAGATCCTGGCAGTTCGGGATGAACTGAAGCTGCCCTACCACTTCCCCTTTGAGGACTGAAGAGGTACAATAGAACAAACGCGTATAAGCGAAAGATAGGGAGGATATGTTGGTATGGATTACGCAAAAGAATCGCTGAAGATGCACTATGAACTGAAGGGCAAGATCGAGATGACCCCCCGGGCGGCGGTGGACAGCCAGGAAGCTTTGAG
>NZ_JAFBIO010000051.1 GCF_021531255.1 Allofournierella massiliensis | reverse complement strand
GGGCAGGTAGGTGGGGGCGTTTTTGGGGCTGCTGCCCTTGATCACCTGATGATAGTAAGCATAGGTCATGGGCGTGCCGGGGGCGGGCTCGCCGTCCAGCACCTTGGCCAGGAACACGGTGTGGGTGTCGGTTTCCAGCTTGTCCGCCACCTGGCAGACCAGCCAGCCGCAGCCCTTGACCTTGGGCAGGGGCACGCCCTGGGCGAGGGTGTAGTCCAGCCCCTGGAATTTATCGGTATCCCGCCCGCTGGCAAAGCCGAACCGGCCGATCAGGCTGGGGTCGGAATCCTCGGCCAGGATGGTCACCCCGAACTTGCCGCCCTTGGCCACGCAGCCGTTGGTGTAGTTGTCGTGGTTGAGGCTGAGAGCCACCGTGGCCGGCGAGGAGGTCACCTGGATCAGGCTGTTGGCCACGCACCCGGTGGGGCGCTCGCCGTCCGGGGCGGTGATGAGGTAGACGCCGTAGGAAAGACCGCGAAAAACATTGTTGTCCATACAAAAGGGCTCCTTTCGTGAGGGCTTTTTTCCACTATAGCATGCCCGGGCCAAAAAGAAAAGAGAAAGCCCCCGCCCCGGCAAGGCCGCAAATATCCTTCCAGAAATGGAAAATTGTTGCATGGAAGTGTTTGGAAAACGTTAAGACAAGGCTTTGCGCGGGGGCGTAAATGTGTTTTTCAATCATAAATTCTGTTTTTCGGTGACGTTTTTTGTCGGAAACTGAAAACCCGGCGGATACTTTTTTGTGAGAAATCAAGAGAAAAAAGGAGGAATCCGCAAAAATGCTGTCTGTTTCCCTCAATCTGTATCAAGGCCTGGCGGTGGCCTGTCTGGTCTACGCCCTGGGCTACCTGATGATCCAGAAGATCCCCCTGCTGGGCAAGTACTGCATCCCGGCCCCGGTGGTGGGGGGCCTGGTGTACGCCCTCATCCATCTGGGCCTGTACACCGCCGGCGTGCTGGAAATCACCTTCAGCTCCACCCTGCAGGACTTTTTCATGACCATCTTCTTCACCAGCGTGGGGTATACCGCCTCCTTCAAGCTGCTCAAGCGGGGCGGCCTGCAGGTGGTGTTCTTCCTTTTGCTGGCCATCGTGATGGTGGCCCTGCAGGATATCCTGGGCGCGGTGATGGCCTCCGGCCTGTTTGGCCTGGACCCCCGCATGGGCCTGTGCGTGGGCTCCATCCCCATGGTGGGCGGCCACGGAACTGCCGGCTCCTTCGGCCCCATGCTGGATGACATGGGCGTGACCGGCGCTTCCACCGTGGCCATTGCGGCCGCCACCTACGGCCTGGTGGCCGGCAGCATGCTGGGCGGCCCCCTGGCCCGCCGCCGCATCGAAAAGCACGGCCTGCATTCCAACGCCGAGGACATCGCCAGCGCCCATGCCGCCCGCCTGGACGAAGAGGTGGATTTCGTGGGCACCGAGACCGCCCACGACACCCGCACCACCACCCACAAGTTCACCGCCGCGGCGGTCTTCCTGGGTGTGGCCTCCGGCCTGGGCACCTTCATCAGCGAGTTTCTGGGTCAGTTCATGACCTTCCCCTCCTACATCGGGGCCATGGTGGCGGCGGTGATCATCCGGAATATCTGGGACGCCTGCCACGCCTACATGCCCCACGAGGAGATCTCCATCACCGGCAGCGTCAGCCTTTCCATCTTCCTCTCCTACGCCCTCATGGGCCTCAAGCTCTGGCAGCTGGCCCAGCTGGCCCTGCCCATGGTGGTGATGCTGGCCGCCCAGACCGTGATGATGGCTCTGCTGGCCTACTTTGTCACCTTCAACCTGATGGGCCGGGATTACGAGGCCGCCGTCATGACCACCGCCTTCTGCGGCTTCGGCATGGGGGCCACCGCCAACGCCATGGCCAACATGCAGGCGGTGACGGCCAAATACGGCCCCGCTCCCCGGGCCTTCTTTGTGGTGCCTCTGGTGGGCAGCCTGTTCATCGACTTCTTCAACGCGGGCATCATCACCGCGTTCATCAACCTGCTTGGCTAAAGACCGGCGGGGCCCTTTGGCGGGGCCCCGCTTTTCTTTTGGGGCGGGGGATGCTGCAATGGCCCTAAAGAAGAAAAAGGAGGCAGCCCCATGGACACCATCACCCTTCGGCAGGCCCGGCTCTGGCCGAGGATCTGCCCGGCCCTGGAGGAAAAGGCCCGGGCCTGGGCGGAGTTCGAGGGGCTGGAACCGGTGTTCGCGGGGGAGTGAGAAAGCGCCTTTTTCCCCTGCCCCTTGGATTGAGGGGCCGGATAGGGTATAATAAGGGTGGGGCCAAGCCCCCGGAAAAGAAAAAACCGGCCTCCGGGCCGAAAGGAGAAAAAATATGGCTGTCATCAAGATCACGCAGGATAATTTTGAGGCCGAGGTGCTGAAATCGGATAAGCCGGTGCTGCTGGACTTCTGGGCCACCTGGTGCATGCCCTGCCAGATGCTCTCCCCGGTGATCGACCAGATCGCCGACGAGCAGCCCTCCATCAAGGTGGGCAAGGTGAACATCGACGAAGAGCCCGGGCTGGCCGCCAGCTTTGGGGTGATGAGCATCCCCACCCTGGTGGTGATGAAGGACGGCAAGCCCGCCGCCAAGACCATGGGCGTGCAGCCCAAGGCCTCGGTGCTCAAGCTGCTGGGCCTGTAAGCCTGACCTGGAAAGATTCAAGAAAGCCGGCCCCTGCCGGCCCTCCCGCCCCGGATGGGGATGGGGAAGGGCCCGGCGGGGGCCGGCGCTTTTTTATGGCTTTTTCATCCGGCCTTTTTGCCGCCCTGGCGCAGGTAGGCGGCCCAGGCACGGCGCAGGGGCTGGCCCCCAAAGGGGGCGGGGGGCTGCCCACCAGCTTGCCCACCAGCGCACCCGCCTCCCCTTTGCCGGGGGGCCGGAGCGCTCCGCTTTTGTCAGCAGCAGAAATACCACCCGTAGGGGCGATAGCCGCAGAAACAGCTGCACAGCAGCTGCACGATCCAATAGGTAAGGCAGAGCCGCCCCACCCCGAACCGGGGCGCGGCGTACTGGCTGCTCTGGGTGCGGTACTGCCGGCCCTGGTTCTGCAATTGGTCCAGCAGCTGGCGGTATTCCGGGTTGTTCGGTTCCATCTCGGCGGCCCGGCGGGCGCTCTCCATGGCGTTGATGGTGTTGCCGATGCCAAGGCTGGCCAGGGCGTGGTAGTAATACCACCGGGCCGTGCGCTCGCTCACCGTTTCCAGGGCGTTCAGGGCCTCCTTGTACCGGCGGGCGTTGATATAGTTGCGGGCCGCCTGCAGGCCGGTGGGCTCATCCTGGGCAGGGCCTGCCTGCCGGCCCTGCCAGCCCTCGTCCCCAAAGTCGAAGCCGAAACCGAAGGGCCCGTAAAACCGGAAGCCGCCGCCCCCAAAGCCGAAGGGGTCGGCATAGCCGTTCTGGCCCCAGCTGTTCTGGGCGCCGCCCTGGCTGCCGGGGGCCTGGTTCTGCCAGCCCGCCGCCGGCCCGCCCTGGCGCATCTTCATCACCTGGTCGTAGGCCGCCTGCACCTGCTTGAATTTTTCCTCGGCGGTGGGGTCGCCGGGGTTCAGGTCCGGGTGCCAGCGCTTGCACTGCTGCCGGTAGGCCTTCTTTACTTCATCGTCGCTGGCCTGGGGCGATACCCCCAGGATCTGGTACGGGTCCATCAGTGGTTCTCTCCTTCGCTTTCCTCTTTCTCCGCCCGCTTGTGGCGGATATCCCGGTAGTGCATCCACACCCCCGAGTAGAGGATGTTCCGCAAAAGATCCGCGTTTTCCAGCACCGGCAGCCGCTCAAAGGCAGCCGCGCACTGGGCCATCAGCAATTCCAGGATGTCATGGATCTTCTCTTCATAGCCCTCCTGCCCGGCCAGGGCCCGCAGGGGGTTGTAGCGCCCGGCCTTCTTGTCGCCGGGCAGGTCTTCGTAGGCGTCCATCAGGTAGATGAACTTGCCCAGGGCAAAGCCCATCTGCTGCAGGTCCCGGCTCCACACATCGTGGCGGGCGTCCAATATCTCCCCCAGCAGGCAGCCGAAGCAGCCGGATACCTCGTCCAGGTTCTGGTTGTCGGCCTTTTCGCATTTTTCCAGCTGGGCCAGGCAGTAGTGGATGGCCGTACACTGGCGGGGGTATTTCCGGGCCACCGAAAGGTACCGCTTTTTCAGCCGGCGGGCCAGGCTCAGGCTGGCCAGGTCCTTGGAATCCTTCCAGTTGTCCATCAGGTTGTAGTAGGAAAGAGCCACGCTCATATCCGCCGCGTAATCGGTGAAGGCGTTGTACAGGTAGTCGTGCTCTTTCAGGGGGTGGGGCAGGCACCGCAGCCGCCCCGCCTGGCTGTCGTACTCGTACAGGCTGGTGAGCAGCACCACCAGGAAGGTCATGTCATAGGTAAGGCAGACCTTGGCCTCGGCCCCGTGCCGCTGCCCCAGCGCCCGGCACAGCCCGCAGTAGTACCCCCGGTACTGGGCCAGCTGCTGCTTGCTCAGTTCCTCCGGGTTGACGGTGATATATCCAAACATGCTCTCTCCGCTCTCCCTTGCTGCCGGCGGCCCGGCGCCGCGCCGGGGCTCTCAGCTCTTTTTTACAAACTGGGTGCCGCACTTGGGGCAGGTGATCTGGATCCGCCCCCGCCCCCGGGGCACCCGCAGCTGCTGGCGGCATTGGGGACAACGGTAGTATCGGTAGATCCCCCGCTGGGCAAACCGGGTGCGGGCGGCCCGCCATTTTTCTTTAAAGCGGTATTCCAGCCGGTAAAAGGCCGCGTTCTCGGCCGAGCGGCGGGAAATATTCCGGGAAAACATGCGGAAATAGGCCCAGCCCAGAAGGCACAGGCCCAGCCAGTACAGGGCCCCCGCCCCCGTCAGCAGGGCCACGGCCATCATGGCCAGGGAGGCGATGCTCACAAAGCGGTTCAGGCTGTCGCTGCCATAGCGGCCGTACATGAAGCGGCGAAAACGATCTCTCAAATCTTTCATCTCCCAGTCAGGATAAAGCGGAAAGATTCCGCAGCTTCTATTATCTGCTCTATTTGTGCGGAATTGGTGAACAAAAGCAAAATTTTTCATAAAAATTGAAAAAAGATTCCGCCGCCCGGCAAAGGGCAAAGAGGGGACAGAGCCCGGCGGGAAAGGCCCGGAACGGGGAATATACGGCCCCGCCCGGCGGGGGAGAGCCGTGCCCGAAGGCAAAGCGCCCTGTCAGGCAGCCCCCGGCGGCACCCCCCGGCGGGCAAACCACCGGAAAGGCAAACCTCCGGCAAGGCACCCCCCCCCGGCGGGCAAACCACCGGAAAGGCAAAACCCCGGCAAGGCCCGCTTTTCTTTGTCAGCCCAGATATTCCGCCAGCTCGTCGGCCTTGGCCGCCGCCGCCAGGTAGCCCTGCCGGTAGGCCTTGGCCAGGCGCAGCCGGTCCTTTTCGATCCGGCCCACCCCCAGGTCCGCCTCGGGGCGGATGACCAGCACCTCGCCCCGCTGCTCGGCCTCTTCCAGCTCTTCCAGCTGCCGGTTGTACATCTGCCAGCGGTTTTCCAGGGCTTTGGCCAGGGCCGGGTAGCGGCGGTACCGCAGCCGGTAGAACTTACCCATGGCCGAGGCCTTTTTCCGGTAGCCCAGGGGCCGGGTCAGCACCACCACCGCCCGGTCGGCCCCCTGGGCCCGGGCAAAGGCCAGGGGGATGGAATCGGCCACCCCGCCGTCCAGGTAGAGCCGCTCGCCGATCTGCACCATCCGGCTCACCAGGGGCAGCGAGCTGGAAGCCCGCACATAGATGATGTCCTTGTGCATGTCCCCCATCCGGGGATATTCCGCCCGGCCGGTCTCGCAGTTGGTCACCGCCACATAAAACCGGGTGCGTTCCATCTGCCGGTCAAAGGTCTTGTAATCAAAGGGGTACAGCCGGTTGGGGATATCGTCGTAGGCCATCTTCACCCCAAAAATGTCCCCGGTGGTCAAAAGGCTGTACAGTCCGCAGTAGTGCTTGTCCTTTAGATAGTCGGCCACCGTGTGGAAGCCCCGCCCCCGCTGGTGGGAAAGATAGCTGCAGGCATGGCAGGCCCCTGCCGATACCCCCACGCAGCCCTCAAATTCCATCTTGTGATCCAGCATCCAGTCCAGCACGCCGGCGGTGAACACCCCCCGCATGCCGCCCCCCTCCAGCACCAAAAAACGGTTTTGGGCCGGGGCGGGCCCGCCCTGGGTGGAAAGATCCTGTTTCGGGTATTCCATAAGGGCACCTTCTTTCCTTTGCAAAATCCCCCGGCGGCCGGGGCGGCAGCCGGGAGGGGTATATATCCGTATGGTAATTATAACAATTTGTCGCAAATCTGGCAAACCGCCCCCGGGGCGTGGCCCCCTGCGCCGGGACGTGGTATAATAAAGGGGCAAAAGGCGGGGCGTCCGCCCGGCGGGGGATGGGCCCAAGGGCTGCCCCGGGCACCCCGGCGCTTTTAAGGCGCGGCGTTTTTCATCCCGCCTTTGTTCTGTGGCACCCCGGCGCTCCGATACCCGCGCGCCTGCGCACCCTCGCCCCACGGCCTTTTTGGGGCCATTCCCACCCCCCGGCCTCGTTGGCCCGCCTCGCCCCGGCTTTTTTGGCC
>NZ_JAFBIO010000050.1 GCF_021531255.1 Allofournierella massiliensis | reverse complement strand
GAGCCGGGGCCACAGGGGCCGGGGCGGCAGCCGGAGCGGGAGCGGCGGCGGGGGCGGACTGCATGCCGGTCTCTTCCACGGTGACGTTGTAGGCCACGCCGTCCACCGTAATGGTATAGTATTTCATAGCAATTATCCTCCTAATATTTCAGGCGTCCCGGGCCGGGGGCCGGGGAACAGGTTTCTGTAGGCGTCCCGGGCGGGGCCGGGCGTTCCGGCACCGGGCCCGCAAGGGGGCCGGGCCCTTGGACGGCGGACAGTTACAGGCTCATGTTGCCGTGCTTTTTGGGCAGGCGGCGGGCCCGCTTGGTGCTGAGCATATCCAGCGCGGCCACCAGGGTGGCGCGCACGGTCTTGCCGTCGGCGGCAAAGTCGGCGCAGCCGGCGGCCAGGGCGGCCTCGGGGCCGGCCTGCTTGGCGGAATACTCCCCGGCCAGGGCAGCGGTGGCCTTTTCGATGCTGCCGCTGGCGTCCAGCTCTTCCTTGTTCAGCACGGTGACCAGGGTGCGGGGGTCGGCCAGGGCGGTGACGCTGCCCGGCAGGGCGATGGTCAGGTCGGCCTGGGCCAGGGCGCTGTACACGGGGCCCAGAGCCTTGCCGGCCAGCAGGGCCACACGGCCGGTGGTGGCGTCGGCATAGGTAAAGGCCAGGCGGGAAGCTTCCCGGATGCCGCCGGTCAGGTCATCGCTGGCGCTGGGCACAAAGCCCTCGCAGTCCACCAGGGTGACCACCGGGATGCTGAAAGCATCGCACAGGCGCACAAAGCGGGCAGCCTTGGAAACACATTCATGGCACAGGCACTTGCCGGAGCGGGTGGCCACAAAACCGGCGGCGCTGCCGTTCACCGCGCCCAGGGCCACGGTGACGTTCTTGCCGCAGCCGGCGTACAGCTCAATGAGGCTGCCGCCGTCGGCCAGGGCGGCCAGGGCCTTGTCGGCCTCGTACTTGGCGGGCCAGGCGGCGGGCTCGGCGGGGGCCAGGATGGCCGGGCCGGCCAGGTTGTTGGCGGGCATCAGGCCGGCCAGACGGGCGGCGGCGGCCACGGCGGCCTCGGTATCCTTTTCCACCAGGGCGGCCACGCCGGCCTTGGCGGCCAGGGCGGCAGTGCCGGCGCCTTCCACCACATCGCCGGCAGCGGCGCTGGTGAAGGGAGCGGTGAAGAAGAACTCGGCTTCCTCGCTCACCACGCACAGGTCGGCCCCGGCTGCCTGCAGGGCGGCGGTGCCGGCGCACACGCCCAGCACCACGGCGATCTGGGGCACCACGCCCGAGATCTGGCCGATCTTGGCGGTGAGGGCCGCGTTGGCCTTCAGAAGAGCCAGGCCCTCCTCCAACTTGCCGCCGTTGCTGTTGTAAAAGGTCACCACCGGGTTGCCGGTCTGGGCGGCCAGATCCAGGATCCGGATCTGGGTCTGGGCATCCTTGGCCGAGAGAGCCTGACCGTTCTGGAACAGGGCGTATACCGGCTGGCCGCCGGCGCAGCCGAACGCAGCCTCTACCCCGCCCTGAGCGGACAGGCTGGTATAGGACCCTTGGTCAAAGAAAGCGCCCAGGACGCTTGCTTTGCTGGTTTTGTCACACGCCATAGATTTTCCTCCTGATATTCAAACTGTTCTTCCCCGCCGGAAGGGGCCCGGCGGAGGGCTCGAGTCATAACCGACAGATTCAATACAATTATAGCCCTTTGGGGCTGCAACAACAAGCCTTTTCGCCTTTTGTAAAGCAAGGCGATGTATTTGCTTTATTTCTTCAGCGCTTTGCGGCGGGCTGCCTTTGCTTCGGCAAGGGCCTGACGGCTGCGGGCCTTGCCCCGGGCCGCGGCCACCCGCAGGCTTTCCACCTCGCTTTTGGAAAGGGGCCGGTACTGCCCCGGCGCCAGCATGCCCAGCTTGACCGCCCCCAGGGCCGTGCGCCGCAGCCGGGCCACTTCCAGCCCCACGGCCTGGCACATCCGCCGGATCTCCCGGTTCTTGCCCTCCCGGATGGTCATTTCCAGCACGGTGCGCTCGGGCTCATCCACCAATACCCGCACCACGGCGGGCAGGGTGCGGGTGCCGTCCTCCAGGGTGACCCCCTCGCTCAGCTGCACCACCTGCTCCTCGGTGGCCCGGGGGTGCACCGTGACCCGGTACAGCTTGCTCACCCCGTGGGAGGGATGGGTCATCAGGTTGGCAAACTCTCCGTCGTTGGTGAGCAGCAGAAGGCCCTCGCTGTCCTTATCCAGCCGGCCCACCGGGAACACCCGAACCGGCAGATCGGCCACCAGGTCCATCACGGTCTTGCGGCCCCGCTCGTCGCTGGTGGTGGTCACATAGCCCCGGGGCTTGTGCAGCAGGATGTAGTACAGCTCCTGCTTTTTGCGCAGCAGCAGCTTCTGGCCGTCCACGCTCAGCACGTCCCGGTGGATATCCATCTTGTCGCCCAGCTGCACCGGGTGGCCGTTCAGCTTGACCCGGCCCTCCCGGATGATCTGCTCGGCCGCCCGGCGGCTGCAGTAGCCCTGCTCGCTCAATACTTTCTGAATTCTTTCTAACGCCATGGGGTCTCTCCTGTATCTTTTGTTGGTCTGTATCCTTGCGTCCCGGCGGGCCTTGCTTTGCCGCCGGCGGGGGCTTTTTGGCCCCAAAAGCCTGCCGGGCAGGGCCCAAAACCGGGCCCCGGCCGCCTTGGGCAGCCTTATTTATAGGCACAAACGGGGGTGGGCCCCCGGCCCGCCCCCTGTATCCTGATTATTCGGTCTCCTGCCCGGCCGTTTCGGCTTCGCTCTTGGCCTTGCGCTTTTTCAGGCTGTCGGCCACCTTGTCCACCAGTTCGGGCAGCATGGTGATCAGCCGGTCCAGGGTATCCCCCGAATCGGAGAGCTGGATGGTGCGCAGGGTACCTTCCCGGTTGATGACCAGGAAAGCCACCGGCGTGACCGAAACGCCTGCCCCGCTGCCGCCGCCAAACTGGGATTTCGCCCCCTGGCCCGTGAAGTCGGAACCGCCGGAGGCCGCCCCCAGCGTCACCTTGGATACCGGCAGGATGGTGGTGCCGTCCGGCGTGGTGATGGGTTTGCCGATGATGGTGTCGGAATCCACTACCTCCCGCACCTTGTCGATGGTAAGGCCCATCAGGCCCTGTACCGTATGATCCGCCATAAATATGCCTCCCTTTGGGCGGGGCCGGGGCTTTCAGAACACCCGGTCCCGATAAAGGCCGTACAGCGTGTACAGCCCTGCTGCTATCATTATAATCAATCGGGCCTGTATTTTACAAGAGAGAACTTCCCCGCCCTCCTGCAGGCCCGCGAAATCCGGCAGAAGTTCCAGCCGGTCAAAACGAAGGTCCATCCCCCGCTGCAAAATCCCCAGGCTGGCCGAAAGCCCGGCCCAGAGCCCGCCGTACTGCCAGGCGGTGACCGCCGCCGTCTCGCCCCGCACCGGCACCACCAGCACGATATGGCGCACCTTGACCTCCCGCAGCAGCTTTTTGCCCAGCCAGCCGGCCCGGCTCACAAGGCAACTCAGCCGCCGCAGGTTTTCGGCCAAACCCTTTTTGGGGGCGGCTTTCTTCCCGCCTTTGGCCCCGGCGGGGGCTTTTTCCGTGCCCTTTGCGCCGGCGGCTTTTCCCTTTTCCTCTGACTTATCGGCAGAGGGGGGCGCACCGGCGGCTTTTTCGCTCTTTGCGGCCGCCCGGGTCCTTTCGGCTTTCTGCCGGGCTTTTTCGGCTTTTCTACGCTGTTTTTCGGCTTTTTCGGCCTGCTTTCTTTCCTTTTTCCCGGCCCGGGCCGTCTTCCTTTGGGCCTGCCGGGCCAATTGCCGGGGCGTTTTGGGCCGGGGCGGCCAGAGCCGGAAGCCAAAACAGAGCAGCCGGGCCCGGACGGTGAGCTGCCCGGCCCGCCAATCCAGGCTCAGGCAGGCGGGCAGCGCCAGGGCTGCCAGGGCCAGTACCAGGAAAAGGGCCAGGGCCCAGCCCAGAACGGTCAGCGCGCCCACGGCTCAAACCTCCTCGGGGGGCTGGGTGTCGGCCGGCAGACTGCCGGTAGCGGCCAGCTGTTCCAGGGGCAGGCCGCTCGCCCCGCCGTGGGGGTCGGGCAGGTCGGCCAGGCCCGAAAGCCCGAAGCAGCGCAGAAATACATCGGTGGTACGGAAACTCACCGGCCTGCCGGGCAGGTCCAGCCGGCCCGCCTCCTCGATCAGGCCCTTTTCCAGCAGATTGGAAACGCTGGAGGAGGAATCCACCCCCCGCACCTGCTCGATGAAGGACCGGGAGACCGGCTGATTATAGGCGATGATGGCCAGGGTCTCCATGGCGGCCGCGCTCAGAGGGGCAGCCCGCCGGGTATCCAGCACCTTCTGCACCGGCTGGCGGTACTGGCTCTTGGTGGCCAGCTGCCACTCCCCTTCCAGCTGCAAAAGGCAGAGGCCCCGGCCTTTTTCCTCGTAATCCCGGGCCATATCCCGCAGCACCCGGGTGATGGTCTCCTCATCCGATTCCAGGGCCTGGGCCATGCGGGCCGCGCTCAGCGGCTCGCCGTAGGCAAACAGCATGGCCTCCAGCGAGGCCTTGCACTCTCTCAGTTCCATTCTGTCTCCTCATCCTTGCCTGGGCGCAGCCGGCGGCGGCTCAGCTCCAGTTCGTTTTCCGGGCCGTCGCCCAGGCTCAGCCGCCCTGCCCGCACCAGTTCCAGCACCGCCAGGAAGGTGGCCACCGTCTGGCTGCGGCCCTCGCCCCGCCGGAACAGCTGGCTCAGCCGGCGCACCCGCCCGGTGACCAGCCCCCGCAGCACATGCACCACCCGGGAGGCCACCGACACAAAGGGGGCCGTCACCAGCGGCTCGAACCGCTCCGGATCGGGCGGGCGGCGCCGGGCCTTGCGCCCCTGCAGCGCCTCCAGGGCCTCCACCAGCACCCGGGGGCTGTGGCGCAGGCTGTAAAGCCGGTCTTCCGGCAAAAGCATGGGCCGGCGTACCGCGTGGTATACCCCCTCGCCCATCTGGGTCAGCTGCCGGGCCATCTGCCGGCAGGCTTCGTATTCGATCAGCTCGCCGGTGAGCTCTTCCTTCATCCGCTCGCCCTCTTCGCTGCGGGGCAAAAGCAGGTAGCTCTTCATCTGCACCAGCCGGGCCGCCATGGCGATGAACTCGCTGGAGATTTCCAGCCGGTTTTCCCGCACCTGGGCAATGACGGCGGTGTACTGCTCGATCAGCTCAAAAATGGGGATGTCGTGCAGGTCCATCTTGTTGCGGCGCACCAGATAGAGCAGCAGGTCCAGCGGGCCCTCGAAATCCTCCCACTTGAAGGTAAGCTCCCCGCTCACAGCGCCGCACCTCCCAGGGCCGGGGCCCAGAGAGCCTTGTCCACAAACAGGGTGGCTTTATCCAGCCAGCCCCAGACGAAGGAGTTGGCGATGCTCAGGGGGCCATCCAAAAAGCCCGCCATCAGCAGGAAGAAAAAGGCCAGGAAAATGTACCGCTCATAGCGCATCACCCCGAAGTAATACCGGGGAGGCAGCACCGCCCAAAGGATGCGGCTGCCATCCCAGGGGGGGATGGGCAGCAGGTTGAACACCGCCAGGTTGATGTTGAGGGCCACCATGCAGTAGCACAAAAGGAAAAGCAGCTGCCACAGCGAACCGCTGCCCGCCTTGTAATACAGTACCTTATAAATCAGCATGGAGAGATAGGCCAGCAGCAAGTTGCAGGCCGGGCCTGCCGCCGCCGAAAGGGCCATATCCCGCTTGGGGCGGCGAAAACGCCGGGGGTCGATGCCCACCGGTTTTGCCCAGCCCACCCCCACAAAAATCATGCACAAAGCGCCGAACAAATCAAAATGGGCCCGAGGGTCCAGGGTGAGCCGCCCCGCGTTCTTGGCGGTGGAATCGCCCAGCCGGGCGCTGGCCCAGGCATGGGCCGCCTCGTGGGCAGGGATGGCGATCAGCATCACGATGCCCTGGCAAAGCCAGAGCTGGATCTGCCGGAACGCCAGGCTGCCGGTCAGTAATCCGTTCAGAAAAAGTCCTCCTCTCTTGCCAGAACGCCGGCCCGACAAAGGCCGGCCCGCCCTTTATCGGCGGCTGCGAAGCCGCTCCACAAAGGCCTGCAGCTCCCGCACGGCCATGGGCAGCAGCATCAGGATGGAAAGGTAGAGCGGCACCGTGTAGGCCAGCCCTTCCAGCCCCAGGAACTGGTTGGCCAGATTGAGCAGGATGAACAGGATGATGCCCGTGTTGCCCGCTGTTTCAATCAGTTTTTTCATGCGTTCTTTCTCCCTCTGCCGGCTTGGGCGCCGGCCCTTTGCAGAATTTTCTCATTCTTTCATATAAGGTTTATTATACCGTCTGTCCCGCGTTTGCACAACCCAAATTTCTTTGGGGAAAAACGAAAAAACTCTTGCATTCTGCCCGAAAGTCTGGTATAGTAATTTAGCGACTTAAGTACGAGGAGGTGCAGCAAATGGCAAAGTGTGAATGTTGTGGCAAGGGCATGACCTTTGGTATTCAGGTTTCCCACTCCCATCGTCGGAGCAACCGTACCTGGAAACCCAATGTGAAACGTGTTAAGGCTGTCGTAGACGGTTCTCCCCGGTATATCTACGCCTGCACCCGCTGCCTGCGCTCGGGTAAGGTTACCCGCGCTGTCTGATTTTCAGTGCAACATAAAAACCCACGGAATGGCGTTTTTTCATCGCTTTTCCGTGGGTTTTTTCTTTGTCTCAAAAATCCCATTTGTTCCCAATATGGCCCATTTTGAGCAATTAAGTCACGCAAAATTCACGCATTTTTAGTATCTGTTGTCCGCCCGGGATGGTCGGGGGCACAGGGCGCAGAATGGGGGCGG
>NZ_JAFBIO010000004.1 GCF_021531255.1 Allofournierella massiliensis | reverse complement strand
CTCCCCGACCCCGGAGCCTTCACCCCCGGATTCGGGCCAGGGCGGCCCACTGCTCTGGGCAGCGGGCGCAGGCCTGATCATTCTTTTGCTGGCGGCGTTTTTCCTCTTCCGCAAACGCCGCAAAAAACCGGATAACAGGAGGATCTATCGTGCCAAGTAAACCGAACCCCTCCCCTGCCCGCCGGCACATTTCCACGGCCGGGGCATACAAGCAGGGCTCTTCGTCCCAGCGCCCTGTCTATCGGGCACCGGACAATGCCCGACCGACCGTCTCTTCCCCCAAAACCGTATACCGGGCACCGGGCAGCCCTGCCGCAGCCCGGTCAGCCCGCCCCCGCGGCGGCGCCGCCCGCACGGCCGGCCGGGTGGGTGCCCTGCTGGGCACCCTGCTGGCTTTTTTGCTGGCCTTGGCCCTGGGCGCCTGCCTGATTTTCTGCAAAGGGCCCAGCCCCACCGCCCGGGATCTTTTTGTAAATACCATGCTGGAAACCAGCGCCCTGAAGTTTGTTCCCCGGCTCTTTCTCAGCTCCGGGGAGATTGACGCCATTGTGAAGCGCAACTCGGTGGCGGAGACCTCCGAGACCACCGACACTTCTCAGGGCGAGTTCCAGCCGCCCACAGATAAGCCCCTGGATACCATCGAGATCGAGGATGTGCACGGCCCCACCTATCAGGGCAAGATGATGATCGTCTATGATCCTTCCCGCATCCAGCTGGCCTGTCTGGATCAGTTTTCTTCCAGCGGCAAGGGCAAAAAGCTGGCGGAATTTGTAGAGGAAGCAGGCGCGGTGGGCGGCATCAACGCCGGCGGTTTTGCCGACGAAAACGGCATGGGCAGCGGCGGCATGCCCATCGGCCTGGTGATCCGGGATGGCGATATGCTGATGGGCCAGGCCGGCGGCAGCTATTCGGTCATCGGCTTTGACGGCAATGACCGGCTCCACGTGGGCCAGATGACCGGAGCCGAGGCCATGGAACGAGGCCTGCGGGGCGCGGTGAGCTTTGGCCCGGCCTTTATCATCAACGGTGAGCCGGTGGATGTGACCGGTTCGGGCGGCGGGCTGAACCCCCGCACGGTTATGGGCCAGAGAGAGGACGGCGCCGTCCTTCTGCTGACCATAGACGGGCGGCAGCCCCACAGCCTGGGCGCCAATTATCAGGATTGCATCAAGGTGATGCAGGATTACGGCGCCGTCAATGCCGCCAATCTGGACGGCGGCTCCAGCTCGCAAATGATCTACCAGGGCGAGACCATCAATGTCTGTTCGTCCCTGTACGGGCCCCGGAATCTGCCGGTGGCCTGGCTGGTACAGTAAGGAGGCAAGTATGGCTTCATCGTCCACCCCTGCCCGCCGCCGTCGCGGCGGGTTCGGCCTGTTTTTCCTCATCTGGTGCCTGGCACTGGCCCTGATCGGCGTGCTTGTGCTGGCCAAGTTATGGCATTCCCTCAGCCAGTACGAAAAGAATTCCCCGGAAGCCGCCGTGGCGGATTTCCTGCAGAATATCGCCTCGGCCGACGAAGAACAGCTGCTGCAGGGCTCCGGTTTTTCCCTTTCTCCCTACGAGCGCCCCGGTGCTTATGGTCAGGCCATGCAGGAGCTTTTTGCCGATATCCCCGTCGACCGGGATCAGCTGCGTTTTTCCAAACAGCTGACGGGCAATGAGGGCACCGTAAAGGTCATTGCCTCCGGCGGCAGCGTAGAGCTGGAACTTCGCCGGGAAGAAGAGGGGGAGCCCTGGCAGGTGATCCCGCCCTCCCCTCAGACCCTCACCTGCACCCTGCTGGCCCCCGCCCATGTGTCGCTTTCGGTGAACGGCAAGGCCCTGCCGGCCCAGGAGGCAGTCTCTTCCCAGGCCGCCGAAGGATACGAAGAACTCCCCACTCCTCCTCAGGTGCTGGAATACCGGCTGGAAGGCCTGGTGAATCTGCCCGAGGTGGAAGCCAGCCTGGCCGACGGCACCAGCTGGAAGGTGGAGGTGCCCGAGGCCCAGGCCGGCCAGACCAGCGCCCGGGCGGCTGCCCCGGTGCCTGCCGACCAACAGCCCGGGCTGGAAAGTTTTGCCCGCAGCGCCGCCCAGACCTATGTGCGGTATGTTTCCCGGGACGCAGATTTTTCCCAGGTGGATGCCTTTCTCTGGCCCGATACCACCTTGCGGGAGACGGTGCGTACCCTGGACAATTACTGGTACACCAACCATGTGTCCTCCTCCTTTGAAAATGAGGAATTTCTGGGCAGCGGCAGCCTTGGCCCCGATTGCTGCTGGATCGAACTGAAAATGGATTACCGTGTGAACATTGGCTACAAACAGGTGGTGCTGCCGGTGCATTACCGGATGTACGCCGCCCTTTCGGAGGGGAACTGGAAGCTGGTAAGCATGGAAAGCCTGTGATCCCCTGTTATACCAAAAAAACAAAAGCTGCGAACTCTTTCGGCAGAGTTCGCAGCTTTTTTTCCGGGATAAAATCTTCCTGTTCTGGTATTCTGTTGGCACAGGGAAGCCGATCCGAGTGTATAACCTTCACCGCGGTACACCAGGAACTTCCGACGTGTATGCCGGGCTTTTCCTGTTCTGTTGCGCAGGTTCAATTCCTGCAGTAAGCGCTTTCGCTTACCCCTTGGCTGGGACAATTGCCGCAAGGCACCCCGAGTTGAACGGCCCCTGACGGGCGCCGGTATAGGACGCAGCAGATTGCCGCCCCGCGCTTTTGCCGGCACCGGCCGGATAAAGGCGCAGGTGGGTTCCGGGCCCTGCCCGGGGGCGGATTCCGCAGGCGAGACCCATCGGCCAGAATCCTTCCCGCCGGTGCGGCCGCGCCCGCTGAAGCCCCCGGCCGCCGCGGCTCAGATCTGCACGGTGGAGGTGGCCGACCGCCAGTTTGCCCTGCATTTTGTGGACGGCAACTTTTCCGGCGTCCTGCTCAAGGGCCGGCATGCCTTCCGGAAGGTCGCCGGCGGCCACACCTTCCGCCTGGTGGACCTTACCAGCCCCTTTGTGGAAGAGGACTTCCCTGTCTACCTCTTCCAGGAGCTCCCCTCCTACCTGTACCAGCGGGTAGAGGTAGCCCCTTACCAGAAGGCCCGGCTGTATCTGGATAAAAAGCTGGATCGGCTTCTGGAGCCCGGCGTCTACTGCTTTTGGAAGACGCCCGTGCAGGTGGAGCTGGACCTTGTGGATACCCGGCTGCTGCAGATGGACCTGACCGGCCAGGAGATCATGACCCAGGACAAGGTTTTTCTTCGGATCAACTTTGTCTTTACCTACCGGATCACCGACTATGTGCGGATCGCCGCCGAGATCGACGATTACGCCGAGCAGCTCCATATTGCTGCCCAGCTGGCCCTGCGGGACTATGTGGCCCGCTATCGGCTGGACGAGTTGCTGGCCGGCAAGGAGGAAATGTCCCGCCTGGTGCTGGAAAAGCTGAAAAGCCGGGGCAAGGACTTCTTTGTGGAGATCACGGACGGGGGCGTCAAGGACATCGTGCTGCCCGGCAACATCCGGGAGATCATGAACACGGTGCTGCTGGCGGAAAAGCGGGCCCAGGCCAATGTAATCACCCGCCGGGAGGAGGTGGCATCTACCCGTTCGCTGCTGAACACAGCCCGCCTGATGGAAGAAAACCAGACCCTCTGCAAGCTCAAGGAGCTGGAGTATCTGGAGCGCATCTGCGAGAATGTGGGCAGCATCAACCTGAACGGCAGCGGCGGCGTGCTTAGTCAGCTTTCCGCCCTGCTGGGCAAAGGCCGACCCGAGGCATAAGGCTCTGCCCCGGGCGGGAGCCCGGTCAATCCGTTTTTAAAGCGGATCGGCCGGGCTCTTTTTCCATTTCTGCCAGTTCCGGGTATACGGTGCGGCGCATGGTGATGTAGCAGGCCAGGCCCCCGATCAGGTTGGAGATGGGCTCGGCCAGGAAAACACCCCGCACCCCCAGCCCGCCCACACGGGGCAGGATCAGGGTGAGCGGCACCACAATGACGGCCTTGCGCAGCAGGGAGAAGAACACCGCTTTTTTGGCCTTGTTCAGGGATTTGAAAACGCTCTGGCCCGCAAACTGGAAGGCCATCATCACAAAACCGAAGAAATAAATATGCAGGGAGGGCACCGCCGCTTCCAGCAGGGCGGGTTCATGGTTGAAGATCCGGATAAAGAAGGCGGGGAACAGGGAGATGAGCCCCCAGCTTACCAGGGTATACAGAAAACCCAGCTGGGTCATGAACCGGATGGCCAGGCGGGCCCTGGGCACTCGGCGGGCGCCGTAGTTGTAGCTGATGATGGGGGAAGCGCCGTCCGACAGGGCCATAACCGGGGTCTGGGCAATCTGCCGCACCGAATTGATGACGGTCATCACGCTCACATAGATATCCCCGCCAAAAACCCGGAGGGTGGAGTTGCAGGCCACCTGCACCAGGCTGTCGGTAAAGGACATAACAAAGCTGGAAGCCCCCAGGGCCGCAATCCGGCGGATACAGGCAAAATCCGGCCAAAATCCCTTAAAATCCAGCCGCAGCTCGGCCCGGGAACTGGTAAGGAACCGCAGCACCCAGGCAGCCGACAGGGCCTGGGAGATCACGGTGGCCACCGCCGCCCCCTGCACGCCCATCCCCAAAAGATAGATGAAGATCGGATCCAGCAGGATATTGGCCACCGCCCCCAACAGCACGGTGAGCATCCCCACCCGGGCAAAGCCCTGGCTGTTGATATAGGGGTTAAGCCCCAGGGAGGTCATGACAAAAACCGTGCCCAGCAGATAGATGGTCAGGTAAGAACCCGCATAGGGGTAGGTATCCTGGCTGGCCCCAAACAGGTACAGAATGGGGCGGTGAAACAGGATGCCCGCCCCGGTAAGCAATACACCTGTGACCAGCAGCATGAAATAGGCGTTGGCCATGATCTTCCGGGCGCCTTCCTGATCCTGCCGGCCCCGGGCGATGGAGCACAGGGGCGAGCCGCCCACCCCGAACAGGTTGGCAAAGGCGGTGACGAGGGTAATGGCCGGGAAGCACAGCCCCAGCCCCGCCAGGGCCAGGGTGCCCTCCCCCGGGATCTTGCCGATATAGATTCGGTCCACAATGTTGTACAGCAGATTCAGTACCTGCGCCACCAGCATGGGCGCCGCCACCGCCAGCACGTTCCGCCGGACATTCCCCGAGGAAAAATCCACCTGCCTTGCCTGGTTCTGTTTTTCACCCGAACCCCAAAGGGCCATCTTTCTTTGCTCCTTTCCCTCTCTGCCGCTCAATCTTCCAGCAGGATACAGTTCACCCGCCCGGAGTGGACGGTACAGGCATCCAGCGCAATGATCCCCTTGCCGTAATAGGGGGTAAAATCCGGGTCCTGGTCAAACTCGCCGCCCCTGCCCTCATAGTAGGCATGGCCATAGGAACAGTGCCAGTGGCCGCAGACAATGGTTTTGCCCGGCTCGGTCACCCCGCCGTAGGCGGCATCCATACCATTGATCCACCGGGCTTTTTCCCACTGCTCTTTTTCCGCCTACCGCCAGCCATCCATGTACAGGTATTCGGCCACCAGCGGGGAATAGGGAATAAATCCGCAGGGGATCCATCCATGGACAAAAATATAGCGGGAGGTCTCATAATAATCCCGCATGGCCGGGATCAGGGTTTGGATATAGGGGGTATGCAGGAATTTTCTTCCCACCTCTTCCGTTTTTCTCCAGGTCTTCCCGGTCTGCCCCCGTTAGCTGGCAGACCGTATCCACCGTGCCGTTAGCAATATGGTATCGTTTTTTATAGCTGCCCAGATGCCAGTTCCGGAGAAGTTCCAGGGTCAGATCCTCATGATTGCCTCGGATCAGGATGAGTTCATCCCTCGCCAGCAGTTCCAGAAGGAATTTTTGCAGCTCGGCCGCCTGGGGCCCCCGGTCGAACAGCTCCCCGCAGAGGATCAGCTTATGGGCAGCCGTGTCGGAAAAGAAACCCTGTTCCTGCAGAGCTGCCCAAAAGGGGTCAAAAAAGCCGTGCAGATCGGCCGCCACATAGTATTTCATGGCATTGTCCTTCCGGTTTTACGGGACAAAATGGAAAAAGGCACAGGAAGCCCTGTGAGCCTCCTGTGCCCAGCGCCGAAGGCGCTTTGGCGCAGCGGGAGGGATTCGAACCCTCGTGTGGTTACCCACAAACTGATTTCGAGTCAGCCCCGTTATGACCGCTTCGATACCGCTGCATATTCTTGCTTCTGCCCTGCGGAAAACCGCAAAACACTAAATCAGATTATAGCAAAAGAGCCGGGGCCCGTCAACGCCCCGGCTCTTCCCTGCCGGAAAATTTTTCGATGGAGCTTACTTGCCGCCCATCAGGATAGCCATGACCGCCTTCTGGGCATGCAGGCGGTTTTCCGCCTCCTCAAAGATCTCGGCCGCATGGGCTTCAAAGACCTCTGCGGTGATTTCCTCGCCCCGGTGGGCGGGCAGGCAGTGCTGCACCATGCAGCCCGGGTTGGCCAGGGCCAGTACTTCCTCATTGATCTGGTAGCCCCGGAAGGCCTTGCGGCGCTTTTCGGTCTCGGCCTCTTCGCCCATGCTGGTCCACACGTCGGTGAAGAGAACATCCGCGCCTACGGCGCCCTCCTTGGGGTCGGTGCAGAGCTGGAACTTGCCGGGGAATTTCTGGGCATAGTCCAGCACATCCGCCGCCGGGCGGTAATCCTCCGGGCAAACGGCGGTAAAGGACATGCCCGCCATCAGGCAGCCCACGATCAGGCTGTTGGCCATATTGTTGCCGTCCCCGATAAAGCAGGCTTTCCGCCCCTCAAAGCCACCCTTGAATTCCCGGATGGTCTGCAGGTCTGCCAGAACCTGGCAGGGATGGCAGTAATCGGTCAGGCCGTTGATCACCGGCACACCGCTGTACTGAGCCAGGGCCTCCACATCGCTCTGCTTGAAGGTGCGGATCATGATGCCGTCGTAATACCGGCCCAGTACCCGGGCAGTATCCTGGATGGGCTCGCCCCGGCCGATCTGCATCTCGGTGGTAGCGTTCAGGTAGGTGCCCAGGCCCCCCAGCTGGTAAACGCCCACCTCGAAGCTGGTGCGGGTGCGGGTGCTGGCCTTGGCGAAGATCAGCGCCACCGTCTTGCCAGCCAGATAGGGGTGGGGCCGGCCCGCTTTCCGGTCGGCTTTCAGTTCATCGGCCACATCCAGGATATGGAACAGCTCCTCCCGGGTGAGGTCGCTCATTTTCAGCAGATGTTTCATGGGTCTCTCCTTCTTTCCTGTAAGCCAGGGGCAAGGGCTGCCCCGGCCTTAAAAGCTTTTCAGCACATCTTCCAGTATGCCGGCCGCCTCATCGATCTCGGCTTCGGTCAGGATCAGGCCGGGCAGCAGGCGCAGGCGGGTCTTGGCCGTGAGCACCAAAAGGCCCTTCTCCTGGCATTTTGCCAGCACGTCGGCTGCCTGGATGCCCTCTTCCAGCTCCAGGCCGATCATCAGCCCCAGGCCGCTCACCTGCTTCACATGGGGCAGAGCGGAAAGCTTGGCCCGCAGAATCTCAGCCTTGCGGCGCACCTGGGCCAGGAATTCCTCGCTGATGGCATCCACCACTACGTTGGCGCCGGCGCAGGCCACCGGGTTGCCGCCAAAGGTGGAGCCGTGGGTACCCTTGCCCATGCCCTTGGCCATCTTTTCGCCCAGGACCACAGCCCCCAAAGGCAGGCCGCCGCCCAGGCACTTGGCCAGGCTGATGCCGTCCGGCACAAGGCCATACTGCTCGCAGGCCAGGAAGGTGCCGGTGCGGCCGATGCCGGTCTGCACCTCGTCCGCCAGCACCAGGATATCCTTTTCGGCGCAGTAGGCGGCCGCTTCCTTGACAAACCCTTTCTCCAGGGCGGTCACGCCGCCCTCGCCCTGGACCATTTCCATGAGCAGGGCGCAGACCGGGTGTTCCTCGCAGGCTTTTTTCAGGGCCTCCAGGTCATTGGCGGGCACATAGACAAACCCGTCGTTGAAGGGGCCGAAGTAGTGGTGGAACACCTCCTGCCCGGTGGCGGTGAGGGTGGCCAGAGTACGGCCGTGGAAACTGTTGACGAGGGTGACCACCGTGCTCCGTCCCTCGCCGTATTTGTCCGCGCTGTATTTGCGGGCGGCCTTGATCAGCCCCTCGTTGGCTTCGGCGCCGCTGTTGGCAAAGAACACCTTATCCAGGCCGGTGCGCTGGCAGAGCTTCTGGGCCAGCTGGGCGCAGGGCCGGGTGTAGTAAAGGTTGGAGGTGTGCTGGAGGGTGGCTGCCTGGCGGCTCACCGCCTCCACCCAGCCGTCCGGGCAGTAGCCCAGACCGTTGACCCCGATGCCGGAGGTGAAGTCCAGATATTCTTTCCCCTCGGCATCCCAGGCGCGCAGGCCCTTGCCCCGCACCAGGGCCACCGGGTTGCGGCCGTAGGTGGGCAGGACGTATTTCTCGTCCAGCTCCATGATGGTTTTGGAATCTATGGTTTCCATTCTTTATTCTTCCTCCTTACCTGCCGTAGCCGCGGCGATAGAACAGGGTGCCGCTGCCTCTGTCGGAGAAGATCTCCAGCAGGATGGAGTGAGGTACCCGGCCATCGATGATGCAGGCCTCGTGGACGCCCTGGTAGATGGCGTCGGCCATGCCGTCGATCTTGGGGATCATGCCGCCGGAAATAACACCCTGGTTCTTGTAGCCTTCGATCTCGCTTACCTCCACACTGGGGATGAGGGTGCTCTCGTCATCCTTATCCCGCAGCAGGCCGGCGATATCGGTCATGCTCACCAGCTTTTCAGCCTTGAGGGCAATGGCGATGCGGGCGGCAGCGGTATCGGCGTTGATGTTGTAGGCCACGCCGTTTTCATCCATGCCCAGGGTGGCGATCACCGGGATGAAGGCGTTATCCAGCAGATGGGTGATGAGGGTGGTGTTCACATAGTCGATCTCCCCCACATAGCCCAGGTCCGCGTCGCTCTTGCGGCTGCAGGTGATCATCTGACCATCCATTCCGCAAAGGCCCACGCCCCGGCCCCGCAGCAGAGCCACCAGGTCCTTGTTCACTTCCCCGGCCAGCACCTGCTGCACCACCCGCATGGTCACCTCATCGGTGTAGCGCAGCCCGTTTACAAACCGGCTCTCATGGCCGATGGCCTTGAGAGTCTGATTGATGGCGGGGCCGCCCCCGTGCACCAGCACCACCCGTACCCCCAAAAGGGTCAGGGTGATCAGATCGTTCATAACGGCGCTTTTCAGCTCCTCGTTGATCATGGCGTTGCCGCCGTATTTGATCACCATGGTGGAGCCGTGGTACTTCTGGATATAAGGCGTGGCCTCGCTGAAGAGCTGGGCCATCTGTTCGTTTTTCATGCTCCCTGTCCCCTTTCGTCAGTCAGTGGTGGAACGGGCCCCGCTTATGTACGGTAATCCCCGTTGATCTTTACATAGTCATAGGTCAGATCGCAGCCCCAGGCCTTGGCGGTCTGGTCGCCCTGACCCAGGTCTACCAGAATGCGGATCTCCTTTTCGGCCAGCACCTTGGCTGCCTCTTCCTCGCTGTACTCGTGGTAGGCGGCGTTTTCGCACACATACACCTGGCCGGCCTTGCTTTCCAGCCAGACCCGCACCTTATCCACCGAGAAATCCCCGGGGGTATAGCCTATGGCACAGAGGATCCGGCCCCAGTTGGCATCCTGACCGAACATGGCGGATTTGAGCAGGTCGGACTGGATGACCGTCTTGGATACCGCCCGGGCCACGGCCACGGTGGGCGCGCCGGTGACCACGCATTCCAGCAGTTTGGTGCAGCCCTCCCCGTCGCCGGCCAGCTCCCGGCACATCTTCTCGGCCACCATGTGGAGAGCCTGGCAGAAGGTGAAGTAATCCGCCCCTTCCGCAGTGATCTGGGGGTTGCCGGCCATCCCGTTGGCCAGCAGCAGCACGGTATCGTTGGTGGAAGTATCGCCGTCCACACTGATCTGGTTGAAGGTGGAGGGCACATCCTTACTGAGGGCCTTCTGAAGCATCTCGCTGCTGATGGCTGCGTCGGTGGTGAGGAAAAGCAGCATGGTGGCCATGTTGGGGTTGATCATGCCGCTGCCCTTGGCAATGGCGCCCAGGTGGCAGGTGTGGCCGGAAAGTTCGAATTCCACCGCCGCCTGCTTTTCGTGGGTGTCGGTGGTCATGATGGCCCGGGCCGCCTTCAGGGAGCCCTGGGACCCTTCCTCCAGGGCCTTGGCCGCCATGGGCACGCCCGCCTCAAAGGGGGCCAGCTCCATGGCTTGGCCGATCACGCCGGTGGAGCAGACCAGCACATTGCCGGCGGGGATGCCCAGCTCTTTTGCCACCAGCTTGCAGGTCTCCTCGGCCAGGTGTTCGCCGCCGGGGGCGCAGGTGTTGGCGTTGCCGCTGTTGCAGATGATGGCCTGGGCCTTGCCGTCGGCCAGATGGCGGCGGTCCACCTTGATGGGGGCCCCGCAGACCTTATTGGTGGTATATACGGCCGCGCCGCTGCAGAGGGTATCGCTGCAGATCAGCGCCAGGTCCTCCTTGGTGCGGCCGCTGCGGATGCCGCAGTGCACACCGGAGGCCTTGAAGCCTTTTGCGGCACAGATGCCGCCTTCGATCCATTTCATGGAGATCCCTCCTTTGTTCTTTTCCCTGGGCAGGGCTTATTCCAGCCCTGCGGTCTCTTCCAGCCCCAGCATCAGGTTCATGCACTGGACGGCCGCCCCGCTGGAGCCCTTGCCCAGGTTGTCGAAGAGGCTGATCAGAAGCATCTGAGAGCCGTCCGGGCTGGCCGTGAGGTAGATCTCCATCCGGTCGGTGCCGGCCAGCAGGTTGCCGGCCAGGAACTGATCCGAGGGGATATCCCCCAGGGGATGGACCGTGACCACCTTTTCGCCCTGGTAATATTCCTCCATGGCGGCGGCGATGGCGGCGGGGTCTGCTTTCAGCAGTTCCATCCGCAGAGGGATGGAGGTCTGCATGCCGGAGTAGTAGTCGGCCACGATGGGGCAGAAGATGGGGGCCGCAGAAAGACCGCAGACCGCCTTCATCTCGGGCAGGTGCTTGTGGTGCAGGCCCAGGGCATAGGCCCGGGGGCTGTCGTAATCCACCGGGCGGGCCGGGTCACGATACTGGCCGATCATCTTCTTGCCGCCGCCGGAATAGCCGGTGAGGCTGTGGCAGGAGAAGGGGTAATCGGCGGGCACCAGCCCTTTCTGGACAAGGGGCGCAGCCAGGGCGATAAAGCCGCTGGCATGGCAGCCGGGCACGGCCACCCGGCAGCTCTGGCGGATCTTTTCCCGCTGGCCGGCCAGCTCGGGGAAGCCGTAGACCCAGCCGGGGGAAGTGCGGTGTGCCGTGGAGGTATCCAGGATCTTCACATCCGGCCGCAGCTGGGGCATCACTTCCCGGGCGGCGTCATCGGGCAGGCAGAGGAAGGCAAGATCGGCGCTGTTGATGACCTTGGCCCGCTCCTGCACATCCTTGCGGCCTTCCTCCGAGATGCTCAGCAGCTGGATCTCGGGGCGGGCTGCCAGACGGTCGGCAATGCGCAGGCCGGTGGTGCCGGAAGAGCCGTCGATGAAAACTTTATACGTAGCGCTCATGGATGATCCTCCTCTTCTGTTTCGTTCTGGGGCGGGATATCCGCCTCTCCCTCCAAACCATTCCGGATGGTTTCGATCTCCTGCCGGGCCTTCTGCAGCTGGCCCTGTACCCCGGCCTTGCTGGGGCCGCCGTAGCTGGTGCGGCCTTCGCAGCAGTTGAGCAGATCGATGGCCTGGTAGACATCCTCCTCAAACAGGGGGCTGTGCTGCCGGTAGGTTTCCAGGGGCAGGGCTTCCAGGGTGGTGTGGTGGTCGATGCAGTAGGCCACCAGGCTGCCGGTGAGCTTGTAGGCATCCCGGAAAGGCATCCCCTTCTTGGTGAGGTAGTCGGCACAATCGGTGGCGTTGATGAATCCGCCGGCCGCCGCCGCCCGCATATTCTGGGGCAGGGCCTTCATGGTGTCGATGAGGGGGGTGAGGGTGGTAAGGCAGAGGCTGAGGGTGTCGATGGCATCCCACATGGCCTCCTTGTCCTCCTGCATATCCTTGTCATAGGCAAGGCTGATCCCCTTCATCATGGTAAGCAGGGTGGTGAGGTCACCGTAGACCCGGCCGGTCTTACCCCGGATCAGCTCGGTGACGTCGGGATTCTTTTTCTGGGGCATGATGCTGGAGCCGGTGGTGAAGGCATCGTCCAGTTCCACAAACCGGAATTCCCAGCTGCACCAGAGGATGATCTCCTCGGACAGGCGGGACAGGTGCATCATGCAGGTGGCAAAGGCCGCGCAGAGCTCGATGCAGAAGTCCCGGTCGGAAACGCCGTCCAGGCTGTTGGGACAGGGTTCCCCAAAGCCCAGAAGACTGGCGGTGAGCTGCCGGTCCAGCGGGTAGGTGGTACCGGCCAGGGCCCCGCTGCCCAGAGGGCAATAGGCCATCATCCGCTTCAGGGCGTCCTGGATGCGGCCGGCATCCCGCAAAAGCATCCAGACATAGGCCATGAGCTGGTGGCCGAAGGTGACCGGCTGGGCACGCTGCAGGTGGGTGTAGCCGGGCATGACGCTTTCCAGGTTGGCCTCGGCCTGACGGCAGAGGCTCTGGGCCAGGTCCAGGATCTGGCCCAGGATCTTCTCCGACTCATCCCGCAGGGTAAGGCGGATATCCAGGGCCACCTGGTCGTTCCGGCTGCGGCCGGTGTGCAGCCGCTTGCCCGCGTCGCCGATGCGGGCGGTGAGGGTCTGCTCAATAAAGGTATGGATATCCTCCGCCTCCGGGTCAATGGAGAGTTCCCCCTCCTGCAGATCGGTGAGGATGCCCTGCAGCCCGTCCAGGATGGCCTCCTGGTCCTCGGGGCTGATGATGCCCTGCTCCCCCAGCATGGTGGCGTGGGCCATGCTGCCGTTGATGTCCTGGCGGAACATCCGGCTGTCGAACCGGATGCTGGAATTGAAATCGTTCACGCGGGAATCGACGGCTTTGGAGAACCGTCCCTGCCATAACTGTGCCATGATAACCTTGCTCCTGTACCGGGCCGCCCGGGGCTGCCCGTTTTTATTTTTGGGCGCGGGGCTTTTCCCCGCTGAAAAAAACGGCCGCCAGGGGAGCCCCCCTCCCCTGGCGGCACGAAAATTTCGGCTGCTGCCTGCCTTATTTGATGGGAGGCCACTTCTTGCTGAGCTTGGCCTTCTCCTTGATGGACAGACCGAACAGGTTGATGAAGCCGGCAGAATCCGCCTGGTTGTAATCCTCGTCCTCGCCGAAGGAAGCGGTCTGCTCGTCGTACAGGGTGTAGGGCGAGGTAACGCCCGCGTTGATCATGTTGCCCTTGTACAGCTTGAGCTTCACATCGCCGGTGACGGTCTCCATCAGTTTGTCGGCAAAGGCGTCCAGGGCTTCCCGCAGGGGGGTGAACCACTGGCCGTTGTAGACGATATCGGCATACTTCTGGGCCAGCTGAGCCTTGAAGTGGGCGCTCTCCTTATCCAGGGTGATGGTCTCCAGCACATTGATGGCCTTGTACAGGATGGCGCCGCCGGGGGTCTCGTACACGCCCCGGCTCTTCATGCCCACCAGCCGGTTTTCCACAATGTCCAGCAGGCCGATGCCATTGGCGCCGCCCACCTTGTTCAGGGCCTCCACCAGTTCCACGGCACCCATCTCCTTGCCGTCCACCGCGGTGGGCACGCCCTTCTCGAAGTGGATGGTCACATAGGTGGGGGTGTCGGGGGCCTGCTCGGGGCTAACGCCCAGCTCCAGGAAGCCGGGCTTGTTGTACTGGGGCTCGTTGGCGGGGTTTTCCAGATCCAGGCCCTCGTGGCTCAGGTGCCACAGGTTCTTATCCTTGGAGTAGTTGGTCTCCCGGTTGATCTTGAGGGGGATGTGATGGGCCTCGGCGTAGTCGATCTCCTCGTCCCGGCTCTTGATATCCCACTCCCGCCAGGGGGCGATGATGGCCATATCCGGGCAGAAAGCCTTGAGGGTCAGCTCAAACCGCACCTGGTCGTTGCCCTTGCCGGTGCAGCCGTGGCAGATGGCGTCCGCCCCTTCCTTGTGGGCGATCTCGGCCAGAGCCTTGGCGATGCAGGGCCGGGCAAAGCTGGTGCCCAGCAGGTAATCCTCATATTTGGCGCCGAACTTGAGGGTGGGGAAGATGTAATTTTCCACAAAATCCTTCTTCAGGTCCAGCACATACAGCTTGGAAGCGCCGGTCTTGATAGCCTTTTCTTCCAGGCCGTCCAGCTCGGTGCCCTGGCCCACGTCGCCGGAAACCGCGATGACCTCACAGTTGTTGTAGTTTTCCTTCAGCCAGGGAATGATGATGGAAGTATCCAGACCGCCGGAATAGGCCAGAACGACCTTTTTGATGTCTTCTTTTTTCATGATGGACTCTCCTTTTCCTGTCCGCTGCCCGGGGGGACGGGGCGGCGCCTTTGGTGTGTAAGCGGCGGGGTGCCTGCTGCTCCCATGTCTGCCGCGTATTTCTCTGTCGGATGAATAAATATTCATCAAGTAGGTATTATTATACACTCTTTTAGGGCATCGTCAAGGCCCAAGTTGCACAAAGTTCTCCCTTGCGGCCCTCTTTTTTTCGCCGGGACCAACAAAACTGCCTCCCTCCGCCCCTTTTATCCTCCCGCCCGCTTCCTGCTTTTTTCGCCAATCGCCGCCATTTTGGGCCAAAAAGCAGGCGGCGGGCCCGCCGGGGCGCGCCGCCTGCACTGCAGATGAATGAATATTATGCAAGTTTCAGCAGATGGTCTGGTACAGCATGACCAGCAGGGGCATGGTGAGAATGGAAAAGACCACTGACAGCACATTCAGAACCCCGGCCTTCCGGCTATCGGCCCCGAACAGGTCGGCCATCTGGCTGATGGTAACCGCCACCGGGGCGCAGGCGGCCAGCATGGTCACCAGCAGAACCTGCCGGGCCCCTTCCATCCAGAAGGTGATCCGGCTCAGGCAGACCAGCACCGCGAAGAGAGCCGGGTAAAGCACCAGCCGGCCCAGCACAATGGCATAGTTCCGCTTGGAGCGGAAGACCCGCCCCCAATCGGCCCCCGCCATCAGCATCCCGATGCTGAACATCCCCAGGGGCCCCACGCAGGCGCCCACACTGTCCACCGCCGAGGCCACCACCCCGGGCAGACGCAGCTGGCCGAAGAACAGGACCATGCCCGCCAGGGTGGCCAGGATGTTGGGGTTTTTCAGGATCTTCCAGAGATCCAGCCGGGCAGAGGGGCAGACCAGCTTGACGCAGTGGGTCCAGGAAAGGACGATCTGCACCGTCAGAAAGGGGCTGGTGAAGAGGACGTATTCCTTGCCCAGCAGGCTGGTGACCAGAGGGATGATCAGGTTGCCGCTGTTGGAATAGATCAGGCTGCCTTTTTCCACCCCGTCCAGCCCGAAGGGCCCGGCCAGCAGCAGGGTAAACAGGATGTACACCCCGTGGATCAGGATGGCCGCCGCCAGGGCCAGCAGCAGGCCATGCAGTTTCTGGGGGCTGAATTCCACCTGAAAGGCCGAGAGCATCATGCAGGGGCAGACGATGTACAGGGAAAGCGCCGCCACCACCCGGGAATCCTCCAGTTTCAGCACGCCGCTTTTCACGCCGGCCCAGCCCATCAGCACCATCACCGCCATGGAAAGGATGCTCTGCATGAGCAGGTAACTCAGTTCCATATTCCTCCCCCTCTCAGCAGAACATCTGGTACAACAGGGCCATCAGCGGCATGGTAACAATGGACAGCAGGGTGGAAAGGGCCACCACCGCCCCGGCCCGGGGGCCGTCCCCGCCCGACACCTCGGCGATCTGGGCCACGTTTACCGCCACCGGCGCCGAGCAGGCCAGAAGAGTGATCAGCAGCCATTCCTGGGCACCGGGCAGCCGGGCGGTAACGCCGGTGGCCGCCGTGAACAGGATAAAGAGCATGGGATAGGCCACCAGCCGACCCAGGGCAATGAGCCAGCTGCGCACCGAGCCCAGCAGAAGGCTCCAGTCGATCTCAGCCATCAGCAGCCCGATATTGAACATGCTCACCGGGCCCATACAGCCGCTGATGGATTCCACCGCACCGGAAACCACGCCGGGCAGCCGCAGACCGGAAAAGAAGAGGAAGAGCCCCGCCCCCACCGAGAGGATGTTGGGGTTGCGCAGCAGTTTGAGCCAGTCGGTCTTGGCCTTGGGGTTGAGCAGCCAGGGGTAGTGGGTCCACATGAGCGGGATCTGGATGACCCGGAAGGCGCAGGCATACAGGATCTTTTCCCGCCCCAGCATGGCCGTGACCAGAGGGACGATCAAGTTGCCTGCGTTGGAATAGATCAGGCTGCCCTGCTCCACCGCGTCCAGCCGGAAGGGTTTAGCCAGCAGGGTGGTCACCAGCAGGTAAAGCCCCTGTATCCCCACCGCCGCCACCAGGGTGACCAGCAGGCCGGTCTGGGTATCCGGGCCCCGGTCCACCTGGAAAGCCACGATGTTCACACAGGGGCAGATGATGTACAGACAGAAGGCCGAGAGCACCGTCGCTCCTCCCGGGCGGATCACGCCGGTTTTGGCCGCCATCCAGCCCACCAGGGCCATAAAGGCCATGGAGAGGATATTTTCCATCAAAAGCAAACTCAGTTCCAATGCTTATCCCTTTTCCTTCTTCTCCTCCTGTGGGGCCGGGCCAAAGGCCGCCTGCCCCTCGGCAAAGCCGGGGGCGTTTTCCCCCCGGGCCTGCCAGGCCCGGCAGAGTTCCTCTTTCCGGGCCCGGGTCAGTTTTTTCAGTTCCGCTTCCCGCCGCAGCCCCTGGCTTTTATCCGGCAGGCTTTGGGCATAGGCCAGAGCCTGGGCCCCAAAGGCCCGGGTATATTTGGCCCCCTTCCCCTGCCGGTGCGCCCTGAGCCGGGCGACCAGGTCGTTGGTCCAGCCGGTATACAGGCTGCCGTTTTTGCAGCGAAGCATATAGACCCAGCTGGCGGCCTTTTCATTTGTCATCCGTTCAGCCGGCCCGCCGACTGCAGCACCTGGCGGCAGGCAGCCAGTACGGTGGCCTTATCCTCCCCGGTGACCAAGAAGCGGCTGGCATGGCAAAAGCGCAGGCCGGGCAGGCCGCTGCGCTGGGCCAGCACCCCCGCCGGCTGACCCGCCCAGGCCGAGGGGAAGGGCAGCTTGGGGCTCTTGGTGCGCCGGTCGTTGACGCACTGGGCCGCCCAGCCGCCCCGCTGGCTGGGATATACCACAAAGATGGCATCGCTGCGGTAAAGGGCGTTTTTCCAGGGGGCATAGCAGGGCAGCACCACAATGCCATCCCGCATATTGGCATAGGCCTTCTGCACCAGCTCGTCGGCCCGGCTCACCGCCCGGGCCTCCTCCAGCCGGTTTTCCAGGATTACTTTGGCAAAGGCTACCGCCCGGGCAAAGCACTCGTCCGCCGGTTCCTTGGAATCCCACCGGGGATTGAAGCTGCCGATGGCGTCGGCCAGGCTGTCCTGCTCGCCGGTGTTGTCGTTCAGGTCCAGGGGCTGGATAAATTTTTCGTCCAGCAGGCGGGCCTGATTCTCCCCCACCAGCCCGGGGCCCAGCACCCGCCACAGCTTGCCGAAGGCCGCATAGGGCACTCCGTTGGGCCGGGTCTCCCGGGGTTCCGCATGGTGATCGAACATTCCGTCGCCGATATCAAAAACCAGGCCTTCAAAATCTTCCGGCACCTCAAAACCGCGCTGGATGCGGACGTCCGGGCGGACGATCTGCAGCAGCGCGGCACTGAATACATCGTCGGCGTGGAATTTTCCCCCGTGGGTAAAAGCCTGGGCAGGTATTTTCATGGATTCTTTTCCTTTCCGTTATGGAGTCAGCGCCGGCGGGGACAGGCTGACATATCCGCCGCCGGCTTTTCAATATGTATATAAAGTATAGCATATCCCTCCCGGTTTGGGGGCAGCTTTTTTGCCGCTCTTTTTTGTCGGGACGAATTTTGGTGAAATTTGCCGCATTTTGCCGTTTGGAGGGGGGCTTTCCCGTGTTATAATAAGGCTGCGGCTCTTTGCCGGTCATCCCCATCCTATTGATCAAGGAGCTTTTTCATGAAACGACGCACATTCCCCTTTTTCCTCTGTGTGATCTTCTTGCTGATCCTGATTTTTCTGACCGGTTTTCTCTTTGCCCTCTTCTTCTCTCCCCCCGCCGCCCGGGTCAAGGCCCCGGTGGTGCTGGTGCTGGATGAAGGCTGGACCGAACAGCTTCTGGCCTGTTCGGATATCTCCGACCAGCTGGATTTTCTGGATGCGGTGCCGGTACAGGCCGAGGCCTGGGGCTGCACCGGTGTTTTGCTGAGCGGCCGGTACGGGGAATACGCCCTTTTTGAGGATAAGACCGACTCCCTGGCCCTGGCGCCGGAACTGGACGGCACCGACCCGGTGAGCCGGCTGAAAAAACAGTGTGCCAAGGCCGGCATTGCCTTTTACCTGCTGGCCACCAATCAAGAGGGCAATCCCCTTGCCCGGGAAGACGCCCCCGAATGGGCCCTGAAACTGGCCGAAAAGAGTTCCCCCACCGTATTGTTTGCCGGCCAGGCCGAGGATTTTTCCACCACCCTGAAAGGGGCGGTGCCCTATACCGACGGAAAAGACCTGACCCTGCTGGATGAGGTAAGCCCCGCCAGCCTGGCAGCCCTGCGGCAGACCGGCACCGGCGGCGTGCTGGGCCGGTGGAGCGATCTCTCCCAGGACCCCTCCCCTGCCCGGCGGCTGGCCGCCTATCAGGAGGGGACCGAGACCCTGCCGGATACCACCCTTTCCCAGCAGACCGCCATCTGCTACCCTTCCGATGATTTTTCTACCTATTATGATACCCTCTGCCTCACCGGCACCAGCGACCCGGACAGCGAGGTGCTGCTCAACGGCCAGCCGGTGGACCGGCCGGGCAGCAAGGGCGTCTGGACCAAGGCGGTGAGCCTTGCCGAGGGAGAAAACACCTTTACCCTCACCCAGGGGGATTTTTCCCAGACGGTGACGGTCACCTACAAGACCTCCTCGAACTGGACCCCCGCCGAGCCGGAAAGCGACGGCAGCGTGGAGGCCGAGCCGGGCCAATGGCTGCGGGTGACGGCGGACGGCATTGCCAGCTTGCTGGCAGATTATGAGGATTCCTCCACCATTCTTGGCGCCATCCCCAACGGGGCCATGGCCCGGGTAGTGGACAGCGAGGAATATGTGAGCTCTTCCAAAATCACCTGGGCCTACCAGCTGCAAAACGGCGGCTGGCTGCGGGCCTCTGATGTGGAATTGCTGGAAGAGGACGACCCGGCCGCTGCCGAGGCCTCCTTCACCGGCCTTTCGGTCATCCAGAGCGATGCCGGCGAATTCTGGCGGCTGGAGGGCTCCGGCACGCCCCTGTATCTGGCAGAGCGGGGCGAGGACGGCAGCCTGACCCTGACCTTCTACGATGCCGCTTTTGCCGGCACGGCGCTCCAGAGCGGCGAGATGGCTACAGCGGTGGAGGTGGGAGAGATCCCGCCCGCCGAGGGGGAGGACGAATCCCCCGCCGGCTTTACCCTTCGCTTTGCCTTTGGGGAAGAGGAGTCTCTCTGGGGCTATACGGTGCGCTATGGCCAGGACGGGGTGGAGATCCTGCTCAAGAAAACGCCCCGGCTCAGCGATAACCCGGACGCCCCTCTGGAGGGGGTGCGCATCCTGCTGGACGCGGGCCACGGCGGTGAGGATAACGGCGCCAGCGGCTGTGCCGGCACCGACGGCCCTCTGGAAAAGGATCTGAACCTGGCCCTGACCCTGGCCGCCAAGGCCCGGCTGGAGCAGCTGGGCGCCTGGGTCAGCCTGACCCGGTCGGACGACAGCTATCTGAGCCTGGCCCAGAGACTGGAGATGGTGAATTCTCAGGCGCCGGATTTCTTCATCAGCCTGCACCACAACAGCATTGCCCTGACCCGGGATACCCTGGATGTAAACGGCACCGAGTGCTACTGGTTCACCCCCCAGAGCGAAGATCTGGCCGCGGCCCTTACCAGCCGTTTTGCGGCCGCCTTCGGCTGCAACAACCGGGGCGCCCGGGAGGACTACTATTTTGTCACCCGCACCACCGCCTGCCCGGCGGTTCTGCTGGAAAGCGGATTTGTAACCACTGCCCTGGAATATGAGCGCTGCACCGATGAGGCAGGCCTTTGGGCCGAGGGCGGCGCAGTGGCCGAAGCAGTGCTGAGCATCCTGGAGGGCTGAGCCGCCCCCCTATACCCCCACAAGATATAATAAAAAGGAAAAGGCCGCCGTGAAATCCACGGCGGCCTTTTCCCGATGGAGGAGTTGAGGAACCCTGCGCCCGTTTGCAAGGCGCGTCCCCGGCCGAAAGCCAATGGCTGCGCTTTCGGCCACGTTCAATGGCCTATCGCAAAAGCGACGCGCGCTGTCCTGTTCACGCGGCGCTCCTGTATAGCAAAAATTTTTCAGCCTGCCCGCAGGATCTGCCGCAAGCTCTGTCCCTGGCTTTGCCGGGCCAGGAAATCTTCCCGGCAGGCATCGTACCGGGCAAAACAGCGCCGGGCCTCTCCGGGATGGCGGTATACCTTCCAGTATCCGGTACAGATGCTGCCCAGCCCGCCCCGGCGGATGAATTCTTCCACATCCCGGGCGGGATATCCCAGAAAGAGCCCAATCTCATGGGGAAAGCCCTGCCGGGCCATCCTGTGCCCCAGCTCTTCCAGCAGTTCTTCCACCAGCGCATCCTTCGGGTAGCCCAGCTGCCGCAGCATTTTCCGGGCCCGGCGGCCGATCAGGCAGGCTTCCAGCCATACCGGATCGTAGATCATCAGCACCAAGTGCCTCTCGCACTGGCAGAGTACCCGGCAGCGCAGGCCATGCTCCAGCAGCAGCCGGCGGCATTCGGCCAGGTCCTGTTCCAAAAAAGGCAGTTTCTCCCGATGACAGGTGACGGTGCCGGAAGGCCGCAGCCCCGCCAGCACGGGGGCACTGTGGGTGCACAGCAGAGTCTCAAATGTCTCGGTCATGGTTTCTCCTGTCTGCCCTGTGGGAATTGGGGAAAGAATCCCTTCCCGGGCGGATATGGTTAGTATTGACTAACTGCGGACTTTTAAAAATCGGCCAGGCCGGCTTGGTTAGCCTTGCCTAACCTCAAGAGCAATATAGCATCTTCCTATCCGGTTGTCAAGTACTTTTTTGCAGTCCCCTCACATTTTATTTTCAGGCCTGTTTTTTGGGGCCGGGCCTCTGCCTGTAATTCTCATTTTCGCGTCTCTCACCGCTCTCTGCCCTGCCTTTTCTTCCGTCTGGGGCAGATTTATGACAGGCGGGAAAACTTGTTCTCTCTTGAAAAACACGGCTTTTTCGTTTCTTCTCCCCGTTCCTTGCCTGTTTTTTCTTCCATACTTTGATTTTCTCCCCTTTTTCACTCTTTTTCACCCTTGACGGCACCCTATAAAAAACATATGATTATTATGAGGTTAGTCTCTACTTGCGCAGAATTTTCCGGTCTGTGGCCGGAGATTTCCATATAACGATTTTACACTTTTAACAGGGAAGAGGGGATAGAATGAATCTGCCGCCGGAAGTGATTGCGGTCCGGATGCTGAGCGATTTCTCCCTGTCGTACCAAGGCAATGTCCTGCATTTGGAGCGGACCAACAGCACCAAGGCCATGCAGGCTCTGCAGGTCCTCCTCTACCGTTTTCCGGATGGTATCTCCCGGGAACGGCTGATGGATATCCTGTATGCGGACGATACTGCCGCCGACCCGGCCAATAACCTGAAGGTGACCATCAGCAACCTGCGCCGGCTGCTGGCGCGGGCGGGTCTGCCCGAAAGCGTGACCATCCGCTATAAAACCGGCAGCTATTTCTTCTGCAGCGAACTGCCGGTGGTGCTGGATGTGCGCTGTTTTGAAGAGGAACTGGCCAAGGCCAAAGCCTGCCGGGGCGAAAATGACAAGCTGACCCATCTCAGGCAGGCTGCCCAGCTGTATACCGGGGATTTTCTGCCCCATCTGATGGGGTCCGACTGGGCGGTGATTGCCGCCGCCCAGCTGCGGCAAGGGTATTTTTCCTGTGTGCGGACCCTGGCCGAACTGCTGAGCAAGCGAAACGAGTGGGAGGCCCTGCTGGAACTGGCCACCCGCACCGCTGCTTTGTACCATATGGAAGAATGGCAGTGCCTGCGGATCGATTGCCTGATGGCCCTGGAACGGTACAACGAGGCTAAGCAAGTATACGACCAGGCCGTACATGAGCTGAGCGAGGAATTTGACGTAAAGCCCAGTGATGAGCTGGTCAAACGGTTCCGTCAGCTGAGCCTGGCCGGCCAGGAAAATACCGAAACGGTGGCCGAGATCACCGACCATATCCAGGAACCCCAGCGCCAGAGCGGCGCTTACTACTGCAGCTACCCCAGCTTTATTGATGTATACCGGATGTGCTGCCGGATGATGGAGCGCAGCGGCCAGAGCGCCTACCTGCTCATGTACTGGCTGTGCGACAGCCGGGGCCGCCTGCTGGAGGACCCGGAAAAGATCGCCGCTGCCGCCCAGAAACTGAAAGCCGCCATCGGCCGCAGCCTGCGCCGGGGCGATGCCTATACCCAGCACGGGCGGGATCGCTTTTTGGTGCTGCTCATCGGCACCAACCGGGAAAACTGCGCCATTGTGGACAAGCGTATCGAGAAAAACTACCGGGAGGATTCCGCCTGGGGCGTTTCCATCCGACATTCTCTCCACATGGCGGGCGACGCTTCCTTCAGCCTGCCCGACAGCGGCACCTGGCACCCCGCACCCTGAACTTTTACAGCCCCTTACGCCCTGACCGGGAAGATCCGGCCGGGGCTTTTTTATGCTATTTTCGGTTGTTTTTTGCCTTTTTTGCCGTAAAAATCCCCCTTTGCCTTTCGGGGCTGGCATGGCTGTGCTATAATATTTGATGTATGTCTTTGCAGAGGAGAACCGCCCCCATGGTCACCATTCTGATGCCTGTATACAATGAAGGAGCCTCGATCCGGCAGACCCTGTCCCAGGTGGAACAGGTGCTGGGTGAAGCCGACATCCCCCATTCCTATCTTTTGGTGGATGACGGCAGCACCGATGATACCTGGCAGCAGCTCCTTTTGGCCAGGCAGGAACTGCCCGGGCTGCGCCTGGTGCGGCTGAGCCGGAATTTCGGCAAGGAGGCTGCCCTCTGTGCCGGGTTGGAAAGGGCCGGCGGGGACGCGGTAATCGTGATGGATGCCGACCTGCAGCATCCGCCCCGCTACCTGCCCCGGATGGTGGAACTGTGGCAGCAGGGCTATGAGATCGTGGACGGGGTCAAGGCCCACCGGGGCCGGGAACCGTTTTTCCGCCGCTGGGGCGCCGCCCTGTATTACCGGCTTTTTGGCCGGCTCACCGGGCTGAGCCAGCAGCCCCTCTCGGATTTCAAGCTTCTCAGCCGCCGGGCCCTGGAAGCCTGGAAGCAGCTGCCCGAACGGGATACCTATTTCCGGGGCATGAGCGCCTGGCTGGGCTTTGCCCGCTGCCAGATGCCCTTTGAGGTGGAGCCCCGCCGCCAGGGCCGCACCAAATGGCGTTTTTCCGCCCTGCTCCGCCTTTTTGTGGATTCCATCATCGCCTATACCGCCGCTCCCCTTCTGCTGGTGGGGGTGATGGGGCTGGTGATGCTGGCGGCCGCCGCCGTTTTGACGGTGCAGACCCTCTGGATGTATTTTTCTCATCAGGCTCAGACCGGTTTTTCCACCGTGATCCTGCTGCAGCTTTTCATCGGCAGCGGCCTGATGCTGGCCCTGAGCGTGATCGGGCTGTACATCGGCAAGATCTATGAAGAGGTCAAGGGCCGGCCCCGCTATCTGGTACAGGAGGATACCGACGCCCTTCTTCCCGTCGACCCCCGCTGAAAGGAGACCCGGCCGTGCTGGCTTTGCTCTATCTGATCCTATCTTTTGGGGCGGGGTGTTTACTGCTCCGCCTCTTTTTCCCCACCCTTTTCTTCTCGGCTCTGCGCAGCCTGCAGGGGCAGGAAGTTCCCCTCTACCGCCCCTTTCTGGTGCTGCCCGCCGGCTTCTGCCTGGGCTATATCCTGCTGGGCTGGGTGGCCTATCTGAGCGCCTGGCTGGCCCGGGATACCGGCCGGCCCATGGCCTTCGGGGCAGGGGCCGCGCTGGCGGCCGGCCTGCTTTTGACCGGGGCGGGGCTGCTGACCCTTCGCCGCCGGGCAGGGTCGGGGGCCGTCTGGCGGGACGGCCGGCTGGAAAAGGCCACCCGCCGCCCGGGCCCCTCTGTTGCCTGCTTTTTTGCCGGGGATTTTGGCCACTGGCAGGCCCTTGCCCTGGTGTTCAGCCTGGCTGCCGGGCTTTTTGTCAGCTTTTACAGCTTTTGGGAGGATGCTTCCTCCATCTCCATGGCGGTGAACATCTACTCGGATTTTTCACCCCATATTGCGGTGATCCGCAGCTTTTCTCTGGGTGAGAATTTCCCTACCCAATACCCCCATTTTGCCGACGGCACCATCCGCTATCATTTTCTCTTCCTGTTTGCCGCCGGGCTGCTGGAATATCTGGGCCTGCCCCTCACCTGGGCCCTCAACCTGCCCAGTCTGCTGAGTTTTCTCAGCATGATGCTGCTCCTGTTCACCCTGGCCCATGCCCTTACCGGCAGCCGGGGGGCGGCGTTTTTGAGCCTTGTTTTTCTGTTTTTCCGCAGTTCCTTTGCCTTTTTCAGCTTTCTGGCCCAAAAGCCGGAGAATACCGGCTGGCTCGGCTGGTTTTTGAACAATAAGACCTTTATCGGCACCACCGCCCATGAGGACTGGGGCCTTTTCAACCAGAATGTGTGGGCCAACCAGCGGCATCTCTCCCTGGGGGTCTGCCTGGTGCTGCTGGCCCTGCTGCTCTTTCTGCCCCTGCTGCAGGAGGGGGTGGAGACCCTGAGCCGAGGACCCTCTGCTTTCCTTTTTGCCCGGGAGGGCTGGGCCCCCAGCCCCGCCATTTTCTGGGGGCTGCCGGCCGGCCTGCTTTTGGGGGCTGCCGCCTTCTGGCATGGCTCCATGGTCATCAGCGCCCTGCTGATCCTGGCCGGGATGGGAATCTTCAGCCGGGCCCGGCTGACCTATCTCTTTGCCGCCCTGCCGGCCATGGCCCTTTCCAGCCTGCAATCCGCCTTTTTCACCAAAGGGGCTTCTCCCATTTCTCTCCAGATCCATCTGGGTTTTCTGGCCCCCTCCGGCTCGGCCGGGGATCTGGCGGAATATCTGCTGCTCCTTACCGGGATCTTTTTCCCCCTCTTTCTGGCCGGGCTGATCTGGGCCGGCGGCGGCAAGGGCCGGGGGGCGGCAAGGGTCTTTTTCCTCAGCTGCCTGCTGCCCCTGGTCCAGGCTTTTACTCTGCAGATGACCCCCGATATCGCGGTGGGCCACAAGCAGGTGATGCTCAGCCTGATTCTAGGGGGCATCCTGAACGGCTGGCTGCTGACCATCCTCTGGAAAAGCCGGCGCCTGACCCGCCGGGGGGCGGCCCTGGCCGCGGCGGTGCTGCTCACCATCACCGGCCTGGAAGACGGGATCACCTATTCCAATCTCTGCCGCTCCACCCCGGTGCGGATTCAGAAACAGAGCGCCCTCACCAATTGGATCCGGGAGGAGACCCCCACCGGCTCGGTTTTCATCACCGGCTACATCACCATCCACCCGGTATTCACCACGGGGCGGCTGGCCTACCAGGGCTGGCCCTACTATGCCTGGTCCGCCGGGTATGACACCACCGGGCGGGATCAGGTACTGGAAAAACTGTTTGCCTGCCGGGATCCGGGGGCCTTTGCCCAGGCTGCCCGGAATACCGGGGCTGATTACCTGCTGGTAGACAGCACCCTTATCGGAGATGAGCGCTTTTCCGCCTTCTTTGAGGCCGGGGGCGAGGAGGTCCTCCGTCAGGCCCTGCCGGTGGTGTATCAGGACGAAGGAACCACCGTCTATCAAATCCGCTGATCTTGCACGAAAGGATCTTCCATGATTTCCGATTTCCTGGCGCTGGCCCGCTGGTGGGCCGTTCTTCTGCTGCTGAGCATGGCCCTGCTGCCCCTGACCCTCTCGGTCTTTGGAGGGCTGCGGGATAAAGGCTGGGCCTTTTCCAAGGTGTTGGGGCTGGCCCTTTGCTCCTGGCTTTCCTTTACCTCCTCTTCCTTTCATCTCGTCCCCTTCCGGGTATGGGGCTGCTGGCTCTTTTTGGGGGCGGCGGCTCTGGCCTGCTGGTTCCCTGCTTTCCTTCGCCGGCGCAGGGCTGGGTCTGTCTGGCAGACGGCCCTGGGCAGCGGTACTTTCTGGCGGCGCGCCCTGGTGGAGGAGGTTATTTTTCTGGCCGCCCTGGCCTTCTGGGCCTGGCTGCGGGCCACCAACCCGGACCTGCGGGATCTGGAAAAATTTATGGATCACGGCTTTGTGGCCAGCATCCTGAACAGCGACTGGATGCCCGCCGCCGACATGTGGTATGCCGGTAAGGGGATCAACTACTATTATTACGGCCATTTTGCCACCGCTTTCCTCTGCCGGCTGGCGGGGGTGGGCAGCGCCGTGGGCTATAACCTGATGATGGCCACCACCTTTGCACTGACCCTGAGCCTGGCCGGCGCCCTGGGCTATGACCTGCTGGGGCTCAAGGGCTTTAAGGGCCGGGGCTGCGCCGCCGGCGGGGCGGCCTGTTCCCTTCTGGTGGCGGTGGGCGGCAATGGCCACGCCTTTCTGTTCGGGGTGCTGCTGCCCTTTTTAAACCGGCTGGGCTTGGTGGATTACGCCGAAAATTACTGGTATCCGGACGCCACCCGATTCATCAACTGCTATGAGGGCAGCACCGACAACACCATCCATGAATTCCCCTTCTATTCCTTTATTGTCAGCGACCTGCACGCCCATGTGCTGGATATCTGCTTTGTGCTGCTCTTCCTGGCTCTGAGCCTTGTCTGGCTGAGCCGGGCCCGGCAGAATGCCAGCCGGCAGACCCCCCTGTGGGAATCTCTGGCGGACCCGGCCTTCTGGCTCTGCGGCTTTTTCCTCGGGGTCATGGCCATGACCAACTACTGGGATTTTGCCATCTACACCATCGTCTCGGTCTTTTTCGTTTTCTGGGCGGCGGGGATGCGCTGCGCGCCCGGTCAGAAGTCCTTCTGGGCAGAGGGCGCCCTGCGGCTGGCCCTCCTGCTGGCCCTGCGCTCCCTCTCTTCCCTGCCCTTCAGCCTCTCCTTTGATTCCATGAGCGCCGGCATTGGTCTGGTGGCCCAATCCAGCCCGCTGCCCCAGTTCCTGGCCCTGTGGTATCTGCCTCTGGGCTGTTTTGCGGCCTACCTGATCTTCCTGTTTTTCACCGAACGCCGCCGGCTGGGCCGCTGGCCCTTCGGCCCCCTGGAGGAAGAGGAAGGCTGGCAGGTCCTCTACGAAGTTCCCGCCCGGGGGGCGCTGCCTGGCCGGGAGAACGGTTTTTCCCGCTGGCTGAACAGCTTTGATCTGCCCGACCTGTTTGTGTTTTTCTGCTACCTGTGCGGCCTGGGGCTGCTGATCGGGCCGGAGCTGCTCTATCTGAAGGATATATACCCCTCGGCGCCCCGGGCCAACACCATGTTCAAGCTCACCTACCAGGCCTTCATCCTCTTTGGCCTAGCCATGGGCTACAGCCTGGCCCGCTGGTGGGCCGCGGCGGCCGGCCAGCGGCGACCCCGACGACTGCTGCGCCGTCTGGCCCTGGTTTGCTGCCTGGCCATCCCCCTCTGCTATACCCCCCTTGCCCTGAAGAGCACCTACTGGGGGCGGGAGTACCAGGGGCTGGATGGGCTGGCCTTTATTGAGCAGGAGGCCCCCAACGAGGCGGCCCTGATCCGGTGGATCGACGAGAACGCCGCCCCGGACGCGGTGGTGGTGGAGGCCCCGGGGGCCAGCTACACCCAGTACTGCCGGATCAGCATGGCCACCGGCCGGGCCACCATCGTGGGCTGGCACACCCATGAATGGCTGTGGCGCAGCGACCTGGCCGGGGTGGATGCCCGGGGCGACGAGGTCCGCGCCCTTTATGAGGATGGCGAAGAGGCCGCCCGGGCCGTGATCGAAGCTTATGGGGTGGATTATATCGTGGTAGGTCCCCGGGAGCGGGAGAGCTACCCATCCCTGGACCTGGAAGCCCTGATCTCCCTGCGCAGCCAACAGCTGGATTTTGGGGAATATCTGCTGCTCTGCCTGAACTGAATGCCGTCGCCGGGCCAAGGGCCCCATGGGAGGAATGGTTTTGGAGAAACTCTATATCGTGATTCCGGCTTACAATGAGGAAGCCAATATCGAAAAAGTAGTGCGCCAGTGGCACCAGGTAGCCTGCCAGACCGGCCCCGAAGCCCGGCTGGTGGTGGTGAACGACGGCAGCCGGGACGGCACCGCCCAAAAGCTGGAGGCCCTGGCCCGGGAACTGCCCGCCCTGATCCCCCTGACCAAGCCCAACGGGGGCCACGGGTCAGCCTGCCTGTTTGGTTACCGCTATGCCCTGGAACAGGGGGCCGACTATATCTTTCAGACCGATTCGGACGGCCAGACCCTGCCGGAGGAATTCGCCCCTTTCTGGGAACAGCGGGCCGGTTATGACCTGGTGATCGGCCGGCGGGTGCACCGGGGGGACGGCTTTTCCCGCTGGGTGGTGACCAAGGTGCTGAAATATGTCACCCTGTTCTTTCTGCGGGCCTATACGGCCGACCCCAACACCCCCTACCGGCTGATGAAGCGGGACTTCCTTGCCCGGTGCCTGGAACTCATTCCGGAGAATTTCTTCCTGCCCAACGTGCTCATTGCGGCTTTTGCCGCCCGGATGGACCTGCCGGTGCTCTCTTTGCCGGTGAGTTTTCTGCCCCGGCAGGGGGGCGTCAACAGCCTGAATCTGGCCCGCATCTTCCGCATCGGGCTGAAGGCGGTGGGGGATTTCCGCCGGGTGGACCGGGCTCTTCGCCGCCAGGGACTGTAAAAACTATAAAATATACAGAAGGCAGCCGGCCTCCCCGAAAAGGGAGGCGGCTGCCTTTGGTTTTGGGTTAATGGGCTGGGAGTTCGGCTTATTCTTCTTCCTGGCCGGTACATTGCGGGTCGGTGAGTTCAAACCTTTCATCCATATTCTTTTCGCCCCATTCGCACATGAGTTCCAGAATCTGGGCCAGCGAACGGCCCTTTTCGGTGATGCTGTATTCCACCTTGAGGGGGACCTGGGCATAAACGGTCCGGCTGATCAGCCCGTCCGCTTCCAGTTCCCGCAGCTGATTTGTGAGGGTGCGCTGGGATACCTGGCTGAGCCGGCGCATCAGCTGGCTGAACCGCTGGGTGCCGTGACGGATCAGGCTGTCTAAAATCAGCGGCTTGCACTTGCCGCCGATCATCTTCAGGGTAACCTCCATCTCACAGGTAACCAGGATCTTTTCCATCGGGTTTCGCCCTCTCCTTGGTGAACTTTTCTTCACCTTCTGAAAAAAATATGCGTACTTGCCCCTCTTTTGGTTGTTCTATATAATGCCATTATACTTAAATTCGTCATTTATACAAGGACCGCCCCTTTGGGGCACAGGAGAATTTCATGCAGTACAGAATATTGGGCCGCACCGGGCTCAGGGTGAGCGAGATCGGTTTGGGTGGCGAATGGTTCAACGGGCTGTCGCAGGAAGATAGCACGGCCATTTTGGATACGGCGGAGGAAAACGGCGTCAACTACCTGGATATCTTCATGCCCCAGGCCCCCACCCGGCAGCACCTGGGCAATGCGCTGAGGGGCCGCCGGGAAAAATTCATCATTCAAGGGCATCTGTGTACCGTGTATGAGGATGGCCAGTATACCCGGACCCGGGATATCGAAAAGACCCGCCGCTCCTTTGAGGATCTGCTGAATCGGCTGCAGACCGATTATATCGATGTGGGCATGATCCACTATGTGGACAGCCAAGAGGATCTGGACGGGGTGCTGGGCGGCCCGGTGCTGGAATATGCCCGGGAACTCAAGGCAAAGGGGATCCTCCGCCATATCGGCATGAGTTCCCACAATCCCCAGGTGGCCCTGAAAGCGGTGGAAAGCGGCTGGATTGATGTGCTGATGTTCAGCATCAATCCGGCTTATGATATGGAGGCCCCCGACACCGACATCGAGGCCCTGATGGAATTCAAGGGGATGGAACGGAGCGGCCTGGTGGCCGACGAGGCCCGGCAAAAGCTGTACTCGGCCTGTGAGAACCGGGGCGTGGCCATCACCGTCATGAAAGCGCTGGGGGCGGGCACCCTGCTGAAGGCGGAAAGCTCTCCCTTTGGGGTGGCCATGATCGTGCCCCAGTGCATCCAGTACTGCCTGGACCGCAGCGGGGTAAAGGTGGTGCTGGTGGGCTGCCGCACCCCCCAGGAACTGCTGGAAGCCCTGCGCCATCAGCAGCTCTCCCCCCAGGAGCGCAGCTATGCCCATATCTTTTCTTCCGGCATCTCTGTTTCCATGACGGGCCGGTGCATGTACTGCAACCACTGCCAGCCCTGCCCGGCCCACCTGGATATTGCCGCCGTGACCAAATTCCTGGATCTGGCCAAACAGCAAAAGACGGTGCCGGACACCGTGCGGGAACACTATTGGTCCCTGCCGGCCACTGCGGAGGATTGCCTGATGTGCGGCCGCTGTGAGCCCAACTGCCCCTTTGGGGTGAATATCCGGGAAAACATGCGGCAGGCAAGAGAGATCTTCCGGCGATAAGAGAAAGAGGTATGGCATGAATCACAGAATGTTTGGCAAAACCGGGCGCAGGGTAAGCGAGATCGGCCTTGGCACCTGGCAGCTGGGGGCCCGCTGGGGCGACCCCTTCGACGAGGCAAAGGCCCTGGAGATCCTGCAGGCCGGGTATGAGTGCGGCATCGACCTGATCGACACAGCCGATATCTACAACAACGGCGGCAGCGAGCGAGCTATTGGGAAATTCCTTGCCCGGCACCGGGACCACTTCTTTGTGGTGACAAAATGCGGCCGGGGGCTGGACCCCCATACCGCCGAGGGCTATACCCCGGAAAACACCGAGCGGTTTATTGACCAAAGCCTGGAACGGCTGGGCATGGAACAGCTGGATCTGGTGCTGCTGCACTGCCCGCCCTCTTCCGTATATCAGAAGGACGAGCTGTTTGCCGGCCTGGATAAGCTGGTGCAAAAGGGCAAGATTGCCCACTATGGCGTGAGCATCGAAAAGGTCAGCGAGGGCCTCCGGGCTATGGAATACCCCATCTCGGCCATTGAGGTCATCTTCAATATGTTCCGCCTCAAACCCGCCGAGGAACTGTTCCCGGCAGCCCAGGCAAGGCAGATCAGCATTCTGGCCCGGGTGCCCCTTGCCAGCGGCCTGCTCACCGGCCGGTACACCAAGGATACCCGGTTCGGCCAAAACGACCACCGCAGCTATAACCGGAACGGCGAGGCCTTTGATAAGGGCGAGACCTTTTCCGGTGTGGACTATGAGCAGGGGCTCCGGGCTGTGGCGGAACTGAAAAAACTGTTCGGCACCGAGGATCTGATCCCCTACGCGCTGCGCTGGATCCTGATGCAGGAGGCGGTGAGCGCGGTAATCCCCGGTGCCAGCCGCCCGGAACAGGTGCGCGCCAACGTGAAAGCCGCCCAGCTGCCGGCCCTGAGCCCGGAACAAATGGAGGGCGTTCGCGCCATCTATGACCGGTACATCCGGGCTTCGGTCCACCCCAACTGGTAACGATCCGCTTTTTGAACAATCCTCAGAACGGTTCTGCCCCCCACCCCCCGGTGGGGGGCTTTTTTTGCCTGCTTTCTGACGCTGCCTTTTCTCCCCGGATTTTTTGGAGGCCCGGCCGGCTTTTCCCTTTATGGGCAGGGCAGTGCTGCCCAAAGCCTTGCATTTTAAAAAAAGTGTGGTATAGTAATGGCAGACATATACCCCAGGGGGGTGGGGTGTATGCCGGGCTGAGCTTTTGCTTCTGCCCCCTTCCTGCTTCCCCCGCATCCCAAAGGAGAAATCTCTATGCAGCAATTTTCTGTAATCGGCATGAGCTGCGCGGCCTGCAGCGCCCATGTGGAAAAGGCCGTGGCCGCCCTGCCGGGCGTCAAAAGCGTATCGGTCAGCCTGCTGACCAATTCCATGGGGGTGGAATTTGAGGCCCCCGCCACTGCCGAGGAGATCTGCGCCGCGGTGGATAAGGCCGGCTACGGGGCCAAGCCCCTGGAAGCTCCGGGCTCTGCCCCTGCCGCCCCGGCGGAAAATCCCCTGGAAGACACCCAGACTCCCCTGCTCAAGCGCCGGCTGCTGGGCAGCCTGGTTTTCCTTGCCCTGCTGATGTATGTATCCATGGGCAGCATGCTGGGCCTGCCCCTGCCCGCCGCCCTGGAGGGTGCCGAGGGGGCGGCGGCCTTTGCCCTGACCCAGCTGCTGCTCACCCTGCCCATCCTTTACCTGAACCGGGCCTTTTTCATCAGCGGCTTCAAGGGTATCTGGAACCGGGCCCCCGGCATGGATGCCCTGGTGGCCCTGGGGGCCGGCGCCAGCCTGGGGTACAGCCTCTGGGTCATGTATCAGATCTGCTTTGCCCTGGGCGCGGGGGATATGGCCGGGGCCCATGCCGGCCGGCATGACCTGTATTTTGAGGGCGCCGGCATGATCCTCACCCTTATCACCCTGGGCAAGACCCTGGAATCCCGCAGCAAGGGCCGCACCACCAGCGCCCTGAAGGGACTGTTGGAGCTGGCCCCCCGCACGGCCACCCTGCTGCGGGAGGGCCAGGAGGTAACGGTACCCGCCAGCGAGGTGGTGCGGGGAGATATCTTCCTGGTACGGCCGGGCGAACAGATCCCGGTGGACGGACGGGTGCTGGAAGGCGAGAGCGCCGTGAACGAGGCCGCCCTTACCGGCGAGAGTATGCCGGTGGACAAGGCCCCCGGCAGTGAGGTGAGCGCCGCCACCCTGAACCAGACCGGCGTGCTGAAATGCACCGCCAGCCGGGTGGGGCAGGACACCACCCTCAGCCAGATCATCCGGATGGTGAGCGACGCGGCCGCCACCAAAGCCCCCATTGCCCGGCTGGCCGACAAGGTCAGCGGTGTATTTGTGCCGGCGGTGATCGGGCTGGCCCTGCTGACCCTGATCGTCTGGCTGGCCCTGGGCCAGCCGGTAAGCTTTGCCCTGGCCCGGGCCATCAGCGTGCTGGTCATCAGCTGCCCCTGCGCCCTGGGCCTGGCCACCCCGGTGGCCATCATGGTGGGCAGCGGCCAGGGCGCCCGCCACGGCATCTTCTTCAAAACTGCCGCTGCCCTGGAACAGGCAGGCCGGGTGGATATTGTGGTACTGGATAAAACCGGCACCGTCACCAGCGGCCAGATGCAGGTGCGGGCCGTCCAGCCTGCCCCCGGCGTGAGCCGGGAAGAGCTGCTGCGGGACGCCGCCGCCCTGGAACAGAACAGCGAGCACCCGGTGGCCCGGGCCGTGCGGGAATATACCCGGGAATTGACCGGCCTGCCCTCCCTCACCGGCTTTGAGGCCCTGCCCGGCAACGGGGTGCGGGGGCTGGATGAAAAAGCCGGCCAGGAGCTGACCGGCGGTTCCCTGGCCTTTATGGGCAGCCGCCTGCCCCTGCCGGAAGGTCTGAACCAGGCCGGTGAAGAGCTCTCGGCCCAGGGCTGCACCCCCCTGTGCTTTGCCCGGGGCGGCCGGGTGCTGGGCCTGGTGGCGGTGGCCGATACCCCCCGCCCCACCAGCCGGGAGGCCATCCGCCGGCTCAAGGCCATGGGCCTGCGGGTGATCCTGCTCACCGGCGACAACCAGCGCACCGCCCAGGCGGTGGGCAGCCAGGTGGGTGTGGACGAGGTGATCGCCCAGGTGCTGCCCGGCGACAAGGAAGCCCAGGTGCGCCGGCTTCAGAAAGAAGGCCGGGTGGCCATGGTAGGGGACGGCATCAACGACGCCCCCGCCCTGACCCGGGCCGATCTGGGCATTGCCATCGGGGCCGGCACCGACGTGGCCATCGACGCCGCCGACCTGGTGCTGATGCAGAGCGACCTGCTGGGGGTGGCCCGGGCCATCCGGCTGGGCCGGGGTGTTCTGAAAAACATCCGGGAAAACCTGTTCTGGGCTTTCTGTTATAATGTAATTGGCATCCCGGTGGCGGCCGGCTGCCTGTGGCCCCTGTTCGGGCTTACCCTCAACCCCATGATCGGCGCCGCCGCCATGAGCCTTTCCAGCTTCTGCGTGGTGACCAACGCCCTGCGCCTGAATCTGCTGGATCTGGATAAAGGCGGCCTGCCCGCCGGGGCAGAATCCGCCGCCCCGGAACCCATCCTCGAAACCGCCGCCCCCGAGGCGGACAAAACCCAGGAAAATAAAGGAGGAGTACCCATGAAAACCAAAACCCTGAAAATCGAAGGCATGATGTGCGCCCACTGCCAGGCCCATGTGGATAAGGCTCTGAACGCCCTGGAAGGCGTGCGCGCCACCGTTGACCTGGAGGGCGGCAAAGCCGTCTGCCAGGTGGCTGATACCGTGACCGATGAGGCCCTGAAAGCGGCGGTGACCGAAGCCGGCTACACCGTGACGGGGATCGAAGGATGAAGGCCGATCACGAGCAGGTCTGCCGCCTGGTAAAAACCGCCCGGGGCCAACTGGACGGCGTGCTGCGGATGGTGGAAGAAGACCGGTACTGCATCGATGTGGCCAACCAGCTCACCGCCGCCCAGGCGGTGCTGCGCCGGGCCACCCGGGAGGTACTGCGGGCCCACATGGCCGCCTGCGTGACCGAGGCGGTGAAGAGCGGCGACGCTGACCAGAAGATCGACGAACTGATCGAGTTGTTCGATCGGATGACCCGATGAATATGTTACAGGGAGAGAAGCGGCAGACTTCTCTCCCTTATTTTGTCAATATGCGCAATTTTTCTCTTTCCCTCTTGACAATCAGCCCAAAAGTTGCATATTTATACTATCGCACTGAAAAAACATACATTCAGCTGCTTCCCGCAGCCAGCCAAAAGAAAAAGGAGAATCACCGTGAAAGACTGGAAAACCCTTTACGAAGTCAAAGGCCCCAAATGCCTTTTGGAACTGACCGCCACCGAGCTGAAAGCCCTGATGAACGAGGGTGCGGATACCGTGATCCTGAGCTTTGGCGCCATTGAAAACCACGGCAGCCACCTGCCCCTGGGCGCTGACTGGTTCCAGGCCAATATGCTCATCCGCTGCGTGCACGAGCAGCTGGCCGCCATGGGCCACAAATCCGTGCCTGGCTTCCCGGTGCCTTTCGGGGTACAGACCAACCAGTTCGAGCGGGAAGGCGCCAACCTGTTCGGCAATGTGCCCATCAGCGAGCGCACCTTTATTGACATGACCGAGGATCTTTGCCTGTCGCTGCACAAGCAGGGCTTTGAGCGGTTCGTGCTCTGCCTGAACCATTCCGAAAACCACGCCGCCCTCCATGTGGCTGCCAAGGACCTGGCAGTGCGCTTTGGGCTCAAGTGCGTGGTCTGCGACTGGGTGCCTCCCATGAACGACTTCTGGCCCAAGGTTTGCAAGAATGCCGAGCATCAGGGCCACGGCGGCGAGGACGAGGCCAGCTGCGTACTGGCGGCGGTGCCCAACCTGGTACATCTGGAGGGCTGTGAGCCCTACTATGAAGAGGACGACGGCAAGCCGGTCAAGATGGGCGGCCTGCATTACTACGGCGGCGCAGTGGGCATTTATGTGCCCGTGAAGGAGGACAAGAGCCCCGGCTATATCGGCAACCCGGCCGACGCCACCGTGGAAGTGGGCGAAAAGTGCTACGAGGCCTATGCCCAGTGGATCGCCCAGGTTGCGGACAAGTACCTGTACAACAACTGATTTTGGGGGGCAGCAGCCCCCTTTTGGGGAGGAAATTTACCGATGCAAACACAAAAAACCAAGGACATGCCCTTCGGCTGGGCCCTGTTCTGTATTGCTTTTCTGCTCTGTTCCATGGTGGCCTCGGTGCTGTGGCTGGATATCCCGGTGCACATCAACCTGCTCACCTCCATCGCTGTGACCCTGGGCGTTGCCTGGCTGAACGGCAAGCCCTGGAAAGAGCTGGCCGCCGCCATTGAATACGGCGGGCAGATCCTGGTGACCCCCACCATCATCATGATGCTCATCGGCTGCCTGATCGCCAGCTGGATTGCCGGCGGCACCGTGCCCATGATCATCTACTGGGGCCTGAAAATGATCAATCCCTCCATGTTCCTGGTCACCGCCTGCCTGATCTGCGCCGTATGCGCCATCTCCATCGGCAGCAGCTGGTCTACCGCCGGTACCGTGGGCGTGGCCCTGGTGGGCATCGGCGCCGGCCTGGGCATCAACCCGGCCATGACCGCCGGCGCCATCATTTCCGGCGCTTACCTGGGCGATAAGATGAGCCCCATGTCCGACACCACCAACCTGGCCCCCGCCGTGGCCGAGGCCGACCTGTTCGACCACATCAAGAGCATGATGTACACCACCGGCCCGCCTTTGTCATCAGCCTGGTGATCTACGGGGTGCTGGGCATGCGCTACACTGCCGAGGGCATTGACTCCGAGCAGGTGGCCAACACCCTGACCGCCATCGAGCAGAACTTCAACATGAACATCTTCCTGCTCCTGCCTCCGGTGATCGTCATTGTCATGGCCATCCTGAAATGCCCCTCCATCCCCACCCTGCTCTTCTCCACCCTGGCTGCCAGCCTGCTGGCCATGATCTTCCAGGGCCAGAGCCTGGCCTCCATGGCCACCATCCTAGACAGCGGCTTTTCCATCGAGAGCGGTTTTGCGGATTTTGACACCCTGATGAGCCGGGGCGGCCTGCAGAGCATGCTGTGGACGGCAGCCCTGGGCATGCTGGGCATGCTGTACGGCGCCATCATGGAAAAAACCGGCCTGCTCTCCTCCTTCCTGGAGCATATGAAGCCCCTGGTCAAGAACACCGGCACCCTCATCACCACCGTGATCTTCTCCAATGCCATCCTGCTGGCGGCCACTGCCAGCCAGACCCTGGCCATCGTGGTGGGCGGCCGGATGTACGTCACCGAATTCAAGAAAAAGGATCTGCTGCCTCAGGTGCTGAGCCGCACTTTGGAGGACAGCGGCACCATCATCTCCCCCCTGATCCCCTGGAGCCTGTGCGGCGTGTACATGGCCGGCACCCTGGGCGTGCCCACCCTGTCCTACCTGCCCTACTCCTTCCTGTGCTGGCTCTGCCCCATCATCGCCATCATCTATGGCTTTACCGGCAAGTTCGTCTGGAAGACCGGCGAACACCCCAGCCAGCGCACCTACCACGATCACGACGAGGCCGCGGCCAACGCCTGATCCCACACAAAAAAACGGCACAGCCCTCAAAGGCTGTGCCGTTTTTTGCTATGCCAGGCTCTGGCCCAGTTTCTCCAGGGCCTTTTCAAAAACGGGCAGCCCCCGCATGGGGCGGCATCGCTCCTCTTTTTGGATCTCTTCCCAGAGCATCCGGCGCATCTCCCGAAAGGCCGCCATCTGCTCCTCCTTTTTCTTAAACCCCAGCCCCGGGCTGAAAAGGGTTTCGCTGGGGTACACCGCCGGGCCGGTAGGGGCTTCCACATAGGCGGCAAAGTATTCCGCCGCTTTTTCGGCCTGGCCCTGCCGAAGATGCCATTCCATCAGGAAGCCGTTGCTTGTATCCAAAAAGCCAAAGGCCCGCACCCTTTCCAGCAGATTTCGCTTGCGGGCCCGCCAGCGGGCAAAATTTTCTTCCCCTGCCCCGGGGAAAAAGACCCGCAGGGTATCATAGACGGCGGCCCCATTGTACAGCAGCAGGGCGCAGCCGAGCCAGCGGCAAAGCAGCTCTTCCAGCCCTTCTTCCGCCTTTTTCCAGCCGTTTGGGCTGCCCTCAGCTAGGGTCTGTTCCGTCAGGGCGTTGATGCGGTCAATCACCTCTTTGTCCGGCAGATCTTCCTCAAACTGCAGCAGAGTATCCAGATTGGTGCCCAGGGCCCGGGCCAGGGGGCATAGCAGGGTGATATCCGGGTCAGAGCTGTCGGTCTCCCACTTGCTCACCGCCGGGGCCGAAACGCCCAACATCTCTGCCAACTGCTCCTGCGTAAGGCCCTTGGCCCGCTGCAGGGCGGCGATCTGGGCGCCGATTTTCTTTTGTGTGGCTTCCAAGGGGTTTTCCCTCCCATTCTAAAATCTGACCCGCGCGCTGGTTTGCGTTTATTGCAACCCATCCCCTCCCTGCTCACAAGAGAGGCGCAGTTAAGCGGCGGGCATCCTTTTCTGAACCACTTTCAAGTTTTCTTTTATATAAAAAAGGCGGGGCGCTTTCGGGCGCTCCCGCCTTTTTCAATCTTCCCGCACAGCCTGCAGCCGCAGCCGCACATAGTCGGCCACCCAGCAGCTTTTTTCCGGGTCCCACAGATAGGGGCGAAGAACTGCCTCCATCCCGGCCAGCGCCTGCTCCTGCCGGGCCGGCTCCAATCTGCCAAGCTGTTCCCCGGCAAACATCCGCACCCAGTTCCGCAGCCCCTCTTCTCCACCGGCAAGGGGGGTGGGCCGCCGGAACAGCCAGGCCTGGCGCACCGAAAAGCCCGCTTCTTCCAACAGGGCGGCATGATGGCCCAGAGACGGAAAATAGAAACCATGCCGGTATTCCATCCCCTGCCCGGCCAGCTGCCGGCCCAACTCGGCCAAGATGGCCCCGGTATTGCCCTTGCCGCCAAACTCGCAGACCAGCTGCCCGCCGGGCCGAAGGTTCCGGTACAGGTTTTGGGCCAGGGCCGGCTGATCCGCCTCGTCGATCCAGTGAAAAACCGCGTTGGAAAAAATACAGTCTGCCGCCTCTTCCAGCAGGAAGGTGCGGGCATCTGCCTGCCGGAAGGTCAGGTCCGGGTAATCCGCTGCGGCCTTGCTCACCATCTCGCCGCTGGCATCCAGTCCCAGCACCCGGTATCCCTGTTCCTGCAGGCGGCGGGTCAGGGCGCCGTTGCCGCAGCCCAGGTCCAGGCAGAAAGAGCCCTTGGGCAGATCGATCAGGGAGAGAATATTCTCACCGTATTGATACACAAAAGAAAAACCTTTTGTATATTCTTCTGCCTGCCATTTCTGGTTCATGCTGCCGCCTCCCTGTTTATTTTTTATATATTATACAATTCGTATTTATTCAAACCAGCCTTGAGGAATCCGGATATCCTGCCGGGGCACCTTATCCCAGGCAAAATCCGCCACCAGGCTGGCCGCGGTGCGGGGCTTTGGCTCGGGCTGCAGCCCGTACAGACAGGCCAGCCGCCCCAAAATTTCCTCCGGGGTATATCGGCCGGCCAGTTCTTCCAGGCTCTGGCTGCCGTTGCGCTTGGAAAGCCGCTCCCCTGCCGAATCCAGCAAAAGAGGCAGATGGAAAAAACGGGGCACAGGCAGGCCCAGCGTCTGGTAAAGCCAGATCTGGCGGGGGGTGCTGGAGAGCAGGTCACTGCCCCGCACCACCTGATCCACCCCCATGAGGGCGTCATCCACCACCACGGCCAGCTGATAGGCATACACCCCATCCCCCCGCCGCAGGTAAAAATCCCCGCAGTCGGCGGCCAGGTTTTCCTTGTAGGGGCCCAGGTGGCCATCCACAAAGGAGAGTTCCGCATCCGGTACCCGGACCCGCCAGGCAGGGGGCTTCTTTTTGGATTTTTCCCGGATCTCCTCCGGGCTCAGGTTTCGGCAGGTACCCGGATAGATCACCTGCCCATCCGACCGGTGGGGGGCGCTGGCGGCATGGAGCTGGCTGCGGCTGCAAAAGCAGGGATAGAGCATTCCCTGTTCCGCCAACCAGTCAAAATACCGGCGGTAGATCTCACTTCGCTCGCTTTGGTAGTAGGGGCCCCGGGGGCCGCCTCGGGAACCGCCCTCGTCCCAATCCAGCCCCAGCCAGAGCAGGTCCTCTTCCAGCAGGTCCGCATAGCGGCGGGGGCAGCGCTCCGCATCCAGGTCCTCAATACGGAGGATGACCCGTCCCCCTTCGGCCCGGGCCGAAAGCCAGGCCAGCAGACTGCAGCCCAGATTGCCCAGGTGCAGCCGCCCCGAGGGCGAGGGGGCAAAACGTCCGGTTGCCATTGTCTCCTCCTTTTACTTCAGCTGGTAGGAGCCGTCCCCTTCCAGCAGGAATTCCGAGGCATAAAAGGCCTCCAACCCCTGGTACAGGGCCAGGGCGTCCCCGGTGTGGGCGGTCTCCACGCAGGAATGCATGGCCCACTGGGGGGCGCCCACATCCGCCATGGGCAGGCTGACCGTGTGCCCCAGCAGGTTGCCCAGGGTGCTGCCGCCGGACAGGTCGGCCCGGTTGGTGAATCGCTGCACCGGCACCCCTGCCCGCCGGAAGATCTCCCCCGCCAGGGCCCCGGTAAGGCCGCTGGTGGTGTACCGCTGGTTGGCGCTGTATTTCAGCAGCAGCCCCTTGCCCAGCACCACCGGGTTTTCCGGGTCGGCCTTGTCGGGGTGGTTGGGGTGGGCGGCGTGACCGTTGTCGGCGCTGAGCAGAAGGCTGGCCGCCAGGGCTGCCGCGCTCTGCTGCCGGCTGCGGCCCAGGGCCTCCCCGATCCGTTCCAGCACCTGGGCCAGGAAGGCGCTTTCAGCTCCCTGCCGGGTGCTGCTGCCCACTTCCTCGTTATCAAACAGGCAGAACAGCCGCCCGGTATAGGTGCCGGGGGCGCCGGCCAAAAATCCCCGCAGGCAGGCCCAGGCAGATTCCAGGTCATCAATGCGGGGGCTGAGGAAGAGCCCGCTCTCCCCCAACAGAGTAGCCGGCTGGAGCGGGAAAAGGGTCAGGTCCGCATCCAGGATCTCCTCTTTTTCCACCCCCAGCTGCCCGGCCAGCCAGTCCGCCGGGGTGGGGGCCCCCTCTGCCGCCCAGACCGGCTGCAGCTCCGAAGCCGGGGCCAGCGCCCGGCCCTTGCCGCGGGCCTCATCAAAATGGACGCAGAGGGAGGGGATCACACAGACAGCGCCCTCGCTGCGCACCAGCCGGGGTTCCAGCCCCCGGGGCGTGCGCACCAGGACCCGGCCGGCCAGCCCCAGTGGCCGGTCCAGCCAGGAGGGCAGGGCAAGGCCGCCGTAGCTTTCTACCGCCAGCCGCTGCCAGCCGGCCAGGCTGCGGCCTTGAGTCTTTTTGACCCGGAAGGTGGGGCTATCGCTGTGGGCGGCGCTCATCCGCCAGGAAGCGGGCGCCTGGGCCGGCAGCCAGAAGGCGATCAGACTGCTGCCGTTGCGGGTCAGGTAATACCGCCCCCCCGGCTGAAGGGCCCAGAGCCGCCCCTCTTCCAGCTTTTCAAAGCCGGCCTCTTCCAACCGCCGGGCCGTGCCCGCCACCGCATGGAAGGGGCTGACCCCCTCGTTCAGATACTCAAACAGATCCTGCAGCTTTGCATCCATCTTTTCCCAACCTTTCTCCCCTCCGGGCCCTGTTGTAGGGCCATTATAGCATATTTGCCCTCCTTCGGCACAGATTGTTGCCAAAAGGTGGTATAATAAGGGAGCAAAGGCCCTGCGCCCTTGCCCGGAAAACACCGGCGCCCCTGCGCGCCGAAAGGAAAGGATGATCTGTTTGAAACGATTTTCCCGGTTCGGTACCCTGCTTTTTACCCTGACTCTTGCCCTTGCCCTGCTGCTGGCCGGCTGCGGGGCCTCGGCTTCTTCCCTCAGTGAGCCGGCCTCCTCCGCCCCTGCCTCCTCCGCGGCTTCTTCTCAGCCGCAGGAGCCCACTGCCACACCCACACCCACCGAAACGCCCGCTCCCTCCTCCGACGGCTTGGAGGAAATCCTCAGCGGGATGCTGGGCTTTGGCCCGGGCACGGCGGGCAGCAGCCTTTCCGGCATGGCCCGGGCGGCGGATCTGCTGAACTGGAGCGCCGCCCACACCCAGGTGGATGAGGAACAGCTCACCGTCTGGGTCACGGCCTGGTACGGCAGCTGCACCCAGGAGGAGCGGGAGAATCTGGCGGAAAGCTGGCCCATGGTGCGGGATTCCGCCCAGGCCCTGATCCAGGACCCGACCGCCAATGCCCCCATTCTGGAAGATGCCGGCGCCAGCCTGGACCCGGCTCAGCCCGACAGCCAGGCCTTTGACCCCCTGGCCAAGGTGTTGGACACCGTAATCCTGGGGGAAAGCGCCTGAATTTCTGCCCAAAACACAAAAAGTCCCCGGCCGGTTTTACCCCGGCCGGGGGCTTTTTTATTCTTTAAGAAGAACCGATCACTGCTCGCCGGCCAGGACCACGCCCCGCTCGCCGTCCAGCGTGACCACGGCACCGGTGTGCAGCAGGCTCACCGCGCCGGCCGCGCCCACCAGCACCGGAAGATCCAGGCTGAGGCCCACGATGGCGCCGTGGCTGTTCATCCCGTTCTGCTCGGTGATGATACCGCCGGCCCGCCGCAGCAGGGGCAGCATCTCGTTGGAGGTCTGCTCGGCTACCAGGATATCCCCATCCCGGAATTCCTTCTGGGCCTGGGCCAGATCGGCACAGACGCAGAGCCGGGCGCACACCTTCTTCTTGGTAACGCCCCGGCCAGTGACCAGCACATGGCCCACCACATGCACCTTCATCATATTGGTGGTGCCGGATACGCCCAGGGGCACACCGGCGGTGATGGCCACCAGCTCGCCGCTCTTGACCAGGCCTGCCTTCTCGGCGCTGTCCACCGCATGGTCGAACAGCTCGTCGGTACTGGCCTTTTCCTCAATGAGAAGCGGGGTAACGCCCCAGGAAAGGTTGAGCTGACGGCAGATCCGCTCGTCCATAGAAAAACCGATGATGGGGCAGCTGGGCCGGAACTTGGAGATCATTCGGGCAGTGCGGCCGCTCTTGGTCACGGTGATGATGGCAGCCGCCCCCAGGTCGTGGGCGGTGGTGCAGGTGGCGTGGCTGATGGCAGCGGTCACATCCGGGTTGGCATCCACCTCCCGCAGCTTGAAGCGCTTGCGGTAATCGATATCCTGCTCGGTGCGCTCGGCGATCCGGGCCATGGTGCGCACGGCCTCCACCGGGTAAGCGCCGGCAGCCGTCTCGCCGCTGAGCATGATGGCACTGGTGCCGTCGTAGATGGCATTGGCCACGTCGGTGGCTTCCGCCCGGGTGGGGCGGGGGTTCTTGATCATGCTGTCCAGCATCTGGGTGGCGGTGATCACCTGCTTGCCCGCGTCGTAAACCTTCTTGACCAGCTCTTTCTGGAGCACAGGCACCTCTTCCAGAGGGATCTCCACACCCATATCGCCCCGGGCCACCATAATGCCGTCGGAGGCCTGGATGATGGAATCGATGTTTTCCACGCCCTCCTGGTTTTCGATCTTGGCAATGATATTGATGCCGTGGCCGTCGTTCTCATCGCAGATCTGCCGGATCTCCAGCACATCCGAGGCGGTGCGCACAAAGCTGGCGGCAATAAAATCAAAGCCGCTGCGGATGCCGAAGAGGATATCCTCCCGGTCCTTGGCGCTGATAAAGGGCATGGACAGATGCGCCCCGGGCACGTTTACCCCCTTGGTATTGCTCACCGTGCCGTCGTTCATGATCCGGCAGCGGATGTTCCCATCCTGCACCTGCTCCACAGTGAGCTCGATCAGGCCGTCATCCAGCAGGATGGTGGAGCCCTCGCTCACATCCTGGGCCAGGCCGGGGTAACTGATGGAAACGCCCTCTTCATCCCCTTCATGCTCCTGGCCGTACAGGGTAAAGCTGTTCCCCTTTTTCAGGAACACCTTGCCCTCCCGGAAGATACCCAGGCGGATCTCCGGGCCCTTGGTATCCAGCATGGTGGCAATGGGCAGGCCCAGCTCCTGGCGAAGGCGCACCACCTTATCCAGCATGGCCTGATGGCTGGCATGGTCACCGTGGGAAAAATTGAACCGGGCCACCGCCATGCCGGACAGCATCAGCTGGCGCAGTACGTTTTCATCCTGGGTGGAAGGACCCATGGTACACACAATCTTGGTTTTTCTCATAAAAACATCCCCTCCCTTGCCGGCCGGGCAAACCCTTGCCCTGTCCTCCGGCAAAACACACAATTCTTTCTGTTCAATTTTATAGCTTTTCAACAATCTTAGTGTACCACAAATCCTCGCTGTTTCTCAAGGCAGGGAAAGGACGAATCCGGTCTGTTTGGCCCTTGTTTTTCTGCTTTTTACAGAAAAATTACCAAAAGATCGGCCGGGGGCCGGCCTTTCGGCCTGCCCCCGGCTGATGCTTATTCTTCGCCGTATACCTCTTTGGCCATCCGCAGTGCTGCCCAGGCCTTGGGCCAGCCGGCATAAAAGGCCAGCTGGGTCAGCGCCTCGGTCATCTCCTCCCGGGTGATCCCGTTGTTTTTGGCGTTCTGGATATGGAACTGGAGGGAACTATCCAGAATTCCACTGGCCATCAGCGCCGCCACCGTGATCAGGCACCGGTCCCGGGTGGAGAGTTTCTCTTCCCGGCTCCACACCTGGCCAAACAGCACATCGTCATTCAGTTCCGCAAATTTGGGCGCGAAACAGCCCATGGCCTCCCGGCCTGCCGTTACCTTTTCCATATTTCTCTCTCCTTTTATTTCAGCTTGCCGTACTCCTGCTGCGAAACCGGCTCCAGCCACTCATTGCTGGCCCCCGGCGCCGGTACTTCCACCGCCAGATGGGCAAACCAGCTATCCGGCGCCGCGCCGTGCCAATGCTTGACCTCGGGCGGGATCTGGACCACATCGCCGGGCTTGAGTTCCCGGGCTTCCTGCCCCCACTCCTGGTAATAGCCCCGGCCCGCTGTCACCAGCAGGATCTGGCCGCCCTTGTGGTGGATATGCCAGTTATTCCGGCAGCCCGGCTCAAAGGTCACGTTGCCGATGCTCACCCCCTGGGTGGTGAGCATGTTCAGGTAGCTCTGCCCGATAAAATACCGGCCGAACGCCTCGTTTTTCTCCCCCATGGGGAAGACACTCTGGATTTTTTCTTCCATGCAGCCTCTCTCCTTCTTTTCCCAAGGGCCGCGCCGGAGCGGTTGGCCCTGCCGATGATCCTTTTATTATAAGTATTGTAGCGCCTTCTTTCTTGACGGGGAATTTCCGAAGTTTTACAATGGTATTAACCAAAAGTTTATGCTTTGCCTTGGGAATACACCAAACGGGAGGGAAAGATCTTGCTGTATCATCCTTTGCTGGATACCTTTGTCTGCGCGGCGGACTGCGGCAGCCTAAGCCGGGCGGCCGAAAAGCTCTTTCTCTCCCCCACGGCGGTGAAAAAGCAGCTGGACAGCCTGGAAAAACTGCTGGATCTCCAGCTGCTGGAACGCACCCACCAGGGCGTAAAGCTGACGCCGGCGGGGGAAGCCCTGTACCGGGACGCTTTGTATCTGGCGGAATATTCCCGCAGCGCCCTGGAAAAGGCCCGGAAGCTGGCCGGGAATCCCCAGTTGGAGCTGCGGGTAGGCACCTCCATGCTGAACCCCTGCAAGGCCCTGATGGATGTGTGGGGCCGGCTGGAAAGCCGCTTTCCCCGGTTCCGGCTGCGGGTACTGCCTTTTGAGGACGACCAGGAAACCATCCTCTCGGTTCTGGACCAGCTGGGCCGGCAGTTTGATTTTATTGTGGGGGTTTGTGATTCGGCCCAGTGGCGGGAGCGGTGCGGCTTTTACCCCCTGGGCCATTATAAAAAATGTATCTCGGTGCCCCTGGGCCATCCCCTGGCTCGCCGGGATAAGCTCCGGCTGGAAGACCTGCACGGAGAGACCCTGATGATGGTGCGGCGGGGGGATTCGCCCCTCAACGACCGGCTTCGGGAGGATCTGGAGACCCATCACCCCCAGATCCGGCTGGTGGATGCGGGCCAGTTCTATGACATCCGGGTTTTTAACCAATGCGTACAGCAGAACTGCCTGTTGCTGAACCTGGAATGCTGGAAGGATATCCACCCTTCCCTGGTGACCCTCCCGGTGGACTGGGAATATGCCATGCCCTACGGCCTTCTCTACTCCAAAAATCCCCGGCCCGTGGTGCGCCAGTTCCTGCAGGCGCTGAGCAGAGTTCTGCCGCCCCTTTAAGTTGCCTACAAAAAAGCGCCGGCCCTTTTTACAGGGCCGGCGCTTTTGCCGTTTATGGGTTATTTCAGTCGGATCAGCTCATATTCCCGGCTGCCCAGGCCCAGCTTTTCCGCATGGATCTGGGTGAAGTGCCAGTCGGTGACCGGGGCCGTATTGGTGAAGTGGTCGCGGTGATCGGTGAAATCCGGGCGGGCCATGGCGTCCCACAGAAGGGTGCCCGGCAGGGGCTGCTGGGCATTGCACAGGTCGGCGCAGGCCTCATCCAGAGCCACCGGGTCAAAGCTGGCCAGCATGCCGATGTTGGGCAGGATGGGGGCGTCGTTCTCGGCGTGGCAGTCGCACTGGGGGCTCACATCGACGATCAGGCTGATGTGGAAATGGGGCCGGCCCCGGCAGATGGCCGCCGCATACTCGGCGATCTTGTAATCCAGGATCTCGTTGGCGTGCCCGTTGGCATTGTACACCGCGTCAAAGTTGCAGGCGCCCAGGCAGCGGCCGCAGCCCACGCACTTGTCTTCCAGGATCCGGGCCTTGCCGTCCGGCCCAAAGGCCACCGCGTCCTGACCGCAGGCCCGCTCGCATCCATGGCAGCCCACACACTTTTTCTGATTCACCTGGGGCTTGCCGCTGTTGTGCTGCTCCATCTTGCCGGCCCGGCTGCCGCCGCCCATGCCGATATTTTTCAGGGCACCGCCAAACCCTGTGGCCTCATGGCCTTTGAAATGGTTCAGGCTGATGAGGATATCCGCATCCATGAGAGCCCGGCCCACCTTGGCCTGCTTTACATACTCCCCATCCGGCAGATCGATCAGCACCTCGTCGGTGCCTTTGAGGCCGTCCGCAATCAGGATCTGGCAGCCGGTGGTGGCCGGATTGAAGCCGTTTTCGGCGGCAGCTTCCAGATGATCCAGGGCATTCTTGCGCTTGCCCCGGTAGAGGGTGTTGCAGTCGGTGAGGAAGGGCAGACCGCCCTGCTCCTTCACCACCTCGGCCACCGCCCGGGCATACTGGGGCCGCAGGTAGGACAGGTTGCCCGGCTCACCGAAATGGATCTTGATAGCCACAAACTGCTTGTTCATCTCGATATCGCCGATGCCCGCCGCCCGGATCAGCCGCTGCAGCTTATGGGGCAGGCTTTCCTTGCCGTAGGTACGAAAATCAGTAAAATACACTTTGGACGCCATATTCTTTCTCCTCCAGATCCAGGGGCCCGCCGGGGCCCGTTTCTGCCGCCGGGCTGTTTTTTTAGCCCAGCACTTTTTCCCAGAACGCCACCGAGAGCACCAGTGTCCCCAGGAAGATCCGGTACCAGCCAAACACCTTAAAGCTGTGGCGTTTGACATAATTCATCAAAAAGCGGATGGCCGCCACGCTGACCAGGAAGGCCACCAGCATGCCCACCAGCAGGGCGCCTACTTCCATCCCGGTAAAGCTGTTGCCCTCGGCCAGATACTTCACCAGTTTCAGCCCGCTGGCCCCGAACATGACCGGGATGGCCAGATAAAAGGTGAACTGAGCTGCCAGGGGGCGGGAAGTGCCCAGCAGCAGGCCGCCCACGATGGTGGCGCCGCTGCGGCTGGTGCCCGGGATCAGGGCCAGCACCTGCCATATCCCAATGATGACCGCATCTCGGAAGGTGAGCTGTTCCATCTTTACGATATGGGGCCGGCGGCGCCGATCCTCAATGACCAGGAACAGAACGCCATAGACAATGAGCATTCCGGCCACTACCGGCGCGTTGTACAGGTGTTCATCCAGCCAGTCATCCAGCGGCAGGCCAATGATGGCGGCGGGCAGGCTGGCCACCAGGATCTTGGCCCACAAAATCCATTTTTCCTTGTCGCACCGCAGCAGGATCTTCTGGGGCAGCGTGCCGCCCTCCTCGGTGCCGGCCGGCAATTTTTTAAAGGGCCAGAGCCGGTCAAAATACAGCAGCACCACCGCCAGGATGGCGCCCAGCTGGATCACCACCCGGAACATACTTACAAAGGCTTCGCTGAACTCAAACTGCACCACCTGCTCTACCAGAATCATATGGCCGGTGCTGGAGATGGGCAGCCATTCGGTGATGCCTTCCACCACGCCCATCAGGACCGCTTTTAAAATCTCAAGCATAGGTTCTCCCCTTTTTTCTCTCCCCGGCCAATGCCGGGACAGGATTTGTTTTTTTCGCTTTGAAAAAGGATATCATGAAAAACAGGGGCCGCGCGCCCTGGGCTTTTCCCATTTGGGCGTACCCCATTTTATTATAGCATAAAACAGCCCGGAACAGAACGGCTTTGCCCGGGGTAGGGATTGCCCTTTTGCCCCGAACCCTTTATAATATTTTTGTATATCCCTTGGGCCCCGGGGATTTTTCCGGCGCGGGCCGCCTGAGGAGGGTTTATGGTCATTCGTCTTTCGTCCGCCGGCATCCGCCTGGCCGGCTTCTGGCTTTTTCTGGGCGGCACCCTTCTGGGCGGCGTTTTTTTCTGGTTTTCCCCTTTCATGGGGATATTGGCCTGGGTATTGGCTTTCCTGTTTTTTCTCTATTGCCTGCTGTGCTACCTGCCCGGGCTGGAGATTTTAATCGATGAAACCGAACTGTGCATCCGTTCAGGGTTCGTTTTCCCCTGTATCAAACGAATCCCTCTGCGGGCTTTGTGCGGGGTGGTGCGGTATTCCTCTCCCCTTTCCCGGGCGATGGGCTGCCAATCCCTCCTGCTCTACGCAGGGGGAGGCCTGGCCTGCCTGCTGCCGGCTCTTTCCATGGCAGATGCCGACGCCATCACCTGCCTGCTGCAGGGGGGGCAGCCATGAAGTTCCGCCGGTTTCACCCCCTGTACAGCCTGCACATCGTGCGCAAAGGCCTGGCCCTCTGCCTGCTGCCCATGCTCCGGGCTCTGCTGCATTTTGATTGGGCCAGCCTGGTTCTGGCCCTTCAGCAGGACGCCCTGATTCTTTTGCTGCTGCTGGCCTTCAGCTTTGCGGCCTGGCAGCTCTCCGGCTGGCGGTTGGAAGGCGATCTGCTCACCATCCAGCTGGGGATCCTGTTTCATCTGCGCCAGCAGGTGCGGATCCCGGAGCTCGCCTCTGCCGTGGTGACGCGGCCTTTTTTCTTCCGTCTGATGGGGGCTTCCCGCCTTACGGTATATACCCAGCGAAGCCTGCCCGGCAGCATCACCCTTTTTCTGCCCCGCCGGGACGCCGAGGCCCTGGCCCGGGCCCTGATGCCTGATGAACTGGAAAATCCGGTTTTTGCCCCGGTGGGGGCGGACCGGCTGAGCATGCTGGTGCTGGGCTTCAATGTGACCCTTACCGGCCTGATGGCTGTGTACAGCGCCCGGAAGACCCTGTACGAGCTGGACCCCTTCCTCACCCAGACTGCCTGGCAGGGACTGCTGCAGGCCGAGGCCCTGGTAAACCGTGTCCTGCCCGCCGGCCTGGCCTGGCTGGTCACCCTGGCCTTTCTCTTCTATGTGTTCAGCCTGGGGTATAATTTCCTCTGCCGGGCCAATCTGCGGGTAGCCCGGGGGGATACCATTCTGGTGGCCCGGTACGGGCTGCTCCGCCTTACCGAACGGCGGGTACGCCTTTCGGCCGTCACCAGCTGCCAGGTTCGGGTGACGCCCGCTGCGCGGCTGCTGCGCCGCTACCCGGTATATCTGGCGGCCGGCCATGATCAGGGCCGGGAATCGCCCCTGTTTTTGTGCCGGAAAGGCGACTGGTTCAGCCTTCGCCGCCTGATGCCCGGGCTGTATCTGCCGCCCAGCCGGTATGAATCAGTCCGGGGGCGCAGCCTGCCCTCCTTTTTCTGGTTCCCGGCAGGGGGCGGGGCGCTCTGCCTGCTGCTGCTCATCCTCAGCCGCACCCTCTGGCCGGCCTACACCTTTTTGTTTTTATTCGGCCTTTTCTTCTTTGGCTGTCTGGGGCTCCAGGCCGCCGAGGGCTACCGGCGGGAGGGGGTTGGCCGTATCGGCAGCAGCCTGACCCTGTGCTATACCCGCCGGCTCACCCGCTATGAGGTCTGTGTTTTCACCGACCTTACCCGGACGGTCTTTCGTCAGAATCCTTTCAGCAAACAGAAAGGCCGGGGCACCTTTACCTTGAAACTGCCCGCCGCCCGCTATCGGATCCGCAGCGTCTCGGCCAGAATTGCCCGGGAGCTGCCCCTGTAACGGCCGTCGGCTGTTATAAACCTGTCGTGAAAAGGAAGCGGAATCATTCATGTTTACCACAGTGATCTTTGATCTGGACGGCACTCTTCTCAACACCATCCAGGATCTGGCCTATTGTGCCAATCTGGTCTGCCAGGCCCACGGCTGGCCCACTTTTTCAGTGGACACCTACAAGACCTTTGTGGGCAACGGCATGCCCAAACTGGTGGAACGGTTTTCTCCCCCGGATCAGCGCAGCCCCGAAGTTCTCGCCGGTACCTTGCGGGAATATTTAGCGGCCTATGCCATCCACAAGGAGGATACCACCGCCCCCTACCCGGGCATTTCCCAGCTTTTGGCTTCTTTGAAGGAAGAAGGCATCCAGGTAGGCGTCTTCAGCAACAAGGATGACGGCCCGGCTAAGGCGGTGGTGGAACACTACCTGCCCGGCCTGGTCCATCAGGTAAAAGGCCGGGTGGATGGGGTGCCCCCCAAACCCGACCCCGCCGGGCTGCACGCCCTGATGAAGGACCTGAGCGCCGACCCGGCCCACACCCTTTTTGTGGGGGACAGTAATGTGGATATCCAGACCGGCCGAAACGGCGGACTTACCACCTGCGGCGTTCTTTGGGGTTTCCGCAGCCGGGAAGAACTGATTCAGGCCGGCGCTGATCATCTGGCCGCCAGCCCGGAAGAACTGGCTGCCCTTATTCGGGGGGCATCGGTATGAAGCAGCACGCGCCCGCCCTGGCGGTGCTCTCCGCCGCGGTATTGTGGAGCCTGATCAGTATCTTTGTGCGGGGGCTCACGGCCCTTGGCTTTGACAGCATCCAAATCGTGGCGGGCCGCTGCCTGCTCAGCGCCCTGCTCTGCTTTTTCCTCCTTTTATGGAAGGACAAAAGCCTGCTCCGGGTGCGGCTGAAAGATCTCTGGCTTTTTGCCGGCACCGGCCTGCTGAGCATGGTATTTTTCAACTGGTGCTATTTCACCACCATCCGCACCACCGGTGCCGGCGTGGCGGTGGTACTGCTCTACACCAGCCCCATCTGGGTCATGCTTTTTTCCGCCCTCTTTTTCCGGGAAAAGATCGGCCCTGCCAAACTGCTGGCCCTTCTGTGTACCTTTATCGGCTGCGTTCTGGTGGCTGGCTATACCGGCGGCGATCCCTTGAATCCTCTTGGCGTTTTGATTGGGGTTTGCAGCGGCCTGGGCTATGCCCTTTACTCCATCTTCGGCCAGGCTGCCCTGAACCGAGGCTATCAGACCCTTACGGTCACCGCTTACACCTTCTTCTTTGCCGCAGCCGGCTGCCTGGTGCTGACCTCTCCCCTTCAACTTTTCCGGCTTTGCCTGCAGCCCGCCGCCTTTGGGGAGGTGCTGGGCAATACGGTTCTTTGCAGCATCCTGCCCTATCTGCTTTATACCTGGGGTCTGGCCCGGATGGAAGCGGGGCGGGCGGCCATCCTGGCCACGGCGGAACCCCTGAGTGCCACCCTCATCGGCATCTTTCTCTGGGGGGAACCCCTTACCCCCGCCAAATGTGCCGGGGTTGCCCTGATTTTTGCCGCAGTGGCCTTGCTGAACCGGAAAAAGGCTCCTTCTTCCCTTTAAAAATCTTTTCTGCATACATAAAGCGGCCCCCTTTGCCTTCTTGCAAAAGGGGCCGCTCTTATTTTTTGTGGGATTCGGTATTCATCCCACCTGCTCGGCTCTTCTGGCCATGATCACCAAGCGCTGGGCATCGTCGCCCACACAGGTGCTCAGGGTCATCACATGGTCCTCGGAATAGAGGGTCACGCCTGTCTCATAAAAGCGCCCCTGGCACATCTGCTTGAGAAATTCCGTATAGGTATCCCCCACCGAAAAGCCCACGGTGTACAAAGGATCGTCGCTGCTCACCTGCTTTGCCCCAAAGATCTGGTAGCGCCAGATCCCATCATCGGGGGTATAGAGGGTGAACCATCCGCCGTTCTTTTTATAGAACTCCACATCCCGGTATTCCCGCAGGTTGCCGAACATACTGCGGTTGCGCATGTTGTGGCCGTACAGAATCACATGCAGGTCTTGCCAGCCGGTATTGGCACCCTCCAAAAATACGCTGCCCGCCGTGTTGGGGGTTCCGTTCCACATGGTGCGCAGATACTTTTCGTTGTCCCCGGACCAGACCACCGGGTAGCTCAGCTCGATGGCGTCAAAGTCGATCCAGCCCACCACATCCGGGTTCTGGGCCTGCAGGGCCTCAAAATCCACATCCAGCAGCTGGAAAGGTTCCTCGGCCTGCTCATTCGCCTGGCTCTGGGCCGATTCTTCCGCCGTTGTGGTGTATTGCTGGCGCAATTCTTCATAGGTTTCTTCGCCCTGCCGGTAGATATACAGCTGCCAGAGGATGGCACCGGCCGATACCAGGGCCACTACCAGGGCGATGATTCGGATCAGACTCAACGCCGAAAAGCGCTTTTTCTTGCGTTCTTCCATTTTTCTTTCCCTTTATGCTTGGTGAGAATAAAAAAGGAGCTGCCGCAAGGGCAGCTCCTTTGCGTGATTCACTTGTTATGATACCACTTATTCTTCTGCGGCGCTATCCTTTTTGCGCTTGAGGAAGAAGGCCACCGCCAGGATCAGAAAAACCAGGCCGATGCCCACACCCACCATGGGGCTCAGGCCGCTGCTCTCCTCTTCGGGAGCGTTGGTCTGGGGAGTTTCATCCGGGTTGATTTCCTCAGTGGGACCGGAGGTCTCAGGCTCGGTGGCCTCGCCGCCGGTGAGAGGAGTCTCATCGGGGTTGATGACCTCACCGCCGCCTTCTCCGCCACCAGCGCCGGCTCCTGCGCCGGCTCCTGCGCCGCCGCCAGCACCGCCGCCTGCAACGCCTGCGGTGCTGTAGACGGTGACATCATTGTAGCGGTAGATCGTATTCCCATCAGCGGTAACGGTCTTGGTCTCGGTGATGGGCACTGCCACATACCAGAAGGTCAGAAGGTTGGGGCCCTCGGCCGTAATGGTCAGGGTAGCCGATTCGGCCTCTGCCCGGTAGTTGGCAATGGCCGGGGCATAGAAGGTCAGGGTCACAGCGCTGGAAGTGCCGCGCTGAGCGGGAGCTACTTCCTCGCCGGTATCCCGATCCCGGTATTCCACGGTGTAGGCGTAATCCTCACCCTGGCGCTTCATGGCGTACTGGGTCACATGCTCGCTGCTCAGCTGGCCATTCTGCTGATACCCCTCGGCCGGGTCAATGACCTGATAGCGGGAATCCCCCGGGATGATATCGGTATAATCCGGCGCGTTGGGGGCAGGGCTGCCGATGGGCACCAGCACCGAAATGCTGCCGGTCGCCTGGCTGACTTCGTATGTATAGCCGGTGTTCTCGATGTACGCAATATACTCTTCGCTGAAGACAGAGCCTTCCATGCCGGGGCGGAAGGTAACCACCCGGCCCTGCTCGTCGGCAAAGGCGGGGATGGCCATGGTCATGGCCATGGAGAGGGCCAGCGCCGCGCAGGCAAGGCGTTTTACAAAGCTCTTACGCATCTCACTGATCCTCCTTCTTCTTTTTCTTGGTTACAACCAGGATCACCAGAGCCAGGGCCAGCAGGCCGGCAGCCACAAAGATCAGGTTGGTATCGCCGGTTTTGGCGGCCTCCACCACATAGCGGGTCTGGGTAACGACCACATCCTCGCCCTCTTTGGTGATGGTGTTTTTCTTCACAATGGGTTCCACATCCCGAACCTGGAAGCGGAATTCCACCAGACCTTCACTGAACTGGTAGTAATCGGTGGTGCTGCGGGCATCCGGGGTGATGGAGAAGTTCACATCCGCAGTCTCGCCGGGTTTCAGGGTAGCCACCAGCAGGTAGCCTTCCAGGTCCCCGTTCAATTCTTCCAGGCCCTGGGTATCCATGCCGCCCACCAGGCTGCCGGTGGCGCCGGTAGCCGGGTCATAACCGTACAACACGGTATCGCCGCAGCTGAGGCTGACGGTGTAGGCGGTCTGGGTGGCGCCTTCCAAATTGGTGATCAGGGTACTGACCACATCGGTATTCATGTAGAAATTGGCGGTTTTATCCGAAGCATTTTTCAGCTGGACAGAGCCGCTCTGGGGCAGCCCGGGCACCATGCTGGAAAAACCGGACATATCGCCTTCCACATTGAGTTTGCTTCCATCATAGGTGGCTGTGCCGGTGGTGTCAGCGGCAAAGCAGCCAAGGGCCAGCACGACGGAAACGCTCAGGGCAAGCACGATGGCACTGATTCTTTTCATCATAGTCTTTTACCTGTCTTTCCGCTGTCGCTTAATTTTCGATCTTGGCAATGCTGCCGTCCGCACCCAGGGTAGCTTTCACACCCCAGGCAGAAAGGATACCGTCGGCGTTCACCTCGTTGTAATCCGCGCCGATGAACTGTACGCCGTCCGCTTCTGCCCGCAGGGTGATCTGCTGCCCCGCATACTGATTGCTCAGCGAAGCAGGAAGTTTTACCCCCTTGAGCAAAGCGCCGGTGCTTTCGCCGGTGGCCAAGGGCTTGGTGTAGTAGAACACCTGCTTGCCGTCTACCGACTGGCCCAGCAGACCACCTTCGGCCTTGACCCAGCCATCGCCCAGCATCTCAGCGGGGACTTCCACCTGGGCTACATGCTGATAAACCTCGCCCTGATCATTAGTGGCTACGAAATCGGTATTGACGCCGTCTTCGTCGCTCCAATATGTGTATAAGGTAAGGCGGATGTAACTATCCCCCGTACCGGTGTTTTCCACAGAATAGATGCCGGTCTCGCCATTCAGTTCAATGGTATTACCGGGCATCCAGGCGCTTTCGATGGGATATTCCGCCGCACCGTCCAGCGCAATACTCAGGTTCGTTGCGGCAAGAGGTGCCTGCACCGCCTGATCGCCGCTCACCTGGTCTGCGGCCAGGGAGCCGCCTACCACTGTAGCCATAACCAGAACGGCTGCCGCGCCCATCAGCAAAAATCTCTTTTTCACTTGAAACTCTCCCTTTTTTTCATCTTGTCTGCAAGTGTCCATAGAATAAATGCCAGGGCAAATATTGCTATGCAAACCGCGATGCCGCCTCTTGAACGCATCATCTGGGAAGCGGCGCCTAAAACTGGTATGCTGAAGACCACTTTGCCCACCACCCGGTCATATGCCACGGGGTCGATATCCACGTCGGCATTTGCATCGCCTTTTGTAACGAGCTGCCGGGCCTGCCAGTCGTTTTCGACCACGCGGTGGGTCTCCACCAGAGTGGTGCTGCTGCTTAGAGTAAAGGTAATAATGTCGCCGGGCTCTAAGTCCTGGGCGTCACAAGCTTTGACATAAATCGCGCTGCCGGGAGGCAAGGCGGGAGTCATACTGCTGGTGAGGACATTGTAGATCTGATAGCCCCAAAGCTTGGGAATGGTAAGAGGGAGGGCGGCCAATATGAGGGCCAGAATCAGCGCCGCAGCCGCAGCGCTTAGCAGCCTTGCTTTCAACCGGCCGCCCTCCTTTCCTGATCATTTTCTACAAATCACAAGGAAGCCTTACCACAAATGCCTGAATATGGTTTTGGTTGCTTCTGGAGCCATTTAGTAGTTAGCTGATCTCGATGAACAGCTTGCTCAGCTCGGGCTTGGCATCCTCAATGGTATCGATGTTTGCGGCCTGCACAGCAGCAGCTTTCACATCAATGGTGAAGGTCATACCAGCATAATCGTTGCCCCAGGCTTCGCCAGGAATGGTGAGAGTGTTGAAGATGGAAGCAGCAGTATCGCCGGGCTGGACGATGTCGCGATAGTAATAGACGCCTTTGTTATTTTCATCTTCAACCCAAGCTCTCTGCTTGGCCACTTCCTGATCGATCAGAGCCTTAACAGCGGCATTGGCCTCATTCACAGTCAGCTTGGAGTCGGGGGACAGAGAAACGTTCGTAGTGAGTTTCAGAGCCACCCAGGCGGGCTGGCTGTCGGAATTCACAGATACGCTTACCTGCTTGCTGATCACGTCGCCGGGCATGATGGGAGTCACGGTACCATAAGCGATATCGCCGGTCTCAGGATCCTTCACGCCGCCTACCTGGCCCTCAGTGGGATTGGTCTCATCTACCACGGCAATTTTAATGTTGCCGGTGGTGAAGGTGTTATGTACCGCTTCGCTCTTATCGGTGAAATAGGCCAAAGTGGCGCCCACCGTAATGACTGCGACCAAGCAAAGGCTAAGCACAGCCGTTAAAATATTTTTTTTCTTCATTTTATTACCTCACAAATCGGGATTTGTAAAGCAGGGATATTCCTTGCCGGGATCCACGCCTAAATCAGGTTACAAGAAAAACAACTGTTTTCCTGTCTGATCAGGCAGCAGGACGGAAACCAGGAGCATCCTCTGCCAGGGCAGCCCAAGCGTCTTGCCAGGTAGCCAGGTTCGCAGCCTGAATGGCAACACCCTTGATGGTGATGTTGGTCAGATCTCTGTTATCAGGCAGTGCCTTCAGGGCTGCGGGCAGAGAAACGTTGGTGAACAGGGGGGCAATCTCGGTGCCGGCGGTTACCGTGCTGGTGTAACGGTAATAGCCATCACGGCCTTTGGAACCGTCAACCTTTACCCAGTTAGTGCTCCAGCCATCGAAGTCGAAGCCAACGCCATCAGCTTCCATAGCGTCTACGCCTTCAACTATTGCAAAGATATAGCTCTCGGGGCCTTCATCCAGATGGAAGGTAGGATCCTTATAGATGGTATCGCCAATGCTCATGGCAGCATAGGTATTGCCTTCATCGGTACGACCGAACTGACTCTTCGAAGTGGGGTTGGTGGTGACAGTCTTCCCTTCAACCACTTCTACCTTTGCGGCAGTCTCATCCAGGTAGAAGCCAGGATCCTGCTCCGTGCCGTACCCTTCGCCCACGGTGAAGGTGTTGGTCAGGGTATCGCTCTGAGAGGTGAGATAGGCCAGGGTGCTGCCCGCAGCAATAACGCCCACCAGAGTCAGAGACAGAGCCGTCATAAGTACGTTCTTCTTTTTCATGATATAATCTCCTCTTTTAGTTTTTTCGAGCGCACCCTGCGCCCAAATTTGTGAAACGGATGTGAGTTCCCCGCCCCACATTTTCTATTTTCAGTTTAGCAGAGCGGGGATAAAAGGCGGTTAAAATTATAGAAAATTTTTAATTTTCCAGCCGTTTTACATATTTTCTTCTTTTGGGGAAGGTTCATCTGCCTGCTTTAGAGCTTTTTTCTTGTCCTCTTCATCCGCATCGATGATGGCGGGGATAAAGTTGACCAGAACCACTACCACCAACACCCCACAGATAGCCATAATGCCCTTGGGAGTTTTTGCGTTGATGGTGATGTAGCCCAGATAAGGCAGATGGAACTGGGTTTCGCCATACACCTGATCAAAGCTGATTGCACCGTCCGGTGAACTATTGGCGTCGCCCTGGGTCACCAGGGTCTGGCTTTCCGGGTCCACGCTGATCACCCGGTGGGTAACCATTGTTTTGCCATCAGCCAAAACATAAGTACAGATGTCACCCGGCTCCAGCAGGGAGGCATCGTCCAGCGGTTTCACATAGACGATGCTCCCCACCGGGATGGTGGGCTCCATACTGCCGGACAGCACAGCCATTTCCTTGTAGCCCATGAGCATGGGCACCAGGATCACTGCCGCTACTGCCGCCAGCAACAGTACCATTATGGTTGATAAAATATTGCAGATTCTTTTTACGATCATGCGGGGAAGAGTACCTCCTGCCCTGTTATTGCGCAGTGCTTAATCAAAGAGCGCAGCGATCTCTTCAACAGTGTCCAGAGTAGTCTTGGCCTGCACGCTCTCGTGGTAGACGTAGACAGAGAAGCGGGCCGTTTCATCCAGGCCGGTAACCTTCACGCCATTAAAGAGTGCTGGGGTGGTCTCCCCCGGCTGCAGCGGCTTCGTATAGTAGTAATAGTCCCCAGATTTCGTCCATTCAGACGAATAGGTAAACGAAACATTCTCGCTGCTCACCGATACGGGGGAATCCTTATCTGTGCTTACCACCGCGTAAGCCCGCACATAGACAGGTACATTGCTGTTGGTCGTGTTCGTGATTTGTGGCGCCTTGCTGGCCGCGCTGCCGGTCTCCGGGTCTTCCACCACTTCCGTGTCAATATTTACGATTGCAAAGGTATTGGCAAGCACATCTGTCTGGGTAGCCAGGAAAGCCAGGGTACTGCCCACCAGCACCACCATTACCAGCAGAGCAGAAAGCGCAATTTTAAGGATATTTTTTTTCATTGTTCTCTCTCCTTTCTACTGGTTTCTCAGTTCTGGGGGTCAACCGCATCGTCATCATTGCGGTTCCAGACCCACTCGCCGTTGGTACAAGTGAACTGGTTGTTGGCATAATCGTTATCGCCGGGGGTGTTGCCGCTGGCGGTATTGGTAAACCCGATACTTTCTTCTCCGCCTGCCGGCACGCTTACCTGCTTCTTATTTCCATCTGCCACATAACCTCCAGCATCCAGCTCCTTAACGGTGTAGCTGCCTGCCGGCAGATCATTAAAGGTGAAGGACTGACTGCCGCCATCATTGAAAGTGAACACATGGTAATAGGTCACGCCGGTGGTATCGTTCTTGATCTCGAAGGCAAAGGAAGCGCTATTACCCTTCATCAGGTTCAGCTTATCCAGCGTTTTGGTCACAGTCAAATTGCCGTTAGCCGCCTGCCACTGCGCGTACAGGATGTTGGTTTCCTCTTCCAGGGTATCGACCTGAATGGTATCTCCCACCTTCAGCAGCGTCTCATCCTCTGCCGGTTTCGGGCTCTTGCTCCAACCCAGGAAATCGTAGCCATCCCGCTTCGGCGCGTAGTCGATCTTATACTCACTGTTGGGCACAATATTATTGATGATCTTGTCCTCCGAGCCCTCGTAGTTGTGATCATAGATCAGAACCGTTTTGCGCTCGGCGCTCCACTGAGCGTAGAGGGTAATGTTTTCATTGGGCATCTGGAAGGTCTCGCCGGGATAGTAGGAATCGCCAGTGCCATCTTTGTTGGTGGTCCAGCAAACGAAATACTCCTTGCCTTCCTGGGCAGTCCAATCCTCCGGCACTTCCAGCACTTTTGCCTTGGCGTTAGCCGCGTACTTGTTGGGATCCTCAAAAGCTACGCCATTACGGTAGCCGGGATCATAGGTCACGGTATGTGCTTCATTGCCAACCCAACGGGCTACCAGTTCATAGTTTTTACCAATGGGGGTGGTGAAGCTGAAGGGCTGACCGTCCTTCGTGTACCAACCAGCAAAGGCGTAGCCTTCACGCACCGGGTCAACCGGTTTTGTAGCCGTATAGCCAGGGAGGATATTTCCCTGAGGGTTATAGGCATCTTCGTGACCTTCCGGAGCTTGGCCGCCAGCCGGGTCAAAGGAAACAGTGTATACGACGGGAGCCCACTTGGCATAAAGAATCAGGTCATTGGCCGGCATAGTCTTGCCATTAAAGTCATACTTCTCCGTGCCTTGGGGATCTTTATACCATCCTGCAAAGGTATAGTCGTCAGGGATGCCGGCGGGCCGGGTAGGTGTGTAATTGCCTGCGCCAGAGATATCCGCCTCATACCGATAAGCCTGCTTATGATCTATATCGCCACCGTTGTAATAGACAATGTTGTAGCTGTTGCGGTCATAGTAGAACTTAGCGCCATCATAGCTGTTGCCAACCTTTGTACCAATGTCGGCATTGCAGGTAAAGCCCTCGATCTCATAACGGTCCTCTTCACCCACTGTAGGACCACTCAGGACAACGGTATCCTTGTGATGAAGAACATAGTACTTTCCGCCTACGCGGATTGCCTGGCTGCCGTCAATACCCGTATCAAACGGGTTCAATGCCTCGACATAATAAGAAGCTGTATGCCGCCCCCCCGACTCATCATATGTATACAAGGTTCCGCCGCCCATGGGCATCACCAACAGATTGGCCAGATACTTTCTTTCATTCGGTCCCATAGCCCAGTTGTTATTGCCATCTCCATGGGTGGGCCAATCAGTAATCTTCTGACCATATTTGGCGGTGATGGTGTGGAGAATAGTCTCTTCATCGCTATAGCACCAGTCAGAATGCTGGTGCTCCTCCATATGACAACTGGTTTCACTCTCTCTGTGCCAACCTTCTCCATAGCATCCGCCGGTGCATTCGTAATGCCCGAAGACCAAAATGATGCTAGGAACCCATTTTCTATCGTCCCATGTATGCGTATGCTCTTCCTTGCCGCAAGTAAGCACTCGGCTCTCACCGACAAAGGTCAGGGTGTACTCCTTCCGGTCATAATACACGTTGACGATGGTAGAACCGTCGCCGGCAATGGTCTGTTGAGTAATCTCCTTTGCTACAAATGGGTAGTCAGAAATCTGCTCCCGTCTGATATTCTCATCCCAGACCTCATAGTTTTTGGCCTGGGCTTTGGTCAGTTCTCCGGTCGTCCCGGTCAGCGTCTCGGAATCATGGTAAGAATATTCCTCGTCGTTGGCATTCTCCCACCAGTGGACGACGGTGTAGCTCACCCGCCCGGGCGTCCATTGGGCGTAGAGGGTGATATCTTCCGTCACCACAGAATCGAAGTTATACTTTGTACCGCCCTCTGCATCCGTGTACCACCCTGCAAAGGTGTAACCCGGGCGCGTGGGCTCAGCCGGCTCTACCGCAGCCTGGCCGGCCAGCACATATGTGGGCTCCACTACCGAACCACCCTGAGAATAATAGGTGATCCAGTGTGCCTTCGCTACCACCGGGTAGAGGATAATGTCGCTGTTGGTTACGGTTACATTCTCCTCCGGCTGCGTTGCCTCGTGGTTCTGCGACCAACCAATCAGCGCCTCATCCTCGCCCGGAGCGGTATAGGGAACATCGCTCCAATCCACCTTGCTGTTCGGGGCATAGATCTGAGTGTGGATCACTCGGCCATTCAGTCCGTCTTTATAAAAGACGTAGTAGCCCTGGGTCAGGTCGGCAGTCAGCGTGGTGGTTTTGTTTTCCGCCAGCGCACCCTCTACCTGATTAAAACCGGCAAAGGTACTGCCATCCGGCAGCAGCCAGCCCTTGAAAACATAGCCGTCCAACCGCGGGGTTTCCGGCTCCAGCAGAGTCTCACCCTCAGACAGGATCTGACGGCTGGCCTCTTCGCCATTTACCATAAAAATGTAAGTGTGGGTAAAGTGCTGGGTAGGATCCGTAACCACGTAGATGGAAAAACTTTCCGCAGCAAACTCCACTGCCGTTTCCACAGCAGCTACTTCCTCTACCTTTTCCGGCTCAGCCGTTTCGTCCTCCATGTGGTAAACGCTCAGTTCGCTTTCCTGCTGCAGAGCCTGAGCGATCTGGGGAGTCTCAATTTTCACCTGGATGGCGCCATCCTGCGGCTGATACACATTGCCCTGTGCGTCATAGATGGTAATGTCATAAGCTGCCAGAACAACCTCGCCCTCGATTTCCACCTGAACGGGGTATGCCTTAGCCTCGGCGCCTTCCGGCATATTGCCAGTGAGGGTGATCACATCCACCGGCTCACCCGAGTCGGCCAGCATCAGGCAATCAGCGTCCTCATAAACAACCGCCTGAATCGTCTGCTCGATCAGTTCAGGGGCAGAGCCCTGCTCATCGTTTTCCGGGTCCTCTTCCCCAGCTGCAGGAGTGGCTTCCGGCGTTGCCTCAGGAGTCACCTCAGGAGTCGGGGCAGCAGCCTGGTCGCCCTCCTCCGTCAGAGGGGCAGTCTCATCTGCCGCAGGCGTGGGGGCAGGGGTCTGCTCCGCAACGGGGGCGGGCTCCTGCTCGGCGGGCTCCTGCGCTGCCGGAGTCTCCTCGGGCAGAACGGATTCCACGATCTCACTGACCACGGACGAAGAATCCGCCGTCAGCTCGTCGTCCGCCAGGATGCTGGCAGGCATAACGCTGGCTACCATGACCAGAACCAGCGCAATGCTGAGGAATCGGCTGAACAAATTGTGTTTCATAACTGTTGCCTCCCTAACAAGGAAATCTTCTATGCTGTACGAAAACGTTCGTTGTTTTTATTTCTTTTTAGCCTGCCTCGCGGGGGCTGAGGCTTCGGGCGGCGGGTCGTCCTTTTCCTGGGTGCCATCCGCCATGGCGGTGGCCTCCACAGCGCTGTCCATCAGTTTGATGAGCTCCAGCGCACTGCGAAAATTGGCCGTTTGCTTTTTTTCGGCCCAGGTCACGCTGCCCTGCCAGGTGGCGTTTTGGCGATACATGACATGAACCACAAAGGTCACTTTTTCGCCCTTCGGCTCTATCAATTTTTCTTTACTCATGCATCGCTCTACCTTCGGCTCTTTTGAATTCCGCAAACAGGTGTCTGTGGGGGCAAAACTTCGGATCTGTTCCGAAGCCTGGGGATAATTTACTCTGTCACAGAGCAATTCGATCCTTCGGATCATTTCGTATTGGCTTTTGAAGGATTCGGGCTCGAGCTGGTAATAATGATATAGTCGGCCCGCATACTCGCCTTTTTCGGCCTTGTCGATGCAGACATTGCACAGATTCGGCGCCGATGCATAAAACCCATCCATTTTACCGCGCTCTCCCCCCTTCTTTCTTCAGCTTACAGATACACTATATCATCCGCCGGTAAAAGGCCGGTTAAAAGAAGCGGGTAAAATTAAAATTCTTATTCTTCTTTTTTCTTTTCCCTTCTTGTTTAATTTTCCTTTTCTCCAAAACAAAAAGAGGCCGGCAAAACCGACCTCGCTTATTCTACTATTACTATATATTATAGAAATCGCCTTTCCCGCCTGACGGGGAAGGCCGGCTCTAAGCCGGTTAAGTCAATAGAAAGCAGAAAAGCGCCCGCCGTATTCCGGCGAGCGCTTTTCTGTTTGGTGACCCGTACGGGAATCGAACCCATGTTACAGCCGTGAAAGGGCCGTGTCTTAACCGCTTGACCAACGGGCCTTTTAAAAAATACAGAATTTCGCTAAAACAGCAAGCTTCTTTCACCCACTATTGCGGGCGACCCCCAAGTATCTTAGCGAAACTCTGTATCCATGGTAGCGGTAACTGGATTTGAACCGGTGACACTTCGGGTATGAACCGAATGCTCTAGCCAACTGAGCTATACCGCCATATTCCGCACCAAACAAAATAAGGTGCGTAGATTATTATATGGGATTGTCCCCGTTCTGTCAAGCATTTTTTGCATTTTCTTTGGATTTTCTTTGGGTTTTCCGCTTTTTTCTGGGGCCGCAGGGCCCCGGCCGGTGATCAGGCCGGGGTTATCCTGCAGTTTTCCCCTTTTTACCCGGGAATATACACCATCGGGTCGGTCTTATTGCCGTCTATCCGCAATTCCAGGTGCAGATGATACCCCTTGGAATTGCCGGTATTGCCCACCCGGCCGATGGCCTCCCCTTTGGCCACTGCCTGGCCCACGCTCACCGGAGGCGCTTCGTTCATATGGGCATACAGGGTGGCAATGGTGCGGCCCGCGTCATCCTTGCCATGGTACAGGATCACATAGTAGCCATAGCTGTAGGTTTCGCCGCCGCCGGCCGCCTGCACTACTCCTTCGGCCGCAGCCCGGATGGTGCTGCCCGCATTGGCCGCAAAATCGGTGCCGCCATGGGGTTTCCCGCTCCAGCCGTCCGGCTCGCCGAAGCGGCAGCTGATGCGGGCGTAGCTATCCAGCGGGCAGCCGAAATCCAGCCCGCAGTAAAGGGTATTATCCTGAGCGCCCTGGGCGATCTGCTGGCGCACATATGCCTCATACTGGGCGTCTGCTTCCTCAAACGCGGCCTGGGCCGCCTCCACCTGGACCTGCTGGGCCTCCTTCTCGGCCTGGGCCGCGCTGATGGCCGCATCCTGCTTTTGGATCTGACCGGAGAGGGCCTGCACCTTGCCATCCATCTCCTGTTTCTGGGCTTCCAGCTGGTCTTCCAGTTCTTCCAGGCTCTCCTGCCGCTGGGTCAGTTCTTCTTTTTGCTTCTTCAATTCTTCCAGGGCCTGATCCTGGGACTGGCTGATCTGCTGCAGACTGTCGCTAAAGGTGAGCAGCTGATACAGGCTGTGCGCCTGGGCCAGATAGGCCAGCTCTCCCCGGTCGTGGAGCAGCTGCATTCCGCCTATGATCTCCTTATATTGCTCCCATTCCCCATCGTACTCGGCCTGCTTCTGATTCACTGCCTGGCGGGCCCGCTCCAGCTGGTCTTCCAGAAGGGCCATCTCCTCGCTGAGCTGATAGATCTGGCTGGTGATCTCCTCTTTTTGGTCCTTCATGGCCTGGCCCTGCTGCACTGCCTGATCCAGAAGATCTTCCTTTTCTTCCAGTTCGGCCTCCTGCTGGGCCAGTGCCGAGCTGGCATCCTCCCGCTGGTCGGCCAGCTCTTCCCGCTTATCGTCCGCCAGGGCGGACACCGAGAGAGCCGCAGCGGTACACACGGCGGCAAAAGCCCACAGCAGTTTCTTATAATGATCGCTGCAACGATGATTCAACCTGTGTTTCCTCCCTTTTCCGGCTGCCGGCGCCGGGATTCGGAATAGATAGTCTATATTATTAGACCAACATTAGTGTACCTTGCGGCAGGGCCCTTGTCAAGGCAAAAAAACACAAAAAGCCGGGCTTTTTGACAAAGCCCGGCCAAAATATAATTTATTTCTTGGGAACCAGCTTTTCCTTGCCGCCCATGTAGGGACGCAGCACCTCGGGGATGGTGACGGTGCCATCGGCCTGCAGGTGGTTTTCCAGGAAGGCAATGAGCATACGGGGAGGAGCCACACAGGTGTTGTTGAGGGTGTGGGCCAGATAGCTCTTGCCATCGGCACCCTTTACCCGGATGCGCAGGCGGCGGGCCTGAGCGTCGCCCAGGTTGGAGCAGCTGCACACCTCAAAGTATTTCTGCTGGCGGGGGCTCCAGGCCTCGATATCGCAGCTCTTTACCTTCAGGTCGGCCAGGTCGCCGGAGCAGCATTCCAGCTGACGGACAGGAATCTCCAGGTTGCGGAAGAGCTCCACGCTGTTCTGCCAGAGCTTCTCGTACCAGGCCATGCTGTCTTCCGGCTTGCAGACCACGATCATTTCCTGTTTTTCGAACTGATGGATGCGGTAGATGCCCCGCTCCTCAATGCCGTGGGCGCCCTTCTCCTTCCGGAAGCAGGGGCTGTAGCTGGTGAGGGTGAGAGGCAGCTGGGCCTCGGGCAGGGTCTGGTCGATGAAGCGGCCGATCATGGTGTGTTCGCTGGTACCGATGAGGTAGAGGTCCTCACCCTCGATCTTGTACATCATGGCTTCCATCTCGGGGAAGCTCATCACGCCCTTGACCACATCGCCGTGCATCATGAAGGGAGGAATCACATAGGTGAAGCCCTTTTCGTCGATCATGAAATCACGGGCATAGGCCAGCACCGCCTCGTGCAGACGGGCAATATCTCCCACCAGATAGTAGAAGCCGTTGCCGGCCACCCGGCCGGCGGCGTCCATATCAATGCCGCCAAAGCTTTCCATGATATCCACATGATAGGGGATCTCGAAATCCGGCACCACGGGCTCACCGAAGCGCTGCACCTCCACATTGTGGCTGTCGTCCGGGCCGATGGGCACACTGGGGTCGATCATGTTGGGGATGGTGTACATGATCTCCTGGATGCGGGCAGCCAGCTTGGCCTCGGTCTCTTCCAGCTCTTTCAGCCGGTCGGCCTGAGCGGTCACCTGCTTTTTGATCTCCTCGGCCTCGGCAGCCTTGGAGGGGTCCTTCTTGGCCTGACCCATCAGCATGCCGATCTGCTTGGAGAGCTTGTTCCGGTTGGCCCGCAGGTCATCCCCCTCCTTGATGGCGGCGCGGTACTCGGCGTCCAGGCCGATGACCTCATCCACCAGGGGCAGTTTGGCATCCTGGAATTTCTTTTTGATATTTTCCTTTACCGCGTCGGGATTTTCCCGGACAAAACGAATATCCAGCATATTCTTTCCTCACTTTTTGTTCACGATGTGTATCTTTGGCCGCCCGAGGGCGGTTCTTTCCATTTCTGAGAGGATCAGCCTTCCGGCTCCTCTTCCTCCCCCAGCCAATCGTTTTCCCCTTCCGGGTCCTTATCATAGTGGCCCAGAAGATTGGCAAAATCCATCAGCTGCCGGTCGGAATAAAAATGCAGGGTCAGGGTGCCCTTGCCGCCCTTTTTGTAGTTCACCTTTACCTCGTTGCCGATGACCTCTTTCAGGGCCAGTTCCACCTCTGAGGCCAGGGGCGGAACCTTGGGGGCGGGCTTGGGCGCGCTCTTTTCCCGGCTGAGCTTTTTGCACAGGGCCTCGGTCTGGCGGACGTTCAGCCCCTCTTTCAGCACCAGTTCCACCGCCTGCAAAAGTTTCTGGGGCTGTTCGGAAAGGCCCAAGAGCACCTTGGCATGGCCGGTGGTGAGCTGGCCTTTCTGCAAGGCTCCCAGCGCCTGGGGCGGCAGCTTCAGCAGCCGCAGACTATTGGCCACGGCGCTGCGGCTCTTGCCCAGCTTTTCGGCGGCGGCCTCCTGGGTAAGGCCGCATTTTTCCATCAGCTGACGGATGCCCTCGGCCTCTTCCACCGGGTCCAGATCCTCCCGCTGAAGGTTTTCGATAAGGGCCAGCTCCCGGGCCTGCTCCTCATTCACATCCCGGATGACCACCGGCACCTCGGAAAGGCCCGCCATACGGGCCGCCCGCCAGCGCCGCTCCCCCGCGATGATCCGGTAGCCCGCCCCGCCGGGGATGGGCCGCACGGCGATGGGCTGCAGCAGCCCATGCTGACGGATGCTGTCGCAGAGCTCGCCCAGACTTTCATCCTCAAAATTTTTTCGGGGCTGATCCCTGTCCGGCTCAATATCCCGCAGGGGCAGGCTGGAGATCTGGCTGCCCTCGGCGCCGGGGGTGGTATCTTCAAAGAGGCTGTCCAGCCCTCGGCCCAGGCCTCTTTTTGCTTTTGCCATGCCGTTTCCTCCTTTTGGCCAAAACCGACCGCTTTATAAATAAGGTATTTACCGCTTTTGATTGGCCAAAAATTCCCGGGCCATTTCCATGTACGCCTCGCACCCGCGGCTTGCCCCATCATAGAAATTGATGGGCTGCCCAAAACTAGGCGCTTCGGAAAGCCGCACATTGCGGGGTATGGTGGATTTGTACACCTTATCGCCGAAATATTTCTTCACCTGCTCCACCACCTGCAGGGTCAGGTTGAGCCGGCCCGAGTACATGGTGAAGACGACCCCCTCAATATCCAGATAGGGGTTGTACATCTTCCGCACGGTTTTTACGGTGCTGATCAGTTCGCTCAGGCCTTCCAGCGCGTAATATTCACACTGGATGGGGATGAGCACCGTATCGCTGGCGCACAGGCCGTTGAGGGTGAGCAGGTCCAGGCTGGGGGGGCAGTCAATAAAGATATAATCATAATCGGCAGCCACAGCGGCCAGAGCCTGGCGCAGACGGCGTTCCCGCTGGGGCAGGCCCACCAGTTCAATGGCCGCGCCGGCCAGGCGGGTGTTGCTGGGCAGCACATCCACCCCGAACTCGGTCTTGCGAAGGGCCTCGGCGGTGGGGGCCTCCCCGATCAGCACCTCATAGCTGCCTTTTTCCACACTGCGCTTGGCGATGCCGTAGCCGCTGGTGGTATTGCCCTGGGGGTCCAGATCTACCACCAATACCCGCTTGCCCAAAGAGGCCACACAGGCCGCCAGATTTACCGCGGTGGTGGTCTTGCCCACACCGCCCTTCTGGTTTGCGATTGCTACCACTTTGCCCATGGCCATTCTCCCCTTCTGCCTGCAGGCCGCCCCGCATATCGGCGGCTTTTTGGATGCTTTTCTGTCAAACAAGAGTTATTATAGCATATTCCGGCGCCATTTTAAACGGTTCCCTCCCTTTTTCTTGGGCAAATGTTCCACGTGGAACACTTTCTTTTGTGTTTTTTCTTTTCTATTAGGTCTTCCTGTATTATAATAGGTTCGCTGTAGCCGCGGCCTGCCCGCGGCCGAGAGGGGGAGTTGTATATGCAGCATTCCAAACAAATGTCCGAATCGCTCCGGCTGGCCATCCTGCTTACCCTGTCCGGCGGTTTTATGGACGCCTATTCCTATATCTGTCGGGACGGCGTGTTCGCCAATGCCCAAACCGGCAACATCCTGCTCACCGGCGTGGAACTTTCCACCGGGGACTGGATGCAGGCACTTTGCCACTTCTGCCCGGTGCTGGCCTTTACCCTGGGCATTGCGGCTGCCGATCTGGTCCGGTTCCGGCTGCAGGGCAGGCTGAAACTGCACTGGCGGCAGATCACGGTGCTGGCCGAGGCGCTGATCCTGTTGTGGGTGGCCTTTATGCCCCAGAGCCTGAACCTGGCCGCCAACAGCCTTACCAGCTTTGCCTGTGGGCTGCAGGTGGAAAGTTTCCGCAAGGTGCGGGGCAACGGCGCCGCCACCACCATGTGCATCGGCAACCTGCGGGCGGCCACCCAATCCCTGTGCGAATATTGCTTTACCCTGAACCGGCCCGCCGCCAAAAAGGGGATTTTGTTCTATGGCATCATCGGCATTTTTGTGGTGGGTGCCATTCTGGGCAACCTGTGCGTCATGCGGTTTGCCGAAAAAGCCATCCTGTTCAGCAGTATCCTGCTGCTGGCCGCCTTTTTGATCATGTTTATCCGCCGGGAAGAATAAACGCCCTCTATGTTCCACGTGGAACATTCCCCTCCCCTGCCCGCCGGCAGGGGCCACCCTGTAAGGAGGTTGTATCGTGTCCATCACCTCATCTGCCGGCCCCATCCCCATGGAGGACGGCCCCGCCCGCCTGGAAGCCTATGAGGCCATGACCCGCCAGATTCAGACTGAATATCAGGACATTGCCCGCAAGCTGGAAGATCTGAGAAACCAGAACAAGACCAGCTCGGCCCGGTTCCGGGAACTGCTGGGCCAGAAGCTGATGCTTTCCAACGAGCTGGCCCGGCTCAAGGCCTGGCGGCTGCTTTAAAACCCACAAAAAAGCCCGGCCGGGAGCGCTCTGCTTCCGGCCGGGCTTTTTTCGTTTTGGGGCAGGTTTCAATCGTTTTGGGAGGGCGGGCTCTTCTTTTCCACCGCCGAAGTGGGGATGCGCACCAGATACTCGATATAATCCTCTTTCTCGCTGCGCTTTGCCACCGCCGGCACCCCCGCCTCCTTCATGGTGCGGACGGCTTTTTCCACCGTATTCAGGAAAATCCTCACATCCCGGATCACCGGGATCACCTTGCGCTGGGATTTCTGCCCTTCCTGCAGCAGCCGGCTCACATATTCATCTGCCTGGCGGGCATTCATACCGCTGCGGGCCATGACAGCCAGAGCCAGGCTTCTGGGCTCCCCTTCCGGCAGCCGGAGAACGGCCCGGGCATGGCGCTCGCCCAGCCCTTTTTCCAGGCAGAGCTGCTGCTGTTCCTCGCTGAGGGATAAAAGCCGCAGCTTATTGTTCAGGGCCGGCTGACTGATTCCCAGCCGCTCGGCGGCCTGGCTTTGGGTGCAGTTCCAGCGGGCGATCACATCCCGGATGCCCCGGGCCTGCTCAAAAGGGTTGAGGCCCTGGCGCTGCATATTTTCCAACAGGCCCAGGGCCGCGCTTTCATCGTCATCATACTGGCAGAGGATAGCCGGCACCCGCTTCATCCCCGCCATCTTGCAGGCCCGCAGCCTTCTCTCCCCTGCCACCAGCTGATACCGGCCGCTGGGCATGCGGCGGACGCTCACCGGCGTGAGCAGACCGTTCTGCCGGATGGAGAGAGCCAGACCGGCCAGTTCCTGGGCATCAAAGGCCTGGCGGGCCTGAAAGGGAGAAGGATCGATCTCATCCAGGGGAAGATACCGGACCTTCGGCCCGGATTTTGCAAGAATCGGCATAAAAACTCCTTTTGGCTAGGCAAAAAGCTGGCTCTCCCGGCTGTTTCGTGCTATACTGATTGGGCCGGGCGGACTTCCGCTTTTCAATTCTTTTTTCTGTGAGGGGTATGTATGAACGAACGTCATGAACTGTACAAGGCCTTTTTCAAGGCGCTGGGTGTGGAAGCAGCCCTGTTTTTATTCTACGGGATCCTCCCCTACACCGACGGGCGGACAGATCTGGCCGGCCTTATCCAGCAGGGGATCTTCTGTCTGATCTGCGGGGCCCTGCTCACCTTTATTTTTTATCGCCTGGCCCTGCGGCGGCGCCGGTAAGGGCCTGTCCCCTTTCTTCCGAATGCAGAAAACACTACAAAAAGCCCGTGCTGTCCATAAAAAGGATAGCACGGGCCTTTTGTTTTGCATAGAATTTTCGTGCGACGGTTTTCGCCGTTCATCCCCTTATTTCAAGGGGCTTTTTGCGATTTTTCCGCCGTTCCGGGGGTAAGCCGTCGGAGTCTGCGATATTTTTTTGATGTAAACCAGGTTTCTTTCATCCCCTGCAGGCAGGCGGAAGGGACGCAGCTCCATCTCTCCCCCGCCCAGGCGACGCAGGGCTCCTGCCGCGGCACGGGCTTCTTCCTCGGCGCCGGAACCCTTGAGGGCGATCATCCAGCCGCCCGGCTTGACCAGGGGCAGGCAGTACTCGCAAAGAGCCGGCAGGCCTGCCACCGCCCGGGCCGAGGCCAGATCAAAACTCTCCCGCCAGCCTTTGCGGGCGGCTTCCTCCGCCCGTTCCTTGGCGAATTCCACCCCTTCCAGCCCCAATTCCCGGGTCACATACTTCAGGAATTCCACCCGCTTGCCGGTGGGCTCCATCAGCACCAGGGAAATCTGAGGCTTGTAGATCTTGGCCACCAGACCGGGGAAACCCGCGCCGGTGCCCACATCCACCAGCCGGCCCTGTACCTCCGGCTGGGCGGCAAAGATCAGACTGTCCACGAAATGCTTATCCTCAATGCCTTCCGGGTCGGTGATGGCGGTGAGGTTCACCTTCTGGTTGTATTCCACCAGCAGCCGGGCGTACTGTTCCAGCAGGGCGGCCTGGCTGTCGGTGAGAGGAATGGACAGAGCCTGGCATTTTTTCTTCAGGCGATCCTGGTCAATCATGGTTTTCTCCTTCTGGGGATGTTCCACGTGGAACATTGCCCTCTTTTTCGTTCTGACGCCGGGCAGCCAGCAGGGCCACCGCCAGCACCCCCTGGTCGGCCGGCGAGACCCCGGGCACCCGGCCCGCTTGGGCCAGATTTTTGGGGCGGATGCGAGAAAGCTTCTCCCTCGCCTCCAGGGTCATGCCGGAAAGGGCGGAATAATCAAAATCTTCCGGGATGGGGGTGGCCTCGTGGCGCTGCACCTCCCGGATGGCCTTCTGCTGCCGGGCAATATAGCCGGCATACTTGATCTCGGTCTCGATCCGGCCCGCTATCATGGGGGTGACCCCCTCTCCCCTGCCAATGCAGGCGGCGATCATCTCATAGGTGATGCCCGGCCGCTTCAAAAGAGTCTCGGCAGTGCCGGCCGTCTGGCCCGGGTCCACCTCGGCTGCCTCGCAGAGGGGTTTCAGCTGGCTCAGGCGGACTTTTTCCCTCTTCAGCCGGTCCAGTTCCCGCTCCTTGATGGCACGGGAGGCCTCGAAGCGCTCCCAGCGCTCCTCATCCACCAGGCCATACTCCCGCCCGATGGGGGTGAGCCGTTCATCCGCGTTGTCCTGGCGCAGGGTCAGCCGGTATTCGCTCCGGCTGGTCATCATCCGGTAGGGGTCCATGACCCCCTTGGTCACCAGGTCGTCCACCAATGTGCCCAGGTAACTGGTGTGCCGGGCCAGGATCAGCTGATCTTTGCCCAGAGCCTGGCGGGCGGCGTTCAGCCCGGCCAGAAGCCCCTGGGCGGCCGCCTCCTCATAGCCGCTGGTTCCGTTGAACTGCCCGGCCCCGTACAGACCCCGGATCTGTTTGGATTCCAGGGTCGCCTCCAGGCTGGTGGGGTCCACACAGTCATACTCGATGGCATAGGCCGGCCGCATGATCTCCAGATTTTCAAAGCCCCGGATGGCGTGGTACATGGCCACCTGCACATCCTCCGGCAGGCTGCTGGAAAGCCCCTGCAGGTACATCTCCTGGGTGTTTTCCCCGCAGGGCTCCACAAAGACCGGGTGCCGCTCCTTTTCCGCAAAGCGCATCACCTTATCCTCGATGCTGGGGCAGTACCGGGGGCCTACCCCCTCGATCATTCCCCCGTAGAGGGGCGAACGCTGGATATTTTCCTGAATGATCCGGTGCATTTCCGGGTTGGTATAGGCGATGTAGCAGTCCACCTTGTTCCGCATGGGCTGGGTGGTGAGAAAGCTGAAGGGCTGCAGCTCCTCGGCCGGGTCGCCCGGCTGGCGCTCCAGCTGGGAAAAATCGATGCTCCGCCGGTGTACCCGAGCGGGAGTACCGGTCTTGAACCGCCGCAGGGGCAGGCCCAGAGCCCGGAGATTTTCGGTGAGGGCGGTAGCCGCGTGCTGGCCGTCCGGGCCGGAGGAATACCAGGCATCCCCCACAAAAATCTTGCCGCCCAGGTTGGTGCCGGTGGCCAGCACCACACAGTCCGCCGAGTAGTGGCCGTTCAGCTGGGTGTAAACTCCTTTGACCCGGCCATTTTCCACTTCCAGACCCACCACTTCGGCCTGGTGGATGGCCAGGCCCGGGGTATCTTCCAGGGCCTTTTTCATGTACATGTGATAAAATTTCCGGTCGATCTGCACCCGCAGCGAGTGCACCGCCGGCCCCTTGCCCCGGTTCAGCATCCGGCTCTGCAGATAGGTGGCATCCGCCGCCAGGCCCATCAGGCCGCCCAGGGCGTCCACCTCCCGCACCAGGGTACCCTTGGCGGTGCCGCCGATGCTGGGGTTGCAGGGCATGTTGCCGATGGAATCCAGGCTGATGGTGAACAGGGCCGTTTTTGCCCCCAGTACCGCGGCGGCGTGGGCAGCCTCTATGCCCGCGTGCCCTGCGCCGATCACAATCACCTGATATTCTCCCAAATGGTTCATATTGTCTTTCTTTCGTCTCCCAAAGCTATATAAGATTCGTTGTATCGTTATTTACCTACGCAGAATTTCTCAAACACCTCATCGATGACCGCCTCGCCCGCGTTCTGGCCGGTAAGGTCATAGAGGGCATTCAGGGCATCGTCCAGGCAGACGCTCACCGCGTCATAGCCAAAGCCGTTCTCAAAGGCTTCCCGGGCAGCATCCAGAGCGTCCCGGGCAGTGAGGGCGGCGCTCAGCTGCCGCCGGCTGCTGAGGATCCCGGCCTCCGGGTCCAGCCCGGCCGTGCCCAGCACCCGCTCCACCGCCTGGCCCAGCAGGGCCGCCGACTGGGGATCCCTGGCCGAAAGGCGAAGCACCTCCCGGAAACAGGGGCGCAGCTGCTCCTCCCCCAGGGCTCCGGGCACCAGAGGCAGATCCTCCTTGTTCAGGATGGCAATGGCCGCCCGGCCCCGGCAGGCCTCGGCCAGTTCCAGATCTTCCTTGGCCGGGGGCTGGCTGCCGTCAAAGACAGCCAGGACCAGGCCTGCCTGGTTCAGCTTCTGGTAGCTGCGGCGGATCCCCTCCGCTTCCACCAGATCCTCGGTGGTCCGGATGCCGGCGGTATCACACAGATTCAGCGATATATCATTTAAAACTACGGTTTGCTCCACCACATCCCGGGTGGTGCCGGCTACCGGGGTGACGATGGCCCTCTCAAAGCCGGAAAGCAGGTTCAGCAAGGTGCTTTTGCCCACATTGGGCCGGCCCACAATGGCTGTGGTCACCCCCTGGCGCAGCACGGCCCCCGCGCCGTATTCATCGATCAGGGTCTGCAGCTGGGCCCGGGCTTTCTCCAGGCTGCCCAGAAGGTTCTGGGCCTCCAGCTCGGGCACATCCTCCTCGGGGAAATCCACCCAGGCGGCCAGATGGCCGGACAGAGCGGTGAGCTCCCCGGTGATGCCGCCGATCCGCCGGGCCAGGGCTCCGTCCAATACAGCCAGGGCCATGGCAGCCCCCTGCCGGCCCTCGGCCCCAATGATATCCATCACTGCCTCGGCCTGGGTCAGGCCGAGCCGGCCGTTCATGAGGGCACGGCGGGTGAATTCACCGCCGGCTGCCGGCTGGGCGCCCGCTTCCAGGCAGGCCTGCACCAGCCCCTGAGACACGGCCCGGCCCCCGTGGCAGCTCAGTTCCACCACATCCTCCCCGGTATAGCTGCGGGGCGCGCGGAAAAAGAGGGCGACCGTCTCATCCAGGGCCTTGCCCCTGAGAAAACTGTGGCCAAACAGGGCGGTATACCCCTTCTGCTCTTCTACCTTTTTGGCAGCGTTGGCCGGCCGGAACACCCTGGCGGCCACGGAATAGGCCTCGGGGCCGGAGATCCGGACTACCGCCAGCCCGCCCACGCCGGGGGGCGTGGCCAGAGCGCAGATGGTGCTGTCAAAGGCCATAAGATCCCTCTTTTCTTCTCTTGGATTGGGGGCCGGCCCCAAAAGCCGGAAAAACCCCAGGATATTATAGCACAGAGCGGCCCAAAGCAAAACGGCCCCCGGCAGAAAAAAGCGGAAAACGCCCCGGACAAAAGGGTCCGGAGCGTTTTTCCGCGAGACATATGTGTACAGAAGAGATGGAAGAAATCTTATTTGTTCATCAGTTTGGCGGCCATCCGCTTCAGGCCCTCGCAGCCCGCCACCACGCTCTCATAGCTGTTGGCAAAGCTCATGCGCAGGTAACCCTCGCCGTTTTTGCCGAACACATCGCCGGGCACCATGGCTACCTTCTCCTCTTCCAGCAGGCGCTGGCAGAAATCGGCGCTGGAAATGCCCAGTTCCTTGATGTTGATGAAGATATAGAAGGCACCACCGGGAACACGGCAGGACAGGCCCGGCGTTTCGTTGATAGCTTTCACCGCATAATCACGGCGGCGCTGATACTCGGCCAGCATCTCCTCCACTTCCCCGTGCTCCTCTTTCAGGGCCACAACGCCGGCGGTCTGCACAAAGCTGGGGGCGCATACCGAGCTGATCTGATGGATCTTATTGAAGGTCTTAATCAGGTCGGCGTTGGCGGCCACATAGCCCAGACGCCAGCCGGTCATGGAGTAGGTCTTGGAAAAGCCGTTGAGGGTAACGGTGCGCTCGGCCATGCCGGGCAGGCTGGCCATGGCCACGTGCTTGCCTCCGTCATAGATCAGCCGCTCATATACCTCGTCGGTCACCACCAGCAGGTCGTTCTGGGTGGCGATGTCGGCGATGGCCTGCAGGCTGGCGGCATCCAGCACGCCGCCGGTGGGGTTGGAGGGGCTCACCACCACGATGGCCTTGGTCTTGGGGGTCACCAGGCTCTTGAGCTGTGCCAGGTCGATCTGGCAGTCATTCTCTTCCAACAGGTCATAGGTGATCACCTTGGCGCCCAGCATCTTGGGCACGTTCAGGTAGTTCATCCAGACCGGGTCGGGAACCAGGATCTCGTCCCCCTCATCCAGGATGGAGGCCAGCACGCAGTAGATGGCCTCGCTCAGGCCGGCGGTGACCAGAATATTTTCCGCCTTGTAGGCGCAGCTCTTGCGGGTGTTCAGGTACTCGGCAATGGCCTCTCTCAGCTGCATGGTGCCGAAGTTGGAGGTATAGAAAACATCGCCCTCATCCAGCGCTTTTTTGGCCGCTTCCTTGATGTAGGCGGGAGTGTCGAAATCCGGGCGGCCCTGCTCAAAATGCAGAACCTTCTCCCCTGCCCGCTCCATGGCCAGGGCCTTTTCGTTCACCTTGCGGATTCCGGAGGGCTTGAGTACGTCAGCCCGCTGGGCAATAAAATTTCTCATAGCGCAGATCCTCTCTTCCTTCTTCTGTTGGTTCCGCCTTTTTGCCAAAGGGCAGGCGCGGAAAATTCCCCTTCTGGTTTTACCATACTGATTTTCCGGGCCCCTTTCAAATATCATTTATATTATCTGTCTATAAATTTCATGTTATATATGCTATAATTTGTAAAAATCCCTGCGGGGCAGATTGGGAGGGCTTTGGGCGCGCTATGAACAAAAACATGGAATACATCTACAAGATCTATCAGGAGGGCGGCTTTTCCAAGGCAGCCAAGGCCTTGTATATCTCTCAGCCCGCCCTGAGCGCCATTGTGCGGCGCACCGAGCGCCAGCTTCACACCACCCTGTTCGACCGCAGCCAGAGCCCGGTGCGGCTGACCCCCGCGGGGGAATATTACATCCGCTGCATCGAGCGGATCCAGGCCATCGAGCGGGAGATGGAGGGATATTTTGCCGACCTTTCCGGGGGCAGCCGGGGCACCCTCGCCATCGGCAGCGGCGCTTACTACTGCACCTATGTGCTGCCCGGCCTGATCCGCCGCTTTCAGGCCCAATACCCCCAGGTGCAGATCAGCCTTATGGAAGATATCAGCGACCAGCGCACCCAGAAGCTAAGCCAGGGGCAGCTGGATTTTATGGTGGATGTGAACGAGCTGCGTGCCCCCGGCCTGGAAAGCCAGGTCATTGCCCGGGAAAATATGATCCTGGCGGTACCGGCCTCCTTTGCGGGCAACGAAAAGCTCCGGGGCTGCCGGCTCACCTTTGAGGAGGTGCGCCAGGGCCGGCACCTGAATGGGGATATCCCCTGTGTGGATATATCCGCCTTCCGGGATGATCCCTTTATCTTCCTCAAACCGGGCAACCACAGCCACGACCTGCTGAAAAAACTCTGCCGGCTGGGAGGCTTTGAGCCCCGCCAGGCAGTCATCTCCCTGGACCAGCTGCTCACCGCCTATTATATGGCCTGCGAAGGGACCGGCATCACCGTCCTGCGGGATACCACCCTGCTCCATGTGGCCTATACCCCCAGTCTCTTTTTCTACAAGCTGCCGGATCAGCTTTCCCAGCGCAGCGTCTACCTGAGCTATGCCAAAAGTGCCAAGGAGCGGGCCCTCATCCGCCTTTTTCTGGATTTTCTCCGCTCCAATCCCGGGCCCTTCGAGCTGCTGGAAAAAGAAGATACATAACATTTGTATTATGGCTTTATAAAATAATTCGTATGGCATTCCGCCGCCCCAAAATAAACAGCAAAAAACGGGGGCAGCCCTTGGGCTGCCCCCGTTTTGTATTCTTTTGCCGGGCCCAGATACAATCAGCCCTTGGCGTTTTTCTTGGTGGGGTTGCCGAACCGGTTCAGCAGGGTGATGCAAAGCGCCAGCAGCGCCATCACCACAAAAACGCCCAACATGCCCTGACCCATCACGGCCAGACTCTGCAGTACCAAAGAACTCATGGTAAATCCTCCTTTTTATCGGGCAATCAGGTTCAGCAGCATACCGCCTGCGATCACGCTGGCCACCTGGCCGCCCACGTTGACGCCGGCTGCCTGCATCAGCAGGAAGTTCTGCTTGTCTTCGGCCAGGGCCATCTTGCTGATAACCCGGCTGCTCATGGGGAAGGCGGAGATGCCGCAGGCACCGATCATGGGGTTCAGCTTCTTGTCCTCGGGCATGAAGATGTTCACGACCTTGGCGCAGATCACGCCGCCGGCGGTATCGAAGACGAAGGCCAGCAGGCCCAGGCCCAGGATCATCAGGGTCTCCTTGTTCAGGAACTGATCAGCCTGCATCTGGCTGGCAATGGTGATGCCCAAAAAGATGGTGATCAGGTTGGCCAGCACGTTCTGGGCCACATGGCTCAGGCTGTCCAGCACGCCGCACTCACGCAGCAGGTTGCCGAACATCAGGAAACCGACCAGGGCCACGCTGCGGGGCACGATCAGGCCGGCCACCACGGTAACCACGATGGGGAAGAGGATGCGGGTGAGACGGCTCACGTTGGCGGCCTGGTATCTCATCCGGATGGTGCGCTCCTTCTTGGTGGTGAGCGCCTTAATGACAGGGGGCTGAATGATGGGCACCAGGGCCATGTAGCTGTAAGCGGCCACCATGATGGCGCCGGTGTAGCGGCTGTTGAACCACTGGCTTACAAAGATGGCGGTGGGGCCGTCGGCGGCGCCGATCACGCCGATGGAAGCCGCGTCGTGCAGGTCAAAGCCCAGCAGGGTGGCCAGCACAACCACCGCAAAAACGCCGAACTGGGCGGCAGCACCGAAGATCAGGAGCTTGGGGTTCTGGAGCAGGGGGCCAAAGTCGATCATGGCGCCGATGCCGATGAACAGCAGCAGGGGGAACAGCTCATTGGCAATACCCGCGTTGTACAGCACATCCAGTACGCCTACCTCATCACCCTGGGTGATGGCGCCGCTGGAGGGCAGGTTGACCAGAATGGCACCAAAGCCCATAGGCAGCAGCAGGCTGGGTTCCATATCCTTCTTGATTGCCAGATAGATGAGCAGGCCGCCGATCACCCACATGATGACCATCTTGGGGTCCAGCAGCAGCAGATTGCCGAAAATTGCTTGCATTGCGATACGCTCCTTCTTTCTCGGTTAACTGGTTGTTTACCCGCACGGCGGAAAAGCACGGGCGCTTTTGGATTGCGATTTTCTTCCGCTTGCCAATCAGGATTGTTCCCGGTTTTTTCTCAACCTATAAACCGGTTTTCCTCCAGGAAGAAAAGGGCAACAAAAAAACAAGGCCCTCCCGCACTTCACTGTGCAGAAAAGTCTTGCCTGTTAAAGCGGCCGCGGGGCTCTGGTGACCAAAACCCGTCCTGACGCAAACCGCCAGCATTCCCTGCCGGGGATCTCCCCGAAAAAGATTGCCGGCTACTCCCTTTTCATTTTCGTTGAAAGATTATAGCACAAAACCTCTTTGATGGTAACACTTTTTTTAGGAAAGCAAAAAAATCAGCAACTTTGCCATGAATCATTCCGGCGCTTCTCCCTCTTTTGAGAAAAAAAGAGAGGGATCGCCTCCTTTTTTCTCCTCTCTCCCCTGCTTTCCCTTTCCTTCTCCGGCTTTTCACCGTCCGGGCCCTTTTTTGTGGAAAACTTTTGCCGCTTTTCAACCCACAGCAAAAAAGGAGGCTCCCGCCAAAACGGGAGCCTCCTTCCGGGTTTCTTTTTGGGAGCTTACAGCTCGATCTTGCCGAACAGGGCGAAATCTTCCGCGTCGTTGATTCGCTCGGTGCGCACGGGAGCCATGGGCTCAGCCTTGGGGTCCCGGGGACGATCGGCAAACTCACGGCCGGGCACCGAAGAGGGCCGGGGCCCGCGGCGCTCGCCGCGGCCGGAGGACCGGCCGCCGCCCCGCTTTTCAAACCGACCGCCGCTGCGGCCGCCCTGACGGGGCTTGCGCTCATGATCCGGCCGGTCGGGCCGGGCATTGGGAGCGGTGGAATAGATGACCACCCGGCGCTCGGGGCCTTCGCCCTTGCTCTCGCTGCGCAGGCCTTCCATCTTGCCGATGGCGCTGTGCAGGATCCGGCGCTCATATGGATTCATGGGTTCCATGGCAAAGCTGCGGCCGGTGCGAAGCACCTTCTGACCCATCCGGCAGGCCAGGGCCTCCAGGTCCTTCTCCCGCTTATCCCGGTAACCAGCCACATCCAGCCCCAGCTTGATATAATCGCCGCCCAGCCGGTTGGCCACCAGACTGGCCAGATAGGAAAGGCTCTCCATGGTCTCGCCCCGGCGGCCAATGAGCACGCTCACATTATTGCCGGTCACATGGATGATGGTGGCCTCACCCTTCTTGGCGGCGGTGAAGGTCACATCCTCCACCCCCATGGCGGCGAAAACGGTCTTCAGATATTCCACCGCGGCGCTCACCTTGGGATTCTCGCCGATCTCCAGGGGAATCTCTTCCTCCGACTCCTCCGGCTGCTCTTCCGCGGCCGGGGCGGGGGCAGCCTCCTCCTTTTCAGGGGCGGCAGCCTGCTGAACGGCGGGGGCGGCAGTCTCTCCCTTCTTTTCCGGAGCCTTTTCCTCAACGGGGGCCGGGGCAGGCTTTTCTTCCTCCTCCAGCATCACCTTCACCTTGGCGGGGATGCTCTTGAACAGCTTTTTCACCGGCATCTCCAGAACCTCATAGCCGAGGGCCAGATCATCCCGGGAAACACCCAGTTCCTGACAGCCGGCCAGCACCGCGTCCTCCACGGTCTTACCGGTCACGATCACTTCACGCATGAGGCTCTTCCTCCTTTACGAGGGGCGTTGTCCGCTCATCCTTATATTTTTCCGCGTCCAATGCACGGGCTTTTTCCAGACGCAGTTTGTTCAGTTCGGCCTGGTTCAGCTCCTTGACCACCTGGTTGCCCTTTTCATCGGTGACCAACACCTGGGTCTTTTTCTTCTTTTCCAGGCGCTTGGCCTTGAGCTGCTCGGCGTACTTCTGCTTTTCCTTTTCCGGGTCAAATACCTTCTTGGCCAGCAGGCTGGTGAAGAACATCAGGATGTTGGAGATGGTGTAGTACAGGGAGAAGGCCACAGGCACCTTAAAGCAGAACCACACAAACATGAGGCTCATCAGCCAGGGCATCATCTTCATGCTGGCGTTGAGCTGCTGGCCGCTCATCTTCATGGTGATCACGTTCACCATGCACATGGTGACCACGCTGAGGATGGGGAAGATCAGCAGGTTCCAGTTGGCCAGGGAGAGGGTGGGCATGGCGCACAGGTCAATGCCGAGGAAATCCATCTGGAAGTTCTGGATCTGGGCGATCTGCTCGGCGGTGAAAGCGCTGCCGAACTTGGCCAGAGCGTCCGCCTCGGTCATCCCCTTGATGGTGAGCATCAGGTTGCTCTGGGCGGTATAGTTGGCGCTGGACATCCCCAGGATGGCAAGGGCATTTTCAATGGCGGTGGTACTGATCATCAGCACGTGCTGGACGGGGCGGTACACCACCTCGATAACGCCGAAGATCACGAAGAAGTTCAGCATCATGGGCAGGCAGCCGGCGGTGGGGTTGAAACCGTACTCCTGCTGGAGCTTGACCATCTCCTCGTTCTGCTTCACCCGGTTGTTGGCATACTTTTTCTGGATCTCCATCATCATGGGCTGGTATACGCTCATGCGGGCCGTGGTCTTCTGCTGGTACAGCTGAAGAGGGAAGGACGCAAGGCGCACCACAATTGTAAAGATGATGATGGCCCATCCGTAGTTGGGGATCATGTCATAAATCCACTTCATGACATATCCCAGAGGGGTACCGAGAATGCCTAAAAATCCCATAGTCTCTATCCATTCCGCTTCGCCCCGCGCCCGAAGCTTTGTATTTTATGGTAGGACTTGTCCGGCGCGGACGGCAAGTCACAAGAAGCAGAGTTAAAAATGGCCCTTCCTTCCCTGCCAGTAGTGGGGCAGGCGGAACTGGCCCTTGGGGGGTACCGGGTCAAAGCCCTGGCCGCCCAGCGGGTTGCAGCGCAGGATGCGCCAGACCGTCAGGATCAGCCCCTTCACCGCCCCGTGGGTCTGGATGGCCTCCACCGCATAGGTGCTGCAGGTGGGGATAAAACGGCAATGGTCCCCCAGGCCCGGCGAAATATACTTTTTATAAAACCGGATGGGGGCCAGCAGGGCCTTCTGGGCGGGGTTCACTTTTCTTCTCCCCCCGCAGCGGGGGCCGGGGCTTCCTTTTGTGGCAGGCCCGCCTGGCTCAAAAGCCGGCGGACGGTTTTTTCCAGCTTGGTGCTCTTGAGCTTGGGGGTGACCCCCCGGGCCACAAACACCAGGTCATAGCCCCCCACATTGTAGGGCATGCAGGCGGAAATGGCCGCCCGCATCACCCGGCGGGCCCGGTTGCGCACCACGGCCTTGCCGATTTTTTTGGTGGCGGTCAGCCCCACCCGGGTATAGCCCAGCCGGTTTTTGAATACATACAGCACCAGCTGGGGCGCCACATAGGATTTTCCCCTGGCATAGACCCGGCCAAATTCTTTATTTTTGCAGATCGGCCGGTATCGCACGCCTCTGCCCTTCCTTTCGGCAAGGGGAAAGGTTTTCCACCATTTGTTGCCCAATTGTGGAAAAAATCCCCTGATACGGTAAAGAAGGCCACAGCAAAACTTCCTGTGGCCTTCCGATGCAGCATATTTGAAAAAAGTCTGCCCGATCAGACAGCCAGCTTAGCGCGGCCCTTGGCGCGGCGGGCCTTGATGACCTTGCGGCCGTTCTTGGTGCTCATCCGCTTCAGAAAACCGTGGACGCTGGAACGCTGACGCTTTTTGGGCTGAAAAGTCTGTTTCATACTTCTATCCTCCATTAAAACTGCCCGCACCGGGCGGGTACTTGTTTCGGCGCAGGCACTCTTCTTGATTACAGAACCTTGCAGTTTAAAAGTATATCGCATCCCGGGCCGGCTTGTCAACAAAAAAATCCCTGGGCAAGCAGGTTTTCCGCCATTTTCTCCCCCTTTTGTGGAAAACTTCCCCTCCTTTTTCCCGCTTTGGGTCTTCCTGCCCTTCTGTCGCCGCTGGCGCAGGGTGAAAAAACATCCCGCCCTTTGGGCTTTTCGACCCCTTTTTCGCCCAACAAATGGTAACTATTTAATTACTATATATAAAAGGGAGTTTAAAGAGAGTTTTTCGGTTGTTTTACGGGTTCCCGTATGCTATAATGATATAGTGCAAGTTTGAAAATAGGGAAGTCTCCCCTTCTACACAAAATCAGGCAAACGGAGAGAAAAAACATGGATTCCTTCAACGACGTTTTGGACGCGGTAAAGCTGTACTGCAAGGATTATCTGGTGGATGCCACCTATAATCTCTATGTGGAAGGGCTGCAGCCGATCCTTTTTGAAAACTCCAAGCATGTGGTGCTGGGGGTTCGCAACGATTTTATCCGCAAGATCCTCACCGACCGATATCTTCCCCTGCTCCACGAGGCTTTTACCGCCGTATTGGGCTTTGATGTGGATATCGACCTGATGGTGCCGGAAAAGAAGGATCCCCCTGTGGTAGACCAGGACGGCCCAGGCCTGCCCAGCGGCCATTACGAATTCACCTTTGAAAACTTCATCAAGGGCAGCGGCAACCAGTTTGCCTTTGCCGCCGCCCAGGCGGTGGCCGCCAACCCCTCGGGCGCCTACAACCCCCTGTTCATCTACGGCAACTCAGGGCTGGGCAAGACCCACCTGCTCACCGCCATCCAGCTGGAGATCCGCCGCACTCATCCGGAATACAACATTGTATTCGTCACCTGCGAGCAGTTCACCAACGAGATCATTGCCGCCATCCGCAGCGGCACCACCGAGGCCTTCCGGCAGAAGTACCGCCAGGCCGACCTGCTTCTGGTGGACGACATCCAGTTCATTGCCGGCAAGGAGAGCACCCAGGAGGAATTCTTCTATACCTTCAATGACCTGCACACTGCCGGCAAGCAGATCGTAATTGCCAGCGACCGCCCCGCCAAGGAGATCAAGAGCCTGGAGGAACGTCTGCGCACCCGTTTTGAGTGGGGCCTGTCGGCGGACATCCAGCCCCCCGACTACGAGACCCGGGTGGCCATCATCCGGCGCAAGGCCGAGCTGCTCCATCTGGAACTGCCCGACGATGTGGTGGAATACATTGCCAACAACTTGAAGAACAACATCCGTCAGCTGGAAGGCGCCGTGAAAAAGATGAACGCCTACTATATGCTGGAGGGGATCAGCCCGGTGATCGGAGTGGCCCAGAACGCCATCCGGGATATCCTCAGCGAGACCCAGCCGGTGCCCCTGACGGTGGAGCGGATCATCAGCGAGGTGGCCCGCACCTATAATGTCACCGCCAGTGACATCCGGGGCCCCAAGCGGAATTCCGCCGTGAGCGCGGCCCGGCGCACCGCCGCCTATGTGGTGCGGGAGATCACCGGCCTGAGTATGGAAGAGATTGGCAAGGAGTTCGGCGGCCGGGACCATTCCACCATCGTCTACTCCATCCGGGTGATGGAAAAAGATATCCAGAACGACAGCCGCCTGAAGGAAACGGTGGAGGACATCATCAAAAACGTCCGCTCCTGACCCCCCTTCCCCGGCCCGAAAAAACCTCAAAAATGAGTTTTTAGAGTTTTCCACATTTTCCACCGAGTTTTCAACATTCAACACTCGTTTTCCACATGACGAGTTGAAAGAAGAAGAACCTGTGGAAAATCCCCGAAGATTTCACAGCCCTTTCAAAACCCCAAAAAATCCCGAAAACGGCGGCCAATCAAGGCCTGTCCGTTTTTTCCACAAAATTCACACCCCCTACTAAGACGATTAAAACAATGCAGTCATTCTCTGCGATCTTCCAAAAGGAAGTTCTCTTCGTCTCAACCATTCAACCAATAGAAAGAGGCTAAACATGAATATCATCTGTGATAAGTTTCTCCTCTCCGGTGCCATCGACGGTGTCTCCCGGGCGGTCACCAACCGTTCCGGCAACCCGGTGCTGGAAGGCATCCACATGGTGGCCGACGGTTTCCAGCTCACCCTCACCGGCTACGACCTGGAAATGGCCATCACCATCACCATCGAGGCCAACGTGCACACCCCCGGCGAGTGCGTGGTGAACGCCAAGCTTCTGGGCGATATGGTCCGGCGGATGCCCTCCGACCAGGTCTCCATCGAACTGCAGGATAACGGTTCCGTCACCATCAAGGGCGGAGTGGCCGAGTTCGAGCTTACCGCCCTGAACACCAACGACTTTCCCGAGCTGCCCAAGCCCGGCGCCGACCCCACCCTCACCATTTCGGCGGCCCGCCTCCACGACATTGTGGACAAGACCATCTACGCGGTGAGCCAGGACGATAAAAAGCCCGCCCACACCGGCGAACTTTTTGTGATCGAACCGGACAAACTCACGGTGGTGGCCCTGGACGGCTACCGGCTGGCCATTGTGGAGCGGAAGGTGGAGGCCCAGAAGGAGATCCGGATCATCATCCCCTCCAAAACCATGATGGAAGTAAACAAGCTCATCGGCGACAAGGAAGAGGACATGGTGGTCATCTCGGCCAACCGCCGGTATGTGGTATTCAGCACCAACCAGGGCTATACCATCCTGAGCCGTCTGATTGAGGGCGAATTCCTGAATTATGAGAGCGTTCTGCCCCACGGCTACCGCACCAAGGTCACCCTGGATACCCGGGACTTCATCGAGAGCATCGAGCGGGCCAGCCTCATCATCACCGAGCGGCTGAAAAACCCCCTGCGGATCCAGTTCACCCCCGAAAAGGTGATGGTCCGCTGCCAGACCTCCCTGGGCAAGGTGGCCGATGAGTTCGACGCCAAGACCGAGGGCGAAAAGATCGAGATCGGCTTCAACAACCGGTATCTGCTGGATGCGCTGCGGGCCTCCCGCTGCGAACAGGTGACCCTGGAAATCAGCGGCCCCCTAAGCCCGGTCAAGATCCTGCCCAGCGAAGGGGAAGATTTCATCTACCTGGTGCTGCCGGTCCGCTTTAAAAATGACTGATCTGTGAGGAACAGTATGGATTCCATTCTCATTCACACCGAATATATCAAGCTGGAAGCTCTTCTGAAATATGCCGGCCTGGCCGAGACCGGCGGCGAAGCCAAGCTTCTCATCCAGGATGGCCAGGTAAGCGTGAACGGCCAGGTCTGCACCATGCGGGGCAAAAAACTCCGGGGCGGCGATACCGTCACCCTGGAAGGCCGCACCGTTCTGGTCCGCAGCGAGGGCTGAGATGCGGCTGGATCGTCTCACTGTACAAAATTGGCGGAACATCGCCCAGGCGGATTTCCGGCCCGGGCCGGGGCTCACTGTCCTGTGCGGCGACAACGGCCAGGGCAAGACCAATCTGCTGGAGGCGGTCTGGTCCCTGACCGGGGGCAAGAGCTTCCGGGCTTCCCGGGATGCGGAGCTGATCCGTCAGGGGGAGGAATTTTCGGTTCTGGAAGGCAGCATCTTCTGTGAGGACCGCCTCCAGACCCTGCGCCTGACGGTGGGCTCCCCTGCCAGCCAAAAACCCGGCCGGAATATGAGCCGGAACGGCATGCCCCCCGTGCGGGCCGCTTCCCTGGCGGGGCTTTTTACCGCCGTTGTTTTCGACCCCAACCACCTGAGTCTCATCAAGGGAGGGCCGGAAGGACGGCGGCGCTTTTTGGATACCGCCCTCTGCCAGCTCTACCCCGCCTACCTCAAGCTTCTGCGCCGGTACAGCCGGATCGTGACCCAGAAAAATTCCCTGCTCAAGGAATGCCGGGGGCGTTTTTCCCTCAGCGCTTCCCAGAGCGATCTGCTGGAGATCTACGACCAGCAGCTGGCCGAAGCGGGCCAGGCCCTGAGCCTGCGCCGGCAGAAATATCTGGAAGAACTGGCTCCCCTGGCGGTGGCCAATTACAGCGAGATCAGCAGCGGGCGGGAACAGCTGGCCCTTCGCTATCTGCCCAGCTTTGGCCCCGAAGGGCTGCTGGAATGCTGCCGGCAGAAACGCAGCGAGGAGATCCGGTCGGGCTTCTGCCTGGCGGGCCCCCACCGGGAGGATTTCGAGGTGACCCTGGACGGGCGGAGCGCCCGGGTATTCGGCAGCCAGGGCCAGCAGCGCAGCGCGGTGCTCAGCCTCAAGCTGGCCGAGGCCGCCCAGGCTGCCAGAATCCGGGAGGACTCCCCCGTCATGCTGATGGATGATGTGCTCAGCGAGCTGGATGAAAAGCGGCGGGCCTGGCTGCTCACCCGGATGGAGGGCAGGCAGACCATCGTCACCGCCTGTGACAGCGCGGAATTTTTAAAGACCAGCGGGATCCTCTATGCCGTGAGCGGCGGAGAGATTTGCCCCCTGTAAAAGACAAAAGCCGGAGGGAGCGCCATGTATCTGCATATCGGCCAGGATTACATCCTGAATGAAGAGGATATCCTGGGAATTTTTGATATGGACAATACCTCCTCTTCCTATCGCACCCGGGCTTTTCTGAGCCGGGCCGAAAAGGAGGGGGCCGTCATTCCTCTGAGCGAAGATATTCCCAAAAGTTTTATCCTCACCGATTGGCCGGCGGATACCACCCTCTATCTTAGTCCGCTGGCCTCCTCTACCCTGGCCCGACGGGCCGCGGACCCCAAAAAGGGCTGGAAGAGCGGCCTGTAAGAGAAGAAAAATCTTGCATACCGGATTTTCAGGAAAGGAAGAACCCACCATGATGGAAAGAAACTATCTGAAAGGCGCGGGCCTGTCGGTCAGCCGCGTTTGTTTAGGCGCTATGACCTTCGGTGGCCAGGCGGACGAGAAAACAAGCGATAGTATGTTGGATATGGCCCTGGAGGCCGGTATCAATTTTGTAGATACTGCTAATATTTATACAGGTGGTAAAAGTGAGCAGATCCTGGGCCGGGCCCTGAAGGGCCGTCGGGACCAGGTGATCCTGGCCACCAAGGCGGGCATGAAGAAGAGCGCCCCCGCCGTCACCGATCCCAACGAGATGGGCCTTTCCCGCCGGTACCTTTTCCAGACGGTGGAGAAGAGCCTGAAAGCTCTGGATACCGACTATATTGATATCTTTTACCTTCACAAACCGGACTACAACACCCCCATGGAGGAGACCCTGTATGCCCTGGCCGACCTGATCCGGCAGGGCAAGATCCGCTATTTCGGGCTGAGCAACTTTCCGGCTTGGCTGGCGGCGGATATGGACGGGTTCTGTGTGACCCATGGCCTGCCCCGGCCGGTGATCGGGGAGTATGTCTGCAACCTGCTCACCCGGGGAATTGAGAGCGAGCTGATCCCCTGCTTCAAGGCCCATTCCATGGGCATCGCGGCCTACAATCCCTTGGCCGGCGGTCTGCTCACCGGCAAATATACCTGGCAGGAAACCCCCGAGGGTTCCAACCGGTTCACCCTCAACAAGGTGTATGCCGGCCGGTACTGGAAGAAGGAAAACTTCGAGGCGGTGGAAGCCCTGAAGGAGATCGCCGCCCGGCAGGGGCTGAGCCTGCTGGAACTGGCCTATGCCTGGTGCTGCTTCCATCCCGGGGTGGATACCATGATCCTGGGCGCTTCCAGCCTGGAGCAGCTGGCCCAGAACCTGGAAACGGTGGAGCGTCTTTCTGCCCTGCCCCAGGAGGTACAGGCCCAGTGTGATCAGGTCTGGAAGGGCCTCAGCCAGGATCGGTTCCCCTATTTTTATTAAAAATACGTTGTTTTTTAAAATAAGTATAAAATTTAAAATAAATACAATTTGTATAATATGGGCCGGAGGGCCCACAGGCGCAGCCGGCATGCCGCGGGCCCGGCGCCGCGAGACGAGGAGGAAATAAGAATATGCCCCAACAGGAATACGGCGGAAATCAGATCCAGGTTCTGGAAGGCTTGGAGGCGGTGCGCAAGCGCCCTGGTATGTATATCGGCTCCACCGGTCCCAACGGCCTGCATCATCTGGTATACGAGATTGTGGACAACTCCATCGACGAGGCGCTGGCCGGCTATTGCAACCATATTGAGGTGACCATCAAGAAGGGCAACATCATTGAGGTGACCGACAACGGCCGGGGCATCCCGGTAGATGTGCAGCCCAAGGTTGGCATTCCGGCGGTGACGGTGGTCTTCACCATCCTGCACGCCGGCGGCAAGTTCGGCGGCGAGAACAGCGGCTACAAGGTGGCCGGCGGCCTGCATGGCGTGGGCGCCAGCGTGGTGAACGCCCTCAGCGAGTGGCTGGTGGTAAAGGTCCGCCGTGACGGATTTGAATATGAGCAGAGCTTCAAGCGTGGCATTGCGGATGGGGACCTGAAGAAGATCGGCCCCGCTGCCTCCACCGGTACCACTGTTCTCTTCAAGCCCGACCCGGAGATGTTTACCGAGACCACGGTGTACGACTGGGATACCCTGGAACGCCGCCTGCGGGAGGAAGCCTTTCTGAACGCCGGGGTGCGCATCACCCTCATCGACGAGCGGGAGGAGGAAGTGCGCCGGGAGAGCATGTGCTACGAGGGCGGCATCCGCAGCTTTGTGAGCCATATCCACGAAAAGCGGGGGCTGGAAGTGATCCATCCCCAGGTCATCTACCTGAAAGGCGAGCAGAACGGCAGCATGGCCGAAGTGGCCCTGCAGTATAACAACAGCTACAACTCCCTTATCCTCAGTTTTGCCAACAATGTGCACACCCCGGACGGCGGCACCCACGAGGAGGGCTTCAAGATGGCCCTCACCCGTGTGTTCAATGATTTTGGCCGGGCCAAGGGTTACCTGAAGGAAAAGGATGACAACCTGAAGGGCACCGACGTGCAGGAGGGCCTGACCTGTGTGATCAGCGTCAAACTGCAGGAGGCCGAGTTTGAGGGCCAGACCAAGGCAAAGCTGGGCAACACCGAGATCCGTACCCTGCTCAGCGGCCTGGTGTACAATAAACTCACCGAATATCTGGAAGAAAATCCCGGTGTGGCCAAGGCCATTTTTGAAAAGGCCACCCAGGCCGCCCGGGCCCGTGAGGCCGCCCGGAAAGCCCGGGATATGGTGCGCCGCAAGAGCGCCCTGGAAACCAGCCGGATGCCCGGCAAGCTGGCCGACTGCCGGGAAAAGGATCCCTCCAAGACCGAACTCTTTATCGTCGAGGGTGATTCCGCCGGCGGCAGCGCCAAGATGGGGCGGGATTCCAACATCCAGGCCATTCTTCCCCTCTGGGGCAAGATGCTGAACGTGGAAAAGGCCCGGCTGGACAAGGTGTACGGCAACGAAAAGCTGATGCCTGTGGTCACAGCCCTGGGCTGCGGCATCGGGGAGGATTTCGATATCAGCAAACTGCGGTACCACAAGGTCTTCATCATGGCCGATGCGGACGTGGACGGCAGCCATATCTGCACCCTGATGCTCACCTTCTTCTTCCGGTATATGCGGCCCCTGATCGAAAACGGCTATATCTATGTGGCTCAGCCTCCCCTTTTCAAGGTGCAGAAGGGCCAGACCGTGAAATATGCCTATAACGACGCCGAGATGGCGGCCCTGAGCCAGGAAATGCCCGGCGCCAAGATCAACCGGTATAAAGGCCTTGGTGAGATGAACCCGGAACAGCTTTGGGAGACTACCATGAACCCCAACAACCGGGTGATCGTGCAGATTAAAATCGAGGACGCGGAAAAGGCGGATGAAGCCTTTACTATCCTGATGGGCGATCAGGTGGAACCCCGCCGTCAGTTCATTGAACAGAACGCCCAGTACGCCACTCTGGATGTGTGAGGCTATCCCGGAATCATGAAAAAGAAACAAGCAGTCTGCCTTGCGTTGACCTTGTTCATTCCCCTGGTTCTGGCAGGAATCGTTTTGTGGATGATCGGGCGTATGCAGAATCAGGTGGATGTGAGAGAAAAGGAAGATTTTTCGCCCGGAAATTTTATCAGGGAGATTCAATGGCAGGGCGGGCAGGAACAGGCGGACGGCTCCTTTTTGGTGGAAGGTGAACTGTGGCTGTGCAACGGAGCGCAGGAATACTGGCTGCCCACCCATAGCTATCAGGGAAAATCCTATTCCCTGGATCTGCACGGCGCAGTGGAGGACTCTGAAAAGTATTACCTGATGCCACCTGGATCGAGCTGTCCCAGGGGGAGACCTCTTCGTTGAATCCGAAAAATTTTGGGCCCTGTTCTTTGCAGGTATTGATCCCCAATGGGAAGATGTACGAGCTGTATCAGGAAAACGGTCTGCTTCTGATGCTGCTGCTGGCAGGAGGCGCGGCTCTGCTTCAGCTGATTCGCAGACAGTGGGTGTCCTATGGAATCGCCTCTCTCCTTGCCGCCTACTTTTTAGGGGCGTTCCTCTATAAAAAGCTTCCCTGGCCGCAGGTACAGGATGCGGGAGATTGGCTGTATGGCTATCTGCATAACCCCAAAATAGATTTTTTGCTCTCCGCCCCGGAAAAAACTTCGGTGGCGGTGGGAATTGCCGTTTTGGTATGCCTGGGGCTGCTCATTCTTTTCTTTATGAATCAGGATGGCAGTTTTCATTGGGGCGCGGCTTTGTTCTATTTTGGTTCTCTGATGGAGATTGCCATCATCGCCTTTACCCCGGCAGAAAAATCTTCCCGCCTTCGGATCCTGTTTCCCTCGGTTTTGCTGCTTTTGATGGTGCTTCTTTTGTACATAGTTCGAGTCGCAGTGGAAATGAAGGAGAAAAATATGCGTTTTGCCTTCAAAAAGGAAAAACAAGCCGCTGTTTTGTCCGCGGCGCTTCTTCTGATGGTGGGATGCGCAGGCTGCGGTTCGGCCGGCTATGAAAGCGTGATCCGCAGCATGGATAACTCCCTGCGGGACAACAATCCCCAGCGGGCCATCCAGGTGGGACGGGATTGGCTGGATCAGCATAAGGGCGAGCAGGATTATGAGACGGTGGTGCAGCAGTCCGAACTGTACGAAAAACTCTATCTCATCTACCGGGATGAGCTCTCCGATGACCTGCAGGCCCTGGCCATTCTGGAAGAAGGGTATCAGGTCACCGGTGACGGCAATCTCTTCAATCTGTATTTTGATGAGATGTACGGCAGCGAAGCCTATCAGCAGCTGGCAGATTCCTTCCCCTCTTCGGAGGAGATTTTGCTGGACGGCCGGCCCTTTGACCAGTGGACGCCCCAGGAGCTGTGGGATTACTTCCCCATCACCGAAAACAGCTATCAGAGCGAGGATGAAAACGGTTGGTACCGGAACGAGAGCTACAAAAACGGCTCGGCCACCATCAGCTATTTCTACAGCGACTACAGCGAGGCCATCGACGTCCAGTTTTCCGATTGGGGAGAAGGCAGCTATACCAACAGCTATGACCTGGAAGGCCCCGAGCCCCAGCTGCCCCGGGATATCCGGGAGGGGGACAGCATGCAGCAGGTGCTGGAAAAACTGGGCCTGCCCCAGGAACTGGCGGAGTCTTTCGGCCAGTGCGCTTACCTCTCCTTCTATCTGCGGGGCGACGAGGTGGAGGTGCACCCGGATCTGGAATCCGACAGCTACCAGTATCTGACCATCTCCTACGATACCAGAGATTATTACGGCAGCCTGGAATTTAATTTTTACCAGCAGCAGCTTTCCGGGTACAGGATGAGCCATGAGATACAGTAACAAAAAGAAATTGGTTTCTTTGGGCAGGATACTTTTCCTGCTGGCCCTGAGCGGCGCCCTTCTTTTCACGGGCTGTTCCGCCGGCCGGGATCAGGTGATCCAGTCCATCCGGAATTCCGCCCGGGCGGAGGATATGGAGCGGGCCGAGGATATCGCCATGGATTACATGGAGACCCACGGCCAGGACCCGGAAATTTATCTGACCTTGTCGGATTGCTATGCCATGGCGGAAAATAAAGAAAAAGCCGCCCGGATGTATGAGATTGCCCAGAGCCTGCTCTACCCGGAGTGGGAGAGCAGCCAGGAAACGCCGGCGCCCAGCTCCGAACCGGAGATCTATCAGGATGAGACCACCCTGTCCATCCGGAATGATCCCCGGCTGGAAGGGGTGTTCCCCACCGGGGAGGAATATCAGATCGAGGGAATTCCCATCGGTCAGTATACCCCCGAAGAGCTTTGGGCCTGGGCGCCCCGGGCCGATTCGCCCCAGGACCACTATGAAAGCAAGGATGAAAACGGCTGGTGGCTGCAGGAAAAATTCCAGAACCTGGTCATCCAGGTGAACTGGGCAAGGGAGATGGGGCTTTCCGGCCCCTGGCAGATGGAGGTCATGACCAGTTACAATGCGGCCTCCTTCAACGGCAGCGAATCCGCGCAGGTGCTGGAGTTTGAGGGAATCCTTCCCCGGGATATCCAGCCTCAGGACAGCCCCGCAGTCATGCTGGAAAAGATGGGCCTGACAGAAGATCTGGCCCTGATCGGCAGCGAATATAATGATTTCTGCGTTTTTCTCAAACCGGAAGGCGCGGAACTGAAAGCCGTAATAGAGCCGGATTCCTCCGAGCAGACCTTCCGCTTTGTCTATGAAGAGGGATGGGGAGATTTCCAGGGCGAAAGCCGGTTTTATTACCAGAACGGCCAGCTGGACAGCTTTACCATTGCCTGCAATGTGGAATATGGCCCGGCCAATTGAGGCCTCGAGATAAAAAGGAGTAAATCATGGAAGAAGATTTTGTCATGACCCCCGGCACGGGCACCAAGCTCATTGTCCGGGATGTGAAGCAAGAGATTGAGACCGCGTTTCTGGATTATTCCATGAGCGTGATCGTAAGCCGGGCCCTGCCGGATGTGCGGGACGGCCTCAAGCCGGTGCATCGCCGCATCCTGTACACCATGTATGAGCGGAACAACGACCCCCAGCATCCCTACCGCAAGTCGGCGGATACGGTGGGCGCCGTGCTGGGTTCCTACCATCCCCACGGTGACGCGTCGGTGTATGACGCCATGGTCCGCCTGGCCCAGGATTTCAGCCTCCGTTATCCCCTAGTAGACGGCCAGGGCAACTTCGGCAGTGTGGACGGCGACCCCGCCGCTGCCTATCGGTATACCGAGGCCCGGATGAGCAAGATCGCCTGCGACCTGCTGACGGATATTGATAAGGACACCATCGACTGGGACCCCAACTTTGACGAGACCAAAAAGGAGCCCCATGTTCTGCCCAGCCGCTTCCCTAACCTGCTCTGCAACGGCAGCCAGGGTATTGCCGTGGGTATGGCCACCAACATCCCGCCCCACAACCTGGGCGAGGTGATCGACGGCTGCGTGGCCTATATCGAAAACCCCGAGATCGATCTGGCCGGCCTGATGGAGCATATCAAGGGCCCCGACTTCCCCACCGGCGGCATCATCATGGGCCGCAGCGGCATCCGGGCGGCCTATGCCACCGGCAAGGGCAAGATCACCCTGCGGGGCCGGGCCGAGATCGTGGAAAAGAAGAACGGCCGGTTTGAGATCCTCATCACCGAGATCCCCTATATGGTCAACAAGGCCCGGATGATTGAGCATATTGCCGAGCTGGTCAAGAGCAAGAAAATCGAGGGCATCAGCGACCTGAACGATGAATCCAGCCGGGAAGGCATGCGGGTCGTGGTGGAAATCAAGAAGGACGCCAACCCCCAGGTGGTCCTGAACCAGCTCTACCGCTATACCCAGCTGCAGGATACGGTGGGTGTCATCCTGCTGGCCCTGGATAAGGGCATCCCCAAGGTCATGAACCTCAAGACCATCATCCAGCGGTATGTGGAATTCCAGGATGAAGTTATCCGCCGGCGCACCCAGTTTGACCTGAAAAAGGCCCGGGACCGGGCCCATATTCTGGAAGGCCTGCGCCGCGCGGTGGATATTGTGGATGAAGTGATCTACACCATCCGCCACTGCGGCGGCGGCACCGCCGAGGCCAAGGCCGCCATCATGGAAAAATTCGGCTTTGACGATCCCCAGGCAGACGCCATCTGCAAATTCCCCCTGGGCCGTCTGGCCGGTCTGGAAATCCAGAAGATCGAGACCGAACTGGATGAACTCCATGAGAAGATCCAGAACTGGGAGAGCATCCTAATGGATGACAACAAGGTGAAGGAGATCATCCGCACCGAGCTGCTGGAACTGAAGGAAAAGTACGGCGACGACCGGCGCACCGAGATCGCCCATGTCTCCGGCGAGGTGGATATCGAGGATCTCATCCCGGTGGAGGACTGCGTCTTTACCCTCACCCATGACGGCTATATCAAGCGCCAGCCCAAGGATACCTACCAGGCCCAGCGCCGGGGCGGCCGGGGCATTTCCAGCATGGCCACCAAGGATGAGGACTTTGTGGAGGAGCTGTTTGTGGGCTCCACCCATGACTATATCCTCTTTGTCACCAACCTGGGCCGCATCTACCGGCTGAAAGGCTACCAGATCTATGAGGGCAGCCGTACCAGCAAGGGCAGCAATATCGTGAATATGCTGCCCCTGCAGCCGGATGAAAAGGTCACCACCATGCTCCGCCAGAGCACCAGCGAGGAGCAGGACGCCTTTGTGACCATGATCACCAAGAAGGGCCTGATCAAGCGCACCCCCCTGAGCCAGTACGCCAACATCCGCAAGAGCGGCCTGAACGCTATCACCTTCTTTGAGGGAGATGCCCTGGCCTGGACCCGCCTGACCTCCGGCCATGACGAACTGATCGTGGCCACCCGCAACGGTCTGGCCATCCGCTTCAACGAAGAGGATGCCCGCAGTGTGGGCCGTACCAGCCACGGCGTCAAGGCCATCACCCTGGCCGAGGGCGATGAGGTGGTAGGCGGCGGCCGCATCCGGCCGGGCGCCACCCTCTTTACCGTCACCGAAAACGGCCGGGGCCGCCGCAGCCGTCTGGATGATTACCGGCTGCAGCACCGGGGCGGCAAGGGCATCCGCAACTATGCCAAGGGCGGCGTGGCCTCCATCAAGATCGTGGATGAGGAAAATGACATCATCCTCATCAGCCAGAACGGCATCCTGATCCGGATGCATGCCTCCGACATCAATATCCAGAGCCGGTACGGCAGCGGCGTGCGGGTCATGCGTCTGGGCGAGGGGGATAAGGTGGTCACCCTGGCCCGCACCGAGCACGACGATGAGGCCGAGGTGGTCCAGGTGGAAGCAGAGCCCGAGGAGGAGTTGACCCCCGAAGAGCTGGCTGCCATGCAGGCCGAGGATGAGGCCAATGCCGCCGAGACCCTCCCCGAGGATCCGGAGGATTGATCTCTCCTTCCCCAGCCTTTAAAAAACAAAAAATCGGCGGACCTTAGGGTCCGCCGATTTTTCTGCATCTGCTTATTCTTTTACAAAGACCATTTTCCCGGAATCGGAAAGGGCCGCCGAAAATGCGTACCCGTTCCAGCAGAAGGTTTCCAGCTCCTCCGGCGCGTCCCACCGGTTTTGGGCGATGGCACGCACCATCCGGCCCCGGGCCATTTTGGCTTCGGTAGCCAGGGTTTTCAGGGCGCCCTTTCGCCGCACCAGAAAATCACACCGGATGAACCGATCCTCTTTTTTCAGAAAGGGTGAGACAGCCCGGGAATATTCCGCCGAGGCCAGGTCGATCACCGGCTGGCCCTTCTCAAAAATCGTCCGGTACAGTCGGTCGCCCCAGAACTGATAGAGGTTTTTCCCGCCAAAGCGGAGCTTCCCGCCCATCTCCAGCCGGTAGGGCTGGATCCCGTCATCCGGCCGCACCAGCCCATAAAACCCGCTGAGGATAAAGAGATGATCCCGCAGAAAATCGAATTCCTCCCCGGAGAGGGTCTCCGGCTCGATGTTCTTGTACTGGAGCCCGTTGTAGGCGGTGAGGGCCGTCCAGCCCTCCGCTTCCAGGTCGCACTGGGCAAAATAGGCGCAGGCGGTAAGGGCCAGCTCCGGGTTGATCCCCATCAGGCTTTCCAGCTGGGCGGGGGCAAGGCCCCGCAGTTCCTCCAGCAGCTCCCCAGCGCTCTGCCCAAACAGGGGGCGGCGGGGCTGCACCCCTTCCCTGCTTCTGGGGCGCATGTTTTTGGCGGGGCTGATCAGGGCAATCATCCCAGATACTCCAGGATCTCGGCGGCGTTGGTGTCCGGTTTGGCCTTGGGGAATACCTTCTCCACCACACCTTCCTCATTGAGGATGAAGGTGGAGCGCACCACTCCCATGCTCACCTTGCCGTAGTTCTTTTTCTCCTGCCATACCCCAAAGCCCTGGATGGCCTGCAGCTCCGGGTCGCTCACCAGGATAAAGGGCAGCTCATATTTCTGGGCAAACTTCTGGTGGCTGGCCACACTGTCCTTGCTGATGCCAATCACCACCACATTCTTCTGGGCAAAGGCATCATAGGCCTTGGCAAAGGCGCAGGCCTGACGGGTGCAGCCGGGGGTGTTGTCCCGGGGGTAGAAATAAACGACCACCTTCCGGCCCCGGAAACTGCTCAGGGTTACCGGGTTTCCGTCCTTATCCGGCAGGGTGAAATCAGGGGCAAGGGTTCCCACTTCCAACATAATAAAATCTCCTTATATTACTATTTGTATAGTATACCGATTTTCCGGCAGATCACAGACGGCCGGCCTCTTTCAGTGCCTTGATCTTCAGGACCGCGGCCACCGTCTTTCCGTCCCGGATCTCTCCATCCAGCACCATCCGGCAAACCTCTTCCAGGGGCATCTTGGTGGGGGTGAGAAATTCATCCTCGTCCAGATGCATGGGCACCGGGTGCAGCCCCCTGGCCAGCCAGGTGTAGATCACCTCGCTGCAGTAGCCCACCGTTGGGTAAAAGGGGTGCAGGTCGATGTACTGGTCGGCCTTCAGCCCGCACTCCTCTTCCAGCTCCCGCTTGGCTGCCTCAAAGGGGTCCTCCCCCTCTTCCAGCTTGCCGGCGGGCAGTTCCCACAATTCCTGCCCCAGGGCATAACGGTACTGGCGCACCAGATAGAGCTCATCCTTTTCGGTGAGGGCCGCAATGCAGGCCCCGCCCCGGTGGTGTACCACCTCCCGCATGGCCGAGCGGCCGTTTTCCAGCTCTACCTTGTCCAGGGTCAGGCGCACCACATGGCCGCTGAAAATCTCCTGCACCGACAGAGTCTTTTCGGTATGTTCCATTGTCTTGTTTCCTTTTCCTTATTCAAAATGAAGAATGTTCCTCCCCTGCCGGGCAGAAATAGCCGGGGGGATCAGTCCAGCCGCTGGATGCGGAACTTGACGCACTCGCCGCAGTCCGGGCACTGGATGGGCCCCTCCTTCACCGAGCCGCCCCGGCGGGCCGCATATACGAAGGGATAAATGGCGTTCAGGGCCACCATGCACAATTCGCCGCTTTTTTCCTTGTCCACAAAGGCGCCCTCAAAATAGATCTCATCGCCGGGGCGATACCGGGGGCAGCCGCTTTCCAACACCACAGCCTTGACCTTATGATCTTCCATACAATTCCCTCACTTTCTTTTTTCTCCTCCCCGGCAAAAGGCGCCGGGCTTGCCCTCATTGTAGCATAGCACCCGCCTTTCCACAAGAAAAAGCGGGCAGGCAGAGAGGAGCCCGGGGAAATTTTATGGAATTTTTTTGCTTTCTGACGGGAAAAAAGAAATTTCGGATGGTGGAAAGCGTTCCGAAAAAAACGGAAAATTTCGAAAGTACGAACACCAGAAAATCCCCCCGCCCTTCTTTGGGTTTTCAAAAGCCAAAAAGAGGCAAAAAGAAAGTTAAAGTTTTGTGTCAAAACAAAAAATTTTTGAATTTACGCCCGAAATCTTACTTTTTGGTGGTTTACTTTGCAGGACGGGTTTGCTAAAATATATGGTAAGCAATAGCGCCTTCTCGAGGTACGTTTTCCCCGGACATCCCGCCCGGGGAAGATTGCTGAATCAAGTATTGGAGGAAGAAAAATGCCTAGAGCAAAACAGTCGATGGATGGCAATACCGCTGCTGCCCACGTAGCGTACGCCTACAGCGAAGTTGCTGCCATCTATCCCATTACCCCGTCCAGCCCCATGGCTGACACTGTTGACCAGTGGTCTGCCGGCGGACTGAAGAACGTTTTCGGCAACCAGGTCCGCGTTGTCGAGATGCAGTCTGAGGCCGGTGCTGCCGGCGCTGTCCACGGCTCTCTGGCCGCTGGCGCCATCACCACCACCTTCACCGCTTCCCAGGGCCTGCTGCTGATGATCCCCAACATGTACAAGATCGCCGCCGAGCAGCTGCCCTGCGTGTTCGACGTGTCGGCCCGTACCATTGCTACCCAGTCCCTGAACATCTTCGGTGACCACAGCGACGTGATGGCCGTTCGTCAGACCGGCTGCGCCATGCTGGCCGAGTCCAACCCTCAGGAAGTTATGGACCTGTCTCCCGTGGCCCATCTGGCTGCCATCGAGGGCAAGGTTCCCTTTGTGAACTTCTTCGACGGCTTCCGTACCTCTCACGAGATCCAGAAGATCGAGAAGTGGGACTACGCCGATCTGGCCGACATGCTCAACTGGGATGCTGTTAAGGAGTTCCGCGATCGCGCTCTGAACCCCGAGAAGCCCAAGATGCGCGGCTCTCACGAGAACGGCGATATCTTCTTCCAGCACCGCGAGGCCTGCAACCCCGTTTACGAGGCTCTGCCCGCCGTTGTTGAGAAGTACATGAAGAAGATCAACGAGAAGCTGGGCACCAACTACGACCTGTTCAACTACTACGGCGCTCCCGACGCTGATCGTGTCATCGTGGCCATGGGCTCCATCTGCGATGTGGCTCAGGAAGTCATCGATTACCTCACCGCCAAGGGCGAGAAGGTCGGCCTGGTCATGGTCCGTCTGTACCGTCCCTGGGTTTCCAGCGCTCTGCTGAAGGTTCTGCCCAAGACCGTCAAGAAGGTTGCGGTTCTGGACCGTACCAAGGAGCCCGGCTCTCTGGGCGAGCCCCTCTACCTGGATGTGGAGACCACCATCCGCGAAGCCGGCATGAACGACGTGATCGTTACCGGCGGCCGCTACGGCCTGGGCAGCAAGGATACTCCTCCCTCCTCTGTCTTCGCCATCTACAAAGAGCTTGAGAAGGACGCTCCCAAGGCTCGCTTCACCATCGGCATTGTGGACGATGTCACCGGCCTGAGCCTGCCCGAGGTCAAGCCCGCTCCCATCACCTCTGCTCCTGGCACCAAGGAGTGCAAGTTCTGGGGTCTGGGCGGCGACGGCACCGTGGGCGCCAACAAGAACTCCACCAAGATCATCGGCGACCACACCGACAAGTACATCCAGGCTTACTTCCAGTACGATTCCAAGAAGACCGGCGGCGTTACCATCAGCCACCTGCGCTTCGGCGATCATCCCATCAAGAGCCCCTACTACATCAACCAGGCTGACTTCGTTGCCTGCCACAACCCCTCTTACGTGCTGCAGGGCATGAAGATGGTGCAGGACGTGAAGCCCGGCGGCGTGTTCATGATCAACTGCCAGTGGACCGATGAGGAGCTGGACAAGCACCTGAACGCCGAGGCCAAGAAGTACATTGCTGACAACAACATTCAGCTGTACACCATCAACGCCATCGACAAGGCCATCGAGATCGGCATGGGCAAGCGCACCAACACCATCCTGCAGTCCGCTTTCTTCAAGCTGGCTGACATCATGCCCATCGACGACGCCATCGACTTCATGAAGCAGGCCGCCAAGAAGAGCTACGGCAAGAAGGGCGACGCCATTGTGGAGATGAACTACAAGGCTATCGATGCCGGTGTGGACGCTCTGCACAAGGTTGAGATCCCCGAGAGCTGGCACAACCCCGCTCCCGACGCTGCTCCCGCTCCTCTGAAGGGCCGTCCCGAGCTGGTCAAGCAGATCCGCGACGTGATGGAGCCCATCGCCCGTATGGACGGCGACAGCCTGCCTGTTTCCGCCTTCGTGGCCAACGCCAACGGCGAGTACGAGCAGGGCGCTTCCGCTTACGAGAAGCGCGGCACCGCTGTGACCGTTCCCGAGTGGGACGCCGGCAAGTGCATCCAGTGCAACCAGTGCGCTTACGTCTGCTCTCATGCCACCATCCGTCCCTTCCTGCTCACCGAGGAGGAAGTGGCTGCTGCTCCCGAGACCCTGAAGGTCGCCGACATGAAGCCCAAGGCCGGCAAGTATAAGTTTGCCATGGCCGTGTCTCCTCTGGACTGCATGGGCTGCGGCGAGTGCGTCACCGTCTGCCCCGTGGGTGCTATCACCATGAAGCCCCAGGAGAGCCAGTCTGTGGAGCAGGCTTCCTTCGACTACTGCGTCGAGAACATCAGCAAGAAGGAAGACTCCGGCTTCGACGATCTCACTGTCAAGGGCTCTCAGTTCAACCAGCCCCTGCTTGAGTTCTCCGGCAGCTGCGCTGGCTGCGCCGAGACCTCTTACGGCCGCCTGATCACTCAGCTGTTCGGCGAGCATATGTACATCTCCAACGCCACCGGCTGCTCCTCCATCTGGGGCGGTACCGCGGCTATCAGCCCCTACACTGTCAACAAAGACAGCGGCAAGGGTCCCTGCTGGGCCAACAGCCTCTTCGAGGACAACGCCGAGCATGGTCTGGGCATGTACGTGGGCCAGAAGTTCATCCGTGACGACCTGATCAAGAAGCTGGGCGAAGTTGTCTCCAACGAGAAGGCTACCGCTGAGCTGAAGGCCGCTTACGACGAGTTCATGGCCACCAAGGAAGACACCCGCAAGAACGGCGCTGCCACCGATAAGCTGGTGGCCGAGCTGGAGAAGGCCGCTGCTGCCGGCTGCGAGCTGTCCAAGGAGATCCTGGATAAGAAGCAGTACCTGTGCAAGAAGAGCGTCTGGATCTTCGGCGGCGACGGCTGGGCTTACGACATCGGTTACGGCGGCGTGGATCATGTTCTGGCTTCCGGCGAGAACGTGAACATCATGGTCTTCGACACCGAGGTGTACTCCAACACCGGCGGCCAGCAGTCCAAGGCCACCAACATCGGCGCTGTGGCTCAGTTCGCTGCTGCCGGTAAGGCCATCGGCAAGAAGAGCCTGTCTCAGATCGCCATGACCTACGGTTACGTGTATGTGGCTCAGATCGCTCTGGGCGCCAACATGAACCAGGCCATCAAGGCCATCGCCGAGGCTGAGGCTTACCCCGGCCCCTCCCTGATCATCGGCTACGCTCCCTGCGAGCTGCACGGTATCAAGGGCGGCATGACCAACTGCCAGAACGAGATGAAGCGTGCCGTGGCCGCTGGCTACTGGAACCTGTTCCGCTTCAACCCCGCTCTGAAGGCCGAGGGCAAGAATCCCTTCACCCTGGATTCCAAGCCCGCTACTGCCGACTACAAGGAGTTCATCTCCAGCGAGACCCGCTACAGCCGCCTGACCCGCGCCTTCCCCGAGCGTGCTGAACAGCTGTTCGAGGATGCGGCCAAGAGCGCTGAGCAGCGCTACGAGCATCTGACCCGTCTGGTCGACCTGTACAAATAAGGTCTGACTCCTTCGGGAAAGAGATCCTGAACCCATAAAAAGCCGCCCCTGCGCGATTGAGCAGGGGCGGCTTTTCTTTGTTTTGTTTTCCTGTCGGGGGTTGCCGGGCATGTTGCCCGGCTGTATCCCGGTCACCCGCAAAAAAGGCCTGCCTTTTCTGGCAGGCCTTTTTTATTTTATTGGGAAAGGTGGCCGAGAGTTTCATCCCAGCGGGCGAATCTCGCGGCAGAGGGCAATAAAATCCTGTATCTCCCGGGGTTGATAGCGCTGTTTCAGGGTGCCAAAGCGGAGAAGATACCGGGCCTGGTCTCCCAAGGAAAAACCGAACACCTCCCGGCGCTGCTCCGGGGTGAGGACGCGGCGGGCCAGGGTATCCGGGCAAAAGCAGAGGCCGATCTCCCGCAGGCAGAATTCCAGCAGGGTCTCTATATTTTCCGAGCGGGCGCTCACCAGGGGAATCACCCCGCTCTGGCGCAGCAGGGCCCGTCCCACGTCCGCATTGATGTCCCCGGCGGCTCCCAGCAAAAAGGGGCAGTTTTTCAAGGGGGAAAGGTCGCCCCGCTGATCCAGCTCTTTCTGGATTTCCTCCGCCTCTTTCCCCAGTACCCGGCGCAGAAGATTCCGGCTGCCCATCAAAAGGATCTTTTCCCAATAAAAATCCTCCCACACGATCTCGGGCTCCTCGGTGCGGGGAATGGCGATGATCAGGTCCAGCTCCCCTTTCTTCAGCCGCTGGGGCAGCTGCCGGTTCTGGCCCTCCCGAATTTCCACCTCAACGCCCGGGTACTGCCGGTGGTAGGCTTCCAGAATATCCGGCAGGAGTACCCGCCCCCGGGTGTGGGCCAGACCCAGGCGAAGCCGGCCCCGGCTCTGGGCCCGCAGGTCGGCAAACTCCTTTTGCAGGGAATGGTTCAAAAGGGTAATCTCCCCGGCGTACCGCAGCAGGGTCTCCCCTGCATAGGTGAGCCGCAGGGGTTTGGTGCGGTCAAACAGCCGGCAGCCCAGTTCCTTTTCCAGGGCTCCGATATGGGCGCTGAGGGTCTGCTGGGTGATGTTCAGCCGGGCGGCGGCCCGGGTAAAATTCTTTTCTTGGGCTACGGCCAGGAAATATTCCATGGTGAGAAAATTCAAGAGCCTTCCCTCTCTTTATAGTACAGGTATTTATCTGTATTTTAAACTGAAAATAACAGTTAGACAACAGTAAAAAACCGCGCTATCATAAATACAGTACAAACTGCGGGCGGTTTTTTTGTCAGAGGGCCGCCCCGGCAAAGGAGACGGGAAATGGCCATTGCGGAATTGTTCAGCCTGCAGGCTCAGCTTTTTTTGATGATCCTGGTGGGGCTTTGGCTGAAAAAGAAAGGAATCGTGGATGAATCGGGGAAAAAGTGCCTCACCGATCTGTGTGTCAATGTGGTTATCCCCTGCAATATTCTGAAAAGCTTTCTCATTGAATTCAGCTGGGATATCTTCACCGCCTGCAGCCTGATCCTTCTCATCTCGGCGGCTACCCAGGTGGCCTTTGTCTTCCTGAACCGGGTGCTCTTCAATCGGTACCCGCCGGAGCAGAAGAAGGTGCTGCAGTACTGCGTCATCTGCTCCAACGGGGGCTTTCTGGGCAACCCGGTCTGTGAGGGGATCTATGGGGCCCTTGGTCTTTTGTATGCTTCCTTCTATCTTATCCCCATGCGGATCGTGATCTGGAGCACCGGTCTTTCCTACTTCACCAACACCGGCTCCACCAGCCGGAAAGAGACCATCAAAAAAGCCATCACCCACCCCTGCCTGGTATCGGTGTATCTGGGCACCCTGCTCATGTTTACCCAGGCTCCCCTGCCCGCCTTCCTCACCGAGACCATCCGCAGCATCGGAAACTGCAACTCGGCCCTCACCATGTTTATTATCGGTACCATCCTGGCGGATGTGAACCTGCGCACCATTGTCAATAAGGATACCCTCTGGTTCAGCCTGCTGCGTCTGGTGCTGCTGCCTGGGGTGGTCTTCATCGCCTGCCGGCTCATCGGGCTGGACAATGTGGCCACCGGCGTATCGGTGCTGCTCACCGGTATGCCCGCCGGCAGCACCTCGGCCATTTTTGCGGCCCGATATCACAGCGACGCTCCCTTTGCCACCAAGTGCGTGGTATTCACCACCCTGCTTTCTCTGGTGACACTCCCCATCTGGTGCATCCTGTGCGGGTAAGGCCCCGCAGAAAAAAGGCTCCCCCAAACAAGGGGGAGCCTTTTTTGCGTGAGGCGGCGGCCGCCCGGGGCCGGGATCAGTCGGAAACCTGGCTGTACAAAGCGTCCCAGGTGATCTTGCCCAGCACCCCGTCAGCGGTGAGCCGCTGGCAGATCTGGAAGCTCTGCACCGCGCTCTTGGTGTTGGGGCCGTAGTTGCCGTCCACCACCAAATTGGGGATGAGATACTTCAGCCGGACCTGGGCGCTCTTGACGGTGGCGCCGGACATCCCGCTCTTCATGGAAATGCCCGGGAAAATCTCCCCTTCCCCGAAAATACCCGCGTACTGGCTGTACAGCCGGTTCCAGGTATGGGAATCCACCTTCCCGGTAACAGCGATGTTATCCAGAGTCTGGAAAGCCTTGACCGAGGCAGCGGTGCCGGAACCGAAGATCCCGTCCACCGTCACGGTGTGCACGGCGTTCCACTGGGTATGGATGCCGTTGAGCCAGGACTGCACCAGCGCCACATCCGGGCCCTGGGAACCACTCTGAAGGGTTTTTCCGCCGAAGGCGGGCATTGCGGTAGTTGCCATGGGATAACCTCCTTTGATGGGGGCCGGCGGGAGCCTTTCCCGCCCGGCCGTTACCCCACTGTATGCGGCAGGGCAGGAAAAGGTAACAAAATTTATACACTTTGTGGCTTTAAAGGAATAAAGGAATTGACTTTATTGGTTTAAAGTGATAGAGTAAGGTACAACACAGGGGCAAATCCCCTGGGGAGCCCGGAGGCGCAAGCCGGCCGGAGCCCAAAAAAGAAGGAGTTTATTACCCATGAAAAAGATTCTTGCTGTGGCCATGACCGCGGTCATGGGCCTGAGCCTGGCCGCCTGCGGCAGCTCTTCCAGCAGTTCGGCCGGTTCCTCTGCCGCTTCTGCTTCCGGGGCTTCTTCCGCTGCTTCGGCCTCCGGTGAAACTTATAAGGTGGGCATCTGCCAGCTGGTCACCCACGATGCGCTGGACGCAGCCACCCAGGGCTTTAAGGATGCCCTGGAAGAGGCCCTGCCCGGCCAGGTGGAGTTTGACGAGCAGAACGCCGCCAACGATCCCAATACCTGCAACACCATCGTCAACGCCTTTGTGTCTGACGGTGTGGACCTGATCCTGGCCAACGCCACTCCCGCCCTGCAGGCGGCCGTGGCTGCCACCGGCGATATCCCGGTGCTGGGTACCTCGGTCACCGAGTATGGCGTGGCCCTGAACATTTCCGACTTCAACGGCACGGTGGGCACCAACGTGTCCGGCACCAGCGACCTGGCCCCGCTGGATCAGCAGGCGGCCATGATTCAGGAGCTCTTCCCGGATGCCCAGAAGGTAGGCCTGCTTTACTGCAGCGCCGAGCCCAACAGTGAATATCAGGTGAATACGGTGGCTTCTTATCTGGAAGAAGCGGGCCTGGAAACCGAGAAGTTTGCCTTCACCGATTCCAACGACGCCTCTGCCGTCACCCAGTCCGCCTGTGACTATGCGGATGTGATCTATGTGCCCACCGACAACACGGCGGCCTCCAATACCGGCATCATCAACGGCATCTGCCAGCCTGCCGGTGTACCGGTGGTGGCCGGCGAGGAGGGCATCTGCGCCGGTTGCGGCGTGGCAACCCTCTCCATCAGCTACTATGATCTGGGCGTGGCTACCGGCCAGATGGCGGCCAAGATCCTCACCGGCGAGGCCGATGTGAGCGAGATGCCCATTGAGTACGCCCCCAACTTCACCAAGAAGTATAACCCGGATATTGCCGAGGCTCTGGGCGTCACCATTCCGGAAGGCTACGAGCCCATCGCCTGACCCGGAACCTGAAAAGGACCTGCAAAAGGCAGGAAAGAGATTTCTTTCCTGCCTTTTTTGCTGTAGAAAGCATAAGCCGCGCCCAAGGAGCTGCAACCCCGGCGCGGCGGGAGGAGAGAAAACAAAATGGCAAATCTGGCAAGTTTTTTCAATGCCTTGCCGGGCGCAGTATCCCAGGGATTGATCTGGGGCATCATGGCAATCGGCGTCTACATCACCTATAAACTGCTGGACGTGGCCGACCTGACGGTGGACGGCTCTTTCTGTACCGGCGGCGCGGCCTGCGTCATGCTGATCACCGCCGGCTATAATGTCTGGCTGGCCCTTCTGGCGGCCGTTCTGGTGGGAATGATCGCCGGCATAGTCACAGGCCTGCTGCACACCGCCTGCGGCATCCCCGCCATCCTGGCCGGCATTCTCACCCAGCTGGGCCTCTGGTCGGTGAACCTGGCCATCATGGGGATGAAGGCCAACCAGTCCCTCAATGTGGCCAACCATGAACTGCTGGTCTCCCTGCGGTATCTGCAGGATGTTTCCAAGGGGGAACGGCCCTTCTGGCAGCACCCCATCTTTGTGGCAGCCCTGTTCACCCTGGCCCTGGTGGTCATTCTGTACTGGTTCTTCGGCACTGAGCTGGGCTCCTCCATCCGGGCCACCGGCGCCAACCCCCACATGGCCCGGGCCCAGGGCATCAACACCAACTTCAATATCGTTCTGGGCCTGATGATCTCCAACGGCCTGGTGGCCCTTTCCGGCGCGCTGCTGGCCCAGTACCAGAGCTTTGCCGATATCAACATGGGCCGGGGCGCCATCGTCATCGGCCTGGCGGCGGTGATCATCGGTGAGGTGGTTTTCAGCCACATCTTCCACAACTTCGGCCTCAAGCTGATCGCCGTTTCCATCGGTTCCATCATCTACTATGTGGTCATCCAGGCAGTGGTCAGCCTCAGCGAGATCAACACCAACTACCTCAAGCTGATCAGCGCCCTGATCGTGGCCATCTTCCTCACCATCCCCTATTGGAAGGGAAAATATTTTGCAAAGCCGGTAAAGCGGGGAGGTTCCAGCCATGCTTGAGATCAGAAATGTCTATAAAACCTTCAACCCGGGCACGGTAAACGAAAAGACCGCCCTGGACGGGCTGAGCTTGCGGCTGGAAGAGGGAGATTTTGTCACGGTGATCGGCGGCAACGGCGCCGGCAAGAGCACCATGCTCAATGCGGTGGCCGGCACCTGGCCGGTGGATTCCGGCAATATTCTCATCGATGGCATTGACGTGACCCGCCTGCCCGAGCATAAGCGGGCCAAATATCTGGGCCGTGTCTTTCAGGACCCCATGATGGGCACCGCCCCCAACATGCAGATTGCCGAAAATCTGGCCCTGGCGGCGCGCCGGGGGGATGCCCGCACCCTGAAGGTGGGCATTACCCGGGCCGAGCTGGCCGAGTACCGGGAAAAACTCAAGGAGCTGGAACTGGGCCTGGAAGATCGCATCACCGCCAAGGTGGGCCTTTTGTCCGGCGGTCAGCGGCAGGCCCTCACCCTTCTGATGGCCACCCTCAAAAAACCCCGGCTGCTTTTGCTGGACGAGCACACCGCCGCTCTGGACCCCAAGACCGCGGCCAAGGTGCTGGAACTCTCCGACAAGATCGTGGCCGAGAACAAACTCACCACCCTGATGGTCACCCACAACATGCGGGATGCCATCGCCCACGGCAACCGGCTGATCATGCTCAGCGCCGGCCGTGTGGTGCTGGATATAGCCGGGGAGGAAAAGAAAAAGCTCACGGTGCAGGACCTGCTTCAGCGGTTCAGCACGGCCAGCGGCGAGGAATTTTCCAACGACCGAGCCCTTCTCTCCTGAAAAAGTTTTCCACAGGCCGTCCTGAAAACCAGGGCGGCCCTTTTTGTGGAAAACTTGGCGGGTTTTACGGCAGGTAGAAAAAGGCCCTTGCTGGGAAAAGGGGCCAAAAAGCAGATTTCAAAACCCTAAAATTCGCCAAAAAAATCCATGGACACGAAAAAAATGCCGAATATTTTTGGTGAGAGCGACAAAAGTATTTTATAGCCAGAAATGAAAGAAATTTCCATGGACTCGGGAAAGAAAAAGCAAAAACGGGGTCATTTTTTACAATACGGACACACTTTTTACAAAGAGTACTATATCCTGATTGTTGAAAACTCGGTGGAAAGTGTGGAAAACCGGGTGGAAACCGGGTAGTTTTCCACATTTGGGCGGTGGAAAAAGTGGAAAGTAAAGGAAGTTCAACGCTTTGTTGATGCGCACGGGAAAATATGGTACAATTCACTCATATCATTTTCCTGAAATACAGATAGGAAAAGCCACAACAAAAGGATAAAAACCGCCCATACTTCTTTCGGAGTCTTCAGAAAAAAGGAGAAAGACCGTAATGAATAATTGGCTTTATAAAATGGAACGGCGCTTTGGCCGATACGGGATCCCCAATCTGGCCAAATATCTGGCCCTGGGCCAGCTGGTCGTCTGGGTGATCGTCATGTTTTTCTATGGGGATCTGCTGGGCTTGATCACGCTTAGCCGCAGCGGCCTGATGCACGGGCAGATCTGGCGGCTGGTCACCTTTGTGTTTGTGCCCCCCCTCACCTTTAATCCCCTGTACCTGGTGCTGGACCTGTATTTTCTGTATTTTGTGGGTACCTCCCTGGAAAACAGCTGGGGCAGCTTCCGCTTTACCCTGTATTATCTGATCGGCATGGCGGGGGCCATTGTCAGCTGCCTGCTGCTGGGCACCTATTCCAGCAGCACCCTGCTGTACAGCCTGTTCTTTGCCTTTGCCTGCCTGTACCCGGATGTGGAGGTGCTGCTCTTCTTCATCCTGCCCATCAAGGTCAAATGGATGGGGATCGCCGCCGCCGCCCTTTACCTGTGGGACTTCCTGTGGGCTGGCATGTGGTATAAGCTGGGCATGGTGCTGGGGCTTGTCAACTTCTTCCTCTTCTTCGGCCCCACCCTCTGGCAGAATTACCAGAACCGCAAGCGGCGGGAAGCCTGGAAAAACCAATGGAGATAAACCGCCGCCTCACTAAACCAATCAAAAGCGCCCTGCCCCATAATTACGGGGCAGGGCGCTTTTTCCTTTAGAAGGGCCAGGCTTTTCTTGTGGAATCTCCCGGGATTGTGCTATAATACCTTTGTATATCAAAATTCTGCGCTGCCGGCTTTCCCCTTCCCGGCAGGCCGGGAAGGGAGCGGGTTTTCCGTGCTGGAAAAGATCATCGGCAACCGGGGGCCTGTGGCTTCCCTGCAGGCGGCGCTGGAAGAAGGCCGCCTGCCCCACAGCATCCTGATTCTGGGAGAAAAGGGCTGCGGCACCGGTTTTGCGGCCAGATGCCTGGCGGCGGATCTGCTCTATCCCCAGGGAGGGCGGATGGCCCAGGCCCTGGTGGAAGGCCAGACCAGCCAGGCCGTCACCGAAAAGGATGGGGACGGAAGGGTGCTCACCGGCCAGATCCGGGAGGTCATCACCGCCCGGGGCGACGGCGCCGGGGGCGAGATCCGGGCCGGGGCCATCCGTGCCCTGCGGGCGGAGATGTTCAACACCGCCCTCACCGGGGAGGGCCGGGCCGCCATCTTTTACGGTGCCCAGAATATGACCCGGGCCGGGGCCAATGCTCTGCTGAAAATTCTGGAAGAACCGCCGGAAAACGTGCATTTCATTCTCACGGCCAACAGCGCTGCGGCGGTGCTGCCCACCATCCGCAGCCGCTGCGCCCAGTATACCTTTTCCCCGGTGAGCGAGGAGGAGTGCGAGGAATACCTGCGCCGGCATTGTCCCTCCTGCAGCCAGCCGGCTCTGCTGGCCGCTGCCTTCGGGGGCTGCATCGGCAGAGCCCTGCGGGCCGGGCAGGAAGGGCCGGAGGGCCAGTGCTTTGAGGCGGCCCGCAAAATGGTGCGGGCCCTGGCGGCCGGCCGGGAATACGACCTTCTGGTGCTGCTGGCCGGCTTTGAAAAGGACAGGCCGGTAGCTCAGCAGCTGCTGGATACCTTTATCTGCCTGTGCGATGGGGCGCTGACCCACGGCGGCCTGGAAGGGCTGAGCCCGGAAGAGGCGGCCCGGGCAATTCCCCTGGCGGGCGGGGCCCTCAAGGCCCTGGGCGGATATGTGAACACCAAGCTGGTGCTGCAAAACCTGGGCGCCGCCCTGGCGGGCAGCGCCGGCTGACAACAAAACCACCTGCCCGGCCCTGGCCCGGCGGGAAAGATCGGAGGCCCCCTTTGGGGCAAAGAAGAAAGCAAATATGAAAAAAGTGATTACCGTCCGCTTTAAACAGAGCGGAAAAACCTATTATTTTGACCCTGCCGGCATCGAGATCGCTGCGGGGGATTATGTGATCGTGGAGACCGCCCGGGGCACCGAGTGCGCCGAGGTGGTGCAGGGGGTCAAGGAGATCCCCGACAGTCAGATCGTCAAGGAGCTGAAGAGCGTGGTCCGCCTGGCGGATTCGGTGGATATCCGCCGGATGAACCAGAACCGGGCCGATGAGAAAAAGGCCTTTGATATCTGTGTGGACCGGATCGCCCGCCATAAGCTGGAAATGAAGCTGGTGGATGTGGAATACACCCTGGACCGCACCAAGATCCTGTTTTATTTCACCGCCGACGGGCGGATCGATTTCCGGGAGCTGGTGAAGGATCTGGCCGGGGTCTTCCATACCCGGATCGAGCTGCGGCAGATCGGCGTGCGGGATGAGAGCAAGATGATGGGCGGCCTTGGCATCTGCGGCCAGCCCTTCTGCTGCAGCCGGTTTTTGAAAGATTTCCAGCCGGTATCCATCAAGATGGCCAAGGAACAGGGGCTCTCCCTCAACCCGGCCAAGATCAGCGGCAGCTGCGGCCGGCTGATGTGCTGCCTGGCCTATGAACAGAAGGCCTATGAATACCTGAACAGCATCACTCCCCCGGTGGGCAGCACGGTGGCTACCCCGGACGGCAACGGCGTGGTGGTGGAGACAAACCCTGTCTCGGGCACTCTGAAGGTGCGGGGCGAGGGTTCCAGCCTGGCACCCCGGTTCTATAAGCGGGAGGAATGCCGCTACCTCTACGGCGGCAAGCGCGCCCCCAAAAACCTGACGGCCCAGCAGGAGCCCGCCAAGGAAAAAACCGAGGCCAAAGAGGAAGAAAAGTAAAGCCGCGTGAACGTTTCAGCGCAAAAAAGCGGCAAAAAACGGGGAAAAACGGCAAAACAGAAAAATAGCGGAAAAATTGGGCCCGATTCTTGGAAAGCCGGCCCTTTATCCCCTTGTCATTTTTTTATTTTATGATAAAATAAGAACACAAAGGGACGTGTCCGCGTTCCTGTCATCCCCGGCTTACCGTGCCGGCGCGGGGGTCTTGAACCAAAAAAATCAAGGACGCACGGAGAACAAGGAGTACTACAATGGCTTACACTATTTCTGACGCCTGTGTTGCTTGCGGCACCTGTGCCGGCGCTTGCCCTGTTGGCGCTATCGTCGAGGGTGACGGCAAGTACGAGATCACCGCTGATGCCTGCGTGAGCTGCGGCACCTGCGCCGGCGCTTGCCCTGTGGGCGCCATCAGCGAGGGCTGATTTCTACATTGGCTGTGAGAGCGGCGGGCTTTGTCCCTGCCGCTCTTTTCTTTTGCCCTGCGGGGCTGGGAGGGAATAACCATGCATATCTATGAAAGCCTCACCCATGGCACCCCGGTCTATGTGTCGGCCCTGCATCGCTTCGGCACCGACGGGCTGCTCCTGGCGGATTTTTCCCAGCCCCGGCCCGGCGACCGGGCAGCGGACCTGTGCAGCGGCTGCGGAGTGGTGGCCCTGCGCTGGCACGACCAGGGCCACCGGGGCCCCTGCGACGGGGTGGAGATCGACCAGGAGGCCAGCGCCCTGCTGGCCCAAAGCCTGGAAAACTGCCCGGAGGCAGCGGCCCATATCCGGCCGGTGCAGGCAGATCTGCGCCAGTTTACACCCCCCGAGCGAGGCCGGTATGACCTGGCCGCCTGCAATCCCCCCTATTTCACCGGCGGCTTCCAGAGCGCGGACCCCCGGCGGGCAGCGGCCCGCCATGAAAACAGCTGCACCATCCAGGACGCGGCAGACTGTGCCGCCCGGCTGCTGCGGGATGGGGGCAAGTTTTTCCTCTGCCACCGGCCGGAACACCTGAGCCGGGTGTTCTGTGCCCTCAGTGCCGCAGGGCTGGAGCCCAAGCGATTGCGGTTTGTGAAAAAAAGCCCCCAGGCAGCGCCCTGGCTCTTTCTCTGCGAGGCCCAGAAGGGCCGCAAGCCGGGGCTGGTGATCCTTCCGAATCTGCTGCCGGGGGAATATCCCTCCTATTAAAAACAGAAAAGCCCGCTCACCGGCAGGCGGCCTGACGGCGCAGGGCCTCCTCGTACCGGCCCGAGGCATCCCGCAGGCAGGCGATCAAAGGCCGCTGGGTAAGGGCAAAATACCGGCGCCGGATCTCCCCTTCCAGTTCGGGCAGGTCCTGAGGCAGGGCGCGGCCCACCAGCAGCTGGCGCACAAAAGCCCGGGGCAGGCCCAGGATGGTGTTGCACTCGGCGTCCAGAATTCGGCCGGTGCCCCCGTCCAGCACCAGGGCCAGATAAAATTCGCCGTGGGTCAGGTTAATGGCGTCCTCCTTGGCGGGCCGGGCCTGGCCCACCACCAGTAGGCTCCGGGCGGGAAATTGGGCATATTCCATGGGTTTTCCTCCCTGTAAGGGGCCCAAAAAGGCCCCGGATCTTGCTCCCAGTATACCACAATCCAGCTGGCCGGTAAAACCGGCGGCGGGATTGACAGCTCCCCGCCAAAGGGGTATACTAAGCGGGACCCGGGGGAGCAAGGCCGGCGCGGAAAAGTTCCGCCCGTTTGCCTCCGGAACAGAAACCGCTCCCTGTTTACCGGCCGCCTGCCCGGCGCCCTTTTCGTAAACCCGGCCCGCGGATCCTGGCGATTCTGACAGGACCCGTGGGCCTTTTTTTACTCCCGGGCCGAAAAAAAGGAAGGATAGAGCATGAAAGAGGAATATCAAGCGATCTGCCGGGCCGCTATGGCCGACCCGGCCGGGCGGGGCCTGGCCGGCCATACCCGGCAGCTGCCCCCCCTGGAAGAGTTGGCCCAAAGCCTGGCCGGGGCAAGGGGTGTGATGCTGATCAGCGGTTTCCCGGTGCGCACCCAGTGGGGCGTGGTGGGCGAGACGGACGGCCCCAGCGGCATTGCCTGGCTGGCCGGGGCTCTCACCGGCCTGGGTATCCCGGTGCGGATCTATACCGGGCAGAACTGCCTGGACCAGATCGAGGCGGCCCGGAAGGTGGCCGCGCCCCGGGCAGAACTAAAGCTGCTGCCCCATCGGGGCGGTGAGGCCTTTGCCCGGGCCCAGCTGGAGGAATTCGGGCCCAGCCATCTCATCAGCCTGGAGCGGCCCGGCCGCTCGGCGGATGGGGTCTGCTACAATTCCAAGGGCATCTCCATAGAAGACCTGGTGGCCGACGCAGAACCCCTTTTCCTGGAGGCGGGGCGCCGGGGCGTGTACACCATCGGTGTGGGCGATGGGGGCAACGAGCTGGGCATGGGCGGCGCCCGGAGCCTGGTGGAGGAATATGTGCGCCACGGCAAAAAGATCTGCGCCCGCCAGAAAGCCGACGCCACCCTGGTGGCGGGGGTCTCCAACTGGTGGGGCTGGGGCCTATGCGGGGCCCTCAGCCTGGCAGCTGGCCGGGACCTGATGCCGAGCGGGGAGGATGAAAAGCGCCTGCTGGAAGCGGTGCTGGCTGCCGGCGGAGCGGACGGCGAGACGGCCCGGGCCGACGGCACGGTGGACGCCATGCCCCTTTCGGTGCATCTGGAAGTTCTGGAACAGATTCGCCGGGCGGCGCTGGGAAAAATCGGATAAAGAACAGAAAGGGGTCCCGGCGGGGCCCCTTTTTTGTCAAAAGCTTCATCTTCTCTTCATCTGGACGTGGCATAGTAATATCAGGAAAAACTGCGAAGGGGGAATTTTTCATGCGCCTGCTGGTGGTAGAGGACGAAAAAAACCTGAACGAATTGCTGGTGCGCCGGGGGCCTGCCGCCGCAGGGGACCGCTTTGTGCTGGACGACCTGATGGTGGACTGCGCTTCCCGCCAGGTGAGCCGGGGCGGCAGGGAGATCCCCCTGGCCAGCAAGGAGTTTGCGGTGTTGGAATACCTTATCCGCAACCAGGGCGTGGTGCTTTCCCGGGAAAAAATCGCCGGGCATATCTGGAAATACAGCTATGAGGGCGGTTCCAATGTGGTGGATGTGTATATCCGCTACCTGCGCAAGAAGATCGAAGAGGGCCAGCCCCGGCGGCTTATCCATACCGTGCGGGGGGCCGGCTATGTGCTGAGGGAGGAAACATGAAGCGGCTTTCCATCAAGGCAAGGGTGACGCTCTGGTTCACCCTTTTTCTCACCCTGCTGGCGGGGCTGGCCCTGGGTACCCTGCTGGCGGTGGGCGGTCAGCTGACCGAACAGGGCTCCCAGAACACCCTGAAAAAGGCAGTTTCGAAAGGGCTGGAAGAGCTGGACTGGGAGGATGGCAGACCGGATATCGACGATGACCTGAAAAGCTACCAGGACGGGGTATGGCTAGCCGTTTACGACCAGACCGGCGGCTTGGTCTACGGCGGCCTGCCCGATGACCTGGGGCTGGACCAGCCCTTTGAGGAGGGAGCCCTGCGCACCTGCCGCCAGGGGCAGGAAGTCTGGTATCTGTACGATCTGGTGAGCCGGGGCCAGGAAGGCACCCTCTGGCTGCGGGGCGCCACGGCAGCCCAGAGCGCCAACCAGACCTTCCTGATGCTCCTGCGGCTGGCCCTGGTGGCCCTGCCCTTTTTGGTGCTGGCCGGGGCGCTGGGGGCTATGCCATTGCCAACCATGCCTTTGGGCCGGTGCGCAGGGTCACCCGGGCCGCCGAGCAGATCAGCGACGGGCAGGATCTGAGCCGCCGGATCGATCTGGGCCCGGGGCGGGATGAGATCTATACCCTGGCTGCCACCTTTGACCGGATGTTTGCCCGGCTGGAAGCCTCCTTCCAGGCGGAAAAGCAATTCACTCCGGATGCCTCCCATGAGCTGCGCACCCCGGTGGCGGTGATCCTGGCCCAGTGCGAGGAAGCCCAGGCTGACCCCTCTCAGAGAGACCATGCCCTGCAGGTAATCCAGAGCCAGGCCCGGGATATGTCGGCCCTGATCGGCCAGCTCCTCACCCTGGTCCGGGCCGACCAGGGGCGGCTGAACCTGGAAAAGGAACCCATTGACCTGGGCGAACTGACCCAGATGGTGGCGGCCCAGACCGAAGAGCTGGCCGCAGCCAAGGGGATCCGGGTGGAATGCCGGGCCGATGCCGGCCTTTGGGTGCAGGGGGACGAGACCATGCTGGTCCGGATGCTCCTGAATCTCACCGAAAACGCGGTGAAATATGGCCGGGAGGGCGGCTTTGTGCGGATCACCCTGAGCCGACAGGGGGATTGTCTGGAAGGCCGGGTGGAAGATGACGGTATCGGCATTGCCCCCCAGCAGCAGGAACGGATCTGGGAGCGGTTCTACCAGGCCGATCCCTCCCGCAGTCCCTCCCAGGGCGGTGTGGGGCTGGGCCTGCCCATGGTGCGCACCATCGTCCAGGCTCACGGGGGCCGGGTATGGGCCGAGAGCCGGCCCGGCGGTGGCAGCGTCTTTCTCTTCCGCCTGCCTGCCCTGGAACCGGTAAGCCAAAAACTTTCGGAAAAATGAAAATTCTTAATGATGGTTTAATCTCTGCCGGGCAGAATAAAGACACAGAAAACAAACAGAGCTGACGCTCTTTAGAAAAGAAAGGATGGAACCCATGAAAAAGATGAATTCCCGTATCGCCGCCCTCCTGAGCGCCTCTGCTCTGGCTGCTGTCCTGTTTACCGGCTGTGCCCAGGCCTCGGCGGATTCCTCCAAGGATAATTCCCTGGTCCTCTACCCTTCCGCCGAAAAAGCTGCCTCCTCCCAGGCTTCCTCCGCCTCGGCCGGCACGGCATCCTCCTCCACTGCCTCCTCTTCGGATGATCTGCTCAGTGAGGAGGAAGCCCGCCGGATCGTACTGGAGCACGCCGGCCTCACCGAGGATCAGGTCACCTTTGTTACCTTTGAGATGGATCGGGGCCGCTGCCGCACCGAGTACGATCTGGAATTCTACGCGGGCAGCGAGGAATATGACTATGAGATCGACGCCTACAGCGGCGAAGTGATCAGCTACAGCGCCGAAAAGGACTGAAAAACTTATAGAGAGAGCCCCCCGGAGCCAATCTCCGGGGGGATTTTTTTGCAGAATATATGGCATATTATACAAAAGTATAGAGTGAAATAACCAAATTGTGTAATATATTGTTGATTTTGTTTTGAAAACTACGTATCATAAAGAAGAGGATGGGGTAACCGCGGAACGGGCGGAACTGCCGGTTATGTTGTCCTTGTCCATCCCACAATAAGGAGGTATCATCAGGATGGGAAAATTTATGTTGAAAAAAACCGCCTCGGGGTTCAGCTTTGCGCTGGTGGATGAGCAGGGCATCGTCCTCGCCACATCGGGAATGTATACCTCGGAGGACGCCTGCCGCAAAGGCATTGCCAGTGTGCAGAAGAACGCGCCGGCGGCCCGGGTGGAGGATCTGACCCGGGAGGACGCTCCCCGCTGCCGGCATCCCAAATACCAGATCTTTCAGGATCCGGAGGGGGGCCTGCGCTTTTGCCTAAAGGCCACCAACGGGCAGCAGATCGCCCTGGGCGGGCAGTTTGCCGACCAGGAAAGCTGCCTGGAACAGATCGAATCCATGCGGAAAAACGCCTACCGGGGAAAGATCGAACAGGAAAAATAGAGAACAAAACGCCCCTGCCGCACTGCTGCGGCAGGGGCGTTTTTGCTGTTTAAAGGGAGATCAGCGCCATTCCAGCAGATCCTCCACCCCTTTGCGGCGGGGGGCCTTGGGTTCCTCGGCAGGCCAGCCCATGGCCACCAGAGCCACCAGCTCCCGCTCAGGGGGAATGTTCAGGTGCTTTTCCAGGCCGGGGCGGTCGAATACCCCCATGATCACCGAGCCAAGCCCCTTGTCATGGGCGGCCAGGCAGAGGGTCTGGGTGGCGATGCCGCAATCGAACATCTGCCAGCCGTCTCCCCTCTCGGTGCTGGGGCTGCCGTCCCGCTCATAGCCGCTGCGCTTTTTCACCACCGAAACCGCCACCAGCAGGGGGCAGCTGGAAAGGATGTATCCGTTGAAGGGGGCATAGTCCCGGGCGATGGTCTCGATCTCCTCCCGGCTCGAGATGGCCAGGTAGCGGGTGATTTGGGTGTTTTTCCAGCTGGGGGCCCAGGCAGCCAGGGAGACTACCTCCTCAAAAAGGGCCCGGTCCACCGGTTTATCCTGGAATTTCCGCACACTGCGGCGGGTAAGGATGCATTCGGAAGTGTTCATGCAAAACTCTCCTTTCAGCCGGCTCAGCGGATCTGCCCCTGGCCGGTGATCACATATTTGTAGCTGCAAAGTTCGGCCAGCCCCATAGGGCCCCGGGCGTGGAGTTTCTGGGTGCTGATGCCCATCTCACAGCCCAGCCCGAACTCGCCCCCATCGGTAAAACGGGTGCTGGCGTTCACATAGACGGCGGCGCTGTCCACCGTCAGGGTAAACAGCCGGGCAGCCTGGGGGTCCCGGGTGATGATGGCGTCGCTGTGGTGGGTAGAGTGCAGGCCGATATGCTTTATTGCCCCTTCCACCCCGTCCACCAGGGCCACCGCCAGGATGTAATCCAGGAACTCGGTGTCAAAATCCTTCTCCCCTGCCGGAATTCCCGGAATGATACGGGCGGCCTCCTCATCCAGCCGAAGCTCCACCGGGGGCAGGTTCCGGGCGATCCGGTCCTCCACCAGCCGCCGGCGCAGCCGGGGCAGGAACTGGGCGGCGATGGCCCGGTCCACCAGGCAGACCTCCTCGGCATTGCAGACGCTGGGCCGGCTGGTTTTGGCATTTTCAATGATGGAAAGGGCCATATCCTGGTCGGCGGCTCCGTCCACATACACATGGCAGATGCCGGTGCCGGTCTCGATGCAGGGCACGGTGGCGTTTTCCACACAGGCCCGGATCAGCCCCGCGCCGCCCCGGGGGATCAGCAGATCCACCAGTCCCACGGCGGTCATCAGCTCGTTGGCGCTGGCATGGCTGGTGTCCTGCACCAGGTTCAGGTAAAAGCGGCTCAGGCCTGCCCGTTCCAGCCCCAGGCGGAGGGCCTCCACAATGGCGTTGGCGCTGCCCCAGGCATCCCGGCCGCTGCGCAGTACACAGACATTGCCGCTTTTCAGGGCTAAGGCTGCCGCGTCGCTGGTCACGTTGGGGCGGCTCTCATAAATAATGGCCACCACACCCATGGGGATCGAGATTTTTTCCACCTGCAGCCCGTTGTCGGTGGTATGGCTGGCCAGCACCCGGCCCACCGGGTCGGGCAGGGCGGCCACCTGGCGGATGCCCCGGGCCATTCCCTCCAGCCGCTGGTGGTCTAAGGCCAGCCGGTCCAGCATCACCTCGCTGATCCGGCCCCGGGCCGCTTCCATGTCGGCGGCGTTGGCCTTCAGGATGGAATCTTCCTCTTCCAAAAGAGCCGCTGCCATGGCCTCCAGGGCCGCGTTTTTTGCCTGGGTGCTCAGGGGGGCAGAGGATGCCGTGGCCTTGGCCTGCAGCAGGATCTCATGGGTGGAAAGGGAATTTTCTCGGGATGTATTCATGGCAGTTTCCTTTCAGTTCCGGTCGGCCCGGCGGCCCACAAAGCGGGTGCCCACCGGGCGGCCCTCGGCAATCTCATACAGCCGTTCCGGCTCGGCTCCCTGGGTAATGATCATGTCGGTGCCGCAGGCGGTCACCATCTTGGCGGCCCGCAGCTTGGTGGCCATGCCTCCTACCGCCAGGCTGGAGCCCTTACCGTCGGCCAGGGCCTCGATCTCGGGAGTCACCTCTTCCACCAGGGGGATCAGCCGGGCCTGGGGATCCTTGCGGGGGTCAGCGGTGTACAGCCCCTCAATATCGCTGAGCAGCACCAGCAGGTCTGCCCGGGCGCAGCAGGCCACAATGGCCGCCAGAGTATCGTTGTCCCCCACCGCGATCTCGGTGGTGGATACCGTGTCGTTCTCGTTCACAATGGGCAGGGCCTTCAGCTCCAACAGTCGGTAGAGGGTATTCTCAAAATTCTGCCGACGCTCCGCGTTTTCAATATCCTCGCCGGTCAGCAAGATCTGGGCCACCGTGTGGTTGTAATCGGTAAAAAGCCGGTCGTAGGTGTACATCAGCTCGCATTGGCCCACCGCCGCGGCTGCCTGCTTGGTGGGCATATCCGCCGGCCGGCCGGGCAGCAGCAGCTTGCCTACCCCCATACCGATGGCGCCGCTGGATACCAGCACGATCTCGTGCCCTGCGTTTTTCAGGTCACTCAGCACCTTCACCAGGCGTTCCACATGGCGGATATTCAGCCGGCCGGTGGAATGGGCCAGGGTGGAAGTGCCCACCTTTACCACGATTCTCATAGTCCTCTCCCGAATTTATACTTTTTGTACAGTATACAAATTGTTGATACTGTTTATTTTCCTGCGAATTCACGGCTCTTTTCAAAGGCAGCAATCACGGCGCTCTGCACCGCTGCCCGGAAGCCGTGCTCTTCCAGGGCACGCACGCCCTGGATGGTGGTGCCGCCAGGGCTGCAGACCGCGTCCTTGAGGGCGCCGGGGTGCTGGCCGCTTTCCAGCACCATCCGGGCAGCGCCCAGGGCCATCTGGGCGGCATATTCCTGGGCCTTTGCCCGGGGCAGGCCGCAGGCCACGGCCCCGTCAGCCAGGGATTCGATAAACAGGTAGGCAAAGGCAGGGCCGCAGCCGCTCACGCTGCTGGCCGCGTCGATGAGCCCTTCGTCCAGCGCGTCCCACCGGCCGGCAGGGGCCATTCCTTCCAGGATGGCGCTCAGCTGCCCGGGTTCCATACCCTTTGCCGCGTATTGCACCATCCCCTGCCCCACTGCGCAGGGGGTGTTGGGCATGATCCGCAGGATGGGGTATTCTCCCCCCGCCATGTCCAGGATCTGGCCGGTGGTAAGCCCGGCGGCCATGCTCACCAGCACAAAACCGCTGCCCCGCTCCCGCAGAATGGGGGCGATCTGGGCCAGCATCCCGGCCATCATCTGGGGCTTGACCCCCAAAAAGATAAAGTCACAGGTTTGGGCGATCTCTTCATTGGTGGAAGGTCGGCACCCCAGTTCCTCCGCCAGCCGGGCCACCTTTTCGGGGGTACGGCCGGAAATCAGCACCTGCTGAGGGCCAGCGCCCCGGCAGGCCGCCCGGGCCAAAGCCCCGCCCATATTGCCGCAGCCGATGAAACCAAAGCGTTCTTTCATAACGAATCTCTCCCATCCTGAAAAGTTTTCAACAAAAAACGGAAATCCGGTGGAAAACCTGCCGGCTTCCCGGAACAGTTTCATTATATCATGGTGCCGGGCCCCAAAAAAGAGAAACCAAAAGAAAAAAGCCGCCCGCGCAAAGGCGCAGAGCGGCCATGGTCTTAAAAATCATCGGGCTGATTGTCGTAAAACACAATGCCGAAGGTGCCCGGGCCCACATGGGTGCCCACGGCAGCGCCGATCTGCCCCAGTTCGGCGGGGGGTAGGCCCAGGGTCTCGGTGATGTACTTCTGAAGCAGGTCTACCTCATGGGGGTCCACCGAATAGCCCAGCATGTACTCCCGCTTGGGGTCCAGGCCGCCCATCCCCTCCAGCCGCTTGATGATGGCAGCACAGGCAGCGGCCCAGCCCCGGGCCTTGCCCACGGCGCAGACCTTGCCGTTGATCTCGATCAGGGGCTTGAGCCCCAGCATCAGCCCGGTGAGGGTGGCCGCCACCGAGAGCCGGCCGCCCCGGCGGAGATGGTCCAGGTCCTCCACCATGCCCAGCAGGTGCACATGGCGTTTTTCCCGTTCCAGATACATGGCAATTTCGGCGGCGCTTGCCCCCTCGTCTCGCAGGCGCACCGCCCGCCGTACCTGCAGTTGCTGGCTCAGGCTGGCCTGGTAGGAATCAATGATGTACCCATCGGTGAAGCCCGCCATCCGGGCGCCCAGCTGGGCCGACTGGATCAGGCTGGAAAGAGCGCTGGAAATGGTGACGGTGACCACGCTGTCCCCTGCCTGGGCCGCTTTAGAGTAATAATCCCGGAAAGCGTCCGGCCCCGGCTGGCTGGTGCGGGGCAGATCGCTAAAGCGGGCCATCTGCTGGTAGAATTCATCACTGGTCAGGTCCACATTGTCCTGGATGGTGGAGCCGTCCGGGAAGGTCACCAGGTTGGGGATCAGATCCACCCCCCATTCCCTGGCCTGGGCGGGGGGCATATCGCTGGCGGAATCGGTCAGAATGCGGACCATGTTCCAAGCACCTCAAATCACAATAAATTTATAGAAAAGAAAGGGCTGTGATTACAAAAAAAGAAACAATATTTTAAAAAATAAGAAATTTCAACCCTAAGAATACCTGTCAGGGGGGCATCTGTCAAGAGGGGCCTTTTGGCTGTGTGTCCTTCCTGTTTATAAAAAAACATCCGCCCTTAGGGCGGATGTGGAAATTATCGAATTTATGTCAAATTCAGCCAAAACGACGGACCCGGCGCAGGGCAAGGCGCAGACGGCGCCGGCCCACCAGGCAGACCGCGGCCACCCAACGCTCGGCCCGGATGCCGGAACGGAGGGCGGCGGGCTGGCTGACCAGGGCCAGCAGAGCGCCCAGGGCGGCAGCCAGAAGCTGAGAGAGGGGCGCCGCAGCCCAAACGCCCCACAGCCCGAATACCCGGGGCAGGGCTGCCAGCAGAAGGGCCAGGAACAGAGGCTCGCCGTAAATCAGCAGATAGGCCCGGCCGTTGGCGCCGGTGGCGTAAAAGCGGGAGGTGAGCACCCGCAGGAAGGCGGCGCAGAACAGCCCCAGCAAAAACAGGGGCAGGGCCCCGCCGGCAGCCTGGGCCACCGGCTCGCTGGCCCCAAAGAAGAGAGGGGCCTGGTAGCGCACCAGATACAGAAGGGTGCAGGCGGCCAGTACCGTGCAGCCCGCAAAGCTGTAGGCCAGCCGGCAGACCCGGCTCAGGGCCTCGCCGTCCCGCTGGCCGCTGCACCAGCTCATCAGGGGCTGGCTGCCGTCCCCCACCCCCTGCAGCAGCATGAGCACGATGCAGGTGAGATAAGAGATGGCCGCGTACTGGGCCACAGCCTGGGCGCCGCCCCAGTTCATGGCAGACTGGTTCATCAGAATCAGTACCAGATTGGGGGAAAAGGTGAGCCCGAAGGGGGAAACGCCCACCAGCAGGATGCCCCGGGCCCAGAACAGGGCCCGGCCCGCAAAGCGCCGGGTGAAGAACTGCCGGCAGCGCAGCAGGCGCAGCCCGCACAGCAGGGCGGTGACCCCCTGCCCCAGTACGGTGGCCAGAGCTGCGCCCTTCATGCCCAGGCCCAGGTTATAAATAAAGTGCCAGTCCAGCAGGATGTTGGTGACAAAGCCCCCGATCATGGCCACCATGGCCCAGACCGCACCCCCCAGGTTGCGGATAAGGGGGGCAATGCCGGTGCCCAGTACCTGGAAGGCCGCGCCCAGGGCAATGCAGCCCAGGTAATCCTGGCTGGGGCCCAGCAGCTCAGCCCGGGCCCCCAGCAGAACCAGCAGAGGGCGGCAAAGGGGCAGAAGGGCCAGGGTGCAGGCCAGCCCGGCCAGGGCCAGCATGGCCAGGGTCAGGGAAAAATACCGGCGCTGGGCGGGCAGATCTCCCTGCCCGGCCGCAATGGAAAACCGCACCGAGCCGCCCATGCCGATGCCGGTGCCCAAGGCCTGCAAAAAGGCGGTGACCGGGTAAGCCAGGTTGATGGCGGCCAGCCCGTTATCCCCCACACAGTTGCCGATGAAAAAGCCGTCCACAATGGCATATACCCCCGACAGGGCAAAGGCCAGAACACTGGGTACTACGGCGCCAAAGAATTTTTTACGGATCTCCATACCGGACCTTTCCAAACCTCCTGAAATCCAGGGTGAAACAACAAAAAAACGTCGGTCCTGTGCGGACCCAGTACCCAGTATAAGCATTTGAAAGCCCGGATTCAACAAAAAAATAAACTTCGTAGGAACTGTGCATAGCGTACAAAATAATGTTAAAAATATTGTGTGTTTTGCCGCACACAAAAGACAAAAAATGCCCGGCCCAAAAGGGCCGGGCAAAAGGGTTCTGAATGATGGGGAGCTTACAGCTTGTTGCCGGGGAAAGCCACGGGCTGGCCGTTCAGCACCTGCACGATCTCCTCGCAGCTGGTGGTGGTGCAGCGAATGACGGAATCCTGGGTAGCAGCGCCCATATGGGGGGTGAGCACTACGTTCTCCATGGTCAGGAAGGGATGATCCAGGGGCAGGGGCTCCTGCTCGAACACGTCCAGAGCGGCGCCGTAGATCTTGCCCTCTTCCAGAGCACGGATCAGGTCGGCTTCCACAATCAGGTCGCCGCGGGCGCAGTTGATGAAGGAAGCGGAGGGCTTCATCATGCTGAACTGCTTGTAGCCGATGCTGTGGCGGGTCTCATCGTTGCTCTGCAGGTGCAGGCTCACGTAATCGGCCTGCTGCCACACCTCGTCGGCGGTGGCCTTCAGCTCGATGGGTACCTGGAGCTTGTCCGGGGTGATGTAGGGGTCGTAGCCGATGGCCTTCATGCCGAAGCCGTTCACCAGGATCTTGGCGAAGCACTGGCTGATGCGGCCGCAGCCGATCAGGCCGATGGTGTGGCCGTTCAGGTCATGGGTACCGGTGAGGGTGTAGCGAACGTTGAAGTTGCCGCCCCGCATCTGATGGTCCACATAGCGGTAACGCTGGGCGCACATCAGCAGCAGCATGGTGGCGTGCTCGGCCACAGTCTGCATGTTGCCGGCGGGGGAATACACAACCTGAATCTTCTTGCTGGTGGCGTAGGGAATATCGATGTTATCCAGGCCGGCGCCCTGCTTGGCAATGACCTTCAGGTTGGGCGAGGCGTCCATCATGGCGGGGGTAATCTTGTCCACGCGGCAGAAAATGCCGTCCACCTGGTTTTCAGCGATCTCTTTGATCCAGCCGGCTTCGTTGTCGCATTGGGAGGTGATGACCTCTACACCGTGCTGAGCCAGATACTCATGGCCGCTCTGATCCATCTGCTTCAGGGTGATAACTTTGTAGCTCATTCTCTTACTCCTTTACGAAGATAGGCGGCAGAAAAACAGGCGGAACCCGGCGCAGAAAACCTGCCCGGCCGCCCACCGCTGTGCCGCTGGCGGGAAAATATGCCCAACCAAGTAGCATATCCCTGTACACTAATAATATCATAAGCAAATTTAAATACAATAGGAAAACGAATTTCCAAGCGCAAAAAACGCAGTTTTTTCCTCTTGGCTGCCGCTGCCGGGCCCGGCCCGGGATAAAAAGCCGCTGCCGGGGCAGAATACCCCGAAAAGGAAAGGGGGAAGCGCCTGTGCGCAGGGGCGATACATTGTGTTTTGAAAAGGCGCCGGTGATCCGGGCCTTTGCGGCGGTGGGCGGCAAGCGGGAGGGCCGCGGCCCCCTGCGCCGGGGGTTCGACCGGCTGTATACCGATAACTATCTGGGCCAGCCCAGCTGGGAAAAGGCCGAGCAGGCCCTGCAGAGCAGCTGCCTGGAACAGCTGCTGCAAAAGGCGGGGCTGGGCCCCGGCGGGGTGGATCTGGTCTTTGCGGGGGACCTGCAGTCCCAGTGCACTGCCAGCAGCTATGCCATGCGGGGGCTGGACGCCCCCTTTGCGGGGCTGTACGGGGCCTGCAGCACCATGGCCGAGGCCTTGGGTCTGGCCGCCTGTATGGCCTGGGCCGGGCTGGGTCAGCAGATCCTGGCCCTGACCAGCAGCCATTTCTGCGCCGCCGAGCGGCAGTTCCGCACCCCTCTGGACTACGGGGGCAAGCGCACCCCCACCGCCCAGTGGACGGCCACCGCCGCAGGGGGCTGCCTGGTAAGCCCTGCGGGCCAGGGGGTGCGGATCAAGGCGGTGACCTTTGGCCGGGTGCGGGATTATGGGGTCAAGGATATCAGCAACATGGGGGCTGCCATGGCGCCGGCGGCCATCCAGACCCTCCTGCATTTCTTTGCGGATACCGGGGCCCGGGCTGCCCAATTTGACGGGCTGTATACCGGCGATCTGGGCCGGGTGGGCAGCCGGCTTCTGGCAAAGCTGGCCGAAAAGGAGGGGCTGGAGCTTCCGCTCCATCGGGACTGCGGCTGCCTTTTATACGGGGAGGGGCCGGAGAGCATCGGGGCCGGCGGCAGCGGCGCGGGCTGCTCGGCCAGCGTGCTGGCGGCCCACATCCTGCCCCGCCTGCTTTCCGGGCAGGAAAAGCGGGTGCTCTTTATGGCCACCGGATCGCTCATGAGCCAGACCACCTTTCTGCAGAAGGAGAGCATCCCCTGCATTGCCCATCTGGTGGAGCTGGAAAGCCCCCTGAACGGGGTGAAGGAGGAAGAAGAATGAATTTTGTCTGGGCATTTCTGGTGGGGGGAGCCATCTGCGTGGTGGGCCAGCTGCTGCTGGACCTGACCAGCCTGACCCCGGCGAGAATTCTGGTTTTGTATGTGGTGTCGGGGGTGGTCCTCTCGGCCCTGGGCTGGTATGGGCCGCTGGCGGAGTTTGCCGGGGCGGGGGCTACGGTCCCCCTCATCGGCTTTGGCCACCTGCTGGCCCAGGGCGTGTTGGAATCGGTGGAGCGGCTGGGGCTGCTGGGGGCCTTTACCGGGGGCTTTTCGGCGGCTTCGGCAGGCATCTGCGGCAGCCTTACCGCCGGGGTGCTGGCCGCCCTGCTCTTTAAAAGCCGGGACCAGAACTAACTCCAAAAAAGAAAAAAGCCCGGCGGGAGGAAGCTTGTCCTCCTCATCGCCGGGCTTTTGGCCGGATCAATCTTTTTTTGCCTTGGCCTGAGCCTTGGCCAGAAACTTTTCGTTCTGAATGATGAAGCGCTCGTGCTCACCCTCGCCGATCTTGCCGGCCTCGTCAAAGGCCTCCACCCGGAAGACCAGACGGCGGCCCTCCACCTGGATCAGCTCGGTCTTGGCGGTCACCGTCATCCCCACCGGGGTGGCGGCCAGGTGCTTCACCCGCAGCTCGGTGCCCACCGAGCCGCAGCCCTCTTCCAGATAGGGCTGGACGCTCTCGCAGGCGGCCCGCTCGATCAGGCTGATCATGGCGGGGGTGGCGAAAACCTCCAGCATGCCGCTGCCCAGGGCGGCGGCGGTATTTTCTTTATCCACGCGGCAGACGGCCTGCCCCGTGATACCCACATTCAGCATTTCTGTTCCCCTTTCGGCAAAGAAAAAGCCGCAGGGAAACCCCGCGGCAGATTTCTACTTGGGCGTTAGGCCTGGGCCTTGTTGGCGCGCTTGGCCATACGGCTGATCTTACGGGCAGCGGTATTCTTGTGCAGCACACCCTTGGACTGAGCCTTGTCGATGGCAGAGACAGCGACCTTCACAGCGGCATCCTTGTCAGCAGCGCCGGAAACGATGGCAGCGTTTGCCTTCTTGACAACTGTTTTCAGGTTAGACTTGATGGCCTTGTTGTGGGCCTGCTCTTTCGCGGACTGGACAACGCGGTCCTTCTGGGACTTAATATTAGGCATTCGTTCCACCTCCTTAAACACCCATTAACAGTACTGTCTATCTTATCACAGCTTTCCTGTTGGCGCAAGCGTTTGAAAGAAAAAAATCAGGCGCTGTTTGGCGGGTTCTCTGTGCATTTTGACCGAAATCCTCCCTGCGGGCCCGGGGGATTCCCAAAAATGGACAGCCCGCCACACATATAAGGGCGGCTTTGGATCATACACATAGGGACAGAAACGGGAAAGGGGGCGGTTGCCTTGGGCAAGGGGCGGCGGCTGGTGAATCTGGCGCTGGCTTTGGTGTTGGCGACACTGGTGGGATTTGCGGCCCGGGCGGCGGATCTCGACGCGGCCGGGGCGGCCTTGGCGGCGGGCAGTCTGCTGGGCGACACAGCCCCGGCGGTGCAGGCGGCGGGCCGGGTGATGAGCGAGGCCCTGAGCCCGGAAGAGGAGGCCGCTGCCGAGGATGGAGAGGATGTGCCCGGCTATGAGGGCCCTCTGGGGACGCCGGCCGAGGGAGGCGTTCCCCTGCCCACGGCCCAGCCAAGCCCCGAGCCCACCCAGACCCCGGAACACCAGCAGGAAACTCCCACCCC
>NZ_JAFBIO010000049.1 GCF_021531255.1 Allofournierella massiliensis | reverse complement strand
CGGCACCCCCGACCAGGGCGCCACCGCCGGCATGTACATGATCCAGGGCCTCAAGCGGAGCATCTGCGGCTGAGACAGGAAAGGGAAACAGAATGCTGGATTTTACCTATTACACCCCCACCAAGGTGGTGTTCGGCAAGCATACCGAGGAACAGGTGGGCCGGCTGACCGCTGAGCAGGGCGCCAAGAAGGCGCTGGTGCATTTTGGCGGCCAAAGCGCCCAAAAAAGCGGCCTGCTGGACCGGGTGGCGGAAAGCCTCCATGCGGCCGGGGTCGAGACCGTCCTGCTGGGCGGGGTCAAGCCCAATCCCCGGCTCTCTCTGGTCTATGAGGGCATCGACCTCTGCCGGAAAGAAGGGGTGGATTTCCTGTTGGCGGTGGGCGGCGGAAGCGTCATCGATTCCGCCAAGGCCATCGGCTACGGGTTGGCCAACGAGGGAGACGTGTGGGATTTCTATGAGAAGAAACGCCAGCCCTCTGCCTGCCTGCCGGTGGGCGTGGTGCTGACCATTGCCGCGGCGGGCAGCGAGATGAGCGATTCCTCGGTGATCACCAAGGAGGAGGGCGGCCTGAAGCGGTCGGTGAAGAGCGATCTGAGCCGGCCCCGCTTTGCGGTCATGAACCCGGAACTCACCTATACCCTGCCCCCCTACCAGACCGCCTCGGGCTGCACCGATATCCTGATGCACACCATGGAGCGGTACTTCACCCCCCGGCAGGGCCAGGGGGCCGAGTTCACCGACGGCCTGGCCGAAAGCCTGCTGCGCACCGTGATGGCCAGCGCCCGGGTGCTGCGGGATGATCCCCTCAACTATGACGCCCGGGCCCATGTGATGTGGGCGGGCAGCCTTTCCCACAACGGGCTGACCGGCTGCGGCACCCTGGGGGACTGGGCCACCCACCAGCTGGAACATGAGCTGGGCGGAATGTTCGATGTGGCCCACGGGGCGGGCCTTGCCGCCATGTGGGGCAGCTGGGCCCGGTATGTGTATCGGGAGGACCCGGCCCGTTTTGCCCGCTTTGCCCGGAATGTGATGGGCCTTTGCGATGTGGGCAGCCAGGAGCAGACCGCCCTGGCCGGCATCGAGGCCTTTGAGGGCTTTTTGCGGGATATCCGGATGCCGGTGAACCTGCCCCAGCTGGGGCTGGAGGTGACCGACGCCCAGATCGATGAGCTGGCCTATAAATGCACCTTTATGGGCAAGCGCACCATCGGCTCCTTCAAGGTGCTGGGAGAAGAAGACATCAAGGCCATTTACCGGATGGCCCGCTGAATTACCGGAAAAAGCGGCTCCGCCCATTGGGCGGGGCCGCTTTTTGGCGAAATCCGGGCAAAAGCGGGATTTTTGCCCGGGAAAAAGAGAAAGGGCTCTTTCCCGGCCCGGCGGGGTATGATACAATCAGATAAGACCGTCCCGCCAGGCAAGACAGAGGCGGGGCGAGGAATGAAGAGGAGAAATCTGCGAAAATGGAAGAGAAGAACTATCAGGGAGCGGCTCCCCTGCAGAAAGAAACGGAGGGGCAGAGCTGCCCGCCCTCTCCCGCCAAGGGCAGCGCCTGGGGGCTTTTGCCCATCGGCGTGTTTCTGGTGGTGTATATCGGCAGCGGTGTGGTGTTCCAGAGCTTTTACGCCATGCCCGCCATCGTGGGCTTTGTGATCGCCCTGGCGGCGGCCTTTGCCCAGAACCCCAAAAAGAGTTTTCAGGAAAAAATGACCATCACGGCCCGGGGCATGGGGGATGAAAACGTCATGGTCATGTGCCTGATCTTCATCCTGGCAGGCGCTTTTTCCGGTTCGGTACAGGCGGCCGGCGGTGTGGACAGCACCGTGGCCCTGGGCCTTTCCATTCTGCCCACCCAGATCGTGGTGGCGGGCCTGTTCCTGATCGCCTGCTTTATCTCCCTGGCCATGGGCACCTCGGTGGGCACCATTGCGGCTCTTACCCCCATTGCCGCCGGCATCAGCGAAAAGACCGGCTTTGCCGGGGCCATGTGCGTGGGCGCGGTGGTCTGCGGCGCCATGTTCGGGGATAACCTTTCCATGATCTCGGATACCACCATCGCCGCCACCCGTACCCAGGGCTGTGAGATGGGGGACAAGTTCCGGGAAAACTTCCGCATTGTGCTGCCGGCGGCCCTGGTCACGGTAGTGCTCTTCCTGGTGATGGCCGGCCGGGCCGACGCCGCGGTGGAGGGAGATCTGAGCTATAACCTCCTGGAGGTACTGCCCTATTTTGTGGTGTTGGCCGGCGCCCTGGCGGGGGTGAATGTGTTTGTGGTGCTGATCCTGGGCACCCTGCTCTCCCTGGGTGTGGGGCTGTTTACCGGCTCCATCCTCCCTGCCGATGTGTTCAACGTGGTGGCTCACGGGCCGGACGGTTCCGGCGGCATTGCCAATATGTATGACATCACGGTCATCTCTATCGTGGTGGCCGGTATCATTGGCCTGGTCAAGGAAAACGGCGGCATCGACTTCATCCTGCAGGGCATCCGCCGGCATATCCGGGGCCCCAAGGGCGCCCAGCTGGGCATTGCGGCCCTGGCCAGCCTGGTGGATATCTCCACCGCCAACAATACCATTGCCATTGTGATGGCCGGCCCCATTGCCCGGGATATCGCCCAGGAGTATGGGGTGCCGCCCCGGCGCACCGCCGCTCTGCTGGATATCTTCACCTCGGTCTGGCAGGGCATCATCCCCTATGGGGCCCAGCTGCTGTATGCCAGCGCCGGCGCCGCTGCCGTGGGGGTGACCATCGCCCCCTTTGAGATCATGCCCTATCTGTTCTACCCCATGCTCATGGCGGTTTGCGGGCTGGGGGCCATTGCCCTGCTGCGGCCCGGCAAAAAGGGCTGAGGGGGCCAAAAGGCCGGCCCGGGCCCCAAAAAGCCCTTGCAACCGGCCCAAAAGTACAGTAAACTAATAAAGTTAGCCTGAAAGGGCAAACCGAGAGAATCAAGGCGCGGCCGGCCCGAAAGCCGGCCGCGTGGTTTCAGCGAATAAGGGAGGAAGATCGGAGAATATGGCAACTATGCGGCAGGAGATAGAAAGCCGGCGCACCTTCGCCATCATCAGCCATCCCGACGCGGGCAAAACGACCCTGACCGAAAAGCTGCTGCTGTACGGCGGGGCCATCCAGCAGGCCGGCAGCGTCAAGGGTAAGCAGAGCGCCCGCCATGCGGTGAGCGACTGGATGGAGATTGAAAAGCAGCGCGGCATCAGCGTGACCAGCAGCGTGCTGCAGTTCAATTACGGGGGCCGCTGCGTGAATATTCTGGATACCCCCGGCCACCAGGATTTCAGCGAGGACACCTACCGCACCCTCATGGCAGCCGACAGCGCCGTGATGGTGATCGACGCGGCCAAGGGCGTGGAGGCCCAGACCATCAAGCTGTTCAAGGTCTGCACCCTGCGGCACATCCCCATCTTCACCTTCATCAACAAGATGGACCGGGAAGCCCGGGACCCCTTTGATCTCTGCGAGGAGATCGAGAACGTGCTGGGTATCGAGACCTACCCCATGAACTGGCCCATCGGCTGCGGCAAGCAGTTCAAGGGCGTGTACGACCGGAAGGCCCGCCATATCCTGGCCTTCCGGAACGAGGACGGCCGGGCCAACGGGGTGCGCCAGGTGGAAAAGATCGAGGCCGAGCTGGGGGACGACCGGCTGGACGAGTTGATCACCCCCGAGCTGCATGCCCAGCTCAGCGACGATATCGAGCTGCTGGACGGGGCAGCCACCGAGTTTGACCTGGGCCGGGTTCAGGCCGGCCAGCTCAGCCCGGTATTCTTCGGCAGCGCCCTCACCAACTTTGGCGTGGAGCCCTTCCTGCAGGAGTTCCTGCAGCTCACCAGCACTCCCCTGCCCCGGAAGGACTGCCTGACCGGCGAAGCGGTGGATCCCTGCCGGGAGGAATTTTCCGGCTTCATCTTCAAGATCCAGGCCAACATGAACAAGGCCCATCGGGACCGGATCGCCTTCATGCGGATCTGCTCCGGCAAGTTTGAGCGGGGCATGGAGGTCTGGCATGTACAGGGCGAAAAGAACATCAAGCTGGCCCAGTCCACCCAGCTGATGGCCCAGGACCGGGCCACGGTGGATGTGGCCTATGCCGGCGATATCATCGGCCTGTTTGACCCGGGCATCTTCTCCATCGGCGATACCCTCTGCACCGGCAAGCAGAAGGTGCGGTTTGCGGGTATCCCCACCTTTGCCCCCGAGCATTTTGCCCGGGTGGAGCAGGTGGATACCATGAAGCGCAAGCAGTTCGTCAAGGGCATGGAACAGATCGCCCAGGAGGGCGCCATCCAGATCTTCCGGGATCTGGGCGGAGGCATGGAAGAAGTGATCGTGGGCGTGGTGGGCGTTCTGCAGCTGGAGGTACTGGAATACCGGCTGAAGAACGAGTACAACGTGGATATCCGGATGCAGACCCTGCCCTATGAGCATATCCGCTGGATCGAAAACGACCCGGAGGAGCTGGATCCCCGGAATCTGGACCTGACCAGCGATACCCGCCGCATCGAGGACCTGAAGGGCAACCGGCTGCTCCTTTTCACAAGCCCCTGGAGCATCAACTGGGCCCAGCAGCACAACGAAGAGCTGCGCCTGGCCGAGGTGGGCAACGTATAAAGAGGGCAATGGCTCTTTTGCAGAATAAAAAGGCCGGGCGCGGCTGCCGCGCCCGGCCCTTTTTGCTTTGTCGGGGCCCAGAGGGGGAAGAAAGAGAAAATGAAGACGGAAAAACTTCGTGAAATTTTTCTCACAAACCCCTCCCCTGCCCTTTTCTTCATCTTGCGGCGGGCCCGGCGGGATAGTATAATAACAATGTACCGGCAAAGTAAGGGGCGGCTTTTCAGGCCGCTCCATCTGGAAAAGCGGACGCTTTCAGCGGGCGCCTGCTGGAAAGGGGAATTATGAATCAGCAAGAAAAACAGCGCCTCGCCATCGAGGCCTGCAAGGTGCGTATGGGCATCATCGAAAGCACCCATGGCGCCAAGGCCGGCCATCCCGGCGGCTCTCTGTCCAGCGCGGACGTGCTGGCGTATCTGTACAACAAGGAACTGCGGGTAGATCCCAAGAACCCCAAGTGGGAAGATCGGGATCGCTTTGTCCTTTCCAAGGGCCATGCGGCGCCTGGCCTGTACAGCGCTCTGGCCTACCGGGGCTTTTTCCCGGTGGAGGACCTGCCCACCCTGCGCCATATTGACAGCTACCTGCAGGGCCACCCTAACATGAACACCGTGCCGGGCGTGGATATGAGCACCGGCAGCCTGGGCCAGGGCATTTCGGCCGCCGTTGGCATGGCCAAGGCAGCCAAGTACCTGAAGAAGGACCTGCGGGTCTATGCCCTGCTGGGCGACGGCGAGTTGGCCGAGGGCGAGGTGTGGGAGGCCATGATGTTCGCTTCCCACTATCAGCTGGATAACCTGTGCATCATCATCGACAACAACAACCTGCAGATCGACGGTTCCCTGGATGAGGTCATGAGCCCCTACCCCATCGTGGATAAGCTCAAGGCCTTTGGCTTTGAGGGCGCCTGTGTGGACGGCAACGACTTCGACCAGCTGGAAGCCGCCTTCGAGAAGGCCAAGCAGACCCATTACCGCCCCTTCGCCATCCTGATGAAGACCACCAAGGGCAAGGGCGTCAGCTTTATGGAAAACCAGGTGGGCTGGCACGGCAAGGCCCCCAATGATGAGGAATACGCCCAGGCCATGCAGGAACTGCGGGCCAAGATGGCAGAACTGGAGGCACAGGCATGAGCGAAGTAAAGAAGATTGCCACCCGCGACAGCTACGGCAACGCGCTGAAGGAGCTGGGCAAGGATCACCCCGACCTGGTGGTGTTGGATGCCGACCTGGCCTCCGCCACCAAAACCAGCATTTTCAAGAAGGAATTCCCCGACCGCCATTTTGACTGCGGCATTGCCGAGGGCAACATGGTGGTGGCTGCCGCCGGCATGAGCACCATGGGCCTGGTTCCCTTTGTGTCCACCTTTGCCATGTTCTCGGCCGGCCGCGCCTTTGAGCAGATCCGCAACAGCATTGGCTACCCCCACCTGAACGTGAAGATCGGCGCCACCCATGGCGGCATCAGCGTGGGTGAGGACGGTGCATCCCACCAGTGCTGTGAGGACTTTGCCCTCATGCGCAGCATCCCCGGCATGACCGTCATCTGCCCCAGCGACGATGTGGAGGCCCGGGCCGCCGTCAAGGCTGCCTACCAGATGGAAGGCCCCGTTTACCTGCGGTTTGGCCGTCTGGCAGTGCCTGTTTTCCATGAGGAGAGCTACCAGTTCCAGATCGGCAAGGGCGAAGTGGTGCGCGAGGGTAAGGACCTGGCCATCATCGCCACCGGCCTGATGGTGAACGAGGCCATCGAGGCCGCCAAGGCCCTGGAGGCCGAGGGCATCAGCGCCCGGGTGGTGAACATGGCCACCATCAAGCCCCTGGACGAGGAACTGGTGCTGGATTGCGCCCGCAGCTGCGGCAAGATCATCACCTGTGAGGAGCACAGCGTCATCGGCGGCCTGGGCGAGGCGGTCTGCGGCCTGCTGGCCGAAAAGCTGCCCACCCCCGTGCGCAAGATTGGCGTGAACGACGAGTACGGCCATTCCGGCCCTGCCGCCGCCCTGCTCAAGCAGTTTGGTCTGTCGGCCGAGCATATCGCGCAGGTGGCAAAAGAATTTGTAAAGTAACCGCTTGGAGTGTAAAGAAAGCGGGAGCCTTTTTTCGGGCTCCCGCTTTTTCTTTTTTCAGCCGAAATAGGGTCGCAGCAGGTACCAGATCAGGCCCCACACCATGCTGGCCAGCATGCCGTACACGATCACCGGCCCGGCGATGGTGAACATCTTGGCCCCGGTGCCGGTGACCAGCCCCTCGTTCTTGAACTCGATGGCCGGGCTCACCACCGCGTTGGCAAAACCGGTGATGGGCACCAGGGTGCCGGCGCCCGCCCGGGCCGCCAGTTTCTGGTACAGCCCCAGCCCGGTAAACAGGGCGGAGAGGAAGATCAGGCTCAGGCTGGTAAGGGTGGAAGCGGCGGTGAGGGTGCAGCCCAGGGCGGCATAGCCCACCCGCAGCCCC
>NZ_JAFBIO010000048.1 GCF_021531255.1 Allofournierella massiliensis | reverse complement strand
GCCTTTTTCCGGGGCGCCCCGCCGCCCCCCTGCCACCCAGGAGGAAACCTATGTCAAACGTCTATCTCGTCACCGGGGCCACCAGCGACGTGGGCCTGGCCCTGCTGCGGCGGATCTTCCGCCCCGGCGACACCCTCATCGCCCAGGGGGGCAAGAACCTCTCCCTGCTGGCCGACCTCTGTCGGGAGAACCCCGGCCGGGTCCACACCTATTCGGTGGATCTTTCCGACGACACCGCCACCCGTCTGTTCATCACCGACGTGCTGGCCGGCTGCCCCCTGCCCACCCACATCATCCATCTGCCCGCCCTGCGGGTGGTGAATACCCGGTTCAAGAGCTTTGACGAGGCCCGCTTTGAGGAGGATTTCTCGGTGCAGGTGCGTTCGGCCATCCTGATCTGCCGGGCCTTCCTGCCCAAGATGGCCAAGGCCGGCCGGGGCCGGGTGCTGTTCATGCAGAGCAGCTATGCCCTGGGCGCGCCCCCCAAGAACGTGAGCGCCTATGTGGTGGCCAAGAGCGCCCTGGGCGGGCTGGCCAAGAGCCTGGCGGTGGAATACGCCGCCTCGGGCATCACCGTGAACATGGTGGCCCCCTGCATGATGGAGACCCGCTTTCTGGCCGACACCCCCGACCTGATCGTGCAGGCCGCCGCTGCCTCGAACCCCATGGGCCGGAACGCCCGGGTGGAGGACGTGGTGCCCGCCATGGAATTCCTTTTGAGCGAGGAGGCCGGCTTTATCACCGGCGTGACCCTGCCCATCACCGGAGGGAGCGTGATCCTGTGAGCAAGAGCCCTGTACACTGCCGGCTGGCAAGGCCCGGCGAGGAGGAAGAGATCATCCGGTTCGTGAACCGGCATTTTGACTGGAAGCTGCCCCTCATCAACCTGCCGGAGTATTTCCAGTACTACTACTGCGCTGACGGTCAGGTTCAGTTTGCCCTGGCCGAGGCCGACGGGGAATGGCAGTCCGCCGCCGGCTACATCCTGGCCAGCCGGGACAGCCAGCCCGACCTTTGGGTGAGCGTCTGGGTGGCCAAAAAAGGCTGCAACGGGGCCGGGCTGGAACTGATGGCCGCCCTGCCCGGCCTGACCGGGGCCCGGGTGATCGCCTGCCACAACATCCGCCCCGAGACCCGCCCCTTCTATGAGTTCCTGGGCTGGCATACCGGCCGGGTGGGCCATTTCTACCGGATGGCCGACCTGCCCGAATACCGGCTGGCCAGGCCGGTGGGGGGCCGGCTGCCGGTTTCCGGTGATCTTCTGCTGGACGAGGTGGACTCGGTGACCCGGCTGCAGGCCCTGGGCCTGCCCCCCTGCAGCCACACCCCCCACAAGGATCTCTGGTACATATCCCGCCGGTACTTCCGCTTCCCCCACCGCAGCTACCAGCTGTACAGCGTGGGCGAAAAGGGCAGGCTGCTGGCCTACCTGGCCCTTCGGCTGGAAGAAGCCTTCTGGGAGGAGGGGGAGCTGCCCCCGGTGAAGGTGCTGCGGGTGGTGGACTATATCGGGGACGAGGCCCTTCTGCCCCGGCTGGGGGCCGCCCTGGATAGGCTTTTGGCCGAGAGCGGGGCCGAGTATGCCGACTGGTACTGCGCCGGCATTGACCCGGAGCTGCTGGCCGGGGCCGGCTTTACCCAGCGCAAGGAGGGGGACGGGGCCCTCATCCCCAACTATCTCACCCCCATCGCCCCCGAAAACACCGAGTACTACTACTTCACCAGCCAGGCCGAGGGCTTCACCCTCTTCAAGGCGGACGGCGACCAGGACCGGCCCAACCTTTCGGTGTACTGAGGATATACGGAGATGGTGTACAAAGAGGTATGCGAAGCCCGGTTCCTTTCCCGGCCCAACCGGTTTGTGGCCCTGGTGGACCGGGAGGGCTGCCCCGAGCGGGTGCATGTGAAGAACACCGGCCGCTGCGCCGAGCTGCTGGTGCCGGGGGCCCGGGTATGGCTGAGCCGGGCCGAAAACCCCGCCCGCCGCACCCCCTATGACCTGATTGCGGTGGAAAAGCAGCGCCCCGCCGGGCCCCTGCTCATCAATATGGATTCCGCCGCACCCAACGCCGTGGCCGGCGAGTGGCTGCGCTCCGGCGGCCTGGGCAGGCTGGACCAGGTGCGGGCCGAGTACCGGCTGGGGGATTCCCGCTTTGACTTTTTTGCCCGCCGGGGCGAGGAAAAGCTCCTGATCGAGGTAAAGGGCTGCACCCTGGAAGAGGGGGGCCTGGCCCGGTTCCCGGACGCGCCCACCCTGCGGGGGCTCAAACATGTGCGGGAACTGACCCGGCTGGCCGGCCAGGGCTGGAAGTGCTTTGTTCTGATAGTGATCCAGATGAAGGAGATCCGGCTCTTTGCCCCCAACTGGGCCACCCACCCGGAATTCGGCCTGGCACTGGCCGAGGCAAGGCGGGCCGGGGTGGAGATCCTGGCCATGAACTGTATTGCCACGGCGGACAGTTTGCGGATCGACCGGCCGGTGCCGGTGGATTTAAGCCTGCCCGCCAAGTGAATCAACAGGGCGCTTTGGGGCGCAGGGCCGTGCTTTCGGGCGGCCCTGCGCCCCTTTTCTTGGCAGGTATCGAAATTTTCTGTTGACAAGGCCGGGGGATTTTTGTATAATCGAATCCATAAACACAGCGAAATGCCGTGAAGGGAACAAGTAGCCTCCCTTCCCCCTTCTTCAGAGAGCTGTCGGTGGGTGCAAGACAGCAGAAGGGCGGGATGTGCGAAGTAATCCTGGAGCAGCCGACTGAACAGGCCCCTTGCCCCAGTAGGATCGGACGGGTATACCCGTTACAGTATCAGGCTTTTATCGAAGCCGCCGAGCGGCCGCGCCCCAAAAGCGCGGCAATGAGAGTGGTACCACAGAGACGTTCACGCCTTTGCCTCTTTTTTTCAAAAGGGGCAGGGGCGTTTTTCTTTTGCGCCGGGCGGCGAAAAACCGGCGCGGGCACCTTGCCGGCGAACAGGGCCCCTTCCCCGGGCTTCGCTGCCGGGGAAACGTGAAAAAGGGAACGATTGGATAAGGAGGAAACAAACATGACGCTTACCGGCGCGCAGATCTTCACCCGGGTACTGATGGAGCAGGGCGTGGATACCCTGTTCGGCTACCCGGGCGGCTCGGTGCTGAACCTCTACGACGAACTGTACAAGTGCCAGAACAAGATCCGCCATGTGCTCACCGCCCATGAGCAGGGCGCCTGCCACGCGGCGGACGGCTACGCCCGGGCCACCGGCCGCACCGGCGTGGTGCTGGCCACCAGCGGCCCCGGCGCCACCAACCTGGTCACCGGCATCGCCACCGCCTATATGGACAGCGTGCCCCTGGTGGCCTTCACCGGCAACGTGGGCACCAGCTATATCGGCAAGGACAGCTTCCAGGAAGTTTTCATCACCGGCATCACCATGCCCATCACCAAGCACAACTTTATTGTGCGGCATGTGGAGGAGCTGGCCGACACCATGCGGGCCGCTTTCCGCATTGCCCAGACCGGCCGCAAGGGCCCGGTGCTGGTGGACATCCCCAAGGATGTGACCGCCGCCCGCACCGAGTACACCCCCGCCGCCCCCGAACCCATCCCCAGCCGGGACCGGTTCACCCATGCCGACCTGGAGGCCGCGGCTGCCCTGATCAACGGGGCCAAAAAGCCCATCCTGTACTGCGGCGGCGGCGTGGCTGCCTCGGGCGCCGGCCCCCTGGTGAAGGAGCTGATGGCCAAGGCGGGCATCCCCGCCACCTACACCATGATGGCCGCCGGCGTGCTGGATTACGGGGACGAATTGAACCTGGGCATGCTGGGCATGCACGGCAGCTTCACCACCAACAAGGCGGTGGACGAAGCCGACCTGATCCTGGCGGTGGGCACCCGTTTTTCCGACCGGGTGGCCATGAACGCCAAGACCTTTGCCCACAACGCCCGCAAGGTGCAGATCGATATCGATGCCAGCGAGATCAACAAGAACGTGACGGTGGACTGCAGCGTGGTGGGGGACGTTTCCTCGGCGCTGAAAGAGCTTCTGCCCCTCATCCAGCCCGCCCAGCACCCCGAGTGGATCGAGCAGATCCACCGCTGGCAGAAGGTGGACTACAAGCCGGTGGATCACGACGACCGGCTGATGCCCCACCAGGTGATCGGCGCCTGCTGCGAGATGGCCGGCCCCGAGGCGGTGTATGTCACCGACGTGGGCCAGCACCAGATGTGGGCCGCCCAGTATGTGAAGCATGTGAAGAACCGGGGCTTTATTTCCAGCGGCGGCCTTGGCACCATGGGCTTTGGCTACGGTGCCGCCATCGGCGCCCAGATGGCCCTGGGCCCCAGCGCCCGGGTGATCATGATGACCGGCGACGCCTCCTTCCACATGAACCTGAACGAGGCCTGCACCGCCGTGAGCAACCAGCTGCCCATCATCACCATCATCTTCAACAACCAGGTGCTGGGCATGGTTCGCCAGTGGCAGACCGCCTTCTATGAGAACCGGTATTCCAGCACCGACCCCCACCGCCACACCAACTTTGTCAAGCTGGCCGAGGGCTTCGGGCTCAAGGGTTACCACTGCGAAAACCTGGCCCAGTTCAAGGATGCCTTCGCCCAGGCCCTTACCAGCAAGGGCCCGGTGTGGATCGAGTGCATGATCGACCGGGACGAAAAGGTGCTGCCCATGATCCCCTCGGGGGGCAGCCTGGAAGATATGATGATGTCCTAAAGGAGGGCCAGCCATGGACAGCGAAAAACACGTCATCAGCCTTTTGGTGGATAACCGCACCGGCGTTCTGAGCCGGGTGGTGGGCCTGTTCGGCCGCCGGGGCTTTAATATCGACAGCCTTACCGTGAGCGCCACCGACCACCCGGAGGTGAGCCGCATCACCATCCTGGTACACGGGGACGCCGCCATCCTGCGGCAGATCATCCTGCAGACCGACCGGCTGGAAGAGACCCGGGAGGTCTTTGCCCTGGAAAGCGCCGACAGCCTGTTCCGGGAGCTGCTGCTTCTGAAGGTGGAGGCCGACGCCTCCAACCGGGGCGAATTGCGGGAGATCGGCTCCATCTACAAAGCCAAGATCATCGACCTTTCCCCCGGCAGCATGGTCTTTGAGCTCACCGGCGAGCCGGAAAAGATCGACGCTTTCCTCAAGATGATGGAGGGCTACAAGGTGCTGGAAATGTGCCGCACCGGCATCACCGCCCTGGAGCGGGGCGGCCTGCACCCCCACACCTCCCCCATCTGAGCCGGGCGCCTGCCCCTTTCGCCCCTGCCGGGGCCCCCAATTCTGTTTTTTATTTAAATAAACCATACAACAAAGGAGTGTACCCCCATGATCAAGAAGTACTATGACACCGACTGCAACCTGGGCGTTCTGGATGGCAAGACCGTGGCCGTCATCGGCTTCGGCAGCCAGGGCCATGCCCATTCCGAGAACCTGGCCGAGAGCGGCGTCAAGGTAGTGGTTGGCCTGCGCAAGGGCTCCGCCCACTGGGAGAAGGCCGCCAAGTTCGCCGCCCAGAACGAGAACTTCCAGGTGATGGAAGTGGAAGAGGCTGCCAAGGCCGGCGACATCGTTATGATGCTGGTGCCCGATGAGCTCTGCGCCGACATCTACAACAAGCAGGTTGCCCCCTACATGACCGAGGGCAAGACCCTGGCCTTCGCCCACGGCTTCAACATCCACTTCAAGACCATCGTTCCTCCCTCCAATGTGGACGTGATCATGATCGCCCCCAAGGGCCCCGGCCACACCGTGCGCAGCCAGTACCTGGAGGGCAAGGGCGTGCCCAGCCTGATCTGCGTGGAGCAGGACTACACCGGCAAGGCCAAGGAGACCGCCCTGGCCTACGCTTCCGGCATCGGCGCGGGCCGGGCCGGCATCCTGGAGACCACCTTCAAGGAGGAGACCGAGACCGACCTGTTCGGCGAGCAGGCTGTTCTGTGCGGCGGCGTGTGCGAGCTGATCCGCGCCGGCTTTGACACCCTGGTGGAGGCCGGTTACGAGCCCGAGATGGCCTACTTCGAGACCTGCCACGAGATGAAGCTGATCATCGACCTGATCAACGAGGGCGGCATGGCCAAGATGCGCTACTCCATCTCCAACACCGCCGAGTACGGCGATTACCGCACCGGCACCCGCCTCATCACCGAGGAGACCCGCAAGGAGATGAAGAAGGTCCTGCATGAGATCCAGGACGGCACCTTCGCCAGCGAGTTCCTGGCCGAGATGAGCCCCAACGGCGGCCGGAAGGTGCACTTCCTGGCCATGCGCCGGATGCAGGCCGAACACCTGATCGAGAAGGTGGGCGCCGAGCTGCGCGGCATGATGAGCTGGCTGAAGAAATAAGCCACCCCTTTCCCCGCCCTGCGGGCCGGGCGGCGCCGGGAGGGAACGTTTTTCCCCCGCCGGCGGGCCCGGCCCTTTTTTCAAAGAATAGACCCCAACGAGGTATGAACCGATGAGAAGCGACAATGTGACCAAGGGCCCCGAGCGGGCCCCTAACCGGAGCCTGTTCTACGCCTTGGGCTACACCCCCGAGGAGCTGGAGCGGCCCCTGATCGGCGTGGTGAGCGCCTACAGCGAGATCGTGCCCGGCCATATGAACCTGGACAAGCTGGCCGACGCGGTGAAGGCCGGCGTGCGGATGGCGGGGGGCACCCCCATCCTGATCCCGGCCATCGGCGTGTGCGACGGCATCGCCATGGGCCATGAGGGGATGAAGTACTCCCTGGCCAGCCGGGAACTGATCTGCGACAGCGTGGAGACCATGTTCATGGCCCACCAGCTGGACGGCCTGGTGCTGGTGCCCAACTGCGACAAGATCGTGCCCGGCATGCTGATGGCCGCCCTGCGGCTGAACGTGCCCACGGTGGTGTGCAGCGGCGGGCCCATGCTGGCCGGCCGGTACGACGGGCAGGAAGTTTCCCTCAGCAAGATGTTCGAGGCGGTGGGCGCCTACAAGGCCGGCCTGATCGACGACGAAAAGCTGGAGGAATGCACCGAGAACTGCTGCCCCGGCTGCGGCAGCTGCAGCGGCATGTACACCGCCAACAGCATGAACTGCCTGTGCGAGGCCATCGGCATCGCCCTGCCCGGCAACGGCACCATCCCGGCCGTCTACGCAAAGCGGCTGCAGCTGGCCAAGAAGGCCGGCATGGCGGTGATGAACCTGGTGGAAAAGGGCATCACCTCCCGGGATATCGTGAACGAGAAGAGCATCCGCAACGCCCTGGCCTGCGATATGGCCCTGGGCTGCAGCACCAACACCGTGCTGCACCTGCTGGCCATCGCCCACGAGGCGGGGGTCAAGCTGGATCTGTCCATCTTCAACGAGGTGAGCGCCCAGGTGCCCAACCTCTGCCACCTGGCCCCCGCCGGCCCCACCCATATGCCGGATCTGGACGCCGCCGGCGGCATCCCCGCCGTGCAGGCCGAGCTGGCCAAGAAGGGCCTTCTGGATCTGAGCCTGATGACCGTCACCGGCCATACCATGGGCGAGAACATCCAGGGCGCGGTGAACCGCAACCACAACGCCATCCGGCCCATCGAAGATCCCTACTCCCCCAACGGCGGCCTGCAGATTTTGTGGGGCAACATCGCCCCCGGCGGCTGCGTGGTCAAGCGCAGCGCCGTGGCCCCCGAGATGCAGAAGCACTCCGGCCCCGCCCGGGTCTTCAACAGCGAGGAGGAGGCCATCGAGGCCATCTACAACAGCCGCATCCGCCCCGGTGACGTGGTGGTCATCCGGTACGAGGGCCCCAAGGGCGGCCCCGGCATGCGGGAGATGCTCAACCCCACCAGCGCGCTGGCCGGCATGAAGCTGGATACCAGCGTGGCCCTCATCACCGACGGCCGCTTCTCCGGCGCTTCCCGGGGCGCTTCCATCGGCCATGTTTCCCCGGAGGCTGCCTCCGGCGGGCCCATCGGCCTGGTGCAGGAGGGGGATACCATCACCATCGATATCCCCAACGCCAGCATCACCCTGGAAGTGAGCGAGGAAGAACTGGCCCGGCGCAAGGCCGCCTATGTGCAGCCCGAGCCCAAGGTGAAATCCGGCTGGCTGGCCCGGTACGCCCGGCTGGTCACCAGCGCCGACCAGGGCGCTGTGCTGGAATAAGCTTTGGCCTTTTATACACGCAAAGAGCCCGGGGGCAAGCAGAACGCTTGCCCCCGGGCTTTTGCCGTATGGGATGGGGATGATTTTCAGCCCTGCCCTTCCTCTTTGGGCAGCCGCCCGGGTCTTCAACAGCGAGGAGGAGGCCATCGAGGCCATCTACAACAGCCGCATCCGCCCCGGTGAC
>NZ_JAFBIO010000047.1 GCF_021531255.1 Allofournierella massiliensis | reverse complement strand
GGCGGGGGAGAAGGAGAAGAAGGGGGCGGGGCCAAAGGGCGTGGCGGGAGAGGGAGCGGCAGCGGGGGAGAAGGTGCCCGGGGCTGCGGCAGAACTTTGACAGTGGGCCCAATCGCCGCCCGCAGGGCCGTCCGCAGAGCCGCTACAGTGGGCCCAATCGCCGCCCGCAGGGTCGTCCGCAGAGCCGCTACAGTGGGCCCAATCGCCGCCCGCAGGGCCGAGGGGCGCGGCGGGAGAGAGAGAGGCGAGGCGGCATAGCCCCTCCCAGTCGCCGTATTGTTCCAGGGCGTCGGCCAGGGCCGAGAGCTTGGGGGAGAGATCTTCCACCTCGTCGGCGCTCACAAGGCCCAAGTGCCGCCCGGGGAGGGTGGCCTCCGGCAGGGGGGGCAGAAAACCCAGCACCGGCAGGCCGGTGGCCCGGGTGAGGGCTGGGGCCAGCCGATCGTAAAGAGCCGGGGCGCACCGGTTGAGAAAAAGGGCCCGGATGCCGCTTTGGGGGGCGAAATCCACCATCCCCTTGGCCACGGCGCAAAGGCTGAGGGCCGAGCCCCCGGGCTGAAGCACCAGCACCGCCGGGGCCCCGGTGAGCCGGGCGGCCTGCCAGGCCGAGGCCTCGGGGGTGCTGCCCCCCACCCCGTCGTAATAGCCCATGGCCCCCTCAAACACCAGAAAATCGCTCTCCTGGGCGGCCCTGGCAATCAGGGCCCGGGCCCGGTGGGGCGGGCAGAGGAAGAGATCCAGGTTATACCCCGGCACCCCCAGCGCCCGCCGGTGGAAGGTGGGGTCCAGGTAATCGGGGCCGATTTTGAAGGCGGCGGGCCGCAGCCCCTTGCGCCGGGCCAGGGCCAGGAAGGCGCAGGTGAGGGTGGTTTTGCCCCCGCCGCTGGCCGGGGCGGTGAAAAGCAGCTGTCTCATGGCCGCGCCCCCGTGAGGAGAAAGACCGGGTTCTGGGCCATCAGCAGCCGGTGGCTTCCCTTCTTTTCGGCCCGGCTCACGCTCAGCTGGGTCAGGTCGGCCTCAAGGCCCGCCCCTTCCAGGGCGGCGAGGCCCGCCGAAAGCCCTTCCAGGCTCACGGCCGTGAGGGCAAAGCGGACGTCCGGGTTCAGGGCCAGGGCCGCCCTAAGAGCCTCGGGGGCAAAGGCGGTGCCGCCCCCCAAAAACACCAGGTCGGGCCGGGGCAGCCCCGCCAGGGCGTCGGGCAGAAGGCCGGGGGCCGCCGTCAGGTTATAGGCCCCCAGCCGGTGGGCGTTCTGCAGGGTGAGGCGGCAGGCCTCCGGGTCCCTGTCCAGGGCAAAGACCCGGCCGGGGGCCAGGGCCAGGGCCAGCTCGGTGCTTACCCCGCCGCTGCCGCAGCCCAGATCCCAGGCAATCTGGCCGGGCCGGGGGGAAAGCTTTGCCAGGATGGCGGCCCGCACCATCTGCTTGGTGAGGGGGATGCCGGGCTGGCGGAGAAAGGCTTGGTCCGGGAGGCCGGGGGCCGGGCGGAAAGAGAAATCCTCCCGGCAGACCAGCAGGACGCAGAGGGGCGAGAAGGTCTTTTGGGCCAGCTCCCGGGCCGGGCCACGGGTGATCTTTTCTTCAGGGGCGCCGAGATTTTCCCCCACAAAACAGGCGCAGTCCCCCAGGCCGTCCCGGGTGAGGGCGGCGCAGAGGGCGGCGGGGGTGTGTGTTGGGTCGGTGAGGAAGAAGCACCGGGGGGCCAGCATGAGCTGGGGGGCCGGGTCAGCGTCGGCCCCGTGGGCGCTCACAAACCGCCAGTCCTGCCAGGGCATGCCCAGCCTGGCCGCCAGGTACTGTACCGAGGAAATGCCGGGATAGGACACCAGCTCGGCCTCCGGCAGGGCCCGGCGCAGCCCCTCGGCCCCGCTGTAAAAGCCCAGGTCCCCGCTGTAAAGCACCGCCGCCCGCTCCGGGTTCATCCTTTGCAGGATCTTTTGGATCTCACCGGGGGTGATGGCGCCCAGAAAAGGGCCGGAGCAGAGATGCTTTGCCAGACTCAGCAGCCGGGGCGCGCCCAGCACCAGCTGGGCCTGGCCCAGGGCCCGGCGGGCGGCCAGGGTGAGGGTACGGGGAGAGTCCATTCCAAAACCGATCAGGTCGATTCGCATCTCCATGCCTCCAGTCGGGTGAGAATTTCTTGGGGGGAAAGGCCGGTCTCGGCCAGGGGCCGGCGGATGAGCACCACCTGTACCCGGAGATTCCGGGCGGCGGCCAGCTTTTCTTCCAGCCCCCCCGGGCTGCCCCCGTCCTTGGTGACCAGCACCGAGATGCCATAGGCCCGCAGCAGGGCTTCGTTCAATTCCCTGCCGAAGGGGCCCTGCAGGGCCAGGATATGCCCATGGGCAAGGCCCAGGGCCTCGCAGGCCCGGATGCCCTCCACCGTGGGCAGCACCCGGGCAAAAAGCCGGGATGTATCCAGGCAAGCAAAAGCCCCCAGCTCCTTGGAGCCGGTGGTGAGCAGGATATTGCCGGGAAGGTCCTGCAAAAGCCGGGCTGCCCCGGCGGCGTCGGGGGCGGTGAGGACGCCGGCGGGCAGGGGGCTTTCGGGCCGAAGGCACCGCCAGAGGGGCAGGCCCAGAGCCTGACAGACCCGGGCCAGGGTCTCGCTCACCTCTTTGGCATAGGGGTGGGTGGCGTCGATCACAAGGCGGTAGCCGTCACAAAGGAGGGCTTTGAGCCCCTCCTCCTCCAGCCGGCCCCGGCGCACCTGCACCCGCTCAAAATCGGGCAGAACCTCCTGCCCGTATTCGGTGGCGACGCTGAGGGTCACCTGAAAGCGGGCAAAGCGGGGGCCGTCCAGGGCCTGGGCCAGATACCGGCCCTCGGTGGTGCCCCCCATCAAGAGCAGTTTCATGCCTGCCCCCTGTAGCCCCGGGCCGTCACCAGCCGGCCGGAAATCAGCCGGGTGGCGCTGCTGCCCACAAAAACGGTGGTGAACATGTCCACCTGCTGGCGGGCCAATTCGGCCAGGGTGCCCGTCCAGCTTTCCTGGCCCGGGCGGCCGATCTGCCGCACCCAGCCGCAGGGGGTATCCGGGCTTTTGGTCTCCATCAGGATGGCGCAGGCCCGGGCCAGGTGCCCCGCCCGCTTTTTGCTGGAAGGGTTATACAGGCAGAGGGAAAAATCCCCCGCCGCCGCCGCCCGCAGCCGGGCCTCGATGGCCCCCCAGGGGGTGAGCAGGTCGGAAAGGCTCACCACCGCAAAATCGTTCATGAGGGGGGCACCCAGCACCGCCGCCCCCGAGAGCAGGGCGCTCACCCCCGGAACCACCCGCACCTCTACCGTGGGGTAGGCGGGGGCCAGTTCCAGCACCGGGCCGGCCATGCCGTAGACCCCCGCGTCCCCGCTGCAGACCATGGCCACCTGCTTGCCCCCGGCGGCCTCTTCCAGGGCCAGGCGGCAGCGTTCCAGCTCCCGGGTCATGGGGGTGGAAAGGCAGGGGGTGGCCGGCCAGAGGGGCCGGATGAGGTCGATATAACCGGTGTAGCCGCAGAAAAGGTCGGCCCCTTCCAGGGCGGCGCGGGCGTCGGCGGTGAGGCCGCCGGGCCCGCCGGGGCCAAGGCCCACCAGGGTGAGAAGATTCATGGTGTCCTCCTGTAACGTGGTGAAAAGAGAGGGTTAAAACGAAGGGGCAAAGGGCCGCAGGGCCAGGGCCAGGGTGATGCCCTCAAAGCGTGTCTTGGGCACCAGCAGCCGGCCCCCTTCGCTGGCGGCCAGGGCCGAGCGCTCACACACATTATCCACCCCGGTGACGGATTGGACGAACTCCGAGCCGGTGAAGGGCCCGGGCAGGGCGGCCAGGGTGTCGGGGTCGAAAAAGTCCAGGGGCAGGCCCAGGGCCTGGGCAAATTCGGCCAGGCCCGCCTCGTCCTCCTTCAGGCGGATGGAGGCAAGGCCGCAAAGGCAGCGGCGGGAAAGCCCCTGCCCGGCCAGAAATTCGGTGAGGGCATCGTTCAGGGCCCCGGCGCTTACCCCCCGGCGGCAGCCCACCCCCAGCACCCCGATGCGGGGAACCAGGAGAAGGGGAGAGGAGAGGGTCCAGGGCCCGGGGTGAAGGCTGAGGATCACGTCCGCCTGAAGGCGGTCTTCGGTGAGGGATACCCCGGCGGGAACCTCCCCCCCGATGGGCCAATCGGAAAAAAGCCGCACCTGGCCCCCCTCTAAAATGCGGGAGGAGACCGTCTTGATCCGGCCCGGGTTCAAAAGGGCGCAGCCGTTTGCCTTGGCCCAGCTGTCCACCGCCCAAAGGCCCCGCAGGTCGGTGGCGGTGGTGAGGATGGGGTTTGCCCCATAGAGGGAGGCCAGCCGCCGGGCCAAGTCATTAGCGCCCCCCAGATGCCCCGAGAGCAGGGGGATGAGATACCGGCCCGATTCATCCCCCACCAGCACCGCCGGGTCCCGGGTCTTGTCCGCCACAAAGGGGGCGATGGAGCGCACCGCGATCCCCGCCGCCCCGATGAAGACCAGGGCGTCCGCTTCCCGGAAGGCCAGGGCCGTCCAGTCGGCCAGGGAAATATGCCCCTGGCCCCGGCAGGGGGTGAAGCCGGCCACATCCCCTTCCTTTTCCAGGGCCTGGGCCAGCTGACGGCCCAGGGCGCAGCCGGCCTCGGTGAAGGCGATCAGTTCGATCCGCATGGCTCCCCCTTTCGGTATCCGGTGGTAAAGGCGGGGTCATAGAGGCAGGATTTTTCGTACCCGCTCTCTTTGAGAAAATCCCCCACCAGCACCAGGGCGGTGCGGCTCACCCCGGCCTGTTTGCCGGTCTTGGCCAGATCGGAGAGGGTGCAGCGCAGCAGCTTTTCCTCCGGCCAGCTGGCCTTGTACACCAGGGCAGCCGGGGTGTCGGGGGTGTAGGCCCCTTTCAGCAGTTCTTCGGTAAGGCGGGGCAGCATCCCCGCCGAGAGGAAGATGACCATGGTGGCCCCGTGGGCCGCCAGGCTGGCGATATCCTGCCCGGGGGGCACCGGGGTGCGGCCGGCCATCCGGGTGATGATGACGGTCTGGCTCACGGCGGGCAGGGTGTACTCGGCCCCAAGGCTCGCCGCCGCCGCGCAGAAGCTGGATACCCCCGGCGTCACCCGGCAGGATATGCCCCGGCCTGCCAGTTCGTCCAGCTGTTCCCGGATGGCCCCGTACAGGCTGGGGTCGCCGGTGTGCAGCCGCACCGAACGCAGGCCCGCCGCCTCGGCCCGGGAAAGTTCCTCCACCACCTGGGGCAGGGTCATCCCGGCGCTGTTCAGGATGCGGCAGCCGGGCTTTGTCAGCCCCAGCAGGGCCGGGTTCACAAGGCTGCCCGCATAGATGACGAGATCCGCCTTTGCCAGCAGCTCGGCTCCCCGCTTGGTGATGAGATCGGGCGCGCCCGGCCCGGCCCCCACAAAATCGATCATGGTGTTTCCTCCCCATCCACCAAAAAGGTGGCAAAATAGCTCTGCCGGCCGTCGTAATCGGCAAGGTCCGGGCAGAGGTACTCGTCTTCAAGCCCGCAGTTGAGGGCCAGGGCCGGGTGCAGCCCCGGCTTTTGGGAAAGCCGGGCCACCACCTGGGGCAGCCTGCGGCCGCTCTTCATCAGCACCTTGCTGCCGGGCAGGGCCAGGGCGTCTTCCAGCTCCCAGGCGCCGGCGGGCAGGATGTGCAGGGGTTTATCCATGGTGGTGAGGCTGCGCCCCAGAGAAGCCGCCGCCGCGCAGAAGCTGGGCACCCCCGGGATGAGCCTGGCGGGCCAGCCCTCCCCGGTGAGGATCTTTAAGAGATAGTGGACGGTGGAATAGACCGACACATCCCCCAGGGTGAGCATGGCCACGCTGCGCCCCGCCTGCAGGTGGGGCCGCACCAGGTCGGCGGCATGGCGGTATTCTTCCTCTAAAATCGCCTTGTCCCGGGTCATGGCCAGGGGCAGGGGCAGGATGGCCTTGCCGGTAAGGTCCGCCGCCCCCCGCAGGATGTCCAGGGCCAGGGTACGGCCGGAGGGGGTCTGAGGGGCCGCGATCACCGGGCAGGCTTCCACCGCCCGCAGGGCCGCCAGGGTGATGAGCTGGGGGTCGCCGGGGCCCACGCTCACCCCGTAAAAGATGGCTTTGTCTTCCATGAAAATTCCTCTCGCTGTAAAATTTGCCGGGCGGCGGGGGTGAGGCCCAGGCTGCCCCGGCTCAGGCTGAACAGCCAGGCACCCGCCAGGCACCGGCCCCCCGCCCGCTGGGCAAGGTGATACTCGATTTTTGCCAAAAGGCTTTCCAGCACCGGGGCGGCAAGGCCGGCGGCCTCCAGTTCTTCCAGGCAGGCGTCACAGGTGGCGCAGCCCATCAAACGGGCCGAGAGTTCCGGCCCCGCCCCGGCCAGGGCCGCATGGGCGGTGAAGAGTTCGGCCCGGCAATCCGCCGTGCGGGAGTGGGTGTCCATGATGCCCCCCGCCAGCTTGACCAGCTTGCCGATATGCCCCACAAAGAGCACCGCCTCAAAGCCGGAAAGGGCGGCGGCGTCGAGACTCTCCCCGAGAAAATTTGAGCAGGTAACCACCGGCGCGCCGCAGCCGGGCAGCCGGCGGGAAAGGAACTCCGCCCCGTAGTTGCCGGGCACAAGGATCAGGGACTTCTGCCCCAGGGCCGCCTGCTGGCGGATTTCCAGCCGGATGCTGTCCAAAAGGGCCGCAAGGCTCTGGGGCCGCACCACCCCGCTGGTGCCCAGGATGGAGATGCCCCCCTGAATGCCCAGACGTGGGTTGAAGGTTTTTTGGGCGGCAGCCTCGCCCCCCGGCACAAAGATGGTCACTTCCAGCCCGTCGGGACAATGGGCTTCTTCCAGGGCCCGGCGGCAGGTTTCCTCGATCATCTGCCGGGGCACCCGGTTGATGGCGGGGCTGCCCACCGGCTGGTCGAGCCCCGGCTTTGTGACGGTGCCCACCCCCGGCCCACCCAGAATTTGTACCGGTTTGTCCCCTTTTTGGCGGGGGATGCGCCGCACCCTGGCCCAGATGAGCAGGCCGCTGGTCACGTCGATGTCATCGCCCCCGTCCTTGCGAACGGCGCAGAGGGCCAGGGGGCCCCGCCGTTCCAGCCGGGCCGGTTCCACCGTGAGGGGAAGGCCCGCCGGGGTGAGGAGGCTCAGGGGCCCGGGCGAAAGGCCCAGCAAAAGCCGGCTGGCCCCCAGGGCCGCCAGGGCGGCACAGCTGCCGGTGGTGTAGCCGCAGCGCAGCATCTTCCCGCCCGACTGCACCCAGTGGTCAAAGGACATATTTAACCCTCCAGCAAGGCCCGCAGATGTTCGGTGTAGAGGGCCCGGAATTCCGGAAAGGCCCCGAGGCCCTCAAAATTGCATTCCACCCTGAGGCCCCTGGCCCGCAAAAGGCTGGCCAGGCTGCCCGGCTCCTCGCCCCCCATATCTTCCCGGGCATGTTCCCCCGCCACCAGCAGGAAGGGGGAGAGCAGGGCCGAGGCATAGCCCCCGGCCTCGATTTGGGCCAGCAGCTCCTCAAAGCCGGGCCAGCCCTCCACCGTGCCCACCAGCACGTCCCGCCGGCCCAGGGCCGAGAAGGCGGTCTGCAGGGCCGGGTAGAAAAGGTCGGCGGGGTGATCGGTGCCGTGGCCCAGAAAAACCAGGGCCCGGCCCGGCACCGGGGCAAACCGGGCCGAGAGAAGGGAAGCTGCCCGGGCCAGGTCGGCCCCTTCTTTTAAAAGGGGGCGGCCCAGGGTCAGGTTTTCCAGCCGGGGACGGAAGGCCTCGGCCTCGGCGCAGAGTTTTTCGTATTCCAGCCCCGGGATCAGGTGGGTGGGCTGGACATAGACCCGCCGCACCCCGTCGGCCAGCATCTGCCCGAAGGCCTCGGGAAGGCTGGCCAGGGCCCGGCCCCGCCCCGCCCAGATGCGGCGGATGGTGGGGCTGGTGAAGGCGGTGTACACCGGCAGATCGCCGGCGGCGGTGCGCAGGGCGTCCAGGGTGGGTTCGATCTCCCGCCGGAAGGCGTCGGGGCGGCTGGTGCCGAAGCTGACCAGCAAAAGGGCGGTGTGCTGCATGGGGCGGCTCCTTTTCTTTATCTTTATTTATATGGTGAGCCGGCGGGGAAGGGGCAAAAAGCGGAACGCCCTCTCCCCGCCGGGGGCGGAAAAAGGGCGGACAAAAGGCGGGGGGCAGCGCTCTGCCCTCCGAGACCCAGTGCCCGCCGGGGAATTCCGCCCGGCGGCCAAGCTGCCCGCCCCAAAGGGCAGGCGATGCGGTTTCGGGCAGGTCTTCTGACTTTGATTCACAGCGGCGGCCCCGTGCGGGATTTTCACCCGGCTTCCCTATTCTCCCGCCCGGCCAGGCCCGGCAGGCACCCGAAAACGATTTTTTTCCATTCTTAGTGTACCCAAAGCGGGGCGGTTTGTAAAGGGGG
>NZ_JAFBIO010000046.1 GCF_021531255.1 Allofournierella massiliensis | reverse complement strand
GGGTGGGAAAGTTTTTGATATTTATAGTCAAGGCGGGCCGCCTTTTGGCAAAACGGGCCTTCCGGGAAGTACGCTCACTTCCCGGAAGGCCCGTTTTTTTCTTTTGGTATATGGATTTTTTCAGGTCTCGGCCCCGGCGATGAAACCGCCGCCCCACACCTCGCCCTGGCGGTAGAGTACCGCGCTCTGGCCCGGGGCGGGGGCCCGCACCGGCTGGGGGAAGGTAAGGGTGGCCTGCCCGTCAAAATGGCAGGGGGCCGGCTGGGCGGCGCTGCGGATCTTGACCTGGTACTCCCCGGCGGGCAGGCTGGGCCCGCAAAGCCCTTCCAGGCGCACGGTGGAGAAAAACTCCTCCCCGGCCCAGCCCAGCTCCACATTCCCTTCCGGGGTGATGCGGCGGACAAAGGCCGGCCGGCCCAGGGCCAGCCCCAGCCCCTTGCGCTGGCCCACCGTGTACTTCCACACCCCCTGATGGGGGCCCAGATCCCGCCCGTCCGGGGCGATGAAATGGCCGGTTTTGGGGGCAAAGCCCCGGCCCTGGATGAAGGCGGGGTAGTCCCCGTCCGGGATAAAGCAGATCTCCATGCTGTCCGGCGCGTCGGCGCAGGCAAGGCCCAGATCCCGGGCCTTCTGGCGCACCTGGGGCTTTTCCAGCCCGCCCAGGGGCAGCAGCAGCCGGCTCAGCACCTCCTGGCCCAGCCGGTAGAGCATATAGCTCTGATCCCGGGGCAGGCTCACGGCCTGGCGCACCCGATAAAAGCCGTCCCGGCTTTGGCCCACCCGGGCATAGTGGCCGGTGGCGATATACCGGCAGCCCAGCTGGTCGGCCTTTTGCAGCAGGGCAGCGAACTTCACCGCCGGGTTGCAGAGGATGCAAGGGTTGGGGGTGCGCCCGGCGCAGTAGCCCTCGCAAAAGGGCCGCACCACGCTGGCCTCAAAATCTCCCCCGGCTTCCAGCACATGGCAGGGCACCCCCAGCTGGCCCGCCGTGGCCAGGGCGGCCTGCACCGCCCCCTCGTGGCAGGGGGAAAAGCGGATGACCGCCGCCTGCACTTCCAGCCCCGATTCCTGCAAAAGGCGCAGGGCCACGCTGCTGTCCACCCCGCCGGAAAGCCCCAGCAGGACCTGTTCCTTCTGGCTCATACCTTGTTTTCCTCCTTCACGGCTGCCGGCCCCCGTACAGCCGACTCTGTTCCACCGCCATCCGGTCGCACCGCTCGTTTTCTGGGTGGCCGGCATGGCCCTTGATCCAGACAAAGCGGATCTGGTGGGGTTCGGCCAGGGTCAGAAGCTGATCCCACAGATCCGGGTTGAGGGCGGGGGATTTATCCGCCTTCTTCCAGCCCCGGGCCTTCCAGCCCTTGGCCCAGCCCTTTTCCAGCCCGTTGATCACATACTGGGAATCGCTGCACAGGGTGATCTGGCAGGGCTCCTTCAACGCTTCCAGCGCCCGGATCAGGGCGGTGAGCTCCATCCGGTTGTTGGTGGTCTCGGCCTCGCCCCCGCACAGCTCCTTTTCCCGCCCTTTATAGCGCAGGATGGCTCCCCAGCCCCCCGGGCCCGGGTTGCCGCTGCAGGCCCCGTCGGTGAATATCTCGATCTGCTTCATGATTCCCTTCGCCTTCCTATAAAATATTCTATCATTATAAACGTTTTGGCCGGGCCGGGCAAGAAGGGGGGAAGGGCCGGAGCGGGGAAGAAACGGGAGAGGAAGGACCGGGGCGGGCAAAAAAAGGGGGCCGGAGCCGGGAAGAAAGGGAAAGGGGCTGCGAGGCGGGAAAAAGCCGGGCCATGATAAAAGCAGACCGGGCCCTGCCGCCGGCACCCCCTGCCAAGACCCGGAAAAAGCCGGGCAGCGCCGGGCCCCCGCCCGGCCGGGGCCGCATGAAAAGCCGCCCCCGGGCCCATACTGAGGCTGGCAGGCCCTGATTTGACAAGGGGCGGGAAGGGAGACTATAATAAATCTATCTTTATACAGTTTTCCCTGAGGGCGGGCAAACATGCTTTCGCTTTCCATGGGGAATACGGTCATACGTTTCTTTTCAGCGGCCCGGGTTGCGCTTGACAGGTGAACTCGCAGCGCCGCGCCCCCAAAATGGGCTGCCGTCCTGTACGGCCAAGGCCCCGCAAAAAAGAAGGTACATGACAGAGAACACAAAGGCATGGTCCGGCGCGCTTTTCGGCTGTTTCCCGGAAGGGGAACGGAGAGGGGCGAGGGCCCTGCCGCAAGCAAGACGGAGGAAAGAATGGAAGAACGAAAAGAGAATACCCGCCGCCGCACCCGGCCGGCCCAGCCCCCTGAGCAGAAGGCCGCCGCCAAGGCTGCTGCCGCCCAGGCCAGGGCCGAACAGAAGGCTGCCCGGGCCAAGGCCGCCGCGCCGGAACAGGCCGAGCAGAAAGCCGCCCAGCCCAAGGCCCGCAAGCCCCGGCAGGGCCGGCAGACCCCTGCCAAAACCGCCGCCCGGGCCGCCGCTGCCCTGGCCGAGGCCATGATCCCCGCCCGGGAGAGCGCCGAGGCCCCCAAGCCCCGCCGGATGTTCGGCCGGGGCAAACGGGCTGCCGAGCAGGCCGCCGTGCCCCTCCACGTCATCCCCCTGGGGGGCCTGGGTGAGGTGGGCAAGAACATCACCCTTTATGAGTGCCAGGGCGATATGCTCATGGTGGACTGCGGCAGCGTCTTCCCCGACAGCGATATGTACGGGGTGGACCTGGTCATCCCCGATTTCACCTATGTGGTGCAGAACCGGGATAAGATCAAGGGCATCATCATCACCCACGGCCACGAGGACCATATCGGCTCTCTGCCCTACCTGCTCAAGCAGGTGAACCTGCCCATCTACGGCACCCGGCTCACCATCGGCCTCATCAAGAACAAGCTGGAAGAGCACGGGCTTCTGGGCCAGACCAAGTTTGTGGAGATCGCCCCCCGGCAGAAGTTCCGGCTGGGCTGCTTCACCATCGACCCCATCCATGTGAACCACTCCATTCCCGGGGCCCTGGCCTATGCCATCGAGTGCCCCGCCGGCATCGTGCTGCATACCGGCGACTTCAAGATCGACTACACCCCCCTTTCCGACGGGCCCACCGATCTGGCCGCCATTGCCGAATACGGCAAAAAGGGCGTGCTGCTGCTGCTCAGCGATTCCACCAACTCCGAGCGGCCCGGCTTTACCGCCACCGAGCAGAAGGTGGCCGCCAGCTTCGGCAACATGTTCCGCACCGCCGACAAGCAGCGGATCATCATTGCCACCTTTGCCTCCAACCTCTACCGCATCCAGCAGATCATCGACCTGGCGGTGGAAAACGGCCGCAAGGTGGCGGTGTCCGGCCGGAGCATGGCCTCCAACACTGCCATGGCCCTGGAGCTGGGGTATCTCCACGCCCCGGAAAACGCCCTTATTGATGTGGAGGAGATCAACAAATATCCGCCGGAAAAGGTGGTGCTCATCACCACCGGCAGCCAGGGCGAGCCCCTGAGCGCCCTTTCCCGCATGGCTTCCAGCAGCCACCGGAACGTGCGGGTGGGCCCTGGCGACTTCATCATCATCAGCGCCACCCCCATCCCCGGCAACGAGAAGATGGTGACCAAGGTGGTCAACGGCCTGCTCAAGCTGGGGGCCGAGGTAGTGTATGAATCCATGTACGACGTGCATGTATCCGGCCACGCCTGCCAGGAGGAACAGAAGCTGATCCTCACCCTGGCCGCGCCCCGGTTCTTCATGCCGGTGCACGGCGAATACAAACACCTGAAAAAGCACGCCACCACCGCCGCCAAGCTGGGGCTGCCCGCCTCCCACATCCTCATCGGGGAGACCGGCGAGGATATCCTGGTGAGCCGGAACGAGATGAAGGTGGTGAACACGGTGCCCTCCGGCAGCGTCATGGTGGACGGCCTGGGCGTGGGCGACGTGGGCAATGTGGTATTGCGGGACCGGCGCCATCTTTCCCAGGACGGCCTGGTCATTGTGGTGGCCACCGTCAACAGTTCCACCGGCGAGATGCTGGCCGGGCCCGACCTGGTGAGCCGGGGCTTTGTGTATGTGCGGGAAAGCGAGGAACTGATGGAAGGCGCCCGCAAGCTGGTCATCCAGACCTTTGAGAAGTGCCGCTCCGAGCATGTGCGGGACTGGAACAGCGTCAAGACCCGGGTGCGGGAGGCGCTGAGCAGCTATATCTACCGCAAAACCAAGCGCAGCCCCATGATCCTGCCCATTCTGATGGAGATCTGAGCCGCCGCTTTGTGTGACAAAGGAGAGAGCAAGATGAAAAAGGGACCCCGGTGGGAACTGGAGCTTTTCACCGCCGCGCTGGCGCTGCTGAGCCTGGGCCTTGCCCTGCTGGCAGGCTGGCAGCAGCCCTGGAATCTGGCAGGGGCCGCGGCGCTGCTGGCCCTGATACTGCTGGGCATCTGGCTGCGGGCCAGGGCCCTGCGCCGGCGGATCGGCCGGTATCTTTCCGGCGAGGTCTTTGAGGGCAGCGACGCCCAGTTCACCCTGGCGGGGCTGCCCGCCCCGGCCCTGCTGCTCAGCCGAAAGACCCTCATCTGGTACAACGAGCCCTTCCGGGCCCAGTTCCTGGATGGGGAGGACCGGCTGCTTCAGCCGGTGAACCGGGTGCTGCCCGGGCTGGATCTGGCCCAGTGCCAGAGCCCCCAGGGGCAGGTGATCACGGCGGCGGGCGGCCGCTGGCAGGTATTTGCCGGGGGCGAAAAGGAGGGGCTGGTCTTCCTCACCCTCACCGACATCACCCGCCTTTCCAAGGAGGCGGAGGAATACTGGGCCACCCGTCCGGTCTGCCTGCTGCTGGAGGTGGACGGCTACGACACCATCACCGGCGACATGAAGGAGTCGGAGCGGGCCCGGATGATGGAGCAGGTGAACCGCCTGCTGGAGACCACCATCGGCCGGTACGAGGGCTTTTTGAGCCGGATCAGCTCCTGCCGGTACATAGCCTTGATTGAGGAGCGGGATCTGGAAGACCTGCAGGAACGCCGCTTCGATGTGCTGGACAAGATGCGCCAGCTGGACGACAACATGGGCCTGACCCTTTCCATCGGGGTGGGCCGGGGCGGCGCCAGCCTGGCCGAGTGCCAGGAATGGGCCCGCCAGAGCCTGGATATGGCCCTGGGAAGGGGCGGCGACCAGGCCGCCATGAAGACCGAGGAGGGATTTTCCTTCTACGGGGGCGTTTCCCGCAGCATCGAAAAACAGAGCAAGGTGCGCAGCCGGATCGTGGCGGGGGCCCTTACCGAGCTCATCCGCAACAGCGACAGCGTGCTGATCATGGGCCACAAGATGAGCGATCTGGACAGTGTGGGCAGCGCCCTGGGCGTGCTGCACATCTGCCAGACCTGCCAGGTGCCTGCGGCGGTGGTGCTGCGCCGGGGGGCCACCCTGGCCGGCTCCCTCATCCGGGAGTTTGACAAAGCCGGGCTGGAAGATTCCTTCATCGAGCCGGAAAAGGTGCTGGACGCCATCACCCCGGATACCCTTCTGGTGGTGGTGGATACCTGCCTCAAGCACCGGCTGGAAAGCCTGGAAGTCTACCAGCAGTGCCGCCATGTGGCGGTGATCGACCACCACCGCCGGGCGGTGGACGCCATCGACAACGCGGTGATCTGGTATCAGGAGCCCTACGCCTCCTCCGCCTGTGAGCTGGTGAGCGAGATGCTCCAGTATGTGGGGGAGAAGAACGACCGGCCCACCCAGCTGGAGGCCGAGGCCCTTTTGGCCGGCATCATGCTGGATACCCGGAACTTCGGGCTGCACACCGGTGTGCGCACCTTTGAGGCGGCCGCCTATCTGCGCCGCCTGGGGGCTTCCACCGAGGATGTGAAGGCCCTGTTTGCCTCCACCATGGAGGAATACGCCATCAAGGCCAAGCTGGTGGAGGCGGCCCGGCTCTATATGGGCTGCGCCATCTCCCTTTCCGGGGAACTGCCCCCCGCCGCGGCGGTGGCGGTGCCCCAGGCAGCCAACGACCTGCTCACCATCGAAGGGGTGGAAGCCAGCTTTGTGGCGGTGCAGCAGGGGGCCAACGTGAATGTGTCCGGCCGGAGCATGGGGGCCGTGAACGTCCAGGTGATTCTGGAGACCCTGGGCGGTGGCGGCCACCTGACCATGGCCGGCACCCAGCTGCGGGAGACCACCGTGGAAGAGGTGGGCCGCCGGCTGGAAGAGGCCATCCGGGAATACCGGGCCGAGCAGAGCGCCCAGCCCGCGCCCCCCGCCAAGGGCCGCTGAGATACCGCGAAAAGAGGGCGGCCCTTTTGGGGCAGCCCTTCGGAACATGATTTTTTCCGCCCCGGCGGAATGAGAGAAATGAGGTTAGAACCATGAAAGTACTGCTTCTTCAGGATGTAAAATCCATCGGCAAAAAGGATGAGATCCACGAGGTTTCAGACGGGTACGCCCGCAACTTCCTGTTCCCCCGCAAGCTGGCCACCGCCGCCGACGCCACGGCCCTGAACCTGGTCAAGACCAAGAACGAGGCCAAGGAGCACCATGCCGCCGAGCAGCTGGCCGCCGCCAAGGAGCTGGCCGCCAAGGTGCAGGATTCCACCGTGCTCATCAAGGCCAAGGGCGGCGCTTCGGGCCGGCTTTTCGGCAAGATCACCGTCAAGGAAGTGGCCGCCGCCCTGAGCAGCCAGGTGGGTTCCGAGATCGACCGGCGCAAGGTGGAGCTGGAAAAGGACATCAAGGATTTCGGCAGCTACGGCGCCACCGTCAAGCTGCACCCGGGGGTCAGCGCCTCCTTCAAGGTGAAGGTGGAAGAGCAGGCCTGAGCCGGGCCAAAGGCATAAGGATAGGAAACGCCGCCCCGGTTTGAGGGCGGATCTGAGGGGAGGATACCGGAAATGGCAAGAGATCGGGGGCTGGACCTGGAAAGCATGGGTCTGAGCCTGCCCTACAGCATGCAGGCCGAGCAGTCGGTGCTGGGCGCGGTGCTGCTGCAGGCCGAGCTGCTGCCGGAGCTGGTGGAGAGCCTGCGGCCCGAGATGTTCTATGCCCGCCAGAACGGGGAGATCTTCGCCGAGATGGTGCGGCTGTTCACCGCGGGCCAGAGTGTGGACTTTGTCACCCTGCTGGACGCGGTCTCGGCGGGGAATGCGTTTGCCAGCACCGACGAGGCCAAGGTCTACCTGACCAGCCTGGCCGAGACGGTGCCCTCCCTGAGCAACGTGCAGGCCTACGCCAAGATCGTGCGGGAAAAGTACCTGGTGCGCCAGCTCATGAACGCCACCAAGGAGATCATGGAGCAGTGCAGCGAGGAGAGCGACGCCAACCTGCTGCTGGAAAGCGCCGAGCAGAAGATCTACGAGATCCGCTCCGGCCGGGATTCCAGCGCTCTTTCCAGCATTTCCAGCGTGATCGTGGAGACCTTGGTCAACCTGCAGCGGATCAGCGGCCCCGACCGGGAAAAATACGCCGGTATCCCCACCGGGTACCGGTATCTGGATAAGGTGCTCACCGGCCTTGGCCGCAGCGACCTGATCATCCTGGCCGCCCGCCCCGGTATGGGCAAGACCAGTTTTGCCCTGAACATCGCCACCAACGTGGCCCAGAAACAAAAGGTGCCGGTGGCCATTTTCAGCCTGGAAATGACCAAGGATCAGCTCACCAGCCGCATCCTCTCGGCCGAAGCCAATATCGACAGCCAGGCCTTCCGCACCGGCAACCTCACCGATGCCGACTGGGCCGACCTGGCCCATGCCAGCGAGATGCTGCACAATGCCCCCATCTTTATGGACGATACCTCCGGCATCACCATCCCGGAGGTGAAGGCCAAGGTGCGGCGGCTGAACCAGGACCCCAGCCGCCCCAACATCGGGCTCATCATCATCGACTACCTTCAGCTGATGACCAGCGGCCGGCGCACCGAAAACCGGGTGCAGGAGATCAGCGACATCACCCGGAACCTGAAGATCATGGCCAAGGAGCTGAACGTGCCGGTCATCGCCCTCAGTCAGCTTTCCCGTGCCGCCGAAAAAACCAGCGGCCGCAGCGACCACCGGCCCCAGCTCAGTGACCTGCGGGATTCCGGCTCCATCGAGCAGGACGCCGACGTGGTGCTGTTTCTGTACCGGGCGGCCTATTACAACTCCACCAGCGGCGGGGGCGGCGAGCAGGCCGACGAGAATGTGGCCGAGTGCATCGTGGCCAAAAACCGCCACGGCGAGGTGGATACCGTCCGCCTGGGGTGGGACGGTGCCCATACCCGTTTCCTGGATGTGGATTTCAGCCATGAAAACTGATCGGGAAAACCAGAAGGAAAAACTTTGGGCCGACGTGAGGCGGTACTGCCGTCGTCAGGCCCTTTTTGCGCAGGGTCAGCGGGTCATCGCCGGGGTTTCGGGCGGGGCCGACAGCATGGCCCTTCTGCTGTTTTTGCTGGAAAACGGCCCCCGGCTGGGCCTTGACGTGGAGGCGGCCCATGTGAACCACCGGCTGCGGGAGGCCGAGGCGGACCGGGACGAGGCCTTCGTGCGGGCCTTCTGCCAGAGCCGGGGGGTGCCCCTCACCCTTTTCCGGCTGGGGGAGGGGGCGGTATGCCTGGG
>NZ_JAFBIO010000045.1 GCF_021531255.1 Allofournierella massiliensis | reverse complement strand
GGCCGGGGCTGCTTCCTGTGCCTGAGGGGCGGGGGCGGCGGGCTTTTTGCCGTCCTCGATGGGCTTCATGGTGGGGAAGAGCAGCACGTCCCGGATGGAGGCCGAATCGGTGAGCAGCATGACCAGACGGTCCACACCAAAGCCCAAACCGCCGGTGGGGGCCAGGCCGTATTCCAGGGCGGTCACATAGTCGTAGTCCACCTGGGCCTTGCTGGTGGGGTCCAGGGCCTTGCGCTCGGCCACCTGGCGCTCGAAGCGCTCCTTCTGGTCGATGGGGTCGTTCAGCTCGCTGAAGGCGTTGCCGAACTCGGTGGCGTTGATGAAGTACTCAAACCGCTCGGTGAAGCCGGGCTTGCCGGGCTTGCGCTTGGCCAGAGGGCTGATCTCCACCGGGTAATCGTAGATGAAGGTGGGCTGGATCAGCTTCTCCTCCACAAAGGCGTCGAAGAACTCGGCCAGGATGGCGCCCTTGGTGGGCACCTCGGGCAGTTCCACCTTGTGCTGCTTGGCCAGGGCAATGGCCTCCTCGTCGGAAGCCACCTGGTCAAAGTCCACACCGGAATACTTCTTGACAGCCTCCACCATGGTGAGCCGCTCCCAGTGGGACAGGTCGATCACATGCCCCTGGTAGGGGATCTGCAGGCTGCCGCAGACCTTGGAGGCCACCGTCTTCATCATCTCCTCCACCAGGTCCATCATGCCGTGGTAGTCGGTGTAGGCCTGGTAGAGTTCGATGCTGGTAAACTCGGGGTTATGCTTGGGGTCCATGCCCTCGTTGCGGAAGATCCGGCCCACCTCGTACACCCGGTCCATGCCGCCCACGATCAGCCGCTTCAGGTACAGCTCGGTCTCGATGCGCAGCACCATGTCCATATCCAGGGTGTTGTGGTGGGTGATGAAGGGCCGGGCCGAAGCGCCGATCTCAAAGGGGGTGAGGATGGGGGTATCCACTTCCAGGAAGCCCTTGCTGTCCAGGAAGGCCCGCAGCTCCCGCAGGATCAGGCTGCGCTTGACGAAGGTATCCTTCACCTCGGGGTTGACGATCAGGTCCACATATCTCTGGCGGTAACGGGTCTCCTGGTCCTTCAGGCCGTGGAACTTCTCGGGCAGGGGCAGAAGGCTCTTGGAGAGCAGAGTGATCCCGGTGCAGCGCACGCTGATCTCGCCCATCTTGGTGCGGAACACCTCGCCCTTAACACCCACGATATCGCCGATATCCATCTTTTTAAAGGCGGCATAGGCCTCATCGCCCAGCACATCCCGGCGCAGGTAGAGCTGGATATCCCCCTGGGCATCCCGCAGGCCGGCAAAGCTGGCCTTGCCCATCACCCGCTTGGCCATGATGCGGCCCGCCAGGCAGACGGTTTTGCCGGTCTCGGCCTCGGGCTCCAGATCGGCAAATTCCTGCTTGATGAGGGCGGAAAAGCTATCCTGGGGATATTTGGTGAGGGTGAAGGGGTCCTGCCCCGCCTCCCGCAGGGTCTTGAGCTTTTCGCGGCGCACCGCCACCAGCTCGCCGTACTCCTTTTCGGTCATCTCGGGGGCGTTCTGCCCCTGGTTCTGCTTTTCCTGTGCCATCCTAAAACTCCTTCGCGCTTTGATTTCCGCGGGGCGGGCCCGCCATTGGTTGTTGCCGTTGGTTATTATAGCACAAAAACAGGTGCCGGAACACCTGTTTTTGCCGAAGATCTGCGAATTTTGCGCCTTTGGGCAATTTGCCCGCCGGGCGGGGGTCAGCTGCGCTCGATGCTCAGCACCTTGAAGCGCATGGTGCCGCCGTTGGGCAGGGTGATCTCGGCCACCTCGCCCACTTTTTTGCCCACCAGGCCGGCGCCTACCGGGCTTTCGTCGCTGATCTTGTTGTTGTCCGGGTCGGCCTCGGTGGCGCCGGAAATGGCGAACTTCAGGAACTTATCCTCCTCGTCCTCCTCATCCAGGTCCTCCACCTGCACGGTAGTGCCCACGCCCACCACATCGGTGCTCAGCTCTTCGCTGTCGATGATCCGCACATGCTTGAGCATCATCTCCAGATCGGCGATCCGGGCTTCCACTTCGCCCTGTTCGTCCTTGGCGGCGTCGTACTCCGCATTCTCGGACAAGTCACCGTAGCCACGGGCGATCTTGATCTTTTCCGCCACCTCTTTGCGGCGGACGGTCTTCAGATGCTCCAGCTCGTTTTCCAGTGCCTTCAGGCCCTGATGGGTCACCACAACTTCTTTAGCCATGTATCTCAAAACTCCCTTTTCTGCGTGATAAAAGGAAAAGGCCGTGCCTTCTCACTAATTCATTGATTATATAGTATCCGGGCGGCTCTGTCAACCGAAAAGCGGCGGTTTCAAGCCATCCGGGCGGATTTTTCCTACCCTTTTTTATCCCGAAAGAGAAGATCCCCCTTTTCACGGGAAAGGAGCGCCCGCGCAGCGCGCGGGCGCCCCCTGATCTTGCTTTATGGGGCTCAGTCGGCGTCGGAGAAGTTGCCCAATTTCTTGGCTTCCTCGATGACCTTGGCTTCCAGGTTGGAGGGCAGCACCTCATAGCGGGCGAACTCCAGGGTGAACCAGCCGCGGCCCTGGGTGAGCTGCCGCATGAAGGTGGTGAAGTCCTGCATTTCGGACATGGGCACCTCGGCCTCCACCGTCTGCAGGCCGTCCTCGTCCGGGTTCATGCCCAGCACACGGCCCCGGCGCTTGGTCACATCGCCCATGATATCGCCGGTATTCTCGCCGGGCACATGGGCCTTCAGGCTGCCCACCGGCTCCAGGATGACCGGCCCGGCCTCGGGCAGGGCGGCCTTGTAGCTGAGCTTGGCGGCCATGATGAAGGCCATTTCGCTGGAGTCCACCGGGTGATAGCTGCCGTCCAGCAGGGTGGCCTTCAGGCCCACCACCGGGTAGCCGGCCAGCACGCCGTGGCGGGCTGCCTGACGCAGGCCCTTTTCCACCGCGGGGAAGTAGTTCTTGGGCACGCTGCCGCCGAACACCTTCTCCTCAAATACCAGATCGTCGCTGTCGCAGGGCTCGAACTCGATCCACACATCGCCGAACTGGCCGTGGCCGCCGGTCTGCTTTTTGTGCCGGCCCTGGGCCTTGCACTTTTTGCGGATGGATTCCCGGTAGGCAACACGGGGGGCTTCCAGGCTTACTTCCACGCCGAATTTTGCCTTGAGGCGGCTGATCACCACATCCAGGTGCTGTTCGCCCAGGCCGCTGATCAGCTGCTGGCCGGTCTCGCCGTCCACCCGGTAGCTGAGGGTGGGGTCTTCCTCGATCAGGCGGGCGATGGCGCCGCTGATCTTGCCCTCGTCCCCCTTCTTGGCCACCTTGACGGCCATGGTCAGGCTGGGCAGCGGGAAGACAGGCTCGGGCAGCTTGACCACCCGGGCGGGGTCACAGAGGGTATCGCCGGTGCGGGCGCCGGTGAGTTTGGAGATGGCGCCCAGGTCGCCGGGGCCGATCTCGGCGGCGTCGGTCTGTTTTTTGCCGCAGATGTACAGCAGCTTGCCCATTTTTTCCGGCTCGCCGGTGCGGGCGTTCACCAGGGTGGAGGTGGGGGTCAGCTTGCCGCTGATCACCTTCACATAGCTCATCTTGCCCACAAAGGGGTCGGCCACGGTCTTGAACACATAGGCGGCCAGGGGCTCGGTCTCCTCGCAGGCCAGCTCCACCGGCTCGCCGGCCTTGTCCTCGGCCAGCACGGTGCCCGCCCACTTGGGGCTGGGCAGCAGAACATGCATGTTGTACAGCAGCATATCCAGGGCCTGCTGGTTGACGCTGCTGCCGCAGAACACCGGGATGATCCGGCCGCTGTTCACGCCCAGGCGCATGCCTTCCACGATCTCCTCGGTGGTGAAGGGCTCGCCGCCGAAGAATTTTTCCATCAGGGCATCGTCGGTCTCGGCAATGGCCTCGCTCATGGCCTCGATCAGGCCCTCAAAGCGGTGGCCCATGTCGGGCAGGTCTACCTGAATCTGCCGGCCGCCCTCGTACTTGAAGGCCTTCTGGCTGAACAGGTTCACATACAGAAGGGTGCCGTCATCCTGACGCACAGGCACCACGCAGGGGCAGACCATGGGGCCGAACTTGACCTTCAGGTCTTCCAGCACTTTGTAGAAATTGGCGTTCTCCAGGTCCATCTTGGAGACAAAAACCATGCAGCTCTTGCCGTTTTTCTGGGCCAGCTTGAAAGCCTTCTCGGCGCCTACCGTCACGCCGGACCGGCTGGACACGCAGATCAGTACGCTCTCGGCAGCGCGCACGCCCTCGTAAATGCCGGCCTCAAAATCAAACAGACCGGGCACGTCGATCAGGTTGTATTTGTAGCCGTCGGCTTCCAGGGTGACCAGGCTGGAGGAAAGGCTGGCCCTGCGCTTGGCTTCTTCCGGGTCGTAATCGCTCACGGTGTTGCCGTCCTCTACCCGGCCCATCCGCTCGGTAGCCCCGTTGGAATACAGCAGCGCCTCCACCAGCGTGGTCTTACCGCAGCCGGCGTGGCCTGCCACCAGAACATTTCGGATCTTGCTGTTGTCGTATTTCATGCTTAAACCCTCTCTCTGCGCCGCCGGATAAAGGGATCGCTGGGGCGGCAGCAACTTTCACAAAATATAATACCATACACTCAAAATATTTTAAAGATACGACAATCAACAAGTTGCCATCCGAACCCCGAAAATTCGCCCCTTCTTTTGTGCAGAAAGCACAAAAACCGGCTTTCCTTTTTTGGAAAGCCGGTTTTGTCTGTAAGGGGGCGACAGCTGTTTTCAGCTGTCCTCAAAGCTGGCGAAGGCCCCGCCGGAATCCGCCGGGCAGGCTGCCTGCCAGAGGGCGCAGGCCGCGCAGAGCAGCAGCAGGGGCGAAAAATGCAGGGCGTACCGGGCCTTGGTCTCCCACAGGCTCAGCAGGAACAGGATGCCCAGCAGGCACAGGCCGGAAAAGCTCCGGCCGCTGGGCCAGGGGTGGGCCAGGTTCACAAGGGCCCCCGCCGCCGTCAAAAGCAGCAGCATATACTGGTAGGCCTGGCAGTAGTAGACCAGGGGCATATATCCCGGCTGGCCCTGGATGGTAAAGAAGGCGGTCCAGTTGGCCTTCTGGGGGGCGGCCAGGTATTTGGTAAAGCCATAGGTGCCGTCGCCCCAGGTAAGGGTGGCCTTGTGCAGCTCAAAGGCGGCCAGCTCGCCGGGGGTGTAGGAACTGTAATTTTCCCGCAGCCGCTGGCGCATGGCCTTGCGGCGGCTTTCCAGATCGGGCAGGGAGGCGCAGTAGTCATAGTCCTCCTGGCTGTAATCCCCGTCGTCGTGGCTGCCGTAGCACAGCCAGAGCTCGGTGGGCAGGGCGTATTCCTCACTGTCGGTGTAATCCAGGATCCAAAGGTGCTGGGCCGCCTTGTAGCCCCCCGCCAGTACCAGAAAGCAGACCAGATACAGCACCGCCTGGCGCAGGGCGGCTTTCAGGCCGTCCAGATGTTCCAGCACCAGCCAGATCATCACCGCCGGCACCACCACGGCAGCGCTGCCCTTGACGGCATAGCCCAGGAAGGCCGCCAGGGCCGAGGCTGCCAGCCAGAGCCCGCCCCACCGCCCGGAGAGCCGGAAGCGGAAGAAGCAGACCACCGCCAGCAGGATAAAGGGCATGGAGAGGGTGTCGGAATAAAAGACCGGCGTCCAGAGCCAGAAGGGCAGGAAGAAGGTCGAGATGAGAAAGACCCCCAGCACCGCCCCGTTGCTCTGGGTGAGCAGCCGGGCGCAGCGGCAGAGCAGCAGGACGGTGAGCCAGATCATCAGGCAGTTGAAGAGGATGCCGGCTTCCAGCCCGGCGCCCCCCTCGGGGGAGATGCCACTCACCCGATAGACCGCCGCCAGCAGCAGAGCCAGGCCCAGGTTGTTGTTGCAGATGATGTAATAGAAATTGCTCTGCCCCAGGGGGAAACCTTCCAGGAATTCGGGCAGGCTCCGGTAGACATAGTCCATATCCATGATGAGCACCTGGGCCAGCAGGGTGCCCAGGATGGCCAGCACCAGCCCGTACACCAGCAGCCCCAGCCCCAGAAAGATCCGGAACCGCCCGGGGCTGAGCCGGCCGGCCGCAGGGGCCGCAAAGTGGAGCAGCACCCCCATGCCCCCGGTGAGGGCCAGGCCTGCCGCCAGAGCCGCGGGGCCGTTATACTCCCAGTGGATCACCGAGGATACCAGGATTGCCAGCAGGATGCCCCCCAGCAGCAGGCAGAAAAGCCGATTCACCGCCCGTTCCATACCATTTCCCCCCTTGCCCGGGAACCTTGAACGCCCCGGGGCTTGTCCTGTTATTTTACCCCAGAGGGGCCCGGGGCGCAAGGGGCGCGCCCCGGCTCCAGCCGGGCCAGCCGGCAAAGGCGGCCCTGACCGTCAAAGAAATAGAGGGTATAGCGGCCTTTCCCGTCCTCAAAACAGAGGCGGTCCTCCCCCTGTTCCACCAGCCGGCCGGGGGCCCGGGCCAGCACCTCGCCCCGGCTGATCCTTTCCCGGCCTTCCGGCGCCGGCGAGGCCCCCAAAAGGGCCAGGACGGCCAGCACCGCCGCCGCCCGCAGGGTCCGGCCCGCCTGCCCCTTTCCCACTTTTTCCCCGCTCTGCCCCCGCCGGGCGAGGAGCATTCCCAACACCCGGCCCCTCCTTTTTCCCTGTATTTTTCCCATTTCAGCGTCCCTTTTTCTTTCTTTCTTGCCCGCAAAAGGGCCTTTTCCCCTCTATTATAAACCAAATTGGTTTATACAGCAATATACCATTTTGGTTTTGACTATACTTTGCTTAACCCAATGCAAAGAAGGGAGCCTATGGAATACCCCCGCATCCGCTCTTTACGGGAAGACGCCGACCTGCTGCAGAAGGACCTGGCCGCCTACCTCAACTGCACCCAGGTGTGCTATTCCCGCTACGAACTGGGCAAGCGGGATCTGCCCACCGAGGTGCTCATCGCCCTGGCCCGGTTTTACGGCACCAGCACCGATTATCTGCTGGGGCTTACCGACCGGCGCAGCCCCTACCCGTAAAAACACAAAGGAAAAGCCCCGCCCGGCATTTCTGCCGGGCGGGGCTTTTTATCCATGCAAAACGCGGAGAAAGGGGAGATTACAGCTCAGCGAAGTACTTGATGGTGCGCACCATCTGGCTGGTGTAGCTGTTCTCGTTGTCGTACCAGGCCACGACCTGCACCTGATAGGTGTCGTCGTCGATCTTGGTCACCATGGTCTGGGTGGCGTCAAACAGGCTGCCGTACTTCATGCCGATCACGTCGGAAGAAACGATCTCCTCCTCGTTGTAGCCGAAGCTCTCGTTCTGGGCGGCCTTCATGGCGGCGTTGATGCTCTCCTTGGTCACGTCCTTGCCCTTGACCACAGCCACCAGGATGGTGGTGGAGCCGGTGGGAACAGGCACGCGCTGGGCAGAGCCGATCAGCTTGCCGTTCAGCTCGGGGATAACCAGGCCGATGGCCTTGGCAGCGCCGGTGGAGTTGGGAACGATGTTCTGGGCGCCGGCACGGGCACGACGGCGGTCACCCTTGCGCTGGGGGCCGTCCAGGATCATCTGGTCACCGGTGTAGGCATGCACGGTGGTCATGATGCCGGACACGATGGGGTAGGCCTTGTTCAGAGTGCTGGCCATGGGAGCCAGGCAGTTGGTGGTGCAGGAAGCGGCGCTGATGACGGTGTCTTCCTTGGTCAGGGTCTTCTCGTTGACGCTGTACACGATGGTGGGCAGGTCGTTGCCGGCAGGGGCAGAGATGACGACCTTCTTGGCGCCGGCCTTCAGATGGGCGGAAGCCTTCTCCTTGGAAGTGTAGAAGCCGGTGCACTCCAGCACCACGTCCACACCGATCTGGCCCCAGGGCAGCTCCTCAGCCTTGGGCATGGCGTAGATGGTGATCTTCTTGCCGTCCACCACGATGTAATCCTCGCCGGCCTCGACGGTGTGCTTGCCCTCGCCGATCTTGCCGCAGAAACCGCCCTGAGCGGTGTCGTACTTCAGCAGGTGAGCCAGCATGCTGGGGCTGGTCAGGTCGTTGATGGCCACCACTTCGTAGCCCTCGGCCTCAAACATCTGACGGAAAGCCAGGCGGCCGATGCGGCCGAAACCATTGATCGCAACTTTAACAGACATTCTCGTATCCTCCCTGTTTTTTTCAGTTTAGTTTTACCTTGTTTCTCCACATTTTATACATCTCTTAAGGCAATTTCATTGTATCTCAAAGCCCCCGGATTCCGCAAGATGTTTTTGATAAAAAATTAACCAAATTGCAAATATTTTTAACAATGTTTTTCGGGGAAACGGCGAAAGACCCCATTTCTGGGGGGTTCTGGGGGCTCTGGCAGCAGCCTCCTGCCCTTTGGGGGCCCTTTTGCGGATGGGCCCCGACGCCGGCGCATACACTAAGCAGAACAAGGGGCCGGCGGCGCTGCCGGCCCTATTCCCTTTTCAGGAAAGGAGGCTCCCGCCATGGCGCTCCCCCCGCCGCCCTCTCAGCCGGGCGGGATGGCCCGCAGCCTGCGGGAAAAGGCCGGCCGGCTGGCGGCGGCCCGTCAGGCCCGGGGGCAGGCCCCGGGCAGGGACTGCTATCGGCTGCTTCGCCGGGCCGCCACCCTGGAGGCTGCCCAAAGCCTTGCCCGGCCGGGCCGGTGCGACCTGGAACAGGCGGCCCGTCAGCTGGCCGGGGCCCTGGGGGCCCTGTGCCCCCTGCGGCCGGATCAGCTGGCCTTTTTCGGCACCGGCGCCCCTCTGCCGGTGGGGCTGAGCGGCCGGCAGCTCACCGCCGCCCTCTGCCACCTGGCCTGCAACAGCCTTTTGTATGGGGGGCCGGGGGCCCGGCTCTGCTTAAAGACCGGTCAGGCCGGGGGCCGGGCCTACTTTTACCTGGCCGACACCGGCCCGGGCCTTGCGGCCCAGCGCTGGTTTTCCCCCGGCCTTCACCCCCAGGAGGGGCTGGGGCTGGCCTACTGCCGGCTGGCGGCCAGCCGGGCGGGGGGCGCCCTGCTGGGCTGGAACCGAAAGGGCGGGGCGGGGGGCTTTTCCTGCCTGCTGGCCCTGCCCCTGGCCCAGGGAGCCTGCCCGCCCTTCTCCCCCCTT
>NZ_JAFBIO010000044.1 GCF_021531255.1 Allofournierella massiliensis | reverse complement strand
AGCTCAGTCGGTAGAGCGCGTGACTGTTAATCACGATGTCGTCAGTTCGAGCCTGACAGGAGCAGCCATTTGAAGCACAGAAGCCTGGAGAGATTTCTCTCCGGGCTTTTGTGTTTTTTTGCAGTATCTTCTTTTGGCGGCAGAGCTGCAGAGTATTTCTGCGGCTTTTAAATCAGCAGGGGCCTGATAGCAGGCCCTTTTTTCTGCGGGATCCTTTCGTTAAAGTAAGGGGATACAAAGGCCGTAAGAAAAGTATGCTGCCGGAATTTCGGGGATCAATCCAGAGACGTTTCAAGGGCCTTTAAATGCGAGATCCTTGCAAATGTGTTCCAACTTTCTGTGCAGCAAAAAACGTTTTATGAGCCTAAAAATCAGGAGATACGGCGCTATCAAGTCGGCGGAAACAATAATGCGTTAAAAGAAACGGGAAAATGGGACAGAAAAGCAAAAAGAGCGCGTATCTGACGCACTCTTTGTCATGCAGCAATATAAACTACTTTGGATAGAAAAGAGAAGTTCAGGAAGCTGCCAGGCAATTGCTGTCCTCTGCTTCCTCTAAAAGCACAGGAGCCTTCTTTTGGGGAGCAGTTTCTTCCGCGGCTTCTGCTTCTTCGCGGCGAATTCCCAGATGGATCAGGAAAGACAGGGCAGCCCGCAGCAGGATGATGCAGCCCACCAGGGCCAGCTCACTAAAATCCCGCACAATCACGGTGCGAAGAATCTCGCCGCCCAGTTTGAATTCCAGCGCCATGGCCATGGCTTTGCAAAGTTTCAGCCGGGCATGAGGGTCATGCCGTACATAGTTGTAAACTGCCTGGATGCCGGCCACTAGGATAATGACTACGCCGACAAACTCCAGAAACGTGATGGAAAATTGAATCAATAAGGATAAAAGCTCATGCAGGGTATCCATTCTGTTACCTCCTGTTTGTAAGTAGCGGATCGGGTACTCGTATGGGTTTTTTCTTTAATGCAATTATATGAAAAAAACAGCTTTTTGACAATTTAGTAAGGATAAATCTTATATAAAATTAACATTACAGGGGCGATTGGGGGAAAATCCTAATATAAAATTAACACGAAAAAAGAGCTGGAAAACCAGAAAAACAATAAAAAAAGCGCCCCGGGTACTCCCGGGGCGCTCGCTATGGAACTTAGAGATCTGTGAAACCGATCCTTGCGGTTCGATTGACTTACATCAGACCGGCTTCGGTGAAGTAAGCAGCAGAACCCTCATGCAGCTCGATGGGCAGATCGGTGCAGATGAAGGAGGTGTCGGCCATGGGGCTCAGAGAAGCGTTGCCGGCGATCATGTCATCAGACTGCTCGACCAGAACCTTGGACAGGTTGTAGGCCAAATCCTTATCCAGATCAGCGCTGCAGATAACCAGGGTCTTCACGCCGAAGGTGGGAACGTCCTCATCCTGGCCGTTGTAGGTGCCGGCGGGGATGACGGTCTTGTAGTAAGAGGGGTTAGCTTCGATGACCTTGTCCAGCTCTTCATCGGTGAAGCCCAGCCAGACACAATCCTTGGTCACAGAAGCGTTCAGCTGAGCGCCAACCGGAGGACCAGAGAAAGCGGTAGCGGCGGTCATGGTGCCGTTGCAGACGTTATCGGCACCGTCGCCCAGGGTCACGTTCTGGAAGGTGGAGTTCTCTTCGGTGATGCCGCAGACGCTCAGGCCCAGCAGAGCAGACTGCTCAGAGGTGGAAGCAGCGGGGCCAACACCGAAGGTGCCGCCCACGGCGTCATGCAGGTAGGTGTAGCCGCTGGACTTCAGGGCGACCCAGTTGGACATGGAGGCGTAGGCAGCGCCCAGAGCGCGCAGATCCTCGCAAGCGCCAGCGTCGGCGAACTTGCCGGTGCCAGCCACGGCGGCGGCAGCAGCGTCACCAGAGCACATGCCCAGCTCGATATCGCCGGTCTGAACCTTCAGGGCGTTCTCGTTGGAACCGGAGGAGGTGGTGGCGTCAACCATCAGACCCTCGATGGAGTTGCTGAAGGTGGTGGCGATAGTGGCGGCAGCAGCGTACATCTGACCGGTGGAGTCAGCACCACCCAGGGTGAGACGATCGCCGGAGTAGACGTAGTCACCGGTAGCAGCGCCGGAAGCGGCGGTAGAGCCGGAAGCGGCAGTGGAACCAGCAGTGCTAGCAGCAGTAGAGCTGGAAGAACTGCCACCACAGGCGGCCAGAGCAACGCACATGGACAGGGCCGCAGTGAGTGAAACTACAGAAAGAACCTTCTTTTTCATGGGATGTTCCTCTCTTTCATAGGTGTATGAAGGACATTTTTAGAACCGGCGGGGACCGGCGGCCCCCACCGAAACTAAGCTATCAGAAAAGGGATCAGGCGGCTGCAGTCAGTTTGGAAGTGCGGATGCGCTCGAAAACAAACATGGCAGCCAGGATGACCAGACCAATCAGACTGGTCAGGTCGGAAGGCATCATCATCAGCAGACCACCAGCGGTCACCAGCAGACGGGTGGGCATAGAGATCTTGCGCTGACGGCTGAAATACCAGCCCTGCATGCCGCAGGACATACCCATGCAGCCGATCAGAGCGGTGATGGTGACCTTGATGACCGAGATGATGGGGCCATCCAGCATCATGGCGCTGTCGTAGCAGAATACGAAGGGCACGATGAAGCCGGCAAAACCGATCTTGCAGGCCTGCACAGCGGTGGACATGGGATCGCACTTGGCGATACCAGCGCCGGCGTAAGCAGCCAGAGCCACAGGGGGAGTGATGGCGCTCAGGCAGGCGAAGTAGAACACGAACAGGTGAGAAGTGAGCAGGGTCAGGCCCAGCTTGGCCAGCGCGGGAGCCAGAATGGAGGCCGCAATAACGTAAGCAGAGGTGGTGGGCAGGCCCATGCCCAGGATGATGCAGGCAATGGCGGTGAACAGCAGGCTGGGGAACAGCAGGCCGCCGGCGGCATTGATCATCATGTCGCCGAAGATAACGCCGATGCCGGTACGGGAAACCATGGCCACAACGATACCGGCGCAGGCGCAGCCAGCCACGATGGACAGGGCGCTGTAACCGGTTTTCACCATGGTGCCGGGGATCTTCTTGAGGGTGAAGCGCTTCTTCTTATCGAACAGCATAACAACCGGCACAGCCACACAGCCAATCAGACCAGAGAGGGCGGGAGAATACTGAACGATCAGCAGGGCCCATACCAGGGTGCCGATGATGACCAGGTAGAGCCAGCCTTCCTTCAGAACGTCGCGGGTGCGGGGAATCTGATCCTTGGGGAGCAGTTCCACGTTGCCCACCTCGCCCTGAGAGAACACGGCAATGGCAGCACCCAGGAAGTAGAGCACGGCGGGAATGACAGCGGCAACCACGATGGCGGTATAGGGCTCGCCGGTGAAGGCAACCATCAGGAAGGCGCCGGAACCCATAACAGGGGGAAGAATCTGACCACCCGTAGATGCCACAGACTCAACGCCGGCAGCAAACGAGGGCTTGTACCCACGGGATTTCATCAGGGGGATGGTGAAGGTACCGGTACCCACCACGTTGGCCACGGCAGAGCCGTTAATGCAGCCCATCAGAGCGGAAGCCACAACGGCCGCCAGAGCGGGGCCGCAGCGCAGCTTGCCGGTGACGGAAAGCGCCAGGTCATTGATGAAGGTGGAGCAGCCGGAGGCCTCCAGGAAGGCACCGAACATGACGAACATGATGATAACCGTGGCGGAAACCTGAATGGTGGTACCAAAGATACCGTCCAAGTCGACGGCCAGGTACTTGAAGAGGTTGGTCAGGCTATACTGCTTGTGGCCCAGACGACCGGGCAGCAGATGCCCGAACAGGGCGTAAGCAAAGAAGATCAGCGCCAGGATGGGCATGATGTAGCCCAGGCAGCGGCGGGTGCCCTCCAGCACCAGCACCAGCAACAGGAAACCTGCTACCGCGGCCCAATCGCCCGCGATACCCAGGTTGGCGGACAGCTGACCATATTCGTAATAGCACATGTAAATAGCCGCCCACAGCAGCACGATCAGAACGATATCGATCACGCGGCAGATGGTGCGGAAGCTCTTGCTGCCCGCAAATTTGCCCTTGCAGACATGCTCATACAGAGGCATGCTCAGGAACAAAATGGTGAAAGCAAAAGCCACATGGATGCCACGCTGAGGGATGACATCCAACTGACGGAAGACCGTCAGGATGTGGAACAGGGACATGCTGAACGCGAACACGGCGGCAACTTTGCCATAGACGGTGTTCTTGTTTTCTTCCATCTTTTTGGCAGCAGCCAGTTCACTGTCCAGAGATTCCACATCAATTTCTTTCAGCTTCTTTTCTTCAGACATAGGCTCTCCTCTCTTGTTTGATGCGTTTCCCCAGATAAAGAGACTTACCGCAAAAAGCCCTCCGGCCCTACCCGGACGCCAGCCGCGGTTTCCCTTTACCTTTCCAGTTTTTTCCTTGAAAAAACTATTAACATTATACAAACATTATCCCGAAAAAACAAGAGCGAGATGCCAAAATGGCACAATCTCCGTCAACATTTAATCGGTAAAAAGGTGCAATACGATAAAAAGAATGAAGGAGAAGTGAAACTTTCTTGAATAAATCAAGAAGGAAATTTCAGGGAATTTGTACGCCATAAAAAAACAGGTGCCGCTTCCCTTCTGAAGGAAAGCGGCACCTGAAAAAATTGTGGGGAGAAAAAAGGAATCAGTTCCCGGCGGCTCTGCCCGGCATATCCCAGCCGAAATGATCTGTGTGGAGAAGGTGCTCTGCCTGCTCACTGCCGGGGCTGCCAAGGTAGTTCTTGTACAGCTGTGTGATCTGACTGTTTTCGTGGGAGAAACGGAGAGGACGGGTCTCGTCCAGGGCATAAAGGGCCTTTCCGCGCACTCCGGCCAGCTCCCGGTCTTCTTCCGGAATGGGCTGTCCGCCGCCGCCGGCGCAGCCGCCGGGGCAGGCCATGACTTCCACGAAATCGAAGTGGGCCCGGCCGGCCTTGATCTCTTCCAGCAGCCGGCGGGCGTTGCCCAGCCCGCTGACCACGGCGCAGCGTAGGCTGGCCTCGCCAAGGCTGAAGGTGAATTCCCGGATGCCCTCCTGGCCCCGGACTGCCTGGAAGGCGTCCGGCTCCGGATTGCGGCCGGTGACCAGGAAGTGAGCGGAGCGAAGCGCCGCCTCCATCACGCCGCCGGTGGCGCCGAAGATGACGCCCGCCCCGCTGAAGCTGTCCAGCGGAGAATCAAATTCGCTTTCCGGCAGGCGGGCAGGATCAATTTTTTCTGCCCGGATCATCCGGTCGATTTCCCGGGTGGTGAGGGCCAGGTCCACATCCGGCCCTGCTTCGGTGCGCATGGTGGGCAGTTCGCACTCGGCTTTTTTGGCCAGGCAAGGCATGATGGAAACGCTGCAGATCTTGTGAGGGTCCAGCCCTTTCTGGGCTGCGAAATAGTTCTTTACCAGGGCCCCCAGCATCTGCTGCGGGCTTTTGGCGGTGGAAAGCTGGGGCGTGAACTCGGGGTACTGGCTCTTGAGGAAGCGCACCCAGCCGGGGCAGCAGCTGGTGAACATGGGCCAGCGGTCCAGCTCGCCCTTCTGCAGCCGGCGCAGCAGTTCGGCGGATTCTTCCAGGATGGTCAGATCAGCGGAGAAGGAGGTGTCCAGCACATAGTCCACCCCCATCTGCCGCAGCACGGCAGCCAGGCGGTTGACGGTGGCTTTTTCTGCCTCCAGACCCAGACTTTCCCCCCAGGATGCCCGCACGGCAGGGGCAATCTGGACTACGGTGACGGTATCCGGGTCGGCCAGGGCGTCGAAAAGGCGCTGGGTATCATCCCGCTCCCGCAAAGCTCCCACCGGGCAATGGGTGATGCACTGGCCGCAGAGGGAACAATCCGACTCCTTGATGACCCGGTTGTGGCTCACGTCGATGTGGGTGCGGCTGCCGGTGCCGGCCAGATCCCAGACGCTCAGGGTCTGCATCTTGTCGCAGATCTGCAGGCAGCGCATGCACTTGATGCATTTGGTGTAATCCCGGTAAAGGGGGAAGGTGGTGGTCCACAGCCGGCCTTTTTCGCTGGGCAGATCCTGCTCATAGGGCACGGTGAGGATGCCCAGGTCGTTGGCCAGGGTTTGGAGCCGGCAGTTGCCGCTGCGCACGCAGGTGGCACATTTGCAGTCGTGCTGGCTGAGGATCAGCTCCACATTCACCCGGCGGGTGGTACGGGCCCGGGGGCTGTTGGTGTACACCTTCATCCCCTCGGCCACCGTGTTGATGCAGGCGGGCACCATGGCCCGTTCGCCCTCCACCTCTACGCAGCAGACCCGGCAGGCGCCGATCTCGTTGAAGCCTTCCAGATAGCACAGATGGGGAATGTGAATGCCGGCGCTCTCGGCTGCCTTGAGGATGGTGGAGCCCTCGGGGGCGGTCACAGCCTGGCCGTTGATGGTGAGATTTACCATTCGAAGTTCCTCCCTCCCTTGAAATTGCCGTAGCCGAAGTGGTCGCAGCGCAGGCAGCGGCTGGCCTCCTGCTGGGCCTCCTCCGGGGTGAGGCCTTCTTTTACCAGTTCAAAATCTCCCCGGCATTCCAGCAGGTTGCGACTCTTCAGGTTGACCCGGCCGCAGCGGGACATATTGGTGAGCTGGGGCGCCGGGATGGCCACATCCACGGCAATGCGGTGGTCAAAGCCCAGGTAATTGTCGATATTGGCGGCGGCCACCTTGCCGGCAGCCACGGCCCGGATGACGGTGGCAGGGCCGGAGACCGCATCGCCGCCGGCAAAGGTGTTGACCGTGTTGGGCACAAAGGTGTTTTCCCCTGCGTGGATGGCACCCCGGTCGGTGGCAAGGCCGGCCTTCTCAAAGGGGCGGGAGTCGATGCGCTGGCCGATGGCCACGATCACCGCCTCACAGGGGATGCGGAATTCGGGCTGGGCCGCGTCCCGGGGACGGGGCCTGCCGTCCCGCCCATAGCCGCCGATGATCTGGGGGCGGGTCCAAAGGGCGGTCACATGGCCGTTTTCATCCGCTTCGATCCGGCTGGGCGCCTGCAGGGGCAGAATCTGGCAGCCCTCGGCAAAGGCATCGTCGATTTCCTCCTGCAGGGCGGTCATATCCTCCACCCGGCGGCGGTAGACGCAGGTGACCGAGCTGGCTCCCAGGCGGATGGCGGTGCGGGTGGCGTCCATGGAGACGTTGCCGCCGCCGATGACGCAGACCCGCTTGCCCTGCAGATCCGGCAGGCGGCCTTCGCCGATGCCCCGCAGCATCTCCACCGCGGAGATGACGCCCTGGCTGTCCTCCCCTTCCAGGCCCAGCTTCTTGTCGGCATGGGCGCCGATGCAGACATAGACAGCGTCGTATTCCTTCTGCAGTTCGCTCATCTCTGCGTCCCGGCCAATGGAGAAGTTGGTATGTACCTCTATCCCGGTGGAGAGAATGTGCTGGATGTCCGCCTCCAAAATCCGGGGCGGCAGCCGGTAATCGGGGATGCCGTACCGGAGCATCCCGCCCAGGGCGGGGCGCTGTTCGTAGATGGTGACCTTGTGGCCCATGAGGGAGAGATAGTAGGCGGCGGTAAGGCCGCCGGGGCCGCCGCCGATCACGGCCACCTGCTTGCCGGTGGCCGGTGCGGCAGGGGGCGCGGGCACGGAGGCCGCGTGGTCCACCGCAAAGCGCTTGAGGCCGCAGATATTCACCGCGTCGTCCACCATCTGGCGGCGGCACTGCTTCTCGCAGGGATGCTCACAGACATAGGCGCAGGTGAAGGGGAAGGGGTTATCCTTGCGGATCAGCCGGACAGCGTCCTCATAGCGGCCCGCCTTGACCAGGGCGATGTAGCCGGGGATATCCACATGGGCGGGGCAGACGGCCACACAGGGAACCGGCTGGCTCAGCCCGCAGATGCACCGGCCGTGGAGGATATGTTCCTCATAATCTTCCCGGAACCCGTGCAGCCCGTGGAGGACCATGGCGGCGGCTTCATAGCCGATGGCGCAGTCGGCAGAATCGGCGATGACCCGGGCGGTGCGCTCGATCAGATCGATGACCTCCAGCCCGGCCCGCTGGTCCAGCACATCCTGCAGCAGCTTTTCCAGCTGGCTCAAGCCGATGCGGCAGGGAACACATTTGCCGCAGGTCTGGGCGTGACACAGGCGGAGAAAGTTCAGGGCCATATCCACCGGGCAGAGCCCCGGCGGGCTGGCGGTCAGCCGGCGGCTGACATCCCGGTACAGGTCCTGTACGACGGTCTGGGCGTGGAGCGGGGTCTCAATGGACAGACGGTTCACAGCGTGTGACCTCCCTTGCGTTTTTATATAGCCCGATATAGGGGGCTTTTGTACAAAAAATGCCAGGTCCCGCGGGGATGCGGGTCCCGGCACTATTTTATTATAACGTATGGGGAACGCTTTGGAAAGAAAAGCGAAAAAATACTCGGAAAATAAAATATTTTGGGAAAAACACCGGTTTTAAGGAAAGTGTTTTTCTCTGTAAAGGTTTACAAAGGCCCTTTGGGGCGGGCAAATCCTTCATCTTCCTCTTCCGGACGGTCCTGGATCTTGGGGGTGGGCAGGCCCAGCTGGTTCTTGACCAGGCTGGCGGGGGTGACGGCGGCGCTGCCGTATTTCTGACGGATGGAATCCAGGCTTTTTTCCAGTTTTTCCCGGCGGGGGTCCGGTTTGGGGGCATCCTCAAAAAAGCTCTGCTGTACGGCAAAAGGCTCATCGGTAATGGAAAGGGCGGTCACCGTGAGCATCCGGATGGGGTTGGCAAAAATCCAGTTTCGGCTCAGCAGTTCCCAGCCGGCCTGGAAAAGCTCCCGGGCCAGGTGGGTGGATTGTTCCAGCTGCTTCTGGCGGGTGATGACCCGAAAGTCCGGGTCCCGGATGGTGATCTGTACCCCGCCCGCCCACAGATTGCTGCGCCGCAGTCGGGCCGCTACCTGGTCACAAAGGCTGATGAGAGCGGCCCGGCAGTCGGCCTCCCCTTCCAGGTTCCGGCGGAAGGTCTGGCCGTTGCCCACGCTTTTCACCGGTTCCCGGCTGCCGAAGGGCCGCACCGGCTCGGCGTCCTCCCCCCGGGCAAAGCGGGAGAGTTCGCCCCCCAGCTTGCCCAGGGTGCTTTCCAGCAGCCGGGGGTCGGCCCCGGCCAGCTGACCGATGGTGGAAATGCCCATCCGCTGCAGGGTCTGCCGGGCCGAGCTGCCCACATAGAGCATAGCGTCCACCGGCAGGGGCCAGACCACCTGCCGGTAATTCTCAAGGCTGATGAGGGTGGTGGCGTCCGGCTTTTTGTAATCGCTGCCCAGTTTGGCAAAAACCTTGTTGAAGCTCACCCCCACCGAGATGGTGAGTCCGGTGGTCTCCTTCACCTGACGGCGCAGCCGGTCGGCCAGCTGGGCAGGGTGTTCGCAGAACAGGTGAAAGCTGTGGGTCACATCCAGCCAGCTCTCGTCGATGCTGAAAGGTTCCACCAAGTCAGTATATTGTAAGTATATATTGTTTATGATATTACAAAAATGCCGGTATCGATCCCGGTGGGGCGGCAGCAGAACCAGATCCGGGCATTTGCGGCGGGCCTGCCAGATGGTTTCGGCCGTGCGCACGCCGTATTTTTTTGCCGCCTCATTTTTTGCCAGCACAATGCCGTGGCGGCCTTCCGGGTCGCCGCAGACGGCCACCGGCTGCCGGCAAAGTTCCGGGTGTTCCAGCAGTTCCACACTGGCATAAAAGCTGTTGCAGTCGCAGTGCAGGATCCAGCGGCTTTTAGGGTTGGTCATGATCTGCCTCCTTTCCGGGGATCTCCCTTTTTCCTTTATAGTATACCACGAACCGGGGCCGGGCGGAGAAAAATTGGGCACAGTATCGGCTGCTGCCCAATAAGCGGGGGCGGGCTATTGACGGGCCGGGGGCCGGG
>NZ_JAFBIO010000043.1 GCF_021531255.1 Allofournierella massiliensis | reverse complement strand
GGGCGGGAAAGGCCCCGGGAAGGGGCAGCGCCCATCCCGCAAAAAAAGCGGCGGAGGCAAAAGCCCCCGCCGCGCCGCCCGTGGGCGGAAAAAGCGATCAGTGGATGAAGGCGTCGTGGATGGCAGAGACGGCCCGGTCGGCGTTGTCCCGGTCGATGATGACGCTGATCTTGATCTCGCTGGTGGAGATCATCTTGATATTGATGTTCTTTTCGGAGAGAGCCTCGAACATGGTGGAGGCAACACCGGAATGGCTCTGCATGCCGGCGCCCACGATGGAGACCTTGGCCACATCCTTGTTGACGGTGATCTCGTCGCCGCCAAACCGGCTCTGGTACTCCTTCAGGATCTCCACGGCCTTGTCGGCGTCTTCCAGGGGGACGGTGAAGGTCAGGTCCTTGTTGTTGCCCCGGCCGGTGGACTGCAGAATGATGTCCACATTGATGTGCTTCTGGGCCAGCAGGCCGAACACCTTAAAGGCCATGCCCGGCTCGTCGGGCACTTCCAGGATCGAGATCACGGCCACGTTGGTGTCCTTGGCGACACCCTTGATGAGCATACCTTCCATTTCTTTCGTCTTCTCCTTTACAATCGTTCCGGGAACCGGGTTCAGCGAAGAGATAACCTCCAGTTCCACCCCGTATTTCTTGGCCAGCTCCACGCTGCGGTTGTTCAGCACCTGGGCGCCCAGGCTGGCCAGTTCCAGCATCTCGTCGAAGGTGATCTCGGCCAGCTTGCGGGCGCCGGGCACCTTGCGGGGGTCGGCGGTGTACACGCCTTCCACATCGGTAAAGATCTGGCAGCGCTCGGCACGCAGGGCCGCGGCAATGGCCACCGCGCTGGTGTCGGAACCGCCCCGGCCCAGGGTGGTGATGTCATCCAGCCGGTTGAGGCCCTGGAAGCCTGCCACCACCACCACGCGGTTGCGGTTCAGCTCGCTCTCGATCCGCTCGGTGTCCAGCCGGGTGATGCGGGCCGAACTGTAGGTGCGGTCGGTGCGGAAGCCCGCCTGCCAGCCGGTGAGGCTGGTGGCCTGCACCCCGATCTCGGTGAGGGCCATGGCCAGCAGAGCGATGGAGATCTCTTCCCCGCTGGCCAGCAGCATATCCATCTCACGATGAGAGGGGTTCTTGGTGATCTCGGCCGCCTTCGCGATGAGATCGTCGGTAGTGTCGCCCTGGGCCGATACCACCACCACAACGTCGTTGCCCGCATCGTGGGTCTTTTTCACGATGTTGGCCACGTTGAAAATACGGTCCCGGTCGGCAACCGAGCTGCCGCCGAACTTTTGTACGATCAACGCCATAGTCTTTCTTTCCTCCTCCATATGTAAAACGGCTGCGGGGGCTTTGCTGCCCTCTACGCCATTTTATTCCAGAACCGCGCCGATGTTATCCGCTTCGTACCGGTGCAGGGAAAAAGCCGCCAGCTCCGGGTCCCCGGCCAGTTCCCGCTGGGCTTTTTCAAAAAAGATTTCATTATCCTTGTGCACCACCGCCATGATGGTGGGCCCGGCACCCGAGATATATACCGCGTAGGCATCCAGCCGGCGGGCCAGATCGAACACCTTCTCGCCCCCGGGGATGAGGGGCAGGCGGTACTGCTGGTGAAGGGCGTCCTTGGTGGCTACCTCCAGCAGCTCATAGTCCCCGTCGCAGAAGGCCGCCGTGGCCAGGGCTGCCCGGGAAAGGTTGTACACCGCGTCCCGGTAGGGCACCGCCTGGGGCAGGGCCGCCCGGGCCTTTTCGGTGAGCAGGCCAAAGCTGGGCACAAAGGCCGCAAAGGCCAGGTTCTTGCTGATCTCCTTCTTGACGCTGTACACCTGGCCCTCATCGTAGGCGCTGGTGACAAAGCCCCCCAGCATGGCCGGGGCCACGTTGTCCGGGTGGCCCTCGATGGCGGTGGCCAGGGTGAGCATCTGCCGGCGGGTGAGCTTGTGGCCCAGAAGGGCATCCGCCCCTAAAATACCCGCCACGATGCAGGCCGAGCTGGAACCCAGCCCCCGGGCCATGGGGATGGCGTTGGTCTGCAGGATCCGCAGGCCGGGCAGCTTTTCGCCCACCTGGTCAAAGACGGTGCGCACCGCCCGGTAGATCAGGTTGCTGCGGCCGGTGGGCACCTGGGTACCGTCGGTGGCGGCGATCTCCAGCCCCTGGGGGCGCAGCTCAAAGGTCGCGGTGTTGTACAGCCCCACCGCCAGGCCCAAAGCGTCGAATCCCGCCCCCACGTTGGCGCTGGTGGCGGGCACCCTGACTCGAATCATATCCGGGGCCTCCCTTTCAATCCTTCATCCGGCGCAGGGCCAGTTCCAGGCGGGCGCCCCGGGCGGCCAGGGCCTTTTCGGCATCCGCCACCTGAGCGCTGCAGACCTGACGGGCCAGCCAGCCCTCACCCTGCTTTTCCAGGGCTGCGCCGCCCAGGGCGGCGGACATCTCCTTTTCGCCGCAGCCGCCGGCACGCAGGTACCAGTCGGCGGGCTGGGGGTCGTATACCAGGCCCTCGGCCTTCTCGCCGGGCTGCCAGAACAGGCTGTCGTGCACCCGCACGCCCTCCCGCAGGGCCTCCACCACGTCGGCCACCACGGCGCTGGCGGTGGGCAGCTTGCCCGCCCCCTTGCCGTAGAAGATCACATCCCCCACCATGTCGCCCTTGACCAGCACGGCGTTGAACACGTCGTCTACCCGGGCCAGGTGGTTTTTCCGGGGCACCAGCATGGGCTCTACCCCGGCGTACACCGTCCCGTCCTGGGCCTGACGGCACCAGGCGATGAGCTTGATGGCGCAGCCCAGGGCCGCGGCCTCCTTCACATCCCCGGCGGTGATGGCCCGGATGCCCCGGGTGGGCAGGTTTTCGGTATGGATCTGGCTGCCGTAGGCAATGGAGGCCAGAATGGCGATTTTGCGGGCGGCGTCGGCGCCGTCCACATCGTCGGAGGGGTCCTTGGTCTCGGCATAGCCCAGGCTCTGGGCAATGGCCAGGGCCTCGTCAAAGCCCATCCCCTCCTGCACCATCTTGGTGAGCATGAAGTTGGTGGTGCCGTTCACGATGCCCTCGATCTCCAGCACCCGGTTGGCGGCCAGGCACTCGTGCAGGGGTGCGATGACCGGGGTGCCGCCGCCCACGCTGGCCTCAAACAGGAAGGCCGCCTTGTGGGCCTTGGCCAGGGCCAGCAGTTCGGCCCCGTGGGTGGCCACCAGCTCCTTGTTGCTGGTGCAGACGCTGCGGCCGCTTTCCAGGCAGGCCTTGACGAAAGGATAGGCGAAGCGGGTGCCGCCGATGGTCTCCACCACCACCTTCACCTCCGGGTCGGCCAGGATCACATTGATGTCCTTGACGAAGAGGGCGGCGTCCGGCGAGGAGGAAAAATCCCGCACATCCAGGATATATTTTACCTCTACCGGCTCGCCCGCCCGGCGGCGGATAGATGCCGCGCCCCGGCGCAGCACTTCCAGAACGCCGCTGCCCACCGTGCCGAAGCCCATGATCGCGATTTTTGCCATTCTTATATTCCCCCCTGACGGCCCCCCTCGGGGCCTTTTTTCTGCCGCGGAGCCGCGCCCCGCGTTTTCCTTTTCTGTATTTCCCTTCTTTTAGGGGCCTTACAGCCCCCGGCGCACCTCTACCACCGTGCGCTGACGGCTCAGGCGCACCAGCAGTTCCTCCAGGGTCATCTGCATGGTGCCGGTGCGAACCGCCACCGCCACCTGGGCCGCCCCGTTTTCCGGGGTGGACTGGTTGATGGTGACAATGCCCGCCCCCGCCGCCGAAATGGCCGCCAGCAGGGACTGCAGCGCCCCGGTCTCATCCAGCAGGGTGGCCTGGATGGTGACCACCTCCCGCCGGTTCTCGGCGTCGAACACGCTGTCCTTATACTTATAAAACGCGCTGCGGGACAGCTCCACCCGGCGGGTCGCCTCGGAGATGTTCTGCGCCTCGCCGCTGGCCAACATCTCCTTGGCCCGCAGCACCTTCAAAAACACCTCGGGCAATACCTCGGCGTTTACCAAGAGAAAGCGTCGCTCCATCTTCTGTTCACCTCTCGAAAACATTTGTTCACCGAATAAGAATAGTTTAGCACCGTTTGCCGGGCACATCAAGTTTTTTTCGCTCCCCTGCCCAATTTTGTGCATACGGCTCATCTTTATTCACACAGGCGAAAATTTTTCGGGTGTTTTGCAAAACGGCTGTGCGTGCAAAGCGCACGCACAGCCGCCGGAAAACCTTTTTGGCGAGGGCCAAGCCGTCCTCAGGCCACGGGCACCACGACGCCGCCGGTGCACACCGTGCAGGAGGAAGGCATATTATCCTGGGTATAGTAGCCGGTGGCCGTGGAGGCGCACAGGCTGGTGGCCAGATCGCCGCTGACCGTGCAGTAGGTGGCCTTGACCACGTTCTCGCTCAGGGGGAAGCTCTTGGGTTCCAGGCCCTCCTGCACCCGCTCCATCAGGGCCCTCCAGGCCTTCTGGGTGGAACGGCCCCGCTCGGAGCTGTTGGCCCAGGTCATATCATAGGGGGTATCGTAGCCCCACCAGACGCTGGTCACATAGTAGGGGGTCAGGCCCACATAGGTGTAATCCTTGTTGTCGGTGGTGGTACCGGTCTTACCCACGGCCTCCATGCCGGAAACGCTGCCGCCGATGACGCTGGAAGCAGTACCCCGGGTGGTAACGCCGTAGAGCAGCCGGTTCATGATGGTGGCCGTCTCGGGCTGGATGGCCTGGGTGGTGGTGATCTCACCGGTGTTGTCCAGGTAGAGGTCGCCGGTGGAGGTTTCCACCTCGGTATACAGGTGGGGGGTGGTGTACTGGCCTTCGTAGAAAATCTGGTAGGCGGCGCAGAGCTCCACCGGGGTCACACCCACCGACTGGGAGCCCAGCACGATGGGGGCGTAGTCGGCGTCGGAGGAGGTGAGGCTCTCCATATGCAGGGTATCGTGGGCAAAGTTGAACATGTTGTCCACACCCACATAGCTGCCCGCCCAGACCGCCGTGGTGTTGTAGGACTGGGCCAGAGCGTCGGCCAGGATGACGCTGCTGGAACCGTTGAGGCCGTGGCCGTACCGGTTGTCGAAGTTGGAGGGCCAGTCACGCCAGGCGTTGGGGTCGGCCTTGGCCGCCGGGTCGTAGATATTGGTGGTGGAATAGCCATGGCGGCGGCAGTAGTCCACATTCAGCACCTTCTGGTCTTCCTTGCTGTAGAAGGGCGCGTCCTCCAGAATGGTGGAGAAGTTGCAGATGCCGTAGTCAATGGCCAGGCTGTAGGCCGCAATGGGTTTCATGGTAGAACCGGTCTGCCGGGTGGAATCCACCGCCCGGTTCAGGCCCATGTCGGCGGTCTTTTCGCCAAGGCCCCCCACCAGGGCTTTGATGGCGCCGGAATAATCCATGGTGACCATGGCCGCCTGGGTGCGCACCTGCACATAATAGCAGGGATTGCCCCCGGAATCCACACCGGTCTTGAGGGTGCCGTCCTCGTTATAGACGGGGATGGCATCCTCGGCGATGCTGCTCACCTCTGCCTCCCGCCAGTAGGCCGGGAAGATGGCGTCGTCGGTGTTCAGCATGACCTCTTCCATGTTCTGCTGCACGAAGGGGTCCACCGTGGCGTAGATGCGCAGGCCGCCGTTGTAGATCTTGTCCAGGGCCTCGGCCTCGGTGTCGATGGCGTCATCCTTTTCGATGATGTCCTCCGCCAGCCGGTTGATGAGGGCATCGGTGAAGTAGGAGTTGTTGGAGGACTTGGTGGTGATCTCTTCTTCTTCCTCCTCGGCCAGCATCAGGGGGCTGTTCTTGGCCTCGTTGTACTCTTCCTCGGTGATCTTGCCCTGGTCATACATGTTCCAGAGCACCAGGTTCCGCCGCTCCAGATGCTGTTCCGGGTTGGTGATGGGGTTGTAGCGGGTGGGGTTCTGGGTGATGGAAGCGATGGAGGCGCACTCGGGCAGGCTCAGTTCGCTCACATCCTTGCCGAAGTACTCCCGGGCGCCGCTCTGCACGCCGGCGATGGTGCCGGTGAGGCTGATGGTGTTCAGGTAAGCCTCCAGGATGGTGTCCTTGGAATAGCGGTTGTCCAGGCCGATGGCGCGGAAGATCTCACGCACCTTACGCATGGCGCTGTGGTCATCGTCCTGGCTGATGTTCTTGATGAGCTGCTGTTCCAGGGTGGACGCGCCCTGGCTGCTGGAAAACAGCTTGAAGGGAGTGTATTCGTTGATGGCCGCAGCGATGGTGCGCTTGAAGTTGACGCCCACCGAGTCGTAGAAGTTCTTGTCCTCGGTGCAGATCACGGCCCATTTCAGGTTTTCGGGGATCTCGTCCAGATACACCCAGATGCGCTGGTTATCCCGGCTGAGGGTGGTGTATTCCACCCACTCACCGGTCTCATGGTCCTGGGCATAGACGATGGAGGTCTGGGCCAGGCGCATATTGTCCAGGTCCAGCAAAGTGGCGTCGTCGGCCGTCACCTCCACCACATACATGCTCAGCATGACGGCCAGCACCGAAGCTGCCATCACGCCCAGGCAGAAGCAGCAGGCCACCAGGCGCCAGAAACCGCGCCAGAAGCTGCGTTTGCGTTTTTTGGGGGCTTTGCGGGGCTGTTTGCCGCTGCCGCCGGCGGACGAGGGCTGATGAGCAGCCGAATCCGCCACGGTGCGGGCAGAAGTATGGATGGTGCGAGGCCCGCGGGGATCTTTCGTTGCGATGGGTACCGCCTCCTTACAGGTCAATCGGAACCGCCGGCGCAGGGCCGGCGGAGACTCTCATTTTTCATATACGTTGTGTATTATAGCACAACCGGCCCCCAAAAGTACAGGCGGAAAAAATGAAAAAATGCCCCGCGGCCTGTTTGCGGCCCCCTGCCCCGGGCCATACTGTGGGCTGCAGCAGGGCAAAAAACGCCGCCGGGGCTTTTACTTACTTTATAATAAGGAGGTGTTTTGGATGCGCAAGGCGTGGCTGGCATTGATCTTTGTTTTCAGCGCCCTGCTGCTGGCGCTTTGCCTGGCGGCCTTCTGGTACGGCAGCCAGAAGGAGGATTCCCCTGCCTACATCCTGCGGGACGAGGGCGGCCGGGTGGCGGTGTACCAGGCCGGGGCCGAGGAACCAAAACAGGTCTATGATATCTACACCCATCTTTTGCCCCCCGAGGATACCCAGAAGCTGCAGCAGGGCATCCCGGTGGAGACCGAGGCCCAGCTGCAGGCCCTTCTGGAGGACCTGGGGCTGTGAGGGAACCGGGCTTTTACCGCCCCGCCGCCCTTTTTCCCGCTTTTGTGTTGCGGCAGGGCGCGGGATATGGTATTGTATAATAAATATGGCCTGCGGGCCCCGGCGCTCTTTTCCGGGGCCCGGCGTTCTCCCCCGCCCGCCGGGCGGGGCGGTTTTGGCCGGCCCGGCCGGCCCCACGAAAAGAGGTTATGAGATGAATATTCTGGACAGACCCCTGGACCCTTCCTATATCCTGCAGAAAAAGCGCAGCCTGAAGCGGCAGCTCTCGGCGGCGCCCGGCCTTGTGCCCAAAAAGATCGCCCTGCTCAGCGGCAGCACCATCGGCGAGATCAAGAACAGCCTGGAGATCCTGCTGCTGGCCAACGGCATCCAGCCCACCTTCTGGGAGGGGGAGTACTCCCGCTTTTATGAGGATTTGGTGTATGACAACGGGGCGCTGAAAGAGTTCGCCCCCGATTTCGTCTACATACACATCAGCCAGCGCAACATCCGCCAGTGGCCCCTGGCCGGGGAGGAAGAGGCCTCGGTGGAAGCAAAGCTGGCCGCCGAGATCGGGCACTTCACCCGGGCCGCTCAGGCTGCCCTGGCCCTGGGCTGCCCGGTGATCCTGAACAACTTTGACCTGCCGGTCTGGCGGGCCATGGGCAACAAGGAGGGCACCGACATCTCCGGCCGGGTGTACTTTGCGCGCCGGCTGAACCTGGCCCTGGCCGAGCTGGCCCGCACCACCCCCAACCTGTACCTCAACGACCTGTGCTACCTGCAGGCCCGGTACGGGATGGAGGCTTTCAGCGACCAGACCGCCTGGTACGCCTACAAGTACTGCTGCGCCATCGACTGCATCCCCTACCTGGCCCAGAGCGTGGCCAACATCATCAAGAGCCTGCTGGGCCGGAACAAGAAGGCCCTGGCCCTGGACCTGGACAACACCCTATGGGGGGGCGTTGTGGGTGACGACGGCCCCGAAGGGATCGTGATGGGCAGCGAGAGCCCCACCGGCATGGCCTACAGCGAGTTCCAGGAATATTTAAAGCAGCTGGCCCGGGTGGGCGTACTGCTGAATGTGGACAGCAAGAACGAGGCCGCCAACGCCGAGGCGGGCCTGGACCGGCCGGACTGCCTTTTGAAAAAGGAGGATTTCCTCTGCTTCAAGGCCAACTGGGAGCCCAAGGACCAGAACCTGGCGGCCATGGCCAAGGAGCTGAACATCCTGCCCGACAGCTTTGTGTTTGTGGACGACAACCCCGCCGAGCGGGAGATCGTGCGCCGGCAGCTGCCCATGGTGGCGGTGCCCGAGCTGGGCGCGCCGGAGGAATACATCGCCGCCCTGGACCGGGCGGGGTATTTTGAGGTGACCACCCTCTCGGCCGACGACAAGAAGCGCAGCGAGATGTACCGCCAGAACGCCCAGCGGGCCCAGGCCGAGGGCAGCTTTGAAAGCTACGAGGACTATCTGAAGAGCCTGGAAATGACCGGCGAATTCGGCGCCTTCGACCCGCCCCACGCCGAGCGGATCACCCAGCTCATCAACAAGACCAACCAGTTCAACCTGACCACCCGCCGCTACACCCCCGCCGAGGTCGAGGCCCTGATGGAGGACGAGAGCCATATCACCCTGTACGGGCGGCTCATCGACAAATTCGGGGATAACGGCATCACCGCCGCCCTCATCGCCTGCCAGGAGGGCGAGGAGGCCCGGATCGAACTGTGGATCATGAGCTGCCGGGTCTTCAAGCGGCAGCTGGAATACGCCATGTTCGACCGGCTGGTGGAAGCCTGCCGCCAGCGGGGCATCAAGCGGCTGCGGGGCGACTACTACCCCACCGCAAAGAACTTGCTTATGAAGGATTTTTATGCTACAATCGGCTTTGAAAAAATCGCCGAGGATGAGGCCGGCAACCGGGAATATCTCTTTGAGATCCCCGGGGATTACCAGCCCAAGTGCGGCGTGATGGAGATCCGCCTGGTATAAGGCGGGCCGAGGATAAAAGGAGTGGACAAGATGGACAAGCAGAGCATTTTTGAGGCTGTGCAGCAGATTTTCCGGGATAACTTCGACGACGAGGAGCTGGAGATCACCCGCGAGACCTGCGCCGACGACATTGAGGACTGGGACAGCCTGGAGCAGATCAACCTGCTCACCGCCATGGAGAAGAAATTCGGCCTGAAGTTCAAGCTGGAGGACGTGCGGGGGCTGAACAATGTGGGGGATCTGCTGGATCTGATTGAGCGGCTTACCGCCTGATCGCCCCGTCCCGACCGTTGCGACCCGAACAGGGCCGGGCGGGCGCAGGGCGGAAAAGCCTTTGAAAAGGGGGCTTTTTCGTTTTTGCCCGCCCGGCCCTTTTTCTACACCACCGGCCCGGGGGAGGGGCCGCGCCATGAACCACTACACCCTCAGTGAGCTGGCCGTGGGCCAGAGCGAGAGCTTTACCGTCACCGTCACCCAGGAGATGATGGAGGACTTTTACCGCCTTACCGGGGACGACAGCCCCATCCACCGCAGCGAGGAATACGCCGCCGGCCGGGGCTACCCGGGCCGGGTGGTGTACGGGATGCTGGGGGCCAGCTTCTTTTCCACCCTGGCGGGGGTCTACCTGCCCGGAGAGCACTGCCTGCTCCACGGGGTGGAGGCCAAGTTCGCCCGCCCCGTCTTTATCGGGGACACCCTCACCGTGAAGGGCACCGTCACCGAGGTGAACGATACCTTTAAAGAGATCACCGTCAAGGCCGAGATCTTCAACCAGGAGGGCAAAAAGGTCACCCGGGGGCTGTACCGGGCGGGCCTGGCCCGCTGAGGGGCCCCTGGCCGAATACGCTTAACCGGGCCCGGCCGGGGGCTTTTCCCCTGCCCGGGGCCTTTCCCCGCCGCCTTTTTCCGGGGCGCCCCGCCGCC
>NZ_JAFBIO010000042.1 GCF_021531255.1 Allofournierella massiliensis | reverse complement strand
GGGATGCGGAACTTCATCATGGGGTGGGGGGTGGCCGTGATGGGCTTATCCTCCTCATCCTGGATCCACTGGGGGGTGAAGGGGATCATCTGCCCCTCGGGGGTGAGGGCTTCCAGCTCTTCGCCCAGGGTGAACTTGCCCCGCTGGGTGCAGAATGCCTTGCCCAGGGCCCATTCCTCCACCACGCCCACAAACTCCCATTCCCGGATGTAGCCCGGGCGGGAGGGGCTTTGGGTGGCGTGCTCGGGGCCAAAGTAAAAGCCCGGCGAATAGTGCCGGTGGCTGGTGCGGGTGAGCTCTTCCAGCACATCCTGGGGCAGGTGGAACTCCTCCCCCTCCCCTGTTTTCTCCAACGCGTCCAGGGCCCGCTTGTAGGCCGAGGTGACCGAGGCCACATAGTAGGCCGTCTTGGCCCGGCCCTCGATCTTCAGGCTGTCCACCCCGGCCTCCCGGATAAGATCCAGGAAGGGGGCGGTGCAGAGGTCGTCGGCACTGAGGATGTAGCTGCCCCCCTCGTTTTCGCCGATCTCCATGTACTGGCCGGGGCGCTTTTCCTCCAAAAGGCTGTACTTCCAGCGGCAGGGCTGGGCGCACTGGCCCCGGTTGCCGTCCCGCCCGGTGAGGTACTGGCTGAGCAGGCAGCGGCCCGAAACGCTCATGCACATGGCCCCGTGAACGAAGGCTTCCAGCTCCAGCTCGGGGGGCGTTTCGTCCCGGATGCGGGCGATCTCGGGCAGGCTCAGCTCCCGGGCCAGCACCACCCGCTTGGCCCCCATCTCGTAGGCCGCCCGGGCCGAGGCATAGTTGGTGATGCCCGCCTGGGTGGAAAGGTGGATCTCGGTATCCGGGGCGTATTTTTTCACCGCCGCCAGCACCCCCAGGTCGGTGACGATAAAGGCGTCCACCCCGGCAGCCACTGCGTCCCGGATGGCGGCGGGCAGCCGGTCCATCTCCTCGTTGGTGGGCAGGGTGTTCAGGGTGAGGTAGACCCGCTTGCCCCGGGCATGGGCGTAGATGCAGCCCTCCTCCAGCTGGGCCGGGTCGAAATTGGCGCAGGCCGAGCGCATGCCGAAATCCTGCAGGCCGCAGTAGACCGCGTCGGCCCCGTAGCATACCGCATAGCGCAGCCGCTCGCCGTCCCCGGCGGGGCTGAGAAGTTCGGGTCGTTTATACATCTTTTCTCTCCTGTTTCTTTTTCAGTACCATTCCCCCGGCCCCAGCACCTGGGCCCCGAAGGGCATGAGGGCCAGCCGGGCGATCTTGAAGCATTGCAGCCCAAAAGGGATGCCCAGGATGGTGACGCAGAGCAGCACCCCGTTGAGGGCGGCGGTAATGGCCAGCCAGAGCCCGCCGAACAGCAGCCAGAGGACGTTGAGCAGCAGCGAACCGGCGCCGCCGCCCCAGGCAACCTCCTTGCCGAAGGGCCAGAGGCAGAGCCCGGCAAACTTGAAGCACTGCAGCCCCACCGGGATGCCCAGGATGGTGACACACCACAGGGCCCCCACCAGGCACCAGTTCAGGGCCTGGAACAGCCCGCCGAATACCAGCCAGATGATGTTGCCCAGGCACCCCAGGCACCCGGGATCAGAGGTCTGATTCATGGCCGGCCCCCTTTCATCCGTTGAGAGAGGCGTTCACTTTCCAGGCCTCGTCGATGTTGGCGGCGTGCTCGGCGTCGGTCTTGCCGTAGTAATACTTGCCGGTCAGGTCGGTGACAAAGAAGTAGTAGCCCCCGGCCAGGTATTCCTCATCCGGCCAGAGAGCCGCCTTGATGGCCTCAAAGCCCGGGTTGGAGATGGGGCCCGCAGGCAGGCCCTCACAGGAATAGGTGTTGTAGGCCGCGTATTTTTCGGGGGGGATGTTCTCAAAACCGCCGTAGTAGCCGGCGATCCAGTTATAGAGGTAGTTGTTGTCCTCGGGGTCCTGCACATAGCTGGAAGCGTTGCTTTCCAGACGGGGGTAGGGCGAGCCCTCGGCCAGCCGGTTGTGGAAGACCGCCGATACCTTGGCGCCCTCCTCATTGCCGGCCTCCTCCTGGACAAAGCTGGCCAGGGTGATGGTGTCGGAAAGGCTCATGCCCATCTCATCCATCCGGTCATAGAGCTCCTGGTTCACCTGCTCATCAAAGCGGGCGTAGAAGGTGGCCACATAGTCGTAGACCTCCCCGTCCACCGCAAAGTCGTAGGTATCCGGGAAGAGGTAGCCCTCACACTTGAAAAAGCGCAGGTCGTTGTCCTCGATCTTGTTCCAGAAGGTGAACTGGCTGAAATCCCCGTTGTCGGCGGTTTCCAGGAATTCCTCGGCGGTGCACAGGCCCGCCTCTTCCATCTGCTGGGCGATATCCAGGGCGGTGGTGCCCTCCGGGAAGGTGAGCCGCACCGACTCTACCCACACCGTCTGGGTGGTGAGCACCTGGATGATCTCCTCATAGGACATGCCCTTGTACAGCTTGAAATCCCCGTACTGCAGGCTGCCCGCCGCCTGGCTCTGCTGGGTCTTTACATAGAGCTTGAAGACCGCGGGGTAACGGATGACGCCCGCCTGACCCAGGCTGTCGGCAATAGCGGAAAGGCCGCTGCCCTGCTCCACCGTGACGGTGATCTCCTGATCCGGGTCGGCCGAGCGGCCGCCGATCTCGCCGGTGATGGTCCAGGCGGCCAGGCCGGCCAGGGCGATGAGCAGGACCAGAACGATCAGCAGGATCTTGCCCAGAGGGCTCTTCTTTTTGGGGGCTTGGTCGGGGGCTCTGTAAACTGCCATTTTTCTTGCTCCTTTTTCTTATCCTTCGTTATCCAGCATGAGGCGCATATAGCTTTCTTCCACCGGGAAGGGCTGGGCCAGGAAATGGATCATGCCGTAATCCATCGGCTTGCCCTCCCCCAGAAAGAGGGGCTGGGCATGGCCCAGGGTGATGCGGGCGGTCTCGGCGCCGGTCTTGTCCCGGGCGGCCTCCAGCAGCCGCTCGGCGGCCCGGTCGCCCTCGGCGAATAGCTCGATCACCTCCAGCTCGTCCCCGCGCTGGAAATAGAGGCCGTAGCCGTCCGGGTCCGACACGATGGTGAGGCCACCGCTGTACAGGTCGGTGAGCACCCGCACCATCCCACCCAGGGTGAGGGTGACGGAATCCGGGCAGAAGCGGCGGCGCAGGTCCAGCAGGGCCTTGGCCGTCACCGAATCAAAATCCGCCTGGGACCAGAGGTTGCGGCGGATGGGCCGGCAAACCTCCCGCAGGCCAAAGGCCTTCTGGTAGCCCCGGGCCCGGTAAAACTCAAAGAGGGATGGCGAAGCCGGCACCAGACAGCAGAACTCGGCCCCGGCGGCGGCCAGCTGGGCCTCGGCCCATTCCATCAGGCCGGTCATAAGGCCTTTGCCCCGGCAGGCCGGGTCGGTGGCGAGGCCGTAGAGGTAGAACCCCTTGTGCCCGGACAGGGTGACGGGCACCGCGCTGAGGATGGCCTGCAGCTGGCCGGCCTCCTCGCTCAGATAGACGTTGCCCGGGCCGGCAAAGCTGTCGAACACCGGGCCGGAAAAGGACTCTCCGTCCCCAAAAACCTGCTGCCAAAGCCGGCAGAAAGCCTGCCGGTCGCCGGATGCGGCGATACGAAACATAGTTTGCTCTCCCCTCTCCGGCCCGCCCGGGCCGGTACTTGTGTGAAAACGGGCCCCTTATGGGCCCGGGCTGCCCCATGGGCGGGGCGCCCTGTTTGCAGAAAAGCGGGCTGCCCATATGCCGGGCAGCGGCCTTTTTTACAGATCGGCCAGGAGCTGCCGCACCTTTTGGGCGATCTCCTCCGGGGGCAGCATGACCCCCTCGGGGGCGGATTCCAGGGTGCGCCAACCCAATTTTTTGGCGCAGTAATCCGCTGCCCGGCGGCTGCGGGCCAGGTACTCCTGATCCTTTTCGTGGATATCCTTTTTGGCCTCGTCGCCCCCGTAGCGGCCGCTCATCAGCTTCTGGCTGAGGGCCGGGTCCACCCGCAGGTAGATGACCGCCGCCGGCGCCGGGATGCCCAGCTTCTGGTACTCAAACTCAAAGAGCCAGTCCAGGTATCCGTCCCACTCTTCCGGGGGGAGTTTGGCGCACTGGTGGATGGCGTTGCTGGTGGTGTACCGGTCGGCCAGCACCGTGCCCCCTTTCTGGTAGAACTCGCCCCAGCCGGCCTTGTAACTGGCGTAGCGGTCCACCGCGTAAAAGCAGGAAGCCGCCCAGGGGTTCACATCGTCGGGGCGGGAGCCAAACTGCCCGGACAGGTACATCCGCACCAGGGCCGAGGAATCGCTGGCATAGTCCGGGAAGGAGACCTTTTTTACCGGCTTTCCCTCCCGGCGCAGGGCCTCTTCCAGCAGGGCCGCCTGGGTGGCCTTGCCGCTGCCGTCCAGCCCTTCCAGCACGATGAGTCTGCCGCTCACTGGTCTTCCTCCCCTTTCAGGGCCTTGTACCGGGCCCGCACCGCTTCGGTCTCGCCGCAGCACATCTTGCCCTCCGGGCAGGGGCCGGCCACGCAGCCGGGGCCTGCCTTCTCAAAGAGGGCCGGGGCCACCGGGTAAACCAGGCGCAGCATCTCCTCGGCCAGGGCCCGGATCTCCCACTGGGCCCGGCGGCAGCACCGCAGACGGAAGAAGTTGTTCAGGCTGCGGGCGTTCATGGTGACCATCATCTTGGTCTCGCAGGCGTTGGGCAGCACAAAACGGGCGTCCTCAATAGCCATCTTCTCGGCCTTTTTGTGGGCTTCCTTCTCTTCCAGCCCTTCCTCCATCAGGCGGCGGGCATGGCCCTCCTTCAGCAGGTCGGCCAGCTTTTTGTAGTGGGCGGCTTCCTCCTCCATGGCCTGGCGGTAGCCCTCTTCCAGGTCGGGCCGGCCTTCCAGGGCCGGGGGAGTCACATAGTCAAAATCTTCCAGCCGCACATACCGCTGGCTCTGGACGCTGAAACTGGCGATGCGGTGGCGGGTGATCTGGGCCAGCAGGCTGCGGCTGACCCCCTCGATGGCAAAGGTGAAGCTGGCGTGTTCGGTGGGGCTCTCGTGGCCCAGGTCGGCCAGCATCCGCACAAAGCGGCGGCTGCTCTCGGGGGTAAGGCCGGCCATCAGGTCGTCCAGGCTGGCCCCCGAATAGCAGAGCTTGGCGGCCGCGGCCACCACCTTTTCGGGTTCGGGGGTATGGGCGATAAGCTGTACCTTCAGCATTTCTTTCTCCTTTATCTTTCCGGATCACTTCTCCGGGTCCGGGATCTTCTTGATGGGGGCGTAGTTGGCCATGGTCTTTTTCTCCTGGCCGTTCTCAAAGCGGATCTTGACGATATGGTCCCCGGCCACGGGGGTCACTTCCAGCACCCGGCCCCGGCCGTACACCTTGTGTTCCAGCCAGTCGCCGGGGGCGAAGGTATCCTTTTTGGCTGCCGGGGCGGGCGCGGCGGCGGCCCCCAGGGTGGAACCGCCCCACCTGGCAGCCTGCCGGCCCGGGGCCCCTGCCGAGGCAGACCGGCCGGAACCGTAACCGCCCTGGCCGGCGCCATAGCCGGAACCCTGCCCGGCGCCGTAGCCGCCCTGGGCCCCCCTGCCGGGGGCCCGGTTATACTCCGGCGAGAGATAGCCGCCGGGGCGGCGGGAAACGAACTCGGTGGAGGGGCCCCCATGGCCGCCCCCGTAGCTGCCGCCGTAGCCGCCCCCATAGGGGGAACCGCCCCAGCCCTCGGCCCCGAAGCGCCGGTTCTGGAAAGCGGCCCGGCTCAGGCGGGGGCTTTCTTCCTCTTCCAGGTACTGGGCATCGATCTCTTCCAGAAAACGGGAGGGCATGTTGCGCTGGGTGCGCCCGAAGATCATCCGGCTCTGGCTGGAGGAAAGGCAGAGCTCCTTGCGGGCACGGGTAATGCCCACATAGCACAGGCGGCGCTCCTCTTCCAGGTCCTCGTCGGAATAGCGGCTGAGCTCGCTGGGGAAGATGCCTTCCTCCATGCCCACCAGGAACACATAGTCAAATTCCAGGCCCTTGGCCGAGTGGAGGGTCATCATCACCACCACGTCGCTCTCCCCGTCGTAGCTGTCCAGGTCGGAGATGAGGGCCACCTCTTCCAGAAAGCCCTCCAGGCTGGCCTCGGGGCCCTTCTGGTCGGCATAGGTGCGCACGCTGGAAACCAGCTGGCCCAGGTTTTCCAGCCGGGCCTGGCCCTCGTCCCCCTGGGCGGTGAGCATGGCCTTGTAGCCGGTGAGCTCGATGAGCCGGGAGACGAATTCATCCAGGGGCAGCTGGCCGGAAAGGGCCCGCAGCTTTTCGCAGAGGGCCGCAAAGTCCTTTAAGGCCCCCGCCGCCCGGCCCAGAGAGGGCAGGCTGCCGGCGTTTTTGCAGACTTCCAAAAGGCTGGTGCCCTGGTCCCGGGCCAGCTCGGCCACCCGTTCCAGGGTGGTGGCCCCGATCTTGCGGGCCGGCTCGTTGATGATCCGCCGCAGGCGCAGGTCGTCCCGGGGGTTGGCGGTCACCGACAGGTAAGCCAGGATGTCCCGCACCTCCTTGCGGTCGTAGAACCGCTGGCCCCCCACGATCTTGTAAGGGATGCCCGCCCGGGCAAAATAGGTTTCGATGGGGCCGGACTGGGCGTTCATCCGGTAGAGCACCGCATGGTCCCGCAGGCGGGCCCCCGCCTTCAGGTGGCGGCCGATGACCTCGCAGATATGGGCCGCCTCGTCCTGTTCGCTGTCGGCCTGGTAGTGCACCACCTTGGAGCCCTGGCCGTTCTCGGTCCAGAGGGTCTTGCCCTTGCGGCCCCGGTTGTTGCCGATGACGCAGTTGGCCGCGTCCAGAATATTGGAGGTGGAGCGGTAGTTCTGTTCCAGCCGGATGGTCTTTGCCCCGGGGAACTGGCGCTCAAAACTCAGGATGTTTTCGATGGTGGCGCCCCGGAAGCGGTAGATGCTCTGGTCATCGTCCCCCACCACGCAGAGGTTCCGCCGCTGGCCGGCCAGAAGCCGCACCAGCTGGAACTGGGCCACGCTGGTATCCTGATACTCGTCCACCAGAATATACCGGAATTTATCCTGATAATACTCCAGCACCTGGGGGTTTTCCTGGAACATTCTGACGGTGTAATAGATCAGGTCGTCAAAATCCATGGCGCCGGCCTCTTTCAGCCGCCGCTGGTAGGCCTCGTACACCTTGGCCAGCAGGCCCGCCTTGGTATCCGCCGGGGCCGCCAGGGCGTCCGCCGGGGAGATGAGCTGGTCCTTCATCCGGCCGATCTGGCCCATGGCCGATTTCACCGGCAGGAACTTATCATCCACCATCAGCTGCTTGTAAACTTCCTTCATGGCCCGCTGCTGGTCGTCGGTGTCATAGATGGTGAAGCTTTTGGGGAAGCCCAGCCGCTCGCCGTCCCGCCGCAGAAACCGCACGCAGGCCGAGTGGAAGGTGGAGGCGTTCACGTCCTGCCCCAGGATGGGGCCCAGCATCCGGGCCAGCCGTTCCTTCAGTTCCCCCGCCGCCTTGTTGGTGAAGGTGATGGCCAGCACGTTCCAGGGGCGGGGCGGGTCTTTCTGCAGAAGGGGCAGCAGGCTGGCCGGCGCTTCGCCCCCCTCTTTCACCAGTTCTTCCAGGGCCGCCAGCTCCCGGGGCTGAGGGTCGCGGGGCAGCCAGTCGCTGCCGTGGGCCGAGCCGAACCGGATCAGGTTGGCCACCCGGTTGACCAGCACGGTGGTCTTGCCGCTGCCCGCCCCGGCCAGGATGAGCAGGGGCCCCTGGGTGCAGAACACCGCCTGGCGCTGCATGGGGTTGAGCCCCTGGAACTGGGCCTCGATGTATTCGTCCCTCAGTTGGATGAATCGCTCGCTGGAAGTCATGAACTGTTTTTCCTCACTTTGGTTTTTTCAGGGGGTATTGGTGCCCGCCGGGCCGGCGGGCATACTCTTTGCTCATTATACACCACAGACAGGGCCCGGGGCAACAGCCGGCAGTGCGAAAAAGCCCCGGAAACCACGTTCCGGGGCGGTTTTTTGGTTTTCGTTTTTTTTGCGGGCAGGGCGGCGGCCTTACCCTTTGGCCTCTTCCCGCTTCTGGGCCAGGAAGGCGTCGAATTCCTCGGCGCTGCCCTTCACAAAGCCGTCCCGCTTGAGGTAGACGGCCCCGCTCTGGTACATGATGAGGGCCATCCAGCCCTCTTTCTGGGCCAGGCGGCTGATCTGGTCATAGGTGAACTCCATGGAAGTGCCGTTCTCTTCCAGCTCGAAGTGCTCGGCCCCAAAGCGGACGGCGCGCTGCCACCGCTCCTTGCCGGCCCGCTGGATCATATAGCGCACCATGGTATTGCTGCGCACCCGGGGCAACAGGAAGATGCGGTAGACGCACAGGGCGATGAGGATGAGCAGCACCACCGAAAAGCCGGCCCCGAAAAACAGGTTGCGGAAGAAATCCACCGTGACCAGCACCAGCAGGCCCGCCCAGACAAAGCGGAAGAAGAGGGCCCCCCGGCTCTGCACCAGGCCCAGCCGGCGCCAGCGGTCATAGAGCTTCCTATCCACCTCATAGCGGTTTTCAAACAGGATCTCGCGTTCTTTCATGGGTCCTCCCATCTGGAAGGGCCCCGGCACACTTGCTGCGCCGGGGCCCCGGGTGTATCATTCCGGCCGATCAGACCGGATGGGTCTTGTCGGCAAAATTCACATGGTCGCCGTCCACGCCGCTGCGCTTCAGGCTGCGCTTTTCGAAGAACTTGGGGGCCACCTGGGGGAACATGGCGTAGGTGAGCACGTCCTCTTCCTGCACCACATACTTGGCGGCCTCGGCCTTCAGCTTCTCCACCTCGGGCTCCAGCAGGTCGGCCGGGCGGCAGGTGATGGGCTGCACATCGCCCAGGATCTTCTTGGAGAACTCGGGGCTGATGGGGGCGGGGGTCTTGCCGTAATCGCCCCGTACCAGGCCCCTGAACTCCCTGGTCACCATCTTGTAGCGCTGGCCCAGGATGACGTTGAACACCGCCTGGGTGCCCACGATCTGGCTGGTGGGGGTGACCAGGGGCGGATAGCCGGAATCCTCCCGCACACGGGGGATCTCTTCCAGCACGGCCTCCAGCTTATCCTCCTTGCCGGCGTCCTTCAGCTGCTTGAGCAGGTTCGAGAGCATGCCGCCGGGCACCTGGTACAGCAGGGTGTTGGCGTCCACGCCCAGCATCTTGGGGTCGATCTGGCCGTTGGCCAGGTATTTTTCCCGCAGCTTGGCGAAGTGGGCGCGCACCACGTTCAGCTTCTTCTGATCCAGGCCGGTGTCGTACTCGGTGCCGGCCAGGGCAGCCACCAGGCTCTCGGTGGGCATATGGGAGGTGCCCAGGGACAGGGGGCTGATGGCGGTATCCACGATCTCGGCGCCCGCCTCGATGCCCTTGAGCAGGGCCATGGAGGCCATGCCGGAGGTGTAATGGCTGTGGATGTCCACCGGGATGGAGACCTGCTCCTTGATGGCCTTTACCAGCTCATAGGTGCTGTAGGGGGTGAGCAGACCGGCCATATCCTTGATGCAGATGGAATGAGCGCCCATCTCCTCCAGGGTCTTGGCGTAGTGGGCAAAATAGGCGTTGTCATGCACCGGGCTGAGGGTGTAGCTGATGCAGCCCTGCACATGGGCCTTTTCCTTGATGGCCGCCTTGATGGCAGTCTCCAGGTTGCGGGGGTCGTTCAGGGCGTCGAAGATGCGCAGGATGTCGATGCCGTTGGCCACGCTCTTCTGCACGAAGTACTCCACCACGTCGTCGGCGTAGTGGCGGTAGCCCAGCATGTTCTGGCCCCGGAAGAGCATCTGCAGCTTGGTCTTGGGCATTTCCTTGCGCAGGACGCGCAGACGCTCCCAGGGGTCCTCATCCAGGAAACGGATGCAGGCGTCGAAGGTGGCGCCGCCCCAGCATTCCACCGAAAAGTAACCCACTTCGTCCATGGCGGGCAGGATGGGGCGCATCTCGTCCATGGTCATGCGGGTGGCCAGCAGGGACTGGTGGGCGTCGCGAAGCGCCACCTCAGTAATCTTTACGGGTTTAGCCAAACCTATCACCTCGTCCTTTCTCGGTTTTTCAGTTCATGGTCACCAGCATGTCGCCGGCGTTCACCACATCGCCCTTGTTCACGGCGATGGAGGCCACGGTGCCGTTCTGGGGCGCCACGATCTCGTTCTCCATCTTCATGGCTTCCAGGATCACCAGCACGTCGCCGGCCTGTACGGCCTCACCGGCGGCTACCCGCACATCCAGGATGTTGCCGGGCATGGGGGCTTCCACCTTGACGCTGCCGGCAGCGGCGGGAGCAGCTGCCGGGGCGGGGGCGGCGGCAGGGGC
>NZ_JAFBIO010000041.1 GCF_021531255.1 Allofournierella massiliensis | reverse complement strand
TGGTTGAGGGATGATCCCATTAAGGCAAGGGAGCGGCGGGGTGGGAAGGCCATCCGGTGAGCTTAAAAGAGTACAAGGCTCTTTCCCCTTCTGAGCGGGTAGCCGCTTGGGAAGCCTACAAAAAAGCTTTTCGGGCAAAACAAAAAAGCTGCTAAGCGTCGCCCCGCTTAACAGCCAAAGCAAAAGAACCATAGCATAGCCTAAACTGCCGCTCTCTTGCTGTATTCATTGTAACACACGCCGAAAGGCTAATCAACAGGGAGGATAACCCCGGATTCAAAACTCCACATAATATCGGATTTCCTCTAAAGGTTTCCCTTCGCCGGCCATGCTCAGTGCCCATTCCTTATCCCACGGGCAAAGCGTCTTCAGCCATTCCTGAAATTCTTCCTGCTCCTGTATATCCATAACCGGCCCTTTTTCCTCGCTCTCCGTGGACTGCATTTTCTTTTCCTTTTCGGAACCGGCCGGACCGATGCCCTGCTTTGGCGCTTCAGACGCCTGCTCTTTTTCCTTTTTTCGCTTGATCCTTGCCTCTTCGGATTGCTGGCATAACTTTTTCCAGAGATCCTCCACTCGTTTTTTCTGTTCCTCGGTCAATTCCCGTTTCTTGATCTTTTCCCATGCTTCTTTCGTCAGAAAATCCACGTGGTTCACCTCCTGTCTGCCCTTTTTCCGCGCTATATAGGCTCTTATCTCTTTTTTCTGTCAATGCCCGCCCCTGTTCATGCCTGGCCGGGCGCGCGCTTTTGGCGTCCAGTCCTTTCGGCGGCCATCGCCGCAAGCTGGACATCCGCAATGCCGGCCTGATCCAAACTCCTGCCGGCAGCTCTGCTTACGCCTGATACTTCAGGAACATTGCGATCTCCCTGTCCGAATGGCCCTCCTTCTGCCACATCTCCACGCACTTGGCGTAGCCCCCCGCGTTCTCCAGTTCGTACTTCACTTCCTCGTCCGTCAAGCGGTGGAACTTCTGCTCCTGCATATCCATTTTCTGCGCCTCCCCTGCTCATTTCAGCAGCCGCCCGGGTTTTGCCCTGAGCGGCCCTTTTTCTTTATTGACGATCAGCCAGCCAATCTTCCAGGCTTTGGTTTTCCTTGGCGGCATTGGCTTCTGCTTCCGATTTGCTAATTCGGATCAGGTACTCACCCGCCGCATCTGCCCACATCTTCCGGCGCACCGCCTGCAGGATGTACCCTTGTAGGCTCTGGCCCGCTGTTTTTGCGGCTGCTCTGATTGCTTCGCCTTCCGGCTTCAGCGGCTTCACTGCGATGTAATCGCACTTGGCATTATATTTGTCGTTTCCTCTTCGCTTGGCTTCGCTCATTGTCATGATATCACCTCCAACGGTAAGTATACCATGCTCAAAATTCACCATCAACGCACACAGCGTACACAGTTTTTCCGTAAGCGTATTATGCCATCATCTAAAATCCCTATCGACGTGTATCATTCAATCATAGCAAGGGAGGCGGAAAGGAATTGCCCATGCAGTTCAAAGACTGGCAAAAGCTCACGCCCGCCCAAAAACAAGCCGCCTTTGAAGCGTACAAAAAAGTGTGGTTAGCTACTCACAATAGCTAATCCACTCTAAAGCAAAAAGGCCCTAATCTATTTGCCTCCCTTGCTGTATTCATTGTATCACCCGCCGAAAGGCTAATCAACAGGGAGGATAAGCCCAGGCTTAAAACTCCACATAATATCGGATTTCCTCCAGAGAAAGACCATCCTTGAGCAACACTTGCACCTGATTTTGCGATGCCCGATCCAGCGTTTTGAGCCATTCCTGAAATTCTTTCTGCTCCTGTATCTCCATAACCGCACAACCGGCCCTTTCTCTTTTTTCTCACTATAATAATCCCCTGTCCTTGCTGTCAAGCCCGGCGGATATTCCGGACAGAAGACGTCTGCCTGATCGTCGGTATCTTTCCTGAAGCGGTTTGGCACCGATGCGCTCCGTCAGAATGCCGGAACTTTCCCTCTGCCCCTCTTCATCCCTTTTTAGGGACTCCTTTTGTGGTATACGTATATAGGCAGGGGACAGCCCGCCTTCCGGGCAGGGAGCGCACAGAGCGGTGACCCTGTCGGTATGCCGTTTTGCAAAACGAACGTCAATATAAGGGCACCATTTCAGGGAGGTATCCCAAATGAAACAGATGAGCTGGCAAGATTACTACGACGGTTTCTTCGACTGGTCGTTCAGCACCCAGAAAAGCTATGCCTGCCGCCTGTCCGGCTATGGCCCGGCGGCAGAGGTGTGGGAACTGGCCCAGGAGCTGGCTTTTTATGACGAGGGCTTCGCCGCGGGGTTTCTGGAAAAGGCCTTTGCCGCCGGCGTCCGCTTTGCGCCTGCCCAGGTGCTGGAGATGACTTTCATCCTGCCGGAGCCCCTTCTGAGCAAATTTGCCCGAGAGACAAGCGTTCCCTTTGACCGGGAAGAGTTGGAAGAGATCTGCACGCTGATCGATGAGGATTCCTTCCTCAAGATCTCCGGACGGGCCGGCGTCCGCCTTTGGGACGAGGAGGACTCCCCCGGGCAGACCGATGCGGGAGATGCCCCTGAACCGGCAAAGGTCCCGGGCGGGCGGATCGGCCTGTGGGGCATCCTGGGGGCATTTCTGGCCGGTATCCTGCTGGCCGGGTACCGGCGAGGCGGTAAAGAGCAAGACCGTGGCAGCGGCTGAATCTCCGCAAGGTGGGCGGGGGCTCGCCCTTGCGGGATCTTTCGCCCTCCCCCTCCCCATTTGACAATCCGCCCCGGCTCCGATATAGTGAAATCGGCCGGGGCTGCCCGGCCGCAGCCTATCGGGAGAGGAAGAGATCGGGATGCGTACCGAATATTTCAAAGAATACAGCCGCTATCTGGACAGGCCCATGGAGTGGAAGGTGTACGGCCACGGGGGCCTGCCCTGTTTTGTTTTTCCCTGCCAGGGCGGGCGGTTCTATGACTGGGAGGACCGGGGCATGTGCGCCCTGGCCGGCCGGTGGATCGATTCGGGCCGGCTGACCCTGATCTGCGCCGACAGCCTGGACAACGAGAGCTGGTCGGCCGAAGGGGACGAGCGGCGGCGGATCGAGACCCAGGAGCGGTGGTTCAACTATATCTGCCAGGAATTGCTGCCCCGGGCCCTTTCCCTGCCCGGATACAGCTTTGCCGGCAAGCCCCTGACCGCCGGGGCCAGCATGGGGGCGGGCCACGGGGTAAACCTCTGGCTGCGCCGGCCCGACCTTTTTGGCGGGGCCATCGGCCTTTCCGGGGTGTACGAGGCCGGGCCCTTCTTTGGGGACTACCTGGATGACCTGGTCTGGCGCAACGACCCCTGCCGGTATATGGCGGCCCTTGCCCCCGGCGACCCCCGCCTTCCCCTGTATGCCGGGGGCAGGCTGATCCTCTGCGCCGGGCAGGGCCCCTGGGAGGAAGTGCCTCTTGCCTCCACCCGCCGGCTCTCGGCCCTTTTGGAAAAGGCCGGGCTGCCGGTCTTCACCGATATCTGGGGCGCAGACGTGAGCCACGACTGGCCCTGGTGGGAAAAGCAGTGGCCCTACTTTTTGGGGATGATGCTGGATAACGAGCCCCCTTTCCCCCAAAAGCGCCGTGAGGCGGGCTCCCCGGCCAAAAAATAAGGCCGGTTTTCCCTTTCCCTGCCCCCTGAATCCCCCGGCGCCGGCCCGGGCGGCATGCCTTTTGCGCCCCCGCAGGTCCCGGCGCCGCCGGCTCTTTGGCCCCAAAACAAGGCCCTTTCCCCTTCTATCCGGCCTGAAACGGGGCGAAAAAACGATTTTTTTGCCTCAAAAGCCCCCAAAACAGGCCCGGGGGCTTGGCAAACGCACTTAACTATGCTATTATAGTAAAGCGCTATCACTCCAAAGTGCCGGGCTTTTGTTTAGGCCCGTTTTTGGGGGTGGCAGCCGCCCCGGAGCCGAGGGGCCCGGGCCGAATGTTTCAGGATATTTTGTTCAGAGAGGGAATTCATATGAAAAAGTTTCTTGCCGTTTCGGCCGCACTGAGCCTGGCCCTGAGCCTGGCTGCCTGCGGCGGCAGCGCTTCTTCCAGCGCCGCCGCCTCCACCCCTGCCAGCACCCCTGCTTCCAGCGCTGCCGCCTCTTCCGGGGCTGCCGCCGAGGGCAACGGTGACTGGGCTGCCATCCAGGAGAAAGGCACCCTGGTGGTGGGCATGACCATCTTTGACCCCATGAACTACTACGATGCCGACGGCAACCTGATCGGTTTTGACACCGAGCTGGCCCAGGCCGTGGGCGAGAAGCTGGGGGTCGAGGTACAGTTCCAGGAGATCGAGTGGAACAACAAGGTGATGGAGCTGGATGCCGGCAACATCGACTGCGTCTGGAACGGCATGACCATTCTGGACGACCTGAAGGACGCCATGGACTTCTCCATCCCCTACAGCGGCAACATGCAGGTGCCGGTGATCAACGTGGCCAACGCCGATACCTACACCAGCGTGGAGAGCATGAACAGCCCTGACGTGACGGTGGCTGCCGAGAGCGGCAGCGCCGGCGAGGGCGCCATCGACGACAACATGCCCGATGCCAACAAGCTCACCGTCACCGCCCAGCGTGACTGCCTCACCGAGCTGAAGAGCGGCACCATCGACGTGGGCGTGATCGACTACGTGATGGCCGACGCCAGCGTGGGCGAGGGCACCTCCTACAGCGACCTGCAGATCGTGGAGGGCATCGAGTTTGCCAAGGAAGAGTACGGCATCGGCTTCCGCAAGGGCAGCGACCTGACCGAGAAGGTGAACAAGGCCCTGCAGGAGCTGGCCGACGAGGGCGTGGTGGCCCAGCTGGCCGAGAAGTACCCCTCCGTGATGGTCACCCTAAAGGCCGCCCAGTAAAAGCCGAAAGGCCGGGGCAGCCCCCTGAAAAGCAGAAGAACAAATGCCGCGCCGGGCCGTTTTGGCCCGGGGCGGCTTTTATCGGAATTGAGGTTTTGGTATGACGTTCTTACAGGTCACCGCCCAGCTGTGGGATGGTTTCCAGACCACCCTGTACCTGTTCTTTGTGGTGCTGGTGCTGAGCCTGCCCCTGGGGCTGGTATTCTCCTTTGGCAGCATGTCCCGCTTTACCCCCCTGCGCTGGTTCACCCGGTTCTGGGTCTGGGCCATCCGGGGCACCCCCCTGATGCTGCAGATCATCACCGTGTTCTATGTGCCGGGGCTGGTGTTCAACACCCCCATGAAGGACCGGATGCTGGCCTGCCTGGTGGCCTTTGTCATCAACTATGCCATCTATTTTTCCGAGATCTTCCGGGGCGGCATCGAGTCCATCCCCAAGGGGCAGTATGAGGCCGGCCAGGTGCTGGGCATGACCCGCAGCCAGATCTTCTTCAAGATCGTGCTGCTGCAGGTGATCAAGCGGATCATGGCCCCCATCGGCAACGAGGTCATCAACCTGGTAAAGGATACCTCCCTGGCCCGGGTGATTGCGGTGACCGAGGTGCTGAAAAGCGCCCAGGATATCGTGAACGGCCACGCCATCATCTGGCCCCTGTTCTACACCGCGGTGTTCTACCTGGCGGCGGTGGGCCTGATCCAGATCGTGCTGGGCCTGTGCGAGCGCAAGCTGAGCTATTACAAGGGTTAAGGGGGGCAGGACCATGCCGGTATTGGAAGTAAAGAATATCCGCAAAAGTTTTGACGGGGCGCAGGTGCTCAAGGGCATCAGCTTCGGGCTGGAAAAGGGCAAGGTGCTCAGCATCATCGGCTCTTCGGGCAGCGGCAAGACCACCCTTCTGCGCTGCATGAATTTTCTGGAGCACCCCGAAGAAGGGCAGATCCTGGTAAACGGCCAGCTGCTCTTTGACGCCTCCCGCCCGGGCACCCTCACCGATGCCCAGCTGCGGGAAAACCGGCTCCATTTCGGGCTGGTGTTCCAGAGCTTCAACCTCTTCCCCCAGTATAACGTGCTGGACAACTGCACCCTGGCCCCCGACCTGCTGGCCCGGGATAAGGCCAAGGCCGAGGGCCGGCCCTTCGACAAGGCTGCCGCCCACAAGGCCAATGTGGAAAAGGCCGAGACCCTGCTGGCCCGGGTGGGCCTGGGCGCCAAGCTGAAAAACTACCCCTGCGAGCTTTCGGGCGGCCAGCAGCAGCGGGTGGCCATCGCCCGTGCCCTTGCCCTGGAGCCGGACATCCTCTGCTTTGACGAGCCCACCAGCGCCCTGGACCCGGAGCTCACCAACGAGGTGCTGCGGGTGATCAAGGGCCTGAAGAGCGCCGACACCACCATGGTGATCGTGACCCACGAGATGGAGTTTGCCCGCCATGTATCCGACCATGTGATCTTCATGGCCGACGGGGTCATCGAGGAGGAGGGCGACCCGGAGCAGATCTTCACCGCCCCCAAAAGCGAAAAGACCCGCAGCTTTCTGGCCAAGAGCCTGGAACAGGTTTAAGGCTCCTGCGTGGGCCCCTGCGGGGCGGCAATCGGGCCTTTGGCGGGCTTCTGCGCGGCCCTCTCCCGGAGAGAGCTTCCCCTTTCGGCAGGCGCGCCCGCAGGGTGCCTTTGCTGCCCCGCTCTCCCAAAACTGTCAGTCATAAGAACGGACGCCCCCGTTTTGCCGGGGCGCCCGTTCTTTTTTTGTCTGCTTTTTTGCCCGCCGCCCCAAGGCCCCGGGCAAAACGCCCGCCCATGGCCCCAAACCCAAAAGCGCCGCTTTCCGCGCCCTGCCCTTCGGCAGGGCGTTTTTCCTTTACAGGCGGGCCGCCAAAAGCTATAATAAAAACAATATCACGACCAAAACACCCGCCGGGAAAGCCCCAAATAGCCCCCGGCGCGGGGCGGGGGCCAAAGGCCTGCCGCCCGGAAAGCGAGTATCGGAAAGATGAAAGACGGATTTCTCTGCGCCGCCGCCCTCTCGCCCCAGCTGCGGGTGGCGGACTGTGACTACAACGCCCGCCAGTGCCTGGAAAGCCTGCGCCAGGCCGCCGAAAAGGGGGCCCGGCTGGCGGTGCTGCCCGAGCTCTGCCTCACCGGCTACACCTGCGGGGACCTGTTTTTGCAGCAGCCCCTGCTGGAAGGGGCCGAGGCGGCCCTGGCTTTTCTGATGAAAGAGAGCCGGGACCTGCCCCTCATCGCCCTGGCCGGCCTGCCGGTGCGGGCGGGGGGCAAGCTGTACAACTGCGCCGCCGTCTTCTGCGCCGGGCAGCTGCTGGGCCTGGTGCCCAAGAGCTACCTGCCCAACTATGCAGAATTTTACGAAAAGCGGCACTTTACCCCCTGGCAGGGGGAGGCGCAGCCCCTCATCTTCGCCGGCCAGCAGACCCTTTTGGGCACCCGGCTGCTCTTTGCCTGCCGGCAGATGCCCTCCCTGGTGCTGGGGGTGGAAATTTGCGAGGACCTGTGGGCTCCCCTGCCCCCCTCCACCGGCCACGCCCTGGCCGGGGCCACCCTCATTGCCAACCTCTCGGCCAGCGACGAGACGGTGGGCAAGGCCGAGTACCGGCGGGCCCTGGTGAGCCAGCAGTCGGCCCGGCTGCTCTGCGGCTACCTGTACGCCGACGCGGGCTGGGGCGAAAGCACCACCGACATGGTGTTTGCCGCCCATGACCTGATCGCCGAGAACGGGGCCCTGCTGGCCGAGGCCGCCCCCTTCGGGGAGGGCTTTGCCCTCACACAGCTGGATCTGGAGCGGATGCTCAGCGAGCGGGCCCGGAACACCAGCTTTGAGCCCTGCGCCGAGGGCTACCGGACGGTGGAGTTCGATCTGGAAGAGCGCTCCGCCGCCCTCACCCGGCCGGTGAGCGACGCCCCCTTTGTGCCCCAGGGCGAGACCCGCCGGGCCGAGCGGTGCGAGCAGATCCTCACCATCCAGGCCCGGGGCCTGGCCCGCCGGCTGGAACACACCCATGCCAAATCGGCGGTGATCGGCATTTCCGGCGGGCTGGATTCCTGCCTGGCCCTGCTGGCGGCAGTGCGCGCCATGGAGCTGCTGGGCCGCCCCGCCTCGGATGTGAAGGCGGTGACCATGCCCTGTTTCGGCACCACCAGGCGCACCCGCTCCAACGCCCAGATCCTCTGCGAAGAGCTGGGGGTGGGCTTTCAGGAGATCGACATCACCGCCACGGTGCGCAGCCATTTTGCGGACATCGGCCAGAGCGAGACCAATTTTGACGTGACCTTTGAGAACGGCCAGGCCCGGGTGCGCACCCTGGAACTGATGGATCTGGCCAACCGGCTGGGGGGCCTGGTGGTGGGCACCGGCGATTTGAGCGAGCTGGCCCTGGGCTGGGCCACCTACAACGGGGATCATATGAGCATGTACGGGGTGAACGCCGGCATCCCCAAGACCCTGGTGCGGCATATCGTGCGGTACGCCGCCGACACCGCCAAGAGCGAGGGGCTGCGGCGGGTGCTGCTGGATATCCTGGATACCCCGGTGAGCCCCGAACTGCTGCCCGCCAAGGAAAACGGGGAGATCGCCCAGCAGACCGAGGACCTGGTAGGCCCCTACGAGCTGCATGATTTTTACCTGTATTATGTGCTGCGGTTCGGCTTTGGCCCGGGCAAGATCCTGCGGCTGGCCCAGGCGGCCTTTGGGGAGCGGTACAGCCGGGCGGTGCTTCTGCGCTGGCTGGAAAACTTCTACCGCCGCTTCTTTGCCCAGCAGTTCAAGCGCAGCTGCCTGCCGGACGGGCCCAAGGTGGGCTCGGTGACCCTTTCGCCCCGGGGCGACTGGCGGATGCCCAGCGATGCCTGCGGCGCCCTCTGGATGGCCCAGGTGGCGGCCCTGAAAGAGCAGGAGGCCGACCACCGGTAAGGGGGCAGCCGGAAAGGGAAAGCCCCGCCGGCCAAAGGGCCGCAAGGGGCGGGCCCCGGCAGCGCCAGACAAACAAAAAAACGGGAGGAGAGCCCCGGCAAAAGGGCTCCCCTCCCGTTTTCTGTTTTATCCCAGGGGCGGGAACTTGCCCCGCTTGAAGGCGTCCAGGGTGCCCACCAGGGGGTGGATCCAGCCGGTCTGGGAGGATTTGAACACCCAGTAGTAGAGCAGGGCGAACACCTCCCGGAAATAGCTGGGCAGCACCGAGCCGGGGCTGATGCCTGCCGGCAGGGCGGTGACGGTCTCAAAGCCGGCCATCCGGCCGTACTCCGCCGCCCGGTAACAGTGGAAGGCATTGGTCACCAGCAGGATGGGGTCGGACCGGCTGATGCCCTGTTCCTCCAGAATCCCGGCGGCGAAGAGGAAGTTTTCCTCGGTGGAGGCGCTTTTTTCCTCGGCAAAGACCTTGTCGGCGGGCACCCCCTTGGCGATCAGGTAGTCCCGCATGGCCCGGCCCTCGGGCAGGTCCTCGCCCCGGCCCTGGCCCCCGGTGGTGACGATGACCAGGTCCGGGTGCTGGAAGTAGTAGTCACAGGCGGCGTCCAGCCGGTACCGCAAAAGCCGGCTGACCTTGCTGCCGTGCACCGCCGCCCCCAGCACCACCATGGCCTTTTCGTTCCCCTTGGGCTGGTTGGAATAGCCGCTGAGGGCCACAAAGGCCAGCAGGGCAAAGAAGAGGCCGAAGCCCAGCCCCAGCACCCAGCAGACCACCCGGCCCGGCCCGGTGGCGGCAAAGGCGGCCAGGGGCCGGTGAAAAATCAGCAGGGCCCAGACAAAGGCGGTAAGGCCCCAGACCAGGGCCACCCCCAGGTTGCCGTTGGAATGGGTGAGCAGGTACAGGCTCTGGCACAGAAGGGCCAGGGCCAGCACCGCTAAAAGTATCAGTTTCAGGGACAATCGTTTTTTCTCCATTTCTCCTTCTTCAGATAGGGGCTTAGGCCTCGCCGGTCAGCTCGGCCCACCGGCCCCGGCCTTCCAGTGTGTCGGGCAGGCCCAGGGCCTGGGCCGCGGTGGCGCCCACCGCCCCGAAGCCTTCCAGGGTGCCCAGATCCTGCCCCGGGGTCAGGGAGCGGCCCCAGATCAGCCAGGGCACATACTCCCGGGTGTGGTCGGTGGTTTTGGTAAAGCCGGGGTCACAGCCGTGGTCGGCGGTGATCATGAGCAGGTCCTCCGGGCCCAGCCGCTCCATCAGGGCGGGCAGGCTCCGGTCAAACTCGCTCAGGGCCCGGGCGTAGCCGTCGATATCCCGCCGGTGGCCATAGAGCATATCAAAATCCACCAGATTGACAAAGGCAAGGCCCCGGAAGTCCTCTCCCGCCAGTTCCAGGGTGCGGGCGATGCCCTCGGTATTGCCCGAGGTGCGCAGGGTGCGGGTGAGCCCGGAACCGGCGAAGATGTCGTGGATCTTGCCCACCCCGATCACCTCCAGGCCCGCCGCCTTGGCCTCATCCAGCAGGGTGGGGCGGGGCGGCAGGAGGGAAAAATCATGCCGG
>NZ_JAFBIO010000040.1 GCF_021531255.1 Allofournierella massiliensis | reverse complement strand
CCCCGAAGACGAGCCCGCACCCCGGCCCGAAGCCCCCGAAACCGACGGGCAGCCCGGGGAGGAAAACACCCCTCAAAACCCCTGAAAAAAGGGCGAAAACGGCTTGATTTCTTGATTTTTTTGTGCTATAGTATTATAGCCGCATGGTTTGGGCACCCAAGAGAGGGCTGGGCCCTCCGCCTTATGATCCAGCGAGTCTTATTGAAAGAGAGAGAATCACTATGTACGCAATTATCGTTACCGGTGGCAAGCAGTACCGCGTCCAGCAGGGCGATGTGGTCTACATCGAAAAGCTGGAAGCCGAGGAAGGCGCCGAAGTCAGCTTCGACACCGTCCTGGCTGTGGGCGAAGAAGGCAGCGTGAAGGTGGGCGCTCCCAAGGTGGAAGGCGCCGTGGTTTGTGGCAAAGTCGTCAAGAACGGCAAGGGCAAGAAGCTCAACATCATCACCTACCGTCCCAAGAAGGGCAGCGCCCGCCGTATGGGCCACCGTCAGCCCTACACCAAGGTGGAAATCACCGCGATCAACGCTTAAGGGAGGTACAGCACAATGGCACATAAAAAAGGCGTAGGTTCTACCAAAAACGGCCGTGACTCCGAGTCTAAGCGTCTCGGCGTGAAGCGGGCCGACGGTCAGTTCGTTCTGGCCGGCAACATTCTGGTCCGTCAGCGCGGCACCCACATCCACCCCGGTGAGAACGTGGGCAAGGGCAGCGACGACACCCTCTTTGCTCTGGTGGACGGCAAGGTCCATTTCGAGCGGGTTGGCCGCGACCGCAAGCAGGTCAGCATCAAGCAGTAATCCGCTTTCGCGAAGCTGAAAAGCCGGGCCCCCTGCGGGCTCGGCTTTTTGCGTAGTTTCCGGGGCGGCCCCAAAAGGAGAAAACAGATGGCAGGCAATTTCGTAGACATCGTAAAGATCTATATCCAAAGCGGCAAGGGCGGCGACGGCAGCGTCAGCTTCCACCGGGAAAAATTCGTGGCGGCGGGCGGCCCCGACGGGGGCGACGGCGGCCGGGGCGGCAGCGTGGTCTTTGTGGCCGACGATAACCTGTCCACCCTGCTGGATTTCCGCTATAAGCGCAAGTACCAGGCCCAGGACGGGGAAAAGGGCGGCGCCGGGCGCTGCACCGGCAAAAACGCCCCCGACCTGGTCATCCGTGTGCCCCGGGGCACCCTGGTGAAGGACGCCGAGACCGGCCGGATCATGGCCGACATCTCGGGTGACGAGCCGGTGGTGCTGGCCCGGGGCGGCAAGGGGGGCTGGGGCAACGTGCATTTCGCCAGCCCCACCCGCCAGATCCCCAAGTTCGCCAAGCCCGGCCTGCCCGGCGAGGGCCGGTGGGTCTGGCTGGAGCTCAAGCTCATCGCCGACGTGGGCCTGATCGGCTTCCCCAACGTGGGCAAGTCCACCCTCATCAGCGTGCTCAGCGCCGCCAAGCCCAAGATTGCCAACTACCACTTCACCACCCTCACCCCGGTGCTGGGTGTGGTCAAGGTGGGCCCCGAGCAGAGCTTTGTAGCCGCCGATATCCCCGGCCTCATCGAGGGGGCCAGCGAGGGTGTGGGCCTGGGCCATGACTTTTTGCGCCATGTGGAGCGGTGCCGCCTGCTTCTGCACCTGGTGGATGTGTCCGGCAGCGAGGGCCGGGACCCCATCGAGGATTTCGAGACCATCAACCGGGAGCTGGAAAAATTCAGCCCCGAGCTGGCGGCCCGGCCCCAGATCCTGCTGGCCAACAAGTGCGACGCCGCCACCCCCGAGCAGATCGAGGCCGTCCGGGCCTTTGCCCAGGAGAAGGGCTATCTCTTCCGGGCCATCTCGGCGGCCACCCGTCAGGGGCTGGAAGAACTGCCCGGCCTTATCTGGAACCAGCTGCAGCAGCTGCCCCCGGTGCCCCAGTTCCAGCCCGAGTTCCTGCCCCCCGAGCCCCAGGCCGGGGAGGGCCGCGCCTTTACCATCACCCATCCCGAGCCCCATGTCTTTGAGGTGGAGGCTCCTTGGCTGGAGCGGATCCTGGCCGGCAGCGATGTGGAGGATTACGAGAGCCTTCAGTACTTCCAGCGCCAGCTGGGCGAGAGCGGCATCCTGGACGAGCTGGTCCGCCAGGGCGTGGAGGAAGAGGACACCATCCGCATCGGGGAATATGAATTTGACTATATCTTCTAAGGGAAAGGAGCCCTGCCCTTGAATCAGAATGAGACGCCGGTGGATATCCGGGAACAAAGCCCCCTGAGCCTGGCCTTTGTGGGGGACAGCGTCTATGAGCTGCTGGTGCGGGAAAGGCTGGTGCGCTACCACCGGCTGGCCCCGGGCCGGCTGCACGCGGCGGCGGTGAAATATGTATCGGCAGTGGGCCAGTTCCGGGCGGCGGCCCTTCTGGAAGAAAAGCTCACCGAGGCCGAAAAGGACCAGCTGCGCCGGGGCAAGAACGCCAGCAAGGCCACGGTGGCCAAGCACGCCACCCCCGAGGAATACCGGTGCTCCACCGGCTTCGAGGCCCTGATGGGCTGGCTCTACCTGCAGGGGCAGACCGACCGCATCCGGCAGCTGTTCGATTTCATCTGGGAAAACTTCGACCCCACCCAGCCCGAGGGCTGAACCCAAAAAGAGCCGTGCCGCCAGCTTGCGCTGTACAGCACGGCTCTTTCTCGGGCTCTTACTTGCAGTTGCTGCTCTTCTTGGCGGTAGAGTTCTGGGAGCCCTGCTGCTGGGTGGACTGAGTGGACTGGGTGCTGCCCTTCTTGTTGGAAGAGCTGTTCTGGGTATTCTGGGTACTGTTTTTCATGATCACAATCTCCTTCCACAGCCCGGGTATGGTGGGCTGTTACCTATAGTCTTTGCCCGGGGGGAGAGAAATATTCAAACCGCAAAGGAATTTTACGCCATGGAACTGGAGTATTTCACAAGCCGGGAAAAAGAGCTGCTGGGCCAAAGGTACGAAGCCCTGCACACCCCCCTGGAAGCCGCCCCGGCTCGGGGCCTTACGGTGAACGGCCTTCGCCCGGGCGCCCGGGCAGCGGTGGAGGGCTGCGGCCTGGCCCTGGCCCCCTCGCCCTTCTGCCCACAGGGCTGCCGCCTCACCGACCCGGCCCAGCGCCCCGGCCTGCACCCCTACCACAAGGCAGGGGTCTATTACCTGCAGGAACCCTCGGCCAGCGCCCCCGTCCCCCTGCTGGGGGTGGAGCCCGGCTGCCGGGTGCTGGATCTCTGCGCCGCCCCCGGCGGCAAGAGCAGCCAGCTGGCCTCGGCCCTTTCGGGTCAGGGCCTGTTGGTGAGCAATGAGTACGACCCGGCCCGGGCGGCGGTGCTGCGGGGCAACCTGGAGCGGATGGGGGTGCCCAACGCCCTGGTGCTGAACGAGACCCCCGACCATATCGCCGGCGCCCTGCCCGGCTTTTTTGACCGGGTGCTGGTGGATGCCCCCTGTTCCGGCGAGGGGATGTTCCGCAAGGAGCCCCAGGCCATGGCCCAGCACAATCCCGGCCTGGTGGCCCAGTGCGCCCGGCGGGGGGCCGAAATTCTGGAGGCGGCGGCCCGGTGCCTGGCCCCGGGGGGCAGGCTGGTCTATTCCACCTGCACCTTTGCCCCCGAGGAGGACGAGGGCCAGATCGGCCGCTTTCTCAGCCTTCACCCCGAGTTCACCCTGGAGGACTGCGGCGCTTCCTTCGGCAGCCCGGGGGAGGAAAACCGGCTCTGCGGCTATGCCGCCGATGTATCCCGCATGCGCCGGATCTGGCCGGGGCAGGGGGGCGAGGGCCATTTCATGGCCTGCCTTGCCAAAAGCCCCGACGCCCCCGCCGAGGCCCGGTCCGGCAAGGGCCGCCCCAAGCGGGAAAAGCCGGCCAAGACTCCGCCCCTCTGGGCCGAATTTGCCGCCCGGTATTTCCCCGCCCTGGCGGGGGAGCGGGCCCTGGAAGCCGGCGGCCGGGTCTACATCCTGCCCCCGGCCCTGCCCGCCGAGGCCCTGGCCGGCGGGCTGCGGGTGATGCGGGCGGGGGTGCTGGCAGGCAGCCTTTCCAAGGGCCGCTTTGAGCCGGACCACCACCTTTTCATGGTCTGGGGTGCCGGGTGCGAAAACCGGGAAGAGCTGACCCTGGCCGACGAGCGCACCGCCGCGTTCCTGCGGGGGGAGGAGATCGAGGCACGCACCGCCGGCGCCGGCTACTGCGCGGTGCTGGTGGACGGTTTCCCCCTGGGCTTTGGCAAGGTGAGCGGAGGAAAGGTGAAAAATCACCTGCCCAAGGCCCTGCGGAATTTGAAATAAAGCCAAAAGTATGATAAAATTATATAGTTAAGGGTGCCACAGGCCCCAAGCGCATAACACAGCCCGTTTTTGGGTATTTTAATAGGAGGAGTAATCTCATGTCTGGACACAGCAAATGGAACAACATCAAGCGGAAAAAGGAAAAGACCGACGGCCAGAAGGCCAAGATCTTCACCAAGGTAGGCCGTGAGATCAGCGTGGCCGTGCGGGAAGGCGGCGGCGACCCCAACGTGAATGGCAAGCTGCGTGACCTGATCGCCAAGGCCAAGAGCCTGAACGTTCCCAACGACAACATCCAGCGGATCATCAAGCGGGCCGAGGGCGGCGAGAAGGAGGACTATGAGTCCATCACCTACGAGGGCTACGGCCCCGGCGGCATCGCCATGATGGTGGAGACCCTCACCGACAACCGCAACCGCACCGCGGCCAACCTGCGCCACTACTTCGACAAGTTCGGCGGCAACCTGGGCAACATGGGCTGCGTGGGCTTCTTGTTCACCCAGCAGGGCATCATCCTGCTGGATGCCGAGGACAAGGACCCCGACCAGATGATGGAAGACTGCCTGGAAGCCGGCGCCGAGGACTTTGAAGTGGGCGATGATGTGGCCCGGGTCACCACCTCTCCCGAGGATTTCAGCGCCGTGCGTCAGGCTCTGGAGGATAAGGGCTACAGCTTCATCTCCGCCGAGGTGGAGATGGTGCCCTCCACCACCAGCCCCCTCACCGATCCCGACCAGATGGTGCTGATGGCCAAGCTCCTGGACGCCATGGAAGAGGACGACGATGTGCAGAACGTCTGGCACAACCTGGAGAACGAGGAAGATCTGGACCGGTGATCGCCCCCGCCGGCAGCTGAAGAGGTCAAGATGAAGCTTTGTCCCCACTGTTTATCCCCCCTGGAAAGCCCCCGGGATCACTGCCCCTTCTGCGGCAAGAGCCTGCAGAACCAGAACCCGGCAGGCACCCTGGCCTTTGCCAGCCTGCTGGGGGAAAGGTATACCCTGGGCCGCTTTGTGCAGGCGGACGGGGAGGGCGTGACCTATGAAGGGGCCGACAACACCACCGGCCAGCGGGTGATGATCCGGGAATACCTGCCCGTCACCCTGGCCCAGGGCCGGGTGGAGGGCCGGCTGGAACCCAAGCCCGGCCGGGAGGTTCTGTTCAAGACCAACCGGATGGATTTTGCCGACCTGTACCGCACCCTGCAGCGGATCACCCCGGCCACCGGCCTGGTGACGGTGCAGGACGTGATCGAGGAAAACGACACGGTCTATGCGGTCACCGAGGTGTGCAAGGGCCAGACCCTGGAAAAATACCTCTCCTCCCGCAAAAGCCCCCTCAAGCCGGCCGAGGCCCGCAGCCTGATGCAGCCGGTGCTGGAAGGGGTGGCGGCCCTCCATAAGGAAGGGCTGGTACATCGGGGCATCTCCCCCGAGACCATCTTCATCCTCCAGGGGGGCAAGGCCTGCCTGGGGGGCTATGCCACCCTGGGCCTTCGCACCCGGGGCAGCGAACTCAAGGAAAAGCTGTTCGAGGGCTATTCCGCCCCCGAGCAGTATGCCCCCGAGCAGTTTGCCGGGCGGTATACCGATGTGTACGCCCTGGCGGCGGTGTTTTACCGCATCCTCACCGGCACGGCGCCCCTGCCGGCGCCCCAGCGCCTGGTGCGGGACAGCATGCCCACCGTGCGGGAGATGGAGCGGGATGTGCCCGGGTATCTGTCGGCGGTGCTGAGCCGTGCCATGCGGCTGACCCCCGCCGAGCGGGTGCAGAACGTGCCCGAGCTGATGGGGGTGCTGGCCTCCCAGAACGCGGCCAATGTGCTGCTGGACAGGGAAGAGGCGGCCGAGGTCTCCCGCCGCCGGAAAGGCAAGAGCGGCCAGAACCAGTACGCCCTGCTCATGACGGTGCTGGTGGTCATCTGCATCCTGCTCATGCTGATCTGCTGGCTTTTCCTGCGCAGGGAAGGCGGCGGCGGGCAGGAGCAGCCCTCCGGCCTGCCGGCCAGCAGTGCCCTGCAGAAGGAGCTGTATGTGCCCGACCTGGTGGGCCTGAGCTACGAGGAAGTAAACAGCGACCCGGAACTGGCTCCGTATTTCCGGTTTTATGTGGCCGAACATCGCTATGATTCCGATACAGAGCCGGGCACCGTCATCGAGCAGAGCCCCACAGCCGGCCAGCCGGTGGCCGAAAATGCCCTCATCAGTCTGGTCATCAGCCAGGGCCCCCATCTGGTGGAAATGCCCTATATCCTGGGCTTCACCCAGGAAAACGCGGTGGCCGAGCTGAACAGCCGGGGCATCTCCTTCAGCCTGCTCACCCTCACCAATGACGGCAGCTATGTGTCCGGCTGCGTGGCCGACGTGGACGTGCCGGCGGGCACCGAGATCGACGTGGGCAAGGTGATCGTGAACGTGTATATTGCCGACGAACGTCCCCCCGAGGTACTGGGCAACCAGACCGGCGAAAGCCAGAGCGGGGAAGGGTGAGCCCCGGCAGCCCCAAACAGAAATACAGCGCCCGGCGCCTTGTAAAAGGCTGCCGGGCGCTGTTTTGTTTTTTCCAAAGAAAGAAGGGGAGAGCCTGAAAGGGCGAGGAACTCCCTTTGCAAAGGAAAAAACTCTCTCCAAAAGCAAAGAAAAAGCCCGGAGCCAAAAGCTCCGGGCTTTTTATACAGCAGATTAGTCGCTCACGTAGGGCATCAGGGCCACGTGACGGGCACGCTTGATGGCCACGGTCAGCTCGCGCTGATGGAAAGCGCAGGTGCCGGTGACGCGGCGGGGGATGATCTTGGCCCGCTCGCTCACATACTTGCGCAGACGGGGAACATCCTTGTAATCAATGTGCTCGATATGATCCATGCAGAAGCTGCAAACCTTGCGGCGGCCGCGATGCATGGGACGGCCGGAACGGCCGCCTTCAGTTCTCTCAAAAGCCATGACTGGTTACCTCCTTGTTGGATTTTGTCGTCAGAAGGGCAGGTCCTCGTTATCGTCGATCACAGCGAAATCCTCGTTGGAGCCGCTGGAGAAGCTGGGGGCAGGCTGCTGAGCCATTGCCCCGCGGGAGGAATAGCCCTGACCGGATTGGGCCTGGGAGGGAGCATAACCGCCTTCGCCGCCGGAAGACTTGGAGCCGGCAAAGTTCACATTGTCGGCCACGATCTCCACCGCGGTGCGGTTGTTGCCGTTCTTATCCTGGTACTGCCGGGTCTGGATGCTGCCGCTGATGGCGATCAGCGAACCCTTCTGGAAATACCGGCATACGAACTCGGCCTGCTGACGCCAGGCCACTACATCCAGGAAATCGGCCTGGCGCTGCTCGCCCTGACGGACGAAGTTGCGGTCGCAGGCGATGCGGAAGGTGGTCACACTGGTGCCCTGAGGCGTGGTGCGAAGTTCGGGGTCGGCCACCAGCCGACCCATAATGGCAACAACATTCAGCATAAATCAATCCCTCTTTCCAAGCTTATGGCCCCGGCAAAGGGGCCCGTGTGCGGCGGCAGCTTATTCAGCCTCGGCCACGATCATGGAGCGCAGAACGCCGTCGGTGATCTTGTACACACGATCCAGCTCAGCGGGGAAGTCGGGGGCGGACTGGAACTTGATCACAGTGTAAATGCCCTCAACCTCGTCGTTGATGGGATAAGCAAGACGGCGCTTGCCCCACTCGTCGACAGAATCGATGGTACCATTGGCCTCGATCAGGGACTTGAACTTGCCAACCAGGGCAGCGGAAGCCTCCTCATCCAGGGCAGCTGTGGTAATCAGCATGGTTTCGTACTTAGCCATTCTCTGTACACCTCCTTTTGGACATATGGCCCCTTACGGGGCAAGGATATCTTTCGGGACGAAAGACAACTTATTATACCAATCGGCGCGGCCTTTGTCAAGGGCTTGTCCGCCCAAAAAGCCGCGCCGGGGGTATTTTTATTCAGGAATGCCGCCGGCCAGGGCGGCGGGGGCCCTTACAGGGTGGCGGCCAGCTCCTTCAGGTAGGCACGGAACTCCCCGCCGATCTCCGGGTGGCGCAGGGCGGTTTCCACCTGGGCCTGCATCACGCCCAGCTTGTTGCCCATGTCATACCGCTTGCCGGTGAAATCCACGCCGGTGATGCCCTTGGCCCGGGCATACTCGGCCATGGCGTCGGTGAGCTGGATCTCGCCGCCGGCGCCGGGCTTGGTGTTCTCCAAAAGGGGATAGATCTCGGGGGTGAGCAGGCAGCGGCCCAGGATGCTGAACAGGCTGAATTCCTGGCCGGGGGCCGGCTTCTCGATCATGTCGTCGATCAGGTAGTGGTTGCCGGCGATGGGGGTGGTCTTCATGGAGGAATACTTCACGATGGCCTCCCGGCTTACCTCCTTGATGCCCACGCAGGGGCGGCCGTACTGCTCATAGGCACGGCAGAGCTGGGCGGCGCAGGGGTCCTCGCCCATGATCACGTCATCCCCGTACATCACCACAAAGGGGTCGTTGCCGGTGAAGGGGCGGGCCATCAGCACCGCGTGGCCCAGGCCCAGGGTCTGCTTCTGGCGCACAAAGAAGATGTTGGCCAGCCCGGCGATGCCCAGGCATTCCTCCAGGGCCTTTTCCTTGCCGGGTTTGGACAGGGCTGCTTCCAGCTCGGGGGCCCGGTCAAAGTGGTCCTCGATGATGCTCTTGCCCCGGCCCAGGATGATGAGGATCTCGGTAATGCCCGAGCGCACCGCCTCTTCCACGATATACTGGATGGCGGGCTTATCCACGATGGGCAGCATCTCCTTGGGCATGGCCTTGGTGGCGGGCAGCACACGGGTGCCCAGCCCGGCAGCGGGGATGATGGCTTTTGTCACTTTCATGTTCTGATAACTTCCTTTCTTTCTTTGGATCCCGTTTTTCTTTTTTATCAAAGGGCGGCCGGGGGCCGCGCGTCAGAAGCCCACCAGGGCATACAGGGCCGTCAGGTTGGGCCCCAGAAGGGCGGCCACCAGGCCGTCCAGCAGTACCACCAGCAGGGCAAAGAGGATGACGCCCTTCCAGCTCACCCCGCCGCTGCGGCGCAGCGCCTCGGCCCGGCCCTCACCCTGGGGCAGCGCCTGGCTGATCTGGCGGATCTTGCGGGCGGCCTCCTGCCGGTAGAGGTAGTGGGCAAAGAAGCCCCGCACAAACATCACCGCCCAGGTGAGCCAGCTGCAAAGGCTGGCCGCCGAATACAGGGCGTCCGGGTTGAGGCCGGAGGCCGCCGGGCTGCCGGAGATCTGCAGCATCAAAAGCAGGAAGGGGGCGTTCAGCACAAAGAAGATGGCCGAGAAGATCAGCCCCCAGCGCCACATCTTGCGGTAGAAGAAGTAGAGCGGCCCGAAGAAAAAGGCGCTCAGGTTCATGGCCATCCGCCGGCCGGTCTGCTTCATCCGGCCGAACACGGTGAGATAGATGGCCGAGGAGCGGCCCAGGAAGGCCTCCCAGTCCGGGATGGGGATGTCATCCAGGGTGGCGGTGCCGAAGGCCTCCCGGTAAGCCTGGGAGGCGCTCATCCGCTGGTAGCTGTCCCGGTAGGCCTGGCGGGGGTCGGCCTGGGCCTGGCCCTGGGCCGGGCCGGCCTGCCCGGAAAGGGCGGTGCCGCAGTTGGGGCAGAAATTGCTGTTGCCCGGCACCTGGGTCCCGCAGGCAGGGCAGGGGATGGTGCGGGCCGCCTTGGCGGCTTCCTCCTCCTGGGGGCTGGGCTCCCAGACAAAGCTGGGGCTGTGCAGGCTTTCAAACTGGCAGCGGCCCAGCTTGTGGTAGCATTCCCGATGGTAGGGGGCGCCGCAGTCCGGGCAGACCACGATATCGTCCCCCTCGGCAAAGGGCTTGCCGCAGACGGGACATTTATAACCGATAAAACTGAACATTTCGTCCTCCGGAAATTCGATAGTAAAACAATATTATTATACCGCACCGGCGCCTAAAAGGAAAGCGATACCCCCCTTTTATCCACAAAATCTTTACATTTGGCCGTCCCGGCCGGGCAAAAAAGCAGGTAGGGGCCCTGCGTTTTCTTCCGGGGGCCTGATTTTTGCCGGCGAATGGGGCCAGGCCCCGGTTTTTCCTCTGCCGCCCGTTTTTTGCCGCCGGCATTTTGGCCGCGCCGGCCGGCCCTGCCCTGCCTTTTTTCCGCCCCGCCCCCAGGT
>NZ_JAFBIO010000003.1 GCF_021531255.1 Allofournierella massiliensis | reverse complement strand
GCCCCGATCACCCCGGTGGCCAGCCCCTTGCGGCCGGCAAACCATTTCTGGGCGCAGCTCATCACCGCCGGGTACAAAAAGGCGGTGCCCAGCCCCACCGGCGCGCCGAAGCCCAGGTAAAACCAGAAGGGGCTTCCCCCCGGCAGCAGCCAGGCCGCCCCCATCCCCAGGGTGAGCAGGGCGGTGCCGCAGAGCCCGGCAAAGCGGGGGCTCTTTTTATCCTGGAGGAATCCCCCCAGCACGCACCCCACCCCGAAGGAGGCCACCAGCCAGCTGAGCACCAGGCTGGCCTGCCCCTCCTCAAAGCCGTATTCCTCCATCACCGGGGGCTGAAAGATCCCCCAGGCCGCCGGAATACCGGTGAGAATCTGGATGATGGCCCCGCCGGCCAGGATGGCCGGGCCCCGGGCCCCCTGTTTTTTTCGCTGCTCCAACAAAATCCCTCCCGCCTGCGCCTTGCGCCCTTTCAGTATGGGCCGGCAGAGAGGCAAAAAAACAGCCCGCCCAAGGGGCGGGCAAGCGGTTCAGGGGGCCAGGGACAGCAAAAAGCAGAGGGAGGGTTCCGGCTCCGGCTGGCCGGGCTGGCGGCAGACCGGGGGCGGGCAGGGGTCCGGCAGGGCCCCCAGCTTTTGAAAGACACGGAGACTGTGGGCGTTGTCCGGCCGGATGCGCACCCGCAGCTGCTTTGCGCCCCGGCTTTTTCCATACCAGTCCCCAAAGGCCCGGATGGCCTCGGGGCCAAGACCCTGCCCCCGGAAGGAGGCGGCCAGGGCGATGCCCAGCTCGGGCAGGTCCCGGGTCTGCTGGATACAGACCCGGCCGCAGAACTCCCCGGTATGAAGCCGGAGAACCCCGTTCAGGTTGCCGGGGGCGCCGATTTCCCGCCAGGCGGCGGCCCGGGCGGTGCGGGCCAGGGTCTCGCTGCCCAGCAGCTCAAAGATGGTGCCCTCCAGGGCCAGGTCCACACAGGCCTCCTTATCCTCCTGGGTGAGGGGGGTGATGACCAGGCGGCCGGTCTCGATGCGAAAATCCTCCATTTCTCCTCTTACTCTCCCTTTTTTCTTTTCAGTATAGCATGGGCCTGCCCCCCGGGTACAGCCCCCCGGCCTGCCAGCACCCAGAAGGCCAGGGCCAGGGGCAGCAGGGAGAGCAGGCACTGGGCCGCCGGCAGGGCCGGGTTCTGATAAGCCCCGGTGGAAAGCCAGACCGAGAGGGGGTAAAGTTCCGGATCCCGGATAAAGGCCATGGGCTGTTCCAGCTGATTGTAGCTGTCGGCCAGGGAGATCAGGATGAAAGCCGCCAGTTCCCGCCGGCAGAGGGGCAGAGCCACCCGGCCCAGCAGCCCAAAGAGCCCGGCGCCCGCGTCCCGGGCGGTTTCCACCAGTTCCCGGGGCAGGGCGGAAAAGCCCCGCCAGAGCAGCAGGGTGCCCAGGGGCGAAAAAGCCCCGGGCAGGATGAGTGCCCACAGGCTGTTCAGCAGACCCAGCTTCTGCAGCAGCAGGTACTGGGGCAGCAGCATAGCCTGGGCCGGCACCAGCACCAGCAGGGCGCAGCAGACCAGCAGGGCCCGCCGGCCGGGGAAGCGGTATTGGGCAAGACCCCAGGCCCCCGGGATGCCGGTGAGCAGCTGCCCTGCCAGGCAGCCCAGGCAGACCAGGGCGCTGCCAGCCCAGGCCCGGGCAAAGGCCCCGGGCTGGGCCAGCAGTTCCCCCCAGCCCCCCAGTGATAAGAGGGCCAGCCGGGCCAGAGGCCACAGGAAGACCCCCGCCGCCCCCCATGCCGCCAGCCGGGCCCAGCCGCCGGGCCGGGCTTTCCCAGGCCGGCTCATGGTTTTCTCCCCTCCAGGGAGCGGCGCAGGGCCGCCAGAACGCCCAGCCCCGGCCCCGCCGTGATCAAAATCAGCAGGACCGAGGCCGCCGCCAGCCTTGGGTAATTCATGTTGGCAAAATTGTTATAGAGGAAATGCTGCAGGCCATAAAGGGCATTGTCCGGGTGGGCGCCCCCCAGCAGAAAGGCCTCCCGGAAGACCCGGAAGCTGCCCAGAAGGGAAACCAGCAGGCAGCCCCCGAAGGCCGGGCGCAGAAGGGGCAGGCGCACCCGCCGGAAACAGGCCCAGGGCCCCGCCCCCAGGTCGGCCGCCGTGTCGGTGAGTTCGGCGGGGACGGCCCGCAGCGCCGCCGAGAGGAGCAGGGCGCAGCAGCCGGTATTTTTCCACAAAAAGAGGGCCAGCAGGGCCCCCACTCCCCCGGCCCCCTCAAAGGCCAGACCCGGGAAGAGGGCCTTCAGGGCCGCCACGGAACAGGCTGCCGGCACCATGGCCGGGAAAAAGCCGCAGGCCGCCGGCCGGCCGCTGCCTTTCTGCCACACCAGGGCAAGGCCCAGCCCCAGCGCCGCCGAAAGAGGCAGAGCCAGGGCCCAGAACAGGAGGGTATTGCCCGCCGCCAGCAGAAAAGCCCGGTTGGCCAGCAGCTCCCGGTAATTTTCCAGCCCCACAAAACTGCCCCCCATCCCCCGGCTCAGGCTGCGGGCCAGGGCCAGGGCAAAGGGCGCCAGGTAGAGCGCCCCCACCCCCGCCGCCGCGGGCAGGCAGCAGAGGGCCCCTTCCAGGGCCTGCCTTTTTTGCTGCTTCATGGCTGCCTCCTCATTCGTCCAGATACAGTTCCAGCCGGGGGGTGAGGGTATCGATCAGCTCTTCCAGGCTTATGAGTCCCCCCAGATACTCCCGGTAGGCCTCGTTCAGCAGGCTGTCCCCATCCGGGTTTTTGCCCAGGTCCACCGAATAGGTCCAGAGAGATTGGAGATGCACCCCATTGATCTGCCCCAGCACCGATTCCAGGCTGCCCAGGGCCTGCAGCCCCAGGTCCTGCCCCAGACCTTCCAGCCATTCCTGCTTTTCCTCCTCCTCTTTGGCCAGGGTCACCCCGAACAGTTCCTCGTAGGCGGCCAGCTGCTCCTGGGTGGGGTCCAGCCACCAGATCGTTTGGGCATGGGCCAGCCGGGCCTTGAGGGCCGCCTCCAGGCTGGAACGGCGCACCGGCAGGGTGGTCAGGGTGCTGGGATAGGCGGACATATCCTGCCCTTCCTCCAGCAAAAAGGCCAGCAGGGCTGCCGCCGCCCGGGGATTCCGGGTGTTGGCGCTGATGGCGCTCCAGCATTCCACCTGGGCGGTGGCCCCGCCCTCTTCGTTGGGCAGGGGCAGAAAAATCTCCCCGCCTCCTTCCGCTTCCATCACCTGGGCCAGGTCGATGAGGCCCCCAAAGTCGTCTATGTAGAGCAGCAGCTCCCCCTGGGCCAGCTGGCGGGCCATCTCTTTCCGGTAGCCGGTCATCCCCAGCTGCTGCACCTGGGCCACATAGCTGCCCCCGTCGCTGAGCAGGAAATCCACCCCCTGGGTGATCTGCTTCTGGGTTTCCAGCATCCGGCATACCTCCTGCTCTGCCAGGTTCACCTTCCCCTCTTTTTCGTCCAGTATGGGCAGGGCCAGGTTGGTGGTGAGGTCGCCGTAAAGCTGGGCCGGGGCGCCGCTCTGGCCGCTCACCCGCTCCAGTTCCTCCAAAAAGGCCTGGGTGTCATGCCCTGCCTGCCCGTCAAAGTCGGCCTTTTCCAGGGCCGCCCGGTCGGCCAGGCAGAGGAGCAGATCAAAGGAAAGGGGCAGGATGTACTGGCCGCCCTGCCACTGGCCTGCCTCCATGATTCCGGGCCAGAAATCCCCGCCGGCACAGTCCACCCCGAACTGGGCCAGCAGCTCCCCGCATTCCAGAAAGGCCCCGTTCTGCATGGCCTTTTCCATATCCGGGAAGAGATTGAAGCTGGTGAACCGGGGCCCAAACAGGAATACATCCGGCCCTCCCCCTGCCAGGATCTGGGTATTCAGGGCCTCGATCTGGGCCTGACGGGCCTCCCCGTCGCTGATGCCCCCCACCGGGCTCACCAGTTCCAGCTCCACCTCCGGGTAGCGGGCACAAAAGGCGTCGATGGCCTGCCGGATGGGGTAGTTCACCAGGGTATCGTCGGCAAAGCTTTGTTCCAGATAGACGGTAAGGCTGCCGCTGACCGGCTCCTCCTGAGGGAGGGACCGGGAAACAGAGGACGAAGCCGCCTGCCCGCCGCAGCCTGCAGCCAGCAGGGCGCAGGCAACCAGCGCCCCGCACCGCCTTGCGTTTTTCCCATAGGCCATGGCCTTCTCCTTTCTCTTACCCGTCGTTTTCCAGCTGGGGCAGCTTGTCCGGGTGCCAGAGGGCAGGGGGATACAGCTGCCCCTCGATGCGCACCTGATAGCGGCAGAAGGGGCCGGTGGCAAGGCCTGTCTGCCCCACCCGGGCGATGGGCTGTCCCGCCCGCACCCACTGGCCCGGTGTTATCAGCAATTCCGAACAATGGCCGTAACTGGTGGAAAGATCCGGCTCCAGCCCATGTACCAGCACCAGAGTCAGGCCCTGATCCTGGGTCTCGCCGGCGGCCAGAACCACCCCGTCGGCCGCCGCGGTGATGAGGGTACCCGGCTCGGCCACGATGGAAAGCCCCGAAACCTGGGATCGGGAGCAATACCGGTACCCCTCCACCGGCCATTCCAGGCGCAGCAGCTTTTCCGGCTCGGCCAGGTCTCCTGCTTCCTCTTCCGGCCCGGGCAGGAAATTTTCGGGCCGGCTCAGGGCGCCCTGCAGCAGCCGGCTGCCCTCTTCCAGCCCGCCCAGCTCCTGCCGGCAGAAAGCCTGTACCGGCAGGCAGGCCAATACCAGGGCCAGGGCCAGCACCGAGAGGCCCCGCCGCCCAAAAGCTGCCCCTCCCCGGCGCAGGGCCAGGATGCGGGTTTCCAGCTGGCGGCCCCGGCGGGAAAATCCGCTGCCCCCCGGCCCCGGCGCCTTTTCGGCAAAGGCCAGCAGAAGCCCGGCGTATTCCCGCCTTTCTTCCGGGCCCATTCCTCCGCAGACGGCCCGGTCGCTTTCCAGCTCACAGGCTTCCTCCAGCCTGCGGCGCAGGGCCGGCACCAGGGGATCGAACCAGTACAGGATTCCCACCGCCCCGCCCAGGGCCTTGAGCCAGAGATGCCCCCGGCGCAGGTGGGCCGCCTCGTGGCGCAGCATCCAGTCCTGCCGCTCTTCCCGCTCCCCGTTCCGGGGCAGATAGAGGGCCGGGCGGAAAAGCCCCGCCACAAAGGGCTGGCCCTCCCCTTCCAGGACCCAGACCCGGCCGGGCCGGCCCAGAACCTGGGCCCAGGCCCGGCAAAGTTCCTCATCGGCGGGGCGGCGGCAGCGGCGCAGCCGGGCCTGAAAACCCAGCCAGCCCGCCCCTTTCCAGGCCGCCAGGGCCAGGGCCACCGCCAGCCAGAGCCAGCCGGCCAGGAAGGCCCATTCCCCCAGGGCCGGGCCCTCGGCCAACCGGAAGGCAGCCCCGGTGAGAGCTTGGCCGCCTTCCCCGGCAGTCTGGGTCAGGGCCTGGCCGGCCACCGCCCCCTTCACCGCACCGCCGGGCAGGGCGGCGGGCACCAGGCGCAGGGCCAGGGCCGCGCCCCAGACCCAGGCGGGCAGGGCCCGGCCTCGGGCCAGAGCCGGCAGCAGCAGGGCCGCCGGGACCCCTGCCAGCGCCATGGGCAGGGCCCAGCCCCAGAAAGCCCCGCTCACCGGAATTCCCCTTCCAGCAGCTTTTTCAGCCGCTCTTTTTCCTGGTCGGTAAGGGCACCCTGGCCGCTCAGCCCTGCCACCAGGTCGCTCACATGTCCGCCGTACCACTCCTCCACAAAGGTGCGGGCCTGCCGGCCGGCAAATTCCTCCCGGCTGAGGGCGGGCCGGTACAGCCGCCGGCCCCCCTCCTTATAGCTGGCGAGCACCCCCTTTTCACACAGCCGCTTTAAAAAGGTGGCCACGGTGGGGGCCTTCCAGCCCCGCCGCCGGCTCAGGGGCTCCAGGTCGCTGCCGCTGGCTGGCCCTTCCTTGCCCCAGATCACCTGCATGATCTCGTATTCTGCCGAGGATAAACGCATGGGAAAGCTTCCTTTCTACAAAATGTCTAATTTAAAAATAACGACTACCGCCCCTGCCGTCAAGGGTTTTCTACATTTTGTCAAAATCTGTGGCATAAAAAAGCCCGGCCCCGAAACTTCGGGGCCGGGAATAAAACCGCAAAAGGGATGCTGCGTCCGGCAGGGAAACTTTTAGCCGATGCCGCCCAGCACCGCGCCCGCAATCAGGGCGATGAGGGCCAGAGGCACATAGACAAAGCGGCCCAGCACAAAGAAGGTCTCGCTCACCGGCTTGTGGGCGCCCTCGTTGACGGCCGCCCGGCCTTTTTCCTCCTGCAGTACCCAGAAGAACATGATGCCCGCCAGCATGGCGCCCAAGGGGCAGATGTAGATGGAGACCATATCCATCCACTGGCTGGTCCAGGGCTGGATGAGCAGGGAGACAAGGCAGCCCAGCAGCCCGATCAGGGCCACGGCGGGCAGGCGCTTGAAGCCCAGCCGCTCCTGCAGGGCGGCCACCGGGGTCTCGTACAGGTTGATGAGGGAGGTGACCCCCGCAAACAGCACGCAGACGAAGAAGACCATCCCCACCACCTGGCCGCCGGGCATGGCGTTGAATACATTCACCAGGTAGATGAACATCAGGCCGGGGCCGCTGGTGGAAAGATCGCCGCCGCCCGCTGCAATGGCGGGAATGATGACGAAGGCGGCCAGCAGGGCGGCCATGGTATCAAAAACCGCCACATTGCGGGCCGAGGCCACCAGGTCCTCGTTCTTGCCCAGGTAGGAGCCATAGATCACCGAGCCGTTGCCCGCCACCGAAAGGGAGAAGAAGGCCTGCCCGAAGGCAAAGATCCATACCTTCCAATCCAGCAGGCCGGCAGGGCTGAGCCGGAAGATGTAGGAGTACCCTGCCCCGGAGCCGGGCAGAAAGAAGATGTACACGCCCAGCACCACAAACAGGAAGAAGAGCACCGGCATCATGATCTTGTTGGCCTTTTCGATGCCGCCGGCAATGCCCATGGCAATGATGGCCAGGGACACCACCAGGCCCACGATCTGCCAGGCGCTGTTGCCTACGTTGAACAGGCCGCCGCTCACCATCATGCCCGCCGCCTGGGGCAGGGAGTCCGAGCCGGGGGCGGCAGCGTTGAAGGTATCCACAATGGCGTTCATATCGGCGCCCAGGCCGTACAGCCCTCCGCTGAGGGCCATGAAGGTGTACTTGAAGATCCAGCCCACCACCACGGTATAGCCGATGGCCAGCATCAGGGAGCCCACCACCGGCAGAAAGCCCACCATCTCGCCGGGCCTTTTCTTGCCGGTGCGCTGGCCGGTGCAGTAGCCGAAGGCCCCGATGGGGCCGGCGCCGGCAGTGCGGCCCAGGGCAAATTCCTCGATCACGCCGGTGGAGCTGATAAGGAACACAAAGAGGAAATAGGGCAGCAAAAAGGTCATGCCCCCATACTGGGACACCATGATGGGGAACCGCCAGATATTGCCCATACCCACGGCCGAACCGATACACGCCAGGGTAAAGCCCCACCGGCTGCGGAACCCATCCCTGTTCTGCAAGCTTTTTTTGTTGCTCATGCTTTGTGCAAATCCTTTCTTTATTCTTTTTCGGGGGCCACGCAGGCGATGGAAAGCTCACGCAGCTGCTTTTCGTCCACCTGTTCGGGGCAGCCGCTCATCACCTCGCCGGCGTTCTGTACCTTGGGGAATGCGATCACGTCCCGGATGGAATCCTTCTTGAGCATCAGCATCACCAGCCGGTCCAGCCCGTAGGCCATGCCGCCGTGGGGGGGCGCGCCGTACCGATAAGCGTCCATCAAAAAGCCGAAGCTCTCCCGGGCCCGCTCCTCGGTGAAGCCCAGGGCATGGAACATCTTATCCTGCAGGTCGGGGTCGTTTACCCGGATGGAACCGCCGCCCAGCTCCACGCCGTTCAGCACGATGTCGTAGGCAATGGCGTAGCACTTGCCCGGGTCGCTTTCCAGAAGAGGAATGCTCTCGGGGGTGGGCATGGTGAAGGGATGGTGCATGGCCATCCAGCGGCCCTCCTCCTCACTGTACTCAAAGAGGGGGAAGTTGGTGACCCACAGGAAATTGAACTTGTTCTCGTCGATCAGGCCATACTTGCGGCCCACCTCCAGGCGCACCTGGCCCAGGATGGTGCAGCAGCGCTGCCACTTGGCGTCGCTGCATACCAGCAGCACGTCGCCGGTCTCGGCGCCGGCGGCGGCGCGCAGGGCGCTCTTTTCCTCCTCGGTGAGGAATTTTTCAAAGCTGGAGGTCTCCCCGTCGGCGGTGAGGCGGGTATAGGCCAGCCCCTTGGCGCCGTAGGTCTTGGCCACCTCCACCAGCTTGTCGATGTTCTTGCGGGTGAGCTTGTCGGCCAGGCCCTTGCAGTTGATCAGCCGCACACTGCCGCCGGCCGAGAGGGCGCCCTTGAAGGGGGCAAACTGGCTGCCCGCCAGAACCCCGGAAACATCCTGGATCTCCAGCCCGAAGCGGGTATCCGGCTTGTCGCTGCCGAACCGGGCCATGGCCTCGTCCCAGGGCATCCGCTGGAAGGGGGTGGTCAGCTCCACACCCAGCATCTCTTTCCAGAGCTTTTTCAGCAGGCCCTCGTTCAGGGTCATGATGTCATCTTCGGTGACAAAGCTCATCTCTTCGTCGATCTGGGTGAACTCGGGCTGACGGTCGGCCCGCAGGTCCTCGTCCCGGAAGCAGCGGGCGATCTGGAAATACCGGTCAAAGCCGGAAAGCATCAGGATCTGCTTGTACAGCTGGGGGGACTGGGGCAGGGCGTAGAAATGCCCCGGCTGCACCCGGCTGGGCACCAGATAGTCCCGGGCGCCCTCCGGCGTGGACTTGATGAGCATGGGGGTCTCGATCTCGCAGAAGTGGTTGTCGCAGAAGTAGTTGCGCACGATCTGGCAGATCTTGCTGCGCAGCACCAGGGGCTGATGCATCACCGGGCGGCGCAGGTCCAGATACCGGTACTTCAGCCGCAGCTCATCCTTCACCTGCACCTCATCCCGGATCTCGAAGGGAGGGGTCTCGGCCTCGCTCAGCACTCGCAGCTCGCTCACATACAGCTCCACATCGCCGGTGGCGATCTTGTCGGTCTTGGCGGCCCGTTCCCGCAATACGCCCCGGGCGATCACCACATATTCACTGCGCAGGCTCTGGGCCTTGCTGAACACCTCGGCAGGGGTGCCGTCGTCAAACACCAGCTGCAGAATACCGGTGGTATCCCGCAGATCACAGAAGATGATGCCGCCCTTATCCCGGCTTTTGGCCACCGAGCCGGCCACCACCAGCTCGCTGCCCGCATCGGCCAGGCTCACCTCGCCGCAATAACGGGTGCGGCGCAGATTTCCCATCGTTTCCATACTTTGTTCCTCTTTCCCTGAGGGGCCCGCAAAAGGCCGCCTGATTGAGATTTCTTGCTTTTTCAGCGTATTGTTTATTATACCGTTTTCCCCATGGGTTGACAAGGGCGGCCGCCCGCCCAAAACGCATAACGGGCCCCGCGCCGCGCGCGAAGCCCGTTTGACTGTTTCCTGTTTTTTCTTACCCCTGAGGATTCAGGATGGTGCGCCAATCCAGATCGCCCCGATCCAGGCCGTGGATGAGCACCTCGGCGGTGGCAATGTTGGTGGCAATGGGGATATTATGCACATCGCACAGCCGCAGCAGGTTCATCTCGTTGGGCTCGCTGGGCTTGGCGTTGATGGGATCACGGAAAAAGAGCAGCAGGTCGATCTCGTTGCAGGCGATGCGGGCCGCGATCTGCTGGTCGCCCCCATGTGTGCCGGACAAGAACCGCTGGATGGGCAGGCCGGTGGCCTCGCTCACCAGCTTGCCCGTGGTGCCGGTGGCAACCAGGGTATGCTGGCTGAGCACCCGACAATATGCAATACAGAACTGTACCATCAGCTCTTTTTTGGAATCATGGGCGATCAGTGCAATATTCATCTCTTACACACTCCCGTCTTTCACTAAATTCGTTGCGCTTGTGCGCCATAGTTCGGCCATTCAGCCAATGCCGGCGCGGGGCACGGCCAGGGGAACCCGCTTGCCTTCCAGCCGCTGGGCCAGGCGATCCAGGGCGGTAAAGGCCAGGTTGCCCTCGGGCAGGGCCGTCGAGCCGGCGGCCGCCTGCTGGATCTGGCGGCTTTCCGGGATGACGGCGATCAGCTGGGCGCCCACCGTATCGATGCACTCATCCAGGTCCCGCACCGCGCCGCCCCGGAAGGAATAGCCGGTGAGCCGGTTGACCACCAGGCGGATCTGCCGCATACCGCCCTCATACAACGCATCGGATACGATCCGCCCGTCCCGCAAAGCCACCGGGTCGGGCGTCTGCACCAGAAGGGCCCCGCCGCTCACCGAGGCGGCCGCCAGAAAGGCGTCGCCCATGCCGGCAGCGGTGTCCAGCAAAAGATAATCAAAATAATCGGTCATACGGTCCACAAGCACCTTGAGCGCTTCGGGCCGGACCACACCCCCCTCATAGGGCGCGGAGATGACGCTGAGCCCCGGGTACAGGGGGCTTTCCACCACGGCCTTGCTGCCCTCACAGCGGCCGGCCAGCACATCCTCTATATCATACACGGTTTTGCCGTAGACACCCGCAATGATGTCCACACTGCGAAGGCCGCTGTCCAGTTCGATCAGCAAAACCTTCTTGCCCTGGGCCGCCAGCCGGCCGCCCAGCAGCACCGCCACCGTGCTCTTTCCCGTACCGCCTTTGCCGGAAGCGATCATCCAGATCTTTGATTCCACCCTCATGTTCGACCGCCGCTCCCTCTGCCAAAGGACACTATAACCAATTATCATATTAGCAGGAATGGGCCGCTTTTGCAAGATATTTTGTATAATACCCAAAAAATTTCTCGCTTTTTGCCGGTTTGTATAGTGCAACTCTACATTTTCAGCCGTATTGCCTTGTCAGGCCTCCCCGCCCCTTTACAAAGGGGATGGGGGCGAGTATAATAAAAGCCGTTCTTTACAGACGGGGAGCCCTGGCTGAGAGGAAACCGCTCTTTCGCGGTTTCGACCCGCATCACCTGATCCGGATAATGCCGGCGTAGGGTTCTGGATGGATGGGATTCATCAGCGGGGCGCCTGTTTGGGCGCCCTTTTTGTTTTCTTCGGGCGCGGGAACAGAATTTTTGAAAGATGAGCGAGGAGGAGGTTTCACAAAAAAGAACGGACAGCTGTCCGGCGGCGGGGGGATATTCCCGCAGCGGGCCGAGGGGGAGCGCCCTATGACCCGGCCGGATGCCTGACAAAGAGGCGCGGTGTTTTGCCCGCGCCCTGCGATGGGAGGCCGTGTTCCGGCCTGAGAGGAAGCCAGCAAGCTTCGACCGGCCGGCAGATGCCGGGGAAAGGGCCCTGCCCTGCCCCGCCGGGCTTTCTGCCGGGTGAGCCCCTGTAAAAGGAGGGCGCGCCGCGGGATTTCTTTGTCTTTTCAGTCGGCCTGTCCCCCTCTTTACAGCAGTTTGCCGGGCGGCCCTGCCGCCCCCCGAATGATGGAAAAGAGGTATTTTTTATGAACCATTCTCAGATCAAGAAACTGGCCCTTTGCGGCCTGCTCTGCGCCCTGGGCGTTGTGGGCAGCACCTTTTCGATCCCGGTCTTTGCTTCCCGCTGCTGCCCCATGCAGAGCATCGTGAACGTGGTGGGCGCGGTTCTGCTGGGCCCCGGCTACGCGGTGGGCGTGGGCTTTGTGATCAGCCTGCTGCGCAACCTGATGGGCCTGGGCACCCTGTTCGCCTTCCCCGGCAGCATCTTCGGCGCTTTGATGGCCGGGCTGTTCTACCGCCAGTGCAAAAAGCTCTGGGCCGCCTGCCTGGGTGAGTGCTTCGGCACCGGCATTCTGGCCACCATCAGCGCCTGGCCCATCGCTACCCTGATTATGGGCCAGGAATGCGCCATGTTTACCTATCTGGTGCCCTTCCTCACCACCGCCGTCTGCGGCTCCATCATCGGCGGTGTCTTTCTCTTTGCCCTGGAACGCACCGGCGCTCTGAAGGAGATGCGCTCCATCAGCGAAAAATAAAACTTTGGCAGAGGCTTGCCCCCCCCAGGGGGCGGGCCCCTGCTTTTTTGTCGCCAAAAACCGGGGCTTTGCTTTTGCCCCTCCCCTTTCCCCGGCCGCCCTTTTTCCCGGCGGCCCTTGTGAGGTATCATGATGGATTCTTTTTCTCTCCCGGCCCGGCAGAAATTGCTGGATTTCGGCGCCGAGAGCAGCCGCCTGGCCTGGGCCGCCAAGGATCGGGGCGAACCGGTGGGCTGGATGAGCACCAAATTCCCCGCCGAGATCCCCGCCGCCCTGGGCCTTGTCACCTGCTGCCCGGAAAGTCAGGCCGCGGCCCTCGCCTCGGCTGGGCAGGGCGGCCCGCTCTGCAGTGCGGCGGACGGTCTGGGCTTCTGCGCCGATCTGTGCAGCTATTCCCGCATCGGGCTGGCTCTGGCGGCCGGCTGCCAGGAGGGCGGGTCCCGCATCCCCCTGCCGGATTTTCTGCTCTGCTGCAACAACATCTGCTGCAACATGCTCCAGTGGTACCAGAACCTGGCCCGCACCCTGGATATCCCCCTCTTTCTTCTGGATATCCCCTACACCGCCCAAAATGAGCCGGACGGGGAACTGATCGGCTACCTGCGGGCCCAGTTTTCCACCCTGACCCGCCGGCTGTCGGCCTTTGTGGGGCGGCCCTGGCAGGAAGAGGCCTTTTCCCGGGCCTGTCGGGGCGCGGTGGACTCGGCCCTTGCCTGGCAGGAGGTGGGGGAACTGCTGAAAGACCCCCTTTGCCCCTGGGACGGGATGGAGTTGTTCGACTATATGCCAGTGCTGGTGAGCCGGCGCTGCGATCCCCGCACCGCCGGCCTGCTCCGGGAGCTGGGCCGGGAACTGGCAGCCCTGCCCCAGGCCGAAAGGCCGGCCCGGGCCCGGCTGATGCTGGAGGGCACCCCCTGCTGGCCCCATCTGCGGCAGGTGCTGGCCCCGCTGCGGCAGGCCAATATCCGGATCACCGCCGACACCATCACCCCCTCCCTGGGGTTTGTCTACCAGGACCTGGACGGGCTTCTGAGGGCCTACTGCGGCACCATCAACGGCTCCACCCTGGCCAAGGGGCTGGCCGACCGGGCCCGGCTCTGCCGTGAGAGAGGGGTGGACGGCATCCTCATGCATTTGAACCGGAGCTGCCGGCCCTGGAGCGGGGTGCTGCCCCAGCTGGGCCGGGGCCTTGCGGGGGAGGGCTGGGCCGTGGTGAGCTTTGACGGGGACCAGGCCGACCCGGGCGGTTTTGCCGGGGCTCAGTATGCCACCCGGGTGCAGGGGCTTCTGGAAATGCTGGAAAAAGGAAAGGAGGCGGGCGCATGACCCCCACTTTGGAAAAGCCGGAGGAGATGCAGCCCCTGCTGGACTGGTTCGCCCAAACGGCCGATAACCCCAGGGCTCAGCTGGAAGCCGCCCTGGCCCGGGGAGAAAAAGCGGTGGGCTGCCTGCCCTATTTCGCCCCGGAAGAGCTCATCCACGCCATGGGAATGCGGCCCTTCGGGCTTTGGGGCACCGGGGGGCTTTCCTGCTCCCTCAGCGCCGGGTATTTCCCGCCCTTTTACTGCTCCCTGGCCCGCACCAGCCTGGAACTGGCCCTGCGGGGCAGCCTGCGGGGGCTCTGCGCCGTGACCGGCACCCTTCTGTGCGATACCCTTCGCCCCCTTTCCCAGAACTGGGCGGCGGCCCTGCCCGGGCTGCCCTTCCTGCCTCTGGCCTGCCCCCAGCAGCGCCAGGAGGTATACGCCCTCACCTATTTCCGCAGCCAGTTGGAAGGGCTGGCCCGCCGGCTGGAAGAACTGGGGGGCCGCCCCCTCGACCCCCAGGCCCTGCAGAACAGCCTGGAGGTGTACAACGCCAGCCGGGCGGCCCGGCGGCGATTCGTGGCCCTGGCCGGGTGGAGGGGCGGCCTGATCCCTCCCCTTACCCGGTGCCAAGTGCTGAAAGCGGCCCTCTTTGCGCCGGTGGAGGAATACCTGCCCCGGCTCACCCGGCTGAACCGACAGCTGGAAGCCCTGCCTGACCAGCCCCCCAAGCTGCCCCTAACGGTAAGCGGCATTCTCTGCGACAGCCCCGCCCTGCTGCGGGCCTTTGAAGGGGCCGGCTTCACCATCGCCGCCGACGATCTGGCCCAGGAAAGCCGCTCCTTCCGGGTGGACGCCCCCCAGGACGAGGACCCGCTGCTGGCCCTGGCCATGCGCTTTTGCGCCCAGAGCGCCGACCCCTTGCTTTATGACCCGGACCCTGCGCTCCGTCCCCGGCATCTGGTCAGGCTGGTACGGGAGAGCGGTTCCCGGGGGCTGGTGCTGGTGCTGCAGCAGTTCTGCGATGTGGAAGAGATGGAGTGGCCCGCCCTGAAAGCCGAGCTGGACCGGCAGGGCATCCCCAGCCTGGTGATCGGCGCCGACCAGGAAATGACCGATTTTGGCCAGGCTTCCACCCTGCTGGAGGCCTTTGCCGAACGGCTGGGCTGAAAAACAGAACAAAAAGGCCCCGGCAGTTAGCGGGGTGTTCGTAAGACAGTAAAATAGATAAAGGGCGTGACCGCGAATGAACCGCTCCCTGTCTACTTGACAGGGAGCGGTTCACCCCGCCTTTGGGCGCTGTTCGTTAGACAGTTAATTATGCAAAATGACAGCCGCAAAGCGAGGCAAGGGATGCGGCCCCTTGTACGGAACGCAGTGACGCACCCCAGACATTCAGGGAGCCGAGCTGTTCGGTCTCGCAGGGCGCACTTCTATACGGGTTTAACCCGTATAGAAGTGCGCCCTTGGTATCAGTTCGACAAACTTGAATTTGTGGAGGATAACTATTGTCCGTCAAGGTTGATATCCTGCCAAGTCAGAGCACACGCTTCTCCGATACGAAGTCCTGTGTAGTAGGCTATCTGCATCGGGAGCAATGCAGGATTGTCTTTCTTTTTCAGAAAGTCCTCCAACATTAAAAACTGATGTCGAAGCTGCCAAATGCCAAAGGACGCATTTCGTATATCACAAGCAAGGCAAAACAGGAGAACCTATATGCCACCTATCGCACCGCAGACAATTTCTGCAAGCCATCATCCGTGAAAAGGATATGCCGCCCAAGCCCACACTGGATATTGATATATCCGAGTTCCGTCATATGCGAAGCCTGATGATTAAGGCGCAGGACAGGGCAAAAGAAATCAAGCACTTGCAGGACAAGGTGCTACCCGACCTGAAACAGCAGCTTGCCGAAACCAAAGGTATCTTCAAGGGTAAAGAGCGTAAAGCGTTGGAAGCGCAGATACAGCAGACCGAAAGGGAAATCGCTGATAAACTGGACAAAATTCCCGACACACTGAAAGCAGACGGTTATCCCGATGTGCAAGTTTTTATGGCAACCTACCGCAAGGCAGAAACCGCAGTGGATCAGTACAACCGTGACCTTGCCGAGTGGGAACAGCAGGTTAAGGAAAAAGAAAAGCCCAAAAGACCGCCCGAAAAGGAAAGTGTCCGAGACAGGCTCAGGCAGCTACAGGCAGAGGGCAAGCAGCAAAGAACACGAAAGAAGTCCCAGGACAGAGAACGATGATTTTGACACCGAACACGACACCGCAGGGCAGAACCTCTGCCTTGCGGGATTCCATATATCCTTGAAATGCTTATCCAATTTCATAAAAAACCCTCCTGAAGGTTTGTACCTGACAGGAGGGACTGTTGTAAGTGTACTTATCACACTTATATGAGTTTATTTTGCTCTTTCTTCCTACTGTAAACCGTTGTTCCGATTACGCCTGCTCCGCTCACCAAGAGAAGTGCGATCCACAATGCCATATGGCTGTTGTCGCCGGTCGCAGGGTTGTCTTTACCGGGCTTCGTGCCGGGCTTCGTATCCGTGTCGGGATTCGTCGGTTCCGTCGTGGCGGGCAGCTTCGCAATCTCGGCGGTTTCGGTATAGCCGCAGATCGTACAGGTGTGTTCCTTTTCGCCCTTGGCCGTCTGGGTGGCTTCCTTGGTCACCTTCCAGTCGCCGTATTTATGGAGCTCCTTGTTCTGCACATCCTTGCACGCGCACTCGTCCCAGTGGTGTGTGGCGTCGTGCTTCAGCGCGTAGGCATGGGCGGTGTAGGTGTTGGTGAAGGTCATCTCCTCCACCGGGCCGGCGTTCAGATCGAGATTGAAGCTGCCGTCGCTCATCACATAGGTGGGATAGAGGAGCAGCTCATAAGATGCCTCGTCCACAGCCCGCGCCGCGACCTCCGGCATATACAGGCGCACGCCCCAGACCGTATCATCATACGTCCAGCCATCTTCTTCGCCGTCATACTGCCAGATGAACGCGCCCTCATAGAGCATATCGCGGAGCCACTCCTTGGTCGCCGTGATGGTCATGGTGCCGCTGTAGCTGCCCGCGCCGTCGGTGGTGATCTCCGCGAAGAAGTACTGGTCATCATAGGTCAGCTTATTGCCCGTGCCGTCGATCAGGTACAGCATAAAGGTCGTCTCGCCCGGCTCGCCCGCGTCGCCCAGCGCGACGGTGGTGGTGAAGGGGGCGGTCACGGTGACGAGCTTTTCAAAGACGGGATAGAGCGTGACGTCCCGATCCTCGTCATAGGTTGCGCCGAGGTCGTAGATTGCGCCGGTCTCTTTGTCCACCCAGCCGGTCTGGACGAAGCCGTCCATGGTGAAGGTCTCGCCGCGCAGGGGGAGGTCCTCGCCGTGGGTCTTGACATCCGTCACCGGATCGCTGTCCTCGCCGCCGTCATAGGTGATGGTGTACTGCGAATGCTCCGCCGGCGTGCCGAGGTCGCAGTCTATTTGGAGCTGAATCGGCACACCGTTGCTGGTTGCAATCTTACAAGATTTCGGCGTCCTGCCGTTCACGGTGACAGCCGGCGCCAACTCCAGACCTTTGTTGTCCAGATCTATAAGGAGTTTATACTGCGTGTCAGCCCGAAACTCCTTGGTGGTGCTCATTGGTTCCCAACAGTAATCATTAGCATCGCCGTCAAAAATGTATTGCATCCAACCATCAGACAGAATATCGTCTTCGCTGAATTCGATGCCCGGGATCGTGGATTCGAAGCTGTAGGTGATATCGTTCGGCGTTTTGCCCACCTCGAAGCCGTCGAGCGTGACGGCGAGGCTGCCGTCCACCTCGTAGAGAACATCAAGGACGATATCATGATCCGTAATGAATCCCTTCACCCCGTCGCCCTCGGCAGACCGGCAGTCAACGATTTTATACGGTTTGTAACCCGTGAGATCATACAACTCACCACTGATATCGTACTTATCACCCGCCTTGTAATCCGAACCCAAATCATAGGAACCGGTTTCGCCGTAGAGGGTTCCGTACTTGAAATTCAGGGTCATCGAATACCTTTCACTGGGCGTTTCCGCAAATGCCGTTGCCGGTACGAGCATAAGTACCATACAAAGGGTAAGCAGGATGCTCACAATTCGTTTTTTCATTGATATTCCTCCCAAAAGATATTTTTGAATCCGGTTTATTCTGTAAAAGTACCCGACCTTGCTTTCGGGTTATATTTCGCAAGAAAGAGTTCAAGGGCTTCCTTCAGCACGGCTATCTGTGATTTCAGATAGAACTCATCCTCAAACAGTGCGTAATGGACGCAGGCTCGGATCAGAATGAAAATCAGCGGCGTGATCTTCTCGTGGGGAATCCCCAGCTTTGGCTCTAAGCTCTTTGCATATTCGGTATATCGTTTATCCACACCCTTAAAGAACTTCTGACCGTATTCCCTGTATTTGGGGTGAGTGTAGATTTGATACATCAGCCGGTATTTCTTTCCGTGCTTTTTCGCCGTCCAATAGGGTATCTCATCAATAAACCGCCACAGGTCATCCACATCGGTGGGGGCTTTCGCCATAAAATCATCTTCCACCTTGCTCATACAGTATTCGGTGGACTGAATGATAAGGTCATCGAGGTTTTCAAAATACAGATACAGTGTCGCAACACTGCAATCGCAGGCTTTTGCAATCGCTTTTACACCGACAGAGGAAAATCCGCTCTCCGCATAGCAGTTGAAGCTGTTTTCCATTATCTCAATTTGCTTTGCCCTGCGGCCTTCTTTATTTTGAGGGCGCAATATAGTACCTCCTTCTCTGCAACATAGTGAACGGTCGTTAATATTGTACTATATTTGCTTTGATTTTCCAAGCGGTAATGCAAGAACCTGAATCATTCTATGTGAAAACGGCAGGGATTTCTCCCTGCCGCCGAAGTCTATTTTTGTAACTTTATCATAACCTCATTCACCGCATCCGTATATCTGCCCTGTGCAACCCGTTTGTTGCGGCAGGAAAGCAGAGCATTTAAAATATACCTCCGTTCTTCAGCTGTGAGGTAAAGGTAATATTTCTGCTTTCTCATACGAAGATTACCTCCGTATTTACAGTTTCCGTAACCGCTGACCACAGTGCGTTCATTCTGCCTACCCACAACATGGGACTTTCGGCTTTCAGCTTTTCTGTAATGCCCTCACGCTCTGTCCGTTGCTTCATCAGGCGGTCAAACAGTTCCTGTGCCTGTTCCTCAACATCAGCAAGGTAAGATTGCAGCTTGCCGCTTATCAGCAAATCCGTGTAAAGTACCTTTTTATACTCCCGAATATATCGCAGATGTCGATGTCCCCATATGCCGATATGCCTTTCTTCTTTTTCAGCGGGTAATTCCAAACAAGGAATGTAATAATCACCCTGCAACTCATACCAAAGACCGTTTTGCTCGTTATAAATGTACTTTTCCACTATGTAATCCTCCAAAATAATATATTCGCACATACATCACAGGTTCCCGATTGCCACAATTTGTTATGTCGTGTTACGAGTTTTTTCTTCCCTCAATTTTTCCCTTATGAGGTTGCGATGGAAGAATAAATTGTTTTGAAATCGTATAAAGGAATAAGGTGAGCACACTGCGAAAAATCCTTTATTTGCAAGGCGTCTGGAGGATTTTATTGATAACCTGTAACCTCTGTTAAGAGGTCATAATTTGTGGAAATTCAAATCGGAGTTTATCGGTCTGTTTAAACGTATCATACGGCTTCAATTTATGCAAGAACAGTCCCGGCAGACATTACTGCCGGGACTGAAACTGTTTTACGAACGCTCCCGATTCTTGCCGGGGCCTTTCTTTTTTATGGGTTATTCCAGCAGCTCCCCTTCGGCGGTGGGCTGCAGGGTATCGGTGCGCTCGAAGAAATAGGAGTCAAAGATATCCACCACGGCGGGGGCCACATAGCTGCCGCCGCCGCCGTATTCGATGGCCACCGCCACCGCGATCTCCGGGTCCTCGGCGGGGGCATAGGCAATGACCACACCGTTGGCATAATAGGTATTGCCACTGGAGCTGGTCTTGAACACCTCGCCCCGCTGGGGGCTGCCGGTCTTGGCGGCAATGGTGATGGGGTAGCCGATGAAGGCGTTGGTGTATTCCGCCACCCCGATCATGCCCTGACGGATGGTCTCAAAGGCCCCGTTGGTATCCTCCACCTGCTCCACGACCTCGGGCTCTACCTCCATGATCATCTCGCCAGTGTTGGTGTCCTGCAGGCCAGCCACCAGATGGGTGCGGTACCGGGTGCCGTTGTTGGCCAGGGTGGCCGCATAGGTGGCCAGCTGGACGGGGGTGACCAGGGTGTTGCCCTGGCCGATGGCCGCCTGCAGTTCCAGGCCGTTGCCGTAGTTCTCGTCCTCCTTGGTGGTGAGCTGGCCCACCGCCTCGCTCACCTCCACACCGGTGGGGGTGGCCAGGCCCAGCTTGTAGGCCATGGTATCATAGGCCTCAATGCCCACCCGGCGGCCCACATCATAGAAGAAGATATTGCAGCTGAACTTGATGGCATTGATCACATTGATGGGGCCCCGGTGACCCAGCTGCAGGCAGCGGGGCTGATAGTCGGTATAGAAGGAATAGGGGTTGGTACAGTTCACCGTCTCATCGGCGGTGATGGTGCCGCTGGTCAGGCCGGTGGCCGCCACCACCGGCTTGAAGGTGGAACCCGGCGAATACAGCCCCTGCAGAGCCCGGTTGTAAAGGGGCAGGCTCTCATCCTGGGCGTACTCGCTGTAATTGCTGCTGTACAGGTTCAGGTCATAGTTGGGGTAATTGGCCAGGGCCAGGATGCCGCCGGTCTTCACATCAATGACCACGGCGGCCCCCGCGTTGGCCTCCTTGCCCACGCCCTCGGCAGCGGTCTGCTGCAGGGTGAGGATCCGGTTTTCCAGGGCCTGCTGTACCTTTTCCTGGAAATCCTTGTCGATGGTGAGCACCACGGTCTTGCCGGACACCGGCTCCTTGGTGACGGTGGTACTCTGGATCTCGCCGTCGGAATTGCAGACGATCTCCTGGGTGCCGTCGGAACCTCTCAGCTCATCCTCGTACACCAGTTCCAGGCCGCTCTGGCCGATCAGGTCGCTCATCTTGTAGCCCTTGTCCCGCAGGGCATAATCGTCGGCTACCCACTGTTCCCGGGTGATCTTGCCCACACTGCCCAGCACATGGGGCAGGATGGTGCCGTCCGGGTAGCTGCGCAGGCTGGTCTCCACGATCTCCACCCCGGGCAGGCTGAGGCTGCGCTCCTTGATGGTGGCCATAGTCTTGACCGACACATCGGTGGCCAGAGTGAAGTTGTTGTTGTTGGAAAATTCCTCCAGCTTCATCTGGTACCGGATGCCGCCCAGGATCCGCTGCCAGTAGGGGTCATATTCCTCCAGCTTAAAGGTCTCCACGATTTTTTCCATCACGTTGTCGGCACTGGCGTACTGCTGCAGCCCCAGGGCCGTTTTCAGGGTGGCCAGCCGGGTCTGCTCGCTCTCGTTGTCCTCGGCAGCCGTGAAGGTATAGCGGCCGTTTTCATCCGGTTCGCTCACCAGCATGGTGTCGTTCCAGCTCTCCCCGTTTTCCTGGAAGATGGTCACCAGTTCCTGAAGGATGGCGTTCAGGTCGGCCTCGCCCCGCATCACATTGTTCAGCACCACATTGTAGCCGGTGGTGTTGGTGGCCAGGCTGCGGCCGTATTTATCCACGATATTTCCCCGGGCCGCGGTGATGTCAAAGCTGTAGGTATAGGTGCTGGAAGCCTGTTCCCGGTAGCTTTTGCCTTCCAGAACCTGCAGCTTGATGAGCCTGAGCAGGAAAATCGCCATGACCAACGCGCCCAGGCCAATCAAAAAGGCCACCCGGCGCTGCTCGGTCTTCTGGCCGCGCCCTCCCTTATCGTTCAAAGGCCCCCGCCCCCTTTCCGTTTTTCATCAGCTTTCGCCCCATCGGACATGCACCGCCCTTGCCCCCACAAAGGCCAGGGGGGAAAGGGCTGCCGTAAAGATCAGCGTGGGCAGCACCACGGTGCAGTACTGCTGCAGGCCATTGGGATAGCCCCGCATGGCATAAAAAAACAAAAAGTCTGTGCTGAGCAGCAAAAGGGCCGACCCCGCCACCAGCAACAGGAAGTTGGCCGAGGTCTCCTGCAGATACATCCGCACAATGATGGAGGCCACAAAGCCCAGCACCAGCAGCCCCAGGGCCAGAAGGCCCACGGTGCGCCCGGCGGTGTAATCCCACAAAAGGCCACACACCGCCCCGAACAGCGCCCCGGCATACTCCCCCTCAAACAGGGCCACCGCCAGGCAGAGGGGCAGGATGAAGATGGGCTTGGCCCCGCCGATGGTGAACAGCCCCGGCATGGTCTGCAGGGTGGCAGCCACCAGAAGCATCAGGCTGTAGGCGGCCCACTTGGTCGTCAGCCGCAGCCGGCGCTGTCGCTTGGATTCCATCCCCGGTTCCCTCCTTTTTCTTTACGAGCCGGCGGGGGAAGATCACTCCTCCTGCCCGTTGTCCCGGTCCACAATCACGAATACATGTTTGAGCGAGTCGATATCCTGCCCGGGGCGGACCACCGCCACCATGGATTTGCCGCTGCTCTCGGGCACCAGTTCTTCCACCGTACCCACCAGGATATCCGCAGGGAAAACCCCGCCCAGCCCGGTGGTGATGATCTCATCCCCCACGGTGGCCTGGGTATCCCGGCTCAGGTTGGTGAAGGTGCACAGGCCCTGGCTGGCATACTCGGCGCTGCCGGTAAGGATGCCGTTATCCCGGGTGCGGCTCACCACCCCGGCCGCGTTCAGGCTGGGGCTCAGAATGGTGATGACCTTGCTGGAATTGAGCCCGGCTTCCAGCACGATGCCCACCAGATACCCCTGGTCGCTCACCACCACGTCGTTCTTTTCCACCCCGTTCAGGGTGCCCTGGTCAATGGTGAAGCCGCCGAACTGCTCCAGCGGGTCCCGCCCGATGATGAAACCCGAGGCATACTCATATTCCGGGTTTTCTTCCTGAATCTGGGCCAGATCCTTAAAGGCCTCGTTCTCGGCCTTCATGGTATCATAATCCACCATCCGCTGGCGCAGGCTGGAGTTTTCTTCCTTCAGCTGCTCGTTTTCGGCCAGGATCTCGTCGATCTGGGTGTACTTGGTCCACACCTCGTCCACACCGCCGCTGATGGCCGCCGCCGCCCGCTGGAAAGGCACCAGCAGGGCCCCCAGAAGCTCCTGCGGGGCGTTGGACAGCCGCCCGTTGGCGCCCGCCCAGGCCAGCATGCCTGCCAGCAAAACCGCCACCCCTGTCAGCAATTTAAATTTCAGGGTGGAGAAAAAGTCCTTCATCCTCTCATCCGCCTTCCGGTATCCTTCTCAAAAAAACATATTGCGGCACAGGGGCCTGGACCGGCCCCCGTACCGCAACCTTGATCGGAGGACAGAATTCTGCCCCGACGGATCTTTCTTAGAAATGGGTGCTGTTCTCGTTGAGCACGTCGCCCAGAAGCTCGATGTTGTCCAGCACGGCGCCGCTGCCCAGTGCCACACAATCCAGGGGGCTCTCGGCCACATGGGCGTCAATGCCGGTCTCGCCGGTGATCAGGGTATCCAGCCCCCGCAGCAGGGCACCGCCGCCGCTGAGCATGATGCCCCGGTCGATGATGTCGGCGCTGAGTTCGGGCGGGGTGCGCTCCAGAGTCTCCTTCACCGCGTCGATCACTCGCTGCAGGCTTTCAGACAAAGCTTCCCGGATCTCCTCGCTGTTCACCACGATGTTCTTGGGCAGGCCGTCCACCAGGTTGCGGCCCTTGATCTCCATGCTGGTCTCCTCCTCCATGGGGGCGGCGGAGCCGATCTGGATCTTGACCTCCTCGGCGGTGCGGTCACCGATGAGCAGGTTGTACTTGCGCTTGATATAGGCAATGATGCTCCGGTCAAAGGCGTCGCCGCCCACCCGCACGCTGCGGGCCGCCACGATGCCGCCCAAGCTGATCACGGCGACCTCGCTGGTGCCGCCGCCGATATCCACAATCATGCTGCCCACAGGCTCGCTGATGGGCAGGCCCGCGCCGATGGCAGCCGCCATGGGCTCCTCGATCACGCTCACCTGACGGGCGCCGGCGGCCAGGGAGGCCTGCTTTACGGCCCGGCGCTCCACCTCGGTAACACCGGAGGGGATGCAGATGACCACCCGGGGACGGAAGAACAGGCTCTTGCCGCAGGCCTGCTTGAGGAAGTGCTCCAGCATGGTGGCGGTGGTGTCAAAATCCGCGATCACGCCGTCCTTCAGGGGACGCACCGCCACAATGCTGCCGGGGGTACGGCCGATCATGGCCTTGGCCTCGTGGCCCACACCCTTGACCTTATCGGTCTTGGTGTCCACAGCCACCACCGAGGGCTCCCGCATGATGATGCCCTTGCCCTTGAGATATACCAGCGTATTGGCGGTACCCAGGTCGATACCGATATCCTTGTTGAACATAATACCTTTCTACTCCTTTTCCTGCGCGCATACCCGCAGCCGCAACATTCTATCTGGATGGCCCCGCCCGCCAGGGGCGCAAGGCCGTATTTCTGCTTCTAATATTATAACCGGGGGATCGGCTTTTCTCAACGCAAACCGGCTTTTTTTTCCTTTTGTTCATAATTTTGTCCAAAGCCGCCCGGCGAATGGGGGCGAATTCTCAGTTTTTTGGGCAAGTTGCCGCAAAAGTCCGCAAATGCCGGGCCAGAAGGCTCACCGGCAGGCCCATGATGCTGAAGAAGTCCCCCCGGATCTCTTTGCAGAAAAGGGCCGCGCCCCCCTGGATGCCGTAGGCGCCCGCCTTGTCAAAGGGCTCGCCGGTGGCGATATAGGCGGCGATCTCCTCTTCGCTCAGGGGGTAGAATTCCACCCGGCTGGTGTGCACAAAACTCTCGGTTTTTTCCCCGCATACCAGGCATACCCCGGTGTGCACCTGGTGTTCCCGGCCGCTGAGCAGCCGCAGCATCCGGGCCGCGTCCCGGGCGTCGGCGGGTTTGCCCAGCACCTGGCCGTCACAATCCACCACCGTGTCGCTGCCGATGACGATCTCTTCCGGGCCGCATTCCGCCGCTACAGCCAGGGCCTTGGCCCGGGCCAGCGCCTCGGCCAGGGCCGCCGGGCTTTCGGCCTTCACCTGGCTTTCGTCCACCTGGCTCACCTGTACCCGGAACTGGGGGGTGATGAGGGCCATGAGCTGGCGGCGGCGGGGGCTCTGGGATGCCAATACGATCTTCATCTCACTGCCCTCCCAGCCGGCCGGTACTGCCAAATCCGCCCTCGCCCCGATCGGTGCTGCCCAGCTCTTCGCTGGGCAAAAACCGGGCCAGGACCACCGGCGCGATCATCAGCTGGGCGATCCGCTCCCCGGGCTGGATGGTGTAAGCCTCCCCGCCCTGGTTGATCAGCCCTACCTTTACCTCGCCCCGGTAGTCGCTGTCGATGACCCCCACACCGTTGGAAAGGGCAATGCCCTGCCGCACGGCCAGCCCGCTGCGGGCAAAGACCAGGGCCACATACTCGGGGCCGGGCAATTCCAGGGCCAGGCCGGTGGGCACCAGGGCCCGCTGGCCCGCTTCCAGGGTCAGGGGCTGGGCCAGATCGGCACACAGGTCGGCAGCCGCCGCCCCGGGGGTGGCGTACACCGGCAGGCGGGCCGTCTCACTGAGACATTTTACTTTTACATCCATGGGTTTATTCCTGTCCTTCCTGTTTTTGCGGGCGGGCCTGGTTCCGGTTCAGGGCGTCGTTGGCGCTCTGGGTACCCCGGAAATAGAGCCCCCGGGTGAATTCGCCCTCAAAAGGCCGGCCCTCCCGATAGGCCTTCAGCACCCCGGCTGCCCCGGCCCGGCTTTCCACCGTGAACCAGAGCCAGATATCATCCACCGGCAGGCTGCCCGGCTTGTCGCCCATGTAAAGGGGCACCGGGTTGTAGATGGTGCGCACCCCGCCGGCACACCGCACCGGGAACTTTTTGCCCTTGCGGTCGGTGAGCTCCCCTTTGCGGGAACAATGGGCGCAGTCGGTCACGTTCTGCAGCGGGCAGGCCCGGGTGATCATCAGGGGCATGTGGCCGTAGCCCAGCGCCCCGGTGGGGGCCCCGGGCAGGATATAGGCCATATCGCCCGCCGTCATCTCGGGCAGCAGGGTCACACCGGCCAGGCCCTCCTCCACATACCGGCGGGCCGAGATCTGATTGGTCACATTCAGCCCAAAGCAGCCGTACAGGGGCAGGCCTTTGGCCATGTGCAGATGGGCGATGTTCTGGACCCCAAAGCCCGCAAAGCCCAGGGTCCTGGCCTGCTCCAGCTGCCGGGCAGCCCGCTCTTCTTCCGGGCCAAACAGGGCCCGGGGCATTTCCAGCAGGGTGCGGCCCCGGTATTCCGCCGGCACTTTTTCGGCCTCGGCCAGGGGCAGCATCACCCGGTTCAACTCCTGCCAGGCCGTTTCGGGCACCTGCTCCAGGCTCTCAAAGCGGCCCATCAGCCGCTGACGGGCGGGCACCGCCCGCCGGGGCGGGTCGGTGATCTGGGCCGGCCGGGCCTCGAAGGGACGCAGAGTACTGCGCTTTTCCAGCAGTTTTTCCAGAGCCTGGCGGCGCAGTTCGTTCACCGCGCTGGCAGGCAGGTACCAGGGCCCATCCTCCATCCGCACCCGGATATCCCGGGCAAGGAAGGGGGTGCCGCCGGTCTTGGCAAGGCTCTTTTCCAGGGCAGGGGTGGGGTCGGTGCGGGCGGGCTGGGGTTCCTGCTGCCCGTACACCGTCACCCGGTTGCCGTCCTCATCCCGCACGGTGAGCTTGGCGCCCTCGGCTTCCACCGCCAGCTCCAGGTCTACCTCCACACCGGGGTATTCCCGCCGGAACAGCTCCCGCAGCCGGGGCTGGACCGCCTTGCTGGCCGCCGAATCCTCGGCGGTGCGCACCCCGAACATCTCCTTGTCCCGTTTGCCCAGGTAGTAACCCTGGGTAAAGCCGGAGCGGGAAAAAGCCCCCTTCAGCAGTTCTTCGTCAAAGGCAAAGCCATCCCGCCCGGCCCGGGCGGCGCTCACCGCCGCGGCCACATATTCGGGGGTGCGCAGCCGCCCCTCGATCTTGGCGCTGGATACCCCCAGCCCGGCGATCTCGGCCAGCTTATCCAGCAGAGAATTGTCCTTGAGGGAGAGATGGCAGGCCCCTTCCGGCCGGGCGCTGCCCGCGTCAAAGGGCAGCCGGCAGGTACCGGCGCAGCTGCCCCGGTTGCCGCTTCGCCCGCCCAAAAAGGCGCTCATATAGCACTGGCCGCTGACGCTCATGCACAGGGCCCCGTGCACGAAGATCTCGGTCTCGATGGGGCATTCCCGGGTGATATGGCTGATCTCCTCCCGGCTCAGCTCCCGGGCCAGGATGACCCGGGAAAATCCCATATCCGCCAGAGCCAGGGCCCCTTCCAGGCTCTGGACGCTCATCTGGGTGGAACCATGAAGACAAAGCCCCGGCGCGATCTGCCTGGCCAGCTGGGCCACGCCCAGATCCTGCACGATGAGGGCGTCCGCCCCGGCGGCGGCAATGGCCCCGATGGCCCCTGCCAGGGCCCGGATCTCATGGGGATAGACGGTGGTGTTCAGGGCCACATGCACCCGGACGCCCCGTCCGTGACAGAAGGACACCGCCTGTCCCAGGGTCTCGGCGGTGAAATTGCCGGCGCTGGCCCGGGCGTTGAAGCCCGCAAAGCCCAGATAGACCGCGTCGGCCCCGGCAAACACCGCGGCCCGCAGCATCTCCTCGTTGCCCGCCGGGGCCAGGATCTCGATCTTCTTTTTCATACCTCGCCGATCCGTTCCTTCAGGCTGTCCACTTCCTTCTGAAGGGCGGCCAGCCGGCGGCTGGCGTCCAGGGCCTCCATCCGGGCCTTGGAAGCGTCTTCCAGGTACTCATGCACCTGGCTGCGCATATTGTCGGCCCCGTTCTCGGCCTTTTTCAGCTCATCCAGGTAGCCCAGCGCCGTGACGATGGCCGCGGCGGTAACGCTGGCCGAAGGCATATTGGACATGAGATTGTTCATATCTTCATCCAGGCGGGCTGCCAGCTCCTGAATATACTCCTCGCTCTCCTCGCTCATCACCACATAGTTGGCCCCGCAGATGGTCAGTTTGATCTTGTTTGCCGCCATACCGACTGCTCCTTTCTTTATCCTGTACTGCGCCGCGCGCAGATTTTTCGGTGTTTTCAAAACTTTATTATAAAGCATTTTAAAAGTAAGAAAAAGCCTAATTTATAAAAACGCAGCGGCTTTTTCTATGCAAATCCCCAGAAAATCCCGTTTTTCTTGAAACAACAAAAGCAATACTATATAATAAAAGTGTTCATTTTTTGACGCTCCTTCAATACCTACCGTTTCCGGTGCCGCCCGGGGCCTCTGGCTTTCAAGCGGCCGGCAGCGGTTTTTTTCAGGGGGGAAACCAAAATTTATGAAGAAATTTACCAAATCCGAGTTTGAGCATCATCTTGTGGATCAGCTGGCCAGCGAGTACGGCACCACCTTGGAGGTAGCCACCAACCAGCAGATCTATCGCACCCTGGCGCTGATCGTGCGCCAGATCATGAGCAACGAGCACAAGCGGTTCCAGAGCAAGGTTCTGGCCACCGGCTCCAAGCAGGTGTACTACCTGTGCATGGAATTCCTGATGGGCCGCAGCCTCAAGACCAGCCTGTTCAACCTGGGCCTGGCCCAGATTGCCCAGGAGGTGCTGGAAGACCACGACATCAAACTGGAATCCATTTATGAGGAAGAGCCGGACGCGGGCCTGGGCAACGGCGGCCTGGGCCGGCTGGCCGCCTGCTACCTGGACGGCATGGCCACCACCGGCATTGCGGGCACCGGCTACTCCATCCTGTATGAATACGGCATCTTCAAGCAGAAGATCGTGGACGGCTGGCAGCAGGAGCGGGCCGACAACTGGCTGCCCGGCGGCCAGGTATGGCTCAAAAGCCACCCCGACCAGGCCCAGGAGATCCGCTTTGACGGCCGGATCGAGGAGAGCTGGTACGGGGATTTCCACCATGTGAAGCATGTGAACTACAACAGCGTCATGGCGGTGCCCAGCGATATGTATGTGCAGGGCTATAACGGGGAGAGCGTGGCCAAGCTGCGGCTGTGGCAGGCCAAGGCCCCGGATTTCGACATGAACAGCTTCAACGCCGGCGAATACGGCAGCGCCATGAGCAAGAACGCCTCGGCCGAGCTGATCAGCAAGATCCTGTACCCCAACGACAACCATGTGGAGGGCAAGATCCTGCGGCTGCGCCAGCAGTACTTCCTGTCGGCGGCCTCCATCGGGGATATTGTGCAGAATCACCTGTCTGTGTACGCCACCCTGGATAACCTGCCCGACAAGGTGGCCATCCAGCTGAACGACACCCACCCCACCCTGGCCATCCCGGAACTGATGCGGGTGCTGCTGGATGAGTGCGGCTTCACCTGGGAAAAGGCCTTCGACATCTGCCGGCGCACCTTTGCCTACACCAACCACACCATCATGAGCGAGGCCCTGGAAAAGTGGAATGTGGACCTGTTCAAGATGACCCTGCCCCGCATCTATATGATCGTGCAGGAGCTGGACCGCCGCTGCCGCATGGACTTTGAAAAGGCCTTCCCCGGCGACAAGGGCAAGATCGACTATATGGCCATCCTGGGCGACAATCAGGTGCGGATGGCCAACATCTGCTGCTATGTCTGCCACAGCATCAACGGCGTTTCCAAGCTGCACAGCCAGATCATCCGGGACAGCGTCTTCCACGACTACTACCTCTACAAGCCCAAGGCCTTCAAGAACGTGACCAACGGCATTGCCTACCGGCGCTGGCTGCTGGCCTCCAACCCCAACCTGTGCGGCCTGCTGGATGAGACCATCGGCACCGGCTACCGGCAGGATGCCTCCCAGCTGGAAAAGTTCTCGGCCTACAAGGATGATTCGGCCGTGCTGGAAAAACTGGAAAAGGTCAAGCTGAAGAACAAGGCCGGCTTTGCCGATTACCTGGCCCGCACCACCGGCCAGAAGATCGACCCCGCCTCCATCTTTGACTGCCAGGTCAAGCGGATGCATGAGTACAAGCGTCAGCACCTGAACGCGCTGAATATCGCCGCCCAGTACCTTTACCTGAAAGCCAACCCCAACGCCGACTTTGTCCCCAAGACCTATATCTTCGGCGCCAAGGCGGCCCCCGGCTACTATATGGCCAAGCAGATGATCCGCACCATCTGCAAGCTGGGCGAACTGATTGATTCCGACCCGGCCGTGCGCGACAAGCTGCGGGTGGTTTACCTGGAAGAGTACAACGTATCCCTCAGCGAGCGGCTGATGCCCGCCAGCGAGGTGAGCGAGCAGATCAGCCTGGCCGGCACCGAGGCCAGCGGCACCGGCAACATGAAGTTCATGCTGAACGGCGCCATCACCCTGGGCACCCTGGACGGCGCCAATGTGGAGATCGCCGACGCGGCCGGCCATGACAACGAGATCATCTTCGGCATGCGCACCCCCGAGGTGAACGCTCTGAAGGCCATGGGCTACCACCCCAGCATGTTCATCGGCAAGGATGACGTGGCCCTGGAAGTGCTGAGTTTCCTGGAACACGGCTGGAACGGGGAGAATTTCCGGGAGGTCACCGATAACCTGCGCAGCAGCGACCCCTATATGGTCCTGGCCGATTTCCAGGATTACCGCCGGGCCCAGGCCCAGGTGCAGCAGCTTTACCGCCAGCGCCCGGTATGGAACCGGATGAGCCTGGAGAATATCGCCCACAGCGGCATCTTCAGCGCCGACCGTTCGGTAAACGACTACGCCCGGGATATCTGGCATACTCGCCCCGTGCTCTGAGCCTTTTCTTTCTGCCGGCCTTGTGCCGGCAGAATTTTTCTCTGGCCCCGGGCTGCAGGGCAGAACGATCTTGTTTTTGGAAAGGATGATCCATCCCTGTATGGAACGGCTTTACAACAGCACTCTTGAAGCCTACAAAAGCCCCTGGGGGGCTTCGCCCGCCGGCAGCCCGGTGCGCTTTGCCCTCACCGTGCCCGAAAGCTGCGGCTTTGTGGAACCCCGGCTCATGATCATGGCGGACGGGGGCGAATACCAGCCCCTGCGCATGGAATACCGGGGCAAGGAGGGGACCCTGCATCGTTTTGAGATTCTCTTTACCCCCCAGGCCCCCGGCCTGTTCTTCTACTTTTTCGACCTCTGGCGGGATTACCAGAAGGTCTGGCGGGGCCCCTTGGGGGAGGGCCTTCTGAGCCAGAAGGAGGGCCGGCCCTATCAGCTCACGGTCTATGAGGCCGGCTTTGAGCCCCCCTCCTCCTTCCCCGGCGGGGTCATGTACCAGATCTTCCCCGACCGCTTTTTTGAGAGCGAAGTCAAACCCATGCCCTTTGCCGACCGGGTCTATCGCTCCAACAAAAAGGGGGTGCCCTACTACTGGCCCAACGAGCATGGGGGGCTTTTGAACCTGGATTATTACGGGGGCGACCTGGAGGGGATCCGCCAGAAGCTGCCCTACCTGGAAAATCTGGGGGTGCGTTGGATCTACCTGAACCCGATCTTTGAGGCCCACGCCAACCACCGGTACAACACCGCCGACTACCTAAAGGTAGACCCCCTGCTGGGCACCAACGAGGATTTCAGCCGGCTTTGCGCCGATGCCCGCAAGCGGGGCATCGGCATCATCCTGGACGGGGTATTCAGCCACACCGGCAGCGACAGCCTGTATTTCAACCGGGAGGGCCGGTACGGCAGCGGCGGGGCTTATCACGACCCCTGCAGCCCCTACCGGAGCTGGTATATCTTTGGGCAGGAATACAAATGCGGCTACCGCAGCTGGTGGAGCTTCGACACCCTGCCGGAGGTAAAGGAAAACGACCCCTCCTACCGGGAATTCATCTGCGGCAAGGGCGGGGTCATCGATACCTGGCTGAGCCGGGGCGCCTCCGGGTTCCGGCTGGATGTGGCGGACGAACTGCCCGATGATTTCATCCAGACCATCCGGGCCGCGGTAAAGGCCCACGGGGAGGATAAGATCCTGCTGGGCGAGGTGTGGGAGGATGCCTCCAACAAGGAGGCCTACGGCCAGCGCCGTACCTACCTGCTGGGCAAGGGGCTGGATTCGGTTATGAACTACCCCTTCCGCAACGCCATCCTGGATTTTCTGAAAGGGGGCAGCGCCCGGAATGCGGCAGAGGTCTTCCTTTCCATCTGCGAAAACTATCCCCCGGCGGCCCGCCACTGCCTGATGAACTTCCTTTCCACCCACGACACCGAGCGGGCCCTCACCTTCCTGGAGGATGAGCCGGTGGGCAGCCACGACCGCACCTGGCAGGACGGCCGCCGCCTCTCCCCCGAAAAATACAACCAGGGCATCCAGCTGATGTCCATGGCCTATGCCCTTCTCTACACCCTGCCCGGCGTCCCCTGCATCTATTACGGGGACGAGGTGGGCATGCAGGGCTATAAAGACCCCTTCAACCGGGGGTATTATGATTGGGACAGCACCGAAAACCGGCTCAAACCCGTCCTGCGGCAGCTGGCGGAATTGCGCCGCAACTGCGACGCCTTCGCCCGGGGCGATTTCACCCTGATTCAGGCCCGGGGCGGCGTGCTCCATTACCGGCGCACCGGCCCCACCGAATCGGCCGAGATCATTGTAAACCGCACCAACCGGCTGCTCTGCACCAAGGCTTTCGGCCGGAACACCGAGGTGAACCCCATGGGCTTCACCATCCTGGTGGAGGATAACAAGAATCTCTGATTCCCTGCCCGCCGGCCCGATACCTTTTTCAACGAAAATCCCCGGCTTTTTTAAGGCCGGGGATTTTCTCTTGCTTTTGGGGCTGCGGCCAGTAAATTCCTGGCGGAAAAATTGTATTTTCTCCCCATGACTGATATACTGTGTACAGGGAAAGCTTTTTCCCCACTTTCTTAGAGGGAGGCGGAAAGCCTATGTTTACTCCATATTTCTGGTTAGGTGCCATTGTGATCTTTGCCGGTATCGAAGCTCTGACCTTTAATTTTACCAGCATCTGGTTTGCAGTGGGTGCTGTGGCGGGCTTTTTTGCCTGTCTGGCCGGGCTGACGCCCCTGTGGCAGTTCGGCATCTTTACTCTGGTATCGGCCCTATGCCTGGTACTCACCCGGCCGCTGGTGAAAAAGCTGCTGGCCCGCCGGTCTGAGCCCACCAACGCGGACCGGAACTTGGGCCGCACCGTCCAGGTCATCAGCCCCATCCGCCCGGGCCGGGCGGGCAGGGTCCGGCTGGACGGGGTGGACTGGAAGGCTGTGAGCACTTCTTCCTTTGACCCGGGCGACGCCTGCACCGTGATCGCATTTGAGAGCACCACCCTCACCGTGGCACCTCTGGAAGAGACCCATACCGCCGACACACACATCTGACCCAACGAGGAGGAAGTCATGATCTATCTGCTGATTCTTATCATCCTGCTGCTGATCTTAATCATCCGCAACATCGTCATCGTGCCCCAGGCTGCCGCCTTTGTGGTGGAACGGCTGGGCGTATACAGCACCACCTGGCAGGCCGGCATTCATGTCAAGCTGCCCTTTGTGGAGCGGATCGCCAAAAAGGTGAACCTGAAAGAGCAGGTGGCCGATTTTGAGCCCCAGCCCGTCATCACCCGGGATAACGTGACCATGCGGATCGACAGCGTGGTCTTCTTCCAGGTGACCAACGCCAAGCTCTACACCTACGGGGTGGAGCGGCCCATGCTGGCCATCGAGAACCTTACCGCCACCACCCTGCGCAACATCATCGGCGATATGGACCTGGACAGCACCCTCACCAGCCGGGATGTGATCAACACCCGGATCACCGCCATCCTGGACGAAGCCACCGACAAGTGGGGCATCAAGGTAAACCGGGTGGAGGTCAAGAACATCACCCCGCCCGCCGAGATCCAGGCTTCCATGGAGCGGCAGATGAAGGCCGAGCGGGAGCGCCGGGAAAAGATCCTGCAGGCTGAGGGCGAAAAGCGCAGCGCCATCCTGATTGCCGAGGGCGAAAAGGAGAGCGCCATCCTGCGGGCCGAGGCCGTGAAGGAGCAGCGGATCCGGGAGGCCGAGGGCGAGAGCCAGGCCATCCTGACCGTGCAGAAGGCCCAGGCCGATGCCATCCGGCTGCTGAACGAGGCCATGCCTTCCAACCAGGTGCTGGCCCTGCGCACCATGGACGCCCTGGCCAAGGTAGCGGACGGCAAGGCCACCAAGCTGATCATCCCCGCCGAGATGCAGAACCTGGCCGGTACCCTGGCCTCCATCAAAGAGCTGATGAGCGACGACCCCCAGCAGAAATAAGCATACAAAAAGCCCGCGCCCCCTACAGGGCGCGGGCTTTTTTGTTTCGTTTTCAGTCCAGCTTGAGATCGCCGGGGCGGATCCATCCGATCCGACGCATCAGCTTGCCGCCGGCCCAGCAGAGCACTGCCGGCAGCACAAAGCTGATCATCACCAGGGCCAGCCAATCCATGCCGGTGACGGCGCTCTTGGCGCCGGAGGCGATGTCCGACATCCAGCCGGTGTACACCCCGATCTGCCCCACCAGGCCGCAGGTGCCCATGCCGGAGGATACCGCCGGCCCGTTCATCTGCAGCCCGAACAGGCAGGTGGCGATGGGGCCGGTGATGGCGCTGGCGGCGGTGGGCACGATCCAGATACGGGGATTGCGCACGATGTTGCCCATCTGCAGCATGGAGGTGCCCAGCCCCTGGCTCACCAGGCCGCCCACCTTATTTTCGGGCCAGCTCATGACCGCAAAGCCCACCATCTGGGCACAGCAGCCCGCCACGGCAGCGCCTCCCGCCAGGCCGGTAAGGCCCAGGGCCGCGCAGATGGCCGCCGAACTGATGGGCAGGGTGAGGGCCACCCCCACCACCACGCTCACCAGGATGCCCATCCAGAAGGGCTGCAGCTCGGTGGCCCACATGATCAGCTGCCCAAAGGCGCTGGCCGCGCTGCCGATGGCCGGGGCCACCAGACTGGAAAGGCCCACCCCCACAAAGATGGTCACAAAGGGGGTGACCAGGATATCCACCTTGGTCTCCTTGCTCACCAGCTTGCCCAGCTCGGCGGCTACCACCGTGACCACCAGCACCGCCAGAGGGCCGCCGGCCCCGCCCAGAGTGTTGGCTGCCGAGCCCACCGTGATCAGGCTGAACAGCACCAGGGGCGGGCAGTGCAGGGCATAGCCGATGGATACCGCCATGGCCGGGCCCGCCATGGCCGTGGCATAACCGCCCACCTGGGTGAGATATTCCAGCCCCAGCTGCTGGCCCAGGGTGTTGATGATGGTGCCGATGAGCAGGGAGGCGAACAGGCCCTGCGCCATGGCGCTCAATGCGTCCACCCCATAGCGCTTGGGGGAGATCACCACATCTTTTCTCTTTAAAAATGCCGCAAAGTTTTCCATATTTCTTGCTCCTTTTGCCGATTTGCCCTATCATACCACGTACCTGTCTTGACAGCAAGCTTTACAGGATATTTTTGCCGCTTTTGACGGTTTTGCGCCCTTTCCTCTGCCACTTTTTGTCGGGAAGATAGAAAAAGAGCAGGGCCGGGGCCCTGCTCCTTCTTTTTTTCAGCTATCTTCAGGCAGCGGCTGCTTCCAGCCCGGCCAGCCGGCCCAACGGCAGGCGGCAGAACCGGTTGAAAAGGGCTATCACCCGGCCCACCCCCACCATGGCCAGCAGGGTGCCCAGCCCGATGCCGCAGAAGGGCTGGGCAAAGGCAAAGCCCATGGCCAGGGTCAGGCAGACATTGAGCAGGTCAAAACAGTTTTTCACCAGCCCCATCTCCCGGCCGGTGCGCTGGGCCAGGGCCGCCACAATGCCGTCGCCCGGGTTTGGCACCAGGTTCATGTTCACGCTCATGGCCGCCCCCACCCCGGTGCAGAGGGTGGCCGCCGCCCCCTGGGGCTCAAAATCCAGCAGCTGGTCAAACAGATTCATAAACCGGGTGAAGACAATGCTCAGAGGCACCTGGAGCAGGTCGGTCCACCGGGCTTTTTTGCCCTTGATAAGGAACTGGGCCGCCACAAACAGGCAGTAGATCAGCAGGGTCATGTTGCCGAAGTTCAGCCCGCTGAGCTGGGAGATGCAGTAGGGCACCGAGACGATGGGGGTCACCCCTTGGCCGTTTTTGGTGTTCAGGGTAAGGCCCACCGCCAGGATGAGCAGCCCCAGCAGATAAAAAAGCCAGCGGAACAGCCGGTTGGATTCCTTCACGATATTATCCTCCCTCCCACAAACAAAACAAAGCAGCCCGCCCGCGGCCGGCCCTCCCCCATGGAAAGGCCGGCCCGAAGGCCGGCTGAAAACAGGTACTTATTCAGGATAACAGGTTTTTTTGCTGATTTCAAAAATTTTTCCGCCAAAAACCGGCGGCCGGGGGAAGGATACTCCTCCCCGGCCGCCGGGCCGGATTCTTTTTGGGCAAATCAGGCCAGGGCCGCTTTCAGGGCTTTCAGGGCCTGTTCCACCTGGCTGCGGGGGCAGGCCATGTTCATGCGGAACCAGCCGCTGCCGTTGTACTCGCTGGCCGGGCTCATCACCAGGCCCTGGGCGCCCATCCGCTTCATGGCTTCCTCGTCGGAAAGGCCGGTACCGCCGAAATCCAGCCAGAGGGTATAGGTGCCCTCGGGCAGATAGCTGGCCACCTGGGGGATCTCCCGGCAGATATATTCATGGGCCGCCTTCATGTTTTCGTAGATATAGGCCACCAGCTGGTCGGCATATTCCCCGCCGCCGGTGTAGGCGCCGATCACAGCCGCCACCGAGAGGGTGTTGGGCACATTGTAGTGGTTTTCGGCCGACTTCTTCTGGTAGGCCGCCCGCAGCTGGTCATCGTACACGATGGAATAGGCGGCCCGCAGGCCGGCCAGGTTGAAGGTTTTGGTGGCGCCGTAGGTGGCGATGGTGTGGCTGCGGGTGTAGTCGGTGGCCAGAGCGGTGGCGATCTGCCGGGCAGGGGCAAAGACGAAATCCGCCCACACCTCGTCGGAAATGATGTACACCCCGTACTTTTCGCAGAGCTCCGAGACCTGCTCCAGCTCCTGCTGGGTCCAGACACGGCCGGTGGGGTTGTGGGGGGAGCAGAGGATCAGGCAGCGAATCTTTTCGGCCCGGATCTTTTCCTCCATATCGGCCAGATCCATCCGGAACACCCCCTGCTCATCCCGTACCAGGGGGGTACCCACCAGGCGGCGGCCGGCATCGGCAATGCCGTAGGTAAAACCGGTATAGTTGGGCAGGTGGACCAGTACCCCCTCGCCCGGCTGGGTCAGGGTCTTGATGGCCGCCACAATGGCGCCCACGGTGGAGTTCTGGCACTGGACATACTCCGGTTTCAGATCGGTGACGCCCCGGCGGGCCCGGGCCCAATCCACCACCGCCTGGGCAAAGCGGGGGTCGGTATCACAATAGCCGAAGGTGGGGTGCTCCAGCCGCTGACGGATGGCGTCGGTGACGCAGGGCGGGGTGGCGAAATCCATATCCGCGATCCACATGGGGATCAGGGGCTTATCCTGGGCCACCGGGTACAGGGGCTTATCCCACTTGGAGCTATAGCCCCGGCGGTCTATGATCTGATCGAACTGATACATGGCGTCCTCCTTTTGCCGGAAAATTCCGGCCCTTTTTCTTATACCGGCAGGGGGCGATGGGCTCCCTGTTCACAGTAGTTTTGGGGGCGGGCAGGCCCGCAATACGATGATAGCAAATCCTTCCTTTTCTTGTCAACATCGGCCCCAGGGTGCGCAGCGGCGCCGGATGTGCTATACTGGGGAAAGCATTTTACAGCATCGGGGGAAAGACGGAATGGACCAGGCCCATACACTTTTAAAACGATATTACGGCTACGACCGGTTCCGCCCGGGGCAGGAAGAGATCATCCGTGCCCTTTGCGGCGGGCAGGATGTGCTGGCCGTCATGCCCACCGGGGCGGGCAAATCGGTCTGCTTCCAGATCCCGGCCCTGATGCAGGAGGGCATCTCCCTTATTGTATCCCCCCTGGTCTCCCTGATGCGGGATCAGGTGATGGCCCTGGTGCAGATGGGGGTACCGGCGGCGTTTCTGAACAGCAGCCTCACCCCCCGCCAGTACGCCCTGGCTCTGGAGCGGGCCCGGCAGGGCCGGTACAAGCTGATCTATGTGGCGCCGGAACGGCTGACCAGCCCCGCTTTTCTGGATTTTGCCTTCTCGGCCCGGATCGACCTGCTGGCGGTGGACGAGGCCCACTGCATCAGCCAGTGGGGGCAGGATTTCCGCCCCGCCTACCTGGAAATTCCCCGGTTTGCGGCCAGCCTGCCCCATCGGCCGGTGGTGGGAGCCTTTACGGCCACCGCCACGCCCCAGGTTCGGAAGGATATCGAGACCCTGCTGGCCCTGGAAGCGCCTCGGAAGCTGGTCACCGGCTTCGACCGGGAAAATCTCTACCTGGAGGTACGCCGCCCCGGCTCCAAAAAGGCGGAACTGCTCCAGGTGCTTGGCCAGCAGGGGGAGGACTGCGGCATCATCTACTGCGCCACCCGCAAAACGGTGGAGGAGGTCCACGGTTTTCTGCAGGATAACGGGATTAGCGCGGTGCGATACCATGCCGGCCTGCCGGACGAGGAGCGCCGGCAGAGCCAGGAAGATTTTCTCTTTGACCGGTGCCGGATCATGGTGGCCACCAACGCCTTCGGGATGGGCATCGACAAATCCAACGTGCGGTTCGTCATCCACTACAACATGCCCAAAGACCTGGAAAGCTATTATCAGGAAGCGGGCCGGGCCGGCCGGGACGGGGCGGCGGCCCGGTGCATCCTGCTGTACAGCGGCCAGGACGTGCGCACCCACCAATTCCTCATTGAAAAATCCAGCGAAAATGAAGCCCTGGACCCGGAAACTGCCCGCCAGCTGCGGGTCGCCGAGGAGGACCGGCTGCGCCGGATGACCTTCTACTGCCATTCCAAGCGCTGCCTGCGGGGGGAGCTGCTGCGGTATTTCGGGGAAAAGGGGCCGGAAAACTGCGGCAACTGCTCGGTATGCCTGGGGCTGTACCAGCAGGAAAGCCCTGCCCGCGCCCCGGCTGCCCCCGGCCTGGCCCGGCCCAAACCCAACCGAAAGGCCCTGGCCCAGGCCCAGCTCACCGACAGCCAACGGGAACTTTTCGAGCGGCTGCGGGCCCTGCGGGCTTCCCTGGCCCGCCGGCAGGGGGTGCCCGCCTTTGTGATCTTCACCGACAAGACCCTTCTGGAACTGGCGGTGGAAGCACCCCGCAGCCCCCGGCAGCTGGGGGAGATCAGCGGGGTGGGCGAGCACAAGGCCGCCGCCTATGGGGAAGAATTTCTGGCCGAGATCCGCAGCTTTCTCCGCCAGGAAGGAGAACTGTAACACAAAAAGCGCCCGCCTGCCGGGGTTCTGGCAGGCGGGCGTTTTTCTTTTCTTAAACGGGATAGATTTCGAATTCCATATCCCCTTCCGGGTAGGTGCAGCAGGGGTGCAGCCATTCGGCCTCCTCCCCTTTCAGCCGCCCTTCAAACCCGGGGGCCACCCGGTATCCGCCCCGGATGAGCCGGCTGCGGCAGAATCCGCACCGGCCGGCCCGGCAGGGGGCGGGGGCGGCAATGCCCGCCCGCTCCATGGCGGTGAGCAGGGTCTCCCCGGGCAAGGCCTCGATGGTATAGGTGACGGTGCGGGCGTGGACCCGCAGCCGGAAGCTCTTGCCCTTCTGGGGGGCGCACCAGACGCTGCCCTCCCCGGCCCGCAGGCTCTGGGGCTTGGTTTTCAGCTGGGGGATCAGCTTCTCAAAGGCCGCCATGGCCTCGTGGCTGCCGCACCAGAACAGGCTGTAGGGCTCCTGGCCCGCAGCCCGGTCCACCTGGGCGGCGTTCAAAGGTTCCAGGCTGCCGTCCGGGCAATCGGGGCAGAAATACCGCACCTCCACCCCGGATCCCTGCAGCCCGTCCAGCTCTTTTTTATGAAGGAACCCGTCCTGCCAGGGGCAGGTGTACAGCAGGGTCATCCGCAGGTTCAGGTCCCCTTCCCGCACGGCACGGGCCATGCTGAGGAAGGCGGCCACCCCACTGCCCGAGGCCAGAGCCACCAGGTGGGGCGCGTCCCGCAGGGGCTGCCAGGTAAAATCCCCCTCCGGCCCGGTAAGGGTGAACCGATCCCCCACCTTGGCCTGTTCCACCAGATACCGGCTGAGCAGGCCCTGGGCCTTGATGGTCAGCCCGTACAGCCCCTGGCGGGCCTGAGCAGGGCTGGACATGAGGGAGTAGGGGCGGCTCACCGGGCTGCCCTCCACCAGGGCGGTGAGGGCCAGATGCTGCCCGGGCAGGAAGGGTGCCAGCTCGCTCTGGCCGGCCTCCTGGTCCGGCCCCAGCCAGAAGGTTTTGCAGTCCTCCCGCTGGGTCTCGATTTTTTTCACCACCACATGCTGCTGGGCCGGGTGGAGCAGCCGGGCCAGGCCCAGGGCCTCCTGCCCGCCCTCGGGGGCCTGCGCGCTGGCCAGGGCCTGGCGGCGCCGGGCCGCCTGGCCCTTATACAGGCTCCATTCCTGAAGCAGGTTGCCGCCCACACGGAATTTTTTCTGATTCATCGGGCAACCTCCTTTCTCTTTGCCAGGGCCTCCCCGGCAGCTTCCCGCCCTTCAGCAAGGGCTGTCTCCAGCCAGAAAGCGCCGCTGCCCTGGCCGCAGAGCCGCAGCCCCGGCAGGGGCCAGAGTTCTTCCTCCTCCCGCTCCAGGAAGGGCGGGGGGCAGGCAGGGGCATCCTGCCAGAGGATCTCTCCCTGCGGCCCGCCGCCCCAAAGGGCATATTCCGCCGGGCCGGCCACAAACACCTCTTCCAGGGCGCCGGTCAGCCGCACATGGGCCGCTTTTTCATAGGCAGCCACCATCTTAGCGGCCACCGCGTTCTTGACAGCCTGGTATTTTTCCTCGCTCAGATCGGCCCAGGCCTCGCCCCCCGGGTAGAGGGCATACAGGCTCAGCACACAGCCCTTTTCCCCCTCGGGCAGGGGCAGGCAGCGGGCAAAACAGGGGCCGCTGTGTTCCAGACTTTTGCGGGCCTGGTACTCCCGGGCCGAATCGGCAAAATCCTGGATGGTCAGGCATTCCTGCCGGATGCCCAGGGAACGGGCCGAACGGGAAAGCCCCAGGAAAACCGAAAAGCCCACCGCGCCCTTGCCCAGGGCCCCGGCAGCCTTTCCGGCGTTTTCGGGGGCCGGCTCGCTCAGCCAGCCGTTCAATACCTGCCGGGGATGGGCGTCGGCCAGGATCTGGCCTGCCCCCACCTCATAACCGCCGGCAAGCCGGACTACCACGGCCCGGCCCTGCCGGGTGAGGATCTTTTCCACCGGGGCATGGTACCAGACCGTTCCCCCGGCCTCCAAAAACTCCCGTTCCAGGGCCAGCAGCAGGGCGGCGCCGCCCTTTTCGGGCAGGGTCATCCCCTCCCGCAGGCGGCGCAGCAGGGGCACCGCAAAGGAGACAAAGTTCATCCCACCGCAATCGCAGCCATAGGGGTAAAACTCTGCTTTCAGGCAGGCGGCTGCCCGTTTGGGCATCTGCAGGGCCGCCAGCACCTCGTCCACCGTGTGGGAGGCGCAGCGCACAAACCGGGGGAACCGGCGCAGCAGCCCCAATCCCCCGCTCTTGCGGCCCTTCAGATATTCCAGGGCCTTTTCGGCCTCGCCGGCCAGCTCAAAGAAATCCTCCACGCTCTCCCGGCTGCCCTGGCAGCAGCCGGCCATGGCCTCCACAAAGGGCTGCACGCCCCCGGGCAGGGTCAGGTCCAGTTCCCCGTCCCGGCTCACAAGGACCCGGGCAGGGTCAGGCTTTTTCCATTCCAGCTGCTCCGCCAGCTCTTTGGGGGGCGGGCCGTTCAGCCAGAGAGGCCGGGCCTCAAATACAAAGCGCCCTTTCTTCAGGGGCCGCCAGCTGCCGCCGGGCCCGTCGTTGGGATCCACCAGAAGGGTGCGGGCTCCCCCCTTGGCCGCCTGCAGCGCTGCAGCCAGCCCGGCGGGCCCTGCCCCGATCACCAGGATGTCGTATTGTGTCATGGGTGCTTTCTCCTTTTGGTTTTGGCTCAGACCCCGGCCGGGTAGGCCCGGGCGCCGAAGATGGCGGTGCCCACCCGCACGATGGTGGCCCCTTCCAGGATGGCGTTCTCATAATCCCCGCTCATCCCCATGGAGAGGATATCCACTTGGGAACCGGGGTAGTGCTTTTCGGCCAGGCTGCAGAACAGCCGGTACATCCGCTGCAGCTGGCGGCGGTTCTCGGCGTCGTCCTGGTTCACCGGCGGGATGGCCATCAGCCCTCGCAGCCGCAGGTGGGGGGTCTGCTGGGTATCCTCTGCCAGGGCCCACAGCTCTTCCTCGGCCACGCCGCTCTTGCTGGCCTCCTCCCCGATATTCACCTCAATCAGGATGTCCTGGCACAGGCCCTTCTTGGCGGCCTCCTTTTCCAGGGCGGCCATCAGGCGGGGGGAATCCACCGAGTGCACCAGGGCTGCCCGGCCCACCACCTGTTTGACCTTGTTGGTCTGCAGATGGCCGATCATATGGGCGGGCTTGCCGTTATAGGCCCCCGCGTCGTATTTTTCCACCAGCTCCTGCACATGGTTTTCCCCAAAAAGGTCGATGTTCAGCCGGCTGGCCAACCGCACGGTCTCCACGCTCTGGGTTTTGCTGGCGGCGCAGAGCAGGATCTCCTGCGGGCTGCGGCCCGCCCGCCGGGCGGCGTCCTCCATTCTGGCCCGCACCTTGGCCAGGTTTTCTTCCAGATATTTTTCCTGTTCCGTCATAGGTCCTTCTCCTTTTCAGCGCTTTTCCCCGGCAGGGTATACCGCCCGGGCTCCGCCGATGAATTTGGGGCGGGTGCGGGCACAGACCAGATTGGCCTGGCCGATCTGCCGCAGGGATACCCGCACCGGCACCACCACCGGCTTGAGGTGCATCCCGATCAGGGTATCGCCGATATCCATGCCGGCGGCAGCCTGGATATGCTCCACCGCCACCGGGTGCTCAAAGGCCTGCCAGCAGTTGGTGGCCCAGCTGCCCCCCGCATGAGGCTGCGGCAGGACGCTCACCGGCTCGTACCCATAGGCACGGGCGGCCTCCTCTTCCAGGATCAGCGCCCGGTTGAGATGCTCGCAGCACTGGGCTGCCAGCCAGATTCCCCGCTCTTTCAGTTCCGGGTAGATCCCCTGCAGGATGGCGGCGGCGATCTCCATGCTGCTGCCCTTGCCGATATGCTCGCCCCGCACCTCGCTGGAAGAGCAGCCCACCACAAACAGGTCGCCAGCCTTCAGGCCGGCCACCTCCAAAAGTTCCCGCAGGGCCTGGTTGGCCTGCTGCGTGATCTGGGAATATTCCATACAAAACACCTCTTTCGGCCTGCGCCGGCGGCTTTCAAGGCCGCCCGGTATCTGTTTCTGATTTTCTTGGGGCAGGCCCCGGAACCGGCAGGCCGGCGGGGCGCCCTTCCTTTGTATTATAGCACAAAAGCGCCCTGCGTGAACGGCCGGCCGGGGGCGGGCATTGTGAAAGCTCTTTGAACAAAGGGCGGGAAAAGGCCGCCGCGGCCCTTTCCCGCCCCGGGGCCGGGCCTCTGAGCCCTGCCCTGTTTTTACAGATTGATCTTCCGGTACCGCTTGCCGAACTTGCGGCGGATAAAGGCGCCGAAGCTGTCCCGCTCCTCCTCCTTCAGATCCCGCTTGCACAGCAGGGTGACCTGGTGTTTGGTGAGGAAGAAGATGAAATAATCCTTGGTCTCCATCAGCAGATGGAATTCCTCATAAGTAAGATGGCGGCTGGCCTCCCGGGCAGGGTTTTCCAGAAAGAACTCCTGTTCGGAAAAACTCATCACCAGCCGGCGGTCCAGCGCGCCGGCCTGCTGGGCAGCAGCCACCCGGCGGCGGTTCTTGCCCTCCACATTAAAGCAGACCGCAGTGAACACCAGGGCCGAGATGGCACCCCAGAGGGCCAGGATATAGAACAGGTCGCTCCGGCCCATCTGCTGGCTGGCCAGTACCGCGCCCACCCCGCACATCACCAGGATGGCCGGGATGACAAACGGGTTCTGAAAAAAGGTGGCAATGTACAAAAATTTCCGGTAGTCCTTCCGTTCCATATGGGTGTCTACCTGAAAAAGCGGCGTTTCCATGGATACTTCCTTTCTTTTCGGCTCTTGCCATTCTGCCCGGCCACCGGGGCGGCCGGGATGTAAGGCTTATTATACCATATTCCCCCACCCTTCTGTCTACCCATCCCCCAAAAGCTTTTCGGCGGGGATCCACTCCTCCCGCCGGGCCACCAGGGCAAGCCGCCCGCCGGGCCGGGAGGAATCGCAGGTGGAAAGGGTCAGGTACCGATCCCCCCACTGGCCGGTGACCCCGGTGTCGTACAGGGCCATCTGCCGGATATTCCGATACCATTCCTCCCACTCTCCGCTGGTGGCGGCGTCAAAAAAATAATAGTAACGGAAGCCCTCCTCCCCCTGGTTGAGCACCCTGGCCTCGATCACCGCCATCACCCGGAATACCTCCACCCCCGCCCCGGTGGCATAGGCAAGAAGGGGCCAGCGCTCAAAACAGGCCGGGTCCCGGTAGTTTTTCAGCTGCCCGAACATGGAGCCATCCTTCATCTCATGGCCGTAGACAAGGCGATTCACCGTCTGGCCCAGGGCATCGCACCGCTCATCCAGAAACAGGCAGCCCCGGCTGTCGTATTCCCCGCTCAGGCCCCGGCGCAGGTAATACTCGTTGTCCCCGGGGGTCTGCATCACCGGCAGGTCTACCCCGGCACCCGGCACCCACAGCCAGCCCACCGTGTCCGGGTTTTCCTGCCGGGTCTCTTCCAGTTTCTCCATCAGATCCCGGGCTTCCCCGGTACCCTCAGCCCGGGCCGGCTCCCGGCTTTGGGTGGCTGGCCCGTCTGCCTGGCCCTGGGCCGGGGCCGCATCTCCCCAGATTCCCGGTACCCAATACAGGCTCAAAGCCAGCAGGATAAGCCCGTTGGCCAGCCGGTTTCTCCACCGCCCTTTTCTTTTTTTCCCCTTGCCCCGCATATCGCCGCCCTCCCTTTCGGGTCATTGTATGTAGGGCAGGGGCCGGGCGCGCCGGCGGCAGAGCAGCGCCGCCGGGAAGATTCTGGGCGGGGAAAAGCGGTTTCAGACGCTTTTTCTCCGCTTTCCTTTTGCGGGGGCCGCCTTTTGGGTACAAAAACACAGAAAAAGAGCGTTCCCCCCAAAAGGGAACGCTCTTTAAAATTTTTTGTCAGGCTGTTTTCAGGCCATGGCCCAGACGCCGGGCTGGTATTCCCCCCACTGGCTGGGGGCAACAGGCTGGGCGGCGCAGTCGGTCCACAAAATGGCTCCGGTTCCGCTGCGCCACTTTTTGGCGTCAAAGAGAAGCTCCTCCCCGGTGCTCTCCTTTTCCTCAATGGTGAGCAGGCAGCCATCCTCCCAGGCGGGGAAGCCGTCCACCTCGGTGATATATCCTTCCTCCTTCAGCTCCTGATAGGTACCGGCCAGGGGGAAAAGGCCCACCGATTCCCCAAAGGCCCAGATCACCCCGGCCTGTTCGCTCTCGCTCAGGCTGGTGGCGGAAAGATCCACCCCCACCTGGCTGATTCCCTCATTGAGGCCGGCATCCGCCTGCCAGATATCTTTTAACACCTGCAGATACAGGCAGCAGAGGTTTTCTTTTTCTCCGGTCACGGTCAGGGCGGTGGGCTCCCGGAAAGTGGCCGGGCTGGTGAGGTTTTCTTCGCCGCTGTATTCCACCCGTACCTCCATCCCGTTTTCGGGCTGGGCGGGCTTGCCTTCCTCATCCTGAACCGTCAGCCCTTCCAGAGAAAGGCGGTAGATCTCCCCGCTTCCTTCCAGGTCGGCCAGCAGCAGGTTGTTTTCCTCGGCGCCCGCCACCACCCGGCAGAGCCGGCTGGCAGATGTGGGCCGGGAGGAAGCTGGCTCCGGGCTCATAGCCGGGGCCCCGGCGCTTTCACCGCAGGCGGTCGCCAGGCCCAGCAGACAAGCCAGAACCGCTGAAAGCCATTTCTTGGCAGATTTCATTTCCCGGTTCCTTTCTTTTCATCGTTTTTTTGCGGTATGCCTCCCAAACGGCTCCCCCTGCCAGGGCCAGGGCTGCCGCCAGGCTCACCCACTGGGAGGCCTTCTGCAGGGAGGTGCCGGTATAACTCACGATCACCCGGCCGGCGGGATAGCCTTCCGGCACTTCCAGCTCCACCCGGCCGGCACCGTCCTTGTGGAGAGGCACTTCCAGGCTGGGGCTCCCATCCTCCGGGATCAGAACCGCGCTGTAACCTTTATACCAGAGCTTGGGCACACCGTAGGCGCCGGCTTCCTGGCACCAGAGCGCAAAATCGCCCCCGGGCAGGTATTCTCCCTGGTGGGCCTGACCGTCCGGCGTGGTGTACTGGGCGGCGGGCTCGGCGGCGAATTCATAGATATCCACCCCGTCGGGCACCCACTCCTGGCCCACCAGGTAGAAGGTCTCACCCCGGTTTTCAAAATAATTTTCTCCATAGTTGCACAGTTCGGGCAGGCTGGGCCAGAGCAGGGCCAGGTTGGCCGCCGAGACCACCAGCACTGCCCCCAGGGCCAGCGCCCGCTTTTTGGCGCCCGCTCCGCCGGATTTTGCGGAGTGTTCTCCTTCAAACCGGGCCCAGAGCCAGGCAGCGCCAAGACAAAAGAAGAACTGCCCCAGCTGATGCAGCCGCCAAGGGAACTGAATGCTGGTGAGGGGGGTGGCGTCCAGCAGTTTCCACACCCCGCCCCACAGCTGGATGATGGAGAGCCCCAGGCCCAGCAGCCAGAAGATCAGGGCAGGCCGATTCTCCCGGCGGCGCAGGAGCAACGCCCCCAGCCCCAGCACCGCCAGAATGAGCACCCCCAGCCCCAGGCCCTGATATTCGGTGAGGGAGAAAAGGCCAGCCAGGCTCTGGCGGTTTTCCCAGAGATTGGTGAGGGGCTCGGTGGTGGCCTTGAACCGGTCCGAGGCGAACTGTTCCAGCATGGGCAGCCAGTAATAGCAGCCCAGGGCCAGCACCGCCAAGGTAGTAAGTACACCTTTGAAAAGGATGGGCCCCTTGAGCACCCGGGGCAGCCGGGCCAGCACCCAGCCCACCGCCAACAGCCCGCAGAGGGCCAGACTGATGGTATGGGTCATGAGCAGCCCGAAAAAGCCCAGGCCCAGGATCCAGGGGCGGGTGAACCCCTCCTCGGTGAGATTCCACAATCCCCACACCACCAGGGGCAGGAAGATCATGGCCTGCGCCTCCCCCACCGCGCTGCGAATGAAGAGGTTGGCCAGGTGGTACTGGCACAGGCTGTAGCTCACCATCAGGATAAGGCCCCCGGTGTGGCTTTTGGTGATGCCCCGCCCTGCCAGATAGCCGGTAAGGCATTGGAGGGCGCAGCAGCTCAGCAGCAGGAGCTTGAAGGTGATCTCAGGCCCGGTGAAAAAGGCCCGCAGCACCGCAAAGGGGTAGAGGAAGAGATCCGGGTAGAACAGCCCGCAGGCATACCCGTACCCGCCCAGCAAAAGGGAGTAGATCCGCACCGGCAGGGCAGCCCCCTCCCGCAGGGCCTGGGCCAGCCCCTCGATGCGCAGCATGTGGAACAGGCTGTCATGGCCGGCGGCCAGGTCCCGGTTGGCCAGGGGCAGGGCGCAAAGGATCATGACCGCCCCGGCCAACAGCAAAAATTCCAGGATTTGTTTTTTGATTTGGGGTTTACAAGGCATTTTGGCAGTTTCCTTTATTTTGTGTCAGATTTTTCGGCAGGGGGTACTTCCTTCTTCTTTCTGCCCCGGCGGCCAAAGCCCCTCTGCCCGCCCAGGGAAGGCCTGCCCCCATGCCGGCGTGCCAGAAGAATGACCGCCGTCAGGACCAGCGCCAGGAGGATCAGCCAGGGAAGGAAGCCGGCCAGGCCGATGATCAGGTCCTGGAACCAGAAGCCGAAATCCCGCCAGCCGCCGGTGAAGGCCGCGCCCAGCCGGGCCACGAATCCGTTCTGGGTGGGGGTGAGCACCGCCACCTCCCACAGGGTCACATCCACGGTGGCCAGGTCGATCTGGTCATCCAGCACCTTTTTCTGGCCGGTGTAGCTCTCGATCTGGTACTGCACCTGGGTGAGCTGCTCCTCAACGGCCAGCAGGTCTTCCAGGCTGGCGGCCTGCTGCCGCAGTTCCTCCAGCCGGTCCCGCTGGCTTTCCAGGCTGGAAAGCCGGGCTTCCACATCCACATACTCGGCCGTCACGTCCTGGGTGCTCTCGCTTTTATACAGGGCGTTGCCGGCGTTTTCCGCGTCGGCCAAAAAGCTCTCATACCGGTCGCTGGGGATGCGGAAGACATAGCTGGCCCGCCGGTCGGCATCTTCCGCGCTGCCGCTCTGGCTGCTGCTCTGCAGGTATCCCCCTGCCCGGGCCGCCGCCTCTTCCAGGGCGGCGCAGGTATCGGAAAATGCCGTGCTTTCCAGCTCCAGGCTGGCGGTATAGATGATCTTGCGCCCCTCGGTGGCCAGGGGCTGGCTGTTTTCCCCGGCTTCGGCCGAGACGGCATCCTGGGCCCAGCCGGTCTCGGGCGCGGCGGCGGCGGTGCTGCCGCCGGAAGCCATATTGCTGGAACCGCCGCAGCCTGCCAGGCCAAGAGCCAGGGCCAGGGCCGCCAAAAGCGCTGCCATACGTTTTTTCATTTCCGTTCGCCTCCTTATCATAGAGAGGTTCTTCCTGCTTTCAGTTTACCATCTGCCGCCGCCCCGCACAAGGGCGGGAGGCTTCTGCCTTGTTTGCCTTTCACTGAATAAGACAGATTTCTCCCCTTTTCCTTGCGGAAAAAGGAAAAAAGCCGCCGGAAAAATTCCGGCGGCTTTTTTGTGCAAATTTACAGCTTGGAGACCTTGGGGCCCTGAGCCGTGTCGGTGACCGACCAGCCCATCCCGGTGATCTTATCCCGCAGGGCATCCGCTTCGGCCCAGTTCTTGGCCTTCTTGGCGGCGGCGCGCTGCTCCACCAGGGCCATGACCTCGGCGGGCACCTCGTCCTTCTTGCGGTTGTACATCAGGCCCAGCACGTTGGTCAGGTCGTCAAAGGCCTTGGCGGCCTCTTCCAGCGCCTTCTTGCTGGCGGAGGCGGAAAGGGTGTTGATCTCCTTGACCAGGTCAAAGACCACAGCCAGGGCGTCGGGGGTGTTCAGGTCATCATCCATGGCCTTGTTGAACTTCTCCCGGGCCTCGGCGGCCTTGGCGATGAGGGTCTCGTCCCCTTCGGCGGGGGCGTTCTGGATGGCGAAATCCAGGTTTTCCCGGCAGGTGTACAGACGCTCCAGGCTGTTCTTGCAGCTCTGGATCAGCTCCACCGTGTAGTTCAGGGGCATCCGGTAGCCGGCGGTGAGCATGAAGAAGCGGATGGGCTCATAGCCGTAGGCGTCGGCGATCTCCCGCACGGTGAAGAAGTTGTTCAGGCTCTTGGACATCTTCTGGTTGTTGATGTTCAAGAAGCCGTTGTGCATCCAGTAATGGCTGAACTCGCAGCCGTTGGCGCTTTCGGACTGGGCGATCTCGTTCTCATGATGGGGGAAGATCAGGTCCTGGCCGCCGGCGTGGAGGTCCAGGGTCTTGCCCAGGTGCTTGCGGCTCATGGCGCTGCACTCGATGTGCCAGCCGGGGCGGCCGGGGCCGTAGGGAGAATCCCAGGCGGGCTCGCCGGGCTTGGCGGCCTTCCAGACCGCGAAGTCGGCGGGGTCTTCCTTCAGGTCATCCTCCATCTGGCTGCGCAGTTCCCGGTTGCCGCTTTCCAGGTCTTCCAGGTTCAGGTGGCTGAGCTTGCCGTAATCCTTAAAGCTGCGCACCCGGAAATACACGTCGCCGTTCTTGGCCACATAGGCATGGCCGGTATCGATCAGGTCCTTGACGATGGAAAGGATCTCGTCGATGTGCTCGGTGGCACGGGGCTGCACGGTGGGCTTTTCGCAGTTCAGGCCGGCAGCATCCTTCAGGTATTCGGCCTCGAAGCGCTCGGCCACCGCCTTCATGGTGGTGCCCTCCTCCTTGGCCCGGTTGATGAGCTTGTCGTCAATGTCGGTGATGTTGGAGACATACCGCACCTTGTTGCCCCGGTATTCCAGGTAGCGGCGCAAGGTGTCGAAGATGATCAGGGGCCGGGCATTGCCGATGTGGATAAAGTTGTAAACGGTGGGGCCGCAGACGTAAATGCGGTATTCGCCCTCTTTCTGGGGGATGAATTCCTCTTTTTTGCGGGTCAGGGTGTTGAAAATCTGCATAGAGCTTCTCTCCTTTTCTCTCAGAGGGGAAAAACGAAAAACGCCTTCGGCGGCAAAGCCACCGAAGGCGAAAACTTTTCGCGGTCCCACTTCTGTTTGTTACTCATCAATGGCCGATAACGGAGCCCGCCGCACGGAGCTACCCAGGCCCAAAGGCCCTTCGCCCCGCGTGCTTCCGGGCGCACTTGGCGGGAGGGATGCCGCAGGGGCTTTCAGCCGGTGACCCCCGCTCTCTTTTGCCTTCCGTTTCCCATTACTCTTCCCGGTACAACGCATCTGTTTTATAGGAATTTTTCTTAATTATACGGCCCCCTGCCCCCAAAGTCAAGGCCGGGCGGGGATTTTGTTTTTATCCTCCTCCCTTGACTTTTTGCCCAAAGCGGGTATACTGGTTTGGACAGAGAAACAGGGGCGCTGGGGGATTTCCCGGCTGAGATCAGGGCAAAAGGGCCCTGAGCCGCCTTGAACCTGATCCGGGTAATGCCGGCGTAGGAAGTTTTCCGCCAGAAGCTTTTTGAAACGCCCGCCGCCCGCAGGCGTTTTTTCTGTTTGTACGTTTATACAGTATGAGCGAAAGAGGTGCATTCTATGCAGCATTCTCCCTTGCGCACCCGTTCCCTGGTGGAAGGCGCCTTGATGGTGGCCATGGGCACGGTGCTCAGCGTGATCCCCTTTATTGAACTGCCCCACGGCGGCTCCATCACCTGGGTGAGCAGCCTGCCCCTGATCGTGATGGCTTTCCGCTGGAACCTGCCCCGGGCCCTGGGCACCGCCTTTGTGGCCAGCCTGATCCAGCTTTTCATGGGCATCAAAAACCTGGCTTACTGCCAGACCCTTACCGCCCAGGCCGGCTGTGTCCTGCTGGATTATCTGCTGGCCTTTACGGCCCTGGGGCTGGCCGGGCTTTTTGGTCGGGTATGGAAAAACCGGTATCTGGCGGTGGGCACCGGCACGGTGCTGGTCTGCCTGCTGCGCTACCTGTGCAGCTTCTTGTCGGGCTACCTGGTCTGGCGGGATTACGACTATGCCTTTGAGTGGATGACCAATTTCGGCTGGGGCCGGGTGATCGCCGGCATGGGCGAAAACGCCCTGTGCTGGCTGTACAGCGCGGTGTACAACGCCACCTACATGATCCCCGAGACTCTGCTCACCCTGGCCGCCGGCCTTCTTCTGATGCGGGCCGCGCCGAAGCTGTTCCTGCGGCAGGACAAGGCCCCCCTTCAGGGCAGGTAAAGGTCATCATGATCCATGAGGAACTTGCGGAATTCCGGGCAATAAAACACCTTGACCGCAATAGGGACAATCCATCCTGTAGCTCCTGGGTCTGAACCCCATGATTTTAAAAAAGCCGTCCGGGCAAAACCCGGGCGGCTTTTTGGATTTTCCCACAATGTTTACTTGGCGGTGTTGATAAATTGCCGGTTATCCCAGAGGTAACGGGCGCCGGACAGGGCCGTCACCAGGGCCACCAGCCAGCACAAGGCCCAGGCCATCAGCATGACCCCGCCGATGGAAGCAGGGCTGGCCAGGGCGGCGCTGAGGTAGTAGAGGATGATGGTGAGCATCTGCAGCACCGTCTTTGCCTTGCCCCAGATGTTGGCGGCGATGACCTTGCCGCCGGGGGCGCCGGCCGCGATCATCCGCAGGCCGCTCACCGCAAATTCCCGGGCCAGGATGACAGCCAGCACCACCGGGCTGCACACCCCATCCCGCAGCATGTACAAAAAGGCCACGGTGGTGAGGAGCTTATCGGCCAGGGGGTCGGCAAACTTGCCGAAATCCGTCACCATGCCCCACTTGCGGGCCAGATAGCCATCCAGAAAATCGGTAAAGCTGGCGGCGGCAAACACCAGCCCGGCCGCCAGGTACAGCCCGGCGCTGAAATCCGGGGTGCCGTACTGGCTCAGGCCGGCCAGTACCATGAACACCGGCACCAGCAGGATGCGCAGAAGCGTGAGTTTGTTGGGCAGATTCATAGCGTCCTCCTTATGGCTCAGGCCAGCACCCCGAACAGATCGTAATCATCGCTGTCCTCAATCTTCACCTGGTAGAATTCGCCGGGGTACAGGGGCGTATCGCTCTGTACACAGACGCAGCTGTCGATTTCGGGGGCATCGGCGGCGGTGCGGCAGAGGTAGAGCCCGCTCTCCTCATCCAGCCCGTCGCTGAGCACCGTGAGCACCTGCCCCACCTTGGCGGCCTGCTTGGCCGCCATGATATGGCTCTGGGTCTGCATCACGATATCCGCCCGCCGGCGCTTGGTCTCCTCGTCCCACTGGTTTTCCATCCGGCCGGCCACCGTGTTCTCCTCGGCGCTGTAGGCAAAGCAGCCCAGCCGGTCGAACTGCTGTTCCTTGATGAACTCGCACATCTCGGCAAACTGCTCCTCGGTCTCCCCGGGGAAACCGGCGATCAGGGTGGTGCGCAGGGTGATGCCGGGGATTCCCTGCCGCAGCCGGCGCACCGCGCTCTCGATGGTAGCCCGGTCGCTCTTGCGGTTCATGGCTTTCAGCACCTGGTCGTTGCAGTGCTGGATGGGCAGGTCCAGATAGGGCACGATCTTCTCGCACCGGGCCATGGTGGCGATGAACTCATCGGTGACCCGCTCCGGATAGGCATACAGGAAGCGGATCCAGACAAGGCCCTCCACCTTGTTCAGCTCCTCCATCAGCCGGCAGATGCTGTTTTCGCCCCAGTCATCCCCGTAGGCGGTGATATCCTGGGCCACCACCACCAGCTCCTTGACCCCCTCGCCGGCCAGCCAGCGGGCCTCGGCCAGGCAGTCCTCCAGAGGGCGGCTGCGCAGCCGGCCCCGGATGTAGGGGATGGCGCAGTAATAGCAGTGGTTGTTGCAGCCCTCGGCGATCTTCAGGTAGGCATAGTGCCGGGGGGTGCTGATGACCCGGGGCCCGCCCAGGGCCATATCGCTCTTGGGTCCGTAGGCCTCCACCGGGCCCTGCTGCACCTGCTCCAGCACACGGACGATATCCTTGTTTCCGCCCATGCCCACCACAGCGTCCACCTCGGGCATCTCCCGGCGGATCTCTTCCTTATACCGCTCGGCCAGACAGCCGGTGACCACCACCTTCAGGGCGGGGTTCTGCTGCTTGTAGCTGCAGGCTTCCAGGATATTCTCGATGGCTTCTTCCTTGGCGCTCTGGATAAAGGCGCAGGTGTTCACCAGGATGCAGTCGGCCTCGGCCGGGTCGGCGGTGGTGGTATGCCCCGCCGTAAGCAGGGCATGGCACAGCACATCCGCATCCACCTGATTTTTGGGGCAACCCAACGAAACAATGGCTATTTTCATCTTTACGGTTCCTGTCTGTTCAATCTCAAAAAAGGCCGGCCCCTTTTCAGGGGAAATCCCAGCCTGTGTCGGTTTCTTCCTGGCCGCCGTTTTGGCTCTGCCAGTCCTCTAAAGCGGCCCGGATCTGCCGGGCAGAAAAGCCCCGCCGGGCCAGGGCGGCCCAGACTGCGTCCCGCTTGCCCTGGCTGAGCTTGCGGGCATACTGCCTTTCGATGAGGGTGCGCAGGGCTTCCTCCTCGTCCCCCTCCCGGTACACTTCGTCCAGGGCCTGCTGGATCACTTCCCGGTCCAGCCCCTTTTCCGCCAGAAGGCGGGCAGCCTCCCGGCGGGATTTTTTCCTGTCTTTCAGGGCCTGGGCCCGGTGGGCGGCAAAGGCCTCATCGTTCAGAAGGCCCAGCTCCTCCATCCGGGCCACGGCAGCCGCCGAGGAGTGCTCGTCGAATTTCTGCCGCAGCTTTTCGTACAATTCGGTGCTGCCGTATTCCCGCATGCCCAGGTAAAAGAGGGCCTTTTCCTTGGCCTTGCGGGTATCGCTCAGCTGCCGCAGCTTTTCCAGTTCGGCAGCGCTGAGGGTCTGCCCCTCGGCCACCGGGTAAAAATGGTAGGTCTCCTCATCCAGGGAAAAGAGGAATTCATCCCCGCAGAACAGGGCCATCCTTCCCTTTTTGGTCTCGCTTACCCGGGTAATGGTGAGCCCGTCCACTTATTCCTCCACCAGGATATCCAGGTCTGCCTCGCTGGGGGCGGGGGCAGCCTTCTTACCCTTGGCTTCGGCCGGCGCGGGCTCAGCCGGGGCCGCGGGGGCGGCAGGGGCAGCCTTGGCCCCCTTCTTGCCGGCATACAGGCTCTTGGCGTTGGCCCGGATCTGGGCCTCGATCTCGCTTTCCAGCTCGGGGTGCTCTTTCAGATAGTTTTTCACATTGTCCCGGCCCATGCCCAGCCGCTCTTCCTTATAGCTGAACCAGGCGCCGGATTTCTGCACAATGCCCAGCTGGACGCCCAGATCCAGGATCTCGCCGGTCTTGGAAATGCCCTCGCCGAACATGATATCGAACTCGGCCTCCTTGAAGGGAGGGGCCACCTTGTTCTTGACCACCTTGGCCCGGGTGCGGTTGCCGATGAAGTTGCCTTTGGTGTCCTTCAGGCCCTCCACCCGGCGCACGTCAATACGCACGCTGGAATAATATTTCAGGGCCCGGCCGCCGGCGGTGACCTCCGGGTTGCCGTACACCACGCCCACTTTTTCACGGAGCTGGTTGATGAAGATGGCCACGGTGCCGGTCTTGCCGATGACGCCGGTGAGCTTGCGCAGGGCCTGGCTCATGAGCCGGGCCTGCAGACCCACATGGCTGTCGCCCATCTCGCCCTCGATCTCGGCCCGGGGCACCATGGCGGCCACGCTGTCGATGGCGATGGCGTCGATGGCGCCGCTGCGCACCAGTGCCTCGCAGATCTCCAGGGCCTGCTCGCCGGTATCCGGCTGGCTCACCAGCAGGCTGTCAATATCCACACCCAGGGCCTTGGCGTATTCCGGGTCAAGGGCGTGCTCCACGTCGATAAAGGCCACCTCGCCCCCTGCCTTCTGGGCCTCGGCCAGCACATGGAGGGCCAGGGTGGTCTTACCGCTGGATTCGGGGCCGTATACCTCGATCACACGGCCGCGGGGCATGCCGCCCACCCCCAGGGCCAGGTCCAACCCCAGGCTGCCGGTGGAAATGGCGTCCACCTGCATGGCCACATTGGCCCCCAGCTTCATGACGGCGCCCTTGCCGAACTGCTTTTCGATCTGCGCCAGAGCAGTCTCCAGCGCGTCCTTCTTGCCGCTGCCCTCTTTGCGGGTGGGGCTTGCGATGGTGCTTTTCTTTTCTGCCATACTCTTCTCTCCTGCCGGGCGCTGCGGCGCCCCTGATTTTCCTGTTCAGAAAAAGTTTGTTCTTTGCCTTTATTATACACAGGCAAAAAGGCTTTTACAAATCCTTTTCTGGGTTTTAAGTCCTGTTTTTTGTACTCTTACAGCCGCCGGGCCAGCACGGCCCGGTCCCGGCCTTCCAGGTCCCGGGCACAGTGGATCTCCCGGTATCCGGCCTCGGCCAGCAGCCGGGCCACCTGGGCCGCCTGCTGCCAGCCCACTTCCAGGGCCAGAGTGCCCCCTTCTTTGAGCAGCGGGCGGTAACCCCGGGCGATATGCCGGTAAAAATCCAGCCCGTCCTGGCCTCCGTACAGGGCCATGGCCGGCTCGCAGCGCACCTCCGGCTGGAGGGCTTCCATCTCCGGGCCGGTAAGATAGGGGGGATTGGAAAGGATCAGATCCAAGCTCTCCTCCTCCAGCTGCTGCTGGAAGGAGAACACATCCCCCAGGACGGGGGTCACCCCCCGTATCCCCCGCCCGGCCGCCAGGCGGATATTTTCGTTCAGGTAGGGCCAGGCCTCCTGGCTTTTTTCCAGGGCCAGCACCCGGGTGCCCGGCACCAGCCGGCACAGCCCCAGCGCCAGGCAGCCGCTGCCGCTGCACAGGTCCAGGGCACGGGGCTCCTGTTTTCCTTTTAAGGTCTCGGCCGCCGCCAGGCAGAGGGTCTCGGTATCCGCCCGGGGGATGAGCACCCCCGGCCCCACCTTGAATTCCAGGTCCAGAAATTCCCAGCTTCCGGCCAGATACTGCAGCGGGTAGCGCTGGCAGCGCCGGGCGGTATCCCCGGCCAGCTTTTTGGCAACTGCCTCGGTGAGGGGCCTTTCATCCAGCCGGGGGTCCCGGCCGGTGGCCAGCCGGCAGAGCAGGCCGGCGTCATAGGCGGCATCCGGGCAGCCGGCCTCTTCCAGGGCCAGACGCACCTGAACCGCCGCCTGGGCGGGGCGAAGGCCGGCCAGGGCCTCAGCCGTCACCACAGCCCATCCTCCGGCCGCTCGGGCAGTACGGGGGTCACGGCGGCAATGGCCACCTGGATCATGCTGTCATCCGGCTCAAAGACGGTGAGCCGCTGCACCCAAAGCCCCGGGGCCCGCACAATGCGGGTGAGCAGGTTGTCACACCGGCCGCACCATTTCAGCAGTTCGTAGCTGATGCCCATGACCACCGGCAGCAAAAGCAGCTTGTACACCACCCGCAGGGCCATATTGTTCCAGGGCAGCACGCTGTACAGAAAGATGCTAATGAGCAGCACCAGGATCAAAAAGCTGGTGCCGCAGCGGGGATGAAACCGGGTATGGGTGCGGATATTTTCCACCGTCAGTTCCTGGCCCGCCTCATAGCAGGCAATGGTCTTGTGCTCGGCCCCATGGTACTGGAACAGCCGGCGGATCTCCGGCAGGCGGCCGCACAAAAACAGGTACAGCACAAAGATGCTCAGCTTGATGCAGGCTTCCAGGATGACCTTGGGCCAGCGGCCCAGGGGAAACACCCCGCCGATCAGCCCGGTAATGAGGGTGGGCAGCACCATGAAAAGCAGGATGGCCAGCCCGCCCCCCAGCAACGCAGCCAGGACAAACAGGGCATTCTGGGCCTTGGGGCCGCAGTGCTCATTGACCCATTTGTCGAACTTGGATTCCTCCTGTTCAAAATCCTCCCCCATGCTCACCTCGGCGGAGTGCATCAGATAGCGGTAGCCCAGCACCATGCTTTCGATCATGGCAAGGCTGCCCCGCACCAGGGGGATCTTCTGCCAGGGATGGTGTTTCACATCCTCCATTTTCAGGTCAATCTCCCCATCCGGACGGCGCACGGCGCAGCAGATCTTTTCGGGGCCCCGCATCATGATGCCTTCCATCAGGGCCTGGCCGCCCACGCTGGTTTTAAATTGCTCTTTTGGCTGTTCCATTCTTTCTCCTTATAGTTTCCCGGGTCCGCCGGGGCGGTAAAGGGGCAGCATTACCTTAACGGTGGTGCCCTCGCCCAGGCGGCTTTCAATATCCAGGCTTCCGTTCAGGGCGGTCACGATCTCATCCGCCACCGCCAGGCCGATGCCGCTGCCCCGCACCGCGTTTTTGCCCTTGAAAAATTTCAGTTTTACATTTTCCAGATCCTCAGGCGAAATGCCCCGGCCCTCATCCCGGAACAGGATGTACACATTCTCCCCGTCCTGGAGCAGTTCCAGGGTGATGACTCCCCCGGGGGAGGAATATTTGACCGCATTGTCCAGGATATTCAGGAAAATCTGCCGCAGCCGTTTGGGGTCGGCCCAGACCGGCAGGGGCAGCTCCGGCTCCTCATACGCCAGCCGCATGCCTTCCTGGCGGATCCGGGGTTCCACAAACAGGGCCGCGTCGGTAAGCTCGGCCACCAGGTCCAGCGGCTGGCACTCCAGCCGGATGCCCGCCTGCAGGCGGGAAAAATCCAGCAGTTCTTCTACCATGCCGTAAAGCCGGTCGGTCTCGGCGCCGATGATGGCCAGGCCCTTCTGGTAGTTTTCGTCCTGCGGGTCCCGGATGGAGGCAATGGTCTCCACCCAGCCCCGGATGCTGGTGAGGGGGGTGCGCAGCTCATGGCTCACCGAGGAGATGAACTCGTTTTTCATCTTCTCGGTTTTGGAAAGTTCTTCCGCCATCCGGTTGATGGTCTCGCAGAGCCGGCCGATCTCGTCCTTCCGGCCGCTCTGGGGCAGGCGCACCGACAAATCCCCCCGGGCGATCTGGTTGGCGGTACGTTCCACCTGCTGCAGCGGGTTGACGATGGAGCGGATGAAATACAGCCCCGAACAGACGCTGAACCCCAGCACCACCAGCACCGCCCCCAGGCTCACCCAGGCCCGCTGGGCCAGGGCCTCGTCCACCAGGGTCAGGCTGGTGACCATCCGCAGGGCGGTCACATCCCCTGCCGGGTAGGGGGAAAGGATGGTGACGGCCATCACCTTTTCGTTTTCGTCGGTAACATAAATGCTCTCCCCCTGCCCGCTGGGGGAATCCAGAGCCTTCCAGAAGTCCTCCTCCTGGTCGGCGGCAGAGGTCAGCGAGCCGCTGGAGGTGGTGAGCACCTGGCCCTCACTGTCCAGCAGCATGAATTCGATCTTATCTTTTTCATCGAACTGTTCTACCATCCGGTGGAGGGCCAGGTACCGGTTATCCGCCGAGGCCGCCACGGTGGAACCGCCGTACATCTTCAGCTGGCCGGAAATGCTGGAAAACCGGTTGAGCAGCGCCTGGCGGACGGCGGCATAGTAGCTGCTGCGCCCGGCATAGAGGAACAAACTCTCCGCCAATACCAAGATCAGCACGGTGAGGGCCATGCTGCCCCGCAGCCAGCGTTTGGTGATACTGTTCAAGGCCACAGCCCTCCTTTACGGGCAATTTCCGGCCCCTCAGCTGTTCCAGCGGTAGCCGTATCCCCACACCGTGAGGATGTGCTGGGGGGAAGAAGGGGCATCCTCCACCTTCATGCGCAGGCGGCGGATGTTCACATCCACGATCTTCACATCCCCAAAATAGTTCTCACCCCATACCCCCTGCAGGATCTTTTCCCGCACCAGAGCGGTGCCGGGGTTATGGAAAAACAGCTCCATGATCTGGAATTCCACCTGAGTGAGATCAATGCTTTTGCCGTTTTTATACAGCACCCGGCTCTTCCGGTCCAGCACAAAGGCGCCGCTCACCAGCCGGGCCTCGTCCTCTTCCTGGGCGGCAGGCTTGCCCCGCCCCACCCGGCGGCAGAGGGCCTCGATGCGGGCCAGCAGTTCCGACACACTGAAGGGTTTGCTCATATAATCGTCGGCCCCGATGGAAAGGCCCCGGATCTTGTCCTCTTCCATACTCTTGGCGCTGAGAATGATAATGCCGATATCCTGGTTATCCCGCCGGATGGTCTCGCACAGGGAAAAACCGTTCATGCCGGGCAGCATCACATCCAGCACCGCTGCCTCACAGGGGCCCTGCTTGTTCAAAAGGTCCAGCCCCTGTTCCGCCGACTCGGCCTCCAACACCTCCCAGCCCGACATACGCAGGTTGAGGGCGATCATCTCCCGGATACTCTTTTCATCTTCCACGACCAGTACTCTTCTCATGCTTTTCACCTCTTTACCCCTTTACAATACCGTCACGCTGCCCACCACCGTGGCAAAGCCCATTTCCCGGGCAAGATCCGTCACCTTCACCTGGATCTGCTGGCTGCCCAGCAGAGCCGCCCGGGTGTATTCCTGGGAGACAACCCCCTGGCTGACAATGCGCACCGAAAGATATACTTCCTCCCCGTTGGGGCTGCGCACCTCCCAGGAGTTTTTCTCCTCTCCCGGGGTCAGCTCCACCTGGCCCTGCCAGGCTCGGGGCAGTTCCAGATAAAACCCATATTCCGCATCCACCACGCCCCAGCTCTTGGGCCATTCGGCGGTGGTGTAATCCTGCCAGGCCACAAAACTCAGCCGCCGTTCCAGGGAGGCGTTCACCACGCCGCCGGCCTCCCCCGCCAGCTGCACCGGGATCTCTACCGTGGTATCCCCGTCAATATTCATGCTGTGCAGGCTGGTGAAGTAGCGCAGGGTGGCGCTGTACAGATCCTCCACATAGCGGGAATCATAGGCCTTGAGCTTTTTGGCCTTCTGGTCGTAATACAGGATCTCGCTGGCCAGATAGGCCCCATTGTTGCCGGTATACCCGTCCACGATCAGGTAGCGCCGTCCCCCGCCCCCTATGCTGGAGCAGATGCCCGCGCAGCCGGAAAAGCGCCCCTGGGCCACATCCAGGCTCTGCACCTGCTGATAGGTGTTGTCTGTGTTGGTAAGCAGCTTGACCTGCACACCCTTTTCCCCGTCCTGTACCACGACCAGGTCCAGGGTGCCGCTGCCGGTAATATCCGCCAGCAGATACTCACTGTAGGAGGTTTCCAATACCGCCGTGAGGGTCACATCCGAATAGGTATAAACGGTAAGATACCGGTCCCCCTGGGCGGTGCCATAGCCCACCAGAAGCTGGGTTCCCACCTGATCATCCCCTGCCAGGGCGGCTGTGCTCACGCTTTCCACCTCGGTGGAAAGGCCCTCCCGCTCCTGGGTCACCCACCAGCTGCCCTCCTGTTGTTCCAGGATGGCCAGCTGCACATTGGTGCCCTTGGACGCGCAGGTATAAAAAACAGCGGCGTCCTCCTGCCCGTCCCCATCCCAATCATCAAAAATAAAGGGGGACAGATGGTCTCCGCCGGTGGGATACTTCAATTGGGGCGATTCCCCCAGATATGCTGTCAGGGCCTTTTGCACCTGGTTGGTCTGGCCGCTGAACTGGGGCGCGCGGAGAAGGTCCTCCACGCCGGAAGCACCGAAGGAATAGGAACAGCCGGACATCATCAGGGCGCAAAGCAGGGCAGACGCGCAGCATCGCCGCTTTTTCATCCAGATCCCCTCCCGCTTTTCCCGCCCGGGCCGCCGGTTTTCCGGCCTTTGCCGCGCAGAATGATACAGGGTATAGTATATCACGAAAGCAGTATAATTCCAAGGGTCATCAGGAGGATGCCGCCGGCCATTCCCCGGGCCGCCGCCCGCCGTTTTCCGAACTCCAGGGCCTCGGGCCATAGCTCCGCCAGGCTGACCCAGATCATCACCCCGGCGATCAGGATCATCAGCCCGTTTAGGAAACTGGGGTTGAGATATTCATGGAGGAAAAGGTAAGCGAGCAGCGCCCCCACCGGCTCGGCCAGGCCGCTGACCAGGGCGGCCAGGGCGGCCTTGGCCCGGCTTTGGGTGGCGTAATAGAGGGGCAGGGCCACGGCGATGCCTTCAGGCAGGTTGTGCAGGGCCACGGCTACGCAGAGCCGGAGCCCCATCTTTTCATCCGCCACCCCCGCAAACAGGGTGAGCACCCCCTCCGGCAGGTTGTGCAGCAGCAGAGCCATGCCGGTGACCGCCGCGCTGCGCAGGGCCCGGCCCCGGCCCTCATCCCCCTGGGGCGCGCGGAATTCTTCCGGCAGGCACCGGCCCAGGGCCGCAGCCACCGCCATCCCCATACACAGAAGGCTCACGGTGGCCAGCGCCGCCTGGGCCGGGCTGAAAGCCCGGCGGTAATATCCCGCCGCGCCGGGCAGCAGATCCATCAGGGAGGCGCAGAGCATCACTCCGCCCGCAAACCCCAGGGCCGAGCCCAGGGCCCGGCGGCTGGGCAGGCGGCAAAGGACCACCACCCCGCCCAGCCCGGTGGCCAGCCCCGCCAGCATCGTATGGAAAAGCGCTTCGGTCATGATCGTTCCCCCTTCGGCAGAATGCCGGGCACGGTGCCCGGCTTTTCTACCAGGGTATGAAAAAAAGGGAACGGTCATGCCGTTCCCTTTCAAAAGCCTTTTATTTTTGCCCGCCGGTAAGGATGCGCACCGCCCGGCTGGTACCCAGCCGCTGGGCCCCCAGATCCAGGAAGCGCTCCATATCCTCCCGGGTGGAGATGCCGCCTGCCGCCTTGATGGCGCAGCGGCCCCGCACGCAGCGGCGGAAGAGCTCCACATCCCCGAAGGTAGCGCCCCCGGTGGAAAAACCGGTGCTGGTCTTGATGAAATCCGCCCCAGCCTCGGGCACCAGATCACAGAGGATCTCCTTTTCCCGGTCGGTGAGCAGGCAGGTCTCGATGATCACCTTGAGGATATGGTCCCCCACCGCCCGCTTGACGGCGGCGATTTCCTGCTGCACGGCCTGGTACTCCCCGTTTTTCATCCGGCCAATATTGATGACCATGTCGATCTCGCTGGCGCCGTCCTCCAGGGCGGCCTCGGCTTCCAGGCACTTGACCCGGCTGGCCATGCCCCCCAAGGGAAAGCCCACCACGCAGCAGACCGGCACCCGGCCGGCCAGATATTCAGCCGCCTGGCGCACATAGCCCCCGTTCAGGCAGACCGAGGCGGTGTGATACCGCACCGCCTCTTCACAGAGAGCCTGCACCTGGGGCCAGGTGGCATCCGGCTTGAGCAGGGTATGGTCCACACAGGCCAGGATCTGGGCGTCGGACCTCATTGGAAGGTGCCTTCCATCTTGCAGTGCTTGCACAGCCGGGCCCGGTGCAGCCCCACTGCGCTGAAGATGATGGCCGCCACGCCCACGGTGGTGGCAATGATGCCCAGGATCAGGCCGGTGAGCCGAAAACCAAAACCGCGTACTTTCATAACTGCATACCTCCCTAAATCAATGGGGCCTTTTTTCAGGCCGGTGGATCCTCGTGCTTGGATTTGAAAATGATGAGCTTGGAAAACACGTAGTTGAAAATAACCACCAACACGTTGCTGAACACCTTGACGCCAAAGCCCCAGAGCCCCAGCCATTCCTGCGGGATGAGGGCAGGGCCCAGCAGGTTGCCGCCCACGAACATGACGGCCGCATCCAGCACCAGGGTGCCCAGCCGGCAGGTGACGAACTTGACAAACTCGCTGATGGCCTCGGCCCCGTGGGTCTTGCTCAAAAATACCCAGGTGCGGTTGGTGAAATAGGCAAACAGGATGCACAGGATGTTATCCAGCACATTTCCCCAGCTGTTGGCGGCCTCGTAGCCGAACAGCGCCTTAAAGATCAGGTAGAGAACGATATTCAGGAGTGTGGCCAGCCCGCCGAAAAACAGGTAGGCCAGCATCTCGTAGTGCTGGCGGATCAGCTCCCGCAGCTTTTGTGCCATGACAGAACTTCCTTTTGCTTTATTTTGCGCCCCAAAGGGGATTTGTGATATTATACCACACCCTTCCCCCAAAAGAAAACCCTGCCCTCTGTACAAAAAGCGCGGAACCCCCAAAGGGATTCCGCGCTTGTTTGTGACAGATTCCGGCAAGCGGGAAATTACTCCTCGCTGCCCTCGTCGTTGAGCAGAGCCTTCATGGAGAGGCTGATGCGCTTCTTGTCGAAGTCCACATCCAGCAGTTTCACCTTGACCTCGTCGCCCACCTTCAGCACGTCGCTGACCTTCTCAACACGCTCGTTGCTGATCTCGCTGATGTGAACCAGACCGTCCACACCGGGCAGGATCCGCACGAAGGCGCCGAACTTGGTGATGCTGACCACAGGAGCGGTGAAGACGCTGCCGATGGGATACTCGTTCTTAAGCTTCTCCCAGGGGTTGTCCTCGGCCTTCTTGTAGCCCAGGGAAACCTTCTGGGTCTCCCGGTCCAGATCACGCACATACACCTCGACGGTGTCGCCCACGCTCAGCACTTCGCTGGGGTGCTTGATGCGGTTCCAGCTCAGCTCGCTGATGTGGCACAGGCCGTCCACGCCGCCGATGTCCACAAAGGCGCCGTAGGAGGTCAGGCTCTTGACCACGCCGGTGTAATGCTTGCCGACTTCCACGCTCTCCCAGAACTCTTTGCGCTTGGCAGCGTTGGCCTCGGCGGTAACCTTATTGATGGAGCCAACGATCTTGCGGCCGGCGCACTCGGTCACAACCAGCTTGACGGTCTGCTTGACCAGCTGGGTGTAATCCTCGTCGCGGCGCATGGTGGCCTGGCTGCGGGGCACGAAGACCTTCACGCCCTTGACCAGCACAACGACGCCGCCCTTGTTGGCCTCGGAAACGACGCCCTCCATAACGGTGCCCTCTTCGCAGGCCTTGGCAACTTCCTCCAGGCCCTTGCGGGACTCCAGCTTCTTGCGGGACAGATAGTCAACGCCTTCCTGGTCGTTGACCTTTTCGACGACGAGGTCCAGCTCATCGCCCACCTTCACCAGATCTTCTGCACGGGCCGAGGGATCGTCGGTCAGTTCGCTCAACCGCACGATGCCGGTATGCTTGGTGCCGATGTCGACCTGGATCTCGTTAGGCTGCACGCTGGTAACGGTTCCCTTAACCACTTTGCCAACATACACGGGTTTCATCGAGGCTTCAATCATTTCCTCGAAGCTCATGTCGTCACGGATTTCTTCGCTCATTCTGTTAAGTACCTCCTCAATTATAGACGACGGCGTGGAAGCCCCGGCTGTAATGCCCGCCGTCCGCACCCCTTGGAACCACCGGGGGTCCAGCTCATCAGCTGTCTCCACCGTGCAGGCCCGGGTGTAACGGGCGGCCACTTTGGCCAGCTTTTGGGTATTGGAAGAATGATGACCGCCAATGACGATCATAAGATCGCATTTTTGGCTGAGGTCTTCCGCTTCCTGTTGCCTCGCCCACGTCGCATTACATATTGTATCAAAAAACCGCCCGTTTGTATACACTTTTTTGAGAAACTCTGAGCATTCCAGCCATTTTTTCACCTGAAAAGTCGTTTGAGCCACCGCAAAAATCGGTTTTTCGGGCCGGGGATGGGCCGCCCACCACTCTTTCAGTTCCTCAAGGTCGGCAAAAACAAACACCTCCCCCTTGGTATGGCCCACAATTCCCTGCACTTCCGGGTGATTTTTGTCCCCTGCAACGAGCAAAATTGCCCCTTCGTCGCTGGCCTGGCGGGCCAGCCGGTGGATCTTGGCCACAAAGGGGCAGGTAGCGTCATGGCACACCAGGCCCAGTGTGTGAATTTTATCATACACCTCCGCGCCAACCCCATGGCTGCGGATCACCACCTCATAACCGGGGGGCACCTGCTCGGGGCTGTCCACCGTAAGCACGCCCCTGCTGGCCAGATCGGCCACGCACTGGGGGTTGTGGATCAGGGGGCCCAGGGTAGCCACCTTGTGGCCCTTTTCCACCAGGTCATAGGTCATTTTCACCGCCCGGTCCACCCCAAAGCAGAAGCCGGCAGTTTTTGCCTTCAAGATCTCCATGGTTTTTTCCTCTTAAAAATGGTACTGGTCATAGAGGGCCTGCCAGCTGTCGGCCAGCAGCTGCTTGCAGGCACGAAGCTTGGCGGCGGAGCGCTCCTCGCCCAGGTCCAGCTTTTCGGCCGGGATGGCCTCGCCGAAGCAGACCCGCACCCGGCAGAAAAGCCTCATAAAGCCCTGGGGCGTATCGTACAGGATGCGGCAGGGGATCATATCCACCCCGGCCATGCTGGCGATCACAAAAGCGCCGCTCTTGGGCTTGGCGGTCTGGCCGGTCTTGGTGCGGGTGCCCTCCGGGAAGATGAGAAGCCCTCGGCCGGCCCGGCAATCCCGCACGGCCTCATCCAGGGCGCCGGTATCCGCCTTGCCCCGGGCCAGGGGAATGGCCCCCACCTGCAGCAAAAACCAGCGGAGAAAAGCGCTCTTTTCAAACAGCTCCTCCTTGGCCAGGATGAGCATCTTTTTGCCCCAGAACCGGGCCAGCACCACAAACACCGGGTCGATGGCCGAGATATGGTTGGGGGCAATGATAAAGCCGCCCTCACGGGGCAGATTTTCCCGACCATATACCCGGATGCGGAAAACCAGATGCCAGATCAGCCAGGCCAGGGGCACCACGATCACATATACCATGCCGCATCCCTCACAGCAGCCCGGCCCTGCGGCAGATGATCTCCCGCAGACGGACAAAGCTTTCCTCAAAATTCAGATAGGTGGTATCCAGCCGGACGGCGTCCTCCGCCTGGCGCAGGGGGGCCGAAGCCCGGGTGGAATCCTGTTCATCCCGCTGCATCACATCGGCCAGCACCTCGCTGTAGGGCCGGGCCTGGCCCTTGGCCTCCAGCTCCTTTTGGCGGCGCAGGGCCCGGGCCTGGGGCGCGGCGGTCAAAAAGATCTTGACGGTGGCCCCCGGCAGCACCACGGTGCCGATATCCCGGCCATCCATCAATACGTTCTGGCTGGCGGCCATCTGGCGCTGTTTTTCCAGCAGGAAAGCCCGGACCGCCGGCAGGGCGGATACGGCGCTGGCGGCCATGCCCACCTCTTCCCGGCGCACCTGCTCGGTCACATCCCGGCCATTCAGCAGCATCTGCTGGCCGCCGGGCACCGGGCGGGCTTCCAGCCGGATCTGGGGCAGCAGGGCCTCCACCCCGGCGGCGTCGTGGGGGTCGGTGCCCGATTCCAGGGCGTACAGCCCGATAGAGCGGTACATGGCCCCGGTATCCACATAGACAAACCCCATCTCGGCGGCCAGGCGCCGGGCCAGGGTGGATTTACCGGCCCCGGAAGGGCCGTCGATGGCGACAGAGATACTCATATTGTTTCCTCGTTTCCTGTTTTTTCGCCCGCCCTGGGCGGGCTCCCCCGGCCTGCCGGGGGAGATCTATTCCTTATTTTATAATGCCCGGGCCGCAGCCTGGGCAGTGCACCAGGCGATCTGCAGGTTGTAGCCGCCGGTATAGCCATCCAGATCCAGCACCTCCCCGGCAAAATACAGGCCGGGGCAGAGTTTGGACTCCATGGTCTTGGGGTTGACCGCTTTCACATCCACCCCGCCGCTGGTGATCACCGCATGTTCCAGGTCGCCCCGTTCTTTCAAGGGGATCTCAAAGCCCTTGATAAGCTCGGCCAGGGCCCGCTTTTCCTCCCGAGTGATCTGGTTCACCTTCCGGTGGGGATCCATCCCCCACCGCTCCAGCATGACCGGCTGCAGGGAGGCCGGCAGCAGCTTGACCAGGCAATGGGCGGCCTCCCGGTTGGAAAGAGCCGTAAAGTCCCGGGTGATCCGGTCATAGAGCTGCTCCGGGCTCAGGGCCGGCTTCAGGTCGATGCGGGCCGAATAGGCCCGGCGGGTCATATCTCCCAGGTGGGCCGAGGCGCTGAGGGCCAGGGGGCCGGAGATGCCGAAATGGGTAAACAGCATCTCCCCCTGCTCCTCAAAGATGGGTTTGCCCTCCTCGGTGAGGGTGAGGGTGACATTTTTCAGGGCCAGGCCCATCATCCGGCGGCATTCCTCCCGGTTTTTGGCCAGGATGCTCACCAGGCTGGGCTGGGGGGTACGGATGGCATGCCCCGCCTGCCGGGCCAGCTGGTACCCGATGCCGGTGGAGCCGGTGGTGGGGTAGCTGAGCCCGCCGGTGGCCACCAGGGTGGCATCGGCCCGGTATTCCCGGCCATCCTCACAGACTGCGCCCCTGCACTCCCCCTCTTCCAGGATCAGCTTGACCGCCCGGCCCTGGCAGAGTCTGGCCCCCTGGGCATACCGCAGCAGGGCGGCACGCACATCCTCGGCCCGGTCGCTCACCGGGAAGACCCGGCGGCCCCGCTCGGTCTTGAGGGGCACCCCCAGCCGCTCAAACAGCTCCATGGCTGCCGCCGGGGGAAAGGCGTACAGGCTGGAATAGAGAAAGCGGGGGTTGGAGCGCACATTGCTCAGAAAGGTACGCTCGTCGCAGTCGTTGGTGAGATTGCACCGGCCCTTGCCGGTGATGAGCAGCTTCTGGCCCGGCCGCCTGCCGTGTTCCAGCAGGGTCACGGTATGGCCCGCTTCCAGGGCGGCCCCCGCTGCCATCAGGCCGGCCGCGCCGGCCCCGATAATCAGAAATTCCATGTTTCTTCCTTACATTTATACCGATTCCGGCTGTTGGGGCCGGGCTGAATCTTTCCGCCTGAGGGCGCCGGGGCCCCAATGCAGGCAGGCCACCCCGCTGAACAGGATGAGCAGGGGATGCACCGTGGCCAGGTACATCACATAGGTACCGATGTTGAAACTGGCTACCTCCACAAAGGCGATCATTCCAATGCGCAGAGCCGCCATGGCAAGAACCGCCAGCAGGATGAACCAGACCAGGGGAGATTCTCCTCCCGTCCGCCGCCAGTTTTTCCAGAGAACCCAGCCGGCCCGCAGCCAGAGAAGGGTGCCGGCCGCAAAGCTCAGGGGCAGGGCCAGGGCATACAGCCAGCGCACCCCGGCCAGCAGAGCAAAGGCCCCCTTCTGCAGGGGATTGTAATAGGGATCATCGGTGCCGGCCACCGCCGCCACATTGGTGGGGGTGTGCAGGTATTCTTCCCAGACCGACAGATCCTCGGTGGTGCCGATAGTCCGTTCGGCTTCATAGGGCTGGCAGCCGCCGCAGGTGAGCACATAGCCCAGGCTGCGCAGGCTCTCGGCCAGGACTCCGGGCACATACTCGGCCCGGATGGGGGGCGTGGTGCTGCTTCTTCTGCCTCCCTCGCTGGGCAGGGCCCCCTCCTCACAGAGGGTATTGATGGCCTGGGCCACCCCGGCCCAATACTCCTCGGCCTTTTGAGGCGTCTCATAGACCCCCTCGTTCTGGGCGGCCTGGCGCAGGGCCCAGTAAAAACTGCCGGACTGATAGTCATCCAATTCCGGGTTGCGGTAACTGTTCTGCAGGTCCTCGTCCTCTTCCAGCCAGTATTCCAGGGGCTGCAGCTGGGGCACCGCCTGGTACAGCTGCCGGCGCACCGAGGTGGGCACGCTTACCAGGGGCTGCCAGTCCTCTTCCTTGACCCGGGTCATGGCGCCGATGGCGTCCGCAAAGCTGCCCTCGGAAAAATCGCTCAGCACAGCCACCCCGTACCAGCTCTGATTCAGGGCGCAGACCACCCCGATCGAGGCCGCCAGCATCCCAAAAGGCAGCAGGGCGGCCAGACTTTTCAGGGCCTTGTGCCGGGTCTCCCGCTTTTTCCACAACACCACCAGGCCGGCAGCCAGAGCCGCCAGCCCAAAGGGAAGCACCCAGACCCCGTCCTCCCGGCAGAGCCAGCCGCAGCCCAGGCCCACCCCGGCCAGGGCTAGCCAGCCCAGGCTTTTTTTCAAGGGGCCGGGGCAGCGCAGCAGCCAGCCGATCAGCCCCGCGAAAAAGAGCAGGCAGAGGGCGGGATAAATGTTATCCCGGTAGACCCGCCAGGTAAAGGAGGCGCAGGCCGCCGGGTTCCAGCACAGAAAGCCGAACAGAACCAGCCGGGCCCGGTATTTCTTGATTACGGGCGCAAAAGCCAGGGCCCCCGCCAGGGCCGCGGCGCACCAGAGGGCCTGGCCGCCCAGCAGATAGGGTATCCCCAGCCGGTTCAGGAGCGCCAGCCAGACGGCAAAGAAGGGCCGTTTGGAGAGGGTGAGGAAATCGTAGGGCCCCAGCCACTGGCCGGCCGAGATGCTTTGGGCCCACTGGAACATGAGCTCATCGTCCAGCGGGGCGCCGTCGATCCAGGTATAAACCCGCTGCTGGCTGCACAGGGCCAGGCGCAGGGCGATAAGCGCCAGCACCCAAAGCCAAAACCTGCGGCGGGACATTTCTTTTTGGAACAGCTTGTTTTTCAGCAAAATCCGGTTTTCCTTCCCCGGGCTGCCGCTGGGCCTGCATTCGGCCGGGCGGAGCCCTTATTTCTGGAACTTCTCGATGCTTTCCACCAGGTAATCCTGTTTTTCAAAGGTGAGCTTCAGGATCAGGCTCAGGTACTTGACCACAATGGTCAGCACCAGGAACAGCCCGGCCAGCCCCAGGGTGAGCACAAACATGGTGGTAACCCAGCCCTCCACAAAATCCCCCCGGAAAAAGATCGCCAGGGTATAGAGCAGCTCGGCCAGAGCCAGGCAGAACATGCACCCGGTGACCGCCAGGCTCACCCGATACCCCGCGTCGGTATACAGGGCCAGGCTGTCCACCGCCAGGTCCAGGTCGCCGCCCCGGCTCCCCTGGAGCGCCCCCTCAAAGGTCAGGCTGCTCACCCGCAGGCCCGAGGCCGCATAGGCCGCCTTGCGGTAGGCCAGCCCGGCGCTCTGGGCATGCACCCGGTTGATGGCCCGGCGGCTCAAAAGACAGAAGGCATCCGTGCCCAGGGGATAGGCCGACCGGCTGAACCGGTTGAACACCCCATAAAACAGCCGGCTGCCGGCCCGCACCCGGCTGGGCCCCACCGTCACCACATCGCTGCCCTGCAGGGCGGTCTGGTAGGCCTGGAAGATCAGCGCTTCCGGGTAGGGGGTGAGGATGGAATCAAACTCATAGACAAAATCGCCGATGGCACAGTCCTGCCCGGCGTTCATGCATTTTTCCCGGCCCTGGCGCAGGCTCATGTGCAGCAGGGTCAGGGGTTTTTCCATCTGTTCGGCCGCAAACCGGCGCACCTCCTGGGCGGTGCCGTCGCTGCTGGCATCGTCCACCGCCACGATCTCGTACTGCTCAAACCGCTCCTCCAGCACTTTCCGGAGCATTTCCAGAAAGCCCGCGGCCCGGCCCTCCTCATTGTGCAGGTAGACCACCGCCGAGATAAAGTTCTTCTCCCTGGCTGCCGTCATAGTTTCTCCTCTTTGTATAATTCAAGATAATATTTCTTTTCGTAATTTAAGCCAAAATTTCATCCAGGTCATAGACCGTGTTGATCTTGCCGCTGAGCACACTGTAAAAGGCCGGTTCATCGGAATACCGGCGGATGAGGGTGGGGCGGGAATCGTCGATCTCGCTGGCCTTCAGGATGGGCTTCATGCTGAACAGGCTGGAATGGTAGGCAAAGCCGAATTCTTCCTTCAGGTATTTGCGGGCCAGCTGGCTCATATAGGGCCAGGCGCTGGCCGGGCGGGCGGGACAGTCGTTGCAGTTGTACAGGTTGCCCGGCCCGCAGAGCCCGCCGCTGCGCTCCTGGCACTCAAAGCGGGCCAGGGAATCATAGCTGGTGGCGTGGGGGGTGAAGGTGACACTGGTCAGGCTGTGCAGGCCGGTGCGGCCGAAGGGCATGATGGAAAAGAAGGGCCCGTCCATCACGGTGATGCCGGTATCCTTCAATTTTTCATTCACGGTGCACAGAATGATCTCGCACAATTCGTATTTGATGCCGAAGGGTTCCAGCCCTGCCAGGGCGTGGATGTCGTTGACCCCCGCATAGGTGGCGTTGAGCAGGAAGGGCGCCTCGTCCTCGGCGCCCTCGGTGCGCACCTTCCAGGCGCTGCCCGCCCGGGTGAGGGCCAGGGGCTTTTTGCCGTAGCGGATCTCCACATTGGAGAACCCGGCCAGCTGGCCCAGGAAATGTTCCTTGAGCAGCTGAGCGTCATAGGTATATTCCCGGGTCAGGAAGGCCCCGTCGCACATGCCCGGGTTGAAATACCGGCTGGGGGCCACCTCGTCGCAGCGGATGGAAGCCGCCCGGCAGAATTTTTCAAATTCTGGGCCGTTGGTCCAGGAAAAACGGGCGCTGGTGGCATACACCTGGTCAAACTCGGTGAGCAGGCAAAAGGAGTAATCCCGGCAGAACCGCTCAAAATAGTGGGCGCTCTTGATGGCCGTGGAAAAGCTGCGGGGGTAATGGTACCCCTGATGCACCCGCGCCTGATTGATATAGGTGGCCCGGCGAAAAGGGGTCTCGTCCCTTTCCAGCACCAGCACCCGCTGGCCCCGGGCCCCGCATTTCTGGGCGGCATACAGGCCATAGAGCCCCGCCCCCAGAATGATCTTATCGTAAACCATTCCAATTTCCTTTCCTGCCCGGGCTCAGGGGTTGTACCGCCCCGCCATGGCCTTGAGCAGTACCCCCATCAGATTGGCGTTGCCCTTGAAGGGGCTGATCTTGGTGGGCACCCCGCCCTTGGCCGGGTACTCCCGCACCACCGGCACCTCGCAGGCCCGCAGCCCCAGCTGGGTGGCCCGCACGCTCAGGTAAGCCAGCAGCTCATAGCCCTGGAATTCATCCCGCAAAGGCTGTACCTGGGGATGGATCAGATAGGCCCGGCTGTAAGCCCGGAAAGCGTTGGTGGTATCGGTGAATTTCTGGCCGGCCGCCAGGCTGATCAGGGGGGCGTGGATGAGACGCACCGCCAGGTACCGGCTGGGCGGGGTATGCACGGCCATCCCGCCCGGGATGAACCGGCTGCCCTGCACCAGGTCGTAGCCCTCCCGCAGTTTCTTGATAAAGAGAGGCACGCTCTCGATGGAATCCTTGTTGTTGCCGTCGATGGTGAGCACCCCGGCATAGCCCCTGCCCAGGGCATAGCTGATGCCCATGCGCAGCTGGGCCCCCTGCCGCCCGGGCCCCAGTTTGGTGAGCAGGCCGTTCACCCCCAGCTTTTTCAGCCGCTCCGGCTCCATACTGCCGTCGGTGCTGCCCCCATCACAGATGAGGATATCGCACAGCTTATCCACCCCGGCCTTCTGGGCCCGCTGCAGCTCCTTGAGGATCCGCATCCCCTCATTGATCACCGGGATCAGCAGGCAGTATTCGCTTTTTTTATCCTGGTAGGGATCGATTCGGTAATCCGGCACGCCGGAAAGCCCCGTAAAGGTCATCCAAACACCTCCGCCACATATTCCAGGCTGCGCCGCAGCACCTGCGGCTCGGCCGCCTTCATTTCCAGCGATACAAAGCCCTTGTACCCCACGGCCCCCAGCAGAAGGGCCATCTCCCGATCGATGGGATCCGGTTCCACCGGGGCCATGCCCGGCCGGCTGATATGCACATGGCTCACCAGCCCCATCACCCCGGTCAGGTCCCGCACCCGCTCGCCGTTGGCCAGCAGGGTGCCCACATCCAGGTTGAGGGAAAGGCCGGGCGAAGCCAGCCGCTTTACCAGGGCCGCCGCATCGGCCGTGGTATTCAGGAAGTTGGTGCCGTACAGGGTGGGGTTGGCCTCGATAGCCAGGCGTACCCCCCGGCTGGCCGCCTCATAGGCCATCCGGGCAAAAAAGCCGTCCGCCTCCCCGGCGGTATGGCCCTGAGGGATGTTCCGCTGGCGGGGACAGCCGAACACCAGGCTGGGGCAGCGGCAGGCCCGGGCAAACTCAAAGGCCTCCACCGTGTAATCCTCCAGCTCCTGCCGCTGGCTCTCCTCAAAGATCGAGCCCTCTTTCCCATACCAGATGCTCTGGATGCTGGGGATGGTAAAGCCGTATTGCTGGTACATCACGCCGGCAAAGAGGGCCGCGCCCGAAAGCTGGGCGTAGGGCTCGCTGGAAAACACCCGGGTGGGGGCGATCTCCAGGCCCTGGTAGCCCAGTTCCTTCATCCAACCCCAGACCGTTTCATCCTCCTGCCTTGTCCAGCCGATATTGCTGGCGCTGAGCTTCCATTCCGGCATGACTGTTTCCTCCCATCGGCGGGCTTACCGCCAGTTCTTCATAAAATCCCGGATGGAGGCTACTTCCTCCTCCAGGCTGCACAGATAGCCGTCCTGCCCGCCCAGCAGCCCGGCATGCAGGCTGCGCAGGTCATAATCATAGGGGGGCGCGGTCAGCTGGTTTTCCCATTCCCGGCCGGTGAGTTCCCGGTAAAGCTGCCCCGCCGAAATGGGGGGCGTGGTGAGATTGAGCAGGGTGAGCCCCTGCCCCAGCGCCGCCTGGATATGCCCCCAAAGCAGGCGCAGGTCATAGAACTGGTACCGGCTGCGGCTGTCGGTAAAGGCCAGGGCATTGAAATCGCTGGCCTCAAAGAAGGCCCGCAGCCGGCCGGCATCCACCTGGCCGTTCTGCCGGTAAAAGCCGTTGCCGGCATCGGAATATCCCTTGGCCACCTCTTCGCTTTGGGCCGCCAGCTGGCGGTATTTGTCCGGCCGCAGCAGGGCAGGGGTAAGGGTGTGCAGGTCGTACAGGAAATTTTTTTTCAGGCCCAGCCCGTACAAAGCGGGCAGCCGCAGGATGAGGGCGTCGGGGAAATCCTCCCGCACCCATTTTTCCAGCTGGAGCCGGTTTGCCCCATAGGGGGCAAGGCCGGCGGGGTCCGGCTGGTCCGCCTCGGTGCGGCCCCGGCTGTCCGGATACACCGCAATGGAGGAGATGAGCACCGCCTTGCCCGGCCGCAGACGGCGCAGATTTTGGCGGGCCTGTTCCATCACGGCCAGGTCGGCCGCCGGGTCCTGGTTGGCCAGGAACATGGCCGCCGGTACCCCCGCGTAGACCACCAGATCATTGGGCTCGCCGAAAGCCGTTTCGATATCGGTGGAATGGCAGGCCCGCTCAAAGGCATGGCTGGCCAGCAGATTGCCCCCCACAAAACCGGTGCTTCCCACCAATACGTCCCTTGCCATGGGTGTTTCCTTTCTTCCCTGCCGGGATCAGGCCCGAAAGGCCCGCAAAAATCACATAGATATACATTGTTATTATACCGCAAAGCCCCCTTGGGCGCAACAAAGGGACCCCAAAAAGCCTTCCGTTGCAATCGGGGGCACTATGTGATAATGTAAAGGTAAGAAATATGAGCTGGACCGCGCAAAAACGGCCAGCGCCGAAGGAGGAAAACAGTATGAACCTGATTCCGTTCCTGGCCGGTATCCTGCTGCTGGCGGCAGCGATCCTTTCCGCTTTGGATTGTAAGTATATGGTAAGCCAGAAATATCGCAACGCGCCCTTCCGCAAGGATATGCAGCAGGGCAGCGTGATGCCCTATGCGGTGATGGGGCTGGACGGCATTGTGGTGGGGCTGATCGGCTCCAACGGCATGTCTATCTTTTTCTGGGCGGCCGCCCTGGTCATCTTTTTGGCAGGGCTTTTGCTGCTGCGCCGCAACTGGAAGAAATATCTGGGCTGAATCTTTTCCTCTGCAAATCAAAACGCCCGCCCGGGGCTCTCGCTCCGGGCGGGCGTTTTTCTGTTTAACCGGCCAGGGTGGCCATGGGGTCCTGATAGGCGCCGCCCCTCAGCACCTCAAAGTGCAGATGGGTGGGCAGGCTTGCCTCGGCGTTCACCTTGCCGATGCTGCCCAGCCGGCTGCCCGACTTGACCGTGTCGCCGGTCTTTACGTCAGTGTCATGGGCAAGGCCGCAGTAGCGGTACACCATATCGCCGCTGGTCACCTCCACGATGGTGCCGTACAGCCCATCGTCGTACACGGCGCTTACCTGGCCCTCACAGCAGGCCTTCACCGAGGCGTCGTCGGCGCAGGAAATATCCACCCCGTTGTGGGTGCGCCAGTCGCCCAGCGTCTCGTTGTACACCAGCTCGGTGCCGCTGTATTCAGCGATCACCTGCCCACTGACAGGCTGCACAAAGCCAGAATCCGGCGCAGCGGCCTGCTCGGTAGATTCGCTGGCCGCGGCGGAAGGCGAAGATGCCGTAGACGAGGAGGCAGAGGGCGCCTGCGAGACCTGCGGCTCGGTGCCGCTCAGCCCATCGGGCTCGGTTACCGGCACGTCTTCCACCTTTTGTTCCACCGATTCTCCCGGCAAATTCCATGTGTCATCCCCTCCCGGCAGGACTTCATCCTTGCTGCCAAGCTGCTGTGTCACCGTGCGGATGGCCCAGAAACTGCACAGCGCAGCCGCCAGAATGCAGGCCATCAGGGCGAGATAGAAGCCTTTTCCTCTGAAAAACGCCAATACCCTGTTCATCGTATCGCTCCGTTCTGTTGGCCGGCTGCCTGGACAGCCGCCCGTGATTTTCAGTCCGGAGCGCCGTTTTGCGAAGGGAAGGGGTGCCCCGGCTTTTTGTTTTGCCCTTATTGTGCGGCAAAGCGGGGCGGTTTATTCATAGGAAAGAAGCTTTTTGGGCAGAGTGCCGGGTAAGGGCGATTTTCAGCCCTCGCTTTGGGGCTGTTCCTGCTGGGGATCGGCCGGCCCGGCCTCCTCCTCAGCGGGGGTCTCGCTCACCAGGGGCTCCTGGGGCGCGGCCTTGCCCTGCACCGTGAGGGTATAGCCTTCCAGGATGGAGGTATCCTCCCCCACCGCGTGCTGGATGGTGACCGTATCCCCCACGTTCAGGATCACCGCCAGGGAATTTTTGGCGGCGTTGATGGAATAGAAGATCTCCTCCCCTTCCAGCCGCAGGAAATAGTAGGTGTTGCCTTCCAAAACGGCGGAGCGGATCTCGGCCACCTGGCCGGAGGCCTCGGTCTGAGGCAGGTCCTCGGGCTGGGTGATGCCTTTTTCGCTGAGCATCCGGATATACTCCTGCTCGCACTGGGAGACGGTGCTGGCGGTAGCCACGATCTGGTACTGGGCCACATTCACCATGGCATAGCTCTTGACCAGGAGGGTATTATCCTGCAGGGGGATGAAATAGGTGGGCTCGCCCGCCACATTGATGAGCAGGGGGAAGGTGGCCTTATAGCCCAGGTCCTGCACCACGCCCTCGGCCGAAGCCTGGGCAGCCCGCTCGGTGGCGCCGGGGGCCGAGTAGAACTTGGTCTCCTTGGTGCGCTGGTTGCTCAGCAAAAATCCCAGGTTGGACTGGTCGGCGTTGGCCGAGGTGATGCCGGTGTACACATACACGTCATCATTCAGGGCGATATAGTTGTAGCCGTCGGTGGTGACGGTCACATCCCGCTGGCCCAGCACCGAGTTGAAGAAGCCGTTCACCAGGGTGCCGTGGTAATCATACTGCTCCATCACCAGGCTGGCGGTGCACACGTTGTCCACCCAGCTGGGCACATCCGCAATGTCATAGTACTGGCTCTCGCCGGTAATGGCATTGCAGAGCACGGCCCCCTGGATATCGGTGCCGCCGAACAGCCCGATGGTCTTGACCACCCGGGGGGCGATCCACCAGGGCTGGCCCTCCTCGTCGATCTCAAACTGGGGCTCGTCAAACATATAGGTGGGGTACTGGAAGCGCAGATGCCGCTGGATATTCCGGTTGAGAGGCTCGGAGAAGGAGTACTTCATCCCCTCGCTCAGCCGCACCACCTGGGCCTCCTGGGTGACCATATCCACCACCACATAGGCGGGCAGGCCCTCGGAGCGGTTGGTGAACCACTTGATCAGGTCCGCATAGGTGATGGGGGCCACCCGCACCGGCCGGCCCTGGTAATTGATCTGGGTGGAATCGTTGGAATACTCAAACTGGCTGACCATATCGCTGAGGGTACCCATCTGCCGGTCGCCCAGGTATTCCGCCGAGGCCCTGTCCAGGGTGGGGATCTCATTGAAGGAGATTTCGGCGATATCCGAGGCAAAATCCCCGTCCTCCACCGTGAGCAGGTCCCGGTAAGCCGAAGCCCGGAAGATGGGCAGGGAGGTGACAAGGCCCACCAGGGCCACCAGGGCCAGCAGCACCAGCAGCGCCGCCACCGGCATGCACTGCTTTTTGATAAAGCCCAGGTATTCCTTCAGCTGGTCGGCTGGGGCCTGGGCACCGTGGCCCGACCGGAAGCCGGAGGTGACCAGAGCGCAGAGCAGATAGACCACGCACAGGGTGATGACAAAGCTGTAAAAATCACCGGAATGCAGGTTGAGCGCCGGCAGGGTCACATAAAAGACGATGAGCCCCACCACCCCGGTGACCAGCAGATTCAAAAGGATCTGCCCCACCCGGCTGGTGGGCATGTGGAACCCTTTTTTGGCTCCATAGGATTTCTGTTTCAAGTTACTCTTCCCCTCTCCGCCAAAAGCGGCTGTTCTGTTGTGGGTGAACAGTGCCAGTATACCCAGTTCCGGAACCCCAAATCAACAGGATTTTATGAACAGGCTTAATAAGAGCGCAGATCCAGCGCCCGGGAGAGATATTCCAGCGCCTTCATGCCGCAGACGCTGTTTCCGTTCCCGTCCAGTTCCGGCCCATACACGCCAAGGCCCATCTTGCCCCGGGCCGCCGCCACGATGCCGCCGCCGCTGCCGCTTTTGCCGGGGATGCCCACCTGCACCGCATACCGGCCGGTGGTGTTGTACATGCCGCAGGTGGCCATCAGGGCCCGGTACAATTCACTGTGTTCCCGGCTCAGCAGCCGGCGCCCGGTTTTGGGGCAAAGGCCGTCCCCGGCCAGCACCGCCCCGAAATAGCTCACCTGGGCAGCGGTGACCCGCAGGGCACAGCCCCGGTAGTACAGTTCCAGATACTCCTCCGGGTCCCCGGTATAGACCCCGTTGTGCAGCATCATGCTGGCCAGGGCCCGGTTCCGGTGGCCGGTCTTCATCTCACAGTCGCAGACCACCGGGTCATAGTCCACCGTGGGATCATTCAGCAGTTCCCCCGCCAGGGCGCGGAACTTCTGGTATTTTTCTTCCTTATTCCTGCCGGTCAGGCAGCTGGCGCTGGCAATGGCGCCCGGATTGATGAGCGGGTTGGCCGGTACCTTTTCGATCAATTCCAGCCGATATACGGAATTGAAACTGGTGCCGCTGGGTTCCACCCCTACCCGGGAAAAGACCACTTCCTCCCCGGAATCCTGGAGAGCCTGTTCCAACAGGATGATCTTGGATATGCTTTGGAGGGAAAACCGCCCCTGGTAGCTGCCTGCCGTGTAGGTGTTGCCCTCCAGATCGGTAACGCATACCGAGATGCGGCGGGGGTCCTCATGCTCCAGCGCCGGGATGAAATCCGGCATCTTCCCTTTGCCCACCCACTGGGCCGCGTACTGATAGGCTTCTTCCAGGGCCTGGCAGATCTGCTGCGGGGTATGGTTCATTTTTATCTCTCCTTACCATCAATAAAAAACGATTTACCGGGCAGAGCTTTCTTGGGCCGGGCTTTTTTCCGCATCCCCCTTCAGGGCCAGCAGGAGCACAGCCGCCAGGATGGCCCCCACCCCCAGCCCGGTGCGAAGGGTGAAACGCTCCCCCAACAGGGTCACGCCCCATAAAATGCTGGCCAGGGGCTCAAAAGTGCTGAAAACGGAAGCCTGGGAAGGGCCGATCTTTTTCACCCCCAGCTGGAACAGCACCAGGGAGATCACCGACACCATCACCGCAAAGCCCGCCAGCAGCCCCCACACCGGCAGGGAAAAGCTCGCCCGCATCCGCCCCTGCCACAGGCTGTAGGACCCCGCAAAGGCTGAGGCAAACAGGCAGGTCCAGAAGACCATCTGAAAGGGAGGCAGGCCCTTGAGGCCGCTTTTATCCAGGTAGACCACATAGGCCGCATAGGTAATGCCGGAAACAAAGGCGATGATCATACCGATCAGGGCTACAGACTGGCCCGGGCTGTAAAAGAGGGCCACCCCCAGGGTGCACAGCCCCACGCAGAGAGCCTTGAGGGAGGTAATTCGTTCCCCGCAGAAAAGCGCTGCCCCCAGCAGCACAAAAATCGGATAGCTGAAATGCAGAGTGGTGGCCATGCCGGTAGGGATGCTGCTGTAGGAATTGAAAAGCAGCAGGGGCGTCACGGTATTAAAAAAGGCCAGCAGAGCCAGAGAAAGGAGCCTTTTGGCCCCCAGCGGGGCGCAGCCCTCCCGGCGCATGAGCAGAAACAGGAAGGGCAGTGCCAGGAAGTTGCGGTAAAACACCAGGCTGTCCGCATTGCCGCCCCTCTCATAAAAGACACTGGCGGCCAGGGGCATGGTGCCGAAGATCACGGCGCTCAGCAGAGCGCAAAAAACGCCCTGACGCCTTTGGCGGGTATTCATCGGCGGACATTCTCCTGTACCTGGGCAAAGGCCGGATAGTTCCGGTAGAGATGGTCGGCAATGACCTCCATCAGGGCAAAATCCTCCTCGCTGTCAATATCCAGGATGCCGGTATCCATCATGGTGGATACGCCAATCTTGCCTTCCCACAAAATGCCGCTGGTGTTGCCGGCCAAAAAGTCCCGGCGGAACACATAAATGCTGGCGTTCAGGTCATAGATGGCGGGGGCCTGCTGGCGGGCAGTGTAGGGGCTTTCGATCACCTTTTCCACATGGTCGCCGCAATCCCGCACCATATTAAAGTAGGGGTTGCGCCGGGCCTCGGTTACGCTGAACACCAGGTCCAGATCCTCCCGCTCCTCCTTGAGGGCCACCGCATTGGCAATATCCTGGGCCGTGCGCAGGGGGCTGGTGATATCCAGATCCATCACCGCGTCATACTTCTGGCCGGCCCGCTCCTCCATCCGGTTCAGGCAGTCGTGGAAGACCGCCATCTTGGGCACCGTATCCCCGCCCAGGGCCTCGGGCCGGGGCAGATAGACCACCTCCGGGTACTTCTTCGCCACCAGGTCCGCCAGGAGCTGGCTGTCGGTGTTAAGGCAGATATCCACCGTCAGGTCCGGCCGGCTCTGGATAAAGAGCTGGGCCGCCGAAAGGGTGTAATAGACCAGGGGCAGCCCGCAGAAGGTCTTGAGGTTCTTGTTTTTGAACCCCTTGCTGCCGGCCCGGCCGCAGATGGTGATAAGCAGTCTTTTCATGAGATCCTCTCCTCATTCTTTTTCAAAAAGTCCCCGCCGGCCGGGCGGCCGCCGGGGAACCGGATTCCCGTTTTCAGGGCTTGAGCCCCTGGGCCAGGCGCAGTACGCTCAGGGCCATGCGGGGGCTGTTCAGACTTTCGCCGCTGCCGGTGAGGGCATAATCCAGGAAATACTCCATCTCCCGCAAGTACCGCTGGTTCACGTCCTCCTCATACCGCTCCACCCGGCCGTCCGGCAGGGTCAGGGTGCCCTCGCCGAAATCGGCGGTGAGAGTGCCGTCCTTACAGAACAGTTCCAGGGTGCGCCGGTAGGTTCGGCCGAAATAATCCAGATGCAGCTCGGCCAAGAGGCTGGGGTACCGGGCAATATAGACGCTCAGATCGTCCGAATCCACTTCCAGCTCGCTGTAGGTGCCCCGGAAGTTGGCCGTTTCCAGGGGCATGCCGAAGAGGTCGGCCAGGTAATCCCACTCGTGGATCAGGTCGATGGACACCCCGCCCCCCATATCTTTATGGGCGCTGTATACCTGGCGGTAATCCACTCCGGGGCGCCAGTCCGGCAGATAGGAAGAGCAGATGGCCCGGGCCGAATAGGGGTGCAGGGCGGGCAGCTTTTCCTTGAGGGCCAGCATGACGCCGCACCAGCGCATGGGGGCCGCCACATAGGCCTTCTGGGCTTGACCAAGCCCCATCTTTTCCAGGTTGTAATCGGGCTTGTCAAAGATGGGCTTCTCGATAAAGAGGCACTCCCCCTTGCCCTTCAGCCATTCCAGCACCTCGTCGTGGAGGCTGGTGGGGTTGGTGACAAAGATGAGGTCGTATTCCCCCACCTGCTCCGGGTCCAGGTACTGGCGGCGGAGCAGGGGCTCCACCCCGGGGCGCAGGGGCCGGGCAATGCTGCTGCGCAGGGCGTCGATCTGCAGGCCGTAGCCCCGCTTTTTGGCGATGGCGGTCAGGTTCTGCAGATGGCGGGTGCCAATGCTGCCCAGGCCCACAAAAAGCACGTTCAGATTTCTGGCGTCCATCCTCAGCCCTCCTCGATCTGCTCGATCAGCCGGATGACCTCTTTGTCCTTTTCAAAGCTCCAGCGGGGGCTTTCCTCCCCTTTCAAAAAGCCAAAGAAGTTGGTGAGTTCATCCACATAGGCGTTTTCCACAATATTGTCGCTGTAGCGGCTGTCGTGTTCAAAGCTGGCGTAGGTATCCACCGGCTCCTTCTGGCCGCTCTGGGGGTCGTACCGGTAGAGGGCCTTGGGGTTGCCCTCCCAGAACAGATGCATCCCTTCGCCGAAGCACTCGAAGTTCCGCACGGCCTTGGGGCTCACCACGTCCACCGCCAGGATCCCCTTTACCCCGCCCTCATGGCGCAGGGTCACAAAATAGCTGTCCGGGTAATCCACCTCCAGGGCCGAGATCTTATCCTTCTCGGTATGCACCGAAGTCACCGGCCCGAAGGCGTCCACCAGCCAGGGCAGGTCGATGCCGAAGATCTCCCGCACCCCGCCGGTGCGCTTATCCCCCACAAAGAAGTTCTTGTAATTCTCCCAGGGGTGCCAGTCGGGCAGATACTGCCCGATGTGATAGATGTAGTTCACCGCCTTGCCGGTGGATGCCCGGAAGGCCGCCACCTGCTCCTTGATATACCGGGTCTCTCCCCGGTAGAGCATGGTGCTGGACAAAAACAGGGGCAGCCCCTTCTCTCTGGCCAGGGCCATATTCTCCTCATAGCCGTCCTCCACCAGATTCAGCTCGGTGAACACCGGCAGCCCGGCTTCCAGCAGCTGGCGGATAATACCGCTGTGGGTGAGGGGGGCGGTGCAGACAAGGCCCGCGTCCGGCCTGCCCGCCGCCAGCGCCTGTGGGATGGAGGGGAAGGCCCGGATGCCCAGGCCCTCGGCCTCGGCCCGGCGGCTCTCGCTCATATCCACGCCCCAGATCTCCAGGCTGGGGTCAATGCCCTTGGCCAGCCGGGCCCGACGCTTGCCCATGCTGCCCAGGCCCACGATCAGAATCTTCATCTTGTTTCCTCCCCTTGCAGCCGCACCGGCCCGTCGTAGAACCCCTTGGGGGCCCCGAAGCCCGGCTCAAACAGCTTTTCTTCCAGGATCTTCACAATGCGGCCGCTGGTATCGCCCCCGTTGTAGGGGCTTTTGGCGGCCCGGGCCCGGGCCGCGAACTCGGGGCTGAGGACCCGGTTCAGGGCCTGGGTGATGGCCCCCGCCTCGGCGGGGCAGCAGTACACATTCTCGCAGATCAGCCGGCCCTCCTGCCGACGGCCGATGTTCACCGTGGGCACCCCGAAGGTGGGGGTCTCCACCACGCCGCTGGAGGAATTGCCCACCACCACCGCTGCCAGGGCCATGGCGGAAAGATACCGCTTGACCCCCAGGCTGGTGAAGGCGATGGCTCTTCCCTGCCGCCGGGCCACCCATTCATCGATTTTCTGGTTGATCTCGGCTCCGCCCGCATCGGCGTTGGCCTTGGTGATAAGCCAGCGGATGGGGCTGTCCTGGCCGATTTGGCTCATGGCCTTCAGCAGCTGATCCATCTGGGCGGTAGGGCTGACCCCGCCCGCCGTTTCCGGGTGGAAGGTGACCAGGCCGAAGGGCCCGCTCAGGTCAAAGCCCAGGCTTTCGCTCAGCTCCTGCCGGCTCATCTTGGGCAGGGTACGGATGTTTTCATCCCCCAGGCCTCCCACATTAAAGACGGTCTCGGGGAATTCCCCCATCCGCACCAGCCGCCGGGCATAGACCTCGCAGCTGGGGAAGTGCAGATGGGCCATCTTGGTGACGCAGTGGCGGTACCAGTCGTCCGCCGCGCCCTGGGTCACGTCGCCCCCGCTGATGTGGGCGATGGGGATGCCCGCAAAGGCCGCCGCCTGGGCCGCGGCAAAGATCTCGTACCGATCCCCCAGCAGCAGCACCCCGTCCGGCTTTTCCATCTGCAGCCAGCCGGAAAAGGCCGACAGGGCATAGGCTACCGTGTCGGCGGTAGTGGCGGGCTGGGTCAGAACCTTCAGGATGGGGATGCGCACCGCAATGGGCACCCCGTCCGCCTCGATCTCCTGGACGGTATTGCCGAATTCCGGGGCCAGATGGGCCCCGGTGACTACAACTTTTGGTATAATTTTATCGGATTTCAACAATTTGAAAATCACCGGTCGGAGCAATCCGTACTCCGCCCGGGTGCCGGTGAAAACGGCCAGGGTCTTTTTTTCCATCTCCCTGCCCTCACAGCTGGATCTGTTCGTCCAGGGCAAAGTCCCGCACCGCCTTCTGCCCCAGCACCTGGTGCCATTTCATGGGGCTGATCCCGTCGCCGGGGCGCTTGGTGGTGAGGTTTTCCTCGGTGAACACCTCGCCCTTCCGGATGGGCCGGGCGGCCACGATGCTCTTGCGGGCGATGGGCTTGTTCTTGGCCTCGCTGGCGCTCACCGCCTTGTGGCCGCTGCCCAGGGCTTTTTCCACATTCCGCACTGACGTCACCATGGCGGCCAGTTCCGCCGGCTCCAGGCTGGCCTTGTGGTCGGGGCCTTCCATGTTCTTATCCAGGGTGAAATGCTTTTCGATCACCGCCGCGCCCAGTACCGCCGCAGCCACGTCGCACTCCCAGCCCTGGGTGTGATCCGAAAGACCCACCTTCAGGCCAAACTGCTCCTCCATATCCAGCATGGCGGTGAGGTTGGCGTCCTCATAGGGGGTGGGGTACTCGGTGTTGCAGTGGAGCAGGGTGATATCCGGGCAGCCGCCGTTTTCCAACACGCTCACCGCGTCCTCGATCTCGCTGAGATTGCTCATACCGGTGGACAGGATGACCGGCATCTTGGTGTCGGCCACTGCCTCCAGATAGGGCAGGTTGGTGATCTCCCCGGAGGGGATCTTCATGAGGGGCAGGTTCAGGCTTGCCAGGAACTTCACGCTGGGGATGTCGAAGGGGGCGGAAAGATACTGGATGCCGATGGAATCGCAGTATTCCTTCAGCTGGCGGTGGCCCTCAAAATCGAAGTGGAGCCGGCGGACCATTTCCAGCTGGTTTTCCCCCGCGCCGGTCTGCACTTTCTGATACTCGGCCTTGGGGGCAAAGCGGGAAACCACCAGCTCGGGCACGGCCGTCTGGTACTTCACCGCGTCCGCCCCGCACTCCTTGGCGGCCAGGGCCAGCTTTTTGGCCAGTTCCAGGCTGCCGTTGTGGTTCACGCCCGCCTCGGCGATGATGAACACGCTCATCTTCCTTCTCCTTCTCTCACTGATTTTCCAGCTTGCGGCGCATGGCCTCCAGCTCTTCGATCTGGCCCATGTCCATCCAGCTGTTTTCGCTGATGGGGTATACCCCCACCCGCTGGCCGGCGGCCCGGTACTTGTCGATGATATCGGTAAAGCCCTGTTTTTTGCCGTCTTCCAGTTCCTCCACCACCCGGGGTTCCACCACATACACCCCGGTGTTGGTGAGGAAGTTCATCTCCGGCTTTTCCCGCATCTGGCGGATTTCCCCGCCCTCGCCCAGCTCGATGACCCCATAGGGCACCGTGAAGTGCTTGAAGGCGCAGACCATGGTGATCAGATTGCCCATCTTCTTGTGGTACTCGTAGATATCCCCGAAATCCGCGTCCAGCAGGATATCGCAGTTGGAAAGAAAGAAGGTGGAATCGATCTTGCCCTTGAGCAGGCAAAGCCCGCCCCCGGTGCCCAGGGGCTCTTCCTCGTCCACATAATGTACCTGGTAGCTCTTGTCCAGGTCATTGAAATAGGACTTGATCATGTTCTTTTTATAGTTCACCACCAGGTGGAAATCCTGGCAGCCAAACTCGTGGAACCGGTTGATGATATGTTCCAGGATGGGCACCTCACCCACCGGGATCAGGGGCTTGGGCAGGATCTTGGTATAGGGGTAGAGCCGGGTGCCCAGCCCCCCCGCCATGATCACCACCGGCAGGCCGGCCCGCTTGCGGTTATCCACATCCAGGCCGGTGGCAAAGACGATATCCGCGATCCGGCCCCGGGTGTCCAGAATGGGCAGGGCGTCGATGCCCTTTTCTTCCAGCACCCGCTTGGCCTCCCCCCGGCGGGCCAGGGGCAGGCTGATGGGATGGTAATTGTAGGCCTGGCTGGCCGCGTCCTCCAGCTGGCCGCCCCGCAGGATGAACTTGCGGATATCCCCGTCGGTGACGACCCCTTTCAGGACGCCCTCGGGCGCCACAAACAGGATCCTCTGCCCCGTCTCATCCAGCTTTTTCATGGCTTCCAGGACGGTGAGATCCTCCCCGATGCAGAATTCTTCCACTTTCAGCATGGCCTTTTCCTCGCTCACAGGCTCAGCAGCAGATCAATGACCCTCTGCTGATCCTCCTGGGTGAGATTGGTGGAGCAGGGCAGGTTGACGATCCTGGCCCGGTAATCCTGGGCCTTTTCCAGGCTGTAGGCCTGGCAGCTGCCGTAATCCGCCTGCTCATGGATGAGGGCCCAGACCGGCCGGGCCTGGATGGAGCCCTCCTTGAGGGCGCCGATCACCTCGTCCCGCTTATGGCGGTCATCTTCCAGATACAGGCTGTAGAACCAGTGGTTGGAGCGGCTCACATCCTCTTTGAAGGGCAGGATCCGGTAGCCGTTCTTGCCGTCCAGCGCCTGGACATACCGGTCGTAGAACTCCTTTTTGCGGGTGATGAAGGTTTCCAGGGTCTCCATCTGGGCCAGACCCAGGGCCGCCTGCAGGTTGGTGAGGCGGTAGTTGTAGCCCACCTCGTCGTGGAAGAACTGCAATTCATCCGACTTTGCCTGGGTGGAAAGATGTTTGGCATGCTCGGCCCAGTCCGGGTGGTTGGAGACCACCATGCCGCCGGCGCCGGTGGTGATGATCTTGTTGCCGTTGAAGCTGTAGCCGGCCACATCGCCGATGGTGCCGGCCATCCTGCCCGCGTACCGGCCCTTGGTGAAGTAGCTGCCCACCGCCTCGCAAGCGTCCTCAATGACGATCAGATGATATTTTTCGGCAATATCCATGAGGGCTTCCATATCGGCCAGGTTGCCGAAGACATGCACCACTTCCAGGGCTTTTACATGGGCGCCGGTGGCCTTGTCGAAAAGGCCTTCCGGGCGCAGTTCGCACTTATCCCGGCAGAATGCCTCCACGGCGGCCGGGTCGATGCAGAGGGAATCATCACAGCCGATAAAGACCGGCTCGGCCCCCACATACCGGGTCACCGGGTTGATGGAAGCGATAAAGGTAAGGGTAGGCACGATCACCTCATCCCCCCGGCCGATGCCGGCCACCAGGGCGGTGAGGTGCATGGCGGAAGAACCGCTGTTGCAGGCCACAGCCCGGGGCATGCCCACATAGTCGGCGAAGACCTTTTCAAAGTCCCCCACCTTGCTGCCGCCGGTGGAGACCCATTCGCTGACCACGGCGTCGCTCACATATTCCTTTTCATGGCCCTCAAAATTGGGCACGCTCAACGGGATAAACTTTGCCATTGTTTCCTACCACCTTTCAGGATGCGGGGTTTTGGGCCCCTGGGTTTGTTTTCTGTTTTATGAAGGCTCTGTCCGGGCTGTATGCGGGCGCATCTGCACCGCGACTCAATCCACCCTGACATGAACCGGCCCTATCGTCAGATTGCCTCCGCCTTCCACCCTATACCAGCTATTATTTTCCAGCTGGATTTTTCCGGACATGCCCGGTGTAATGTAGCCTACGGTATATCTCCGGCCTGTTTCCACATCGGTAAAAACCACGTCCGTATCGCAATCACTGCGCACTTCCACTGTTCCGAATACCGGCTGTATCTGCTCGGTTCTGATCCCGTCTTCCCCCTCTGAAAGGGTAAAGGTATACCGGTTTTGCAGCGCGGCATACCCCAAGACCAGAGCCAGAAGCACAGCCACGGCGCACAATAAAGGAATTGCCCTTTTTTTCATGGTAAATCCTCCGCAGGATGAGCTTTTCCGGCTATATCTCTTTGTTGCTTATCGCCGGGCGTAAACCAGAAAGCCGCCTGCCGGCGAAAAAGGCTTATTGCTTATGGCGAATTTTCTGCCAGAACCGCCCGGCCAGTTTCAGGGCCGAGGCGGCCACCGCCGGCCAGAGGATCATCTGGAAAGCCCCGTACCAGCCGGGGGCAAAATAGCTGAGCACCCCCGCCGGTTCGTTCAGGAAGATGCCGGTGACCGTCATATCCAAGTCCCGGGCGCTGCAGGGGTCCAGCCGCAGGGCGGTGATGTTGCCGGCGGGCAGGGTGTACAGATAGCTGCCGTCATCCTGCTGGGCCGCAAAAACCCGCTTTTCCTGGCTGAAATCCTCCCCGGGCCGGGTGGTGTAATACAGGCACATCTCCCGGGGGCTCTTGGAAAATGCCGCTTCCATCCGCAGGGTGCGCACAGCCCGGCCGTCCGGGTTCTGCCAGTGCATCTGGGGATCGTCCGAAAGGGTGCGCCAGGTGCTCTGCCCGTTGTTCACGATGTCCACCAGGGTAAACTGGGTGTCTGTGGCCGGCTGATCCTCCACGGGAAAGCCCAGGGTGAAGGGTTCCAGCTTCCCGGTGGCTTCCAGGATCAGGTCCCGCCCCAGCCCAAAGCAGCTGGCCAGCAGCCAGCCCACCAGGCAGACCGCATAGCAGAAGACCGGCAGCGGGGCCGGTACCCGCCGTTTCCAGGCGTCGATGATTTTTCTCATTGGGGTACCTCCATCTCCACCGGGGTAAAGGGGCCGCTCTCGGTCACCCGGTACAGCAGGGTGGAACCGGAACGGGCTGCCTGGAGCCCGTCGCTGAAGAGGTCGGCATAGCTCTCGATGAAGATCTCGTCCAGCTCATCGATAAAGATATAGCTGCAGCCGCTGGAACGCACCGTATCTGCCCATTCCTGGGCGGTGTAGGGGTGGTAGTACAGCCAGCCGTTGTAGTTTTCGTTCTCCTCGGGGCGCAGTTCGGGCAGCCCGAAGGTGCCGCCGCCCCCGCCCCGGGTCAGATCACCGCTGTAATCCACGATCAGGGGCAGAAAATCATAGCTGTACTCAAACCAGGTCTTGCCGTCCTCCCCCTGGCTCACCAGGAAGATCCGGCTGTCCGGTTCCACCGCCTCGGCCACGGCGTCAGCCCGGGCCTGGCTGATCCGCTGGTCGGCAAAGGAAGCGTCCGAAAAGCCCAGCACGCTGAACTGGGGCAGCACCAGCTGGTTTACCCGCAGCATCATGACCAGGGCCAGGGCCAGAGCCCCCGCGCCCCCCAGAAGAGGCAGACGGGATTTCTGCAGCGCCAGGCTCAAAAAGGCCAGAGCAATGAGGAACCAGGCAATGTAGTAGGTATAGATATAGCGGTTGTAGTCTTCCAGGGCTTCACACTGGAATTCCTTGAAGATAAAGGCATAGCTCAGCACCAGCATAAAGTTGTAGGCCACAAATCCCCCGGTGGAGAGCAGGGCCGCCAGGCCGGTGCGCAGCCGCAGCCTTTTCTCCCCCGCCACCACAAAGGCAGCCAGGAAGGTGATCCAGATAAAGGCCACCACAATGGCTCCGCAGCCAATGGCGGTAAGGTTGCCGGTCTCCATGCTCCAGAAGGCGGTGGTCATATCCCGGCCAGCCTGTTCCAGCCGGTCCAGCCGCTGGGTGTAGTAATCCCCCACCGGCAGCCCCAGCAGAATGCGGATGCCGCTGATGGCCACCGTCACCACATTCTCGCTGGTTTCGCCCATGCCCCCGGCGCCGGCATTGGCCGCCACCAGGCCGGCAATGTACCGGCTCCAGCCCAGGTACAGGGCCAGAGGGGCCGCAAAGCAGGCGGCGCAGCCACCCACCCGCCGCAAGAGCCCTTTTTTTAAGGGGCCTTTGGGGAAGAAGAAGCAATCAGCGGCCACCAGACCTGCCGCCACCAGGCTCAATACAAAGGTATTGCTCTTGATGTTGCCGGTAAGGGCCAGCACAGGCAGCAGGGTCCAGAAAGGGGCCTTTTCCGCCTGGCGCAGGCAGAGCCAGAAGGCCACGGCGCCCCCCAGCACCACGCCGGCGGGGATATCCCCGTAACTGGTCATATATACGCCGCTCAGGTAGATGGTGCGGCAGTAGGTGGTGAAGAACCAGGGCACGCACCAGCAGATGAGGCCCAGAGCCACCGCGTTTTCGTATTTTTTCCAGCCGGTGGCCCCCAGCACCGCCCCAAAGCAGGCAAACAGGAGGGCATCATAGGCCAGGTAGACCTTCCAGGGGGCGAAACTACCCAGGAACTGGAGGAAATAGCTCAGGGTGATGAGCCCCGGGTTCTGGGTGGCCTGCCAGGCCCAGCCCACCTCGCACTCGGTGTACAGGGTGTCGTTCACCTTGGTGAGCTTGGCCGCGGTGCCCCAGAAGGAAAATTCGTCAAAATCGCTGAAAAGGGGCTGACGGATGGCAAAGTAGACCAGAAAAGCCAGAGTAAGCCCCCAGAAAAGAGCCGCGCCGGGGGTGAAGATCTGCCCCAGCGCCTGCCGGGCAGAGAGCTTTTGCCCCCGCCGGGGCCAAAAGGCCCAGATCCACAGCCCAAAACCCAGGGCCAGAGCCAGCCAGCCGGCCGGCCGCAGCAGCCCGGCCATGCCCGCCAGGGTAAACCAGAGGCTCACCAGGCTAAGGCCTGCCAGCGGTGCCAGTGCCCCCGGCAGCCGGCAGCGCAGGGTAAGGAAAGCCCCCAGCCCGAACAGGGCCGCCAGACTGAGAATCACGTCAAAAAACTGCATGGATGGTGTTCCTTTCGCTGTGAGTTGGGCTTACAGTTCCTTGCCCTGCCACTGGGCGATCTGCCGCAGAAGGGCCGCCACCCCCAGGGGCAGCCCCACCAGCAGCAGTGCCTCGGCACCAGTGGGGATCAAGCGCTTCCACCAGGGCCAGGGGGCGTTCAGTTCCACACCCTCAAACCGGGTGGGTACGCCGCCCAGGCTGTCCGGGTCCAGGCGCAGGCCGCTGACCTTTTTGCCCCGCAGATCAAAGCTGTACCAGCCTTCCGGGGTCTGCTTGGCATAGACCACCTGTTTTTCGCTGAACTGTTCCTGCCCTCCCAGCCGGTAGTACAGCTCCACTCCGTTGCCCGGTTTTTCGTGGCGGATCTTCAGCACCACCCGATTCAGGTAGGCCTTTCCCTCCCAGATCATCTGGGGGTCGGAATCGGTGGAAACAAACCAGGCACCCTCCGGGTCATCCTCGTTTTCATAGTCCTTGATGCTGGTGAGGGTGAAATCTTCCAAGCCAAGGCTCTCGGTCGCCCCCAAGCCGGTATGGCGGTAATAGGCGGTCTGAACAGCCCCCGCCCCCACCACCAGCAGCCAGAGAGCCAGGGCGGCGGCATAACACAGGGCCAGCAGACGGCCGGTCTTAAGAGACATAGCGCACCTCCCCCACCGGTTCAAAACGCATCTCCACGCCGTCATCCACCACCTTGTACAGGTAGGCGGCGTCGGCCCGGTCGATGGGCACCTTCTCGGTGAAAAGGGGCCCGAATTCATAGTAAACGTATTTGTCGCTCTGGTCCAGCAGGATATACCCATAGCCGGTATCCCGCAAAAAGGCCACCAGGTCATCCCGGCTGCACTCGGCGGTATACTGGTATTCCGACTGGTAGGCGTAAAACTCCTTGTTGTATTCGTCCTGATAGGGGCTCACCAGGGTCATGAAGGTGGTCTCCCAGGCCCAGTCGTCCTCCTCCGCATAGCCGAAGCCCCCGAAACCGTGGGCCAGCTGGGCGTTCAGTTCGTAGCTGTAGTAGTACCAGCGGGTGGCGTCATCCCCCTGGCTGATAAGAAGCACCTCGTCATCCCAATCCAGCTCCGGGTTCACCAGGGAGGCCCGGTAGGCCACCTCCTGGCGCACCGCGTAATTTTCATGGGGATAATTCCAGAACCCGGCGCTGGGCACCCCTTTCAGGCAGAACACCAGCGCCATGGCCCCGCTGCAGAGGATGCCCGCCCCCTGCCCCAGGCGGGGCCAGCGGCCCTCCGGGGCCAACAGGCCCAGCAGGCCCAGGCTTGCCATCATCCAGCCCATCAGATAAGTGCCGATATAGCGCTCATAATCCTTGAGGATAAGGGCCTCCCGGTCCGAAAAACTGTAAACATAGAGCAGCAGGTGGAAGAGCACGAAAGCCCCGAAAGCCCCCAGGCCCGCCAGCCCGAACAGGGCCGGCCTGCGCCGCTGCCCCGCCGGGGCCATCACCAGGCACAGCCCCAGCACCGCTGCCAGGGCCGCCAGTACAGCCAGGGCCGAACCGGCCAGGGAAAGAGGGGTGTGTACCAGGGCGTTTTTCATCAGCCCCAGCACTGTATTGAATTTTTCGGCGTTCTCCTCGCTGCCCCTGCCCAAAAACTGCTTGAGCCCATCGGTGAACATATAGCCGTAGCCATAGCTCTTTTCGCTGTTGCCCACCACGTTCTTTTCTATATCCGCCGCCGCCAGTACATACCGGCTCCAGCCCAGATAGGCCGCCGCCACCGGCACCCCCAGGCCGATACCCGCCGCGGCAGCCCTGCCCAGGCTGGGCAGGCAGAGCCGGGGGTAAATCAGAATATCCAGGGCGATAAGGGCCGCCGCAATCAGGGCGTAGGCCATTCCCATATCCTTGATGAGGGTGAGCAGCAAAAGGCTCAGGCCCACCAGGGTGAGGTTTTTGGGAGAGCGGGGCAGGCGGAAATACAGGCAGAGCACCCCGCCGAACACCAGCCCCAGGGAAAGATCCCCCATGGCGGTGAGATGGATGGTGGAGACGGTTTCATCCCCTGCCGGGGTGAAGAGATAGGGCAGCAGCACCGCCCCTGCCAAGGTAAGCACCGCAAAGGGCCAGCGTTTTTTCTCCTGGGCGGCAAAGGCGGCAAACACCGCCGCGGCCAGAATATCGTAAGCGGCCAGGGTCTTCCACTCGGCAAAGCCCGCCCCCAGGAACTGGAACAGGTAGCTCACCAGCATCATGCCGGGCAGGTAGGCCCGGGCCGACAGGTTGCCCGGCGCTACCGCGTGGAGCTGGTTTGCCTCCTTAGTCATCTTGCAGGCGGTGCCCCAGAAGGTAAATTCATCCCACCGGATGAACATGGGCTGGGTGAGGGCAAACAGGATCCAGAAAAAGAGGGCCGCCCCCACAAAAAAGACAAATCCCGGCACTGCCGCCCGGTGCAGGGCGTCCAGCCCGCCCGCTTTGAGGCGGGCCGGCAGGCTTTGGCCCTTATGGCCGCCCACCAGCAGCAGGCAGAGGGCCGCCGCCGCCCCGGCAAACCAGAGCCAGCCGCCCAGGGCCAGCTGATCGGCCATGCCGAAAAGCCAGAGCCAGACCACCGAGGCCCCCAATACCGGCAGGGGCAGCAGGGCGGCGTTCAGCTCCCATTTTCTGGCCCATAAAAGGGAAAAGGCGCAGATGCCCAAAAGGGCCAGCAATCCGTCCCCCCAGTTCATGGCATCCCGCCTCCTTTTTCCATTGATTTTTTGTTTTTTGGCCCGGTCATGGGATCAGATAGACCGGCCCCACAAAGTAGTGCTGGAACAGCAGGATGGCACCCACCGCCCCAAAGCAGCCGCAGAGGACAAGGCAGATATTTTCCCGCCTTTGCTCCCCCGCCGCCGGGGCCAGGGCCCGGCCCAGCAGGGCCGAAAGCAGCCAGAACAGCATCAGGAAGACCGGCAGGAAATACCGGGCCTGCAGCCCGATGACCCGCACCATGCCCACCGGCGTATAGGTGATATACATGGCGGTGGCCGCCCCGGCCAGGTAGAGAAGGGCGAACAGCAGGGCCCCGATGCCCTGGCGTTTGCCCAGCCCCTGCCCGCAGCAAAGGGCCGCGGCCAGGGCCAGCACCAGGGGGCTTGCCAGGTTGAGGAAATCCACCGGCAGATCCAGCGCCCCGAACAGGCCCAGCTGGCCCAGGAAGAAGTTGTTTTCGTACAAGGTTCCCAGGAATACGGCCAGATACCGCAGGGGATTTTTCAGCACAAAGAGCAGCTGGGGCAGCTGCTGCACATCCTCGCCCAGCATCCGGCCGATCTCCCCGTAATTCTGCCGCATGGCCACCCCGTACCAGCTGGTAAACCAGGTGACAACCAGGGCCAATACCAGCCCTGCCAGGGCAAAGCCGCCCCGCCGCAGCCAGAACTGCCGCCGGCGCAGGGAAGAACCCGGCAAAAAGAAGATGAGCAGCAGCCAGAGCAGGTTGATATAGGGCTTGGCCACATTCATCAGAAGGAAGGCCCCCATAAACCAGGCGGCATCCCGCCGGGTGAACTCCTCCTTGCCCAAAAAGCTGGCGCAGAGGTAATAGCAGCCCAGCAGATGGGCGTCATAGCTGAGGGAGGCCGCCATATAAAGGCTCAGGGGATTGAGGGTGAGGGCCAGCAGCACGCCCCGCCCCCGCCGGCAAAAGCCCAGGGCCTTATAGCACAAAAAGGCGTAGACACACAGGTTCACCAGCCGCCCGCCGTAAAGGCAGCCCAGGGCCCCAAAGCCCAGCAGCCGGGCCAGGAACATCCCCAGCGCCTGGGGCAGGAAGGGCAGCACCATGAACAGGATGGGCTCCCCCACCGCCTCCGGTTCTTCTTCGGCTGCCAGATATTCCCGGAAGCTGTCCAGCACCGACTCCACCGGGCCGTCCTCTCCCCGCTGCTTGAGGGCGTACCCCTCAGTGGAATAGGCCACCGTGTTGCCCCCCCCGTCCTGGGTAAGGCCCTGGCTGGTATGGGCGGATACCCAGGCCCCGGGGAAGGCCTGGTACAGCCGGCAGACGTCTTCGGGGTACTGCCGGTCGGCGTCAAAATCCAGGTGCCCCTGGCTGATGGAATAGCTGCGCAGGTAGTGGTTGTATTCGTCCGGCGCCTGCATGGGCGGGTTGGCAAAGCAGAAAAGCACCCCCGCCGCCAGGATGCAGCCGGCGGCCCGGGCCGGCAGGCTGCCCAGCCGGCTGATGAGCCAGGCGGCCCCTACTAAGGCCAGGGCCAGGACGGCCCCGGCGCAGAAGAGGGGCAGGGCGGGCCAGCCCCGGGCATCCAGGGAATAAAAGACCCGCCAGGCATAGACCAGCACCCCGCTGGCCAGGACGGCAGCCGCCGCCCCCGCCAGCCAGAAAAGGCCCGGAGCGGGCCGTTTTTTGGGCGTCAGCGCAGGGGTATGTTCCATAAAAGACCTCGAGTATAAACGGACGCTGCCCGGCTGGGCGCAAAGGGGCCGGCCGGGCAAGGCATCGAAATTCAGGGTTTACAGCAGATAGGTATCGGGCTTGTACTTGTTCAGGTTATCCCGCAGGAAGGCGATGGTCTCGGCCAGGCCCTGGGCAAAGGTATACTTGGGCGCCCAGCCGGTGAGCTGGCGCAGCTTGGTGGAATCGCCCAGCAGCCGGTTCACCTCGCTCTTTTCGGGGCGCAGCCGCTCCTCATCGCAGACGATCCGGGCCTCGGGGTTGATCTGGGCGATCAGCTCCTTGGCCAGGTCCCCGATGGAATGCTCCACCCCGGTGGCGATGTTCAGCTCCTGCCCGATGGCCTCGGGGCAGTCGGCAATGGCCATGAAGCCCGCGGCGGTGTCCTTCACATAGTTGAAGTCCCGGGTGGGGGTCAGGCTGCCCAGCTTGATCTCGGTCTGGCCGGCCAGCAGCTGGGTAATGATGGTGGGGATGACGGCCCGGCCGCTCTGCCGGGGGCCGTAGGTGTTGAAGGGCCGCACAATGGTGACCGGCAGGTTGAAGCTGCGCCAGAAGCTTTCAGCCAGCCGGTCGGCCCCGATCTTGGTGGCCGAATAGGGGCTCTGGCCCTGGAAGGGATGCTTTTCATCGATGGGCACATACTGGGCCGTGCCGTACACCTCGCTGGTGGAGGTGACCAGCAGCCGCTTTACCTCCAGGTCCCGGGCGGCGTTCAGCACATTCAGGGTGCCCTTGATGTTGGTATCCACATAGCTGTCGGGGCTGTGGTAGCTGAAGGGAATGGCGATGAGGGCCGCCAGGTGGTAGACCACATCCATCCCCTTCATGGCGGTGCGCACCCCGTTGGGGTCCCGGATATCCCCCATGAACACTTCGATCTCGTTCTTGATCTCCTTGGGCAGGGTATCGATCCAGCCCCAGGTGCCAAAAGAATTATAATAACAGAAAGCCTTGACCTTCTCGCCTTTTTTCACCAGTTCTTCGGTGAGGTGGCTGCCGATAAAACCGTCGGCGCCGGTAACCAGTACAGTATTGGCCATATTTGGTCCATCCTTCCCGCCGGGCCCATGGCCCGATAATTATTGTTTAGTATACTATAATCAGGGCCGGATTTCAACCAAGGGGCCCCTGCCGGGGTGCTGCCCGACGCCCTTTTTTGGGGATTTTAGGCCTATTTTTGCCGGCCTGTCCCCCACTTTTCGGCCCTTTTGCCGCCTTTACAGCCCCCCTGTTTCCCGTTATAATTGTAGATTGAGTCAACATGCCGTTTTTGGCATTCAGAAGCACAAAACAGGCGGTTTCGCCAAGGGAGAGGAGGGTGCCCCATGAGCCTGCAGAGTTTTGGTTATTTCGGCTTTCTGCCGCTGGTGGCCCTGGTGTATCTGCTGGCCCCTGCCCGGTTCCAAACGCCCATTTTGCTGGCAGCCAGCCTCTTTTTCTACTGGCAGGCCCTGCCCTCGGGGAATCATCTGAGCCCCCTGGCCGGAGTCTTCTATCATTTCCTGCCCCTTTTGCTGGCGGCGGCGGTCCTGCTGGGGCTGTGGCGGCTGGGCCTGGCCATTTCCCGGGCCGAGGAAGCCCGCCGGCGGCGGCTGGTGCGCCGGGGCGTGGTGGGGCTGCTGGTCATGCTGGCCCTTTTCAAATATTATAACCTCTCCTTCCTGCCCGCCCTGTTCGGGCCCGGCCTCCTGCAGAAGCTGCCCTTCCCTCTGGGCATCAGCTTTTTCACCTTTGCGGCCATCGGCTATCTGGTGGACGTGGGCCGGGGGGATGTAACGGCCGAGGAAAGCCCGGCCCGGCTGGGTGTTTTTCTCTTCTTCTTTGCTACCGTCACCTCGGGCCCCATCTGCCGGGCGGGCAAGGTCCTGCCCCAGCTGAAGCAGGAGCATCGGTTTGAAGCCCAGCGCACGGTGGACGCCCTGCGGCTGTTTGCCCTGGGCCTCTTTAAAAAGGCAGCCCTGGCCGACCTGCTGGGCCTTTTTGTCAACGAGGTGTTCGGGAATATGGCTGGGTACGGGGGCGGCGTGCTCACCCTGGCCCTGGTGCTTTACACCTTCCAGCTCTATTTTGATTTCTGCGGTTATTCCGAGATGGCCCGGGCCTCGGCCCTGCTTTTGGGCATCGAGCTGCCGGAAAACTTCAAGACCCCCTTCTTTTCCACCAACTTTTCCGGCTTCTGGAACCGCTGGCACATCTCCCTTTCCAGCTGGCTGCAGGATTACCTGTTCATGCCCCTGGTCTGGGCGGATGCCTCCCGCCTGCCCCTGATCGGCAAAAAATACGAGCGCCTGCCCGCCACCTTCTGCGTATTTGTGGTCTTTTTCCTCTCCGGCTTCTGGCACGGCAACACTCTGCCCTTTGTGGTGTGGGGTCTGCTCCAGGCCCTGTACCGGGTGGGGGAAGAGATCTGCCACCAGAAACTGGGTAAGCCCCGGAAAAAGGGGGTCAAGCCCCGGGTGCTCTGGGCCAAACGCCTGGGCGTTTTTGTTCTGTGGAGTTTCAGCATGGTCTTTTTCCGGGTGGGCTCCGGGCCGGACACCTCCGCCTTGGGGGAAGGGTTTGCCTACCTGGCCGGGATGTGCCGGAACTGGTCGCCCCGGCTTTTCGGCAGCCAGCTGATCCAGGCCCTGTATGCCGGCTTTTACGATGACCCCATGATGGCGGCCGCCTGGCTGGCCTTTGCGGCCTTCGGCTTTGTCCTGGTGGGGTATCTGGACCATCAGCGGTTTTTCCATTATAAAGACAAGCCCGCCGAGGTAGTGCTGGCCGGCCAGAAAGGGCCGGTGCGCTGGCTGATCTATTACGGGCTGGTGCTGGGCATCCTGGCCGGGCTTATCATCCAGAACGGCGGCTTCGGCGGCGGCGCCAGCTTTGCCTACGCGAATTTCTGATTTTACAAAAGGCCCCCGGGGCCTGCGGGAAAGGAGGACAGTAACCCGCCATGGGAAAGATCCTGAAAAAACTGGCCCTGCTCTTTGTGCCGGTGGCCCTTTACTTTGCCTTCTTTTTGTATTTTGAGCCCAACAACTATTTTGGCCTTAAGGAAAGCGCGGCAGGCACCGCCCCCATCGGCCGGGTCAAGGCTTTTGCCCAGGACCCCCACACCCGCCTGATCCTGGGGGACAGCCGGCTGGCCCATTTTGATATGGACGAGGTGGCAGAATGGGGCGGTGAGGGCTGGCAGAACCTGGCCTTCGGCGGCGCCAGCCTGCGGGAAACCCTGGATCTGCTGGAATACTGCCTGGAAACCCAGCCCGATACCAGCCAGATCCTGCTGGAAGTGAGCTTTTACACCCTGAACGCCAAGTATGACACCGACCGGATGAGCGCGCTGCAGGATACCCTGGACAATCCCCTCGCCTACCTCTTCAACCTGGAATACAACGTGAACGCCTTCACCTCCTTCCGCAACTGGCTGATCTGGCAGGGGCAGGTGCGCCGGGGCGAGACCACCGACACCTGGGCCCAGGCTCAGCAGGAGACCGAGACTGCCGACTGGCCGGAAGAGGACTATATTCTGGAGGACGGCACCCGCAGCCCCCTGCACAAAAAGCTGCGGGAATATGTACAGATCATCGACCCGGTGATCACCGGCTGGTCGGTGAACGAGAAACAGCTGGCCCGGCTGCGGGATGCCATGGAAGAATGTTCCCGCCGGGGCATCCGGCTGACCCTGGTGCTGCCCCCCATGCATGAGAGCGTCACCGAATTGTGCCGCCAGAAGGGCATCGAAGAGGGCATGGCCCCGGTGCTGGAAGAGCTGTACGCCTTGGCCGATCAGCTGGACGGGGTGGAAGTGCTGGACTACGAGTGGGGCGGCATCCCGCTGGAGCTGGAGGAATGGCAGTATTTCGACGGTTTCCACCTGGATACCGAAAAAGGCCTGCCCCTTTTCACCCAGGATCTGTTCAGCCGGCTGGCCTGAGGGCCCAAACGAAAAAGGAGCGCCTATGAGTCTCGACTTTTTGATCCTGTACGAACACACGGTGCGGGAATATGAGAGTGATCTTCTGCTCAAGCTGGAACTGGAAAAGCGGGGCTATACCGCCGAGATCCGCCAGCTGCTGGACCCCAAGCGGCTGAAATACTTCACCTGGAAAAAGCCCAGGGTGCTGGTAAGCAGCTGCATGTATGACAACGAGGCCATCAACAGCCATGTGTACAACAACATCGGCCGCTGTAACCGGATCGTGAACCTCCACTGGGAGCAGATGCTCAGCGATACCCAGGAGGAGGGGGATTGGTTCAACTTCGGCGGCAACGCCAAGAAGTGCGTCCAGACCTGCTGGGGCAGCCGCACCGCCAAGCGCCTTATGGACCACGGCATGGAGGGAAAGAACTGCCCGGTGACCGGGGCGGTGATGATGGATTTCCTGCGGCCGGAGTTCCGGGGGTATTTTGAGGGCAAGGAGGCCCTCTGCCGCCGGTTCGGGCTGGACCCCAGCCACCACCTGCACCTGTATATTTCCAGCTTCGGCTATGCCAGCATGACTGAGGAGGAAGTAAAGAGCCTGAGCGAGATGGCGGGCACCGATTTTTCCGGATTTGCCCGCACCAACCGGGTGAGCATGGAGCAGACCCTGGCCTGGTTTGACCGGTATCTGACCGACCACCCGGAGGTAGAGCTGGTCTACCGCCGCCACCCCAGCGAGTGGAACAGCCCCCAGCTGGAGGAACTGGCCGCCCGCCGGCCCAATTTCCATGTGATCTTTGCCGGCAGCGTCAAGGACTGGATCGTGGCCGCCGACAGCATCAGCATCTGGATGAGCACCTCCATTGCCGAGGTGTACATGGCGGGCAAGAGCTGCCATATCCTGCGGCCGGTACCCATCGAACACGAGTATGACCCGGTGATCTACAAGGGCGGGCGGTACCTGACCACCTATGAGGAATTTGCCGCCGGCATGGCGGAGGAAAACCCGGAATTTCCCATCCCCAAAGAGGTCATCGAGGGATATTTTGACCCCAGCCCCCGGCCGGCCTATCTGCGGATGGCCGACCTGCTGGAAGAGGTATACACCCAGCCGCCCCGGGATGAGCCCATGGGGCCCGGTTTTACCCCCCATTTCAACTGGCTGAAGTTTTTTGCCCTGTGGGGGGTTCATCTGCTGTTTGCCCTGCGGCTGGAACCCAAAAAGGTCTTTTTCTTCCACAAAGGGCTGGCGGATTTTGCACAGCGCATCTACGGCTATGTGGAAAAAGCCCATGTGACGCCCGACCAGGTGCGGGCCATGGAGGAGCGGATCCGTCCCTTTGTGGAAGGCAGGGAACAGGCATGAACGGGCAGCTGCGCAAAAACCTGATCTTCAACACGGCGGGCAGCCTGCTGTTTTACATCTGCCAGGCCTCCATGAACCTGCTGGTCACGGCCCTGTCGGGGGCGGCGGCCAACGGGCTGCTGGCCACCGCCATGACCATTGCCAACGTGGGGCTGAGCTTTGCCAGCTACGGCATGCGCACCTTCCAGGTATCCGACCTGCGGGGCAAATATGCCGACCGCACCTATCTGGCCAGCCGTTTTGTGACGGTGGCCATCGCCTGGCTGGCCTGCATGGCCTTTGCCTTTTTCAATGCCTATTCGGCCCAGCAGCGCTGGGTCATCTTCTTCTACACCGGCTACCGGCTGGTGGAGAGTATCAGCGATGTGTGGCACGGCTTTCTCCAGAAGGCCGAGCGAATGGACATCGTGGGCATCAGCTTCGGGATCCGGGGCCTGGTCACCGCCCTGTCGGTGAGCGGCGGGCTCTGGCTCACCCATGACCTGGTCTTTACCCTGGGCCTTCTGTTCCTGCTGAATCTGGGGTATGTGCTGGCGGTGGATCTGCCCCTGGCCCTGCGCCGGGCCGACCTGGGCCGCCGGGGCGGGGCGGGGCTGTTTTCTCTTTTGTGGGAATGCCTGCCCCTGGCCGTATACGCCAGCCTGAACACCTCCATCTCCTCGGTGCCCCGCTATTTCTGCGAGCGGATATTGGGCGAGGTACAGCTGAACTATTTCGCCAACGTGTTCCTGCCGATCATGCTTTTGCAGGTAGCCGCCGTGTATCTTTTTGTGCCCTTTATCACCCTGTTTGCCCGCCTGTGGGATGACCGGGATAAGAAGGGCTATTTCCGGGGCCTGCGGGCCCTTGCCCTCTGCCTTCTGGCCCTTTGGGCCGCCGGTGCGGCCGGGGTGGCCCTGCTGGGCCGGTGGGGGCTGGGGCTTTTGTACCCCACCACCCCCGAGATCCTGGAATGGACCGGCCTGCTTCAGCCGCTGGTGGTCTGCACCGTGCTCACGGTGCTGGTCACGGTGCTGTGCAACCTGCTCACCATCGCCCGGGAGATGAAGGGCCTGATCCTGGGCAACCTGGCCGGCCTGGCGGCCGCCCTGGTGCTGAGTTCCCCCTTCATCCGGGCCTTCGGGCTCTGGGGCACCGCCTTTGCCACCCTGGCGGGGCTGGCGGTACAGGCCTTGGCCCTGCTGGTCTTTTTGCTGGCCCGGGCCCGGGGCCAGTTTGCCATGGCCGATATTTGAGAAGGCTTTTTGAAAATTGCCGGCCTTTTCTGGCAATAGCGGCCGCGCCGTGGTATACTGAATGAGGATCAGCCCCTTGGGCTGTGCCCGAGACCCTTAACAAAACAGGAGGATTTCCTATGAAATACTGCAAGAAGTGCACCATGCCCGACACCCGGCCCGGCATCACTTTTGACGAAGAGGGCGTCTGCAGCGCCTGCCGCCATTATGAGAGCCGCACCAAGGTGGACTGGGCTGCCCGTGAAAAGGAATTCGCTGCCCTGTGCGACAAGTACCGGGGCTGCAACGGCCCCGGCGGCTATGACTGCGCCGTGGCGGTATCCGGCGGCAAGGACAGCCACTACCAGGTCTATATGCTCAAGGAAGTCTACCACATGAACCCGATCCTGTTCAGCGTGGAGGACAACTTCCCCATGACCGAGGCGGGCAAGCACAACCTGAAGAACATTTCCGAGGCCTTCGGCTGTACCATCATCAGCTGCAAGCCCAACATCCGGGTACAGAAGATCCTGATGCGGAAATTCTTTGAGAAGTACGGCAAGCCCACCTGGTATGTGGACCGGCTGATCTACACCTTCCCCCTGCACATGGCCCTGAAATTCAACACCCCCATGCTCTGCTACGGGGAAAACGTGAGCTTTGAGTACGGCGGCAACGCCGATAAGGAGACCTACAGCGCCCGGGATCAGATCGAGAACGGTGTGGCCGTGGGCATGCCCATGGAGGAACTGCTGGGCGACGGGGTCACCGAGAACGACCTGAGCCTGACCCTGGCCCCCAGCAAGGAGGAACTGGCCAAGCTGGATCCCTTCTATATGAGCTACTTCTTCCCCTGGAACAGCTACCGCAACTATCAGCTGGCCAAGAGCCGCGGCTTCCATGACCTGACCCATGAGTGGGACCGCACCCATCACGCCGAAAACTTTGACCAGATCGACAGCCGGGCCTACCTGGTACACTCCTGGCTGAAGTACCCCAAGTTCGGCCATGCCGCCGCCACCGACTACACCGCCCGGTATATCCGCTACGGCATGATGACCCGGGAAGAGGCTCTGCCCATCATCAAGGAGCGGGACGGCGCGCTGGATCCCCTCTGCGTACGGGATTTCTGCCAGTTCTGCGGCTACACCGAGCAGGAGTTCTGGGCCATCATCGACAAGTTCTATAACCGTGACATCTTCAAGAAGGATGAGTACGGCCGCTGGGTCCTGAAAGAGCCCATCTGGGAAGAAAAATAAATTTTCGCAGCAAAAAGGCGGGCGCTGAACGCGCCCGCCTTTTTTGTTTCTTTTTTCAGGTCAGGATGGACCAGATGCTGATGCAGAAGGCCAGCACGGTCACGGTCCGGTGCACCACCGGCTTTGCCGCCCAGGCAAAGGGCAGCAGGTTTACCAGGATGACCGCGATGGCCACCGGGTAAAGCAGGGTCAGGATGGGCACCGAGATCTTCAGGATCAGCCCCAGCCCCAGGATGGAGACCAGGAAACTGGCCAGGGTAAAGGCCCGCAGCCACCACAAAAAGGAAAACCGGGGAAATGCCTTTTCAAAGAAGGCCGCGCAGCTGGAAAGCAGGCCGGTGCACACATTGAAGCAGGCCACAAAGAAGATGACCGCCAGGAACAGCGCCCCGAAGGGGCCGAAGAAATCCAGGCAGAGGCCGGAAAGGATCTGGGTGCCGTCGGCGGCGTCTTCCAAAAGGGCGCTGGATTTTGCCCCCAGCCAGGCCAGGGAACCGTACACCACGCCCAGCAGGATGCCGGCGATCAGGCCGGCCTTCATGGTCTCCTTGGCCACATCCCCGTCCTTTTCCACCCCGCAGGCCTTCACGTTCAGGGCGATGACAATGCCGAACACAACGGCCGCCAGGGTATCCATGGTCTGGTAGCCGTCCTCAAAGCCCTGCAGGGCCGCCCGCCCCTGGTAGGTGGCCAGGGCCGGGGCCGCCGGCTCCTTGAGATAGACCAGGCCCGCCACAAACATGACGGCAATCAGGGCCAGCAGAAGGGGGGTGAGGCATTTGCCCATCACGTCCTTAAAGCGGCCGGGGTACTGGGCCAGCCGGTAAGCCCCGGCAAAAAAGGCCAGGGAGAAGAGCACCCGCACCCACAGCTCGGCGGAAACGCCCGCCCATTTCATCCCTTCCAGCCCATTGGTCAGGAAGGCAAACATGGAATAGGAGGTGCTGGCCGTGCGGGGGATGGCCAGCATGGGGCCGATGCACAGAAATACCAGAATGGTGAAAATCAGGGAAAACTTGGGGTGGATCTTGGCGCAGAGCTGATCGGTGCCGCCCACCTTGGCCACCGCCACCACCCCCAAAACCGGGAAGCAGACCGCCGTGAGCAGGAGGCCGCCGAAGGCAGCCAGCCCCTCGGAACCGGCCTGGTACCCCACATAGGGCGGGAAGATCAGGTTGCCTGCCCCGAAGAACATCGAAAACAGGGTGACGCCCACCAGCAGCAGCTCTTTTATGCTCAGTTTTTTCATCTTGCCATGCCTGCCTCGGCCTGCCCTTTCGGGTGCCTGCCGGGGCCATTCCTTTCCTTTTTCTTTTATCTGCAGTCTATATTTATCCTACCACAGGGGGCAAGGGAATACAAGAAGGCCCCGCCCCCGACAAAAGGCAGCCAGGGCGGGGCAAAATAGAATATTTTACAGCAAATCAATATTTTCATCCAGCCAGCTGCCCCGCCGACGCAGAAATTCCCGGATCATTTTCCGGTCCTCTTCGCTGTTTTCGATCACATAGCCTTCCGCGTTGCCAAAGATGGTCTCGCTCCACAGCTCCGGGTAAGCGGCATCGTTTCGCCGGGCCGGTTCTTCCAGGAACTGGTTTAGCGAATCGATCAGGGCGTCGATATTTTCCTCCGAAAAGGCTCCGCCCTCCCCCCGCAGTTCTTTCCAGCGATCCTTCAGTTTCCGGACAAAGGCAGGGTGTTCCAGATAGGGGGCCGCATATTCCCCGGTCAGCACAAAGAAGCCGTCCGCGTTGGAGAGATTCCCCAGATAATCGGAATTGCCCATGGCGATATCAAAATCCCAGGGCGGACCGGCCTTGAGTTTGCCGCCCTCCTCCCGATAAAAATAAGTGGAGGAGGAAAAGCCCTCCATATTCTTTAAAAATTCATTCAGCAGAAGGAAATTCACAAAGGAATCGGTATCGAAGTACTTTTCCAGCTCTTGGTCGCTGCCCTCATAGAGGATGTCCTCAAAGAACTGCAGTTCCTGTTCCAGCCGGTCCACCTGCGCCTGGCTCACCTCGTCGGCCTTGGGCTTGACCAGGCTGTACTCCCGCCCTCTCTCGGTGGGGCCCAGGCGCAGGGCATCGTCATAGCCCTCGGTATAGGTATCCCGCTTGAAGATGAAGCCGCCCCCATCCTCAAACTGCCGGCCCAGCTCGGGAGCCACCCGGTACTCCCCCACATCCACCCGGCAGGGGGAGGCCTTGATCTTTTCCACCGCCAGGTACACCCCCGCATAAGCGGCCTGGGTCACCGGCTGGCCCGCCTGGTTGACAAACACCTCAACAAAGGCGCAACCGGGGGAATACTCCAGCACCTGAGCCCCCAGGGTATAGGCCAGATAGTTGCGGATGAGGGATCGGTCGATATAGGGCGCGTGGAGCACATAGTCCGAATCCGGCGCAAAGGATAGGAGAGAAAGATCGGCGGGGTTGTTGTATTCATCCCGCAGTTCCAGCAAAAAAGGCTTTTTCTCCTGCATATAGGAGCTGGTGCGCCCCCGCAGGCAGAGGCTGGCCCTCTGGAACAATTGGGTAGGGTTGTCGGTCAGGCGGTTTTCCTCCCGGTCAAACACATAGAGGTCCGCTTTTGTTTCCTCCCGGGGCGGCATAAGGGGGCCGTCCGGGCTCCAGGACCAGTCCGGGTAGAGCTTATCCAGGTCCTCCACCGAAAAATACAATACCGGCAGGCTGGAAACGAAGGGAAAATCCTCCCCCGGCCATTCCGAAAGGGGCAGGCTCCGGTCCGGCTCGCCCTCCCGCAGTCCGCCATAGGCTGACCAGACCAGCAGCCCCACCAGGGCCCACAGGGCCGCCAGCATCAGCAGCCAGAGGATGGTTTTGGCTCGTTTCAATCCTGTTCTCCCTTCCCTGTCTCAAGTTATTCCTCCCCGGCCAGATAGGAGCGGATGGCCTTTTCGGCCGCGTCCACCTCTTCCCGGAAGGCCCGGGCCGACAGCCGCATGGCCCCCGCGCCCAAGATAATGATCTGTTCCAGCCCGTCCGAGCTGGCCACCCGCACCCGATGCTTGCGGCCCAGCTGGTGGGTCACCTTCTCGATATACATGTCGGCCGTCTCGGCTTCCTTGGTATACACCACGCTGATGTTGTGTAGTTTTTCCACTGTGCCGGGGTTGCCCTTGACCTTGTAGGCATCAAATACCAGGATCACCTCGCACCGGGCAAAGCCCTGGTAATTGCACAGGATATCCGTCAGCCGCTGGCGGGCCGCTTCCAGGTTCTGCCGGGCCAGCTCTTTCAGATCCGGCCAGGCAAAAATGATGTTGTAGCCGTCCACCAACAGATATTCCGGGCCCTGTGGCTGGGGCGCCGCAGCCTGGGCCGCGGGCTTTTCCACCGGGCGGAAAGCCCGGCGGGGGTCCTTTTTCAGGGGGCCGTAGGTCCGCTCAAAAATGGCCATCAGTTCCTTGTCCTGGGCCAGGCTGGAAATATATCCTCCTGCCCGGCGGGCCATCTCCCGGGGCGTCGGGGCCGTAAACTCCGGTTCCTTGGGGCGGCCCCAGCCGGTATCCAGGTGCATATGGTCCCGCACCTGGTCCCATTTCACCGTATGGCCCGCCCCGTGGGAGCAGAACACCGAATCCGCCGGGTTCTCGGTGTCGGCGTCCGGGTCATAGCCCAGGGCCTGGATGATCTCCTGGGCATTTGCTTATGTGTGATAAAGAAGCAATAGAAGTGCAAAAAATTTTGCCGTTCCTATCCGACACTTGGCCATTGTGTCGGATAGGTCGGGCGGTTATTCGGGCAAGTCAATCTTGCCGACAAAGCTGTAATAAATCTCAATGTCCTGCCTGCGGGTGCCGTTCTCATCATAGCTGCACTCATGCACCACAATTTTCTCGATCATTTCCCGCAAGAGAGTGGGGGTCAGTTCTTCAAAGGCAAGGTGCTTGCGGACAATGCCCATAAATTTCTCGGCGTTGACGGTAGCTGCCTGTGACTTGTCCAGTTCGGCTTGCAGGGCGGCGGCTCTCTTTTTCAGCTCCGCTTGCTCGGCTTCGTAGTCAGCCGACAGTTCCATGAAACGCTCATCGCTGATTTTGCCGTTTACATTGTCCTCATACAGCCGCTTGATAATGCGGCTGATTTCAGAAATGCGTTCCTGCGCCTGTTCAAGCTGCTTGATGGCTGCGGCGGTCTTTCGCTTGCCGCCGATCTCGTTCTGCTGGACAAGTAGTTTCACAAACCGGCTCTCATGCTTGGCTGCGTATTCGGTCACTTGCCGGAGATTTGCCAGGACACCAGCGGTCAACAGATCGGTGCGGATAAAGTGCGCCGTACAGTTGCGGGTGCGCTTCTTGTAGCTGCCGCAGATGTAGCAGTCCTGTTTGCGGTCTTTGTTCTGATACCGCTGCTGATACAGCACATGGCCGCAGTCGGCGCAGAACAAAATCCCGGAGAACAGCCCCACTTCATCGTAGCGGTTCGGGCGTTTGCGCTGTTTGCGTAACTCCTGCACCCGTTCCCATGTTTCCTTGTCGATGATCGGCTCATGGTGGTTCTCGAAAATGGCCTGCTTCTCGACGGGGTTCTCTATGCTGTGCTTGACCTTATAAGAAGGCTTTTCCGTTTTGAAGTTCACCAGACATCCGGTGTACTCTCGGTTTTCGAGGATATGAACGACGGTGTTGGTCGCCCATTTGCACTCATAGCCTGGGTGATAACGGCGGGTGCTGCCTGTCCGCTGATATTCCAGCGTCCCCGGCGTGGGGATTTGCTGCTCCGTCAGCATACGGGCAATCTTGGTCGGGCCGTTCCCGGCAAGGCAAAGCTGGTAAATCTGCTGCACCACCGGGGCGGCTTCCTCGTCTATAATAAAATTCTCGTCCTCGTCCATCACATAGCCGTAAACCGGCTTGCTGGTAACAGGCTTGCCGCTCATGCCTTTTGACTTTTTCACTGCCTTGATTTTCTTGCTCGTATCTCTCACCAGCCATTCATTGAACAGATTTCGCAGCGGGGTAAAATCGTTGTCCATGCCCTCGCTGGCACTGTCCACATTATCGTTGACAGCGATAAAACGCACACCCTTTTGAGGGAACAGCATTTCCGTGTAAAACCCTACCTGCAAGTAGTTTCGCCCTAACCGGCTCATGTCCTTGACGATGACCGTACCCACTTTCCCGGCTTCAATGTCCGCAAGCATGGCTTGAAATCCGGGCCGCTGGAAGTTCGCGCCGGAAAAACCGTCGTCGGTGTACCAGCGCAGATTGGTAAAGCCGTTCTGTTTTGCGTAGGTTTCGAGTATCCTTTTTTGGTTCGATATGGAATTACTCTCGCCTTGCAATTCATCCTCGTGGGACAATCTCGGATAAAGGGCGGTAATGAGGTTTTGGGTGGCTTGTCTTAACATAAAATCCTCCGTTTCCGACAGCCAGCCCCACTATTCCGTGGTTTCATTGTACCACGGAACGGCGGGGGCTGTACAGCGGCAAAAGCGTTAAATTTGCTTCTTTACAGCTTTTCAATTTTCCGATTTTTATGGTATGGGTTGTCGTCCCATATTTGCAGTAGAAAAGTTCATAACTCCGTGGTATACTCTGATTTAACAAAAAAATCAGAAGTTAAAGGAGAAAACATGAAGTATACAATAGATGAATTAACCGCGGCCAAAAGGCAAATTGATTCAACTCTGCACAAGCTAAGAGAAACAGTAAAAACATTTGAATCAAAGGATAATTCCGAGCGTTATAAATCACAAATCACATTGGCAAAGAGAAGAATAAAAGCCTTTGAAATTGCAAATTATTTTATAGAGAATGAGATTAAGAATTGCTAAAGCACTTCCGATTTTCGTTCCAGCGGTCATGCTCCCTGGCATGGCCGCTTTTCCATGCCCCGGTTCACGCCGGATAAGTCGGCTCCTGTGTAGCAGCGGCTTCCGCTTCCAGTACCCGCGCCATTTTGTCGGCGGCTGTGGTTGTGGTGTCTTTCTTGAAATAGCCGGACACGACAAGGACGGAATTGCCCATGCGGATTTCCGTCACACAGTCAGGGCGGCGGGTGGTGCGGGTGTCGTGCTGCTTGTTATCTGCCATAGGCAATACTCCTTTCAGTCGGTAATCAGTTTCTTCATGCTCTCCATTTTCCGCTTGGCGGTTTCCTGCCGGAAGTTGTCGCCGGTAAAGCGTACCGGGACGCACATGGAAAGCAGGCGGTCATAAATCCGGGAATGGGCGGTGTCCTCCGGGTTGTGCAGGTCGTCCAGCGTAAGGTTGGTCGTGACGATCAGCGGCTTGCCGCTGCGGTAACGGCTGTCAATCACATTGAACACCTGTTCCAGCCCGTATTCCGTCCCGCGTTCCATGCCGAAGTCGTCAAGGATCAGCAGCGGATAACGACAAAGGCGGGAAATGTACTCGTTGCGCCCCTCAAAGCTGGCGGCAAGGTCATTGAGGATAAGAGCAAAGTTCGTCATGCGGACGGGGATTTCTTTCTCCATGAGGGCGTTTGCGATACAGCCTGCAAGGTAGCTTTTGCCGGTGCCTACGCCGCCCCAGAACAGGCAGCCGATATTGTCTGTCCGCATATCTTCCCAATGCTCCACATACCGGCGGGCAAGCCCGGTCTGCGGGTTCCTGCCGTTGTCGTTCTCGAAAGTCCAGTCCCGCATGGTGGGGTCGGTAAAGCCCCGGCGTTTCAGTTCTTCCACGGTGTCAAGGTGTCTGCGCCGCTTTTCGGCGGCTTCCCGTTCCTCGCGGGCGGTTCTCTGGCAGTCGCACTCTGCCGGGTGGCGGTCGCGCCCGAAGATAGCGGCCTTATCCGGCGCAAAATAGGCTTCTTTCGGCTTGCGGCACTTGCCGCAGTACAGTAAACCGTCCTCGCCGGTGTAGTCCTCCGGCTCCGGGATGGTGGTCGTCATATTCTCCAAAACCGCGTTGATTTCATTCTTCATAAACTCTCGCCCTCCTTGCATGAGTAGTCTGGTATGCCCTTTTTAGGGGCTTCCTTTTTGTCGTTCCCCGCCCATATCCGCAGGGCGGCGGCATAGTTCTGGTAGCTTTTCCCGTTGGCGGCAAGGTAGCGGCTCATTTCCTCGATGAACCGTTCCAGCCTGTCAGGGTACTCTGCCTGCAACTCGTCGTATTCGGTCTGTGACAGAAAAATATTTCCATATCGGCCATAGGGCGCGGACGGCCCCCCACTCACTCCCTTTGTTTGGCTCTCTGTAAGGTTGTTTATAGTAGTTTGGTTAGGGGACGGTTTTCCGACCATCATAAGGTCGGTTTTCTGACCATCAGTAGGACGGTTTTCCGGCTCTATGAGGGGCGGACTTCCGGCCATCAGTTGGTCTGAAAACTGTACCTGTGGCACTGGCGGTACTTTGACATAAAGCCGGTTCGGTGCGGAGAAGCCGCCCCGTTCCCGTTCCAACAGCCCCGCCGTGTCCAGTTCATTAAGCGCCCCCTTGATGGTGGTGCTGCCTTTATCCAGTATTTCTGCTATCTCCGCGATGGGATAGATAATATAAATCCTGCCCTCGTCGTCCAGCCACTTGTTTTTCTGGGAGAGGGTGGAACGGTCTAACAGCAGCGAATACAGCAGCTTGGCGGTCTGTGAAATCTCCATTTTCAGCAGGAAACGGGGATACGGCAGATAGGCGGGCAGCCGCGTGTCTGCCCTGATATAATCAGCGATAGGATCACCTCCCTGTGTTCGGGTTGATTTTGGCGTATTGTCACGCATTAAAACGCCGTTTCCGGGGGAAAAGGATAAATGTATCGCGTACCCTTTGACACCCACGAAAAAAGCCTTGATTTATGCGGGTTTGAAAGGCTCTAAAGCGTGACATCTCTGCCTTTGTTTCCGCTTTCTCTCGGCGGCTTTGATTTTCTTCATGCGCCCGGCGCAGTCGGGGCAGTATTTTCCCCGGTTGGATTTGGGGACAAAGGCCGCCCCGCAGACGGCACACCGTTTCCGGCTTCCCCGGCACAAGAGGGCTGCGGCCAGCTCCCCGTCAAGGGGCAGGACAGCCACACGGAACCAGTGGCACATGAGGGAAAAGGAAATGCTCTGGACGCACACGCAAGGCTCCCCGTCGTCCAATAGCAGGCAGTTCCCCTCATCGTAGTTACAGCACTCATGTACCAGCCGCCGCGCCCGCCGGTGCTGGCGGTAGTCCATGTGGGGCAGGTTATCGCTCATGGCTCTGCTCCTTTCTGCGGTGCGGCTCGTCCCGGCGCAAAATCTGGTCGATGTTCCGCTTGACGGTCTGCAACTCCTTGAACCGCTGTTTCTGTTCGTGATAGGTGTTATACAGGCCGTCTTTCTCGGAGATAAGCTGCTCGATCTCGGCCTGCAACGCTTTCCGGGCGGGCAGCTTGGTAATGCCATGCGCCTTGAAATACCGGGCTGCTGCGTCGGCTATGATAAAATCGCTCTCATGGGCCTGCCGGTATGCGGCGCGGGCTTTCTCGGATTTCTGTGCCCGCAGCCCGTCGCGGGCGGCCTTGGTCTGGGCGTAGGCCAACACCTGCCGCTGCAACTTCTTTTTCCCTTGCAGCTTCGTTTCCAGTGCTTTCAGTTCGCCGCTGGTCTGGCGCATTTTCTGATAGGCGGTGTCAACGGCGGCTTCTAACTGCTCCGGGGAAGTAAAGCCGTATTGCTGGTAGACGGACAGCGTTTTGGCGGCCTGCTTCAGATTGTGTATCTTCGCCCAGCGTTCATAGCCCCGGCCTTTGCCCTCGGCCATTTTCTGCTCAATGTCCACAAGCCGCTGCACTCCGTCCTGTTTCGGGGCGGCTATCTCGGCTCTGGCAACCTGCAAGCGGTCTTTTATGGTGCGTGGGGGATCGGGGGATCTGGCTGGCGCTTCGGCTGCTCTGGCGGCGTTTTGCTCTAAAACGGCAAAGACAGCGGCGCGGTCAAAATCGTCGCCCAGCTTCCGGGCGGTAATTGGCTTTGTCCTGTCCGGCGTGAGGTAGGAAAGCCGCCCCCGGCTCTCCTTGACGGTCACACCCTCCTGCAGCAACAGAGAGGAAAACTCGTCAAAGCTGGCGGCGGTGGCAAGGGCTTTCCGTAGGGTCTGCCGCAGCTTCTCCTTGTTCGTTTCAAACTTGGTCTGCCGGGGCGTGATACTATCGGCAATCATGGGGGCGTTCTGCTTGTCCAGCGCGGCCTGTCCCTTTTTCTGCGCCCAATACTCCCGGTCGGTGACGCGGTTCTTGCTGCCGTTCAAGAGGTCGATTTGATAAAGCCCCTCCCGGTGGCACATCTCCATGACTTCGGATTTGAAGTAGCGCAGGGCAGCGTCGGTACATCGGTGCTTGCAGCCGACTTTCGTATCGGCCGGCCTGTCCATGTAGGGCAGGAACGGCACTTCCTCAATCCGCAGGCTGTTTATGACGATATGCACATGAATGTTGCCGCTGTGGTTATGCCCGTCCGGGTGGGTGCAGACAAGGGCCTGGTGGCCGGGAAAATGCTCTTTACAGAATTGTTCCCCCAACGCCTGCGCCCGGTCTACGGTCAGGCCGTTGTCCGGCCCGTCCCGCGGGTCAAAGCTGATGATGTAGTGGTGGCTTTTCACATCTTCCCGCCGCTGGTTTTTCTGATAGCGGAGATTGGCCCGCATACACGCAACGGCAAAATCCTCCCCGTCGCAGTTCAGCGTGGACAGCCGGTAGTCCTCGCGGGGGATAAGCCTGCCGGTTTCATCAAGGACGGGCTTCATGGTAAACTCGTCATGCTCAAAGAGAAGATATTGCTCGGCGGCTCCGTAGTCGGCGTTTTTAGAGTTGATATGCTTGAGTGTTGCCAACCGCGTCACCTACTTTCTTGAGGACTTCATACTTGAGGACGGCAAGGTCGGATATGGCGGCGCGTACCTCGCCGGAAAGGGTGTTGTAGGGTACGCCGTATTCGTTCAGATACCGGGCAATCTGATTGAGGTTGCCGCCGATCCTGCCGTACTCGGCTGTCAGCTTCCCGACAGCGGAAAGCAACTCGTCATTGACCGACGACACATGGACAACCGGGCGTATGGTCGCCCGCCGTATCGCCTGCCGGAGAAATTCGGACTGGCTGATACCATAGGGCGCAAGCCGCGCTGTGAAGTCGGCATACTCATCTTCGGACAGCCGGGTTTTCACAACGCGGCTGCGGTGGGGCGTGTTGTATTTCTTTCGCATGGTGTGACCTCCTTTCTCGCCCGTAAGGGCGCATGAGCAGGGTTTGGGGAAGGCACTCCCCAACAAGTTTCCCGCGAGGGGCAAAACTGCAGAATTGCGGATTTTGGCACCGTGGTAGAAACTTGCTCTCCGTGACTGCAAACTTTCTCTCACTTCCGTCCGCCACTTTTTTGGAAAACTGCAACCACAAAAGTTTGTTTCTCTTTTTCTGCTACTACTAATCCTGTAAAGGGCATTCCTGCCCGCTTTCGCTAAAATGACACCGGACGCAGTGGTTTCTACCCGGTGTTGGAGAAATCCTTTCTCTTTGCCCTCTACTACGGGTAAATGCTCCAAATGCCAAACACCAGGGCAGAAAAATTCCCTCCTCGCTTACTACTACAACCGGCAGGGGGCAAAATGGCCGGGAGCGGAGCCGGACAACAAAAAAAGCAGTAAATCTTTTTCAAGACTTACTGCTTTCGCTGGCCGCGTCGGTGGCGGCTGGTATTCAGTTTTTATGACTTGTCCGGTGGTTCGTCAAGCCGGAACTTGAATTGACAGTCAATTAACCGCTGCTTTACATAGTCCTCCACCTCGGCGTTGACCTGCCCGTTCACTTTTGAGAAATAGCGGATATATCCGGCGTAGTGGAGCAGGACAGCGTTCACGGCTTCTGGGTCGCCCTCACGGGCTTTGAGGATTGTTTCATAGGGGAGAAGTCTACTCATACCGGCTCACCCCCATTTCTTCGCGTAGCCGCTGCAAGGCAAGCTGGATATGCCGCCCCGCTGTGCTGCGTGACCGGCCAATACACGCGCCGATCACGCGCTGCGGCTGGCGCAGAAAGTAATAGCGCAGGATTTCTTCCCGCGTCTGCTCCGGCAAAACAGAGATCGCGTCGGCAAGGGCGGCGTTGCAGAGCAGGACGGTCTGACCGCAGACGGTAAATGGGTATTCCTCGTCCGGCTCCGACGCGGCAAACTGGACAAACTTCTCGTTCATCAGATAGTCAAGGGAAACTTGCCGTTCCCATTGCCGTTTAAGCTTCAAAATCTTGTCCAAGGCGGCACAGCGGATAACAGTCTTGCAAAAGGCGTTGTACCTGCGCTGGATATATTCTTGATAGGCTATCTGGTCGGTCATGGAAATTCCCCTTTCTGAATAATAGTGCGGGGCGGTGGCACTTCTTGCTGTCGCCCCTTGATTGCCTACCAGCAAAGGCGGGCGGGGCTGTCAACGGCTGCGCATATGCGCCGTTCATCTTGACCGTTGACTGGCTCGGCTGGGTTTGCTATTTACCCGACAAACTTGAATTTATTTTAAGCTATCACGTTTTACCTTCTTAAGCCTTACTATCATTACCATAGGAATTTCTTTGTTGGTTTTAAAACATTCTTCATAAAATCCATCAATGACAAATCCAGCTCTAAAACAAAGGTTAAAAATATCTTGTATGGAACGATGATAATAAATCTGCTCTTTCGGTTGCCCTTCAATCGCTATATCATAGTAACTGTGCGGTGTCATATATTTTTCAGTCAACGTGACAAAACAAGGGTGTTGCGTTGCAAAGACAAAAATTCCGCTTTCCTGCAACAGTTCATAAACAGCCATAAGAAGTGGTTCAATATCCGTAATATCCATAATTGCCATATTAGAAACTGCTTTCGTAAAGGCTCGATTTCTTTTTAATTCTAATATACTTTTTCTATCGGTCGCATCCGCCACACAAAATTCAATTTGTTTTGCATATTGTGATTGCCGTCTTTTAGCCAATTCTATCATTTTTTTGCTGTAATCAAAAGCGACAACCGAAGCGCCTCTTTGTGCAAGATACGAAGAATAATTTCCATTGCCACACGCAATATCCAAAATGTAATCCGCAGGATTAGGAGATAGAAGTTCCGTTACTTTGGGACGCACTACCTCTCTGTGAAATTCATTAGATTCGTCACCCATTGCATTATCCCAAAATTGTGCGTTCTCCTCCCAGATTTTTTTACTTTCCTCTGTTCCCATGTTCTCTCCCACTCCCCAAATTTGCTTTTTTGCTTCCATTAAATCTTCCTTACTATATTCCATTGTTACCCTCCATAACTTCTGATTGTTGCCGTCTTGACGATTATGTATCTTTACATTACCTTCTGAAACATATGGCGCACCTTGTCCAGGCGGCTGTTTGGACGGCGGGGCTGGATGACCGGCTCGCCGACAGCGGCCTGATACCCTTTCAGTTCCGTCAGGCATACGCTCCGCCCGTTGGTGTAAAAGGCCAGATCAGTACGGTATGCCTGTATACAGCGGGCGGGAATCTCGCCAGTAAAGACAACTTCATCCTTTTTTACCTGGGCCGTTTCGATGGTGGCACAGTATTTCGGTGCATCATGATAAGCCCTGGAAAGGTATTCCTGGGGCGCATAGAGGATGAAGGAGAGATAAGGTTCCAGCAGCTGCGTCCCCGATTCCTTCAATGCCTGTTCCAATACAATCGGGGCCAATGAGCGGAAGTCCGCCGGCGTGCTGACTGGACTGTAATAAAGCCCGTATTCAAAGCAAATCTTACAGTCCGTTACGTTCCAGCCGAACAAGCCCTGCTCCAGCCCGTAACGGATACCATCCCTGACAGCGTTTTGAAAACTCTGGTTCAAGTATCCCAGCGAAACCCGGCTCTCGTATTGTACGCCGGAGCCAAGCGGGAGTGGTGTAACAGACAGTCCGATAGATGCCCAAAACGGGTTGGGCGGCACCTCGATATGGATGGTGTGGCTGGCTGCTTTGAGCGGCCGCTCCATATAAATGACGGTGGGTTCCTTTACCACTGTTTCAATCTTGTATTTTTCCGACAGCAAAGCGGAAACGACCTCCAACTGCACCCGGCCCAAAAAAGAAAGAATGATCTCATGGGTGATGGAATCCACTTCGCAGCGCAAAAGCGGGTCAGTATCCGCAAGTTGCGTAAGAGCGTCCAGCAGCCGTTCTCTTTGCGCTGCCGTTTTCGGCGCAATCGTCGTCCGCAGCATGGGGAGGGGGTCCTCGCGCCACCTTTTACGAGGGAGCCGGGTTTGGTCCCCTAATACATCGTTTAACCTCACGCTGTCGCTGGGAAGGATAACAATTTCACCCTGATAAGCGGTGTCTGTCCGAACAATTTCCCCTTTGGATGGAATACGCATCTCTGTGATTTTCAGCTTTTCTCTCCCGGCCAGGGCCACCGTATCCCGCAGGCGCAGCGTTCCGCTGTATAGCCGCAGATAGATGAGCCGCTGGTCACAATCTGTATACTCCACCTTGAAAACGCTGCCGCATAGGGCGGCGCTCCCCTGTTCCCCAATCGGTTGGAACAGCCCTGTCACCGCATCCATCAACGGTTGAATGCCAAGGCCCTTTTTGGCGCTGCCATGATAGACCGGGAACAGGGAGGCGTCTTGAACCCGCCGCTGTTCCTCCCGCGCAAGTTCTTCCCGGCTGATCGGTTCTCCTGCGATATACTTTTCCAATAATTCATCGTTATTTTCGATGACCGCATCCCATGCTTCTATGTCGGTATTTTCCTCCAGGACTATTTCCGGGGACAGCGACACCGTCTGCTTGATGATAATATCGGCGGAGAGCTTATCCCGAACAGACTGAACCACGCTCTGCAAATCAACGCCAGCCTGGTCGATCTTGTTGATAAAGATAACGGTGGGAATGTTCATTTTCCGCAGGGCATGGAACAGAATACGGGTCTGGGCCTGCACGCCATCTTTAGCGGAGATCACCAAGATGGCCCCATCTAAAACAGCCAAAGAGCGGTACACCTCCGCCAAAAAATCCATGTGGCCGGGCGTATCCACAATGTTAACTTTACATCTGTGCCACTGGAAGGAAGTGACTGCCGCTTGAATGGTAATCCCACGCTGCCGCTCCAAAAACATGGTGTCCGTCCTCGTTGTCCCTTTTTCGACGCTCCCCGGTTCTGAAATGGCTCCGCTGGCATATAGCAGGCTCTCCGTCAAGGTCGTCTTTCCAGCGTCTACATGGGCAAGAATTCCAATATTGATTATTTTCATGTGATTGTCCTCCCTTTACAGCCCCAAAGGGCATAAAAATCCCCAGCAGTAAAATACTTTTACCACTGGGGATTATAAGTTGCGGACATACACATATACAGCATACACCTGTTTGTGATTGCTGTTTTTGGGGATATGTCAAAATTGATAAGGCAAAAGTATTCTTAAATTGGGTACAAAAAACTAAGCCCCTACAAAAGGAGCTATCATAATCCTTTGTTCCCACTATTTGATTATAGTTTTATTTAAGAATACCTTGCCGCATATTTTTTACTCCTTTTCTGGATTAAATCATTATATCACATCAGTTTTAGGAAAGCAAGTACCTAAAAGAAATTTTTCTTCCCCTTATATGTAACAATCATACCGGCTTCCTAGCGTTCAGAATGTTTTCTGCTGTCTGCTGTGGTGTTTGGTTGGAATTGTCCAACCAAAAGCCGATCCGTGGTGTTGTCTGCATTTTACTAAATACAAATTCAATGTATACAGAAAGATATAAGGAGTGGGAGGGATTCCGCCGTAGTTGGCATTGTAGGAAAATCCAAAAGTTTAGATTTTCCCACAATGCTTATCTTTTGGTCTTTGGTTCGGAATAGTGTAGTGCTGGCGGTCTATCTCTTGTTTTCGGTTGCTTGCTTCCTTACCGTACATGAGCATTGTGGCAGGGCTCGTACCCTTTCAGGGCCGTGTTCAGCCTGCCCCGGCCCCGGGTGTACCGGGTCAGCTCGGCCTGGTATTCCCTCAGGCCGGCCACCGGCGCTTCGCCTTCCAGCAGGGCGGTCTCCCCCTGGGATTCCGGGGCCGAAAAGCGCCCCCCCATCTGCTGGATATCGGTCATGGCCCGGCCCAGGTTTTCGGCAGGCAGTTCCAGCCGGAATTGATACCAGGGCTCCAGCAGCAGACAGCCGGCGGTTCGCAGCCCCTGGCGCACCGCCCGGTAGGTGGCCTGGCGGAAGTCGCCCCCTTCGGTATGTTTCAGATGGGCCCGTCCTCCGATGAGGGTGATCTCGGTATCGGTGAGGGGCGAACCGGTGAGAACCCCCAGATGGGTCTTTTCGGCCAGGTGGGTCAGCACCAGCCGCTGCCAGTTCTTGTCCAGCACCTCCTCCCGGCAGTCGGCCCGGAAAACCAGGCCGCTGCCTGGCTTGCCCGGCCGCATGAGCAGGTGTACCTCGGCATAATGGCGCAGGGGCTCAAAATGGCCCACGCCCTCAGTTTCCTTGGCGATTTTTTCCTTGTACAGGATGCTGCCCTGGCCAAATCCCGGCTGCCAGCCGAACCGCTCCCGCACCAGGCTGGCCAGGATTTCCTTCTGTACCTCCCCCATCAGCTGGATCTGGATCTCCCGGCTGCCCTCCTGCCAGCGCAGGCGCAGCTGAGGTTCCTCCTGTTCCAGCTGGCGCAGCTGGGTCAGGGCGGTGTGGGGGTCTATCCCCTCAGGCAGCTCCACCTTATAGGAGAGCACCGGCTCCAATACCGGCGGCTGGGCCCAGCCCTCCGCCCCCAGCCCTTCGCCGGGGCAGGCCTGGTCCAGGCCGGTCACCGCGCAGACCTGGCCGGGCAATATCTGGCCGGCCAGCTCATACCGGGGCCCGGAATAAACCCGCAGCTGGTCCGCCTTTTCGCTCCACTCTCCCCCGCTGGGCCTGCGGCCCCGGAGGGTATCCTTGACTTTCAGGCAGCCCCCAGTCACCTTCAGGTAGGTGAGCCGGGCGCCCCGTTCATCCTGGGCCACCTTGAATACCCGGGCCCCAAAGGCCTCCCCGGTCGCCGGCTGGCGGGTATACCGGTGCAGCCCATCGATCAGTTCATCCACCCCCTGCAGTTTGAGGGCAGAGCCGAAATAACAGGGGAAGATCCCCCGCCGGGCGATTGCCCCGGTCAGGGCCTGGGGAGAAAACTCCCCTTTTTCCAGATATTCCTCCATCAGGGCCTCATCGCAGAGGGCGGCGCTTTCCCCCAGGGGGGCGGTAAAATCCTGGATCCCCTCATCCAGCCGGGCCCGCAGTTCCTCCAGAATCTTCTCCCGGTCGGTTCCGGGCAGATCCATCTTGTTCACAAACAGGAACACCGGCACCCCGTACTGCTTTAAAAGGGACCAGAGGGTCTCGGTATGGCCCTGCACCCCGTCGGTGCCGCTGATGACCAGGATACCATAATCCAGCACCGAGAGGGTGCGCTCCATCTCGGCGGAAAAATCCACATGGCCGGGGGTATCCAGCAGGCTGATCTCCAGCTCTTCATCCCGCAGAATGGCCATCTTGGAAAAGATGGTAATGCCCCGGGCACGTTCCAGCTGGTTGGAATCCAGCAGGGTATCTCCGTGATCCACCCGCCCCAGGCGGCGCAGTTCCCCAAACCGGTAGAGCAGCCCCTCCGACAGGGTCGTTTTGCCCGCGTCCACATGGGCCAGAATCCCCACGGTCAGCCGCCGCTTTGCCCCGTTTTCCCTGTTCATATACGCCGCTCCTCCGATTTTTGAAATAGAACCCATAAAAAGATATTATACTCTTTTTCCTGCCGGGAGGAAAGATAGCCGCTTTTCCCTCTCTGTTTCTATACACAATCCAGAAAAAAGCCCGCCGGCCTTTTGAAAGGCCGGCGGGCTTTTTTTCGCGTCTGATCACTGGGCCAGAGCCTGGCAGACAGTTTCCAGAGCTCGGCGGTTTTCGCACACCACCTGGACGGGCCGAGTAAAATCCAGGCTCATCAGCCCCAGAATGCTCTTGGCATCTGCCTTTGCGCCTCTGGCGTCGCAAACGCCCACCTCTTCAAAGCAGGCGCCGGCGGCAGCCACCACCTTGCGCAGATCGCTCAGATTGGAAATTGTAACTTGCTTGACCATAGCAATCGCCTCCGTTTTCGGGGCGCTGCGGGCATCGGCCCGGTACTTGCCGGAGGGCGCCCTGCAGCGCTCCCTTGCTTTGCCGGGGCCTTTGGGGCCGCCGGCGGAAGGCACAGCCCACTTTCCCCTTGGGCTGTCGTTCCTTCCGCTGTGCAGTATAGCACATTTTTTGTTAAGCAATTGTGAAATCCGCACAATTCCCATTTTTTTCCGCCAGATGCACAAAAGGCGGGCCATGGTCAAAAAACGTTTTGTTGTTTTTTTGTCACCTCCTGGCCTTTACCAAGGCTCAGGCCTGTTCCTCGTGCATCCAAACGATCTGCCCGGCCAGGCGGCAGGCTGCCGGCCGGCCTTCCAACGCCTCCACCAGGGCAAGGCCGAAGGGCACGGCGGTGCCCAGGCCCCGGCCGGTGACAAAGGGCCCGTCTGCCACAGCCTCTTCCAGGCAGACCTGGGCCCCCTCCAGCTCCGGCTCAAACCCGGGGTAGCAGGCAGCCCGGCGCCCCTTCAGAAGGCCCAGATGCCCCAGTACACTGGGGGCGGCGCAGATGGCCGCCACCTTTTTGCCCTGGGCAGCAAAATCGCAGACAGCCTGGCGCACCAGCTCGCTGGCCTCCAGGTTTTTGGTGCCGGGCATACCTCCTGGCAGAAAAACCATATCGTACCCGGACAGGTCCAGATCCTGGGCCAGGCAATCGGTCTCAAAACGGATGCCGTGGCTGCCGGTGACCCATTTTTCCTCGCTCACAGCGGCCAGGGTCACCTCCACCCCGGCCCGGCGCAGGATATCCGTGGGTACCAGAGCCTCGCACTCTTCCAATCCCGGGGCAATAAACACACAAACCTTACTCATGTCTGTTTCCTCCTTGGTCGGCCGGGCCGACCTTATGATCCTGAATATATTTCCAGGCAAGGGGGCTGATCATCCGGCCAGGCAGGCCCCGGAACAGCTCTTCCAGCTGCTGCGGCCTTACCCAGCGGTAATCCTCCACCTCGCCTTCCTGCATCTTCAGGGCAGGGGCCAGCCCTCGCACCCGGGCCCCATATACCTCCACCCGGAAAAAGGCACCCCCGGAAAAGGTAGGGGTGGAAAAGCTGCCCAGATGTTCCATCTTCCAGGGTACAAGGCCGGTTTCCTCCTCCAGTTCCCGGGCTGCCGCGCTGTGGCTGTCCTCCCCGGCCTGCACACAGCCGCCGGTGACCTCCCAGCAATGAGGGAAGGAAACCTTCTGCCCGCTGCGGCGGGCGGCAAGCAGGAGCCCGGCCTCATCCTGGGTGAAAATGCTCACCACCTGGTAATAGGCGCCGGGGCAGACCCCCGTGCCCCGCTGCTGCACAAAGCCGGTATCCCGCCCGTTTTCATCATAAAGCGTAAGGTATTCCTTCATTGTTTTTCTTCCTGGAAAGAGATTTGTCAAGGGTGTTTTCTCCAAACAATCACATTCATCCCCGTGGAAACAACACATAACCGGTTTTCCGCGAGGTATTTTTCGTAAATTTCACAATCTTTACCTTTCTGCCAATCCATCAATCTATGGATACGTTATCAGTTTGCCCTTTATCTTTGCATACTCTGCTAAATTGCTTAGAGCTTTCGCAAAACCGACCATATCTGATTCTTTTAATGTACAAATAACGAATTCACATTCATTGATCCATTTCTTTGTCTGCTTTATTTGCTCATCTGAAATATAATGAAAGGCAGGTACAGAAATTACTTCTGCCGCCAATGATTTAGCCGAAGCAAAGTCTATATCATTTTCCCACAGGATTCCAGTTGCAAACGCTTTTCTTTCACGCTGCAATCTGCGAAATATGCTGGTTCCGGTGCCATTTCCTGCAATGACAAAAATCTCAGGTTTCTCCTGCACCGATGGCAGTTCCAAATCGCCGGTCAGTTCATCATAAGAGCCGGTTGTCATCTGATAAAGCTGAGGAATATATCCTTGGGTAAAGATTTCTTCGGGCGTCCCAAACCGGTCGATTTGATCCCCCTGTACGCAAGCAATCTTGTCCGAGATACGCCCGGCAAGGTCAAGTTCATGCAGCGACATAAGCACTGTCAGATTCCGCTTTCTGGACATCTCCTGCAAAATAGATAAGAACTCCAATTTGTAACGGATATCCAGGAAAGAAGTCGGTTCATCCAAAACGATCACATCAGGCTGCTGGCATAGTGCTCTTGCCAGCATAACCCGCTGCTTTTGTCCGTCACTGATTTTATTGAAATCTCGGTTGGCCAGCTCCGTTATGCGCACCAGCTCCATGGATTCACGCACGATCTTCCAATCTTCTTGGGATAGAATGCCGAATTTCCCCGTATAAGGATATCGGCCAGTTGCCACAACATCTTCGCAATTCATCATCTCAGAATTTACCCGTTCGGTCAATACAACGGACAGCCTTTGCGCCATTTCTTTGCCCGGCATTTTCTCCGCCTGTTGTCCATCTAACCATACAACGCCACACACGGGTGGCAACTGCTGGATAATACTGCGCAAAATAGTTGTTTTTCCTGCACCGTTTGGTCCTATCAATGTAACAATTTCGCCTTTATTTATTTCAAGCTGAATATTGCGGATGAGCGGTATACCATTATAACCAACAGTTAAATCTTTTGTATATAGATAGCCATGATTCATTCCCGATTACCCCATCTTTTCTCTTTTCCGGCGTAGCATAATGTAGATAACCACCGGAGCGCCCAAAATTGCAGTTACCGTGCTGATCGACAACTCGGTGGGAGTAAATACTGTTCTTGCCAGCAAATCGCAGAACAGGCAGAATGACGCACCTCCTAAGAAGCAAGCTGGAATCATTAAAATCGGCTGTGTTGTACCAAACAAGCCTTTGACAAGGTGAGGAACGGCGATTCCGACGAAGGATACCGGTCCGGCAAATGCAGTTACACAGGCCGAAAGGATACTGGACAGGATCACCAGCACAATACGGAAACGTGATACATTAAGCCCCATATTCTGCGCATAGGCTTCACCCATCTGATAGGCGCTAATTGGTTTGGATAACAGAAACACAAAAAACATCGTAATAAGCACTACGATTGCCATAACTTTTACATTGTCCCAGTTAATCCCCGAAAAGCTGCCCAGAGACCAATTGTGCAGATTTACAATATCCGCATCATCCGCAAATGTAACAACAAAGTCAGTCACAGCAGAACAGATATAGCCGATCATGACGCCGCTGACAATGAGCATTGCCATCTGATTGATGACTTTGGACATTAGAATAACAAAACCCATGCATAACATGGAACCGGCAAAGGCCGCAAGAATCATCCGCCATGAACCGAGCTGTACTGAAAATTGCAGGGACGCTACCATCACCAATGCGACAATCAGCTTTGCACCGGATGAAACGCCCAGCGTAAACGGGGTTGCGATTGGATTGTGGAAAAAGGTTTGCAGCAGATATCCGGATAATGCGAGGGCACCTCCCAAAATCATCGCTGCAAATGCTCTTGGCGCTCGGACCTGCGTAACAATTTCTGTGTAGGTTTCATCCGTTCCGATTCCTTGAAGGATTTTAGGAATCTCAGAAAATGGAATATTAACGCTTCCGATACATAGGTTCATGACCAGAAACAAAAGCAGAAGCACAAATAAAACAACAAATGCAGCAAAATATCGTTTTTTCTTCATCTGTTGTATCACTCCAACTTGTAAATATAGGTAAGGCTCTGATCATCTCCTTGCAGCATATTATGGATATCCGCGATGATGGTGCCAAGTTCCATAGTGGACTGGTAAATGTTCTGGGTTGTACAATAAACATTTCCATTCTGCACAGCCTTGAAGTTCTCTAAAAGCTGACTTTTCGTTAATAATTCATCCCGAGATTTGAGTTCCCCGTCTACTGTGCTGTTATAGATGATATAATCGGCATCCTTTGCCTGTGCATAAAAAGCTTCCATCTCCATGCTCATGGTGGAAGATTTACTTTCATCATCGGGATCTTGTTCCAAAATATAGGTTCCACCAGCCATTTCAATCATTTTCGCCAGATAATCGGACGGTCTGCGTACGTTAGCCTCGCCATTGGTTGTGATATAAAAAAATGCAACTGTTTTTCCGGTAGGCTGTGCTCCGCTGACAGACTCAAACGCCTGTTTTTCTGCATTGAACGCTGACTCAGCAGCTTCCTGCTGTCCGGTCAGCAATCCATAGAGTTTTACCCATTCTGTTCTGCCGAGAGGGTGAGACTCATAACTGGAATAATCCACCAAAACCGGGATTCCAAACTTCTCCAGCTGTTCCTTCACTTCGGGCGTATGAAAAATCATAGTGTTCTCAATCGCCAAACTGCAATTCTCATCAATGAGGTGCTCATAATCCGGAGCGGAATATTTTCCAGCATATAGAATATTTCCAGATTCCATTGCCGCACGCACTGGTTCAATATACCAGCCATCGCTTTTCAGCGCACTGAAACGGATCGTATCCACCGCATCCATCGAAACAAACATATCCATCACAGCCGAGGCAACTAAATAAATGTTTTGGATTGGTTGGTGCAGCTGCACAATGTTTTCATCCAAACCGGATGGCTCTGGTTTTCCCTCTGGGATTACCAGATACTGCGTACCATTGAAGATGGTAATAAGCGCATATCCATCATTGTAATAGTCCACTGCAAATTCCTCGGCATAATCGAGAGGCATACTGTGATCGAAGGTTAAATCCGGACTGATATCAGTATTACGTGTTTCCAGCAAATCAGCTTCAGAAGGTGAACCGCAGGAGGATACAGTAAATATGAGGATAAAACACAATAAAACTACTGCCATTTTTCTCATTTTATTTGCTCCTCCGTTTCTTATGAAGCCCAAAAAAGGAGATAATTACGACTATGGCAATTACAATTACCGTTCCTGCAACCATAGCCATCATTTCAAAAGATGTGTCTTGTTTTATGGTGTCTTGGAGGAAGGTTAATGTATATTCGATTTCATGTGGTGTGCTCATTGCTGTGGTATTCGCAACGACCGCTATTGGCATATCAAAATCTATAATCGGAAGTTCAAAAGTGGAATTTCCAGTCTCCTGGAGTGGTTTAAAAGTTTTATTTTCTACCTTCATGTAGTCATAGTTCGGGCTGCTCCATTCAATCTGAACATAACCCTTTCCACCCCGTACAGTCATAATTGCCGGAGATGTAATAGTCGCCCGTCCGCTTCCACCCTCCAGTATGACTTCTATGGAATATTCACCATCCTCCAGATCAACCGTTGCTGCTTCCGCAGATGCTGAGGCAGGAAATACCATAATGGATGTGATACACATCACCATCAATAACCCAAGACAAAATTTTTTCACCAGATAGGGAAATATACTTCTCCTCATATTCGTCCTCCTCTCCAGATACAAATCTGTCCCTGCCGTTAAGAGCAGGGACAGAGCATGGTTTATTCAATTTTTTCTGGGTTCGATACAATTACCTCATGATCGTACCACTTTCCCTTTGTACCGATTAGCGCAAGGTTAAACGGCTCGTCCAGAACCGGAACTGGAACATCAAAACCGTTGACCTCTTCGCTTATTCCATCCTCATAAGTTACGGTATCCACAGTAGGCTGCAAAAGTTCTGCCCCATCTTTCTGGGCATCCTCTGCGGTGCCTGGGAAAAGATTGACAATATTCTGAGAGGTAAGCGAAATGTGAATGGTCATTTTACCGTCCTGAACCGTCAGCTTTCCTTTACCATCGCATGTCTCGTTGACACGGAACATGCTGCTGTCCGTTTCAAAATCAGCAGAATAGATGCCATCTTCCAGAGTTGTTTGTTGTTCCTGCGAAACAGCTGGAGGGCTGGAGCCGTCCTGAGCAGATGTATCCGTCTGATTGCTGCATCCAACGGCGAAAGCAGCGACCAAAGCAGCCATACACAGGAGTATCGTTCTTTTTTTCATGCTCGATCTGTTCCTTTATTGATTGATTACAGCACCAGTATGTGCAACATATAGCTCCTGAATGGCTGGAATCTGACCGAGGCCTGCAATCTGAGTATCAACGCTCTCAAAAGCGCCAGATGCGTTGAACATACTCTTCCAGGAATCAGCATCATCGCCTGCCATATCATTGTTTGCATGGTCACCTGCAACGACCATCAAAGGACGAAGGATGACTTTCTTATAACCAGCTTCTTTGATGCTTTCAATAACAGCTTCGCAGGCGGTTTCTTCCGGTTCACCCTCAACGGTACCGATGAATACATTGTTGTATCCCAGAGCCTCCATCTGAGCCTGCATCTGGCTGTAAGATACCTTTGCTGTGTGGGAAGTACCGTGACCCATAAATACGAATGCAACGCCGTCTGCCTTTGCTTCATCCAGAGTCTGGTATCCAGCTGTCTTAACCGCTTCTGCGGTAACAGCCTCTGCAACAGCTTTTTTATCTTCATTGATGACAGTTGCATCGGTACCGACATCGCCCAGAAGAGGAGCAGCGATCTGAACCGATTCAAATTTATCCTGATAAGCTCCTACGGTTTCTGCCAGCTCATCATACTCAGCACCATACATCAGATGGGTAGGCTGAATCACCAGATTCTTAACACCATTTTCTACCGCACGGTCAAGCGCCTGCTGGACGTTATCGATCTTTTCTCCGTCACGAGCCTGCACATGATTGATAATGATCTGGGCGGTAAATGCTCTTCTGACCGACCAGTCCGGATAGGCTTCCTGCAAAGCGTCCTCAATGCTCTTGATGTCAGCAACACGGCTGTCATTAAAAGAGGTTCCGAAGCTGACTACGAGCAGTTCATTTTCGCCGATTTCATCACCGTTGCGGGGATCATCTTTAGAAGCATCTCCAGTATCCCGTCCAAAATAGTCTGGATCTGCAAATTCGCCGGAAACCAATTCCTTTTGGGCATCCGTCAGGGCATCCCAAGCAGCCTTTGCAGCCTCACATTGTTCATCCGTGTTTTCGTTTCGTTCTTGCACATAGATTGCGTCAATCAGCTTGGCCACCTCATCAGCAGCGGCTTGATCGTCAGAGACTGGATTGGTAGAAGACACCTCTCCTAAGTTGTCTGATGTCTCACTTTCCTGAGAACCGCAGGCAGCAAGAGATGTTGCAATGCACATCGCAAGCAGGAGTGCTACAAATTTTTTCATGTTCTTCATTTTACTTTCCTCCATTGATTTATATCTTTTTGTAGTTTAAGACACGAAAAAGCAGTAGTAAAATGGAGAAAAGTATGCTAAAGATATGCCAAAAAAGAAAGCAGCAGTCATACATGACTGCTGCTGCCGTTTTTTCGCAACAAAATAGCCCATTTCTCCATAACTCGAGAGCAAATAGACTTTAACAATCTGAGCAGGTCTCCTGACTTGCGTATCATAAGCATTCCGCACAGCCTTCTCAGAATCAACTTCCAATGACCGACTTTCGTCATGTGCGGTGCCTCCGCGCATACAGTGGCGGTACCGTTCCGGATTCCAACCGGATTCACTATTCTCCATCAACACTATACGAAATTGATGGCACTCAGATATCATATTTACTTAGAATAAAAAATATCATAGTAATACATATTTGTCAAGCAACTAACAGACGATAAAAGTTCTTATTAGTAAAGCTTCAATATATTTTATAACATCAATTAGCGCTCTTGTTCCTTACGCTTTTCCTTGCTGGGAATCATCTGTTCCTTCTGCGCCTGCCGCACCATCCTCCGCACAGCTTGCCGCTCCATATCTTCATGCAGCATCCGTGAAACCGCCTTTTTACTGTCAAACATCAAAAGCGGGCTGTACTTCTCGCCGTAAACCTGCTGAGCTTGGTTCTCCGCTTCCTGTTCCTTTTCGGGGCGGATGGCCTGCCTTGCTTCGTAGAGCTGCACCGGGTCAACGCCCTGGGCCTGTTCCCGAAGCCCGGCATACTCGTTCAGGGCAGCGTCCAGCTCGGCGAAATATTTCTGCTCCTGTTCTTCCAACCGTTTCAGGCTCTGCTCCATGGCTGCAATGTCCTTTGAAAATTTTTCGGCGGCATCTTCCTCAGAATATGCCAGAGACACCAGAAGCAGATTTTTCTCCGAACGCAGTTCCTCCAAATCCTCTGTCAGAGCCGCAATCTTAGCCGCCAGCTCCCGGTGCCGGAACACATGGACAGCAGAGAGCGCCTTTTTCTCGGAGAGCAGGCTGCGGCGCTCTCTCGTCTTATCCCAGATGTCCTTTGCCAGCTGATTGTACTGCGTGAGGGCAGGGCGAAGCGTATTCAGCGAAGTGTTCAGACGCTCCTTGCCCTTGCGGAGATACCCCAGCTGATAACAGAACAGCAGCAGATTTTTACGCAGATTCTCCATGGCCTCAGCAAGCGCCGGGAGGGTGTTCCTGACCGCCTGCGCCAGCTTTTTGACCTGTTCCCTCAACTCTCGGAGCAGGGCATTGTCGGCCTTGCTCTGCCGGTTCAGTTCGCACCGGTCAGTGATAATGCCCTTTTTCTCCATGGCTCTGGCAACCACACCTTCATGGACCGTAGGCCGCTCCAGCAGGCCACGCTCGGCATGGCTGCGGTGGTCGATGCGTTCTTCGTGCCCAGTGCGCTCCAGATATCATCAGCCCTTTGGCAATATCCTGCAGCAATTCTCTTTCGTCCTCAATAAGCAAAATTCTCATACAGCAAATTCGCCTGTTTTTACTGCTTGGCCGCTGCTGTGCAGCATTGCCCACATTGTAGCAGGATTTTTTCGGTTCCACAACATACCCATACGAAGAAAAAGCAGCGGCAAAATTTCAATTCATCGCCGCTTTTTATAGGAAAGCTTATATAAAAATATCCGGGAACGGTTTTATCCTCTGTCTTTTTTCTTTCTGGCCTTCTCCATTGCCGCACAGTAAATGCAAAACTCCTGATGCACCGTCCGCAGCTTTCCACACCGGCTGCATCGGTATCGCTCATTCTGCTGCCGGATGAATTCCTCAAGACCGTTTTTCTGAATGGATGCAAGATTTTCCAGCATACTCATGTGATACCTTGTCCGGTATCGCTTATCCAATGCTTTCAACCTTTTGCACGGATATATGGCACATCGTTTGCTGTATATGTTAAATATAAACCTTACCATTATAGTAAGGTCAAGAACATGACCAGAAAATGTACAAATTCAGGAGCAGCTTACCATTGGCGAATATGTCAATCAAACGGGCGCGACAGAATACAGGCTACTTGAGGGGTTAAACCTTTTAGAAACGGACACCCTACGGACAAACCTGCATTTTCCCAACATACAAAAAGAAAAACGGTAAAATTTTACGTTTTACCGTTTTTAGTGGCGTGCCGTTCCAAAAAAGATATTTTGGGGCAACCATATTTGCAAAAACTATTTGCTGATTTGTGCCATTTTGTTTTAATACAACAGAATTGGCAAATATATCAAGCAAACAAGAGTTACAAAACGCCTGTTTGCTTGAGGGCATTAAAACTTATAGAAACGAACCCTCCACGGACAAACTTGCATTTTTGCAAACAAGCAAAAAGAAAAGAGCGTTGAAACTTTGCGTTTCAACGCTCTTTTTTGTGGTTGCGGGGGCGCGTTCCATACATTGTTTACTATTACCTGTCGTTTTCTCTCCTACTAACCCCCAAAAAGAGGCAGCCTTAACAGGCTGCCTCTTTCCTATCACATATACTTCTCCACCATCTCCTCTGCCTTGCTTCTGCTGTACCCTGCCCCCACCAGGGCCCGAATCCTGGCCTCTTTCACGCTTCCGGGTACGGTCTTCCCATTCCGGTCTTTCTCGCCTTCCACCCCGGCGCAAATGGCCTTTGCCAGGATGGCCTCCCCATAGGCCTTTGCCGCCTTATCGGGGTTCTTCCCGGCGTCCTCATAGATGTCCCGCATCCACTTGGCGGGGGCATCCTCATCCCAGTCCTTCTTTCCGATCTGCACATCCACCAGATAGCCGGTCACTTTTTGGGCGTACTCTTCAGCCTTGGCCTGCTGGGCCTCGGTCATCCGCTCAAAGGCCGGCAGATCCATATAGCTGTCCGCCACTGCGGCGCCGATCTCCGGCTGTGCTGCCTCGGCGTCGGCATCGAACACCCAGTCGGCCAGGCTCTCGGCACTGCTGCCTTCCATGGGCTGAGCCGGCAGCACCGGCTCTCCCTCGATGGTGATGCCGGTCAGTACCCCGGCCATCTTTTCCCGGGTCTCTTGGTCTGCGGCCAGGTACTCCTCTTTGTATTTTTTCTTCAGCACGCCCTTCAGGCTGCTGATGGCATCCCCGGGCTCCTTGTCCGGGTTCTTTTCTTTCCAGCCGCTGTACCACCGATCCACCACCTTCTGGGCGTCCTCCAGGTCATAGCTGCGCTCCTGCATGGCCTTGCCCGCAGCGGCGGCCGCATTGGCCGTGGTGGTGGTATACCCGGCCTGCAGCCAATCTCTGGTGCTGATATCCTCGCCCCAGGCCCGGATGCTCTTATACCAGCTTCGGGCCTCGATGGCCGGGATACCCGCAGCGGTGCACACATTCACCAAAGCGTCCTCGATGTCCTTGCCTTCCAGCTCTTCGCCGGACGAAGCGCGGCTCACCAGATACAGCCCGCCCCGCAGCAGCACCGAAAGGTTATTCTCCAAATCTCCCAGCAGCTCGATTCCCTGGTCCCGCAGCCCTCCGTAAAAGGTCTCGCCCTGTAAGGCAGTGC
>NZ_JAFBIO010000039.1 GCF_021531255.1 Allofournierella massiliensis | reverse complement strand
GTGCCGGGGGAGTGGGTGCTCTGCGGGGGCGGCGCGGCGGACCTCATCTTCCGGCTTGCTCTTGCGGCAAAGCCCTCTTTTGGCCTTGTCACCGCCCCGGCCTTCGGGGAGTACGAATCGGCCCTGGCCGCTGCCGACTTGCCGGTGGAACGGTATTTTTTAAAGCCTGAAAAGGATTTCCAGGTGGACGAGGGCTTTCTTTCCGCCATCCGCCCGGGGGCCCTGGTCTTTTTGTGCGAGCCCAACAACCCCACCGGCCTGCTCACCCCCCGGCCCCTGCTTTTGCGGGCCCTTGAAACCTGCCGGGCCCGGGGCGCCACCCTGGTGGCGGACGAGTGCTTTCTGGATTTTCTGCCGGAGGGAGAGGCCCTCACCCTGCGCCCGGAGCTTGCGGGCGGGGGTCTCGTCATCCTGCGGTCCTTCACCAAGATGTACGCCATGGCCGGGCTTCGGCTGGGGTACTGCCTTTCGGCCCAATCCGCCCTGCTGGCAAGGATGGCCGAGGCCGGGGCGCCCTGGTCGGTATCCACTCCGGCCCAGGCGGCGGGGCTGGCGGCCCTTTCCCTGCCCGGCTGGCCGGCCAGGGTGCGCCGGGCCATCGCCCCTCAGCGGGCGTACCTTGCCCGGGGCCTTGCCGCCCGGGGCTGCAGGGTCTTTCCCGGGCGGGCCAACTATCTGTTTTTCAAGGCTCCCCTGCCCGACCTGCCCGCCCGGCTGAAAGAACAGGGGGTGCTGATCCGGGATTGTTCGGGATACCCCGGCCTTGGCCCCGGCTACTGCCGGGCGGCAGTGCGGCCGGTGGCCGAGAGCCGGGCCCTTTTCCGGGCCATGGACCAAGTTTTGCGGGACGCATTTTGACAGGAGATTTTTATGGCCAGATGTATCATGATCCAGGGCACCATGTCCAGCGCGGGCAAAAGCCTTCTGGCGGCGGGGCTCTGCCGCCTTTTCAGCCAGGACGGCTGGCGGGTAGCCCCCTATAAAAGCCAGAACATGGCCCTCAACAGCTTCATCACCCGGGACGGGCTGGAAATGGGCCGTGCCCAGGCCCTCCAGGCCCAGGCGGCGGGGGTGGAACCGGACGTGCGGATGAACCCCCTGCTCCTGAAGCCCACCGGGGATGCGGGCAGCCAGGTGATCTTGATGGGGCGGGTGCTGGGGGATTACCCTGCCGCCAAATATTTTGCTCTCAAAAAGAGCTTCTGGCCCCAGCTTTTGGAAGCCTATGACTCCCTGGCCGCCGAGAACGATATCCTGGTGCTGGAAGGGGCGGGCAGCCCGGCCGAGATCAACCTGAAAGCCGACGACATCGTGAACATGGGCCTGGCAGCCAGGGTGAACGCCCCGGTACTGCTGGTGGGGGATATCGACCGGGGCGGGGTGTTCGCCCAGCTCTACGGCACCCTGGCCCTGCTGGAAGAGGAGGAGCGGGCCCGGGTGAAGGGCCTGGTCATCAACAAGTTCCGGGGGGACGAAGCCCTGCTTGCCCCCGGCCTTGCCCAGCTCACCGCCCTCACCGGGCGGCCGGTGGCGGGGGTGGTGCCCTGGCTGGACCTGAACCTGGAGGACGAGGACAGCCTGGCCCCCCGCCTTGGCAGGGCAGCCCCCGGCGGGGCGGTGGATGTGGCGGTGATCCGGCTGCCCCATCTCAGCAACTTCACGGATTTTGACCCCCTGGAAGAAGTGCCCGGCCTGGGGGTGCGGTATGTGTCCGACCCGGCAGCCTTGGGCCGGCCGGACCTGGTCATCCTGCCCGGCACCAAGACCACCCTGGACGACCTGCTCTGGCTGCGCCAAAAGGGGCTGGAAAAGGCCATCCTGGCCCTGGCTGCCTCGGGCACCCCGGTGCTGGGCATCTGCGGGGGCTACCAGATGCTGGGCCGCTCGCTCTTTGACCCTAGCGGGGTGGAGGGCCCGGCGGGCCGCAGCCTGCCCGGCCTGGGCCTCTTAGACTGCGAGACGGTGTTTGCCCCCCAAAAGACCCGCACCCGGGTGGCCTGCCGGTTTGAAAAGGCCGAAGGGTTCTGGGGCTGTCTTGCGGGCGCCGAGGCCAGCGGGTACGAAATTCATATGGGCCGCACCGATTCCCCCCGGCCTCTCTGCCGGGTCTGGGGCCAGTTCGAGGGCGGCCCCGCCCCCCACGGGGAGGGGGCCTTCCGGGGCAGCGTGGCCGGCTGCTACCTCCATGGCCTGTTTGAGGAGGGCCAGGCCCTGCACCGGCTGGCCCATGCCCTTTTTAAGGCCAAGGGGCTGAGCGCCCCGGCCTTCGGCCCCGACCACCGGGCCCAAAGGGCCCGCCAGCTGGATCTCTTGGCCGACACCCTGCGAAAGAAACTGGATATCCCCGCCCTTTACCGGATGATGGAGGGCAGCGGGCGGTAAAGGCCCTTTTCGGGCAGAAAGGTTTTGTCATGCACCCTGTTTTTTCCTATACCCGCCCCGGCGAGATCGAAGCCCGCAGCATGGAGCTGATCCGGGCCGAGCTGGGGCCCCATTCCTTCACCCCGGCCCAGCTGCCCCTGGCCCTGCGGGTCATCCACGCCACGGCGGATTTTTCCTTTAAAGAAAGCCTGTATTTTTCCCCCGGCAGTGTGGAATCGGGCCTTGCCGCCCTGGGGGCCGGGGCTACCCTGGTCACCGACACCAACATGGCCCTGGCGGGCATCAGCAAGCCCAGCCTCAAGGCCCTGGGCTGTAAGGCCCTCTGCTTTATGGCAGACCCACAGGTGGCCCAGGCGGCCCGCAGCCGGGGGGTGACCCGTGCGGCGGTATCCATGGAAAAGGCCGCCGCCCTGCCCGGACCCCTCATTCTGGCCCTGGGCAACGCCCCCACCGCCCTCATCCGGCTCTGCGAACTGATGGAACAGGACGAAACCTTCCGCCCCGCCCTCATCCTGGGGGTGCCGGTGGGCTTTGTGAATGTGGTGGAAAGCAAGGAGCTGCTGGAAGACACCTGCCGCCGCCTGGGGGTGCCCTGCATCCTGGCCCGGGGCCGCAAGGGGGGCAGCACGGTGGCCGCCGCCCTCTGCAATGCCCTGCTGTACACCGCCGTCCCCCGCCAAGGAATGTAAAGCCCCGGCCTTTCCTCTCTTGTCATCCCCGCCTTCCCGGGCGAACCGGGCTTTTGCCCTTTCCCCCTTCTGCCTGCCCGGCCCTTGCGGCCCGCCCGGCTCTGCCGCGGCATCCCGTCCCGCCGGGCTTCGGCCCTTCCCCCTTTTTAGCCCACGCCCAAGGAGACCAAGCCATGAAACGCCTTTTTTGCGCCGCGGCGGCCCTTTTTGCCGCCCTCTGCTTTCCCTTCGCCCCCCTGGCCGGCTGGGAGCCGGATTTTGAGGTAAACGCCGACCAGGTGCTTCTGCTCAACCTGGATACCGGCACGGTCGTCTACGAAAAGGACGCCGATTCCCCCCACGCCATCGCCAGCCTCACCAAGATGATGACCTGCCTGCTGCTGTTGGAAAGCGGGGAGGACCTGAACACCCTCATCACCATCCCCGATCGGCTGGAAGAGGAATTCCAGACCATCAAGGACTGGAACGGGGTGTACATCGACCTGCAGCCGGGGGAGGAGATCAGCCTCGAAAACCTCCTCTACTGCACCCTGCTGCCCAGCGCCAACGATACGGCCAGCGCCATTGCGGATTATCTTTCGGACGGGGAAATCCCCGCCTTTGTGGACCAGATGAACCAGCGGGCCGGGGAGCTGGGCTGCCGGAACACCCATTTTGCCTGCCCCCACGGCCTGTATGACCAGGACAACTACTCCACCGCCCGGGATCTCTCCCTCATTGCCCAGGCCTGCCTGGCAAACCCGGCATTCATGGAGGTGGCCGCCACCACCTCCTTCTGGCTGCCGGTGACCAATTTCCACACCCAGCCCCAAAGCCCTGACGCCCCCGAGGGCTATTACCTGGAACTTTCCAGCTCCATCCAGCTTCAGCTGCCCGAAAGCCCCCTCTACCGGCCCTACGCCCGGGGCATCAAAACCGGCTTTACCGACGAGGCGGGCCGGTGCCTGGTCACTACCGCCCAGACCGATGGGGAAAACTACCTGCTGGTGCTGCTGGGGGCCCCCAACCAGAAGGACGAAAACGGGGTGCAGGTATGCTTCGGCACCTGTGCCAACCTGCTGGATTGGGCCCTGGACCGTTTTGAGACCGGCAGCCTGCCCGAGACCGGCCAGGCCCTGGCCACCCTGCCCCTCAACTACTGCAAGGAGGCCGAGACGGCGGAGGTGTACCCAAACGGCCAGCTCTCCGGCCTTTTCTGGGACGGGGAAAATCCCCCCGAATATCGCTTGGACCTGCCCGAAAGCGTGGACGCCCCCGTCACCCAGGGCCAGGCTCTGGGTACCCTCACCCTGTATCAGGATGGCCAGGCCCTTGGCACCCTGGAACTCACCGCCGGGGCCGACTACGAGCGCAGCGCCCTGCTTTACTGGAAGGCCCGGCTGGGCCCCCTCTCGGGCTGGCTGGTGGGGGCGCTGGTCTTCCTGTTGGTGCTGGCCCTGCTCATCCTGCTGCGTGTGCGGCAGGTAAAACGCCGTCGCCGCCGCCGGCGTGTATACCGGCGCTGAGTTTTCCCCCGCCCGGCCAAAACCCCGCAAAAAAGCGCGGAGGAGCTTTTCCCGCTCCTCCGCGCTTCTTTTATTTTCTCACCAGGTCAGGGTCTCGCCGGGGGCCAGCAGCTGCCGCCCCGGGCATTGGAAGGCCTCGGCGGCCTGCCGGTCGTACAGGCTGCCGGGCTTGGTGTGGATGGGCACCGTGGCCCCTGCCCCGATCAGCCCGGCGCACCGGGCCGCCTCCTCCGGGCCCATGTTGTAGATCCCGTCAATGGGCAGGAAAGCCCAGTCCAGTCCCAGGGCCCCCATCTCTTCCATGTAGCCGGTGCGGGAGGTATCCCCCGCAAAATAGAGGCTCCTGCCTTCCAGCCGGATCACAAACCCCACGCAGGCGTTTTTGTCGTGGTTTTTGTTGTAGGCGGGCACCGCCTGTACCTCCAAGGGGCCGATCTGGGCCTTCCCGTACTCCCCGCCCGCCAAAAAATCGGCGCTGCGCAGCACCCGGGCCCCGGGTTTCAGGCTCACCTTGCCCACCTCGTTGTGGTCATAGTGCTCGTGGGTCACCAGCACCCCGTCCGCCGGCAGGTCATAGCCCTCCCCCGCGTAGGGGTCCAGATACACCGTCGTCCCGTCCCAGGCCCGCAGCCGAAAACTGGCATGGCCCTGATACAGCAATTCCGCCATGGTCGTTTCTCCCTTCCCTTGCCCCCTGGCCGGGGGCTTTTTTTCAGTATACCATACCCCCGGCCCCCGGCACAAACCCCGCCGGGCCTCCTTTTCCCTCTTTCCGCATTTCCCGCCTTTTTCTCCCTTCGGGCCCTGGCTTTCCCTTTTCATTTGGGGCGGGCTGTGCTACAATGTTTTCTGTGCGGGGACCTGTCCTCGCCCAAAATTTGATTTTAATTCTTAAAATTTCGAGGAGGCGCCCTGTGGAACAAAACCTGATCCTGCGCTATACCCTCCATGAGGACGGCGCCCATCTGGTGCAGGCCCTGGGCGAAAGCCCCTGCCTGGAACTGCCCGACACTCTGGGCGGCCGGCCCGTCACCCAGATCGGGGCCTATGCCTTTGCCCAGAACCCGGCCAAGATCCGGCCGGAAGGCCCCCTGCTCACCGAGACCCTGGGCAGCCCGGCGGGGGCCGAGCCCCTGTGCGGCCGGGCTCTTGTGTCGGTGCGCCTGCCCGGGCCGGTGCGCATCCTGCAAAGCGCCTGCTTTTTCGATTGCCGGGGCCTGACCGAGCTCTCGGCGGGGCCCGAGATCCGGGCTCTGGGCAGCGACCTTTTCACCAACTGCTCCAAACTCTCCCTTCTGAAGATCCGCTCCCGGCCCGACCGGCCCACCGGCCTGCAGAAGCTGCTGTACGCCCTGCAGAACGACCTGCGGGTGGAATTTGAGGAGGAAGGCCGGGTGCTGGCCGCCCTGCACTACCCGGAATTCTGGGAGGAACTGGAAGAAAACGCCCCCGCCCATATCTTCAACATGGGCATCCACGGCCAGGGCTACCAGTACCGACAGTGTTTTTCCCAGGACGTGCTGAATTTTGCCGAATATGACCGCAGCTTCCACCCGGCCCTGGCCGAGGGCAGCCACGCCCTGCTGGGCCTGCTGGCCCTGGATCGGCTCCGCTTCCCCTGGGACCTGAAAGAGGAAGCCCGGGCCGAATACCGGGACTTTCTTGCCCGGGAGGGGGACCTGGCCGGCAAGGCCCTCATCTCCGCCGACCAGAGCGAAGCGCTGGATTTCCTCTGCGGGCTCCGGCTGCTGGACGAGGCCGCCTTTGGCCGGCTCACCGCCTTTGCGGCCGAGGCGGACAAGCCGGCGGCCCTGGCCCTTCTGATGGACCACAAGCACAAGACCTTTGGCCGGGCCAAAAAGAATTACAGTTTTGATTTTTAAGGGGCGGCCCTCGCCCCGGGAAAGGAGGCGCGCCGATTGCCCAATCACATCGACCCGGACAGCCTGGAACTGGATAAGCTGGCCCAGCTGCCCGAAACTCAGGATGAGTGGGTGCGCCGGATGTCGCTGGAGGTGCTGAAGGTCACCCGCAGCGAGCTTTATCTGGATTTCCGATATCTGGACATGGCCCTTTCGGCCCTGGCCCTGACCCCTGCCGAGGGGGTGCGGGGGATGGGCACCGACGGAGTCAGGCTGCTGGCCCAGCCGGACCGTCTGCTCCGGCTCAGCCGCCGCAACCCGGTGCTCATCAACCGGGAATTCCTCCATGTGGTGCTTCACTGCATCTTCCGTCACCCCTTCCTCATCGGGGCGCACGAGCCGGGCCTGTGGGACCTGGCCTGTGACATTGCCGTGGAATCGGTGATCGACAGCCTGGATAAAAAGAGCGTGCGCCGCATCCAGACTCTTCTGCGCCGGCGCACCTACGAGCAATTGAAGGAAAAATGCCGGGTGCTGGCCGCCGAGCCGATCTACCGGGCCCTGGCCTCGGGGATGTATGACGAAGGGGCGCTGGTGAAACTCCAGCGGGAATTCCGCACCGAGGATCACCGCTTCTGGCCCAGCCCGGATTCGGGCAGCCAGCCCCAGATCCAGGCCCTCTCCAACCAGTGGCAGAAGATCGGCGAGCGGATGCAGACCGATCTGGAGACCCACGCCCGGGAGGCGGGAGACGGGGAGGACGACCCCCTCACCCTTCAGGTGCAGGCGGCCAACCGCAGCCGGCGCAGCTACCGGGATTTCCTGCGCAAGTTCGCGGTGCTGCGGGAGGAGCTCCACGCCGACCCGGATACCTTCGACCTCACCTTCTACACCTACGGCCTCTCCCTCTACGGCAACATGCCCCTCATCGAGCCCATGGAGAGCCGGGAGACCCGGAAGATCGAGGAATTCGTCATTGTCATCGATACCTCCTATTCCTGCTCGGGGGAGCTGGTGAAGAATTTTCTGCGGGAGACCTATTCCCTGCTCCAGCAGGCGGACAGCTTTTTCCGCCACACCAACATCCGCATCCTGCAATGTGATGACGGGGTGCGCAGCGACCAGAAGATCACCAGCGAGGAGGAGCTGGCCCGGTACATGTTCCGGTTCCAGCTGGCGGGGGGCGGCGGCACCGATTTCCGCCCCGCCTTCCAGTATGTGGACGAGCTGATCGGGGCGGGAGAATTCACCCACCTGAAAGGCCTGCTCTACTTTACCGACGGCCTGGGCCGGTTCCCGGCCCGGCGGCCCAATTACGATGTGGCCTTTCTGTTTCTGGGCGACCAGTATGAGGACGCCGACCTGCCGCCCTGGGCCATGAAGCTGGTGCTGGACGAGGAAGAATTCCGCACCCAAAAGGATAAACCCAGCGCCCCCGCCCTTGCCGACGCCCTTGCGCTCGAGGACGAGGAAGGGGACGAAATGCCGATTCTGTAAGGGGAGAAGAGTATGAATATCAAGCGAGCCAAACAGGAGATCAAGAACACGGTGCGGGCGTACCTGGCCAAGGACGCCCTGGGCGAATACGCCATTCCTTCGGTGCGCCAGCGGCCGGTGCTGCTGCTGGGCCCTCCGGGCATCGGCAAGACTCAGATCATGGAGCAGGTGGCCCGGGAATGCGGCATCGCCCTGGTGGCCTACACCATCACCCACCACACCCGCCAGAGCGCGGTGGGCCTGCCCTTTATCGAAAAGAAGGAGTATGAGGGCAAGGAGTATTCCATCACCCGCTACACCATGAGCGAGATCATCGCCAGCGTCTACCAGCGGATGGAGGATACCGGCCTCAAGGAGGGCATCCTCTTCATTGACGAGATCAACTGCGTCAGCGAGACCCTGGCCCCCACCATGCTGCAATTTTTGCAGTGCAAGACCTTCGGCAACCAGAAGATGCCCGAGGGCTGGATCATTGCGGCGGCGGGCAACCCGCCGGAATACAACAAGTCGGTGCGGGATTTCGACATCGTCACCCTGGACCGGGTCAAGCGGATGGACATCACCGCCGACCTGACGGTCTGGAAGGAATACGCCCGGGGCGCGGGGGTGCACAGCGCTATCCTCAGCTATCTGGAACTGCGGCCCGACTACTTCTACCGCATTGAGGCGGATGTGGACGGCACCCAGTTTGTCACCGCCCGCGGCTGGGAGGATCTCTCCACCCTCATCCGTACTTACGAGGATCAGGGCCTGACGGTGGACGAAGAGGTGGTGCACCAGTATCTGCAGCACACCAAGATCGCCAAGGATTTCGCCGCCTATCTGGATCTCTACCGGAAATACCGGGATGACTACGGGGTGGAGCAGATCCTTCGGGGTCATGCCCCGGCGGCGGCCTTCCAGCGGCTTCTCAAGGCGCCCTTTGACGAGCGCCTCAGCCTGGTGAGCCTTTTGAACAGCGGGCTGAACGCCCGGTTCGCCAAGGCCCAGTTTGAGGACAGCCTCACCGACGAGGTCTACCAGGCCCTGCGCCGGTTCAAGGCGGGGCTGGACGAGACCGAGATGGCCCCCACCAACCTGCTGGGCGGCCAGACCGACGAGCTGGAAGCGGACTTCGAGCGCCGCCGGGCGGCAGGCCTCACCGACCGGCCGGCCCTGGAGCTGCACAAGGCCACCACGGCCCTTCTGCGGGAATACCAGAAGCTGCTGGCCGGCGAGCCCCTGCTGGTGGGCCAGGGCAGCTTTGAGCTGGTGCAGGAGGAATTCGCCAAGCAGGTGGATAAGCGGGAGCGGATTGCTGAGGAGGCTTCCTCCGCCCTGGAATACGCCTTTGATTTTATGGAGCAGGCCTTCGGCGAGGGCCAGGAGATGCTGGTCTTTGTCACCGAGCTGGCCATGGGCCCGGCCAGCAACGCCTTCATCACCGAAAACGGCTGCGAGCGGTACTATAAGTACAACAAGGATCTTCTTCTGGACAGCCGCCGGGCCGAGCTGAACCGGCAGATCAACGCCAACCTCACCCGGGATACCGAGCGGGGCCTGAGCGTACTGCCCCAGGGGATGCAGTAAGGTCGGCAGGCGAAGGGGATTCCCAGGCAGGGCGTTTATGGCTTTCGTGCTTGGGGCCCCGGCTGCGTGCTCTCCTTGGGCTCAGCCGCCCCGCTTTGGGCCGCAGCCCCCTATTTTGGGCCCTGGCCCCCTCTTCGGGCCGCATCCCCCCTTTGGGCCCCGGCCGCATCTTCGGGCCCACGGCCGCACCGCTTTGAGTCCCCGGCCCCCGTTGGGCCCCGGCTGCGTCCCCCGGGCCCGCCATTTTATACAAATCGTTTATTTATTACAAAAATATACAAAAATCAGCCCCTTCCGACGGGATTTCCCCGGCCCGGAAGGGGCTGATTTGCTATTTTTATGGTTTGCCGCCCTGCCCGAGTTTCCCCTTTTCCCGGCTCTGCCCGCCCTTCTCTTTACCGGATTATTCTATACAATTTGTTTATTTATTGCAAGATTATACAAAATTCCAGCTTTCTTTACTGGATTTGTCCCTTCTCGGCCTTGCGGGCGTAGAAGCTGTAAGATACCACCTGCACCATCCAAAGCCCGCCCCACACCAGAAAGACCAGAGGGCCTACCAGGCCATAGCAGCCCAGGACGGCCAGGGGCACAAAGGCCCAGGCAAAAATGTTCTGCATCACCCGGAAGCTCTTGAAGGCCGCCCAACCGATCTGTTTCCGCTGGGCCTCGTCGCAGCTGTCGTACCACTGGCGCACAAAGCGGGCCTCAAATACGCTGCCCTTCTTTTCCGGGTTGAGGGCCTGGGTGCGGCTCACCGTCAGGTGCTGCAGGGCCATCCCCAACGCCTCTCCGAGGATAAACAGGGGCAGGCTGCGCATCATCACATCCATATCGCAGCAGGCCACCCCAAAGGCGGCCAGGCCCAGCACCACCGAGATGTTGGCCAGGGTCATGGCCCGGCACAGGGCCTCCTCGGCCTTTTCATACAGCCGGTCCACCTCTTTTTCCAGGGCTCGGGCCCCCAGGTTCCTGCCCCGCAGGCAGAACCCAAAGCCCACGGCCAGCAGCACCAGATTGGCCACCAGTACCCAGAAGGCTGCCTGGCTGGACAGCTGCGCAAGCCAGCGCCTCAGGTCGTACACCTTGGCCACCCCCAGGTCGCTCAGCAGCGCCCCGCCCCCGTAGCCGATGGC
>NZ_JAFBIO010000038.1 GCF_021531255.1 Allofournierella massiliensis | reverse complement strand
AGTGGGGGGTGATGATCAGGTTGGGGATCTGGAACAGGGGGCTGCCCTCGGGCACCGGCTCGGGGTCGGTCACGTCCAGGCCGGCGCCTGCCAGCTGGCCGCTCTTCAGGGCCTCGGCCAGGGCTTCTTCGTCCACCATGGGGCCGCGGGCGCAGTTGATCAGGATGGCGGTGGGCTTCATCAGGGCCAGCCGCTCTTTGTTCAGGATGCGGCGGGTCTCGTCGGTGAGATTGCAGTGGAGGGAGACCACGTCGCTCTGGCGCAGCAGCCCTTCCAAGTCATCGGTGAGGGTGACGCCCTCGGGGGCGGTCTTCACATAGGGGTCGTAGGCCAGCACCTTCATTCCGAAGCCGCCCGCGCACATCCGGGCAAAGCGGGTGCCGATATGGCCCAGGCCGATAACGCCCACCGTCTTGCCCCAGACTTCCATGCCGGGGGCGCTGTTCTTGGCGGCAAAGCCGATCTGGGCATAGGCCCGGCTCACCGGCACCAGATTCTTGGCCAGAGCCATCATCAGGGCAACGGCGTGTTCGGCCACGCTCTGGCTGTTGGCGTTGAGGGCCAGGGTCACGGGGATGCCCCGGCGCTTGCAGTACTCAATATCAATGTTGTCATAGCCCACACCGTGCTTGCTGACGATCTTCAGCTTTTTGGCGGTGGAGAGCAGAGCCTCATCCAGATCAATGATGCGGACAAAAACCGCGTCGGCATCCACAATCTCCCGGCGGATGATATCCATATCCCGGTCGGCAAAGACCACCTGATGGCCGGCGGCCTTCAGAAGATCGGGCCCTACAGGGTGAACATTTTCGGTAACCAGAATTTTAGCCATGAAAAAAGCGCCTTCCTTTCCAAAACCTGCTAAAATGCAATGCTGAAATGATTATAGAATGGTTATGAAAGAAAGTCAATCTACAGGAGAAAAAAGGGGAGTTTCTTGTTACAAAAGGGAAAAACCGGGCACAAGATATAACCAAAAACAAATGATGATATTAAAAAACGCAGAGGGCGTTAAACGCCCTCTGCGCTGGCAGGATCAGAAATTGCCCCATTTTTTGTGGGTAACGAAGAACAGGGAGACCACAAGGCTGAGCAGAAGAGAGAGGCAGAGGATGATGGCAAAACCATAGGGGCTGTCCGAGAAGGGCATGCCCACCGTGGAAACGTTCATGCCGTAGGCCGAGAAAATCATGGTGGGCACCGACAGCACAATGGTCACAATGGCCAGCACCTTCATCACAATGTTCAGGTTGTTGGAAATGATGGAGGCATAGGCATCCATCATGCCGCTGAGAATGCCGCTGTAGATATTGGCCATCTCGATGGCCTGCCGGTTTTCCACGATAACGTCTTCCAGAAGATCGGCATCCTCGGGATATTGCTTGAGCCGGTCGGTTTTCAGCAGTTTTTCCAGCACCATCTCGTTGGAACGCAGAGAGGTGGTGAAGTAAACCAGGCTCTTTTCCAGCTCCATCAGCTCGATGAGCTCACGGTTCTGGGAGGAAGCGTGCAGCTTGCGCTCCACCACGTTGCTCTGCCGGTCGATCAGGCGCAGATACTGCAGGTAACGGGTGGCGTTGCGGTAAAGGATCTGCAGGATCAGCCGGGTTTTCATGTGGGTGCTGAAGACCCGCTCCTTCCGCCCTTTAAAGAAATCCAGCACGGGGGTGTCTTCCAGGCAGACTGTGATCACTGCGTCCTGGGTGAGCAGGATGCCCAGAGGAATGGTTACATACCAGTCCTTGCCGTTGCGTTCCTCCACCGTGGGGATGTCCACCAGAATCAGGGTGTAGTTATCCTCCACAGACAGGCGGGAGCGCTCCTCCTCGTCCAGAGCGGCCCGCAGGTCGGCCGGGGCGATGCCATAACGGCGGCTGATAGAGGCCAGCTCCGGCTCGATGGGCTTGATCAGATTGATCCAGCAATCCTTCTCCGGCTTTTCGATGGAACGGGTCTCCCCCTCAAAGGTCTTGTAAATCTTGATCATATGGTGTACCTCCTTGACACGCCGCATAAAGCGGGTGCCGGCAGAGGCGCACGCTTTACGCAGCTAAATCATTCTACTTCGTCCGGGATCGGTGTCCAAGAATGTTCAGCTCCTTTCAACAGAAATAGGTTGGCCCTTATTGCGGGGCAATAAAAACCTGCGAAAAAAGAAGGAACTTTTTTCGCAGGGGGCTCACAGAAAAGCAGGGGAAAGCGGCCCCCGGCGGCTGGTACGGCACCGCGGGAAAAAACGCTTTCCGCATCTTTACTATACCATGGGAAAAAGAGGGAAGTCAAGCCGTGGGAAAACGAAAAAACAACGCAGTAAACGTGCTTTTTTAGCGCATTCCACAGGGTGGAGCGGCTGATGCCCAATCGGGCGGCGCTGCGGCTCTGGTTGCCGTTTTCCTCCTGCAGAACCAGCCGGATCACATCGTATTGAATCTCGCTCAGGGGTTTGCGAAGATCCAGCACCGCGCTGCCGGGCCGGGGGGCGGCGCTGCACAGGGGGGCTTCCTGACGCAGCAGCTTTTCCACCTGTTCTTCACCAATATAGGGGGTCCGGGCTTCTACCACCAGGGTACGGGTGACCCGGTTCAGCTGGGTCAGGTTGCCCTGCCAGTCGAATTCCACCATTCGCTCCAGAGCGCCGGGGGTGAACCCCACTACTTGTTTGCCCAAAGAAACGTTCAGCTGGTTGATGTACAGGGCCAGAAGATTGGGAATGTCCTCCTTCCTTTGCCGGAGGGGCGGTAGCCGGAGCAGGAGGGTGGAAAAGTGATTTTTCAGGTAACGGCAGGCATAGTCGTTTTCGCTGTGGGAACCATCCAGCAGGCAGGAAAAAATCAGCCGGGTGCGGCGGTCCAGCCGGGTGATCTCCATGTATTCAAAAAGGGCCTGGGCCTGCTCGGAGGAAAGAAAATTCACGTTCTTGAGATAAAAGGCCAGACCGGAGCGAAGAAGGGGCGAATCCTTGCTGGAAAGCAGCTGTTTCCACCGCTTTTCGCAGATGACCTGACAATCCAGGGTGACCAGGGCCGGCTGGCCCGCGCCGCTCTTGCAGAGCTGTACGGCCGCCCTGTCCTTGCCGGTTCCCTCTTCGCCCAGGATCAGAACCGGGAAGGGGGAGGCGGCGCAGGCGGCGATGCTTTCCCCCAATTCTCCTACGCAGATGGGGCCGGGCGCCAGCAGAAGGTCGGTACTCTGAAAAGCTCCCCGGCCTAACATGGAGACCCCCTCCCCCTGGATCAGCAGGGAGCGGCTGTGCTTTTTCAGGCAGAGGGCTGCCGCCATTCCCTGGTCGGTGGGAAGAGGCTGGCCGGAAACCTGCCAGTATTCTCCGCCCCACTCCCATTCATCTTCAAAAGACAGATGTTCCGGTTTGGGCAGGCGAGTTCTCAGCATTTCCAGGAAAGGCGTATGGGCCTCATCCTGGGGCAAGGTGGAATACTGGAGCTGCCCCTGGTGGCTGAAAACAGTCAGTTCATCCCATTGGAGCGAAAAGAGCTGGCGGTAAAGTTCGTTTTGGTACAAAAGATGGTTTTGGGCCTTGATGATCCGTACTGCTTCGTCCAGGGCATCCGACACGCTCTTTTCGCCGGAGGTGATCAGCATGGAATTCAGCCCCAGTTCCTCGGCGTTATGCTGGGAGATATTGTCGCAGAGGATCAGGTTGCAGCCCTCGTTTTTCAGCCGGAGAAGTTCCTGCTTGATATCGCTGTCATTGTGGATGGTGCAGACTGTCACATCGTACTGCATCAGATCGGAAAGCTGCATGGCGCAATTGGTGATGTTGGGGTGGCCCATTACCGCAAACTTTCCGGTATAGTTCTGGGCGTTTTTCAGGCTGCAGAGCATGTCATAGATGGATACGCCGATTTCTACTACCGGAACGCCTGCCACCTGCCGCAGGGCCCGGGCGGTGCCGCCGCGGGAGATGATCACATCATAGGAGGAAGAGGGGACGCTCTGCAGAGCTTGCCGCCAGGTGGGCAGGCTGGCCACCGTACTGATCAGTTCCAGTTCGGGGCGCTGGCGCTGGTGCAGCTGTACATGGCTTTTCGGAACTGGAAACAAGCCAAGGCAGCTGGCGGGACACAGGAAAAGGCAGAGGACAGCCTGGATTACCGCCGGGCTATGTATACCCTGGCCACGGCACTGATTTATGTAATGCTCTTCAAGCCTCTGGGCTTTGTGCTTAGTTCCATCCTGTACCTGACTGTACAGATGTCAGTGATGGCGCCCAAAGAAGAGCGCCGGCCTCTGCGTTTTTTGCTGATCTCAGTGATTGCGGTGGCGGTGATTTACCTCATCTTCCACAATGGTCTGAGCCTACTGCTGCCCGGCGGTGTGCTTACCGGCGTCTTATAAAAAGGAGGGAGAAATCTTATGCTGGAATCCTTGGCAACAGGTGCCGCGGCGGTATGCAACCCGCTGGGCATCCTTCTGATCCTGCTGTGCACGGCGGCGGGAATTATTTTCGGATCGATACCGGGGCTGTCGGCTGCCATGGCCATTGCCCTGTTTCTGCCGGTCTCTTATGGTATGACGCCTCTGATGGGGATGACCATGCTGGTTCCGGTATATATCGGCGGTGTTTCCGGCGGCTTGCTCTCGGCGATTCTGTTAAAGATGCCTGGTACGCCCTCCTCGGTGGCCACCTGTTTTGACGGCTACCCCCTGACCCAGAAGGGGCAGGGGATCAAGGCGCTGGGCGTGGGTGTGTTCTTCTCCTTTCTGGGTACCCTTTTTAGCATTGTTGCCCTGATCGCAATTGCCCCCAACCTGGCCACCCTGGCCCTGAAGTTTGGCGACTTTGAATATTTTTCCATTGCGGTATTTTCCCTGACCATGATTGCCAGCCTGTCCAGCGGTTCGATGGTCAAAGGCCTTTTGTCCGGCTTTTTGGGGGTATTGCTCACCACGGTAGGCATGGCTCCCATCGATGCGGCGGCCCGTTTTACCTTCGGCAGCACTCAGATGGGCGCAGGACTGGATATTCTGCCGGTTCTGATCGGTATGTTTGCCCTTAGTGAGATCATGGTCACAGCAGAGACCTCCGCCAAAAAAGACCGTACTCAGATTGTTCAGGTCAGCACCAGAGGCGTAAAGGGATTCGGCTTTTCGGTGGCGGAAGGGCTGGGCCAGTGGTGGAACGCGCTGCGCAGTGCCCTGATCGGCCTTGCCATCGGCATTCTGCCCGGTCTGGGCGGCTCCACCTCCAACCTGATTGCCTATACCGTGGCTAAGAATCAGTCTTCCTACCCGGAAAAATTCGGCACCGGCATCATTGACGGCGTGGTTGCCGCCGAGACTGCCAATAACGCTTCGGTGGGCGGCGCCATGATCCCGCTTTTGACCCTGGGAATCCCGGGTGACATGGCCACCGCCATGCTGCTGGGCGGCCTGATGATCCATGGCCTGCAGCCGGGCCCCCTGCTTTTCCAGGAACAGCCCGTCCTTATGTACGGCATCTTTATCGCCATGCTGCTGTCCAACCTGGTTATGCTGATCGAGAAATTCTTTGGGCTGCGCATCTTCGTATCCCTGCTGAAAACCTCAAAATATATCCTGCTGCCCATCATCTTTGTGCTCTGCATTGTGGGCGCCTTCGGGTTGAACAACCGGGTATTTGATACCTATGTGGTCATTGCTTTCGGGCTGGTGGGGTATATCTTTATCAAGCTGCATCTGCCGGTGGCTCCCATGATTATGGGATTTGTGCTGGGCGAGACGGTGGAAACTTATATGCGCCGAGCGCTGATGAATTCCAAGGGCAGCTGGATGCCCTTCCTTACCCGACCTATCTCCGGGGCTTTCCTGGCCATCGCTGTGTTTTCTGTGGTCTATATTATCGTTAAAAATGTGCGGGCATACCGCCGCCAAAAGCAAAACAATGCGCTGTAAAAAGCTCTGGCCCCTGGCGGGCAGGGCAGAAATAAACTTTTGAAAAGAGAAAGGAAACAGATACCATGAAAGCGAAAAAACTTCTTGCACTCGGTTTGGCGGGAACCATGGCGGCAATGTGCTTTGCCGGATGCGGCTCCTCCGCTTCCTTTTCGGCACCGGCATCCTCTGCCGGATCGGCTGCCCAGCAGGGTAGCGGCGAAACTAACTGGCCGGAGAGAGGCATCTCCCTGGTAGTTCCCCTTGCGGCTGGCGGTGACACGGACTATTACGCCTGCCTGTATGCAAAATATCTGGAAGAGGAACTGGGACAGACCGTCACTGTGGTAAACACGGAAGGCTCCGGCGGCACCGTGGGCGCTCAGACGGTGGCAGATGCAGAACCGGACGGATACACCATCCTGTTCTATCATACCGGCAACCTGTACGCTAACAAGATGCTGGGCGTTTCCGAACTGGATCAGAACAGCTTTGAGATCGCCTGCATCGGTGAGGTGGACGACACCAATACCCTGTGCGTGCGCTCTTCTCTGGGAATCGATAACGCGGAGGACTTCATCGAGGCGGCCAAGGCTGAGCCGGATAAATATTCCTGCGCGGTTACCATTTCCGGCTTTTCCTACTACACCCTCTGCCAGCTGGAAGATGCTTCCGGTATGAGCCTGAACCCGGTAGATGCGGGCGGCGCCTCTGCCATGATCCCCGCTCTGCTGGGCGATCAGGTGGACGCAGGCATCAACAGCTACGGTGTGTTCAAGCAGTATGTGGAGGATGGAAGCATCATTCCTCTGCTCACCTATGGAGAAGAGCGCAGCGAGTACTTCCCCGATGTGCCCACCGTCAAGGAACTGGGCTATGACTGCAGCGCGGCCCGTGCCTATTTCTTCGGCCTGCCCAAGGGCACCGATCCCGCCATTGCTCAGAAGCTGTCGGACGCTGTGGAAAAGATCCAGGAGAACGGGGAATACACCACCAATGTTTCCGAGACCTACTGCGTGACTCCTCAGTTCAAGCCTTATGGCGAAGCCCTGAGCTATATGGATGAGATCTGGGCAGAGATGGAGACCTACACCGAAATCATGAACCAGTGAGCGGGGACAGACGATTCGGAAATTTAAGAAAGGAAGCCGTTCCATGCTCAGAAGAAGCTTGATGATCCACCCTGCCGATTCGGTGGTATGCGTCCTGGAAGACGCCAAAAAAGGCGATACGGTGCGGCCCCCGGACGGCGCTGAGGTTACCCTGTTGGAAGACATAGAGTTTGCCCATAAGGTCTGCATCAAGGACCTGAAAAAGGGGGACCCGGTGTACAAGTACGGGGAAGAAATTGGCTACATGCTGACCGATGCGCCCAAGGGGACCTGGATCCACAACCACAACATGGGCTGTGACCGGGGCAAGAAATAACAGAGCGCCCCACATAAAGGAGAGAATAAATTGGGACATACATTTGTGGGATACCGCCGCCCGGATGGGACGGTGGGCACCCGAAACTATCTGGCGGTGATCCCCTCGGTGTTCTGCGCCAACACCACCGCCCAAAAAATCGCGGCGCAGATCCCGGGGGCGGTGGCCCTGACCCACTGTGTAGGGTGTTCCCAGGTAGGGCTGGATCTGGAGCTGACCGCCCGGACGCTGAAATCCATGGGCTGCCACCCCAATGCGGGGGCGGTGCTGGTCATTGGTCTGGGCTGTGAACGGTTTGACCCGCAGGAGCTGTATGACGCAGTGAAAGCCACAGGTAAGCCGGTAGCGAAATTCGTGATCCAGGAAGAGGGCGGTGTAACCAACACGGTAGCCCGGGCAGTGGAAGCGGGCCGGGAATTTGCCTGGCAGCTGGCTTTGCAGCAGCGGGTGGAATGCCCGCTGGGAGAACTGATGGTGGCCACCAAATGCGGCGGCACCGACGCCACCAGCGGCCTGGCCGCCAACCCGGCGGTGGGCAATATGGTGGACAAGGTGATTGCTGAAGGCGGCAGCGCCATTCTCAGCGAATTGAACGAGCTGCTGGGTACCGAAAAATACCTGGCCAAGCGAGCCGTGAATCCCCAGGTGGCCCAGAAGATCTACGATGCGGTCTATGAGATCGAGGATGTTCTGCGGGGCGGACTGGATTTCAGCCTGCCGGCCAACCGGAACCATCTGATCAGCCGTGGGAATTTTGACGGCGGAGTCAGCAGTGTGGTGGAAAAAGCGCTGGGCGGAGTGCATAAATCCGGCACGGCACCTTTTCAGGATGTGCTGCAGTATGCGGTACCGCCCCATAAAGATCAGAAGGGCCTGTTCCTGATGGATTATGAAAGCCAGGACGGCGAGGTGGTTACCGGCATGATCGGCTGCGGCAGCCAGATCGTGGCGTTTACCACCGGCCGCGGCCATGCCACCGGCCACCCACTGGCCCCGGTGCTGAAGATCACCGGCAACTATAAAACCTATTCCAGCATGCGAGAATGCTTCGATTTTGATGCCAGCGGCATCATCAGCGGAGAAAAAACCATGGAGGAATTGGGGGATGAGCTGCTGGATCTTGTGATCCGGGTGGCCAGCGGTGAGCAGACGGCGGCCGAACGGTTGGGCGGCACCGAGCTGTTCTGCGTGGCCCGCCGTCACGGTTACCACCGTAAAGATCCGGAAGAGCTTCGTCGGCACGCCCGGGAATGCGGGGAATGTGACTAAAACGCAAAGGGGAATGTCGGAAATGGCATTCCCCTTTTTGTCTGCATAGGGCAGACAAACGAAGAAAAATTTTGTATAATAAGACAAAAGCCCCCTAACGGGCGATAAAATGATCCAGATCAAAGAGAAAGGAAGCTGTACATATGAGATTTGCCGTGATCGGCGCAGGCAACACCGGTAAAGCGGTGACCGCGTATCTGAAAAAGGAAGGCCAGGAGGTAGTGCTGTACTGCCGCAATGCCCAGCTTGCCCAGCAGCTTTGCCAGGGGCTGACCGCCCAGGGCGCAGTGGAGGGTAAATTTGAGGTGAAGGCCACCAGTGATCTGGCCGAGGCGGTTCGGGGGGCTCAGGTGATCCTGGTCCAGACGGTGGCCTCCGGCCATGCGCCGGTGGCACAGGCCCTGAAAGGTCTGCTGGAACCCGGCCAGATCATCCTGATCTTCAACGGCAACTGGGGCGCCGCCGAGTTTGCGGCCATCCTGGGCCAGGAAGCCAAGGAAAAGGGTGTGGCCATCTGCGAGACCGGTGCCCAGCTGTTCCTGTGCGCCTCGCCCTCGCCGGTTTCGGTGGATGTAAAGACCATCAAGCAGGGAATCGCCCTGGCCTGCACCGAAGCTTCCCGCACCGGCGAAGTCATCGAGACCCTGAAGGAAGCCTTCCCCCAGCTGACCGCCGGCAAGAATGTGGTGGATACCTCTCTGAACGGTTCCAACCCGGTGGTGCATGGCCCCATCGCTACCTTCAATATCACCCGGCTGGAGAACGGGGAAGATTACACCCTGTTCGGCACCGCGCTGCCCCAGAAAACGGTGGAGTACATTGAGCATATCGACGCCGAGCGCTGCGCAGTGGCGCAGGCTGTGGGCGTAGAGGGGATTTCGGTGCTGGATATCCTGAACAGCTTCTGGCCCGATAAGAAGGCCAGCGTGTACGGCGCCCTGAAGGAGAACAAGGCCTACGAGGCCACCCCCGGCCCCAAGAGCCTGAAGCACCGTTACCTGGATGAGGACTTGCCTTACGGTCTGGTGCCCCTAGTGCGGCTGGGCGATATCTACGGTGTGGATACCCCTTATCTGGATGCTCTGATCCGGGTGCTGGGGATGTACCTGGGCCGGGATTACCTGAAGGAAGGCCCTGCTGTGGAAAACTTTAATTTTAAGGAACTGTTGGGCTGAGAAGAGTTTTTGAGCAGCTAAAAAGGCGGCGGGACCCGGTTTTGGGCCCCGCCGTTTTTACTGTTGAAAAAATTGGAAAATTTTTTTGCAAAACTACTTGCATTTCCCCAAAACCTGTGATAAAATAATTTCCGTTGCGGAGGCTTAGCTCAGCTGGTTAGAGCACCTGCATCACACGCAGGGGGTCTGGGGTTCGAGTCCCTAAGTCTCCACCAGAAAAGGCGCTGAAACGTTGGTTTCAGCGCCTTTTATTTGTTTTGTTGACGTGGATTGAAGTGTGAAAAGCTGCGTAATCTAACAAATAAACTAACAACATTTGAGATTTATTCGAGTTTTTGCAGCTGCTGCAAAAGATAGTCTATGTCAGTGTGGATGTAAATATCCATTGTGGTGGAGAAATCTGCGTGCCCCAGGATGGATTTGACGGCGGCCGGGTCGAGGCCTGCCTGCACCATGCGGCTGGCAGCCGTGTGCCGGCAGGTGTGCGGGGTGGCCCCGGTGATCTGACACAGCGCCATGAGATTGTTAAAATCCCGGCGGAAATTCCGAGAGGAAAGCTGGGTGCCGTTTGAGGTGTGCACCAGATAGGGACCGTTTATTTCCTTTGCCCAGTCTTCTACAATGGGAAGGATTTGGGGATGGATGGGAATACTGCGGTTGCGGCCGGCTTCGGTCTTCTCGCCGCCCACCATGATGCGCTTGGCAAGATCGACCTGGGCAAGGGGCATGCCGGTAAGCTCGCCCACCCGCATCCCCGTGTAGACCATCACCAGCACCATCTGGGCCGCCCGGCCTACGCCGCCTTCATCCTGCAGGTAAGTGCGGATACGCGCCAGCTCGTCGACGGAAAAGACCCGGTCCCGGACCTTCTGGCGCACCGAGATGGTGAGGAAGGACGCATAGTTTTTGTCAATGATATCCTGCTGCATGGCGTACTGACAGAGCTGCCCGAAGAGCTGGCGCTGCTTTTCGCACATAGAACGGGAACGGCCTGCTGAGATCAGCTCGTCAATGATCACCTGGTAGTCCTCTGTTTTGAGATCGGCCATCCGCCGCTTGTACAGAGGGGCCGACAGCTCATAGGCCCGGCGGTAACTGGCCTGCCCGGAAGGGCCGATGCTGGAAAAGTGGGTGGGCTGCCAACGCTCGTAAATATCCGAAAAGGTATATTTTGCCCTCTCCACAGGGGGTGCGGGACACGTTCCAGGCATCCAGCGCCGCCACCGCCTCCCCGGATGTGGCAAAGGTGCCCAGCAGCTTGCCGGAGCCGGTGACGGCCGCCCAGGGGCGGGCCCGGTGGCCGGTGAGCTGGTAGACGCTGCCGCTGCCCTTCGGCCGGCGCTTCGACGGCAAGAAGCGCCTTGGAGCAGGGGGCCAGCACCGAACAGGCCATGCTGAACGGGATCATGGCGGGCGCCATGGAGAAATTCTTTGAGGAAGTGAGCCTGGGAAATCTTAGAGCATTCAAAGAGACACAGGTAAATGATGCCAAAGATTTTTTCAAAAATCTGTTCAAAACCACTTTTGTGAACGCATCGGAAGAAACGGCCACCCAGTTCGGGAATGATATGGCTGAATACCTGCTGATGGCAGACATATGGCCGGCGTGACCCTGCCCGGCGGGCGAAAGAAGCTGGATGAGATCAACGAGGAGATGGCGCAGCACAGCCCCATGGGATGGATCCGGCAGAAGGGCAGCACCCAGGAACTGTACGACCTGAAAAACAACCCAAACTGGGCGGTGAGGATGGCCACCCGGAGCCGGGGCGCCAAGGCCATGAAGCTGGACAAGCTGGCAAAACCCCTGCTGGGCTGGCTGGATCGGATGGATGAGAACACTGTGGCGGGGATCTGGCAGGCGTCCAAGTATGCGGCCCAGGAGAGGCTGGGCCTGGAGACTGCCGGCAGCCAGGCCCCGGCCGCAGCCGGGCAGGGCATCACGGAGCAAATGCGCCGGGCCCTGAGCAGCGTGATGGAGATGGAAAGCGTTGCGACGGTACCTCTGGGAGAAGAACGGGTACCGTATACCGGGGACAGGCGAACGGATGAGAATATTGCAAAGGAGGTATTTGAAAAAGCAGGAAATATTGCCCAACGGAAAGGGTTCGGCAAAGTACAGCTCACAAAGGCCGGTATCAAGCACAGCATATTCCAGGGCAACAGCGCAGCCAAGCAGGCGGCATTTTCAGCCGTAAAAGATGTGATAGAACAGGGAAGGGAGATCGCCCGGGACGTCAATCACAAGGGAAGAAATTTTGACACCTACACCTTTGCGGCGCCGGTATTCTTTGGAGAACAAAAGGCGGCGGTGGCTGTAGTGGTGAAAGAATCCATAGAGCAGAGATCCAACAAGAGCTATTACATCCATGAGATCTATGACTCCGAAGGTGGCTTTATCCGGCTGGATGAAGAGGGGAATATCCTGAGCGAAAACAAAAAAAGAGCAGCGGCATCCGCTGACTTGCTACCCACTGCAAGCGCCGACGCCACTGCCGGTGAAAGAATGAAATCTTTCACAGATATTGTAGCACAGGTATTCGGCAAAGGCAAGGAACAGCCCCAGGCTTCTCTCAAATTTGACAGCAAGGAGCAGGAGGATGCCTACTGGGCCAAGGTAACAGAGCTGTTTGAGAGGGCCATATCGGAGACCCAGCCCAACTACACCGTGATGGAGCAGAGCGCCATCAGTCGAAGCCCCAACGAAGCACTTAAGATGTTCACCATGTTCAAAACACCCACCATTGCGAACTTCAACGTGCT
>NZ_JAFBIO010000037.1 GCF_021531255.1 Allofournierella massiliensis | reverse complement strand
GCTTCGGCCTATGCTCTGGCAGGGCTGGTGAGCGATGAGGAGCTGTGCGCCGATTACATCCTGCCCAAGGCTTTTGATCCTCGGGTGAAGGATGCGGTGGCCAAGGCTGCCGCCGAGGCCGCCATCAAGGACGGAGTGGCCCGAATCTGACATTCTATTCCAAATCGATATACCACCTCACCAAAGGCCCCTCGCAGCGCCCGGCGCTTCGGGGGGCTTTTGAGAATCAAAAAGGAGAAAGCTATGCTGAAAAACAGTCTGGGGCGGGAGCTTCCCGAGTATATTGAGGGTTACGGAAAGGTACGGCCCTACCAGGGCGCCTTTGTAGAGGCGGAAAAATCCAGCCAGCGAGCCGCGGCCCGGATCCCTCGCAGTGCAAAGCGGGGGCAGAGCAAGGCGGTGAGCCTGGAAGAGGCATTGGACCGGATCGGTCTGCGGGATGGGATGACCGTTTCCTTCCACCATCATCTGCGGAACGGCGACCGGGTGACCAACCTGGTGATGGAAGCCATCGCCAGGCGGGGTGTCAAGGATATCCATCTGGCTCCCTCGGGGCTGTTTGCCTGCCATGAGCCCCTGGTGCCCCTGATCGAGGACGGAACCATCACCCAGATCTCGGTGAGTACCTTTGGGGCAGGGCCGGTGGCTCAGGCCATCTCGGCAGGCAAACTGCAGAAGCCGGCCATCCTGCGCACCCACGGCGGTCGACCCCGGGCCATCGAAAACGGGGAGCTGCATATCGATGTGGCCTTTGTGGCGGCCCCCAGCTGTGATGCTCAGGGCAACATGAACGGCAGCCACGGCCCCAACGCCTGTGGGTGCCTTGCCTACAGCTATGCGGATGTGCGCCACGCCGACTGGGTGGTGGCCGTCACCGACAATCTGGTGGAATATCCCTGCTGCCCAGTAGAGATCAGCGAGGATCTGGTGGATTATGTGGTGCAGGTGGATTCCATCGGCGATCCGGCCGGGATCGTGAGCGGAGCCATGAAGGTGACCACCGACCCGGCCCGGCTGGCAGTGGCCCAGCGGGCCGCCGATCTGCTGGATCAGGCCGGATATATCCGGGAAGGTATGAGCTTCCAGACCGGTGCCGGGGGCATCAGCCTGGCGGTGGCCTCCAAGATCCGGGATAAGATGCTGGAAAAAGAGATCCGGGGAAGTTTTGGCGTGGGGGGCATCCACGGCTATTTTGTCAAGATGCTGGAGGAAGGCCTGCTGCGCACCCTGTGGGATGTGCAGTGCTTTGACGCCGAGGCCATCCGCAGCATCGCCCAGGACCCCCGCCATATAATCATGAGCGCCAGCCAGTACGCCAACCCGGAAAACAAGGGCTGCGTGGTGAATCAGCTGGACATTATGATTCTGGGCGGCTTTGAGGTGGATACGGATTTCAACCTGAATGTGATCACCGGTTCCAACGGGGTGATCATGAGCGCCTCGGGAGGCAACGCCGACACGGCAGCCGGCAGCAAGATCTCGGTGGTGGTGAGCAATCTGATGAAGAAGGGCCCCCGCTGCTTGATCAAGAAGGCAGTGACCACCGTGACCACCCCCGGCGAGACGGTGGACGCAGTGGTGACGGATAAGGGGATCGCCATCAATCCCCGCCGCACCGACCTGCTGGAAGCTTTGAAGGACAGCGGTCTGCCTCTGGTGGATATCCGGGACCTGCAGAAGCTGGGTGAGGAGCTGGGAGGCATTGAGGATCACCCCCAATTCGGGGAGCGGATCGTGGCTGTGGCCGAATACCGGGACGGCACCGTCACCGATGTGGTGCGGCAGGTGCTGTAAATACAAAAGAAAAAAGGGGAGCCGCTGTGTTTTCAACAACGACTCCCCTTTTTTGTGGAAAACTTGGCTCAATCTTCCCGGATAGAAAACCCGTATTCATGGGGTTCCAGGGGCAGCGGCCATGCCCGGAGATTTTCGATCCGCACATAATGGCCGGCCTCGATCTGCAGGATCATCCGGTCGATGGCGCTCTCCGGCCCCTGTACCTGCATCAGGACGCTGCCGTCCGGCAGGTTCCGTACCCAGCCGGTAAGGCCCAGGCCCTGGGCTGCCCAGCGGGCCCGGTACCGGAAGCCCACCCCCTGCACCTGGCCCCAGAACTGCAGCTGGCGCCGCAGGATCTCAGGCCCCGGCAAAGCGGAACACCACGCCGACCACACCCGCCACCGCAATGAAGGCGATGGGGTGGATCTTTTTCAGTTTGGGCAGGTTGGTGGCGGCCAGCAGCACCACAAAGAGCAGGATGCTCTTCCAGTCAAAGAAGGCGGCCAGGCCCTGGCTCCACCGGTCGGTATGCACCAGGGTAACCTCTGCCACCGAGATGCCGGCGGCGGTGATCAGGGCCGCACTGGCAGCCCGCAGCCCGAACATGGCGGCTTTCACAAACCGGTTTTCGCTGAAACGGCGCAGAAAGCGTGCCACGATCAGGATCACGATGATAGAGGGAGCCACCAGGCCCAGGGTGGCCACCACGCAGCCGGGCACGCCCCGCACCTCATAGCCCACATAGGTGGCCATGTTCACCCCGATGGCGCCGGGGGTGCTTTCGCTCACGGCGATCATGTTCAGAAGATCCACCTGGCTGAACCAGCCGGTGCGCTCGGCCAGATCGCTCAGGAAGGGGATGGTGGCCAGACCGCCGCCGATGGCGAAGAGGCCGGTTTTGAAAAATTCAAAAAACAGCTGAATGTAAACCATCATTTCAGTTCACCCCGCGCAGCGAAAACCGCCACACCGGCCAGGCCGGACGCCACCACCAGAATGATGGGAGAGAGCCCGAAAAAGACGCTGGCAGCCAGCACTGCCAGATAGATGAGGATGGCGGGGACATTCTTGACCGCGCCCTTCATCAGCTTGACCACCGCATTGAGGATCAGCACGCAGACGCAGGCCTGGATGCCGGCAAAGGCGTTGCGCACCACCGCCAGCTCCGCAAAGTTGGAGAGAAAGGCGGCGATAAGGGAGATGATGATGATGGAGGGGAAGACAAACCCCAGGGTGGAGGCGATGCCGCCCACCACGCCCCGGCGCTTTTCCCCGATAAAGGTGGAGGTGTTCACCGCAATGATGCCGGGGGTGCACTGGCCCACCGCGTAGTAGTCGGCCAATTCCTCGTTGGTGACCCAGCCCCGTTTTTCCACCAGCTCCCGCTGCAGAATCGGCAGCATGGCGTAGCCGCCGCCGAAGGTGACGCTGCCCATTTTGGCAAACAGCCAAAACAGCTCAAAAAGTTCTTTCATACTGCATAACCCTTCTTTTTCCTTTATTTGCGCTGATATTTTTCCTCCGGGGTGAAAAGTGCCTTCTGTCCCAGATCAAAAAAGGAAAGCCGGGCAGTGGCCAGCAGTTCCTCTTTTTCGTTGCGGATCTGACAGTCCACCACACTCACATGGCTGCCATGTTTGATCACCCGGGCTTCGGCGGTGAGCTCCTTGCAGCCGATGCCGGGTTTCAGGTAATCGATATTGCCGTTCAGGGTGGTGGCCTTGTTGCCGTAGGTAAGCACGGCCGCGCCGCAGGCCGAATCGGCCAGGGTATACAAAAGCCCGCCGTGCAGGCTGCCGATCCGGTTCACATACCCTTCCAGCACCTTCATGCTGACCTTTACATATCCTTCTGCCTTTTCCACCAGCTCGATGTTCAGCGCATGGCGAAAATCCACACAGCTTGCATCCATTTCTTCTTTCCTTTCCCTCTGGGGCGCGCCCGTGGCGCCCGGTACCAGATCCCGGGCGCTCCGGTCCCGGGTAAAAAAACGGCGGTAGGGGTTTTGACTCCGGTCAAAAGGGGTACCGCCCTCTTTCCCCCTCATGAGGCACTCTTTCCGGCTGCCTCGGCGGCCATTTCTTCCACATGCCGGCGAACCAGTTCTTCCAGCCGGGCGGGCAGGGCCTTCAGCTCTTCCCGGCTCAGGCCTGCCGTTTCCACCGGCGGCAGGATCCGGATGGTCACCTTGCCCGGCTTCATGGTGAAGTGGCCGTCCCCTTCCAGGATGGCCCGGCTGCCGCAGACCGCCACCGGCACCAGCGGGGCGCCGGCCCGGGTGGCAATGCGGAAGGCGCCGCCCTTGAATTCACCCATGCCGCCTTCCGGCCCCTTATAGCGGGTGCCTTCCGGGAAAATCACCACCGAATGGCCGGATTTTACCCGCTCGGTGGCTTCGGCCAGGCAGCGCAGGGACTGGCGGGCGTCCTCCCGGTCCACAAATACGCAGTGCAGCAGTTCCATCCAGCGGCGCACCAGGGGGATGCGCCCCACTTCCGCCTTGCTCACCAGCGCGTGGGGAGCATCCAGCTGGGTGAGCATCAAGGGAATATCATAGTAACTGCGGTGGTTGGCCACAAACACGCAGGGCCGGCCCTGGGGGATATTTTCCCGGCCGGTAACCGTTACTTCCACCCCGGCCAGTTTGAGCAGCCGCCCGGCCCACTGGGGCACATGCCGGTTTACGATGGCCTGGACGGTGGCCTCGTCGCCCCGGCGCAGGGCCTTGAGCCCCTTGTGCAGGATCGGCCAGGAAAAGATCAGATAACCCCAGAAATAGGCAAACCAAATCAAAGTGCGCATGGCGCGCCTCCCTCAAAGAAACAGTATGGGCAGGGCCGTCCCCGGTTATGGGAAACAGACCAATAACCGTACTTCATTATATAAGCAGCCGGGGCCTAATGCAAGGGCGAAAGCCCCTTTGCCTTGCATTGGCGGGGTTTCTTGGCTATACTGAAAATCAGAATATCTCTGCAGCAAAAGGCGGGAGGATACAGATATGGCAAGCGAGAAAACGATCCTGATCCAGGGCACCGAAGACCTGGCCCGGGGCGAGATGGACAATGTGACCCTGGACGGAGGCGCCGTGGTGCTGGAACAGGCCGAGGGCCGCTATGTTCTGTTCGGCTGCTATACCACCCCTGCCTTTTCGGTGCCGGTGAGCGGGGAGCTGCTGGTGAGCTGGAACGCGGATACCCCGGAAGGCACGGTGGTGGAGATCCAGGCCCGGGTGCTGGCCCACGACGAGTGGAGCGGCTGGCTGGGCTTTGGAAAATGGAGCCCCTATCTGCAGCGGCAGGGGGTCTGGCAGGAGCCGGCGTCCCGGCCCTATGTGCAGGGCGGCCGGCTGATCGTGCCCACCCAGAACGCCATCAGCGTCCAGCTGCGGGCCTATCTGTATACCAATGATGAGGGGCGCACGCCGGCGCTGCGGCTGTTGGCGGTGAGCGCCCGCCCCCGGGTATGGCAGAAGCAGGAGGGCAAGCCCCTGAACCGGGAGATCCGGATGCCCTCCTACAGCCAGCTGAACCGGGCGCCAGTCTTTAAGGGGCAGCTCAGTGGTCCCACCACCCTGGCGGCCCTGATGAACCGGTTCGGGCAGGATATCCTTCCCGAGGAGCTGGCCCTGGTATGCCAGGACTGGGCCCCGGAAACCAAGTGGGAAAATGCTGCCTTTGACGCGGCGGCAGCCGGCTGCTACGGCTATCCCGCCTGGCAGGCCTGGCTGGATCTGGCCGGCCTTAAGGAGGAGATCCGTCAGGGCAACCCGGTGATGGCCCGGGTGGATTATGCCGGCAGCCCGGAAGAGGAGACCGCCGGCCTGCCCTGGATCGAGGGCGTCACCGGGACGGCCCATCACCATTGGCTGGCCATACGGGGCTTTGAACATGACGAGGATAAAAAAGAGGAATATGTGCTGGTCTGTGATCCGCTTTCCGGTACCGATTACGGGGCCGAGCGCCAGTACCGGCTGGAAGGCTTTCTGAAAGCCTTTTCGGGGGCCTGCCTGCTTACCCGCCGCCGCCCGAGAGACAGCGGGAAAAGCGCCCCCGAGCGGCTCTGCTGTGAGCTGCGGAGCAGCGGGGAAGAGGGCTGCTATTTCTTCTACCGGGAGGCCACGCCCCTGCCCCTGCCGCCCCGGGAAGAGGAGCCGCCCACCGAAAAACAGGAGGGGGAGCAGCCGGCCTACCGTCCGGTGCGGGAAATTCTGGCCTGCACCTTCCAGGAGGAAAAGGCCTATGCCACCACGGCCCACAAGCATTTCCGGTTTGACCTGACCGCCACCGGCGAAGGGGCGATCCGCCTGCCGGAAGCCATCCGGGAGAAAGGGAAACGGATCACGGTATATGCCATCGACGCATCCGGCCGGATGAAGGTGGCCGAGCGCACCCTGTGAATCGCAGATCATAAAATAAGAAAACGGCCGCCCCGGCAAAAGGGGCGGCCGTTTTTGGAGGATGTGGGAGAGTGAGCGAGCAAATTACCCCTCCCACAGGGCAGGATGATAGCCGAGCTTCTGCAAAAGGGCAAGATCGGTCTCCACCGTGATGCCGGCGGTGGTGAGCATATCCCCCGAAATGGCAGCATTGGCGCCGGACAAAAAGCAGCCCTCTCCCTTGTCGGGCATCTGGCCCCGGCCCCCGGCCAGGCGGATGGAGGCGTCGGGCAGCAAAAAGCGGAAAAGGGCGATGACCCGGCGGCGTTCGGCCGGGGAAAGGAGTTCCTGGCCGGCCAGCGGGGTACCGGGAATGGGGTTGAGGAAGTTCACCGGCACGGATTTGACCCCCAGCTGGCGCAGGGTGAGGGCCAGGTCCACTCGATCTTCCATGGTCTCGCCCATCCCCAGAATGCCGCCGCTGCACAGGCTGAGCCCGGCGCTGCGGGCAGCCCGCAGGGTGTTCAGCTTATCCTCATAGCTGTGGGTGGTGCAGATAAAGGGGAAAAAACGCCGGGAGGTTTCCAGGTTGCAGTGCACCCGGCTGGCCCCGGCCGCTTTCAGAAGGCGGAACTCCTCCTCTCCCAGCAGCCCGAAGGATACGCAGACCTGCAGGTCGGTTTTTTCCCGGATGGCCCGGATGCTTTGAGCCGCCTCTTCCAGCTCTTTGGCACTCAGCTTTCGCCCGGAGGTGACCAGGGAATACCGCAGCACACCCTGCCGGTGGTGATGCACCGCCTCTTTCACCAGGGCCTCGGTATCCATCAGGGGATATTCCTGGGTGGGGGTGGCGTAGTGGGCCGACTGGGCGCAGTACTTGCAGTCCTCCGGGCAGCGGCCGCTTTTGGCGTTTACGATGGTGCAGATATCAAAGCCGCTGCCGCAGAAATGGCGGCGGATCTCATCGGCGGCGGCGCAAAGCTCTTCCAGTGGCTGGCGGCTCAGTTCCAGGGCTTCTTCCCGGCTGATCAGGCCGCCGGCCAGCACCCGGTCCGCAGCCTGACGGACGGTTTCCTTCATGAGGCAAGACTCCTTTGACTTTTTTGCGGCCCCTTGTCGGGGCTCTTTTTTATCCTGCCAGCAAAAGAGGGGAAGGTCAACAAAAACAAAAAATAAAAGTTTACAACCAAAAAAACAAAGAAGGCCGTCTTCCCAGCGGAAGGCGGCCTTTTGGAATAAAGATCCGGTTCAGAGAGAAGCGGGGTCCAGGGTGACGGTGCCGTCCTCCCGCACAAAGGCAGGAATGCCGATGCCGCCGGCAGCCTTTACCCCCTCAAAAGCGGCGCTCTGATCCCGCAGGTTGAGGAAAGCCTTCAGATTTTCCAGGCTGGCGGTGATCTCCACAAATTCGTGGGGCGTGCCCTTTCCCTGCAGCTGGGAGAGGGCGGCCCGGCAGTCCGGGCAGAGCTGGGAACCATAGAATTTGATCATAACGCGACCTCCTTGGCCGGGCAGGACAGTACCCGGCAGAATCTCGGCCGCTCCCATATATCTATATATAAGGGAGGGAGCCGTACTTCAGTATACCATAAAAAGGCGGGGGCTGTCTGCCCCGGGGCTTACAGGATCTGCTGGGCCAGGCTCATGACCAGGGGCAGGCTCAAGGGCAGCAGCAGATTGGTCTGCAGCAGGGCCTGGCTGGCAAAGGCGGGGGCCCGCTGGTAGCGGTTGGCCACGATGGAGACCGTGCTGGCGATGCTGCAGCCCATCATCAGCACCAGGCACAGGTCCATCTCCCGGTTCCAGCCCAGGGCCTTGAGCAGGAAAGCCAGGGTCAGGGGGGTGATGATGTTCCGGAACAGGGTGATAAGGTAGAGAGAAGGACGCTGGAGGGTCTCCAGCAGAGGGCTGGAAGCCAGCAGGCTGCCCACCACCATCATGGCCAGGGGAGTGGTGCACCCGCCCATGGAATCACAGAAGGCTTTGGCAAAGGCGGGCAGCTTCCAGCCGGTGAACATCATGACCAGCATCACCACCGAAGAGATATTCAGGGGTGTGATGAGGGAGAGCAGGTGGGAGCGCAGATCTCCCTTTTCTCCCTCCCGGCGGCTGAAGGACTGGAGAACCATGGAAAAAAGATAGATATTGCCGGCCAGCATGGTGAAGGCGCACCAGACGGTGCCCTGGGTGCCGAAAAGGGCAGTGGCCAGGGGCAGGCCCATAAAGCCGTTGTTGGGGTAACTGGCGCTGCGGCTGAAAACCAGGGCCTCGTCCGGGTCCAGCCTCAAAAGCCGGCCCAGCATACCGCAGAAGAAGGTGAAAAAGAACATTACCGCCAGGAACAGGGCCACCACCGCTGCCGCGCTGGCCAGACCGCCCTCGCCCAGATCGGTGCTCCCGGCGGAAAGGATCATGGCGGGGATGCACAGATCCAGCAGCAACCGGCTGATAAAGGAGGAGTGCTCCGCGGTGAAATAACCGGTCTTGCTGAGAATGTACCCCAGCAGGATCATGGAGGAAAGAAGTGCGGTTTGGTAGAATACAGCGCCTACAGACATGGTATGACCTCGTTTCCGTGAAAAATCCGCAGATGCGGCCGACAGGAAAGCACGGCGGCCTGGGCTTTACCTCCGGTGGCCGCCGTGTTATACTGAAAAAAAACAGGGGAAAAACCCCATTGTAAAGAATAAAAAGAAAGAGGGAGTCCATATGAAGCTTATCACATATCGCTACGCAGGGGAAGAGGTCCCCGGTATTCTTTCGGTGGATGAAAAGAGGGTTTTTCCCTTTTCGGTGTTCGGGCTGGCCTTTGAGGATATGAACGGCGTGATCCAGGGCCTGAGCGACAAGATGCGGGATGAGATCGCCCAAAAGCTGCCCCAGACCGACCCTGCCCAGGGCATCAGCCTGGAAGAGGTGGAGCTGCAGGCCCCCGTGCCCTGCCCCCGGCAGGATCTGATCTGCCTGGGCATCAACTATATGGACCATGCCGCCGAAGCGGAGAAGTTTTCCAGTGATGCCTTTGCCACCCAGCACACCGACGCCATCTATTTTTCCAAGCGGGTCAACCGGGCCGTGGCGGACGGCGAGCCCATCCAGAGCCATCCCGGCCTGGTGGAAAAGCTGGACTATGAGAGCGAGCTGGCGGTGATCCTGAAAAAGGACGCCCGGGATGTGCCCCGGGAAAAGGCAGGGGAGTATGTGTTCGGCTATACCATCGTCAACGATGTGAGCGCCCGCAATGTGCAGACCTCCCACAAGCAGTGGTATTTCGGCAAGAGCCTGGACGGCTTCACCCCCATGGGCCCCTGTATCCTCACCGCCGATGAGGTGGAAAGCTTCCCGCCCCAGCTGGAGATCGGCTGCCGGGTGAATGGGGAGGAGCGCCAGCACAGCAATACCCGGATGCAGATCTTCAAGCCGGACCTGGTCATCGCGGAGCTGAGCCGGGGCATGACCCTGCAGGCCGGCACCATCATCATTACCGGCACCCCTGCCGGCGTGGGCATGGGGATGGATCCTCCCGTCTTTTTGAAGAAGGGGGACCAAGTGGAATGCTGGATCGAGAAGATCGGCAGCCTGACCAACCCGGTGGAATAAAAAACGGCGGACCCCGCCAAAGGGTCCTGCGCCGGAACTGCCTGTTCAGGGCAGTTCCGGCGCTTTTTCTTTGGCTGGTGCCGCCGCCGAAATTTTATAAAAAACAGGGAGTTTCCCTATTGACAGGGGAAGAAGAGGGGAGTATAATCCAAACAAATGAACAAGTGTTCATATGTTTGTAAAAGAGGTGAAACGATGCCCCGGAGTAAGGATTGCGAGAGCTGCGAGGAGATGCAGGTGCATCCCGGTCTGGTGGAAAAGGCGGCCAGCCAGTTGCCCCCGGAAGAAGAGCTCTATGATCTGGCCGAGCTGTTCAAGGTGTTTGGGGATTCCACCCGGATCAAGATCCTGTACGCCTTGCTGGAAAGCGAGATGTGCGTGTGCGATATTGCCCAGCTGCTGGGGCTGACCCAGTCGGCGGTGAGCCATCAGCTGCGGGTACTGAAAGCCAACAAGCTGGTGCGCAACCGGCGGGAGGGCAAGACGGTGTTTTATTCCCTGGATGATGACCATGTGCGCAGCATCCTGGAGATGGGGATGGAGCACCTGGAAGAAAAGTAAACGATAAGTATATTTAAATCTTATTTTACAAAAAGGAGAGATTTATCATGAAAAAGACCTTTAAACTCATCGACCTGGATTGCGCCAACTGCGCCGCCAAGATGGAGACCGCTGTCAAGAAGATCCCCGGCGTGAAGGATGCCACCGTCAGCTTTATGGCCCAGAAGATGACCATCGAGGCTGAGGACGACCAGTTTGACCAGGTGGTCAAGGAGGCCGTTGCCGCCTGCAAGAAGGTGGAGCCCGACTGCGAGGTCGTGGTGAAATAAGTTCCGGCATACCCAAAGCGGAAAACGCCGGCCGCTCTGCCCGGCATGGTCGGGCGGGGCGGCTTTTTTGACCCATAAAACCGGCAAGGAGAAAAATCATGACCAAACGGCAGAAGAAAAACCTCTACCGCATCCTGATCGCGGCGGTACTGATGGCGATACTGCACTTTGTACCTCTGGAAGGGGCGGCAAAGGGTGTATTGTATCTGATCCCCTATCTGGTGGTGGGGGGGGACATCCTGAAAAAGGCGGTGCAGGGCATCGGGCACGGCCAGCTGATGGATGAGAATTTCCTGATGGCGGTGGCCACAGTGGGCGCCATGATCCTGGGGGAATATTCCGAGGGCGTGGCCGTTATGCTGTTCTATCAGGTGGGTGAACTGTTCCAGAGCTATGCGGTGGGAAAGAGCCGCCAGAGCATCAGCGCCCTGATGGATATCCGCCCCGATTCCGCCAACCTGGAAAAAGAGGACGGCAGCCTGGAAGAGGTGGACCCGGAGAATGTGCCGGTGGGCGGCATCATTGTCATCAAACCCGGCGAAAAGGTCCCTCTGGACGGTCTGGTATTGGAGGGAGAGAGCTTTCTGGATACCAGCGCCCTCACCGGTGAGAGCGTGCCCCGCCGTGCCTCGGCAGGGGATGAGGTGATCAGCGGCTGTATCAACCAGAGCGGCCTGCTGCGGGTGCGCACCACCAAGGAGTTCGGGGAATCCACCGTGGCCAAGATCCTGGATCTGGTGGAAAATTCCAGCATGAAGAAGGCCAAGGCCGAAAACTTCATCACCCGGTTTGCCCGCTGGTATACCCCGGCGGTCTGCATCGGCGCCCTGGCCCTGGCCATCCTGCCTCCGCTGGTGCTGGGGGGCGGGTTTGCTACTTGGGTCTTCCGGGCCCTCACCTTCCTGGTCATCAGCTGCCCCTGCGCGCTGGTCATCAGCATCCCTCTGAGCTTTTTCGGCGGCATTGGCGGGGCCTCCCGCTGCGGCATCCTGGTAAAGGGCGCCAACTATCTGGAAGCCCTGGCCTCCACCGGTGTGGTGGTCTTTGACAAGACCGGCACCCTGACCCGGGGCGTGTTCCAGGTGAGCCGGGTACATCCCGCCCAGTTTACCGAGGAAGAGCTGCTGGAGTGCGCGGCCCTGGCCGAGATCTATTCCAGCCATCCCATCTCCCAGTCCCTGCGCAGCGCGGCCAAAAAGCCCCTGGACAAAAGCCGGGTGAGCCAGGTGCAGGAGCTGGCCGGCCGGGGCGTCACCGCCCTGGTGGACGGCCGCAAGGTGGCGGCCGGCAACCTGAAACTGATGGAGGAGATGGGCCTGCAGGTGAGCCCCTGCCAGGAATGTCAGGGCGGCACGGTGGTCTATGTGGCGGTGGAAGGCGTATATGCTGGCCACATCCTGATCAGCGATGAGATCAAGCCCGGCGCCAAGGAGGCTCTGGCCGACCTGAAGGCCGCCGGCGTGAAAAAGACGGTGATGCTCACCGGCGACGCCCGCAGCGTGGCCGACCAGGTGGCCGCCCAGCTGGGGCTGGACGAGGTACACAGCGAGCTGCTGCCCGCCGATAAGGTGGAATGGGTGGAAAAGCTGCTGGCCCAGAAACCCAAGGACCAGAAGCTGGCCTTTGTGGGCGACGGCATCAACGACGCCCCGGTGCTGAGCCGGGCTGACCTGGGCATCGCCATGGGCGCCCTGGGGTCGGACGCCGCCATCGAGGCGGCCGATGTGGTGCTGATGGATGACGACCCGGCCAAGATCGCCCTGGCTATGCGGATCTCCCGCAAGTGCCGGCGGATCGTGCACCAGAATATCGTCTTTGCCCTGGCGGTCAAGGCCGCCTGCCTGGTTCTGGGCGCCGTGGGCATCGCCAACATGTGGGCAGCCATCTTTGCCGATGTGGGCGTGATGGTGCTGGCCGTCCTCAACGCCACCCGGATGCTCAGAAAAAAAGTCTGATTCTTCTAAAAATTCAATATAAAAAAGGGCCGCCCGGCAATCTGC
>NZ_JAFBIO010000036.1 GCF_021531255.1 Allofournierella massiliensis | reverse complement strand
GCCCCGAGGAGAGCGCCGGCCCCAACCCCAACCCGGTGCTGCGGCCCGAGCCTTCTGAGGTGACCGGACCGGACGGGCGCATCGACCCCACCAAGGTGGCCGAGGCTGCCGATTTTGCCGATTGGGACGAGCTGGGCTGCAGAGGATAAAACACAAAAAGGGCAGTTTGCCGGAGCCTTCCGGCGGGCTGCCCTTTTGCTGTATCCGGGGCCCGGCGGAAAGTTTGGAAAAACCTGAAAAAAGATTGCTTCACTACTTTACATCTTTATCAGAGTAAAGTATAATAGGCTTATGCTTTTTCACCGGGGCAAGGCGCACCGGCTGCCCCGGCAGGGGCGATTAGAGGGCACGCCCAAAAAGGCGGCCCAGGGAGGGAAGAAATCAGATGGGAAACCCCATGGAGTTTGATTGGAGCATTCTGAAACGGGCCGAGCGGATGGCCCTGCAGCTGCGGGCCCGGGCCGAAAAGGCCGGCTACCGCAAATACCATATGGGCCGGTTTGAGGAATATGGCCTGTACCAGGAAAACCGGAGCTTTCTGGCCAGCGACCAGGTGCTCACCTTTACCGACCTGGATGGCCGACTGCTGGCCCTCAAGCCGGACGTGACCCTTTCCATTGCCAAGAATGCCCAGCCGGCCCCCGGCCAGCGGGAAAAATATTATTACAGCGAAAATGTCTACCGCCCCAGCCGGGAGAGCCACACCTTCCGGGAGATCGACCAGATGGGCCTGGAATGCATCGGCCAGGTGGAACCGGAGGATGTGCGGGAGCAGCTGGGCCTGGCCCTGGACGCCCTGGCCCTCTGCGGGGAGGAGTTCGTGCTGGAACTCTCCCACATGGATTTCATCACCGGCCTTCTGGATGAGCTGGGGGCGGGGGAAGAAAAGCGGCCCCAGCTGCTGGAACTGATCCGGGGCAAAAACGCCCATGAGCTGCGCCGGGCTGCCGAGGCGGCGGGCCTTGCCCCGGGCGCAGGTCAGATGCTGGATACCCTGCTGGAACTCACCGGCCCCTTTGAGCAGGTGATGCCCCGGGCAAAGAAGCTGGCCCGGGGGCAGGCCATGACCGGCGCCCTGGAAGAACTGCAGAGCCTTTACGGGGGCCTGGAAGGGGCCGACCGGCAGAGGATCTGGCTGGACCTTTCCCTGGCAGGGGAGATGGAGTATTACAACGGCCTGGTTTTTCACGGGTACCTGAATGGGCTGCCCGCCCCGGTTCTGAAGGGCGGCCGGTACGACCTGCTGGCCCGCAAGTTCACGCCGGGGGTATCGGCGGTGGGCTTCGCCCTCTACCTCAATGAGCTGGACCGGCTGGAAGCGGCCCAGCCTGAACCCGAGCCCCAGGGCCGCCGGATGCTGAACGTGGCCCTGCCCAAGGGCCGCCTGGGCGACAAGGTGTATAATCTGCTGGCCCAGGTGGGCTATGGCTGCCCCGAAAATTACAACGATACCCGCAAGCTGGTGGTGGAAAACCCCGAGGCGGGCGTCCGGTATTTCCTGGTCAAACCCAGCGACGTGGCCATCTATGTGGAGCACGGCGCCGCCGATGTGGGCATTGTGGGCAAGGATATCCTGGTGGAAAGCGGCGCCGATGTGTACGAACTGCTGGATACCGGCCTGGGCCGCTGCCGGATGTGCGTGGCCGGCAGTAAGGATTTCCAGGATGACCCGGGCAGGGCCCTGCGGGTGGCCACCAAGTTCGTGAACATCGCCAAGGAATATTACGCGGGCCTGGGCCGGGATATCGACATCATCAAGCTGAACGGCTCCATCGAGCTGGCCCCCATCCTGGGCCTCTCGGATGTGATCGTGGATATTGTGGAGACCGGCACTACCCTGAAGGAAAACGATCTGAAGGTGATCACCGAGTTCATGCCCATCAGCGCCCGGTTCATCGCCAACAAAGCCAGCTATGCGTTCAAGAACCGGGAACTGGCCCGGCTGCTGGAAAAATTGCAGGAGGTAATCTGAGATGATCCGTATTTTGCAGTTCGAGGGCCTGGCCCCGGAAGAGATCCTGAACCGGGATATCCGGGCAGAGGCCGATGTGGAGGCGGTGGTGGATGAGATCATCGCCCGGGTGCGGCAGAAGGGAGACGAGGCCCTTCTGGAATACGCCGAAAAGTTTGACCATGTAAAGCTGGAAAGCCTCACCGTTACCAAAGAAGAGATCGACGAGGCCATGGCCGCCGCCGACCCGGAATTTGTCCGGACCCTGCAGATGGCGGCGGAAAACATCACCCGCTTCCACAAAAATCAGCTCCACAAGAATTTTGTCATGAACGACCAGCCCGGCATTCTGCTGGGGCAGAAATATACCCCCATCCAGCGGGCGGGCGTGTATGTGCCCGGCGGCACCGCCGCCTATCCCAGCACGGTGCTGATGGATGTGATCCCCGCCAAGGTGGCCGGGGTGAGCGAGATCGTCATGACCACCCCCGCCGGCCGGGACGGCCGGGTGAATCCGGTGATCCTCACGGCTGCCGCGGTGGCCGGGGTAGACCGGATCATCAAGGCGGGCGGGGCCCAGGCCATCGCGGCCCTGGCCTACGGTACAGAGAGCGTACCAGCCGTGGATAAGATCGTGGGCCCGGGCAATGTCTTTGTGGCCACCGCCAAGCGCAAAGTGTTCGGCAAGGTGGGCATTGATATGATTGCCGGCCCCAGCGAGATCCTGGTACTGGCCGACGGCAGCTGTGACCCGGCCTGGGTGGCTGCCGACCTGCTCAGCCAGGCCGAGCACGACAAGATGGCCAGCGCCGTGCTGGTCACCGACAGCGCCGAGCTGGCCCAAAAGGTACAGGCCCAGGTGGAAGAGCAGCTGGCCGTTCTGCCCCGGCAGGAGATCGCCCGGGCCAGCATTGAGCAGAACGGCAAGATCCTGGTCTGCCGGGATCTGAAAGAGGCGGTGGAGGCGGTGAACACCATCGCCCCCGAGCACCTGGAAATCTGCACCGATGATCCCTTCAGCCTGCTGAACGAGATCCAGAACGCCGGCAGCATCTTTTTGGGCAAGCATGTGCCCGAGGCCCTGGGCGATTACTTCGCCGGCCCCAACCACACCCTGCCCACCAGCGGCACCGCCCGGTTTTCCAGCCCCCTGAGCGTGGACGATTTTGTCAAGAAATCCAGCTTCATCTACTACACTCCCCAGGCGCTGGAAAAGGTGCAGGGCCGCATTGCCGACTTTGCCCATCGGGAAGGGCTGGACGGCCACGCCCGCAGCATGACCATCCGCTTTGAGGAAAAGAACTGAGCGGCCCGCCTTCCGGGCCATGGCCCACAGGGCCGGAAAGGGAGATTGAGATGAGCCGATATTTTACCAAGAGCCTTGCGGCGCTGAAACCCTACACCCCCGGCGAACAGCCCCGGGATCAGCAATACATCAAACTGAACACCAACGAGAGCCCCTTCGCCCCCAGCCCCCGGGTGGTGGCGGCCATCACCGGCCAGGAGGTGGAAAAGCTGCGGCTTTATTCCGACCCGGCCTGCCGGGACCTGATCGCCGCCATTGCGGCCCGCAACGGGATCCGTCCCGAACAGGTGACGGTGGGCAACGGCAGCGACGAGGTGCTGGCCTTTGCCCTGCGGGCCTTCTGCGACGGGGACACCCCCCTTGCCTACAGCGATATCACCTATGGCTGTTACGGGGTCTGGTGCGGGCTGCTGGGCATCCCATCCAGGGTGATCCCCCTCCGGGAGGATTACACGGTGGATATCAGCCGGTATCGGGCCCTGGGGGCCACCATCATGATTACCAACCCCAACGCCCCCACCGGCCTGGCTCTCCAGCCCGAAGAGGTGGAGGAGATCCTGCGGGCCAACCCTGGCAATGTGGTGATCGTGGACGAGGCCTATGTGGATTTCGGCGCCCGGAGCTGCCTGCCCCTCATTGAAAAATACGAGAACCTGCTGGTGGTGCAGACCTTTTCCAAGAGCCGGAACCTGGCCGGCGCCCGGCTGGGCTTTGCCATGGGCAACCCAGAGCTGATCGGGGACCTGAACCGGATCAAGTTCAGCTTCAACCCCTATAATGTGAACCGGCTCACCAGCCTGGCGGGCATCGCCTCCATGGAGGATGAGAAATATTTTACCGATTGCACCCGGAAGATTCAGGAAAACCGGGCCTGGACAGCCCAAAAACTGCGGGAAATGGACTTTACCCTCACCGATTCCCTTACTAACTTCCTCTTTGCCCAGAGCAGCCGGATCGAGGGCGGCCAACTCTGCAAGGCCCTGAAGGAAAAAGGGATCCTGGTACGCCACTTTGAGGGAGAGCGGACGGGCAACCGGCTGCGGATCACCGTGGGTTCCCGCCAGGAAATGGAGGCCCTCATCGAGGCCCTGAAGCAGCTGGGCGCCTGAGCCCCAAAAGGAAGGAGAACGCAAGACCATGCGCAGCGCAAAGATAGAGAGGAATACCGCCGAGACTCAGATTCAGATGGAACTGGAGCTGGATGGCCGGGGCCGGTATCAGGTGGATACCGGCTGTGGATTTCTGGACCATATGCTGGAATTGTTTGCCCGCCACGGCCGGTTTGACCTGACCGTCCGGTGCAAGGGAGATATGAAGGTGGATGCCCACCATACCGTGGAGGATTGCGGTATTGTGCTGGGCCGCTGCTTTGCCCAGGCCCTGGGCCAGATGAAGGGGATCAACCGGTACGGCAGCTTTTTGCTGCCCATGGATGAGACTCTGGTGCTCTGCGGGGTGGATCTTTCCGGCCGGGCCTTTCTGGGCTGGCAGGTAGAGCTGCCCAGCGCCAAGGTGGGGGATTTTGACACCGAGCTGGCCAAGGAATTCTGGCTGGCCTTTGTGCGGGCCTGCCCCTCTTCCCTCCATTTCAAGGAGATGGCGGGGGAGAACACCCACCACATCCTGGAAGCCTGTTTCAAGGGGATGGGCCGGGCGCTGCGGCAGGCCGTGGCCCTGGAGGAAGGCTTTGAGGACGAGGTGCCCAGCACCAAGGGCACGCTGGTATAAAGGGGGGATATGGAATGATCGCCATCATTGATTACGGGGTGGGCAATCTGTTCAGCCTGACTTCCAGCCTGGCCTGCCTGGGCCTGGAAAGCCGGGTGACCGGCCGCCCCGAGGAGATCGAGGCCGCCGACCGGATCATCCTGCCGGGGGTAGGCGCCTTCGGGGACGCCATGGAAAAGCTGGAAGAGACCGGGCTTGTCCCCTTCATCCGCAGCCAGGCAGAAAAAAAGCCCCTGCTGGGCATCTGCCTGGGGATGCAGCTTCTGTTTGAGAAAAGCTGCGAGTACGGCGAGCACAAGGGCTTGGGCTTTGTGAAGGGGGAGATTGCCTCCCTGGCCGAGGATCTGCCCGATAAAACCCTGAAAGTGCCCCATATCGGCTGGAACGCCCTGCGCATCCGCCGGCAGGATCCCCTCTTCCGCTATATCCGGGATGGGGAATATGCGTATTACGTCCACAGCTTTTACGGCAAGAACTGCGCCGAGAGCACCCTGGCCGACAGCGAGTACGGCCTGCCCGTCACCGGGGTGGTGCGCAGCGGCCTGGTGTGGGGCACCCAGTTCCACCCGGAAAAAAGCGGGGATACCGGCCTGAGAATTCTGAAGGCCTTCGGCGAGCTGTAAGGAGGGGAAAGCTATGGAGATCTTGCCTGCCATTGACCTGAGGGGCGGCCAGGTGGTGCGCCTGTTTCAGGGGGATTACGATCAGATGACCGTCTATAGCCAGGACCCTTGCGCCCAGAGCCGGGCCTTTGCCCAGGCGGGGGCCCGCAACCTCCATCTGGTGGACCTGGATGGCGCCAAGGATGGAACCCTGGCCAATTTTGCCACCATCCGGGCCATTCTGGAACAGGGCGGCCTTTTTGTGGAGGTGGGGGGCGGCATCCGCACCGAAGAGCGGATCTGCCGTTACCTGGAACTGGGGGTGGGTCGGGTGATCCTGGGCACCATCGCCGTGCAGGATTTTGATTTTACCGCCCGCATGGCCCAAAAATACGGGGACAAGATCGCCGTGGGGGTGGATGCCCGGGATGGCTGGGTGGCCATCAACGGCTGGAAGGAAAACAGCCGGGAAAAGGGCCTCGATTTCTGCCGCCGTCTGCGGGACGCAGGGGTCAAAACCGTCATTTACACCGACATCAGCCGGGACGGGGCCGAGCAGGGCGCCAACCTGGAGCTGTACCGCCAGCTGACAGAGCTGGAAGGGCTGCAAATCATCGCCTCGGGGGGCATCAGTTTTGAGAGTGAGCTGACCGAGCTGGATCAGATGGGCGTCTACGGGGCCATTCTGGGCAAGGCCTTGTATACCGGCAAGCTGGATCTGGCCCGGGCCATCCAGGCCGTGCAGCGCTGAAAAGGAGGAAATAAGCCGTGATCACAAAACGAATCATCCCCTGCCTGGATGTGAAGAACGGGCGGGTGGTCAAGGGCACCAACTTCGAAGGGCTGCGGGATATGGCCGACCCGGTGGAGATGGCCCGGTATTACAATGCGGCGGGGGCCGACGAACTGGTGTTCTACGACATCACTGCCAGCGCCGAGGGCCGCACCCTCTTCACCGACATCCTTACCCGGGTGGCCCGGGAGATCTTTATTCCCCTCACGGTGGGGGGCGGCATCAATACCCTGGAAGATTTTGACCGGGTGCTGAAATGCGGAGCCGACAAGGTGAGCGTCAACTCGGGGGCCATCCGCAACCCGGGGCTCATCCCGGCGGCAGCCCAGAAGTACGGCGACCAGTGTGTGGTGCTTTCCACCGACGTGAAGCGGGTGGATGGCCGGTTTATGGTATTTGCCAAGGGCGGCCGGGAAAATACCGGCATGGATGCCCTGGACTGGATCGAACAGGGGGTAAAGAACGGCGCCGGGGAACTGGTCATCAACTCCATTGATACCGATGGCGTCAAGGACGGCTTTGACCTGGAACTGCTGGACGCGGTGGCTGCCCGGGTGAGCGTGCCCATCATTGCCTCGGGCGGGGCGGGCAAAAAAGAGGATTTTGCCGAGCTGTTCCGCCACAAGGGGATGGACGCGGGGCTGGCAGCCAGCATTTTCCACACCCGTCAGGTGGAGATCCGTCCACTGAAAGAATATCTGCGAAGCTGCGGAATAGAAATGCGTCTGTGACCCGTTGCCATATGGGGCCTCGGGATGGTATACTGATACAAAAGAAGGAAGCGGAAACCTATGGAACTGAAGTTTGACGAAAAAGGCCTGATCCCGGTAATCGTCCAGGATCATTACACCAAAGAAGTGCTGACCCTCGCTTACATGAATGCCGAGACCCTGGCGCTGACCATTGCGGAAAAGCGCACGGTGTTCTGGAGCCGGAGCCGCCAGGAAATCTGGCGCAAGGGGGAGACCAGCGGCAATACCCAGCAGGTGGTCTCCATCACCGCCGATTGTGACGGGGACGCCCTGGTGGTGGAGGTCATCAAAAAAGGTCCCGCCTGCCATACCGGCGCCGAGAGCTGCTTTTTCAATTCCGTCTACCTCAGTGACGAGGTCCGGCAGTTCAGCTGGCAGGGCCTGTATGAACTGATCCGGGGCCGCAAGACCCAGCCCAAGGAGGGCAGCTATACCACCTACCTGTTTGAAAAAGGGATCGAGAAGATCCTGAAAAAGGTAGGGGAGGAGAGCACCGAGGTCATCATTGCCGGCGCCAAGAAGGACAAGGAAGAGACTATCTATGAGATCGCCGACCTTGCCTATCATGTGCTGGTATTGATGGTGGAACTGGGCATTTCGGTGGAGGACATCACACGGGAAGAAGAAAAACGCCATGTGATCGACCATAAAGTAAAACAGGAGCGGATGCAGTAATGGAACTTTCCTATTTGAACAGCACGGTTCACAATCATTCTACCCTCTGCGACGGCAAGAATACCCTGGAGCAGATGGCGCTGGCGGCCTGGCAGCAGGGCTTTGAGGTGCTTGGCTTTACCGGCCACAGCCATACCCCCTGCGATCTGGAATATTGTATGAGCCCCAGCCGTACCGCCAAGTACAAGGCGGAGATCAATCGGCTCAAGGCCATGTACAAGGGCAAGATGAACATCCTGTGCGGTTTGGAATGGGATCAGTTCTCGGACGATGACCGCCGGGGTTATGATTACTGGATCGGCAGCGTCCATTATCTGTGCGGGCCCTGCACCGGCCGGTATTACGAGATCGATTTCCGTCCTCAGGACCTGATGGCCTGCATGCGGGACGATTTCGGCGGGGACGGCATGGCCATGGCCGAGGCCTATTTTGCCTCGGTGAAGGAGATAGCCGCCCAGAAGCCCACCATTCTGGGGCATTTTGACCTGATCAAAAAGCTTAACCTGGTGAGCACCTATTTTGATGAGAACAACCCCCGCTACAAGCAGGCCGCGCTGGATGCTCTGGCGGAATGCGCCAAGTCGGTGAAGGTACTGGAAATCAACACCGGCGGCGTGGCCCGGGGCTACCGCAGCGACTTTTACCCCTCCGCCTTCCTGCTCAAGGAGTGGAAGGCCCTGGGCGGCGATGTGATCATCACGGCCGATGCCCACAGCACCGAAAACCTGCGCTGGGGCTATGAACAGGCCGCCGAGGTGGCCAAGGCTGCCGGTTTTGACCGGGTGGCAGTAATGAACAAGGACGCAGGATTTGATTTCTGCGCCATCTGAGTTCGGCTCTGGATAGTAAAGAACATAAGCGCCCCGGCGGAAAAGTTCCCGCCGGGGCGCTTTGTTTTGATTGTTTCGGCAGAAAAACGATCCCCGGTATGAGCGTGGCATTCTGCTTTTTGCGATACAAGGGCAAGAGCGCAAAGACAAAGAAAAAGCGCGCCCGGAAGCTTTGGGCTTCCGGGCGCGCAGATTTGCAGGAGCTTTATTTTGCGTATTCCACCGCGCGGCTTTCCCGAATCACATTCACCTTGATCTGGCCGGGGTAATCCAGCTCTTCCTCGATTTTCTTGGTGATGGCGCGGGCCAGCAGGATCAGCTGGTCGTCGTTCACCGCGTCGGGCTTCACCATGATCCGAACCTCACGGCCGGCCTGGACGGCGAAGGCGCTCTCCACGCCCTCAAAGCTGCAGCTCAGCTCTTCCAGGTTTTCCAGCCGCTTGATATAGCTTTCCATATTCTCGCGGCGGGCGCCGGGCCGGGCAGCGCTGATGGCGTCGGCGGCCATGACAATAAAGGCCAGGGGGGTCTTGGGCTCCACATCTCCGTGGTGGGCCTCAATGGCATGGATGACGGCAGGGTTTTCCTTGTACTTGCGGGCGATATCCACGCCGATCTGCACATGGCTGCCCTCGATTTCATGGTCCAGGGCCTTGCCGATGTCATGCAGCAGGCCGGCGCGGCGGGCCTGGGTCACGTTCACGCCCAGTTCCCCGGCCAGCAGACCGCTGATCCAGGCTACTTCCATGGAATGGGTCAGCACGTTCTGACCAAAGCTGGTGCGGTATTTCAGCCGGCCCAGAAGCTTGACCAGGTCGGGATGGATGCCGTGGATGCCCACGTCCATCACAGCCTTTTCGCCCTCCCGCTTCATGGTCACTTCCAGTTCACGGCGGCACTTATCCACCGTCTCCTCAATGCGGGCGGGGTGGATACGGCCGTCGGCGATCAGCTTTTCCAGGGCCATCCGGGCCACTTCCCGACGGGTCTGGTCAAAGCTGGAAAGGGTGATGGCCTCGGGGGTATCGTCGATGATCAGGTCCACACCGGTGGCGGTTTCCAGGGCGCGGATATTGCGGCCCTCACGGCCGATGATACGGCCCTTCATCTCGTCACTGGGCAGGGGCACCACGCTCACGGTGGCCTCACTGCTGTGGTCAGCGGCGCAGCGGGCAATGGCCTGGCCGATCATCTGCCGGGCCATGGTCTCGCATTCTTCCTTCAGGTTGGTCTCGTAGGCGCTGATCCGCATGGCTTTTTCATGGGTCAGTTCCTCGTCCAGACGGTTCAGCAGCAGCTGCTTGGCATCCTCCTGGGAAAGGCCGGCAATGGTTTCCAGCTTTTCTGCCTGGCGAAGGCGCATCTGCTCCAGTTCATCCAGCCGGGCATCAATGAGCTCGGTGCGGTTTTTCAGGTCTTCTTCCCGCTTTTCCAGGGCCGCGTTCTTCTTGTCCAGAGCTTCTTCTTTCTGGTCCAGCCGGCGCTCCTGGCGGGTGATCTCGCTGCGGCGTTCCTTGATTTCCTTGTCGGCGTCCGCTTTCAGGCGGAAAGCCTCGTCCTTGGCTTCAATGATAGCTTCCTTGCGTTTTTGCTCGGCGGTTTTGATGGCGTCGTTTACGATGCGCTTGGCTTCTTCTTCAGCGCCGCCGATTTTCTGCTCGGCGGTTTTGCGGCGGTAAATGTTGCCCGCAACAAAAAAGAGGGCGCCCCAGACAACAGCGATAACGACTGTGACCACCACCGTTATAAAGGTGTCGGACATCAGTTATTTCACTCCCTAAAATAAAATGGTGTATCGGGATGATCGCCGGCAGGGTACGCCTCATGGCACACTTATGGAATTGTCAAACGCTATATGCGATACCGGATGAGTGGCTTTGTGATCTATTTAAAAAAACGGGCCCATGGCCCCAATAAAACAGCAAAGCGGAAACGAACCTGCCGCAAATCATCAGATTGTAAATTGCCGTATACTATTGTAATGGGTTTTAGGGTGGATGTCAAGAAATATCCGCAACAGCACGTTGGGTTTGGGCCCCGAAAACAAAAGACGAAAAACAGGGAAAATGCCCGCTTCCAGGCAATGGAAGCGGGCATTTTGGTGATTTTTCAGGGGCAGATCAGGAGCGGCGCTCGGCGATCTCGGCCTTGATGGAATCGATAAAGGCATCCAGCTGCATGGCAGTGGACTCGGCGGTGTCGCGGCTGCGCACACTGATGATCTTTTCCTCGGCCTCTTTGGCGCCGATGACCAGCATATAGGGGGCACGGTCCACCTGCTGGGCTTCCCGGATCTTGTAGCCGATCTTCTCGTTGCGCTCGTCCAGCACCACCCGCACGCCGGCGGCCTTGAGCTGGTCGGTCACCTCGCGGGCGTAGTCCAGGCTCTTTTCCGAAACGGGCAGGACCTTTACCTGGATGGGGGCCAGCCAGGTGGGGAACTTGCCGGCATAGTGCTCGGTGAGGATGCCGATGAACCGCTCGATGGAGCCGAAGCATACCCGGTGGATCATGATGGGGCGCTGTTTTTCGCCGTTCTCATCCACATATTCCAGATGGAAGTTGAGGGGCATCTGGAAGTCCAGCTGGATGGTGCCGCACTGCCAGGTACGGCCGATGCTGTCCTGCAGGTGGAAGTCGATCTTGGGGCCGTAGAAGGCGCCGTCGCCCTCGTTGATGGTGTAGGGCAGGCCCAGCTTTTCCAGGGCGCCCTTCAGGCCGTTGGTTGCAGCCTCCCAGTCCTCGTCGGAGCCCATGCTGTCCTCGGGACGAGTGGAAAGCTCAATGAAGTACTTAAAGCCGAACTTGGAGTACACCTCGTTGATCAGGTGCACCACACCCATGATCTCATCGGTGATCTGATCCCGCCGCATGAAGATGTGGGCGTCGTCCTGGGTGAAGCAGCGCACACGGAACAGCCCGTGCAGGGCGCCCCGCAGCTCATGCCGGTGCACCAGGCCCAGCTCGCCCACCCGCAGGGGCAGTTCCCGATAGCTGTGGGGCTGGCTGGCGTAGACCATCACGCCGCCGGGGCAGTTCATGGGCTTGATGCAGTAGACCTCATCGTCGATGAGGGTGGAATACATGTTGTCCTTGTAATGATCCCAGTGGCCGCTGGTCTCCCACAGGTGGCGGTTCATGATCATGGGGGTGGAAACTTCCACATAGCCGTTGGCGGTGTGCAGCTGACGCCAGTAGTCAATGAGGGCGTTCTTCAGGATCATGCCGTTGGGCAGGAAGAAGGGGAAGCCCGGGCCCTCGTCGCACATCATGAACAGGCCCATTTCCTTGCCGATCTTGCGGTGATCTCGGCGGGCGGCCTCTTCCATCAGCTTCAGGTGGGCGTCCAGCTCATCCTGACTGGCAAAAGCGATGCCGTTGATGCGGGTGAGCATCTTGTTGTTCTTGTCGCCCTTCCAGTAAGCGCCGGACTGCTGAGTGATCTTGAAGGCCTTCAGACCCTTGGTGTAGGTCAGGTGAGGGCCTACGCACATATCGATATATTCACCCTGCTGGTAGAAGCTGATGACAGCATCCTCCGGCAGATCGCCGATATGCTCCACCTTGTATTTCTCGCCCCGCTCTTCCATCAGCTTGACGGCTTCCTCCCGGGGAAGGATGAAGGGCTTGATGGGAAGATTTTCCTTGACGATCTTCTTCATCTCTTTTTCAATGGCGGCCAGGTCCTCGTCGGTGAGCTTGCGCTCGCCCAGGTCCACATCATAATAAAAGCCGTTTTCCGTGGCCGGCCCATAGGCAAAGTCCGCCTCGGGGAAGAGCCGCTTGATGGCCTGGGCCATCACATGGGCGGCAGTATGGCGGATCACATGGAGCTGTTCTTCGGCGGGGCATTCCTTGACGGTGCCGTCGTTGTAGATGATCTTCATAAATACACTCCTTTTGTTTTGTAAGGGGTACAAAAAAGCACCCCCGGAAAATTCCAAGGGTGCTGTTGCAAGCACGGTTCCACCTTGATTTTGGCTCATGGCCCGATAACGGGGGCAGGACGGCGGCATTTGTGCAAAAAGCTTTTCATGCCGCGGCTCGGGAGCGGTGTCCGCCATGACCGCCGGGAAGCGCTTGCAGCCGGTGACGCTTCTCTCTGAACGGGCGGGGAAAGATGGCTTCGGTCTCCTTCAAGGCCTTTTGTATCCTTTATTATAGCCGCTTCAAAGGGAAAGTCAAGGGCTTTTCGCAGCCGGTGTCAGACCAGCCGACCCTCCGGATCCTTGCCGGCAAACACGTCCAGGATATTCTGGCAGCCGATCTCGGACACCCGGCTGGAGGCCTCCCGGGTGGTGGGGGCGTAGTGGGGGG
>NZ_JAFBIO010000035.1 GCF_021531255.1 Allofournierella massiliensis | reverse complement strand
GGATGGGGTACACTGGACCTGATGGGGGGCGGCGGCATGAAAACGGTGATCTACCTGGATACCCTGCTGCTGGTCAATTTCCTGATCGGCTATCTGCTGCTGCGGGGGGCGGGGCTGCTTACCGGCTGTGCTCCCTCCTTCGGGCGGAATCTGCTGGGAGGCCTGGCGGCAGCCTTTTCTACCCTGATATTGCTGGCGCCGCCCCTGCCCTTTTGGGGGCAGCTGGCCTTTCAGGCCCTTTCGGCCCTGGCGGTGACCCGATCGGCTTTTGCCTGGCGGGGGGCAAGGCCTTTCCTGCGGCAGGCGGCCTGGTATCTCTGCCTCAACCTGCTTCTGGCAGGGGTGGTGATCTGGCGCTGCAGCCAGGGGGCAGGGGGAATCTGGCAGACCAACAATCTGTCGGTGTACGCAGCCGTTTCCCCGGCGCTGCTGGCCGGCTGTGTGGCAGGGGTCTATCTCTGCGCCCGGCTGTTTGTACTCTTTTTCGGCCGTCCGGCTGCCCGGCCCCTGTACCGGCTGGAATTCCTGCTGGGGGAAGAGCCGGTTCGGGGGCTGCGGGCGCTATACGACACCGGCTTTGAGGTGAGCGACCCCTATACCGGGGCCCCCGCCCTGCTGGTGGCCCTGCCTGCAATGGGGCAGGGCCTGCCCCCTGGCCTGGGCCAGGCTTTGAGGGAATATTTCAGCACCGGCGCTCTGCCCGGCAGCGGGGAGGGCGTCCGGCTGATCCAGTGTTCCACGGCGGCCGGCAAGGGGCTGCTGCCCGCCGTGACGGCCCGGCAGCTGAGCCTTGCCGGCCCGGGAAGGCAGGGGACACTGCCCCGGGCCACGGTGATTTTCTGCCGGGAGGCGCTGGCGGACGGAAATTTTGACGCGATCTTCGGGGGCGGGCTGCTGTTTGCTCTCTGAGCCGGAAAATGGAGGCATTTGCATGAAACTGGCGATTTCCCTGGAACAGCTCTGGCTGAGCCTGTGCTGTCGGCTGCGGCTGCCGGATTCTTCCTACTACATAAACGGGCCGGACACCCTGCCCTCCCCCCTGACGCCGGAGGAAGAGAAAAAGGTCTTTGCCGGCCTGGAGGAGGGCAGGGAGAGCTGCCGGGATATCCTCATCACCCACAATCTGCGGCTGGTGGTGTACATTGCCAAAAAGTTCGAGGCCCCCGGCGTCTCGGTGGAGGATGTGATCTCCATCGGCACCATCGGGCTGATCAAGGCGGTGAACACCTTTGTGCCCTCCCGCAACATCAAGCTGGCCACCTATGCCAGCCGGTGCATCGAGAACGAGATCCTGATGTACCTGCGCAAAAGCAGCAACCGCCGCCAGGAGGCCAGCATCGACGAGCCCCTGAACACCGACGGGGACGGCAACGAGTTGCTTTTGTCCGACGTGCTCAGCAGCGACCAGAACCAGGTGGGCTATGAGATCGAGCAGGACGTGGAACGGGCCATGCTCCATCAGGCCATCGACGCCCTGGACGGCCGGGAAAAGACCATCATGCAGATGCGCTTCGGCCTGGTGGATGGGGTGGAGCGCACCCAGAAGGAGGTGGCCGACGCCATCGGCATCTCCCAGAGCTATATTTCCCGGCTGGAAAAGCGGATCATCCGGCGGCTGCGCCGGGAACTGGAACGGATGGAATGAAAACAGCCCGGCGGGGGCCGGGCTGCGGGGAAAAAGCGGCCTCAAGCCGCCACGGTATCGGTTTCCTGGATAAAGTCATCCACCAGGCCGGCGGGCAGGCCCATCTCGTAGGTTTCAAAATACAGCGCGTAATCAAAGCCGTTCTTGGTCCAAAGGGCCATGGCCGAGCCTCCGGGGCTTTCCAGGAAGGTCACCCGGATCCGGCCCACATAGCCCACGCTCCGCTGGTCGTAATTGCTGTTCCAGTCCTCCAGGTTCAAATCCCCCTTGGCAGCACAGATCCGCAGCAGGAGCCGCCAGCCCGGCTCGGCAAAAAATTCCAGTTCGGCCAGGCGGCTGTCCCACAGAAGATTCTGCCCTCGGGTCAGGATCTCATCCTGAGGAAGGGAGACCACATTGAACCCGGCCGGGGAGGAAAAATCCGTGGCCGCATATACCACCGCCTCACCCGAGGGCCGGCGCAGGGCATAGACATAGGCCGCCAGCAGGGCGATCACCAGCAGTACCCCCAGGCCCAGGGGCACAAAAAAGATCGCTTGCATCCTCACTCACCTCCTGAGCCATAGTATGCCGGGCGGGGGGCCGCTGTGCAGTTTTTGCCAGCGGCCCTTTTGTTTTGCGCACCCCTGCCGGGGCCATACTTCCCCCAAGGGCTCCTGAGCCCGGGGAGTGTGAAACATGTATTACAACAAAGTGGAAATTTGCGGCGTCAATACCGCCAAGCTGCCGGTATTGAAGGAAAAGGAAAAGCGGGAACTGCTGGAAAGGATCCAGAAAGGGGACGAGGAAGCAAGGCAGACCATGATCCAGGGCAATCTGCGGCTGGTGCTCAGCGTGGTGCAGAAATTTGCCAACCGGGGCGAAGCCATGGACGATCTGTTTCAGGTGGGCTGCATCGGCCTTATCAAGGCCATCGACCATTTTGACCCCAGCCTGAACGTGCGGTTTTCCACCTATGGGGTGCCCATGATCGTGGGGGAGATCCGCCGGTTTCTGCGGGATAACAGCGCCGTGCGGGTGAGCCGTTCGGTGCGGGACGTGGCCCACCGGGCCATGCAGGCCCGGGAACAGCTCCAGAAAAGCCTGGGGAGGGAACCCCGCATCGGGGAGGTGGCCCGGGCGGTGGGCCTGCCCCGGGAGGAAGTGACCCTGGCCCTGGAATCGGTGGCCGAGCCGGTGAGCCTGTACGAGCCGGTGTACGGGGAAGGGGGCGATGCCATGTATGTGATGGACCAGCTGGGTACCTCGGACAGTGAGGACACCTGGGTCAGCCGGATCCAGTTTCGGGATACGGTGCAGGCGCTTACGCCCCGGCAGCGGCGGATCATGGAACTGCGGTATCTGGCGGGCAAGACCCAGATGGAGGTGGCCCGGGAGATCGGCATCAGCCAGGCACAGGTGAGCCGGCTGGAAAAAGGAGCCATCGGCCAGATCAAAAGCCAGATGTAAACAAACAGGCCCGCGCCAAAAAGCGCGGGCCTGTTTTTGTTATGATTCTTCACCACAAAAGATGCTCCCGGATGGGAATACCGCAGGAGGAGAGAGCCTTGAGCAGGGAGGCATTGCCCCGGTAGTGGATGCCGGTAATGCCTAAGGCATAGGCCGCCTGGGCGTTCTCCTTCTTGTCATCGATGAAAATGGTCTCATCGTAATCCAGCTGGTAATGCAGCATCAGGGCCTTGTACAGCCGGGGGTCGGGCTTGGCCAGATGCAGCTGGCAGCTGCCGATGCCCCCCTCAAACAGGGAGAAAAAGTCCTGCTGTTGCAGGTATTCCAAGGTGTCCGGGGCAATGTTGGAAAGGTAGTAGATCTTGTACCCCATCTTCTTCAGCCGGCGGATCAGCTCCAGGGTGCGGTGCATGGGCTTGAGCATCCGCATCCAGTCATCCAGCACGGCCTGCACCTCAAAGGCCCGGCCCTGCTCCCGGGCCTTGGCCAGCATGATCTCGTTGGCCTCCTGCCGGGTCATAAGCCCCAGATCCAGCTGCTCCCACTCTTCGCTTTCAAATACGATGGACTCAACGGCCGCTTCGGCCTTGGCGTCGCACAAAAGGTCCAGCAGGTACTTTTTGGGGGCAAACTCCACCACCACGCCGCCCAGGTCAAAGATAATATTCTGATACATGGCGCTCCATCCTTCATGCGGTTAAACTCGATAGGGTTATTATACAACATCCGGCCTGAACTTACAAAGGGCTGCATATGATATTCCGGGGAGGTGCGGAAAAATGACCCTGACAGAGCTGAGAAAAAAAGATGTGATCCAGGTGCAGACCGGCGTCAACCTGGGCCGGGCGGACGATCTGCGCCTGAACGAGCAGACCGCCCAGGTGGAGGGGATCATCCTGTTCGGCCGGGCCCGGCTGTTCGGGCTGCTGGGCCGCCAGCCGGACCTGTTCATCCCCTGGCAGGAGATCACCCAGATGGGGCAGGATGTGGTGCTGGTGCGCACCGAGATCCCTGCCGGCTACACCGGCCGTCCGCCTTTTGTGCAGAAATGGTTTGACAAATAAATTGGCAGAAATTTACGTTTTCTTGACACATGGGGTATAATCAAGCGTATCGGAACCTTGCGGCCTTTTGAGATGCGGCGGCGTCAGCGTCCCGGCACTGGCGCGCCAAAAGGACGGAAAAATCAGCAAACAGCCAGCTTTGCGGAAAGGATCTTTCAAATACAGTGTGGATATATAAACAAGGGCAGATTGCGCTCAAAACCAAAAGGCCTCTTCGGGCCCTGCGCCTGGCAGGGTGGATCTGGCCTTTCCTTTTTAGCGCTCTTACGCTGGTTCTGACCGAATGGATACACAGGGGAAGCCTGGAGGGCTTTTGGCAGGAATACTTTTTGCCCCACAAAAACGCTTATTATCTGTCATTTTTGCTGCTGCTGGCCTGCTATCTCATCCTCCTGGTGCTTACCCGCCGGCACTGGCCGGCCACCCTGGGGGTGGGGGTGCTGGGCTGCCTGCCCGCCACCGTCTGTTTCTTTGAGCTGCAGCTGCGGGGGGAACCCTTCCTGCCCTGGGATTTTTCCCAGTTCGGGGAGGCCACCCAGGTGGTGGGCCAGGCGGGCCTGAAATGGCAGCTCTCCATGAAGGTCTCCCTGGTGGTGATCCTGGCTGCCACGGTGCTGGCGGTCTTCCTGCCCAAAACGCTCCCCGGCTGGAAAAAGCGGCTGGTGGAGGCTGCCCTGAGCGTTTCCCTGCTGTTGGGGCTGGTGTACGGGGTTTACCTGCAGCCCCAGGTTACCCTGGACCTGGGCATCGTGCCGGATGAGTGGATGCAGGACCGGTATTACCGCTATTACGGGGTGATCACCGGCTTTATGACCAACCTGCAGAACCTGGATATCGATGAGCTGGAAGATTACAGTGAAGAGGCGGTGAAGGCCCTGAAAGAGGAGATCCTCTCCCAGCCTCAGCCCGACCCCCTCTTTGCGGGCAGCTATGCGGAGCAGGGGCAGGGGGATGTCACCCAGCCCACCATTATTTATGTGATGGATGAATCCTTCTGGGATGTGAGCCGGCTGGAAGAATACGGCGTCACCTTTGACCGGGAGATCTGCCCCAACCTCCACCAACTGCAGGAGAGCTCGGCCTGGGGCCGGGTGTACAGCCCTAGCTTCGGCGGCGGTACCTGCGATGTGGAATTTGAGGCTCTTACCGGCCATTCCTGTACCTACCTGCCCACCGGCTGCAAGCCCTATCAGCAGCATGTCACCGGCCCCACCTTTGCGCTGCCCGCCTACCTGAAGGAAGAATTCGGGTATGAGACCATAGCCATCCACGGCTATTACAAGAAGTTCTGGAACCGGATACGGGCCTACCCCAATCTGGGCATCGATACCTTCATCGGCCTGGAGAATATGGATGACCCCGAGAAAAAGCGCCCGGCCGACTGGCAGGGCGGCCTTGTGACCGATGCGGAGATGGCCCGGCAGATCATCAGCGCTTATGAGGAGCGGGAAGGGGACGAGCCCCTGTTCCTGCATGCGGTGACCATGCAGAACCACACCAGCTATACCGCCAAGAATTACCCAGACGAAGAGCGGGTGCGGGTGCTGGAGGCCCCCGAGGGGCTGGATGAGGAGACCGTCGGCGCGCTGGAGGATTTTGCCACCGGATGCTGGGAAGCGGACGACATGCTGGGCCAGCTCACCGAGTATTTTTCCCAGGTGGAAGAGCCGGTGATCCTGGTCTTCTGGGGAGATCACTACAACCCCATCGGCAGCGGCTATCAGGTGTACACGGCCACCGGCTATGCCTCCGGGGACAGCAACGACCTCCAGCTGCACCAGACCGACCTTCTGATCTGGAGCAATTACTGGCAGGAGCCGGTGGAACTGGGCACCATTGCCGCCTATGAGGTGAGCCCGGTAATGATGGATCTTTACGGGCTGGAAAAGCCCCTGTATTTTGGATATCTGGCCCGGCAGCTCAGCCAGGGGTACCGCAGCTGCACCCTGGGCACCACCGTGAACCCGGACGGTTCCTTTTCAAACGAACTCACCCAGGAGCAGAGGGTGTGGTACCAGAATCACTGGCTGCTGGAATACGACCTGCTTTTCGGCCAAGAATACTTCCTGGACGAGGAGTCTTGAGCCGTCAGAATGCACAGAACAGCCCCCGGCCGGGCCGCTCTGGCCGGCAAAGGGGAAAAGATGGAAAAAATCCGGCGTCAAAGCTGATTTTTCCTTGCTTTTGAGGGGGCGTTGTGCTATACTGTCAAGGCAATACGCACGCATTGCTTTGCTTTCTTGTGCCTTGAAAAAGGTTGGGGAGCATGGATGCAATGCGGAGGAAAAACAATATTTTTGGAGGAAAATCATCATGGCAGTAGTTTCTATGAAGCAGCTTCTGGAAGCCGGTGTGCACTTCGGTCATCAGACCCGCCGCTGGAACCCCAAAATGGCGAAGTACATCTTCACCGAGCGCAACGGCATCTATATCATCGACCTGCAGAAGACTGTGAAGAAGCTGGACGAGGCTTATAACTTTGTCCGCGACGTGGCCGCCGAGGGCGGCGACATCCTGTTTGTCGGCACCAAGAAGCAGGCTCAGGAGTCCATCCGCGATGAGGCTACCCGCTGCGGCATGCACTATGTGAACGCTCGCTGGCTGGGCGGCATGCTCACCAACTTCCGCACCATCCGCAAGCGGATCGACCGTCTGGATCAGCTCAAGAAAATGAGCGAGGACGGCACCTTTGACCTGCTCCCCAAGAAGGAAGTGGTCAAGCTGCAGCTGGAGATCGAGAAGCTGGAGAAGTTCCTGGGCGGCGTGAAGAACATGACCAGCCTGCCCAAGGCTATGTTCATTGTGGACCCCCACAAGGAGCGCATCGCCGTTTCCGAGGCCCGCAAGCTGCACATTCCCATCGTGGCCATCGTGGACACCAACTGCAACCCCGACGAGATCGATTACGTGATCCCCGGCAACGACGACGCCATCCGTGCCGTCCGTCTGATCGCCGGCGCGATGGCTGACGCCGCGCTGGAGGGCAAGCAGGGCGAGCAGACCGAAGAGGCTGCTCAGGAAGAGGCCGCCGAGGCCTGAGCAAAATACCAGAAAGGGGATTAAAACCATGGCAATTTCTGCAAAAGACGTTATGGAACTGCGTAAGCAGACCGACTGCGGCATGATGGAGTGCAAGAAGGCCCTCACCGAGGCCAACGGCGACTTCACCAAGGCCATCGAGCTGCTGCGTGAGAAGGGCCTGGCCACCGCCGCCAAGAAGGCCGGCCGCATTGCCGCCGAGGGCATGGTTTACGCGGATTACTGCCCCGAGTGCAAGGTGGGCGTTGTTCTGGAAGTGAACGCCGAGACCGACTTCGTTGCCAAGAACGAGAAGTTCGTGGACTTCGTGAAGAAAGTGGCCCGGGTCATCATCAAGGAGAACCCCGCTGATGTGGAGGCTCTGATGGGCTGCAAGATGGGCGATACCACCGTGCAGGGCGCCCTGAACGACCTGATCCTGGTCATCAAGGAGAACATCAAGGTTCGCCGTTTTGTCCGCTACGAGGGTGTCTGCGCTGCTTACATCCATGCCGGCGGCACCTATGCCGTTCTGGTCAACTTCGAGACCAGCGACGAAGTGGCTGCCAAGCCTGAGTTTGAGGAGTTCGGCAAGGACATCGCCATGCAGGTGGCCGCTGTCAGCCCCAGCTACCTCTGCCGCGAGGAAGTGCCTGAGGAAGTGATCGCCAAGGAGAAGGAGATCATGATGGCTCAGATGGCCAACGATCCCAAGACCGCCAATAAGCCCGATGCCATCAAGGAAAAGATGATCATCGGCAAGCTGGGCAAGTTCTACAAGGAGAACTGCCTGGTGGAGCAGGAGTTCGTCAAGGACGGCGACCTGACTGTGGAGAAGTACACCCAGAAGACCGCCAAAGAGCTGGGCGGCGACATCAAGATCACCCGTTTCGTGCGTTTTGCCAAGGGCGAAGGCCTGGAGAAGCGGGAGGACAACTTTGCCGCTGAAGTGGCCAGCATGATGGGCTAAGTTCCCAGCTAAAACCGATTGCTGACGGCAGCCCGCCGCGTTTTGAATGCGGCGGGCTGTTTTTTAAAACGGATGCTTTTTCACTGTGAAGTGATACAGTGCTACAGCGGCGGAAATTCGGCCGACCGGCGCTGCCGGCGGCAAATACCAAACGATGCAGGGCCTTGGGCCCCGGAAAGGGAGCTGTCTGTTATGGCGGAAAAAAAGCAGCTGAAAAATCCTTCTACCGACCGTCTGTTCCAGGCCATACTTTCCCTGGAAAGCCTGGAAGACTGCTATACCTTTTTTGAGGATCTGTGCACCATGAAGGAGCTGGGGGATATGGCCCAGCGGCTGGAAGGCGCGCGGCTTCTTCTGGAGGGCAAGACCTACGACCAGATTGTCAAGAGCGTAGAGATCAGTACCGCCACCATCAGCCGGATCAACCGGTGCATTCAGTACGGCACCGGCGGGTACCAGGAGGTGCTGGAGCGGATCGGCGCGCTGGACAAGACCACTCAAAAGAGCGGCAGATAAGCCGCAGACAGAGGTTTTTATGCACTATACCGTATGGGAACTCGGCTTTTACTTCTTTGTGTATTCCCTGATGGGTTGGGCGCTGGAAGTGGCCTGGGGGGCGATGCGCACCGGCAAATTCGTAAACCGGGGCCTGTTCAACGGGCCGATCTGCCCGGCCTACGGCACGGCTATGTGCCTGATCCTGGTGTTTTTGCGGGATATGGGCGGCAATTTCCCCATACAGCTCATAGCCTGCATGGTGCTGGCCAATGTGGTGGAATTCTTCACCGGCTGGCTGGAAGAGAAAATTACCGGCCGCTCCTTTGAAAAATTCCGGCAGGAAGTGATCGTCCTGCACAGCTGGCACGGCCTGGTTTATACCTGCCTGTGGGGCACCTTGGCCATGCTCACCCTGTACCTGGTACACCCCTTTGTCTTCCTGTTCAGCCAGCTGATCCCCCTCTTTGCTTTGAAGATCCTGGTGGGCTGCCTGGCAGGGCTTTTGGCGGTGGATGCGGTGGCCACCGCGGCCCTCATCACCAAGACCCGGCGGGATGATTTCCTGGCGCAGGGACGGGTGCCGGAAGGGCTGCAGGCGGCAAAACAGACTCTGGGGCAGAAGCTCTACAACCTGCTGCGGGAGCGTATGTGCCGGGCTTTCCCGGAATTCCGGGAGGCAAAGCCCACCGGCAAGGGGTTCGGTGAACCCAAGGAAAAGCGATTTGCCAAGGGGCTCTGCCTGCCCAAGCTGATCTGGATCTTTGTGATCTGCGCCTTGCTGGGCGACTGGATCGAGACGGTATATGTCTTTGGGGTTTCCGGGGTGTTGATGAGCCGGTCCAGCCTGCTGTACGGCACCTTCAGTGTGGTATGGGGCTTTGGGGCGGTCCTGCTCACCGTCCTGCTGGAACCCCTATCCCGCCGGGATGACCGGTATGTGTTCATTGGCGGTTTCTTTCTGGGCGGCTTTTATGAGTATATGTGCAGCGTGTTCACCGAACTGGTGTTCGGCACCGTATTCTGGGACTACAGCCATATGCCCCTGAATATCGGCGGGCGCACCAACGTGCTGTTCATGCTGTTCTGGGGCGTTCTGAGCGTGGTCTGGATCAAGCTGCTCTATCCCCGTCTGTCGGCCTTTATTGAAAAGTGGCCCCCGGTGCTGGGAACCGTCCTCACCTGGGCGGCGGTGGTGCTGCTCTGCGCCGATATGATCATCTCGGCGGCGGCCATGGTGCGGTATCTGAATCGGCAGGACGGCCGTCTGCCCCAGAATTCCATCGAGGAATTCATGGACAGCCAGTACCCCGATTCCCTGATCGAGTGGACCTGGCCCAATATGAAAACGGTATAAAACAAAGAGGGAAGGACCGGTTCCGGTCCTTCCCTCTCTTTTTTCTTGTTCAGCTCTCTTCCGAGCGGAAAACGATGCTGCCGTCGTCTCCCATGGAATCCACAATGGCCAGGCTGGTCAGGTCATAGCCGGCCTGGCGCAGGGCGGCGCCGCCGCTCTGGAATCCCTTTTCAATGGCGATGCCGATGCCCGCCACATGGGCGCCCGCCTGCCGGCAGATATCCAGCATGCCGTTCATGGCCTTGCCTACAGCCAGGAAGTCATCCACCAGCAGTACGGTATCCTGGGGGCCCAGGAACTTCTTGGCCAGAGTGATATCGTAATCCCGGCCGTAGGTGAAGGAATGCACCACAGAGGTGTAGACGTCACCGTCCAGGTTCTTGCTCTTGGCCTTCTTGGCAAACACCACCGGCACGTTGAAATACCGGGCCGTCATGCAGGCGATGGCAATGCCCGAGGCCTCGATGGTCAGAATCCGGGTGATGCCCCGGTCCTTGTATTTTTCATAAAAGGCGCGGCCGATCTCATCCAGAAGGGTCACGTCCAGTTGATGATTCAGAAAGCAGTCCACCTTCAGGATATTGCCGGGCCGTATCTGGCCCTCCCGGCGGATTCGATCCTCCAAAAATTTCATGGTGCTGATACATCCTCTCGATATAGGTTGTACCTATTATGACAAAAAAGCCGGGCTTTTTCAATCGTTCCGGCGCAAAAACTATACGGAACTGAAAAATTGCATCTGAAAGGGCGAAAAAACGGCAAAAAACATGGGGGAAAGGGGTAAAAAAAGGTGATAAACGCCGAAAAAGCGCCCACCCTTCTTAAAAGTCCCTTTTTTCGGCCTAAAGCGGCGAAAAAGGGGCAAAACAACACTTGAAAAGCCACTCTGTCTTTGGTAGAATGGTTAAGACTTCCGACTTGAGGAGGGGGCTGAAAAGCGATGGATTATCCCAAAAAAGACAAGTACAACGCGGCGGATCTGGAACAGATCATCCGCATTCTGAGGGACCCGGAAAAGGGCTGCCCCTGGGATAAGGTCCAGACCCATCAATCCATCCGCAAGAACTTTGTGGAGGAGACCTATGAGGCACTGGAAGCCATCGACAAAGAGGATCCCCACCTTTTGCAGGAAGAACTGGGCGATGTGATGATGCAGGTCATGCTGCACAGCCAGATGGAAGCGGAGCAGGGGCATTTCACCTTTGAGGATGTGTGCGACGGGGTATGCCGCAAGCTGATCTTCCGCCATCCCCACATTTTTGCGGGGGCCGGTGACAATACCGGTTTAAACAGCTGGCAGGCGCTCAAAGATAAGGAAAAGGGCCGGGTGACCCTGCGGGACGAGCTGGAAAGTGTGCCGGCTACCCTGCCTGCCCTGATGTACTGCGAGAAACACCAGAAGCGCGCCCAACGGTTCTGGGATCAGCCGGCCCAAAAGGCGGATGCCCTGGAAGAGCTTGCCCGGCAGATCGAAAAGCTGGGCAGTGAGTCGGAGGCGGAGGAATACGGCAGGGCCCTGTTCCTGCTGGTGCAGGCCGCCCGGCTGGATGGGGTGTGCGCCGAGGAAGCGCTGGAAAAATACACCCGGAAGTTTGCCCGGCAGGAGATCGAAAAAAGCGAAAAGCCCTGAGGGCGGCAACAAGGATAGTACCGGAGGGAAAAAGCCCCCTGTGCTGAAATATATTTGGAGGTATTATAGATGACGAAAGCAGAACTGATTGTAAAAGTTGCGGAAGAGGCCAAGCTGACCCGTAAGGATGCCGAGCAGGCTGTCAACACCGTTCTGAACTCTATTTCCAACGCTCTGGCCGAGGGGGACAAGGTCTCCATCGCTGGCTTTGGCGTTTTTGAGGTCCGTGAGCGCGCTGCTCATCCCGGCCGTAACCCCCGCACCGGCGAGCCCATGACCATCGCCGCCGCCAAGGTTCCCGGCTTCAAGGCTGGCAAGGCCCTGAAGGACGCCGTGGCGAAATAAGGCTTTTTCAGGTTTTGAAAAAGGGGCAGGTGCGGCATTTTGGCCGTGCCTGCTTTTTTATAAGGCTGCCCGGAGTGGGGGATACCCCGCCGGGCGGGAAAGGAGAAACTTTCATGCGGATCGATAAATATCTCAAGGTGAGCCGGCTGATCAAGCGGCGCACCGTGGCCAATGAAGTGGCGGACGCGGGCCGGATCCTGGTGAACGGGAAGACGGTGAAGGCCAGCTACACGGTAAAGGAAGGGGATATCATCGAGATCACCTTCGGCAACCGCCCGGTGAAGGTGCGGGTGCTCTGCGCCGAAGGGGTGGAGCGCAAGGATGTGGCCCGGGAAATGTACGAAGTGATCTCCGAATAAAGAAAAATCCCCTGCCATGCCCGGACAAGGTGCTAACCGGAACGGGACATGCATATACTGTACCAGGAAGGCAGGTGCAGTATATGCAGGCAAAGTTTTCTTCGGCAACCGAGAGTGTATCCGTGCCCCGGCCGGCTCCGGCCCCGGCGCCCCACAATCTGATCATTGAAAACCGCAGCTCGGTCACGGCCACCGGGGTCACCCGGATTCTCAGCTGTGATGAGGGCGGCGCCTCGCTGGAAACCCAGCAGGGCGGCCTTGTCATCGGGGGCAGCGGCATCCAGGTGAGCGAGCTGAGTGTGCAAACCGGCGAGGTAAAGATCTACGGCAAGATCGAATATGTCCAGTACACCGAACGCAGGGAGCCGGCGGGCGGCTTCTTCAAGCGGCTGGTGCGATGATGACAGCGGCGCAGGGTGCGGCCCAGATATGGCCGGACGTGCTGTGCTGCCTGGGCCAGGGGCTGCTGGTGGCCTGCCTGTATGACGCTGCCCGCTCGGTGCTGGGCAGGGCCCGGCTGACCCTTTTTGTGCTGGATCTGGCCGGTTTTTTGCTGGCGGGGCTGATGGTGTTCAGCTATGGCGCCTCCCGCAGCTGGGCGGGAAGCGTGCGAGGCTATATGGTGCTGGCCCTGCTGGCGGGGGACCTGGCTTATTTCGGCGCGGTGGCTCCCCTGACCCGGGCGGTGGAAAAGCGGGTGAAATGGACCCTGAGCCGGCCCTTTGCCCTGGCCCTGTGGCTGATATGGCCCCTGGCGGCCGCCCTTTGGCGGGCCCGGGAAAAGGCGCGCAGCCGGCGGCTGGAAAAACGACTCCAAAAGGAAAAGAAACGGTTGCAAAAAAACTCGAAGATGTTGTATAATTCTAATTAGATATAACATTTGGGGCGAGGAGGACGAATTATCGTGAAAAAGCGCGTCAAGAAGCGCCGCAATCTGATGAATTCCTTCCTTGCGCCCTGCCTTATCCTGCTGATGGGCGGATATCTGGTCTGGTCGCTGATCTACAATCAGGTGCAGATCAGCGCCAAGCGCCAGGAACTGGAGGCCGTGCAGACCCAGCTGGCCGCCCAGAAGGCCGACAATGAGGAGCTGAGCCGCCAGCTGGAAGCCAGCGACGAGGAGATCATTGAGCAGGTCGCCCGGGATGAGCTGGGCTACGCCAAGCCCGGCGAGCGGGTATTTGTGGACATGAGCGGCAAATAAGGCCGCCCCGGTATTGCGGGCCGGGGTCCTTTTAACCAGGAAAGCCCCCCGCCGCTGCCCGAAAGCGGATGGCGGGGGAAAATAAAATTGCCTTGCGGCAGCGAAATATTAAAAAAGTGAGGGTTAATACGTTTGGAGCTTGAGGTAGGGACCGTGCTGGAGGGGAAAGTCACCGGCGTGAAGAAATTCGGCGCCTTTGTGGCTTTGCCGGAAGGCAAGACCGGAATGATACATATTTCCGAGGTATCCAATGAGTTCATCCAGGACCTGTCCGCCGTGCTCAGCGAAGGGCAGACGGTAAAGGTGAAGGTTATCAATGTGGGGGAGGATGGCAAGATCGCCCTTTCCATCAAGCGCACCCTGCCCCCGCCCGAGCGGCC
>NZ_JAFBIO010000034.1 GCF_021531255.1 Allofournierella massiliensis | reverse complement strand
GGGCCTTCCTGGGGCTGGGCATCCTGCTGACCGCCAAAGCCTGGGCAGCCGGGGTCATGCTGGCCTTCGTGGGGGCCCTGCTGCCCGGCATCCTCTGCCCCCTGGGCTACCGGGAGTACAGCCTTTGGCAGGACCGGAATCCGCCCCCCGGCCATGCGGCCCGGCAGGGGGCCGTGACGGTGGGCACCCTGAGCCCGGAGCGGATCGGCATCAAGCTCACCTTTGCCCGCCGGGGCTATGCCCGGCTCTTTTCCCTTTACAACGGGGCCCATCAGCCCGCCGGGGTAGACCCCCCGGAACCCGACCGGGAAGAGAAAAAGAAGATATCCCTCTGGGCGGGGCTGGGGATCTCCCTGCTCTACCTGATCTGGATGGGGCAGGTTTTGTGAGTTCGGCCCCTATAGCCCCCTATAAAAAGAAAGGATGAACGAGATGGAAAGGGAAAACGCAAACCCCATGCCCCAGACCCCGGCAGGCCAGACCCCGACAGGCCAGGGGGGCGCCCCCGCCGCCCGCCGGGTGCCCAACCGGCGCTGGGTGGTGGAGCTGGAAGGCCTGCCCCAGGTGATACCCCCTTACTGCACCTGCTGCGGCCTGCCCACCCAGGAGACCGAGCTGCTGGAATACCAGCCCGACCAGAAAGGGGAAAAGAAGGAGCGGCGGTATGAAAAGATCCGCCTGCCCCTCTGCCCCCAGTGCGCCGCCCACCGCAAAAAGCTGCGCCGGGCCCGGAAATGGTGCTTCTGGGGGGCCCTGCTGCTGGGGCTGTTCTCCCCCATGCTGGACTACCTGATTATCCTTATGCCCGGCGGCTGGGGGATGTATAATGCCTGGCTGGATTTCAAGGAAGCGGTCTTTTTCGGCTTTGACCAGATGATTTTGGGGGTTTTGATCTATCTGCTGCTGGGGGTGCTGGTGCGGTTTGCCCCCCTGGAACCCCGGCACAGCACCCGGGGCAGGAGCGCCTGGATCAGCGCCCAGCCCGCCGACAGCCAGAAGCTGGAGATCAGCTTTACCCACCCGGGCTATGCCCGCCGCTTTGCCTGGGAAAACGGGGCCCAGGCCCGGGAAGAGGGCTGCTGCAACCCGGTGGAGGCCCGCAACCTGCTGGGCTATACCCCCCGCCTGGGGCTCACCCTCTTTAAGATCGTGGCCTATATGCTCCTGATCGCCTGCGTGGGCCTGCTGGTGTTGTGGCCCTTTATAGGCTGAGGGACAGCCCGGACGGGGGAACGGCCTTTACAAAAAAATAACGTCAACAGGCAAAAAAGACAGAACACGAGAACGTGTTCTGTCTTTTTTTGTGCAGAAACACAAAAAACGGGGGTATTTTTTGGAACTTCGCCGGGATGAAATTTGAGGTTTTTTGATTGACAAAAAAGATAACTGTGGTTATTCTTGAAATATAGAAATATAGGAACGCGTTCCTATATTATGAACCAGCTCGAAAATCCGCCGGAGCCGGAAAGGCCAGGGCCGGGGAAAAAGCCGCCGGGGCCAAAACGGCAGAAGCCGCCCGGGAAAGGCGGGAAGCCGGGGAAGCCGGAAAGGCTGGAAAGGCGGGAAGCCGGGGAAGCCAGAAAGGCTGGAAAGGCCAGGGCCGGGGAAAAATCCGCCGGGGCCGAAACGGCAGAAGCCGCCCGGGAAAGCCGAGAAAGGCGAAAAGCCGGGGGCGGCAGGGCAAGCCTCCCTCCGGGAAAAACAAAGCCCGCCCAAAGCCGGGCGGAAGATACACAGCAGGAGCCGCCCGAAACCGGGCGGATACAATACAGGGCAAGGGCCGAAGGGCCTTGAAGAAAGGGGGAATATACCATGAAGATCCTCATCCTGAATCCCAACAGCGATACCGGCACCGAGCAGGTGCTGGCCGATACGGCCCGGGCCTTTCTGGAGGGGCGGACCCAGTTCGAGACCGTCTCGATGAAAACGGCCCCCCGCCTGGTGGTCACCTATGAGGACCAGGCCGCCGGCGCCGCCGAGATGGCCTCCATCGTGAAGGCCCGCCGGGATGAGTTCGACGCCTTCATCGTGGCCTGCCACGCCGACCCCAGCCTGGAGCTGGTGCGGGAGGTGGCCGCCCCCAAACCCGTCTTTGGCATTGCCGAGGCCTCCATGCGGATGGCCGCCCAGCTGGCCGGCGGGTATGCGGTGCTCACCCCCTCGGAAAAGATCATCCCCAAGAAATTCGCTCTGGCCCGCAAGTACCACTGCGAGGAACAGCTCAAGACCGTGACCGTGAGCCGGGGAGACGATACCGAAAGCCTGATCGAGGCGGGCCGCCGGGCTCTGGCCACCCCCGGGGTGGGGGCGCTGGTGCTGGGCTGCGCCAACTACAGCGGCCAGGCCGGCAAGCTGCAGGCCGCCCTGGGCGTGCCGGTGCTGGATGGGCTGATCTGGGCCCTGATCCTGGCCGAGGGCGCCGCCCGGGAAGTTCAGTTCAACGCCCGGGCCTGAGGCCCGGTTCCACAAACGAAGAAGAGAGGGAGGGGCAAGGGAATGATCCTGCGGGGAAAATACCTGATGCAGGCGGCGGCCGACGGCAGCATGGAGCTGCGGGAGGGCTGGGCCGTTTACTGCGAGGGAGACACCATCCGGGCCATGGGCCCCTATGAAGAGCTGGCCGCGGCCCACCCGGGTGAAGAGGTGGTGGGGGACGGCACCCAGCTTCTGATGCCGGGCCTGATCGATTCCCACACCCATGGGGCGGGGCTTTCCTACGTACAGCGGGGGGTGACCCTGGATTACCTGGAAAACGCCCTGCTGAAATTCGCCACCGCCTTCCAGTTAAAGCCCGAGACCACCGCCGCCCTCAACGCGGCGCGGCATATCCGCAACGGCTGCACCACCCTGCACCACAACGAGAGCGGCGCCGCCCTGGATCCCAACCTGCGCGCCAACTGCGCCGAAAAGATCAAGGGCTACCTTTCCACCGGCATCCGGCTGGGCTTTTCGCCCGGCATCCGGAATAAAAATGTATTGGCCTACGATGACCGGGAATTCCTCAAGACCCTGCCCCCCGAACTGCAGAAAGAGGCCGAGGGCCGGGTGTACATCGACCAGGAGCGGGCGGTGGAGGAATACATGGAGGCCTTCGAGAGCCTCTATGAGGAGTTCAATGGCCCCCGGGCCCGGATCTTCTTCGGCCCCAACTGGGTACAGGGCTCCACCGACCAGTTCCTCACCCGGGTCAAGCGCCGGGCCGACGAGCTGGGCGGGCTGCCCATCCACCTGCACTGCCTGCAGACCCCGGTACAGAAGGCTTTTGGGATGCGCGCCTACGGCAAATCCCTGGTGGGCCACCTGGACGATCTGGGCCTGGTGGACAAAAACCTGGTGCTGGGCCACGCCGTCTACTTGAATGAAGAGGACATCCGGCTGATGGCCGAGAGGGATGCCTATATCACTCACCACGCCAGCTGTAACCTGATCATGCGGGACGGCATCGCCCCGGTATACCAGATGCTGGCCGCCGGCATGAACGTGGCCATGGGCCTGGACGAGAAGAGCATCAACGACGACGAGGACGTGTTCATGGAGATGCGGATGATCTATTTCCTGCATCGCCATGCGGATATCTCCCTCACCCGCTGCCCGGCCCTCACCCCTGCCCGGGTGTTGGATATGGCCACCCGCAAGGGCGCCCGGCCCACCGGCTTTGAAAACGAGATCGGGGCCCTGGAAGTGGGCAAAAAGGCCGACGCCATCCTGGTGGACATGACCGAGATGACCGAGCCCTGCATCCTGCCCGGCACCGACCTGGGCGAGGTGGTGCTGCGCCGGGCCCTGGGCCGCCATGTGGACACGGTGGTGATCGGGGGCAAAAAGGTGATGGAGCACCGCAAGCTGCTCACCATCGACCTGGAAGCCCTGTATGAGGAGGTACGCCAGCAGGCCGCTGCCGGCCGCACCGCCGCCCAGCTGGAAAACGAGGCCTTTTTGGAAAAGATCCGCCCCTATTACCAGGCCTGGTACGAGGGCTGGCTGAAAGAGGTAAAACTGGAACCCTTCTATCTGTTCAACAGCCGCCGGTAACGGGGCTTTGAAGAATACACAAAAATAAACCGCCCGCCGGGCGGCCGGAAAGGAGCTGAGGAAGCACAAGGAGAAAAGCCCGAAAGCCCCGCGAAGGGCGGGGCGAGCAGTATCAGAAGAGAAAGAAAGGATGGAGCAGTATGAATGTGACTGCCAGCTGCGTATTTCTGTGGTTCGTGTATTTCTTTTTGGGGTTGTTCCCCTTTGTCTACGTCACCCTGAAATATAAGAAAGGGGGCGACGATAAATGAGCAACAATGCCATTTACTTAACCGTTACGGTCGTCTTCATGGTGGCGCTGGCAGTGATCGGTATCATGATCAGCCGGGGCGTCAAGAGCAGTGAGGACTGGATGGTGGCCGGCAAGTCCCTGGGCAAGATCCCCATGGCCGGCACCTACTTCGCCACCATCGTTTCCGCCACCAGCATCATGAGCTACATGGGCTATTACTACCTGAACGGCTGGAGCGGCTGGTGGAACGCCGCCGGCACCCTGCTCACCAGCTTTTTGGCCTGCCTGTACTTCGCCCGCAAGGTTCGCAAGAGCGAGTGCAACACCCTGCCCGAACTGATCGAAAAACGCTACAGCCGGGGCTATTCCGTCGTGGCCAGCCTGCTGGTGGTGCTGTGCTGTACCGCTCTGCTGGCCAACCAGGTCACCGGCGCTATCATCATCCTGCAGTCCTTCTCTGACTGGAGCACCATCACCTGCTGCGTCATCCTGCTGGCCGTTTTCATCGTCTTCACCTGCATCGGCGGCATGAAGGCCGTGGCCTGGACCGACACCATCTGCAGCCTGGTCATCATCCTGGGCGTCTGGATCATCGCCGCCCAGTTCCTGTTCCGTGTGGGCGGCTTCGGCGCCATGAACGAGGGCATCGCCGCCATCGACCCCGAATTCGTCAAGGGCTTCAGTGTCAAGATTCCTCCCCTCACCGCTCTGAGCTGGGTCATCACCTGGGGCATCTGCAACTTCGGCGCTCCCCAGTTCGTCGCCCGCTTCATGAGCGCTGAGAGCCCCGAAGTGGCCTCCAAGAGCCAGGGCATCACCGGCATCGGCCTGCTGCTCTTCTACGTGCCCCTGGTCATCATCGGCCTGTGCGGCATGCTCATCCATCCCGGCATCGAAAAGCAGGACGCCGTCTTCACCACCCTGGTCATGACCGAAGTGGTCCCCATCTCCGGCGCCATCATGCTGGCCGCCGTGGTGGCAGCCATCATCTCCACCGCCGACAGCCTGCTGCTGCTGGTGGCCACCACCTTCTCCCACGACTTCTACTGCAAGGTCAAGAAGGACGTCTCCGATAAGGAAGAGCTGCTGGTTTCCCGTATCGCCACCCTGGTCTTCGGCATCGGCGCCGTCGTTCTCACCTTCTTCATCAACGATACCATCCAGACCTTCCAGGCCAAGAGCGTTACCCTGATGGGCTCGGCCCTGGCCATCACCACCATGGTGGGCGTCGCCTGGAAACGGGTCAACAAGATCAGCGCCATCCTCTCGGCTCTCTGCGGTTTCGCCACTGCCGTGGTGTGGTACAGCCTGGGCCAGCCCGGCGGCATCATGGCCGCCCTGCCCGCCTGCGCCGTCAGCTTCGTGGTCATCATGATCGCCACCTGGCTGACCCCCGCCGACGCCAACAAGGACGCCGACCCCGAAGTGATGGAGAATCTCTTCGGCAAAGAGACTGCCTGAAACCAGGCTGTCTGATCCCTGCCGGGGCCCCCTGACAGGGAGGCAAAACAACAGGTTCTTTCCAAGCGCTGGCCGGCGGGCCGCCGCCCCTCCCCCCCGGGGCGGCAGCCCGCGGCCTTGCCAAGGGTATGACAAAAATTTTTCGGCATATTTTTTGAAAGAGGTGTTTTGACCCATGAGCCGACTGAACGATCTGCTGCAGCAGGCCGGCGGCATCGGCCGCAACCCGGACGGTTCCATCACCCGTCTGGGCTTTTCCGAGGGGTATTTCCAGGCGGCCGCCCTTCTGCGCCAAAAAATGGAGGAACTGGGGCTGGAGACCGAGATGGACCCGGTGGGCAACCTGCACGGGGTACTGCCCGGTACCGACCCCGAGGCCAAGAGCATCGTGCTGGGCAGCCATATCGACACCGTCATCCAGGGCGGCGTATACGACGGCATGCTGGGCGTGACCGGCGCCATCGAGGTGGCCGCCCGCCTGAAGGACGAGGGCAGGAAGCTGCGCCACAACCTGGAGATCTGGGGCTTCAATATGGAGGAATCCAGCATCCTGGGCGGCACCTTCGGCAGCCGCTGCGTGGTGGGCATGGTGGACCCGGATGCCCCCGGCTACCCCGAGCGGCTGGCCAAGTTCGACTGCAGCCCCGACAAGGTGCGCGCCGCCCGCAGGGATACGGGCCGCTACGGCTGCTACCTGGAATACCACATCGAGCAGGGCGACAAGCTGGATAACGCCGGCATCGACGTGGGCGTGGTGAGCGGCATCGTCAGCGTCATCCGCTACGACGTTACCGCCAAGGGCCAGAGCAACCACGCCGGCACCACCATGATGGTCAACCGCAGGGACGCCCTGGTGGGTATGTCCAAGCTGATCGTGGCCGCCGAGGAGGACGCCCGCCGCCTGAGCGACACCCTGGTGTTCACCGTGGGCAAGATGCAGGTGCTGCCCGGGCAGGAGAACGTGATCCCCGGCGAGGTGAAGGCCACTTTCGAGATGCGCCATATGGATAAGGCCGTCACCGACCGGTTCTATGACGATATCCGGCAGATGGCCGCCGGCATCCCCAACTGCGATTTCGAGTTCGTACCCACCGTGGCCAAGTATTCCACCCCCTGCGACGAGCGGCTGGTCAAGCTGATCGACGGGGTGTGCGGCGAGATGGGCATTTCCCATGTGGTCATGCCCAGCGGCGCCGGCCACGACGCCAACCCCATGGCCCACGAGGGCGTGCCCATGGGCATGATCTTCGCCCCCAGCGCGGGGGGCATCAGCCACCACGGCGCCGAGTACACCGAGCCCCGCCATGTGGATATGGGCGCCGAGGTGCTCTACCGCACCGTGCTCAAGCTGGATCAGGGGGAACTGTAAAACGACATTCCCGCTGGCTATTCTCTTTACTCCGCCGGGAGGGCGGCCCTTTGCCAAAAAGGGGCGCTTTCCCGGCAGAGAGCCAGCCGGCACAAGGGGAAACGGCCAGCCTGTAAGAAAATCTGGATAAAGGAGAATCGTACTATGTTGGATACCGCAGTTGTAAACGGCCTGGTATTTGTGGAAGGCTCTTTCCGTAAGGCGGATGTGGGCATCAAGGACGGCAAGATCGCCATGGTGGCCGCCCCCGGCTGCCTGCCCGAGGCCAAAAAGACCATCGACGCTTCCGGCAAGCATGTGATGCCCGGCGGCGTGGACACCCATGTCCATTACCGTGACCCCGGCCATTGGGAGCGGGAGACCTTCGAGGACGGCACCCGCGCCGCCGCCGCCGGCGGATGCACCACCTTCTTTGAGCATCCCATCTCCATGCCCCCCCAGTGGAACGGGGAGATCCTGAAGCGCCGGCTGCAGATCTGCAAGGGCGAGGAGTGCGAGGCCAACGACCGCCACGAGAAGGGCAGCTGCGTGGACTTCTGCTTCTACGGCGCCGCCGGCGGCGAGCACCCCGAAGCCATCGAGCCCCTGAGCCATGAGGGCATCGTGGCCTACAAGACCTTCCTGCACGACACCCCCGAGGGCCGGGACGGCGAGTTTGACGGCCTGACCAGCGCCAACAACGCCCAGCTGATGCGGGCCCTGCAGGAGGTGGCCAAGACCGGCCTGACCCTGGCCGCCCATGCCGAGGACAACGAGCTGGTGACCGGCAACATCGCCCGGCTGCGGGCCGAGGGCCGGGTGGACAATCTGGCCCACTGCGAGAGCCGCCCCCCCATCGTGGAGGTGGAGGCCATCGCCAAGATGCTGCGCTTCGGCAAGGAGACCGGCTGCCCCATCGAGCTGGTGCATGTTTCCACCTGCGACGCCATGGAGCTGGCCAAGCAGGCCAAGCGGGACGGCCAGACCGTCCTGGTGGAGACCTGCCCCCACTACCTGCTGCTGGATGAGAGCTATGTGGAAAAATACGGCGCTTACGCCAAGTGCAACCCCGCCCTTCGCAAGAAGGAGGAGATCGAGAAGCTGTGGGACTATGTGGCCGACGGCACCGTGGACTTCATCGGCAGCGACCACAGCCCCTACCTGGTAAGCGAGAAGGAGAAAGGCAAGGGCGACATCTTCCTGGCTCCCTCCGGCTTCCCCGGCATCGACCTGCGCCTGCCCCTCATCCTCACCGAGGCCAAGAAGGGCCGCATCACCCTGGAGCGGGCCGTGGAACTGCTGAGCGTCAACGCCGCCAAGCTCTTCCACATCTACCCCCAGAAGGGCACCATCTCCGCCGGCGCCGACGCCGACCTGGTCATCGTGGATATGAACAAGGAGTGGACCTTCCACATGGCCGACAGCTACAGCACCGCCCGTGACATCATGCAGGTGTTCGAGGGCTGGAAGCTGGGCTGCACCGTGGACGCCACCCTGGTGCGCGGCCGGGTCGTATACGAAAACGGCAAGGTGGATGAGAGCGCCGCCGGCTGGGGCGAGTTCGTCCGCCCCGTCAAGGCCTGAGAGAGGGCCGCCCGCGCCGGACATAAAGATCCTGCATAAAAAATCAGAGGCTGAAGCCCTTTTTCGGGCTTCAGCCTTTTTCTCTTGCCGGGGGCAGATAAATCCGCTATACTGTAATATAATGTGGGAAAAATAGAAATTATACAACAGGGAGAGACAGTATGTCCGAGGAAAAACAGCCCCAGTATATCAATTCGGTGAGCCGGGCCATCCATGTGCTGGAACTGTACGGCCGCCAGAACGCCCAGAGCCTGAGCCTGGCCGAGATCGCCAAGGCCCTGGGCCTGCAGAAGACCACCGCCTTCAACATCGTCAAGACCCTGGTGCGGGAGGGCTGGCTGGTGCAGGAGGGCCCCGGCGGCAAGTACCGGCTGGGCACCCGCATCCTGCGGGTATCCACGGCGGTGGTGCGGGGCATCACCACCGAGGACCTGATCCTGGAAGAGATGCACCGGCTGCGGGATAAATACAACGAGGACGTGGTGCTCACCGCCATGATGGACGGCCTGCCCATCTGCGTGGAAAAGCTGCAGTCCACCAACGTGCTGCGGGTGGCCAGCAAGGTGGGCCGGATGAGCAACCTGCTGCGGGGCTCCACCGGCAAGGCCCTCTTTGCCTGGCAGACCCCCGAATTCATCGAGAACATCCTGGCTCAGGCCTTCGGGCAGGGGGCCGGGGCCGAAGAGAAAAAAGAATCCATGCGCCGGGAGGTGGCCAAGATCCGGGCCCAGGGCTGGTGCATCTCCCTGGGCGAGCAGGACCCGGGCGTGGCCTCGGTGGCCGTGCCCATCCGGGACAGCCGGGGGGTGGCCAGCTATTCCCTGGCCATCCTGGGGGAGGAAAACCGGATGCGCCAGAAGGGGATGGAGGGCATCCGGGATGAACTGATGGCCACCGCCCGCCGCCTGGAAGAGGAGCGCAGCTTCATCCGGGGCTGAGCGGCCCAAAAGGGCAGGGCCCTCTTGAGGGCGGCCCCCGCCAGCCGGGCCGGCGCCCCTTGCCTGCCGGATGCCGGGCCGGCACCCCTTGCCTGCCCGGTTTGCCGGGCCAAAGCCGGTGCTTTTTGAGCTGCCGGGCCGGAGAGAAAAAGGCCGAAAAGGGCCAAAAACCGAAACAAAAGAAAGCCGACGGGCATTTTTTGCCCGCCGGCTTAACTTTTTTCTTGGCAGGAAGGGGGAATAGTGCTACAATAAAAAGCATAATTTTAAAAAAGGCGGGCAGGCCCGGGGCAGAGCCGGCGCGCAGGGCCCGGCAGATGGCGGCGGCGGCCCGGCGGGGCCGGTTTCCCGGGCATGGCCCGGGGGAAAGCCCCGCCTGCCCAGGAAAGGCCCACCGCCGGAGGGAGGAAATGTACAGATGGATTTTGAAAAGCTCAACCAGTGGATCCTGTGGCTGGATGACAAGGTGTGGGGCGTGCCCCTCATCGTCCTGATCATGGCCGCGGGCCTGCTGCTGACGGTGCGCACCCGGGGCATCCAGCGGTATCTGGGCGCCGGGTTCAAAAGCGTCTTTGAGAAGGAAGAAGGGGAGGGGGAGGTCTCCAGCTTCGGGGCCCTCTGCACCGCCCTCAGCGCCACCATCGGCACCGGCAACATCGTGGGCGTGGCCACCGCCGTCTGCACCGGCGGCCCGGGGGCCCTGTTCTGGATGATCGTGGCCGCCTGCGTGGGCATCGCCACCAAGTACACCGAGTGCATGCTGGCCGTGAAGTACCGGGTGGTGGACGCCGCCGGCCATGTGCTGGGCGGGCCCTTCTACTACATCGAGCGGGGCATGGGCAAGGGCTGGAAATGGCTGGCCAAGCTCTTTGCCGCCTTCGCCGCCCTGGCCGGGCTGATGGGCATCGGCACCATCACCCAGTCGAGCGGCATCACCTCGGCGGCGCAGACCGTCTTTGACCCTGCCTTCGACCAGACCGGCGGCCTGGAGCTCTTCGGCCGCAGCTATTCCTGGAGCGTGGTGATCTCGGGCTTTATCGTCACCCTGCTGGTCTGCCTGGTGCTCATCGGCGGCCTGCAGCGGATCGCCGGCGTCTCCTCGGTGATCGTGCCCTTCATGGCCCTCACCTACCTGGCCTTCTGCCTCATCCTGCTGGCCCGCAACTTCACCCGGCTGCCCGGGGCCTTCCTCACCATCATCCGGGCCGCCTTTGACCCGGCTGCCGTCACCGGCGGCGCGGTGGGCAGCATCTTTGTGGCCATGCAGAAGGGCGTGGCCCGGGGCATCTTCTCCAACGAGGCCGGCCTGGGCTCCGCCCCCATCGCCGCCGCTGCCGCCAAGAGCAGCGACCCCGCCCGCCAGGGCATCATCAGCATGCTGGGCACCTTCATCGACACCATCGTCATCTGCACCATGACCGGCCTGGCCATCGTGGTCACCGGCGCCTGGGAGACCGGCCTGGACGGCGCCGCCCTCACCACCTACGCCTTCCAGCGGGGCCTGCCCTTCGCTTCCTCCTTCTCGGCCTTTGTGCTGATGGTCTGCCTGGCCCTCTTTGCCTTCACCACCATCCTGGGCTGGGATTACTACGCCGAGCGCTGCCTGGAATACCTCACCGGCGGCCGGATGGGCATCGTGAAGGTCTACCGCTGGTTCTACATCCTGGCCGTCTTCATCGGCCCCTACCTGACCGTTTCCGCCGTCTGGACCATCGCCGACATCTTCAACGGCCTGATGGCCTTCCCCAACCTGGTGGCTCTGGTGGCCCTGAGCGGCGTGGCCGCCAGGGAGACCAAGGAGTTCATGGCCCGGGAAAAGGCCAAAAAAGCCGGGGTAGGGTAAAAAACAGCAATCACAAAGCCCCCGCCTTCCCTTTGGGGAAAGGCGGGGGCTTTTGCGTATCTTGTTTTGCCTGGGGGTCAGTCGTCGTCTTCCCTGCAGAAGTGATGACGCAGGATCAGCAGGCGGGAGATGCGGTGGCTTTCGTCCACATGCTTCACCAGGATGGTGTACTGCTTGTAGTCGAAGGCGTCGAACTCCACCGGCATGGCACCGATCTGTTCGGTGGCCCAGCCGCCTACCGTGGCGCTCTCGGTCTCCACATCCCGGAAATCCAGGTCCAGATCGTCAAAGAACTCGCTGAGCAGCATATCGCCCGAGCACTCGTACCGGTTCTCATCCAGCTCCTGCCACTCGTTCACGATGTCGTCGTTCTCGTCCCAGATCTCGCCCACCAGCTGTTCCAGCACGTCTTCCATGGTCACGATGCCCATGGTGCCGCCGTACTCGTCCGCCACGATGGCCATATGGGTCTGGCGGGCACGGAACTCGTTCATGATGGCATGCAGCTTCATGGACCGGGGCACATACACCGGGTCCAGCAGAAGCTCTTTCAGGGTCACGTTCGGGTGATCCACCAGCTCCTTGAGCAGGTGCTTCACATACAAAACACCCACCACATGGTCCACCGTCCGCTCGTATACGGGATAGCGGGAGAACTGGGTCTCGTTGATGGCCTTCAGCACCGTCTCGATGCTGTCGTTCACCTCAAAGGCCACCACGTCGATGCGGGGGGTGAGGATGTCGGCAGCGTCCAGGTCGGTGAATTCCAGGGCCGACTGGAGCAGATCCGTCTGGTTTTCGTCGATGACGCCCTCATCCTCCACCGTATCCAGGATGCTTTCCAGATCCTGCTCGGTGATGGTGACCTCGGTGTCATCCTTCTTGCGCCAGAGCCGGCTGAACAGGTTGACGATGGCCGTGGAGGCCAGCACCGCCGGCGACAGCACGATCATCAAGAACAGAATGGGGTAGGCCGCGAATTTGGTAATGGCGTCGGCCTTGCGCTTGGCGATCATCTTGGGGGTGATCTCGCCAAAGATCAAAATCAGTACCGTCATCAGCACGGTGACGATGGTGGAGGCCATGCTGTCGCTGATGGCGTCGCTGCTGGCCGCCAGGCTCACCGCCAGCACCGTTGCCACCGAGGTGGCCCCGATGTTCACCAGGTTGTTGCCGATGAGGATGGTGGAAAGAGCGTGGTCGTAGTGATTATAGATATAGTTGACCAGCTTCTGGACCCGGCTGGGCTGTTCGTTCTCTTTTTTCAGCTTGAGCTTGTTCAGGGAGGTGTAAGCGATCTCCGAACCGGAGAAAAACGCCGAACCCATCAGAAGGAACACGATCGCAATGTATGCCATCTCACCGCCCCCCTTCCAGACGCAGGCCTTCGCCCGTGTCGCTCTCATCCTGGATATCGCCCACCAGCTCTTCCAGCAGGTCCTCCATGGTGATGATGCCCACCTTGCGGCGGTGCTCGTCACAGATAAAGACCATGTGCAGCTTGTTCAGCCGCATCCGCTGCAGCAGCTCGGTGATCTCGGTGCCCGCGTCGAACACGTAGGGCTTGAGAAGGATCTTGCGCAGGGTGAGGGGCGTTTTGGAAACATACGCCGACAGGAAGATGTTCACCGGCAGGATGCCCACGATGTTTTCGGGGCTGCCTTCATATACCGGCAGGCGGGAGTAGGGCAGAGTCTTGATGTACTTGGCCAGCTCCTCGTGAGGGGTGGCAAGAGAAACGCTGATCACGTCGCTCATGGGGATCATGATGTCCTGAGCCGTCTTGCGGCCGAACTCCATGGCCGAATTCACCAGCGCCTGCTTTTCCGGTTCCAGCACGCCCTCGTCCTCGATGGTCTCGATGATGTTCTGCAGGTCCTCTTCGGTGACGGTGTTGTCTTCATCCGAAGAGAGGAAGCGGGACAACAGCCTCGAAATACCCTGGAACAGGAAGGAGATGGGGGTGAGCGCCCGCACGAAGAAGCTCATGCTGGCCGAGTACAGAAGGGCCAGCTGCTCGCTGCGTGCCTTGGCAAAGCTCTTGGGCAGCATCTCGGAGAACAGATACACGATCACGGTGGTGATCAGGGTGCCGTACACCACATAATCCGCCGAGAAGGCCCGCATCACCAAAAGGGTGGCCAGCGAAGAACAGCTGGCATGGAACACGTTGTTGCCGATGAGGATGGTGGTGAGGGCCTTGTCAAACCGGTCGCATATCCACAGCGCCCGCTTGGCCCTCTTGTTGCCCTCATCCGCCAAAGAGCGAAGGCGAACCCGGCTTACCGCCGTGTAGGCCGTTTCGGAAGAGGCGCAGTAAGACGCCCCCGCCAAGAAGAGAATGAACAGTATACAACTGCCTGGATCCACGAAAAAACCAACTCCTTAATTCGCAAATTATTTAAAAATAGAACTAAATCCATTCTACTCTTTTGTAACCGGATTGTCAAACACGGCCTGCGGGGGCATGGGCAAAAGCCGGGAAATGAATGAAAAAAAGCGAAAAGCCCGGCCCGGAAGGGGCGGCGGGGCTTTGAGGGAACAGGGGAAGAA
>NZ_JAFBIO010000033.1 GCF_021531255.1 Allofournierella massiliensis | reverse complement strand
ATACGTTTTATCAAAATATTTTCATTTTATAAAACAACAAGGTAGGGTTCGAGCCCCGTAACCCGCTCCAAATCAATAAAATCCGGGCCGGTCCCCTTATGGGGGCTGGCCCGGATTTTTTATATTCCGCCTCCTCCTTGCGCTTTTTCCCCGGCCGCCTTATACTGGTATTATCCTAATAAAAGTGACTGTCCTCCGCGCTATTTGGGCGCGGAGAATGCCGCTGAGCCAGTATAGAAAAGGCCGGGCGCCCCGCCCCCTGTCAAAGGAAGATATTCATCATGAAAACTGCTGTTATACGTCAAAAAACGGAATTCCTCTGCGCATATGCCTTCAACTTTCTCTGCCTGCTGCTGTTTGCGTGTTTGTTTTGCGGCAGCTTTGCCTTTTCCTGGCTCAACCATGAACTGAGCGACGAGTTCGTCTATCCTCAGCGGGATTTTTGGGCCGGCAACCTGGCCTTCCTCCTTTTGGCCCTGGCAGGGCTGGGGCTGCTGTGCCGCCTTTTTCGGGGGCGGCTCTCCCGGCAGAATCTTCACCGCCTGGCCCTGGCCCTGTCGGCGCTGGCCGTCTGCGTCAGCCTTTTCTGGATCCAGGGTTCCAAAACCGTCCCCAACGCCGATCAGCTGCTGGTCTGGCAGCGGGCCGTCGCCTTTAACGCCGGGGATTTCAGCGATCTGGCACGGGGCGGCTATGTGGGGGTGTACCAGCAGCAGCTGGGCCTCATCAGCATCCTGCGGGTGTGCGATCTGCTGGCACCGCTTTTTCATACGGAAGGCTGGCATCTCTTCAAAGTCTTTTCGGCCCTGTCGGTGGGGGTCCTTGTGTATTCCGGGTTCCGGGTGGTGAGGCTGATCACCGGCGAAAAGCCGCAGGCCGGGCTGCTGTATCTCCTGCTTGCGCTTTTCTGCGCCCCCATGTACATCTACACCTCCTTTGTATATGGCGAAGCCAGCTCCACAGCTTTTTCCATGCTGGCCGCCTGGATGCTTTTGGAAAACCTCAAGGCCGTCCGGCTTGCCTGCCTTGTGGGCCTGTATGTCTCGGTCTTTCTTGCGGTGTCCCTGCGCACCAACACCCTCATTGTCATGATCGCCTTTTTCATCGTGATGGCTTTCAAGTTCCTGCAGCCGGGGGGCAAAAAGCACCTGGCCGTGGGGCTGGTTCTGCTTTTTGCGGTGGCATCCCCCACTCTCCTGCAGGCGGCGCTGTATCATAACAAGATCCCCCAGAACAGCCACCCTATGCCCGCTATCCTGCATATCACCATGGGCACCAATGATGCCATGCCCAACGCGGGCTGGTACAACGGCTATAACTTCAAGCGGTATCAGGACAGCGGGTTTGATCCTCAGGCGGCCTCCCAAGCCGCCCGGCAGGACCTTGCAGACTTTTTTGCCCACTGCAAGGCCCAGCCCGCCTATGCCATGGATTTTTATCACCGGAAGATCGCATCCCAGTGGAACGCCCCCATGTACCAGTGCCTTGCCATGAACAATGTCATAAAGGGCGAACAGACGGATTTTTTTAAAAGTCTGTATGAGGGGGAAGGGAACCGGCGGCTCACATCCTTCATGAATTTTTATCAGCTGTTGATTTACGGCGGGGTACTGGCTTTCACCCTCACGGCAGCAAGGCGGCGTTTGCCCCTGGAATCGTATCTGCTGCTTATCGCGGTCTTCGGGGGCTTTTTGTTCTCTGTTTTGTGGGAGGCCAAAGCCCGGTACACTTTCCCGTATCTTTTGATGATGACCCCCTATGCCGCCATCGGGATCAGCGCCTTGCTCGCGGCTTTTGGCAAACGGTTGCGCAAAAAGCTGCCCGTTTGATACAGCCCTGAAAAGCAGGGAAGCCTTCGGCCGCATCGGGCCCCGCGCCGGCACCATCGGACACCTCAAAACCTTTTCAGGAGGTTTGACCATGTCGCTTTCTTCCCTTTTTTATGAGCCACTTGACCCCAAGGACGCGCCCCCGGCTGCCAAAGCGCTGTATAACCGTGTGAAGGATAAACCCCTGCACAATGACGCCATTCTGAACGCCGTTCCTATCTTTTATACCGACTGGCACCACCGCTCTTTTGTGAAGCTGCTGGATTACCTTACCCAGATGGGCTATACTCACACCCTCACCCCAAAGGACTGCCTGCGGGCACAAATCAAGGCAAAAAATCTGATCAATCTGGGCCCTTTTTGGTTTAAGCCCGGGGATTCCGCCTCAGGTGTGGAGGCGATCCTAAAATTTTTTGCCCTAATCACCCCCATCCTGTTTCTCCTTGCCTATCTGCTGCGCTGAAAGTGGCCCCGGTAATTGCCGGACATCCAGTATTTTTCAGGAGGTTTTTATCATGTCGCTTTCTTCCCTTTTTTATGAGCCACTTGACCCCAAGGACGCGCCCCCGGCCGCCAAAGCGCTGTATAACCGTGTGAAGGATAAGCCCCTGCATAATGATGCCATCCTGGAGGCCATCCCTCAGTTTTATTCCGGCTGGAAACGACTCTCTTTTGTACTGCTGCTGGATTACCTCACCCAGATGGGCTATACCCACACCCTCACCCCGGAGGACTGCCTGAAAGTTCAGGGTGAAGCAAAAAACCTCATGAAATACGGACCTTTTTGGTTTGACCCATGCGACTATTTTTCTACAGTGGGGGTCGGCATTAAAATTCTCGCTCTTATAACTCCTATTTTGTTGCTTTTCATTTATCTTGTGCTTTAATAAAGCAAAGCCCCGTGTCGACACCATCGGACACCTCAAAACCTTTTCAGGAGGTTTGACCATGTCGCTTTCTTCCCTTTTTTATGAGCCACTCGATCCCAAGGACGCGCCTCCGGCTGCCAAAGCACTGTACGAACATGTGAAGGATAAGCCCCTGCATAATGACGCCATCCTGGAAGCCATCCCTCAGTTTTATTCCGGCTGGAAACGGCTCTCTTTTGTACTGCTGCTGGATTACCTCACCCAGATGGGATATATCCACACCCTTACCCCGGAGGACTGCCTGAAAGTTCAGGCCCAGGCAAAAAATCTGGTGAAACACCCCATCTTTCCCATCTGGTATAAACCCGGAGATTTTATCTCCGGAACGGAAGCGAACTTAAAACTTTTTGCTATTGTTCTTCCTATCGCCATTCTTCTTGCCTATCTGCTGTCCGCATTGGTTCACTGAAAATAGGCCCCATGCCGGCACCATCGGACACCCAAAACTTTTTCAGGAGGTTTTATCATGTCGCTTTTCCATACATCTCTTGACCCCAAGGACGCGCCCCCGGCTGCCAAAGCGCTGTATAACCGTGTGAAGGATAAACCCCTGCACAATGACGCCATTCTGAACGCCGTCCCTATCTTTTATACCGACTGGCACCACCGCTCTTTTGTGAAGCTGCTGGATTACCTTACCCAGATGGGCTATACCCACACTCTTACCCCGGAGGACTGTCTGCAGGCGCAAATCCAGAAAAAGCAGTTGGTTCGTTTCGGCCCTTTTTGGTACCAACCAGGAGATCTTGTTTCCGAAATGAAAGCACGTCTTAAAGTTTACGCCATAGCCGCCCCCATTGTGATCCTCCTTGCTTATTTATTTGCGGCATTAAATGGATAAAGGAAACCCCGCACCTGGGCTTGCCGGTAGCGGGGTTTCCTGCGTGCGTTACAACTTTTCGTTCCTTTATTGGAGAGTTTTGATAATCGTCTCCATACCGCTGTTTCTCATTCCCTCTACCTGTGCAGCAATAGCGCTACTGAGCATATAGCTTCTCTGTGCATTGTCACCAGCAGCCTGAGCCTGGGTAATATCTGCCCCCTCATCCATTGCTGTTTGATACGCTACATCATAGGCTTCATTTAGCCTGCTATTATCCGAGAAGATAATGTTTTCCAGCCAATTTTCTACGAGTTGATTCAAAGCTGCTCCGGCCCCTGCAAAGTTTATTTTTTCCAATTGCCACATAAGCATATTTTGGAATGACTTCCTATTTTGTTCCAGGACTCTTTTTGTTTCCTTCAGTCCAATTCTATCCATAAGGCTCTTTAGTCCCTGATTCAGTACTGCATAGGTAATAGCCTCATCGTCCAAAGCCCCTTGTGACTTGGCTTGCCTAAAACTATCATTAATACCAGCTACGCCGCTCACAACCATCGCACCTTTTTCACCTAACGGTGTAATCACCAAAGCATCGGCTGTGTCCATAACAGAGTTGTACAAAATTTCCATCACATTGCCAACCAATTCGTTGCCAGTTGCTTTGGCCGCCCACTCGTTAATGTTGCTGCCCACCTCCTGCCTGCCGGCCTGGGCCTGATTGGAAATGCTTTGTATCGATGTGTGCATATCAAGGGGGGCATAGCTACGATTAAACTTGCGTTCCAGATATTGCAAGCCCATATCGATTGTCCCCAGAACTCTGCCCACAGCATTTTCTGGAATGCTCATGACACTGGCTCCTGTCCCCTGCAAAAAACCGTCATCGGCAAAATCCCTTCGTTCCTGTTGGTCCTGCAGGTCCCGCTGTTCATTTTCCAGCATTTGGAGATACCGGACTATCTCTTCCAGATCCTTCCCTCGGATGCCGTGAACGTCAAGACTTTTGCGGTAACTGTTCCGCAGCAGCTGATTCTGCAAAACATTTTCATAGCTTCTGTCCAGCCCATGATCCAGGTCATACTCCACCCGGCTCAGTTCCTTGAGGATATTCTGATCTTCGGGGGAGAGATCTTCCAACATGGCCTGCTGATCTTTTTTCCAGTTATTTTTCAGGGTCTGGTTTACCTGTTTTGGGGCTTCCCTTTCCCGCTCCTGCTCTTCCAGCTTGGCCCGGGATGCCAGGGCATTCTGATTCGTTTCCTGCCGGCTTTCCTCCTTCACGAAAGAACCAAGGCGCGCCGATGATGTCTGTTTCTCCTGGCTGGCCGCGGGCTGACTGCCCCCGCCTGCCCGGCGCTCTGGCTCTGGGGCTGGCTGCCGGCCATTTTTTGCCACTGGCTCTCCACCATCTTCATGCTGTTCACCAGGCTGTACGCCCTATCCAGCCCCACCTTGCCCTCGATCAGGTCATACTTCAGCTTTTGCTTTGCCTGGCTCACCAAATTTTCCGCCTGCCAGCGCTCCATCCCCATCTTCCGATCCATCCCCTATCCCTCCTTTTTTCAGCCCAGATAGGCCATCAGGCTGGCCAGGCTGCTCTCGTAGGCCTTGCGGTCGGCGGCGATGTTCTGCTGCAGCTGGTCGTAGGCCTGGGCCAGCAGGGTGTTGTAGTTTTGCTCGGCCTCGGCCTTGCCGGTCTGGTAGGTGTTGAGCAGACTGGTCAGGTTCTGGGCCCGGCCGGTCTCGATGCTGTTGCGGCTGTTGCCATAGTTGTTCAGCAGGCCGGCGGCGGTGGTCTCGCTGAGGCCCCCGGTGATGCCCTGGGCGCTGAGCATCTGGGGCAGGGTGCGCTGGGCCTGCATCCGGGAGATATAGGCCTCCTGCAGGCTGCGGTCGGCGTCCTGATTCACCTGGCCCTTGCCGTAGTTGTAGGCGGAAAGCAGGCTTTCCAGCTGGGAATCCCGGTTTTTGGCATAGAGCTGCTGGCTCTTGTCGTAGGCGGCCTGGCGGGCGGCCAGGCTTTCTTCCAGATTTTTCTGCAAATCGCTCTTGATGCTGTTGATGATGCCGCTGTAGTCGGGGGCCGAATAGGTACTGGCCCCGCCGCCCCCCGAGGAACCGGAGGAAGAAGAGCCCGAGGAGCCCCGGCCCAGCCCCAGCAGTTCGGGGGTCACTGCCTGGGCGGCGGGCAGCTGGTTCATGGTATCCTCCAGGGTGTGCAGGTTGCCCGCATTGGCCCGATTGGGGAACTGCCGCAGCTTTTTCATCTCGTTCATGATGTCGTCGCTGGTGGTGATGGGCTTACGGTTCAGATTCACCATGGTTCATTCTCCTTTCCCGCCTTCGCCGGCGGCTTCCAGCCCGGCCTGGGCCACCTCCAGGGCCTTTTGCAAAAAGGCCGGGCAGGGGGCCCCCATGGCCAGGGCGTTTTCGGCAATGCTGCCCAGTTCGGTGACCACATACCAGCACAGCACCAGAGGGGTGAGCAGGAACCGGTATTCAAAGGGCAGGTTCACCACCGGCAGGTTCCGGGTCACCAGGCTGATGAGGGTATCCAGCACCAGGGCGGTGAAGGCCACAAAGAACATCCCCGCCTTGTGCCACAGCCCGTCCCGGGCTTTCTGGCTGCTCCACTGGCCGGCCCTGGCCGCCGCCAGGGTGCCGGTGAGGTAATCGGCCCCCATGCAGCCGGCCCAAAGCAGCACCAGCCAGCCCATCCAGCCAAAGACGGCGGTGAGGGCCCCGGCCAGGCCGGTCACCCCCAGCTTGATATTCCGCAAGGTATCTTCCATCTCATTCTCCTCCTTCTTTTACCCCGAGGCCCCACAGCCCCGCCAGTGCCTTGATCAGTTCCGCCTGGGCAGGGCCCGCCCCGGTGAGGGTCAGGGCGGTTTTTTCGCCGCCTTCCTGGCCGCTCCCGCCGCTTTCCTGGCCGCCGGTATCGCCCTCTTCGCCATCGCCCGGCCTGTCCTCGCCCCCTTCGGGCTTGTCCTCGCCCTCCGTCGGCTCATCCGGCTCCTGGGGGGCTACCCCCTCGGCCCCAAGGCCCAGGCTCTGGGCCAGGGCCAGCAGCCCTTTGCGGTCGCCAAGGCTTGCCGGGCCGATAACGATGTAATCCCCCTCGTGGGCAAAGCCCAGGCCCAGGCCCTCGGCAAAGGCGGCCAGGCTCTGCCGGTCACCTTCGCTCACCGGGCCGATCTTGTAGGTGTCAAAACTCAGGTCCATCTCGCCTTCTCCTTTCGTTTCGGAAACAAAATCCCGGTATACATGGTCGAGGTCCACCCGGCCCGAGATGCCCGGCAGGCTGCCCGAGCTGGTGTACTGGTGGATATCCCGGGGGATGGCGGTATCGTAATTGGCCCGGTAATCGGCCAGCCAGATGCTGTCGCAGGCGGCCCGGATGGCTGCCAGATCCACCCCGGCAAACCAGGCGGTATAGCTGTAGTAGCCGGTGCGGTAGGGGCTGTGGGCCCGGATATAGTTCAAAAAGGCCAGGGCGCAGGCAGTGCGGCCAGCCGCCGGGATGCTGTTTTCCTCCTGATCGAAGTAAAGGGGCAGCTGAAGGGGCCGCCCGGCCAGCACCTCCAGGCAGGCCCGGGCCTCCTTCTCGGCATCGGCGGGGTCTTTGGCATAGCTGAACCAGTAGGCCCCCACCGGCAGGCCGACCGAGCCGGCCCCGGCATAGTTTTCCTCAAAATACTTGTCCTTCTGGCTCACCTCTCTGCCGTAGCCGGCCCGCAGGATGAGGGCGTAGAGCCCGGCCGTTTTCAGGGCGGGCCAGTTTACACGGCCCTGATGGGCCGAGAGATCCGCCGCAAGGGCGCAAAAAGCCATGGTATCTCTCCTTTCCTTTTTCCGGGTGCTTATCCCTTCCAGAAAACCACCGCTCCCTCGTTCACTCCGCTGCCGGACCGGATAAAGATGTGCTGCCCGGCGGAAAAACCGCAGGAACCAAGGACGGTCTTGGTGCTGCCGTTCCCCCGGCAGTCAAAGGCAAACCCCCGGAGGGCCCGTTGCGGGCCCAAAGCCGGATGTCAATGGCGTGCATCTCGGTGTCCTGCCGTTAAGAGATATAATAGGCGATCACCAAGTACGGACTTTTGCCTCCTACTGTAAAAGTCACATCCGTGCCTTTTGTAACCTTCAGCTCTACCTTGCCGCTGAATTCCGAGTGGAACGTTTCTCTGTTGATCCCATTGTTGGAACCGCAATGGACATCAATGTTGCTTCCATCGCTGCCCTTGCCGCATCCGCCCCAATAAAAGCGAAGCGTTCCGGAATACGGCGCTTTCCCAGCGTTAAAGGTGCCATGTGTAGGGTATAGATTGTATCCCACATAAAACGGCTGTGTGAATCCGGTGCCGGTGATGCCCAAAACCGTTTGTCCTTTCAGGAGCTTAGCGGCGGTTAATCCTATAGCGCTTCGAAGGACCGATGCTTTAATAGTTAGTCTGCTAATATTCCAATTCCAGCTACCCCAATAACCAATACCTGGCGCAATCCACAAATCGCCGTTTGTTTGAAGCCAAAACGCTCCGCTTGATTGATCGACGGTATCTGTTGTTATGGTTCGAATAGAATTGCTTTGGTCCGGCATAGTGCCGGTGGCCTTGGCGCTGCCGCCCGAGCCGAACACCTTGCCGGAAAGCACGTCCGGGGCGGTGGCGGTGATGCCGGTGGGCCCGCCCTCGGCAAAGCCCTGGCTGTAGGCCTCGTCCCGCACCGTCTGGATCTTATCCTCAAACTCCTGGGGGTTCAGGGGGTCCGCCGTGCCCAGCACCGAGCGGAATTTATCCGCCAGGCCCTTCAAAAAATCCGTGAGATTGTCGTTTTTTGCCATTGTCACACCTCCGTGTTCAGGGCCGCGGTCACGGCGGCGGCGATGGCCTCGTCGGTCTGGGCCCGGGTGTAGTAGTCGCTCATGTCGGGGGCGGGGCCGGTCTCGCCCTTTTCCCCCTTCAGCATCCCGATCTGCTCTTGGGTGAGGGCCTCAAAGGCCACGGTGCCGTCCGCCCCCTTTTCCCCCTGGGGCCCCGGCTCGCCCTGGGGGCCCTGGGGGCCCTGAGGGCCGGCGGGGCCTCTCTCGCCCCTTTCCCCCTGGGGGCCGGCGGGGCCGGTATCCCCTTTCTCCCCCTGGGGGCCCCGGGCGGGCAGGCCGGTATCCTGCCAGCCGCTGCCGTCCCAGCAAAACCAGTTGCCGCTTGGGCCGATATAGGGGCTTTTGCCGTCCAGGCCGGCCACCACCGAGCCGAAATCGGAGCGGAACACCCCCTCCGTCCCGGCCCAGGCGGGGGAGAAGGAATCCTCCCCATCCCCCCAGCGGGGGATAAACTCTGCCATATCAGATCACCCCTTCCTTGAGAAGCTCGTCGGGGGCGGCGGTGAGGACGCCGCTTTTGAGGGCGGTGCCCGCCGCGGTGCGAAGCCGCAGCTGGATGCGGATGGGTCCGCCCGAGGCGGGAAAGCGGAGGGTGTCCTCCTGGGAAAGGCGCACCCGGGCCAGGGCCCCCTCAAAGGCGCAGTCGGCCAGGGTCTTTTCCAGCACGGTGGCCCCGCCCTGCTGGTAGGTGATGTAAAGGGCGGCCAGCTCCTGCCCGGGGCAGGGCAGGGTGAAGCTGTGGGTGAGGGTGCAGCCGCCGGAAAGAATGGCCATACCTCACACCTCCCCGTTGAGGGCGGCGGTGATGGCCGCCGCAATGGCGTCGTCGGTGTACTGGTAAACGTCCAGCCGCCGGTTCCGGGTATCGTAGACGGCCTTGGTCATGTCGGCGGCGCCGGTATCAAAGACGGCCCCGGCAATGGCCTCGGCCACCTGCTGGGCGGTCATGGCCCCGATGGAATCGGCGGTGATGCCGTGGGGGTTGTTTTTGTCCAGCACATGCTGCTGAAGGTTGCCGGCCGAGCCGTCGGGCAGCACCGCCCCCACATGGCTGGCCCCGGCGATGCCCACCCCGCTGGCCAGCTCCTCCACCAGCCGGTTGAAGGCGGGCACGAGGACGGCCCGGGCGGTCTCCTCGAATTTTTCCTGCATCTCGGCGGTGGAAAGGCCGGGGGTATCGGGCAGGCCGATGACCCCCTTGCCCTCCAGGTCCGCCTCGGTGATCTTGGTAAGCATTGGTTATCACCCCTTGTAATTGCCGTTTTCGGTGTACTCCACCGCCCAGCTCATCAGGCCGAAGGGCTCGTTGCACCGGTCGTTCTCGAACCGGAATCGAATCTTGTCCATCCGGCGCAGGCGGGTTTTGGTGTGGAGGGTCTTGTTGGTGGTATCGCTGGAAAAGGTGAACTTGGAAAAGACCAGTTCGGGGAAATACAGGTACCGGGCCGAGTATTCCTCGCTGCGCAAAAGGGCCCAGAGCCCCTTGCGCATGGCGTACATCCGCACCCCGGTGTACACCCCCGCCTGCTGCTGGATGGCCAGATACCGGAAGTTCTTGTTTTTAAAAAACCGCTTGCCGGTGAGGTCGGGGGTCTCCCAGGCGGCAAAGATGGCCTGGCCCGCCGAATCCGGGTCCCGGATATCCCGCCCGTCGCTGAAACTGAGGGTGGAGCGCTTGTTGGTGTAAAAGGCGCAGAGCTTGCCGCCGGGGGTGCCGAAGTGGAGGGCGCCCCCTTCCTCCCACAGTACCCGGGCGGGCAGGTTGAGCCGGTTGAAGCAGGCGTACTGGCGGGTGGAATAGGGCTGGCCCTCCTCGGCCAGGCTCTGGAGCCCGTCCAGGATGAAGGCCTCATTCCCGAGACACAGCCAGTACATATCGTTGTAGGTGAAGGCCACCGCCTCTTCCAGGCCGGGGCGCTCTTTCAGCACCGCGTCGATGTAATAGCTGCGGTTCTGCTGGTAGCGCTCGCCGGTCACGTCGCTGGTGGTGAGGGCGTATACCCCGATGCCGGTGAGGAACAGCGGCTCGCTGCCCAGATAGGCGATGCTGTCGGGGGCGATGGCGCCCGGGCCCTGGAGGGTGTTGTAGACCGGGAAGGCGGCCTGGTCCTCGGCCAGCTCGCCGGTGCGCAGCACCACGCTGCGCTCCGGGTCCCGGCTGTCCTTGAAGGCGGCCAGGCAGTTGCCCACCAGGCAATACCCCACCAGGGCGCTCTGGGCGCTGCCCACCGTGCCATAGCCGGTGTCCGGCCAGTAGGTGGGGTCGTTCTGGCCGCTCCACCAGTCATAGTTGAGAAGGGTGCCGTCCGGGTTGCCGGAAACAAAGAGCCGGTCCGGCACCCCGTTCACCCCGTACAGGATGCCCACGGCGCATTTGTTCACCCGGTCGGCGTAGCCCTCCACCGTGTGGGGGGCGGTGATCTTCACGTTGTCCTCGCCGGTGACCGGGGGCTTGCCGGGGGCGGTGTCAAAGGTGACGAGGGCCTTTTCCCGGTCCACCGAAAAGCCCCCGGTCTTTTTCTGCCAGGCGCCGGTATCGTCCTTGAAAAAGACCTCCACCTCCCCCTCCTCATCCAGGGGGGCCAGGCTGAGCTGGTAGGCCTTGGCTTCGCCGTCGCTCAAAAAGGTCTCGGTGTACCGGGGGCCCAAAAGGTTCAGGGCCTCGTACCCCTCGCCGCCCCCCGAGGGGGCCCGCCCGATGGTGAGGGTGGGCACATAGGGGGTCTGGTCGGCGGGGGTGAGCGTTTCCCCGTCCCAGAGCAGGAGCCGCTTGCCGTCCTGGATGACCAGGCGGCCCCCCAGCTGGAAGCTGTGGCTGCGGGCGTCGGCCATATCCTCATACAAGAGGGTCTTTTGGGCGGGGGCGTCCCCCTGGGCGGGCTGGTATTTGTAAAGCCGGGTGCCGGCGTGGATGAGGGAAAAGCGGTCGGTGATGAGCTTGTGCCGCCCGTTGATGGGGCCCTCGAAGTCCTCGTAGATATACCAGCCCATGCACTTGCGCACCTTGCCGGGCACATCCCGGATCATGTTGGGGGCGTAGGGGCTTTTGTCCACCTCCACGTTGCCGGCCTCGTTGGTGTAGTCCACACCCCGGAAGGTGTCGGCGCTGAAAACGCTGCGGCTTACCGCCGCCGGCAGGGAATAGGCCATCTCACCACCCGCTTTCCGAAGTGAAGGCGTCGGCCAGGACGCCCTTGTCCGCCGGGGCCAGGGCGTACAGCCCGGTCTCGAACTCGTTCATGTAATAGGTGGCCAGCTGCAGGTCGTCCTCCTTGTACAGCTGGCCGGCGATGTAAAGGGGTAAGAGGGCGCAGGCGTCCTCTTCCAGGGGCAGCAGCCAGCCCTCCGGCGTGTCGTCGGTAAGGCGGGGGGCTTTGGCCTGGTAAGCCAGCCAGACCCGCCCGGCTGAGGGCAGCGCCGGCAGGCAGAGCCACCGGCCCCCCGCCACCGCTGCCCCCCGCAGGGGGGTGAGCCGGCCATCCGGCCCTTCAAAATAGGTCTCGGGGATGCCGGTGTTCTGATGGTCCCAGGCAAGGCCGGCCAGGTCCAGCCGGGCAGGGCCGGGGCCGGCGGTGAACTCGGCCCACCGGCGCAGGGGCCGCGCCGCCGCCAGCCGCCAGAGCCCCTCGCTGGCGGCGGCGGGCATGGCGGCCAGGTATTCCTGCTTGACCTCCTCGCTGCCGGCGCTGCCGGCGCAGAAGAGCTTTTGCAGGGCGATCTGTTTGCATTCCTGCCAGGTCAATGGGTCTCCTCCCTTCCTGATGTTGGGTTTGTTTTGCTTTTAAAAAAGGCCCGCTGCGTGAGGGGAGCTGTTTCGCCGGAGGCCTTAGTCGACGGCGGGTGCCCCCACGCAGTGGGCCCACTGCGTGGGGGGCGCCCGCCCTTTGGCCTTCGGCCAGGGCGAAGGGGCCCATTGTGCAGGGGCCCGGGCATTTTCAACAAAGGGCCCCGCCACACAGCGGGGCCCCGGGGGTCAGGCAAAGCCCAAGGGCAGCTGTTTCGCCGGAGGCTTTAGTCGACGGCGGGTGCCCCCACGCAGTGGGTCAGGCAAAGCCCAAAGGCCCGTGGGTCAGGCGGAGACCGAAGTGCCGCTCACGCCCTCGCCGCAAAGGGCGATGCAGCGCCAGTTGTTGAAGCCGGCGGCAAAGCGGGCCCGGCCCCGCCAGATGTTGGCGTCGGTGTTGGGGTCGATGTCGCTTTTCACGGTGAGGGGGGTGCGCTCCACAAAGGGCAGGCAGAGGTAGTCCTCCTTGAAGCGGGAATCCATCAGCATAAAGTAGGGCTTATCCCCGATGGTCTTGGGCAGGTAGGGCCAGACGATCACGTTCCACAGGCCCATCTGGAAGTTGAGGGCGTTGGAATTGCTCTCGGGGTCCTGTTCGCTGCCCACGGCGGCAAACACGGCCCGCTTGAGGCTGCCGATGTTGGGGATGATGATGGTGTCGGGGGCCAGGTTCAGCAGGTTGCCGTCATCGTCGGTGAAATCCTGCATCCGCTCCTGGACGGTATCCAGCACCTCGGCGCTGAAAGCCCCGGTGAACAGGTTGGACTGGCCGGCCGCCCCGCCGGTGATAGAGGGGTGGGCCGTGCTGAACAGGGGCACCCCGTCGGCGCTGGTGGCGTCGTAGACGCTGCGGCCGATGGGGACGGTCTTGCCGGTGGCGCCGGCCAGCAGGGCGGCGGCGAACTTTTCCCGGGTGCGGCCGTAACTGGTGGTGAAGATGCCGGCCCGGCTCTTGATCTTGCCGTGCTTTGCGTCCTCCACCATCTCCTGGGTCACCTCGAAGCTGCTCTTCCAGGTGGCGGGCTCGATGGTCTTGGAATAACCCTCCCGCATGCTGGTCTTGGGGTAGGCGCCGTTCTCGCCCACGTTCTCGAAATCGCCCAGGCTGGTTTCGATCACGTATTTCTCGGCGAAGTTGCGGCTTTTATCCATGGTGAAGATGTTCTTGATCTGGCTCTGCTGCTCAAAGGCCTCCACCCCTTTTTCGATGATGGCCCGGATGGGCTCCTGGCTTTTGCCGTAGATGGAATCGGCCACGCCGCTGCTTTTGGAAAAAATCATGTACAGTTCCCTCCCTCAAAAATCAGGCGAAATAGCCCAGCACCGGGGTGCCGGCCTTGTTCTGGGTGTGCAGGACGGTGAAAACGCCGCTCTCGGCGGTGTTGGTCACGCCCAGCCCGTCCTCGGCCAGGGTGACCAGGCCCCCGGCCTGGGCCACGGCCCCGCTGGCGGGGGCGGAAAAGATGGTGGTGGGCAGTACCCGGATGGCCGGGTAGAGCAGGCCGCTTTCGGGGCCGGGCACGGCGGGGCCCATGACGATGTGGGTGGGCTTTTCGGTGGCGGAGGCCTTGGCCAGGGCGCCGGCGGTGAACTTGGCCGCCATGCCCATGGCAAGGCCCTCGGCGCCGGGCAGTACCCGGATGGGCTCCACGTCGGAAACTTCGCGGGCGTATACGTTGAACATGCTCATCTCTCCTTTTCAAATCGAGTCTTGTACCGCCTTGCCTCGGCGGGGCCGAAGCCGTAGGCGGCCCATTCTTCCAGTTCGGCGGCGGTCATCTCGGTGCCCCTGCCCTCGCCGCCTCCCACCGGGGCCAGGTGGGTCTTGCTGCGGGCCTCGTTCAGGGCCTGCTGCCGGGCGGCTTCGGCCCGGCCCTTCAGCAGCCGGTCGAAGAATACCGCCTTGTAGGCGCTCACCTCGTCCAGCCCTTTCTCGAACACCAGCCGGTAATAGGCCCGGTCGGTGTCGGCGGCGGCAATGTCGCCCCAGCCGGTGACGGAAGGGTCCAGCCGGCGGATCTCATCCAGCCGGCTCCCATAGTCTGCCACCTCGGCAGAAGGCCCGCTGTTCTCTCCCGGCCCGGCTTTTGCCGCCAGGTTTGCCAGGGCCACTTTCAGGGCCAGCTCGCCCAGCTCCTTGTCGGCCCGCAGGGCTTCCAGCAGCCCGCCGCCCCCCTGCGGGGGGAGCTCCCTGCCTCGACCTTCGGCCTCGCCGGCCCCCTGCGGGGGGAGCTCCCTGCCTCGACCTTCGGCCTCGCCGGCCCCCTGCGGGGGGAGCTCCCTGCCTCGACCTTCGGCCTCGGCAGACTCCCGGGGCAGGCTCTGACCGCCCGCTTCCAATTCCGTCCCATCGGGCCCGGCCAGATTTTCGGCCCCGGCAGAATACCCGCCGCTCCCGGTCAAACTCTCGGCTCCTTCCCCCGTGGGGGCCGGGGCAAAGATCTCTTCTTCCATCCCCTCGCCCCCTCTCAGCGGCCCCGCAGATCGCCCCGGGCGTCGCCGCTCTTGACCACCGTGGGCTTGCGGGTGCTGCCGGTGGGTTTCGGGGCCTGTACCTTCTGGCTGGAAGTGTTGGTGATGTTCAGCTGTTTCATGGTGTTTCCTCCTTTTCTTGCCGGGCGGGGGTCTCCCGCACGCTGCCATATTCGGCGCACTGCTTGTTGCGGCAGCAAAGCCGCAGCACCGTGCCCTCTTCCGCCTGGCGGCGGGGTGGGTCGGCCAGGCGCATCTCTACCTTACATCGGGGGCAGAGCATCCCTCTCACCCCCTTCCCCCAGGGCCCTCAGCAGGGCCAGGATGTCCGCCCCGGCCCCGCCATC
>NZ_JAFBIO010000032.1 GCF_021531255.1 Allofournierella massiliensis | reverse complement strand
GGTGCGGGGGGACCCATGGGGGCAAGGGGATGATCCATGCAGCCGTTGGGGCAGACCGCTCCGCAGTGGCCGCACCGGTTGCAAAGGTCCAGGTGAATCCGCACCCCTTCCTCCCAGCGCTCGATGGCGTTGGCCTGCAGGGAACATTCCCGGATGCATTCTCCGCAGCCGGGGCAGCGAATGGTATGTGTCATGGGCAGGTCTCCTTTTTTGTATTCTTGTAAAAAAGGCGGGGCCGGTGAATCGGATCACCGGCCCCGCCTCAAGCGGTTCTGCCGTAAAGTTTAATAGGCCTTGCCCCAGACCACCATGGTCTTGGCGGGCCGGCCGCAGCAGGGGCACACCTCGCCCAGGTTCTCCTGCTCGAAGGGCATGCACCGGCTGGAAAGCCCGGCCTCGGCTTTCATCTTCTCCTCACAGGCCACATCGCCGCACCACATGGTCTTGATAAAGCCGCTCTTGGTGGCGCTCAGTTCCTTGACCTCGTCCAGGGTGTGGGCGGCATAGGTATGCGCCTCCCGGTTCTTGAGGGCATTCTGGTACAGGCTGTCGGCCAGCTCCTGCAGCAGGCGGGGAATGGCAGTCTCCAGTTCATCCAGGCTCACGAAGGTCTTTTCCCGGTTATCCCGGCGCACCAGCACGCACTGGTTCTTTTCCATATCCTTGGGGCCGATTTCCAGGCGCAGAGGCACGCCCTTCATCTCCCACTGGCTGAACTTCCAGCCGGGAGAGTTGTCGCTGGCGTCCAGCTTGACCCGCACAAAGGCGGACAGGCGCTGACGCAGCTCCTCGGCCTTTTCCATCACGCCGGGCTTGTGGGCGGCCACCGGCACGATCACCACCTGGTAGGGGGCAATGGCGGGAGGCAGGATCAGGCCGCTGTCATCGCCGTGGGTCATGATCACGGCGCCGATCATACGGGTGGTCATACCCCAGCTGGTCTGGAAAGGGTACTGGAGCTTGTTGTCCCGCCCGGCAAAGGTCACGTCATAGGCGCGGCTGAACTTGTCGCCGAAATAGTGGCTGGTGGCGCACTGCAGGCTCTTGCCGTCCTTCATCATGCCCTCGATGGTGTAGGTGGCCTCGGCGCCGGCAAATTTTTCCTTGTCGGTCTTACGGCCCTTTACCACCGGGATGCACAGGTCCTTTTCGGCAAAGTCGGCGTAGCAGTTCAGCTGCTGCTCGGTCTCGGCCTCGGCCTCGGCGGCAGTCTCATGGATGGTGTGGCCCTCCTGCCACCAGAATTCCCGGCTGCGCAGGAAGGGGCGGGTGGTCTTTTCCCAACGCACCACGCTGCACCACTGGTTGTACAGCATGGGCAGCTCCCGGTAGGAATGAAGCACATGAGACCAGTGGTCGCAGAACATGGTCTCGCTGGTGGGGCGCACGGCCAGCCGCTCCTCCAAAGGCTCGGAGCCGCCCATGGTCACCCAGGCCACCTCGGGGGCAAAGCCGTTTACCAGCTCGCCCTCCTTCTTCAAAAGGCTTTCGGGGATCAGTACAGGCATGGCCACATTCTCATGGCCGGTGGCCTTGAAACGCTTATCCAGGATGGCCTGGATGTTTTCCCAGATGGCCTGGCCGTAGGGCCGCAGCACCATAAATCCCTTGACGCTGGAATAATCCACCATCTCGGCCTTCAGGCAGATGTCCGTATACCACTGGACAAAGTCTTCCTCCTGGCTGGTGATGGCCTCCACCAGTTTCTTCTTCTCTGTGTTCATGGGTCACACTCCTCGCTGTTTCACAATATCCCGGGCCTTGGCGCCCGCCGGCATCGCAATAAAAAGCCCCCGCTCCACAGGGCAGGGGACAAAATCCGCGTATGGGTCAAGATTCAGGTGTTTTCATCCACATATCGCACCACATCGCCCACGGTGTGGAAGTTTTCAACTGCCTCGTCCGGCACTTCGATGCCGAACTCATCCTCCAGGGACATGACCATATCCACCACGTCCAGGCTGTCGGCCTCAAAATCCTCCACGAAGCTGCTGTCCATGGTGATGCGGTCCTCTTCGATATCCAGCTGAGAAGCCAGAAGAGAGCGAATGCGCTCAAAAATCTCTTCCATAGGTTGAACTCTCCTTATTTTACGAACAAGTGGTAAATCGCTATACCTTTTATAGCCTATCTATCGGGGGATGTCAAGGCCTTTTCTAAAAACTTTTGGCTTGTACCCGGCGGCCTCCTTTACTATAATAGAAAGGAACTGAAAATGAATCCGAGCGCCGCCGGCGCCGGGGCATACGCCCCGCGGGGCGGCAAGAGGGAGGCTGAGAAAGTATATGAAGATGAACCGTCATTACACCGAGATGGCCCAGAGCTATCTGTTCAGCACGGTGAACAAGAAGGTGAGCGAGTTTTCCGCCGCCCATCCCGAGCGGGAGATCATCCGGCTGGGCATTGGCGATGTGACCCTGCCCCTGGCAAAGCCTGTGATCCAGGCGCTGCACCAGGCGGTGGACGAGATGGGCACCGCCGAGGGCTTCCACGGCTACGGCCCCGAGCAGGGCTATCCTTTCCTGAAGGACGCCATCCGGGACTATTACGCCGAGCGGGGTGTACAGGTCGCCAGCGATGAGATTTTCATCAGCGACGGCGCCAAGAGCGATCTGGCCAATATTCTGGGCCTGTTCGGCGAGGACAATACCGTCCTGGTGCCGGACCCCGTCTACCCCACCTATGTGGATGACAACATTTCGGACGGCCGCCGGGTGATCTACGCCCAGGCCGGGGAGGAGAACGGTTTCCTGCCCATGCCCGACGAGAGCAAGAAGGCAGATATCATTTATATCTGCAGCCCCTCCAACCCCACCGGCGCGGTGTACACTCCTGCTCAGCTGAAGGAGTGGGTGGATTTTGCCAACGCCAACGGCTCGGTCATCCTGTTTGACGCCGCCTATGAGTGCTTTGTCACCGAGCCGGGCAAGGCCCGCAGCATCTTTGAGGTGGAGGGCGCCCGCACCTGCGCCATCGAGATCTGCTCCTTCTCCAAGATCGCTGGCTTTACCGGCACCCGCTGCGGCTATACCCTGGTGCCCATGGAGCTGGAGCGGGAGGGCATGAACCTGAACAAGACCTGGCTTCGCCGCCAGACCACCAAGTTCAACGGCGTGCCTTACATTGTACAGCGGGCCGCGGCTGCCGTCTTCACCAAGGAGGGCATGGCCGAGATCCAGCACAATCTGGACTATTACCGCCAGAATGCCCGGGTGATCGCCCAGGCTCTGGAGGAATGCGGCGTATGGTACTGCGGCGGCAAGAACAGCCCCTATATCTGGATGAAGTGCCCCGGCGGTATGGACAGCTGGACCTTCTTTGACTGGCTGCTGGAAAATGCCGGCGTGGTGGGCACCCCCGGCGCGGGCTTCGGCGCCTGCGGGGAGGGCTTCTTCCGGCTCACCGCCTTCGGCAATGCCGAAAAGACCAAAGAGGCGGCTCAGCGCATGAAGCAGGCCATCGCCTCGCTGTAAAATCAGATCACAAGGCCCTGTCGGCTGCCCCTCGCGCGGCGGCCGGCGGGGCTTTGCTGCTTTTTAGAAAGGTAGGATCAATATGAAAAAACGTGTGATTGGTATCATCGGTGTGGGCCATGTGGGTGCCCACTGCGCCTACAGTCTGGCTCTGCAGGGCCTGGCGGACGAGCTGGTCCTGGTGGATAAAAACCAGGAGAAGCTGAAGAGCGAAGTGCAGGACCTGCGGGACGCGGTGCTGTACCTGCCCCATCGGGTAGAGGTGCGCAGCGCCGAATATGACCAGCTGGCCGACTGCGATATCCTGGTGAACAGTGTGGGGAATATCACCCTGCTGACCACCCATGACCGGCTGACTGAGATGAATTTCACCATCGCCCAGGTGAACGACTATATCCCCAAGGTGATGGCCGGCGGCTTTAACGGCATCATCATCAACATCACCAACCCCTGCGACATCGTCACCCGGCAGATCGCCAAGCTCAGCGGCCTGCCCAAGGGCCGGGTGTTCGGCACCGGTACCGGGCTGGATACCTCCCGCCTGGTCTCTGCCCTCTCCCAGCAGACCGGGGTGGACCACAAGTCCATCACCGCCTATATGATGGGCGAGCACGGCGCCAGCCAGATGGTGCCCTGGAGCATGACCAACTTCGGCGGCGCGCCGCTGGACGGGTTGGCCCAGAAGGACGAGCGGTACCGCTTTGACCGGGAAGAGATGAAAAAGACCGCCATCGGCGGCGGCTGGGTCACCTATGTGGGCAAGGGCTGCACCGAGTACGGCATCTGTTCCACCCTGGCCCGGGATGTGGCTGCGGTGCTCCACGACGAAAAGCGGATCATGGCTGCCAGCAGTGAGCTGTGCGGCGAGTACGGGGAGGAAGGCCTGTTTGCGGGCGTGCCCTGCCTGATCGGCAAGGACGGCGTGGAACAGGTGGTGGAAGTGCCTATGAACGAGGCCGAAAAAGCCGAGTTCCACAGCTGCTGCGAGGCCATCCGGGAGAATATGCGGCATATCCTGCCTCAGGATAAGCTGCCCTGCGACCGGTAAGGAATGAAAAACAAAAAGGAGGGCGGGGACGCTTTGGCGTCCCCGCCCTCCTTTTTTCTGTATCGGTTCAGTTTTCGCACAGCTCCAAAAAGCTTTTCAGCAGGGCCAGCCCCACCGGGCCGCTCTTTTCCGGGTGGAACTGAAAGCCGATCACCCGGCCTTTCTGGGCGGCGGCGCAGACCCGCCGCCCGCCGTAGGCCGTATCCGCCAGGCGGTACTGGGGCCCGGCGGGTTTTGCCTCATAGCCATGGACGAAATAGCACTCCTGGCCGGGCTGGATGGCGCCCAGAACCGTGCCGGCGAAATCCTGTCCCGGCCGGGCCAGGGCGCCATCCTGGGGCACCAGCAGCGGGTCCCAGCTGATATGGGGCACCCGCTGAGGCCTGCCCTCTGCGTCCCGGTCGGGGATGCGCACCACCCGCCCGGGAATCAGCCCCAGACCCTGGTGCAGCCCGAATTCCTCGCTCTCCTCAAACAGCATCTGCATACCCAGGCAGATGCCCAGAAGGGGAGTGCCTTCGGCGCATTTTTCCCGCAGCACCGGGATAAGGCCCAGCTTTTCCAGCCCGGCCATCCCATCCCGGAAAGCCCCCACGCCGGGCAGTACCAGGGCCCCGGCCCGGCGGATCTGGGCCGCCTGGCCGGTGATCTCCACCTGGGCACCCAGATGGGTGAGGGCCCGCTCCACACTCAGCAGATTGGAAAGCCCGTAATCAATGACCGTTACCTTCATGCCCGCACCTCCAGTCCGCCGGCCCGCAGCTCCGCCTTAAGGCGGGGCACATCGGTCTTGTTGTAGTGGAGGATGGCGGCAGCGGCCAGGGCCGAAGCGCCGGCCTGGGCGCCGGCGATCAGGTCGGCGGCCTTGCCCGCGCCCCCGCCGCAGATGACTGGCACATTCACCGCGCTGGTCACGGCCCGGATCAGGTCCAGGTCCATCCCTTGCTGCAGCCCCTCGCAGTCCACACTGGTGAGCAGGATCTCGCCGGCCCCCAGTTCCACGCCCCTTTTGGCCCATTCCACCACATCCAGCCCGGAGTGCTGGCGGCCGTTGTCATAATAGGCTTCCCAGCAGCCGGCCCGGTCCCGGCTCTTTTTGGCCTGGATGGAGAGCACCATACACTGGCTGCCAAAACTTTCAGCCACCCGGGTGATGAGGGTGGGATCCTTGATGGCGGCGGTGTTGATGGCGGCCTTGTCGGCCCCCATGCTCAGGATGTGGCGCACATCCTCCACACTGCGCAGACCACCTCCCACCGTCACCGGAATGAACACGTCGCTGCAGGTGCGCCGGACGATCTCGCTCAGGTTGTTTCGGCCGTACAGGCTGGCCACAATGTCGATATACAGCAATTCGTCAATGCCCTGCTCATAATACCGGCAGGCAAATTCGTGAGGGTCACCCAGTTTGCGCAGCCCTTCCAGCTGGATGCCCTTGACCAGATTTTCCCCCTTCACGTCCAGCCGGGCGATCAGGCGGACCTTTTTCTTTGCTTCCATGGCTCCTCCTTACCGGTCGTGGCGGGAGCCCTTGGGGTCTCCCCACAGCACCTCGCTGTCCCCTTCATAGGGGGTGTGGCGCAGTTTCCAGAGCCCGTCCTCCCATTTCCACAGATGGGGCGAACGGAACCGGTCGGCCAGATGCATAAAATACTCCCGGTCCATGGTGGGCTGTTCAAAGCACTTGCTGGCCTGGGGGAAATGGGCCTCGTCGATGCTCAGGTATTCCATGATCTCCTTTTCAAAGCGGTCGGGGTATTCCCCGTCGAACTTTTTGCACAGGGCCCTGCCTTCTTCCAGGGTGATCTCCCCGTTGCGGATCTCCTGGGCGGCGTCGTAAGTGGTGCGGCCGATGCCGTATTTTATATAGGTAGTGTAATAGAAGAAGTCATCGATCTTGTCATCGATGGAGTTGTATTTGGAATAGGTGCCCTGGGTGCGCTCGGGGCTGGGGCGGAATCCGCCATGCTCCACTGCGTAGTAATAGGCGCCCTGGGGGTGCCATTTTTCGTAGTAGCCCAGGTAGCGCACCTGAATGTGATTCTTCTCCAGGTCGCTGGTCTCCCCGGGCAGATAGATGGCCAGGTCGGCCTTGTCTATGCCAAAATCCTCTTCCAGCTGGCGCAGGCTCACCCCACCCAGATAGATGTGGTCATAGTCGTTCACCGCAAAGAAATGCTCGTCCCGCAAGGCCGAGTTGTTGTCGGCAATGGGGTTGCCGAATTCGGCCTCGTTCTCCCCGTAAAAGACCAGGGGAATGCCGAACTTGGCCGCCATCTTGGGGGCCAGCTGCTTCTGGCCCAGGATGAAGGGCTGAAAGGGGTGGAACAGATTCTCGGTGGCCAGCCGGGTGAGCAGCCGGTGGGTCTGGCCGTTGGGGGTACACAGGTAGTTGTCAAAGCCGGCGTGGATCCAGGCCTGCATGTTCTGCCAGCCCCAGGGGGTGTAGATATGGGGGGCCCAGGTCACGGTGAGGGGGTGCATCCCGTATTTATATTTGAGCAGATGGGCGGCATAAAAGCTGTCTTTGCCGCCGGAGCCGGGCACCAGGCAGTCGTAGCTGCCGTCGGTCTTGCGGTATTCGTCGCACAGCTCCCGCAGCTCTTTTTCCCGCAGAGCCCAGTCGATGGTGTGGTTTTCCTTGTTGTGGCAGGCGTGGCAGGCATCGCAGACCCCGTCTTCCTGGATCACCATGGTCTTTTTCTTGCTGTGGATGGTGTGCTCAAATTCATAACAGCTGTTGGGTTTCTGGTTGGACATGACGCATTCCTTGCAGAACTGCACCTTCTGGGGCAGGCCATACCAGGCCTGCTGCTTTTCTTCCGGCAGGTCGGGGGCATACAGGGAATAGTCGATGTCCTGATAGCGCGGTAACGGTTCCATATTTCTTCCTCGTCTTTCTTTTCAGGATGAAAAAGGCCCTTTACCTTATATAAGGCGTGGGAACCTTCTGCCCGATCGGGCAAAAAACAAGGGCGCAGGGGCAGCATAATTTCTCATGCGGCCCTCTGCGCCCTTGCAGGTTGACAGGATTATAGCACCATCACCGGTCAGATGCAAGAAAACAGGGCTTCTTTTGTCACCCTGACAAAAAATCTTGCTTTGCCAAATAAAAAAATTATGTTTATTGCGGCGGGGGCAATTTTGCGGGCATAGTAAACAGGAGGTTGTGTGCAGGCATGTGGGCGGGGCCCGGTTGATTTCGCACCGGGAAGGGTGTACAATGCGGATGAAATAAGTGAACGGCCCGGCGCTGTGCCTTGTTCAGCAGACAGTGCCGGGCTGAATTTTTTTGAACGGATCTTGATACAAAACAGATCGGGGAGTATATGAAAAGAAAACTCGAAATACCGGGGCCAAAGTAGCTTTTGACTGCGGCGGCGCTGATGCTGGCCCTGCTGCTTATTTTTTGGGGAGTCCGCCCAAAGGATTATTATGAGTATGAAAGCAGCGAGCCCCGCTATGTAGAGGGCTATGAACAAGCCGCCGACAAGAGCGAATTTACAGGGCAGATGATTGCCGAAGGGTTTGAGATGAACGGCCTGTACCCGGGCGAATATCAGTTTACGCTGGAGTATGAAAGCAGCGGCTCGGGGAATACCTTTGAGATACTGGACCAGGACAGCTGGCAGGTATTGGCTCAAGGGGAGTACGACCCTGAGAGCAGCAGCATGACCGTTTCGGCGCAGATCGACCGGCGCATTACCTGTGTGGCGGTGCGCAGTTATCTGGAACAGGGAGAACTGACCCTGAAAAGCTGTGAAGCCGTATCTCTTGAGCCCGTCTACACGGATGCCTGGTGGGCGCTGGTGCTGGCCTTGGTTCTGGCGGCTGCTTTCTGGGCGACGCTGAAAAAATTCCGGCAGGGAAACCGGGAACCCCTGGTTTTGCTGGGAGCTTCAGTGCTGGTCAGCCTGCCCCTTTTGACCGAACACCTGCAGAGGGGCCATGATCTGGACTTCCACCTTACCCGAATCGACGGGATCGCCCAGGCACTGCTGGGCGGTCAGTTCCCGGTGCGGCTCAATCCGGATTTTCTGTATGGCGGGGGATATCTCTCGCCGGTGATGTATCCGGAGCTGTTCCTGTATATTCCGGGGGTGCTTTGCGCCCTGGGGGCCTCGGTGCTGTTTGCCTTTAAGGTGTTCTGCGCCCTGATCCATATCACCACTGCTTTTGTGGGCTATGGGGCGGCCAGGCAGATGCTTGGCCGGGAGAAGGCCCTGTATTTTGCCTTGTTTTATCTGCTCAATCCCTACCGGCTGGGGGATGTGTATGTGCGCGCGGCCATGGGCGAAGCGCTGGCCATGATCTTCCTGCCTCTGGTGGTGGTGGGATTGTGGCAGCTGTTCCAGCAGGACTATAAAAAGGGCTTCTTTACAGCCTGTCTGGGAATCACCGGGGTCTTTCAATCCCACATGATCACCACCCTGCTGGTGGTGGTTTTCGGGGCCGGGTATGCCCTGGCGGTTTTGATCGGCAGCAGGGGAGGATTGCTGAAACAGGGCAAGCGGATTCTGACTTTGTGCGGTTCGGCGGCAGCCACCCTGGCGCTGAACCTGTGGTTCTTGGTGCCCTTTTTGTACTATTCCGGCTGGGACCTGAAAATTTACCAGGAAAGGCTGGATGTGGGTTCTGCCTCGGTCTATCTGTTCCAGGCCTTTGTGGATTACTATTCCACCGGTTTCGAGCATGGAACCACCACCACCACCGGAGAAGTTGTGGTTTCCATGGGGATGGCCGTCCTGATCGGGCTGGCGCTTTACCTGTTCTGCCTGGCCCAAAAGCCCGGCGAAGAAGAGGACCCGGATCTGCGCACCAAGGCCCTGGCGGCCTTCTGGATAGGGAGCATCGCCCTGTTCATGGCGTCGGATCTTTTTCCCTGGCAGCAGATCCAGCAGATCCCGGCGCTGGATGCCCTTGCCTCCAAGCTGCAGTTTGCCTGGCGCTGCCTGATCGTTTCCAGTGTGATGTACACGCTGGTGCTGGCCGTGGTCTTCCAGCAGCTGAAACAGAAAAAGAGCATGGCGGCAACGGTGCTGGTGGTCTTTTCCCTACTGGGGGCCTCCATGATTGGCAGTGGGTATCTGTATGAAAATGTATGTACTTTGGAGACAAAGTCGGATACATGGGATCACAACACCCTGTACGGCGGGCAGTATATCCTGTCTGAGAATGACGCGGTTGCGCTTTCCAACCGCCTGAAAGAGGGCCTGGCTGCTGCCCTGGGGCTGGCAGGCTGCTTTTGGTATGACAGAAAGCGCAGGCCTGCCTTGGCAGAATAAAAGCATTCCATAAAGCGAAAGCCGCAGGAGGGCAGGCCCCACAGGTCTGCCCTTTGCTTGTGCCGAAAGCAGGACACTTGACAATAATACGAATTCGGATTATAATTAAAATATAAAATACGAATTCGTATTAAATTCCTTTGGGAGGGGATAACCGCTTGTATCGGGAACAGATCCGCCGGGTGATGATCGGCGTGAATATCATTGAAGGAAGCTATGACGAGATCGCCCGCCGCCTGGGCATCAAGGAAAATCTGCTGGTGCTGCTGTACGCGCTGGATGACGGCAGGGCCCATTCCCAGGTGGAGATCAGCCGCAACTGGATGATGCCCAAAACCACCCTGAACACCATTGTGCGGGAATGTGTGGAAAAAGGGCTGGTGGAACTGGAGCATCAGCCCCATATCCGGGAAAAATATCTGCGGCTCACCCCCGAGGGCCAGGCTTATGGGCAGAAGATCCTGCCGCTGGTTTATGAAGCGGAGGAGCGGGCCTACCGGGCGGTGCTGCAGGGGGCAGAAGGGGCATTTGTGGAGGGCTTTGAGGCCTTTGCCCAGGCCCTGTGCAGGGAGATGACCCCGCCCCCCGGAAAGACGAAATGAGGAAAGAGAGGTTTTATTTTGTTTTCATTGGGCATAAAAGCGTCCAACTGCCTGCTGGTGGCGGGCAGCAGCGCCTTTTTGGCCTTTGGACTGTATAACGTGCATTCCCTGTCCGGCGTTACGGAGGGGGGCGTGTTGGGCATGACCCTGCTGCTGGAACATCTGTTTTCCATCTCCCCGTCGGTGTCCGGTTTTGTGATGAATGCCCTGTGCTACCTGGCCGGCTGGAAGCTGCTGGGGCGGAGTTTCTTGGCCTATTCCGCCCTATCGTCCCTGAGCTTTTCGGCCGCTTACGGTGTGTTTGAGCGCTTTGACCCGCTCTGGCCCCAGCTTGCTCAGATGCCTTTGGCGGCTTCGGTGCTGGGGGCCCTGTTCGTGGGCCTGGGGGCCGGCGTCTGTGTGCGGTGCGGGGGCGCCACCGGCGGTGACGATGCCCTGGCCATGAGCATCCATGCGGCCAGCGGGGTGGGGGTGGAGAAAATCTACCTGATCTCGGACCTGCTGGTGCTGACCCTTTCCCTGAGTTATATTCCCCTGGAACGCATCGGCTATTCGGTGCTCACCGTGGTCATCTCCGGCCAGGTGATCGGCCTGGTGCAGAAGATCCCCCTGCCAAAGCGCTGCCGTAAGCTGCCCTCCTGACAGATAAAAAAGCCCTGTGCCAATGGCACAGGGCTTTTTGCTGTATAGGGGGAAAACTTAGTCCACCACAATGCTTTCGCCGGTCATCTCGGCAGGCTGGGGCAAGCCCATCAGCTTGAGCATGGTGGGGGCGATATCCGCCAGCACCCCGCCGGTGCGCAGCTTCACATCGCCGCAGCCGGCCACCAGGAAGGGCACCGGATTGGTGGTGTGGGCGGTGAAGGGGTCTACCCCGTCATCGGCCAGCATCTTATCGGCGTTGCCGTGGTCGGCGGTGAGCAGCACCTTGCCGCCCGCCTTCAGCACCGCGTCGATCACCCGGCCCACGCATTCATCCACCGCTTCCACTGCCTTGACGGCAGCCTCAAACACGCCGGTATGGCCCACCATGTCGCAGTTGGCGAAATTCAGGATGATCACGTCATATTTGCCGCTCTCGATCCGCTTGACGCATTCGTCCGCCACCGGGTAGGCGCTCATCTCAGGCTGCAGGTCATAGGTGGCCACCTTGGGGCTGGGGATGACGCAGCGGTCCTCGCCCGCAAAGGGCTCTTCCCGGCCGCCGTTGAAGAAGAAGGTCACATGGGCGTACTTCTCGGTCTCGGCAATCCGCAGCTGGGTCAGGCCCTTGTCGGCCAGATACTCGCCCAGCACGTTGGTGAGCTCCTCGGGGGGATAGGCCACCTCCACATTGGGCATGGTGACATCGTACTGGGTCATGCAGACGTAGTGGACGGGCAGCCGGCCAAAGCGGCGCTCAAAACCGGTGAACTCATCATCCACAAAGGTGCGGGTGATCTCCCGGGCCCGGTCGGGGCGGAAGTTGGTGAAGATCACCGTATCCCCGGCCTGCACCGGCCGGGTACCCCGGATCACGCAGGGCTCCACAAACTCGTCGGTCACCTCACGGGCATAGCTGTCCCGGATGGCCTCGTCGGCGCTGTCCGCCTGGCGGCCCTCGCCGTACACAAAGGCGGCATAGGCCTTTTCCACCCGATCCCACCGGTTATCCCGGTCCATGGCGTAGTAGCGGCCCACCACGCTGGCGATCTTGCCCACGCCCAGCTGGGCCAGCTTTTCTTCCAGCTGCGCCAGGAACTCCTGGCCGGAATGGGGGTCGGTATCCCGGCCGTCCATGATGCAGTGGATATAGATCTCCTTGGCGCCCAGGGCCTTGGCGGTATCCAGCAGGCCAAAGAGATGGTCGGAGTGGCTGTGCACGCCGCCGGTGCCGGTCAGGCCGATCATATGGATGGCCTTGCCGGCCTCGATGGCCGCCTTCATGTTGTTCACCAGCACCGGGTTCTGGGCCATCTTGCCGTCCCGGATGCTCTTGGTGATGAGGGTGAGCTGCTGGTAGACGATGCGGCCGGCGCCAATGTTGGTGTGGCCCACCTCGCTGTTGCCCATCTGGCCGTCGGGCAGGCCCACATCCATGCCGGAAGCTCCGATGGTGGTGTAGGGGTACTGGGCAAACAGACGGTCCAGGTTGGGGGTGCGGGCTGCCACAATGGCGTTGCCCTTGGTCTGCTCAGGCACCCAGCCAAAGCCGTCCATGATGCAGAGCAGTACAGGTTTTTTCTCAGACATAAACACTGTCTCCTATCACTTTATCAAATGCGTTGAGAAAAGGCAGGGGAAAACAGCCCCCCCGCCGGAAACTCAGCCCTTGGAGGCGGCCTCCACGATCACGCTGAACTGGTCAGCCTTCAGGGAAGCGCCGCCGATCAGGCCGCCGTCCACATCCGGCTGGGCCAGCAGCTCGGCGCAGTTGCCGGGGTTCATGCTGCCGCCGTACTGGATGGAGATGCCCTTGGCAGCCTCCTCGCCGTACAATTCGCCCACTACCTTGCGGATGGCGGCGCAGACCTCCTGAGCCTGGGCGCTGGTGGCGGTGCGGCCGGTGCCAATGGCCCAAACCGGCTCATAGGCGATGATCACATTGGCCAGCTGCTCGGCGCTCACGCCCAGCAGAGCAATCTTGGTCTGGCTGCGCACCAACTCTTCGGTGATGCCCTGTTCCCGCTGGGTCAGGTTCTCGCCCACGCAGACGATCACCTTCAGCCCGGCGGCCAGAGCGGCCAGGGTGCGCTTGTTCACGGTCTCATCGGTCTCGGCGAAGTACTGACGACGCTCGGAATGGCCGGTGATCACATATTCCACGCCCAGGTCGGTGAGCATGTCGGCGCTGATCTCGCCGGTGAAAGCGCCGCTCTTTTCAAAATGCACATTCTCGGCGCCCACATGGATGTTGGTGCCGCGGCATTTTTCCACCGCGGTGGCCAGGCTGGTGAAGGGGGTGCAGATGACCACTTCGCAGTCGGCCCCCTGCACGGCGGGGATGAGCTGATCGATCAGGGCGGCGGCCTCGGTGGCGGTCTTGTTCATTTTCCAGTTGCCGGCAATGACGGCCTTGCGGTTGCGCTTATCCATAGTATTTCCTCTCTTTTTCTGTTTTTGATGGGATGGTTGGGATTTCCGGCGCGCCAAAAGGGCGGGCCGCAGACAGAAAGGGGCGCGGCGGCGCAGGCCGCCGCGCCCCTTGAAAACAAAGTTTGCGCCTCAGCTGTTCTGAATGCAGGCGATACCGGGCAGTTCCTTGCCCTCCAGGTACTCCAGGCTGGCGCCGCCGCCGGTGGAGATATGGGTCATCTTGTCGCCCAGACCCATCTGCTGCACGGCTGCCGCCGAGTCGCCGCCGCCGATCACGGTGGTGGCCTCCGATTCGGCCATGGCCTTGGCCACCGCCAGGGTGCCCGCCGCCAGGGTGGGGTTTTCAAACACGCCCATGGGGCCGTTCCACACCACGGTGCGGCTTTCCTTCACGGCCTTGGCAAACAGGGCCGCGCTCTCGGGCCCGATGTCGCAGCCCTCTTTATCGGCGGGGATCTGGTTCACCGGCACGGTGACGGTTTCCACCGGGGCATCAATGGGGTCGGGGAAGGCAGAAACACAGACGGTGTCCACCGGCAGAAGCAGCTTGACCCCGTTCTTCTCGGCCTTGGCCATCATCTCTTTGCAGTAGCCGATCTTTTCCTCGTCCACCAGGCTCTTGCCGATCTCGCAGCCCTGGGCCTTCAGGAAGGTGTAGGCCATGCCGCCGCCGATGATGAGGGTATCCACCTTTTCCAGCAGGTTGGAGATAACGTTCAGCTTGTCGGCCACCTTGGCGCCGCCCAGAATGGCGGTGAAGGGCCGCTGGGGATCGTTCACCGCATTGCCCAGGTAACGGATCTCCTTTTCCATCAGGTAACCCACGGCGGTGTCGGAGATGTAGTCGGTGACACCGGCAGTGGAGCAATGGGCGCGGTGGCAGCTGCCGAAGGCGTCATCCACATAGGCCTCGGCCAGGCTGGCCAGATCCTTGCTGAAAGCGGGGTCGTTTTTGGTCTCTTCCTTGCGGAAGCGGGTGTTCTGCAGCAGCATGACCTGGCCGTCCTGCAGGCCTGCAGCCAGGGCTCGGGCCTGCTCGCCCACCACCGCATCGTCATCGGCAAAGGCAACCGGCTGCCCCAGCAGCTCAGAGAGGCGCTGGGCCACAGGGGCCAGGCTGAACTTGGCCTCGGGGCCGTTCTTAGGCTTGCCCAGATGGCTGCACAGGATGACCCGGGCGCCGTCCTTCACCAGCTTCTGAATGGTGGGCAGGGCCGCGCGGATGCGGTTGTCATTGGTAATGACGCCCTCTTTCATGGGAACATTGAAATCACAGCGCACCAGGACTCGCTTGCCCTGGTAATTCTGGTCGTCCACGGTCTTTTTGCCTAAACCCATAGTGAATTGCCTCCCTTTTTTCTCTAAACGGCAGGGCCCGGCAGTCCCGGGCCTCTTGTGCCAGTTTGTCCATACTGACCTTATTATAAACGAAGTGGTAACAAGAAACAAGCCGATGGTGATAATTTTTTAACAGCCTTTTGGGGGCGGAATTTGGCAAAATGAACAAAGCCGCCGGGCCAGAACGGCCGGGCGGCTTTTAGGAAGGCGGAGGGGAAGGGGGCTGTCGGCTCTCTTGGAGCCCGTCGGGCTCTGCTTCCCGGGGAGAAGGTTCGGGGGAAGGCTCCGTCTGATCCGCTCCCTCGGGGGCCGGCCGGGGATCCGGAAAAGAGGGCTGGGGGGACTG
>NZ_JAFBIO010000031.1 GCF_021531255.1 Allofournierella massiliensis | reverse complement strand
TCAAAAAAGCGGCCCCCCGCCCGTCGCCGGGCAGAGAGCCGCGCCCCCGCAAAGGGGGATTTTTTTCAAAAGATTTCCCATGGGCCGACCCGGGTGCCTGCCCTCATTCCACGCTTTTCAGGGCCTGCACCATATCGATCTTATCCAGGATCCGGTCGGTGACCAGCTGCACCAGCAGGGCAAAGATCAGGGCCGCCCCCGCCGCCAGCAGATAGCTGGCCGGTTCCAGCCGCACCGGCACCTGGGCCGCCGGGATGGCCAGCAGGGAGATGAGCCCCCCGGTGAGGGCCCGGCCGGCGGGCAGCCCCAGCAGGATGCCCAGGGCCGTGAGGGCCAGGGTCTCCTTGTTCAGGTAGGCGTGCACCTCCCGCCGATAAAAGCCCAGCACCTTGATGGTGGCCAGCTCCCGCCGCCGCTCGCTGATGTTGGTGGTGGAAAGGGTGAACAGCACCACAAAGGCCAGGCCGGCGGCAAGGCCGGTGAGCAGAAAGACCACCGCGTTCATGATGGCGAAGTTCTGGCTGAACTCCCCCTTCTGGGCCTGGGTATCGGCCACGCTGGCCACGTCCTCCTGCCGGCGCAGGGCTTCGGCCCAGGCCGTCCGCTCCTCCCCGGTGCCCCCGAAACGAATCAGGGCCCCGTTGGGCTCAAAATCCCCGAACATCTGCCGGTACTGCTCCCCGGTCAGGTAGAGGTTGTTGCCCAGGCAGTTTTCGGCCAGGCCCGCCGGGCTCACATCGGCCTGCCGCAGCCGGGTATCCCGCGCCGTGGCCCTGCCGCCCTCTTCCAGCCCCAGCAGCCGGGCGGCGTTGCGGGTGAGCAGGGGCCCCTCCTCCAGGCTCAGGGCCCGGCCCTCTTCATCCTCCAGGGTGAACCACTCCTCGGCGTTGCCCTCGGGCAGCACCATCAGCTGGATGGAGGTCTCCTCCCCCGCCTCGTTCAGCAGGGTGACTGTCTCGATATAGATGGGCTGCAGCAGCTCCACCGCCTCGTCCTCTTCCAGCTGGGCCAGCAGGGCCTCGTCATCCCGGCCGCTGCCGGCCACCATCAGGTCGTACCGGTAATACCGGCCATACTGCAGCCCGGCCATGGCCACCACCGAATCGTGCAGCCCCAGCCCGCATACCATCAGGGCGGTGCAGCCGGCGATGCCGAAAACGGTCATGGCCATCCGCTTTTTATACCGGAACAGGTTGCGCAGGGTGACCTTATCCAGAAAGCGCAGCCGGTTCCAGAGGGCGGGCAGCCGTTCCAGCAGCACCCGGCTGCCGGCGGCGGGGGCCTTGGGCCGCATGAGGGCGGCGGGGGTGCGGCGCAGTTCCCCCCGGCAGGCCACGAAGGTGGCCCCCAGGATGCCGGCCAGGAAAAGGGCAGGCCCGCCCAGCCCGAAGGCCAGGTCAAAGGAGAGCAGGTAGGCCGGCAGCAGGTACATCTGCCGGAAGATGCCCTCCATGAACAGGGGCATGAGCAGGTAGCCGCCCACCTGGCCCAGGGCGGAGCCCAGCAGGCAGGCCGCGGCGGCGTAAAAGAGGTATTTGCCGCAGACCGCCCCGGCCCCGTAGCCCAGGGCCTTGTACAGCCCGATCAGGCCCCGCTCCTCCTCCACCATCCGGGTGACGCTGGTAAGGCTGATGAGCACCGCCACCGTGAGGAAGATGACCGGGAACATGATGCCCAGGGCCTCGATGCTGGCGGTGTCGCTGCTCAGGTTGGAATAGCTGGAAAGGCTGGTGCGGTCCTGCACATACCAGCGGGCTTTTTCCAGGCTGTCCAGCTGGGCCCGGGCGTCGGCCAGTTCTGCCTCGGCCTCGGCCTTGGCGTCCTGGTATTCCGCCTGGCCCTCCTCCCAGTCGGCCAGGCCCTGGGCATAGTCCTCCTCCCCTTCGGCCAGCTGGGCCCGGGCGTCTTCCAGCTCGGTCCCGGCCTCTTCCAGGGTGACGCGGGAGGCATCCAGCTCGGCCTTGGCCCGGTTGATCTCGTCCCGGGCATCCTTGGCCTGGGCCTCAAAATCCGCCATGGAACTGTTGAATTCCTTCCAGCCGGCCTTGATCCGGGCCCGGCCGGCGTCGATCTCGGCCTGGGCGGCGTCCAGCTGGGCCCGCACCGCCGCGGCCTGTTCATCCAGCTGGGCCTGGGCCGCTGCCAGCTCCTCCGGGCTCATCCAGGGGGCGGCCGCATCCAGCTGGGCCTGGGCCTCGGCCAGCTGGGCTTCGGCCTGGGCCCGCTGCTCGTCCAGCTGGGCCTGACCCTCCTCCAGTTCTTCCTCGGCCTGCTGCAGCTGCCAGCGGGCGTCCTCCAGCTGCTGGGCTCCGTCCCGGATCTTTGCCTCGGCGTTCACTTCCTCCTCGGCCAGCCGGTCGCTTCCGCTCTGCCAGGCGGCCCAGCCGTCGGCCAGCTCCTGCTCGCCGTCGGCGATCTGGCCCCGGGCGTCCTCCAGTTCGGCCTGGGCGTCCTCCAGCTCGGCCCAGCCCTCCTCCAGCTCAGCCTGGGCGTCGGCCAGCTCTGCCTCGGCCTCGGCCTTGGCGTCGGCCCATTCGGCCTCCCCCTGGGCCTTTACCTCCTGCCAGCGGGCCTCCTCCCGCTCGGCCTGCACCTGGCTTTCCACCCTCCGGGTGGCCTCGCTCACCAGGGCCGCATATTCCTCGGAATAACAGTCCAGCTCCCCGGCCCCTTCCAGGGTCAGGTACAGGTCGGTGAAGGTGTCGCCGGTGAGATCCTCCGGGGTGAGGAAGAAGGTATAATCCGCCCCGCCGGTCACCCGGAAGGCGGCGGCGCTCTCCCGGTTGTTCAGGTCCATGGGGTCCAGCACCACCCCGGTGAGGACAAAGCTCTCCCGGGCAAGGCCGGGGCCATCTTCTTCCTCCTCCCCGGTGAGGGTCAGGGTGACGGTATCCCCCAGCTGGGCCCCGGTATCGGTCAGGTAGCTTTGGGTCACCGCCGCCTGGCCGGGGCCCTGGGGCAGTTCCCCCTCCACCAGATAGGGCTGGTTGAGCCCGCCCTCTTCAAAGGAGCGGGCCTCGGCCTTGCCCTCGGCGTCCCCGGCCTGGACGGTAAGGCTCACGCCCCCTTCCGCCTCCTGTACCCCTTCCAGCGCCGCCAGGGCGGACAGATCCTCCCCGGCCAGACCCAGGGTGGACTGGATCCGCAGGTCAAACAGGTTCTGGCTGTCATAGAGGGCGTCGGCGCTGAGCCGCAGGTTCCGGCAGGATGCCTGCAGCCCGGCAAACATGGCCACCCCCAGGGCCGTGATGGCGGCCAGAGAGAAAAACCGCTTTTTATGGGCGGCGACGGTGCGCCGCAGGTCCCTGTGATAGGCTTTGTTCATGGCGTTACCACTCGATCTGGGCAATGGGCAGGGGCGCGCTGTTCTGGGTGATCTCGGTCACCCGCCCGCTGCGGAACCGGATGACCCGGTCGGCCATGGGGGCCAGGGCCGAGTTGTGGGTGATGATGAGCACCGTCACCCCTTCCCGGCGGCAGGTATCCTGCAAAAGCTGCAGGATCTGCTTGCCGGTGGCGTAATCCAGGGCGCCGGTGGGCTCATCGCATAGCAGGAGCTTGGGGTTCTTGGCCAGGGCCCGGGCGATGGCCACCCGCTGCTGTTCCCCGCCGGAAAGCTGGGCCGGGAAATGGTCCATCCGCCCGGCCAGCCCCACCTTGGCCAGGGTGGCGGCGGCGTCCAGGGAATCGGGGCAGATCTGGGCGGCCAGCTCCACGTTTTCCAGGGCGGTCAGGTTGGGCACCAGGTTGTAGAACTGAAAGACAAAACCGATATCCCGCCGGCGGTATTCCACCAGCTGGCGGGGGGTGCAGCCGGTCACTTGGCGGCCGTCCACCACCACCCGGCCGCTGGTGGCGGTATCCATCCCGCCCAGGATGTTGAGGGCGGTGGTCTTGCCCGCCCCCGAGGCCCCCAATATCACCGCCAGCTCCCCTTTTTCCACCGTGAAGCTGGCCTCGTCCAGGGCCCGCAGGGCCTGGCCCCCGGCAGCGTATTCCTTGACGACCCGGCTGAATTCGATGTAGGCCATGGCGGCGTACCCCCTTTGGTAGTTCTGCTTGTATTATACCCGGCCCGCCGGTGCCCGGCAATCGCTTTTGAGCCGCTTCCCGACATTTTTCACACAAAAGGGCCGCCCCTCTCCTTTTGGCGGGGAAGGGCGGCCCTTGCCGCCGTTTGGTTTTTTTGGTTCAGATGGCGCCGGGGCGGATGTTCAGCCGCCGCAGGGCCAGCCAGCCGGCCAGGCCGGTGAGGGCCCCCGCCGCCAGGAAGAAGAAGCCGCCGTTCAGGGGGCTTGCCAGCATCCAGGCAAAGAAGGGGGAGGGGTCCACCCGCAGCCAGACCCCCAGGCTGATCAGCCCTCCCATCAGGGCGGGCAGGGCCAGGCAGATCAGCACCACCCAGCGCACCCGGGCGCAGTGCCAGAGCACCAGGCTCAGGGCGGCCCCCGCCCCGAAGGCCCCCAGCATGCCGCAAAGGTTGAAGACGGCGCTGGCCAGGTGCTGGACAGGGCTCAGCACCAGCCAGGAGTCCTGCAGGTAGAGGACCTGGTACATATCCAGCACATGGGCCCCGCTGTCCCTCATGATTCCCTGCCCCAGGGCGGTGAGCACCTCCAGGGCCAGGGCCAGCCCGGCCCCGGTGGTCGCCACGGCCAGCCAGGTGGCCCCCAGCATGGTGCGGCGGGTAACGCCGAACTGGGCCCCCAGCCGCAGATCGGCCCGCACCTGGGCCAGGCCCAGCACAAAGTAGCAGAACCAGGCCATGACCCCCAGCCCGTTGAAGGAGGACTCCTCTATCTGCACGCCCCGGTCCAGGGCCACCATGCTCACGGTGAGGAAGGCCAGTTCCAGCAGGGCCATCACGGCCCAGAAGGTCGCCACGCCCAGGCCGTATTCCCGGGTCTGCCAGCGGAAGGCCGGCCAGAATTTCGTTTTCATCCCACGTCCTCCTTATCCTTTTCCTCCATCAGGGTGATGAAATACTCCTGCAGATCCAGGGGCGAGCGCTCCAGGCCCGGGGGCAGGGGCTTGCCGTCGTTCTGGATGCAGGCGGTGCGCAGGCCGCCCACGGCCCGCTGGCTCAGCACCTGCTTATCCCGCAGGAATTCCTCCATCAGCCGGGCCGGGCCGCTCACCGAGCACAGGGCCCCCCGCAGGTTCTCGGTGGGCTCGCAGGCCACCACCCGGCCCCGGTGCAGGATGACCGCCTCTTCCAGCAGATTGGCCGCCTCGGCGATCAGGTGGGTGGAGAGGATGACGGTGTGGGGCCGGGCGGCGTAGCTCTCCATCAAAAGCCGGTAGAACAGGTCCCGGTGGCGGGCGTCCAGCCCCAGCACCGGCTCGTCAAAGGCCACATAGTCGGCCCCGCTGCAAAGCCCCAGGATCAGCCGGAAGATAGAGCCGTACCCGGTGGAAAGGGCCTTCACCCGCTTTTTCACATCCAGGCCGAACTCCCCGGCCAGGGCCGCGGCCTTCTCGCTCTCAAAGCCGGGCAGGAAGGCCCCGGCAGCCCGGAAAGCCTTCTTCACCTTCATATCCTCGGGGAAATAATTGCTCTCCCCCACGATGAACACCTTGCCCTGAGCTTCGTCGCTCCCGGCGGGCGCGCCGTCCACCGTCACCCGGCCCTCACTTTGGGGCAGCCGGCCCCCCAGGATGTTCAGCAGGGTGCTTTTGCCCGCCCCGTTTTCGCCCAAAAGGCCATAGATGCGCTCTTTTTCCAGCCGCAGGCTCACCTCTTTCAGGGCCTGGGCGCGGCCGTACCGCTTGGATACCCCCTCAAACTCGATCGCCATCTTCAAAACCCCTCTCGATCAGTTGGGCCAGTTCCTCCCGGGAAAGGCCCAGATTCCTTGCCTCTCGCACGAGGCCCTCCACATAATCCCGGTAAAAGCTCTCCCGCCGGCTTTCCATCAGCTTCTGGCGGGCGCCGGGGGCCACAAACATGCCCACCCCCCGCTTTTTGTACAAAAGGCCTTCTTCCACCAGCAGATTCACCGCCTTCAGGGCCGTGGCCGGGTTGATGCGGTAGTTCACCGAGTACTCGGTGATGGAGGGCACCTGGCTCTCCTCGGGCCAGGCCCCGCACAGGATGCCCTCCCGCAGCTGATCGGCGATCTGCAAAAAGATCGGCCGCTCGCCCCCAAAGTCCAAGCCCCTTCGCCCCCTTTCTGTTAGTTGGTTAAGTAGCTAACCACAAGTCAAGTATACCAGAGATTCCCATCCTGTCAAGCCCCCGGGGCCTCTTTCCCCCTCCCCCCGCCGAATTTTCTCATCCCAGAGCATAAATTTCCGGGATGGTGTTTATTTCGGGGCGCAAAAATTATATAATAGAGTAATTAAAGAAAAAGGAATCGGTTGGGGCCCGGCTTTTGCCGCCCCGCCCGGGCCCGCTGGGGGGCCGGGCATCCTGATACTGTGAGGTAAAACTATGACGTGTTCCGGCGATTTTAACGGCCACCTTCTGGATGGCGTCCAAAAGCTGCATTTCATCGGCATCGGGGGCAGCGGCATGTACCCTCTGGTGCAGATCCTCACCTCCAAGGGGTATACCATCACGGGCAGCGATGTGAGCGAGAGTTCCATCACGGCCAGCGAGCGGGCCCTGGGGGTGACGGTGTACATCGGGCACGACCCGGCCCAGATCGAGGGGGCGGACATGGTGGTGTACAGCGCCGCCATCCACGAGGATAACCCCGAGCTTTCGGCGGCCCGGGTCCACGGGCTGCCCTGTGTGGAGCGCAGCGTGCTGCTGGGCTATGTGAGCCGGCTGTACCGGGCCAGCGTATGCGTGGCGGGCACCCACGGCAAGACCACCGTCACCAGTATGATCACCACCATGCTGGAGCTGGCCGGGCGGGACCCGGCGGCGGTGATCGGGGGCAAGCTGCCCCTGATCGGGGGTTACGGCAAGGCGGGCAGCGGCCAGAACATCGTGGTAGAGGCCTGCGAGTTTGCGGGCACCTTCTTAAAGCTCACCCCCTCCATCGCCATTCTTCTGAACATTGACAACGACCATCTGGATTACTACGGCACCATGGGCAAGCTGATGATGGCTTTCCAGACCTTTGCCCTCATGGCCACCAGCATGGTGGTGGCCAACGCCGACGACCCCAATACCCTGGCGGTGGTGAACAGCATCGACCGGGATGTGCGCACCTTCGGCATCCGGGACGGGGACTACACCGCGGTGAATATCCAGGAATACAAGCCCGGCTTCTTCGAGTTTGACGTGCAGGAATGGGGCAGCTTCTTCACCCATATCCGGCTGGGTGTGCCGGGGCGGCACAACATCTACAACGCCCTGGCCATGTGCGCCTGTGTGCGCCAGCTGGACCTGGAGCCCTCCGACGCGGCGGCGGCGGCCGAGCACTTCACCGGCGCGGCCCGGCGTTTCGAGATCCGGGGCGAGGTGAACGGGGCCACGGTGGTGGATGATTACGGCCACCACCCCACCGAGCTGGAAGCCACCCTCAAGACGGCCCGGAGCCTGGGCTACAAGCGGGTGTGGGCGGTGCATCAGCCCTTCACCTACAGCCGCACCAAGCTGCTGATGGAGGACTTCGTCCGGGTGCTGAGCCTGGCCGACCATGTGGTGCTCACCCCCATCATGGGCAGCCGGGAGGTGGACGACGGCACCGTCAGGAGCGAGGACCTGGCGGCAAAGATCCCCGGGGCGGTGACGGTGGGCAGCCTGGAAGAGGCCGCCGACTATATGCGGGCCCACGCCCAGCCGGGGGACCTGATCCTCACCATGGGCTGCGGCAACATCAACCGGGTGGCGGATATGCTGGTGGGCAAATAAGGGCAAACCAAAAGGCCGGGAGGCAGTACGCCTCCCGGCCTTTTTTGTTGTATCTTCCGGGCAGCCCGGGCAAGGGTTCAGCCCCGGCCGGCTCTGGTTAAGTCCGTACGGGAGTATACGTCCGCCTTCCGCCTTTGTCAACGATTTTTTCTCCCGGCCCAAAACCTCCCCCAAAGGGCGAAGAGACGCAAAAAGCCGGGGCCCTTTTCAGCGCACCCGCGCCAGGCTCACGCCCCACTGGCCGCCTTCCTCCACCCGGTAAAGCCCGCCGCCCACCACGTCGGAGGGCTCGGCAAAGAGCTCGCCGTAGTCGGCCAGGAAATGATCCGAGATGGAATAGAGGTAAACATAGGTGTACCCCTCCGAGAGGAAGGCGTCGGCCCATTCCTGTCCGCTCACGGCGGCGGCGTACATGGCGTTCTCCCCCTCCGGGTCAAAGTTCCAGCCCAGGGCCGAATCGCACCGGTAGGGGTAGAGGGTATAGGCGGCGCAGAGCTTTTCGTACACCCCGGCTCCGTCGGCCACAAAGTAGACCCGGTCCTCTTCCCCCAGGCCTCCCTCAAACCAGTCCACGGTGGGGTAGGCGGCCCGGGCGGCCCTGTCCTGGGCGATCTCGGTGGCCGGGCTCACCAGATTGTTCACCGGCCGGGTGTTGAAGGGGAAGAGCAGCAGGCTGCCCGCCAGCAAAAGCCCCGGCAGCCCCTGGAAGTAGTCGGGCCGGGCGGCCTGTTCCAGCCAGAGGGCCATGCCCAGCAGCATGGGCACCAGCAGCCAGCTGCCCAGGTACCGCCAGAAAGAAAAGACCCGTGTGCCCTCGTACTCCCCAAAGCTGAAGAGATACAGGTACAAAAGCCCCAGGGCGTACACCCCAAAGCCCAGCCCCAGGCCCAGCCGCAGCCGGCGGGCCGCGCCCCGCTTTTCCGGGGCCCGCAGCCCGGCCAGGCCCAGAAGGCCCAGCCCCACCGCCAGCCAGAGGATGGCCGAGAGCCGCAGGGGGGCGTCCTGCTCGGGGTAGAGCAGCAGTTTGCGCAGGAAGGTGCTCACCGTCACCCGGGTGCGCTCATCCCAGGCCCCGAACAGGCTTGCCAGGTTGGCCAGAGGGCTGCCGCCCCCGCCGCCCAGGCCCCAGAGGGCCAGCCGCGCCTTCCAGCTTAAGGCGGCGGCCAGCACCGCCCCCAGCACGGTGAGCCAGCCCCGCTGTGCCTGCCAGCGCCAGGCCCGGGGCAGCTTTTTCACCAGCAGCTGGCCCCGGTTGCAGCTGTCCCACACCATCAGGCCCAGGCCCCACAGGGCAAAAAACACTCCGCTCTCCTTGGTCAGGCAGAGCACCGCCCCCGCAAGCCCGGCGCAGAAGAAGGTGAATACATCCCGCTTGCGCCGCCCGAACCAGGTGTACAGGTAGTAGGCGAACAGCAGGGCCAGGGTGCCGTCCACACACAGGTCGGTATAAAATTCCCCGTAAATGCCCAGGGGCAAAAGGTACAAGGCGGCCATCCCGGCCAGGGCCCCGGCCCATCTCTTCCAGCCAAAGCGGCCCAGAAAGGGCAGCAGCAGGCTCATCTGGAAAAGGTTGAGGCCCCGGTACAGGTAGCTCTCGTTAAAGTCGGGGGTGAACCGGACAAAGAGATATTCCAGCAGGCTCAGGGCCGGCGGATAGGTGGGGTAGAGCATCTCCCCGGCGTGGGCGGCGCTCAGGGTGTCGTAGCGGGCCATCATCTTGACGGTGTAGGCCCAGTGGCTGAACTCATCGTTGCCCACCGCCACCCGGCCGCTCTGGGCCCAGGCGATGTACACCACCAGCAGCAGGGCGGCCAGGGCCCCGGGGGTGAGCCAGGTGGAAACACAAAGGCTTTTGCGGCGGGCCATCAGCACCCCGGAACCCAGGGCCGCCGCAGCCCCCAGCCCGGCGCAGAAAAAGGCCCCCGGCAGCACAAGGCCGGGCAGCCCGAAGAGATAGAGTACGAGTATGGAAAGCATGATCGCCGGCGCAAGGCAGTTTTCCACCCTTTGGCGAAAGCAAAGCCCCAAAAACAGCGCCATGGCCCCGAAGGCCGCGGCCCAGCCAAGGTACAGCAAACCGGTCCCCTCCCCGTTTTCGGTGGTATTTTCGGCGCGCCGCCGGGGGCGGCACAGTTTTCTTTAGTGTAGCACATCCGGGCCGGCTTGCCAACCGGGGCCGGGCCCCCGGGGCTTTTTCTTGCCCGGTTCTTTGCCGGGTTTCCCCGCCTGGGTCTCCCGGCTTTTTTTTGCCCGGCCATGCCTTTTGCCCTGCCGTGTGTTTTCCCGGCCCGGGCTGTTCACCCGGCCTTTACTCCCCGGCCCCGGGTTTGTTCTCCCCGGCCCGGGGCCCATCCTCCCCCTGCCAGGGCAGGATGGGCAGGATCAGGTCGGCGTACTCCTCGGCCAGGTCCCGGGGAGCGGTGCGCTGGCCCTGGCTGAACCACCAGCGCACGGCCTCGATAAAGCTGGAACTGATGTGGTTTTTGAAGAAGGCCGGGTCCGCCCGGCCCAGCTCCCCCTCCCGGCCCCGCAGGATGTACCGGTCGGTGAACTGATCCATATATTCCTTGAAACACTGTAAAAAATACCCGCTGCTCTCGCTGGAAAGGATGCCTCGGATGGTCCTGCCGTCCCGCTCCATATGCAGCAGGATGTGTTCCAGCATCCGCCGCAGGTTTTCGGCCTCGCCCCCGGCGTCCTCCCTGGGGGCGGGCAAACGGGAGGACGCCGCCCGCTACACCCGCACGGCCTTTTTTGCCACGGCCCTGGCCATGACGGCGGCGGGGGCGGTGCTGGCCCTGTTCGCCCTGCCCCTCGCCGGGCTGTTCACCCAAACCCAGCAGATCCGGCAAATGGTTGCGCAGGTGTTAACTTTTATGGTATTATTCAACTGGACTTCGGCCCTCTCCCACATCCTCACCAGCGCGGTGCAGGGCACGGGAGATTCCCGCTATCCCCTCTGGGTCACCCTGGCCGGCAATATCCTGATGCGGCTGGCGGCAGGGTACCTGCTGGCCTACTGGCTGGGCTGGGGGCTCATCGGCATCTGGAGCGGCATCGTGCTGGATTTCCTGTTGCGGGGCACCCTGCTGGGGGCGCGGTTCATCCGGCAATACAAGGCGTAAGGGCATAGGCCCCCGCCATGTCTCCCGGGCAAGGGGGGCGGCCTTCCGGGCTGCCCCCCTTGCCGGGCGTTTTGGGGCTCTGCCCCGGATTTTTGCGCAAGGAGTTTTATCGGTATGTCAGTTTCCCTTTCCCGGCCCGGGGCGGGCCGCTATCTCAAGGTACTTTTCTCTCTGGCCATCCCGGTCATGCTGGAACAGCTGAGCCAGATCTTCCTGGGCACGGTGGACACCTACTTTGCCGGGCGGATCAGCGACGACGCCATCGCCGCCATCAATGCTTCCAATATGTATATGAACCTGTTCAGCGGGGCCTTTTCCTCCCTCAGCGTGGGCATTCTGGTGCTCATGTCCCAGAGCCTGGGCCGGGGCGATACCCAGCGGGCCAACCGGGTGGTGCGTCAGGCCATCCTGATGGGCCTGGGGGTGGGTGCCGCCTTCGGGGTGATCCTGCTGGCCCTGGGCCGGCAGATGCTGGCCATCTCGGGCTGTGAGGGGGATCTTCTGGACCTGGCCCTCACCTATTACCGGGTGGTCTGCGTGCCCTGCGTCTTTTTGTGCCTGACCCTGCTGCTTTCCGGCGGGCTCAAGGCGGCCCAGAACACCAAGGCCAGCATGCGGGCGGCCCTGACGGCCAACCTGGTGAACGCGGTGCTGGACGCCGCCTTTGTGCATATGGGCCTGGGGGTGTTCGGCCTGGGCCTGGCCACCACCCTCAGCCGTGCCCTGAATGTGGCGCTGCTGCTGCAGGTATACCGGCGGGGCTGCGGGCCCCTCAAGCTTTCCGGCCATGGCTGGAAGGTGGACCTGCCCCTGATGGCCGAGATCGTGCGCTACAGCCTGCCGGTGATGTTCACCCAGATCTTCACCCGGTTCACCCTGGTAGTGAACGGCTCGCTGATCCTGCACCTGGGCAGCAGCTACTATGTGGCCAACAGCATCGCCACCCAGCTCATCAACTACAACTGCCTGCCCAACCCGGGCTTTGAGGCGGCCACGGCGGCCCTGGTGGGCAGCTCGGTGGGCGCGGGGGACTGGCGGAACGCCCGGCAGTACGCCCGGTACGCGGCCCTTTCCTCCATGACCTGCATGACCCTGTTCAGCATCATCCTGTCTGTGTTCAGCCTGCCCCTGGCCGGGCTGTTCACCGAGACCGAGCTGGTCAAAGCCCTGGTGAGCCAGGTGATGCTCTTCATGGTATTCTTCGAGTGGAGCAGCGGCCTTTCCCATGTGATGACCAGCGCGGTGCAGGGCACCGGCGATACCAAATACCCCCTGTATGTCACCTTTGCCAGCGACGTGCTGATGCGGCTGGCGGCCGGCTACTTCTTTGCCTACATCGTGGGCTGGAAGCTGGTGGGCATCTGGGCCGGCGCAGTGCTCTGCTTCATGTTCCGCAGCCTGCTGCTGGGCCGGCGCTTTTTCTCGGTCTGCCGCAAAAAACAGGCAGAACTTTCCCAGCCCGCCCCGGCGGAATAAGCCGCCTTTCCCCTGGGGGGCAGCCCGACCCTTTGCTTTGGCCCTTTCCCCGGCCCCGGCCCTTCCCCCTATTTTCCCCAAACCAAAAGCGCCCCCTGCCGCAAGCGGCAAGGGGCGCTTTTTTCTTTTTGTTTTTCTTTTTGTTTTTGTTTTTCGGGTTTTGTCTCCCGCCATTCCCGTCAGCCGGTGGTGTGGCCGCCGGGGCTGCCCAGCCCGATGCTCACCCCCAGGGCCTGGTCTACCCGGCGCTGGTCCTCGGGGGTGATCTGGCCGGCCCGTTCCCGCAGGCGGCGCTTATCCAGGGTGCGGATCTGTTCCAGCAGCACCACGCTGTCCTTGCTCAGGCCGCAGTCCGCGGCCCGGATGCCGATGTGGGTGGGCAGGCGGTTTTTATCCTGCCGGGATGTAATGGCGGCCGCGATCACGGTGGGGCTGTGCCGGTTGCCCACGTCGTTCTGCACGATGAGCACCGGGCGGATGCCCCCCTGCTCGGACCCCACCACCGGGCTCAGGTCGGCATAAAACACCTCGCCCCGATGTACGTCCATCATTTCGGTTTCCCTCCCTGTGGGCCGCCCTTGGGGCGGCTTTTTTCTTTTCACAGAGAGTATTCCCCTTTTGGGCGGGTTTAATCCGCCCCGGCTTATTCCCGGCTCTGCAAAAGGGCGAAGGCCAGGGCCAGGCCGCCCTCGTGGCTCAGGCTCAAAAGGGCCATGGCCCCCTTTTCTTCCAGCAGGGCGGCGGCGGGGCCTTCCAGGCAGTAATAGGGCTCGCCGGATTCCCTGCGCAGGGCCTGGATGGAAGCCAGGGGCAGCCCGCCCAGCCCCAGGCCGGCGGCCTTGAGGAAGGCCTCCTTGGCGGCAAAGCAGGCGGCGGCGCTCTCGGCCCGGCGGTGGGGGGGCAGGCCTTCCAGCAGCTGCCGCTCCCCCTGGCCGAATACGTTTTTCCGGAAAGCCGGGCTGGCAAGGCTTTTTTCCATCCGCTCCACCCGGCACAGGTCGGTACCGATGCCCAGGATCATGGTCAGGACCTCCTTTGTGATACAAAAAATCCGCCGGCGGGTGTGTTGCCTGCCGGCGGCGGGGCGCTCAGCCGATGACGTAGACGTTCACCTGCTTGACGCCGTTGAGCAGCGATTCCTCGTAGGTCTCGTAGTACAGGTCCACCAGGGCCAAGCCGCTCTGCAGGGCGGTGCCTGTGTCGGTGGCGATGGCGTAGCCGTACACAAAGCGCCCGTCGGTGGAGGTGATATACAAAAGGGTGCCGTAGGGGATGCGGGAAGGGTCCACCGCCACGGTGCCGTAATGGAGCCCCAGCCCGGAAGAGCCCCGCCCGCCCGAAGAGGAATAGCCGGTGGCCCGGCCGGTGTAGACGGCGGAATAGCTCACGGGCACCCCGTTCACCACCTCGGGCCCGGCCAGGGGCGACACGGGGGCGCCGGCGGCATAGGCCTTGATGACCAGGCTCCGGGGGGCAAGGGTCTGGCGCACCCCCACCACCTGGCTGGATTCCACCTGGCCGTCCACCACCCGCTGGCGGTTGGTGATCTCGTTCACCCCATCCCGGCCCTCCTGCATCACCATGGTGCGGCCGGGGTTGCGGTAGAACAGGCTGGTGTAGACATATTCGGTTTCGTAGGGGATGGGCTCGGTGGTCACGGTATCCCGGTATTCCACCCGGTGCACCTGGATGACGGTATCCTCCGACACCTGGGTGTTCAGGCTGGGCTCGGTGTAGTCATGCTCGCCCAGGCTCACGCCGCACTGTTCCAGCACTTCAGCCACCGTGCCGCCGCACAAAAAGGCGGCGTGGCTCTCGCCGTCGGCCTCCACCGGCACCTCGAAGGCCCGCCGGATGGTGAGGCTCATGGTGCTGTCGCCGTAATCGGCCAGGTGCACCTCGTCGCCCTGGCGCAGGCTCATGCCGGAAAGCTCCAGCAGGGCGTCGGCGTCCCGCTGCCAGGTGACCAGGGTATTGCTGGCGCCCCAGCTGTCGGTTACCCGCACCGTGTGCAGAGAATCGGTCATGGCGGCCACCGTGCCGGCCAAAAGCAGCACCGGCGCGCCGCAGCAGCAGCACCGCAGCGTCTTTTCACGAAGGCGCTGTTTGTCTCTTGCCTTGATTGGTAGCATACATTCTCCCTGTTTCGGTGTTCTCAAAAACGGGCGCGCCCCAAGGGTGGGGGCCCGTTTTTCCGGACAGGAGGAGTATACCCCGCCCCGGCGGAAAAATTTGACGTTTTTGAGAGCGGACGACAGGCTTTGACTTTCCGGGCCAAAAAGGCCCCCGAAAAGGCAAAGAAAACCCGCCGTTTCAGGCCGGCGCCCGCCCCCAAGGGGCAAAAGACGCCAGCCAAAACAGAAATATTATACTACACATCGGCCCCTATCGCAAATTTGGGGCGTTTTTTCTTGCTTTTGCCCTGTTTTACCGGGCTGAACTTGTGAATTTTTGCCTTTCTTTCCAGCAAAAAGGGGGTTTTGAGGCCCCTGGCCCCGGGTTTTGCCGGCGGGCGCAGGGGCCCGCCGCCGCCCTCGGGAGGGCTTTTTTGCCCGGGGCCGGCCCGGTTTTCCCCGGCGCCGTCGGGACAGGCTCTTCCCTCAAAAGCCCCGGCTCAGAAGGCACAGGAGCCCCCCGAAGCCCCCTCTCAGGCCCCGGCCTGCCAGAGCCATTCGCCCCGGTAATCCACCAGGCCCCGCTCCCCGCCCAGGCAGGCGGTGAGCACCCCGGCGGTCTCGGTGGGGGCCAGGCTCTGGTACACCCGGCCCGCCCCGGCGCCGGTGGGGTCAAACAGGCGGGCGGTGCCCCCGGCATAGCTGGCCACCAGCCAGCCGTCCGGGGTGGTCTGCCAGCTCACCGGCACCTGGCCGGCCAGGGCGCAGGCCAGCCCCTCGGGGCGGTAAAGCCGCAGCCCCCCGCCCTGGCCCCCCTGGTAATAAAGGGCCAGCAGTTCCTCGCCCAGGGGGAAGACCCCCGCCGCCAGCATCCCGGTCACGGGAAGGCTGCGCAGGGTGGCCCCGGTCCCATCCAGCAGCAGGATGGGGCTCTCGCTGCTCTGCTGGAAGTAGAGCCCGCCGCCCCACACGCCCCCCAGGATGCCCCGGAT
>NZ_JAFBIO010000030.1 GCF_021531255.1 Allofournierella massiliensis | reverse complement strand
CATTCAGATAGACGCGGAAAAATGCAACGGCTGCGGGGCCTGCGCCTCGGCCTGCCAGGAGGGCGCCATGGCCGGGGGGCTGCTGCTGCCCTCGGTGCTGTTTTTGCTGAACAACCCCCGCATCCAGGCAGGGGGCGCCCGGCTGTTCTATTCCTGGCATGAATATCTCTTCCTGCTGCGCTCCCTGCTGCTGCCCCCTTCCGATATGCATGTCTGCGATTCCATCTGGTCGCCCAACTGGAACTCCTGTTCCTTCTGGCTGCCCCTGGGCGGGCTGGCCCTGGCAGCGGCCTATTGCCTCAAGGCCCCCAAGGGCTGCTGGCTGCGCCGGCTGCTGGGGCTGAGCCTTCTGTTTGCCCTGTTCCCCCTGCTCAACAGCCTGTTCATGGCGGGCAGCGCCGACAGTTACCGGCGCTGGTTCTACATGCCCAGCCTTTTTGCCAGCCTGGCGGCGGCCCGGGTGCTGGAAGAACCGGACCGGTACCCGGCCCGGGGGGCGGCGCTGGGGGGCCTGGCCCTCACGGCGGGCACCGGCCTTGCCCTGGCGGCAGGGGGCCAAGTATACCGGCCCCTGCTCTTTGGCTGGAACCTGGCTTTGTCCTGCGCGGGGCTGGCCGCCCTGCTTTTCCTGCTGCGGCCCAAGCGCCCGGTCCGGCGGGGGGCGCTGGCCCTGGCGGGGCTGTTCTGCGTCCTTTCCACCACCTCCGCCGCGGGCCAGTACGCCACGGACCGGCCCCTCACCGAAAATTACTGGGAGGAAGTACAGGCCCTCGACCAGCTCACCGTCCCCACCGGCTACCGGATCTCCAGCAGCGAGAACCACCGGATGGTGAGCGCCGGCCTGCCGAACAGCGGCACCTTCAGCAGCACGGTGAGCGGCTCGATCTTTGAGTTTTACCAGGCCCTGGGCCTTTCCCGCACCGTGCACAGCCCTGCCGGCGATATTCCCGGTGTGCAAAACCTGCTCTCGGCGGGCTATTCCATCCAGATGCAGGCCTGGGAGGGCTGCAACGCGGACAGCGAAGCCCACCTGGGGGACGCCTCCCTCTACCTCTATCGGGACCGGGTGGTGCCGCCCATCGGTTTTTGTTATGACACCTGCATCACCCGCGCCCAGCTGGAAGAGCTGGACCCCCAGCAGCGGGGCCTGGCCATGCTGAGCGCCCTGGTGGTGCGCCAGGAGGACCTGCCCCGGCTGGAAGGCCTGCTCAAGCCCGCCAGCCTTCTGCCGGCAGACCTCACCACCGACTCGCTGGACGAACTGGTGAAGCTGCGCAGCCTTTGGGCGGCCCGGGACCAGACCTACGGCCGGCGGAGCTTCTCGGCCTTCCTGGAAGCGCCCCAGCCCTGCTGCGGCTTCTTCAGCCTGCCCTGGGATAAGGGCTGGCGCGCCTATGTGAACGGCCAGGAAGTGGAGATCTTCAACATCTGCGGCCTGATGGCGGTTCCCCTTTCGACGGGGGGCAACCAGGTCACCTTCCGCTATACCCCGCCGGGCCTTCTGCCCGGCCTGGCCCTCAGCCTTCTGGGCTTTGCGGCCTTCGGGGTGCTTACGGCGGCCGAGGTTCGTGCCCGCCGCCGGGCGCCGGCCCGGGTATAAAGGGCCCGGCAGGCTCTTTTCCCCCTTCGCCCACAGCCTTTTTGCCCCGCTCTGCCGCCCTTCCCCCGGGAGGGCGGCGGGGCGGGTTTTTGCGTTATCGGTTTTTCCCATACCTGGTTCTCAGAAAACCGTCTTGCCCCATAACGGCCCATCCTCTTGACCCTCGGCGGCCCAGGGGGTATAGTAATATTGTTCCCAGAAATTCCGCGGTTTTCGGCCCGCTCCTGGGAAGGGCCGGGGCCGCTTCATCATCACAGAAAAGGAGAGACCCCCATGAAACTGAACACCATCTGCGTACAGGGCGGCTACACCCCCGGCAACGGCGAGCCCCGCCAGATCCCCATCGTGCAGAGCACCACCTTCAAATACTCCACCAGCGAGGATATGGGCAAGCTGTTCGACCTGGAGGCCAGCGGCTACTTCTACACCCGTCTGCAGAACCCCACCAACGACTATGTGGCGGCCAAGATCGCCGAACTGGAGGGCGGCACGGCGGCCATGCTCACCTCTTCGGGCCAGGCGGCCAACTTCTTCGCCCTCTTCAACATCTGCAGCTGCGGCGACCACATTGTCAGCAGCAGCAGCATCTACGGGGGCACCTTCAACCTGATCGACGTGACCATGCGCAAGATGGGCATCGAGGCCACCTTTGTGGCCCCCGACTGCACCGAGGAGGAGCTGGCGGCGGCCTTCCGCCCCAACACCAAGGCGGTGTTCGGCGAGACCATCGCCAACCCGGCCCTGACCGTGCTGGATATTGAAAAGTTTGCCAAGGCGGCCCATGACCACGGGGTTCCCCTGATCGTGGACAACACCTTCGCCACCCCGGTGAACTGCCGGCCCATCGAATGGGGGGCGGACATCGTCACCCATTCCACCACCAAGTACATGGACGGCCACGGGGCCTGCGTGGGCGGCGCCATTGTGGACAGCGGCAAGTTTGACTGGATGGCCCATGCGGACAAGTTCCCCGGCCTTTGCACCCCGGACGAGAGCTACCACGGCGTCACCTACGCCGAGAAGTTCGGCCAGGCAGGCGCCTTCATCACCAAGTGCACCGTCCAGCTCATGCGGGATCTGGGCTGCATCCAGGCGCCCCAGCACGCCTTTATCCTGAACCTGGGGCTGGAAAGCCTGCATGTGCGGATGGCCCGCCACTGCGAGAACGCCCAGGCCGTGGCCGAGTTCCTCCAGAGCCACCCCAACGTGACCTGGGTCACCTACCCGGGCCTGCCCGGCGACAAGTACCATGAGCAGGCCAAGAAGTACCTGCCGGGTGGCAGCTGCGGCGTGGTGAGCTTTGGGGTCAAGGGCGGGCGCAAGGCCGCCGAGACCTTCATGAAGCATCTGAAGCTGGCCGCCATCGAGACCCATGTGGCCGATGCCCGCACCTGCTGCCTGCACCCTGCCAGCAGCACCCACCGCCAGATGAACGACGAGCAGCTGGTGGCAGCGGGTGTAAGCCCGGATCTGGTCCGCCTTTCCTGCGGTTTGGAGGATAAGGAGGATCTGATCGCCGACCTGCGCCAGGCCCTGGATCAGGTCTGATCTCTCAATACCCTGCCGGTCCGGCCCCGTTTGGGGGCCGGGCCGGCTTTGCGCACAAAAAACAAGGAAAGTGAAGGAAGAACCGCCATGCCCCTGATCATCCCCAAAGAGCTGCCCGCCTACCAGGCCCTGGGCGACGAGAACATCTTCGTGATGCACCGTGAGCGGGCCGTGCGCCAGCAGATCCGCCCCCTGCGGATTTTGATCCTGAACCTGATGCCCACCAAGATCACCACCGAGACCCAGCTGGCCCGGCTTCTGGCCAACAGCCCCCTGCAGGTGCAGTTCACCCTGCTGCAGACGGCCAGCCACCCGGCCACCCATGTCTCGCCGGAACACCTGGACGCCTTTTACAAGACCTTTGAGGAGGTGCGGCAGGAGCGGTTCGACGGCATGATCATCACCGGGGCCCCGGTGGAGACCATCCCCTTTGAGGATGTGGACTACTGGCCCGAGCTGTGCGAGATCATGGAATATTCCAAGACCAGCGTCTACTCCACCCTCCATGTCTGCTGGGGGGCCCAGGCGGCCCTGTACTATCACTTCGGGGTGCGCAAGGAGCTGTTCAGCCAAAAGTTGTTCGGGGTCTTCCCCCATCGGGTCACCCGGCCAGCCAACCCCCTGGTGCGGGGCTTCGACGAGGTGTTCTACGCCCCCCATTCCCGCCATTCCGGGGTGGTACGCCAGGATGTGGACGCCTGCAGCGAGCTGCGGGTGCTGGCCGAGAGCGAGGAGGCCGGGGTCTACCTGATGAGCACCGAGAACGGCCGGCAGATCTTCGTCACCGGCCACCCGGAATACGACAAGTACACCCTGGACGGGGAGTACCGGCGGGACCTGGACAAGGGCCTGCCCATCCAGCCGCCGGCCAACTACTACCCGGGGGACGACCCCTCCCGGGAACCCCTTTTCCGCTGGCGGGCCCACGCCCATCTGCTCTATTCCAACTGGCTCAACTACTATGTGTACCAGAACACCCCCTACGACCTGGCCGAACTGGAAGCCCTCAAGGGCCGCCGGGCAGGGGTCTGACCCTTCCCCTTTTGGCGCACAAAAAAAGCCCCTGCCGCTTGCCGGCAGGGGCTTTTTGCTTGTTTCAGCCCAGGCCCCGGCGGATGATGTCGTACAGCACCGGCTTCATCTCGTCGATCTCCCCGGGGGTGTGCTGGATGATGGAGGAATAGCACACCGAGCCCACCATCTCCAGATAGGCAAAGATGTATTTGTATACCTCCTGGCGGCTGTGCCCCTGCAGGACGGGGCTCTGCTCCAGATCCTTCATCAGGGCCTGGTAGAGGGGGTCCTGCCCGCTGTCGATCTCGGCCTGGATCACCGGCCAGGAGAAGTTCCGCTCCAGCAGGCGCAGCACCAGGGTATCCCGCTTGAAATACTCGATGATCCAGTCCACCAGGAAGATGGTGTTCTCGGCTAGGCTCTCCTGCCGGTTTTCTTCCAGGGCGGCCCAGGCCTGGCTCAGCACCCGGCGGCTCACCCGGCGCATCAGGGCCTGGGTCATCTCCTCCTTATTGCGGAAATAGAGGTAAAAGGTGCCCTTGGCCACCTGGGCGTTCTGGGCGATCTCGTGGATGCTGGTCTCCCCGGCGCCCTTTTTCAAAAACAGCTCATAGGCCGAATCCAGCAGCCGCTGGCGCTTGGCCTCCTTTTTGGTCTGAACCGTCTTGCCCATCTATCTATCTCCTTTTCTTTTTGCCCGCCCCGCCGCGTTTTTTCCTTGTTCAGTATACGTCCCCCGCCGCCCGCCCGCAAGCGCCCGGGGCTTTTTTCGCTCTTTTGCACAGACTTCTCCCCTTTCAAAAACTGACTATCGGTCACTTTTAATATTGACCATTGGTCAGTTTCTGACTATAATCTTCCTGTACCCCGGCATAGGGGGCCAGAGCGCCCCGCCGGAGGGCAAACGCCGGCCCTGGCCGGGAAAGGGGAAATGAGAAAGTTGGAAAGAATCGCGCGGGCAGTGGTCCGGCACCGGGTCTTTATCCTGGTTCTGGCCGTACTGCTGCTGATCCCGTCGGCGCTGGGGGCCGTGGGCACCTATATCAATTATGATATCCTGTCCTACCTGCCGCCCCAGCTGGATTCCATGGTGGGCGAAAAATGCCTGGACGAAGACTTCGGCCTTGCCAGCACCGCCATGGTCACGGTGGAGGGGCTGCCCTACACCCAGATCAAAGAAATGAAAGAAGAGATGGAGGCGGTACCGGGGGTGACCCAGGTGTTCTGGCTCAACGATGTGCTGGACCCCTCGGTGCCCCCCGAGATGCTCCCCTCCGATTTGAAGAACTTTTTGTACGGGGAAAATGATTCCACCCTGCTGCTGGTGCGGTTCGAGGGGGCCAGCGCCAGCGCCTCCACCATGAACGCCATCTCCCAGCTGAAAAAGATCCTGCGGCAGGGCTGCTTCATGGGCGGGGTGAGCGTGATCCTGGAGGATACCAAGGACCTGATCAATTCCGAGATCCCCTGGTACATCCTCTGCGCGGTGGCGGGCAGCCTGCTGGTGCTGCTGCTGGCCATGAAGAACACGGCGGTGCCCTTTATCTTCCTGCTGGGCATCCTCTTCCCCATCGCCTACAACTTCGGCTCCAACATCCTGTTTGGTCAGATCTCCTACGTCACCATGGCCCTGGCCCTGGTGCTGCAGCTGGGGGTGACCATGGATTTTTCCATCTTCCTGCTCCACCGCTATCAGGAGGAAAAAGCCGGCGGCAAGGCCGATGAGGAGGCCATGGTGGGGGCCATCTGCAAGACCTTCTCCTCCATCACCTCCTCCAGCCTCACCACCATTGCGGGCTTTCTGGCCCTGTGCACCATGAACATCCTGCTGGGGCGGGATATCGGCCTGGTGATGGCCAAGGGCGTGGCGCTGGGGGTACTGTGCACCCTGACGGTGCTGCCCTCCCTCATCCTCTGCCTGCGTGGGGTCATCGACCGGCACACCCACCCCACCTTCATCCCCCGGCTCCATCGGCTGGCGGGGTTCGTCACCTCCCACCACCGGCCCATCCTGGCCCTGGTCCTGGTCCTCTTCATCCCCTTCGCCCTGGCTCAGAGCAAGGTGGAGGTATACTACAAGCTCTTTGACAGCCTGCCCCAGGATATGACCGGCATCGTGGGCACCAAAAAGCTCAGCGAGGATTTCGGCATGATGACCAGCCACTTTGTGCTGGTGCGGGACGATCTTTCCAGCGAGGAGATGCGTCAGCTTTCCTCCCAGCTGGAAGAGATCGACGGGGTGACCCAGGTGATCTGCCTGGATAAATACCTGGGCCCCTTCATCCCCCGGGACGCCCTGCCCCAGGATGTGCGGGACCTGGTCAGCGCCGGGGGCCATGACCTGATCCTGGTGAACTCGGCCTACGACAGCGGCACCGACCAGCTGGCGGCCCAGCTGGAACAGATAAAGACCATCCTGAAAGCGGCCGACCCGGAGGCCCTCATCACCGGGGACGGCCCCCTCACCAACGACCTGATCGAGGTCTGCGCGGTGGATTTCGCCAATGTGAGCGTCACCTCCATCCTGGCGGTCTTCCTCATTGTGGCCCTCTCTTTCCAGAGCATCTCCATCCCGGTGCTGCTGGTGGCGGCCATCGAGGCGGCCATCTACATCAACCTGGGCATCCCCTATTTTTCGGGCACGGTGCTGCCCTTCATCGCCAATATCGTGCTGGGCACCATCCAGCTGGGGGCCACGGTGGATTACGCCATCCTCATGACCACCCGGTTCCGGGAAGAACTTTCCGGCGGCCTCACCGCCAAGCAGGCGGCCCAGGCGGCCCTGGAAAACTGCAGCCAGAGCATCCTTTCCAGCGGGCTTTCCTTCTTTGCCGCCACGGTGGGCGTCTCCCTGGTCAGCCGGATGGATATCCTCAAGAGCCTGTGCGCCCTCATCAGCCGGGGCGCCCTCATCAGCATGGGGGTCATCCTCATCGTTCTGCCCTGCCTGCTCATCACCTTTGAACCCATCATCCGCAAAACCACCCGCCGCTGGGCGGCGCCTGTTCCAAAGGAGCGTGTAACCCCATGAAAAAATCCTTCCGCATCCTCTCCGGCCTGCTCTGCCTGGCCCTGCTGAGCGGGGCTCTGGCCCCCTCGGCCCTGGCCGAGGGCACCGTCACCAAGGAGGAATCCGTATACATCACCCTCACCCCCGAGGGCCAGATCAAGACCCAGACGGTGAGCGAGTGGCTCCACAGCGATACCGGGCTGCGGGGCGTGGCCGACCGCAGCACCCTCACCGACATCACCAACCTGAAAGGGGAGGAAACGCCCCGGCAGGAAAACGGCTGCCTTTACTGGGACAGTGACCAGAACGATGTCTACTACCAGGGCAGCACCGACGCCACCCCGCCCCTCACCGCCGCCATCACCTATGAGCTGGACGGCCAGCCCATGGAGGCCGGGGAGCTGGAGGGCCGCAGCGGCCACCTGCGCATGACGGTAGCCCTCACCAACCACACCGCCCAGACGGTGCAGCTGAACGGCAAGGCCCGCACCCTCTGCACCCCCTTTGTGGCGGTGGTGGGGGCCCTGCTGGACGGGGATCACTTCACCAACATCCAGGCCGAACACGGCACGGTGCAGACCGACGGCAGCAGCCAGATCGCGGGCTTTGTCTGCCTGCCCGGCGTGGCCAAGAGCCTGGAAGGGCTGCTCACCGGCAGCCTGGACGTTCTGGCGGATAAATTCCTGGATACCGTCACCCTGGAAGCGGACGTGACGGATTTTGAGATGCCCAGCCTGATGATCGCCTATGCCTCCGACCCCAGCCTGCTGGATTCGGGGGATCTGTGGCAGGACGCGGACCAGGCCTTCAGCGACCTGGATGAGCTGCGCTCGGCCACCGACGAGCTGCTGGACGGCGCCAAGGACCTGGCCGGCGGCGCGGGCGAATTGCTGGACGCGGTGAGCGGGGATCTGCTCACCGGCGCGGGCGACCTGGCCGATGGGGCCGGCAAGGTGAAGGACGGGGCGGCCCAGCTGCGGGACGGCGCCCGTACCCTGAGCGATTCGGTGAGCGGTGAGCTGGCCAAGGGCGCCAATAGCCTGGATGCGGGCCTGGGCCAGCTCACGGCCCAGAACGATGCCCTGAACCAGGGGGCGGCCGCGGCGGCGGACGGGGTGCTGGCCCTGGCCGACAGCGTCCTCAGCGCCCAGCTGGGGCAGGAAGTGGGCCTGACCTGGGAGAACTACGCCCAGGTGCTGGCAGCGGCAGCCGGTGTCACCGACGCCCAGCTGGCCCAGGCCCGGCAGAAGATCGGGACCCAGACCGGCCTGGAAGGGGCCCGGCTGAACGCCCTGATCTACCTGGCAGCGGCCGAACTTTCCACCGAGAGCCCCACTGCCGACCAGCTGACCCAGGCCCTGACGGCGGCCGGCCAGCGGATGGAAAACGCCCAGCAGGCGGCGGGGCCGGAAGGGCCCATCGGCAAGGCCCAGGCCGCCCTGGAAGGGGCGGGGGGCGATGTACTGGCCGTTCAGCCGGTGATCGCTACCCTCTGGCCCTGGGGCGTTTATACCCAGGCCTACCAGAAAGCCCTGGAAGCGGGCCTGGATGAGGCAGCCGCCGCCCAGGCGGCCCTCCAGGCCGTGGCCGGCACCCCCTATACCGGCTCGGAGGAAGACAAGGCGGCCCTGGCCTCCGCCTATTCCACCCTGGCCGACGCCCTGGGGGATGCCTCTCCCCAGGAAAAGGCCCTGGTGATCGTGATGGCCTGCCAGGGGTGCGCCGGGGATTTTTCCGCCCTGGAAAGCGCCCTGAGCCAGGCGGGGGCCCAGGCCGCCGAGGCCTCGGCGGTGCAGAAGACGGTGGAAGGCTTTGAGAGCGGCAGCCTCACCGAATCCGACCCCCTGATCCTGAACTTCCTCACCCAGGCGGTGGTGACCAGCGAGGAATACGCCCAGGCCCAGGGCAGCCTTGCCTCCCTGAGCCAGCTTCTGGCCGGGATGCAGAGCCTGCAAAGCGGCATTTCGGCCTACACCCAGGGGGTGAGCCAGGCCAAGGCGGGCAGCGAGGCCCTGGCCGGCAGCATCTCGGGCCAGCTGGCCCAGGGCGCCAAGGAGCTGGCCGAAGGGGCCGACACCCTGTCCAAGGGCAGTTCCGAGTTGGCCGACGGGGCCGACACCCTCTACGACTCGGTGGGCGGCAAGCTGCTGGACGGGGTGCGGGAACTGAAGGACGGCACCGACCAGCTGAACGACGGGGTGCAGGAATATGACAGCGAGGGCATCCGCAAGCTCACCGACAGCGAGGATATCGCCAACCTGAAAGAGGTGCGGGCGGTGGCCGAGGAGCTGGAAAACCTGGCCGAGAGCTATACCGGCTACGGGGGCAGCCCCGAGGGGGTAGCCTCTTCCACCAAGTTCATCATGAAGGTGGAGGCCCCCGAGGCCCCGGAGGAGACCGAAGCCCAGCCCGAGGCCCCGAAACTCACCCTTTGGCAGCGGATCAAGAACCTGTTCGGCCTGGGCTGAGGCCCAGAGCCCTGCCCGGCCCCGGAACCGATACACACAAAAAGGGAGACCTTCCCGCAATGGGAAGGTCTCCCTTTTTTATCTTTTTTCGCCGCCCGGGCCTTACAGCCCGTCGGCAAAGGCCCGCAGGGCCCCGCCCTCCCGGTTCCAGAACCGGCGCAGGGCCCCCATATCGTCGCTGAGGGAAAAATCCCGCACCCCCAGCCGGGCATAGTATTCGGCCTGGGCCGGGTCGCTGATCTCGCACCGGGGCCGCACCCCGTGTTCCAGCGCCGCCCGGATCACCTCTTCCTCGGCCTTCTGCCGCAGGGCCTTGTCCCGCACCGGGTCCAGCCCCAGGGACATGCACCAGTCCATACCGCCGAACTGGACCATATCCACCCCGGGCAGGGCGCAGATCTCCCGGATATGCTCCACCGCCGGGGCTTTTTCGATCATAAAGCAGCGCACCACCCGGCGCACCCGGTCGGCCCGTTCCAGGAGGGCCAGCTCCTCGTCGCCCCCCACGAACCGCCGGTTGGAAAACCCCATCCGCCCGCCGTCGGCAGGGCAGCGGCAGAGGGTGAGCCGGATGCTCTCCTCCACCTGCCGGGGGGTCTCGTGGTCGGTGAACAGCACCGCCTGAAAGCCGGAGGCGATGGCCTTCTGGGCCACATACCCCCGGTTTTCAAAATCCACCTTAATCATGCTGCCCATATGGTGCAGCTCGGCCGCCCGCACAAAATTTTCCAGGTCGGCCTGGCTGAAAGGGGCATACTCGGCCACGAACTCCACATAGTCGAAGTTCCCCGAGGCCCCCATGGCCTCCACATAGGCAGGCAGCGGGCTCCAAAGCCGGCTGCTCACGGTGCAGCCGCCCTGTTCCAGTATCTGCCGGATCCGGTTTTCTCCCATGGCGTTTTCCTCCCCCGGCCAGGGGCCGGGCGCTTTTCACCTTAGGGGCAGGGCCGGGGCATGGCTGCCCGGCCTTTGCCCGAGGCCCTTACCGGCCGCTCAGCTTCTGCTTCATCCGGCTGCTGGCCTTGAAGCCGGGGGCACTGGTGGCCTCCAGGCGGGTGCAGGTCTTGGTCTTGGGGTTGGTGAACTCCTTGGCCTTGCGGGTGCGCATCTCAAAACGGCCGAAGCCGGCGATGGTCACCTTTTCGTCCCTGCCCAAACATTCGGTGATGGTGCCGAACACGCCGTCCATCACCCGTTCTACCGTATCTGCCGGCAGATCGGTCTGCTCGGCCACCTGGGCAATCATCTGCGATCTTGTCATTCTTTTTATTCCTCCCGCTGCTTTCGGCAAAGGCCCGAAAGCGGCCCGCCGTTTCCCCTCGGCCAAAATCCGCTTCTTTCTGCTTCTTTTGGCCTTCATACGTCATAAAACAATCATATATTCAAACCTTGTGATAGTCAAGGCTTTTCTTGTTTTCCTCCGCTTTACAGGGTGCGGCTCCAGGCCCGGCGGCTGAACAGCACCAGCATGGGGAAGATCTCCAGCCGCCCGAACAGCATATCCAGGGACAATACCACCTTGGAAAGGTCGCTGTAGGCGGAATAGTTGCATACCGGGCCCACCAGTTCCAGGCCGGGGCCGATGTTGTTGAAGCAGCTGATGGCCGCCGAAAGGTTGGTTTCCAGGGGGAAGCCGTCCAGGCAGAGGATCAAAAAGCTGGCCAGGATCAGCAGGCTGTAGGCGGCAAAATAGGCGTTCATGCCCCCCAGCACCCCCTCGCTCACGGTGCGGCCGTTCATCTGCACCAGCTGGACGCTGCGGGGCCGCAGGGCCTTGCGCACGCTGCGGCGCAGGCTCTTGAGCAAAAGCAGGAACCGGGAGGACTTCATGCCGCCGCCGGTGGAGCCGGCGCAGGCGCCCAGCAGCATCAGGCAGAGCAGGATGGCCTTGGAGAAGGAGGGCCACTGGTCAAAGTCCACCGTGCAGAAACCGGTGGTGGTGAGGATGCTGCTCACCTGGAAGGCGGCGTGGCGGATGGTCTCGCCCCAGCTGCCGTACATAGGGCGGATGTTCAGGGTGATGAGGGCGATGGCGGTAAAGAAGATGCACAGGTAGGTGCGCAGCTCCTCATCCCGCAGGGCCTTTTTCACCTGCCCCAGCAGCAGCAGGTAGTAGATGCTGAAGTTCACCCCGAACAGGGCCATGAACACGGTGGTCACGTTCTGCAGGTAGGGGCTGTACTGGATGTAGCTGGTGTTCTTCACCCCGAAGCCGCCGGTGCCGGCGGTGCCGAAGGCGTGGCAGAGGGCCTCGAAGAGGGGCATGCCCCCCGCCAGCAGGAAGAAGATATCCAGCAGGGTCAGGGCCAGGTAGATGCCGTACAAAATGCGGGTGGTCTGGCCCAGGCGGGAGGTGAGCTTATCCACGCTGGGGCCGGGGCTCTCGGCCCGCAGCAGGTGCAGGTTGGAGCCGCCGCTGGTCTTGGGCACCACCGCCAGCAAAAACACCAGCACCCCCATGCCGCCCAGCCAGTGGGAAAAGCTGCGCCAGAACAAAAGCCCCCGGCTCAGGGCCTCCACATCGGCGAGGATGGAAGCGCCGGTGGTGGTGAAGCCGCTCACCATCTCAAAGAAGGCGTCCACATACCGGGGGATCTGGCCGCTGAACACGAAGGGCAGGCAGCCCAGGGCCGACATGGCCACCCAGGCAAGGCCGGTGGCGGTAAAGCCCTCCTGGGCATAGAAGGTGTTGGGGGCATTGCGGCACAAAAGGAAGAGGAAACCGCCCACCGCCAGGGTCACCGCCATGCCCAGGGCATAGGCCAGGGCCACGTCGGTCTCCCCGTCGTACAGGCACAAAAACAGGCCCGGGGCCATGAACAGGGTCTCCAGGCAGAGCACCGAGCCGACGATGCGGCCCACCATTTTATAGTTCATCTTGCAGTTTCCCCTCAGTCGGCAAAAATGTCGTTCAGATCCCGCACGGCCATATCCCCGGTCACCACGGCCACCACCCGGTTGTCCAGCTCAAAGTAGTTGTCGCCGCTGGGGATAAAGGTGTGGCCCTCGTTGGTGATGCAGGCGATCAGGGCGTTTTTGCGGATGGGCACGTCCTTCAGGGGCACCCCCTGGTACCGCACATCCGGCGTCACCAGGAATTCCAGCGCCTCGGCCTGGTTGTCGGCGATCCGGTGCAGGGCCCGCATGCTGCCGGTCTTGTTCTGCATGGCCCGGGCATAGCGCACGATCTCGCTGCTGCACAGGTCCTTGGGGCTGATGATGCTGCCCGCCCCCATATCCGAGAACATATCGTAATTTTCCATCCGCTCCACCCGGGTGATCACCTTGGGCAGGCCCAGCCGGGTGGCGTACATGGAGATGACGAGGTTTTCCTCGTCGATGCCGGTAAGGGTGATGAGGGCGTCGGAACTGGCCAGGCCCTCGCTGTCCAGCAATTGCTGGCTGCTGCCCTCCCCGTGGATGACGGTGGCCTTGGGCAGCCGGGCGGCCAGCTGGCGGCAGGCCTCCTCTTCCTTTTCGATCACCTTCACCCGGATGCCGCTTTCCAGCAGGTGGCGGGCCACCTGGTAGCCCAGCCGGCCGCCGCCCACGATCATGGCCCGGCGCACCCGGTGATCCTGGATGCCCAGGTTCTTGATGAGCTGGGCCAGGGTCTCGCTTTTGGCGGTGACAAAGATCCGGTCCCCGGCCTGGAGCACGTCGTCACCCATGGGGATGACCGCCCGGCCCCGGCGCAGGATCACGCAGATCAGCACCTTTACCCCGCACACCTCGTCCAGGTTTTTCAGGGCCACCCCGTCCAGCCTGGCCCCGGCAAACACCTTCAGCTCCACGATCTCCACCTTGCCCCGGGCAAAGGTATCCCGCTTGATGAAGGCCGGGTACTGCAAAAGCCGGCAGATCTCCCGGGCGGCGTCCATCTCCGGGTTCACCGACATGCTCAGCCCCAGCTGCCGGCGCATGGCAAATTCCTGCTCGGCGTAATCCGGGTTGCGCACCCGGGCAATGGTGTGCAGGTCCGGGTTCATGCTGCGGGCCGTCAGGCAGCACAGCAGGTTGATCTCATCGGCGCTGGTGGCCGCGATCAGAAGGTCGGCGTCCTCCACCCCGGCGGCACGCAGCACCGGCATGCTGGCGGCGTTTCCCTCCACCACCATCACGTCGTCCCGCTCCTGTATCTCCTGCAGCACGCTCTGTTTCGAGTCGATCACGGTCAGGTCGCTGCCCTCTTTGGCCAGCCGCCCTGTGACCGCGTTGCCCACCTTGCCGTCGCCCGCCACGATGATCTTCATGTTTTCCTCCTTGGGCCCAACCCGCCCCGGCCGCGGCCTTCTCTGCCCCGGCTTTTCCGGCGGGCCGCCGGCCCTTTTGTAATGCCCCTATTATAGCGCCCCGGCGCCTCTTTTTCAATGTTTTTACGCCATTTCCGTCCGCCCTCGCCCCGCTTCGCCCTTTTTCGGCCCCGCCCGCCGGGGCGCTTGTAATTGGCCCACAAGGCTTTTATAATATATGAATATGTATTTTCCCATCGGCAGGCCCCTTTCTGCCGGGGCCAAAGGAGCGTTTTTTCCATGGAATTTTCCCTCACCGGCCTGAGCTACCGCTCGGCCCCCATCGCCCTGCGGGAGAAGGCGGCCTTCTCCTCCTCCGGCGCCCTTGCGGCCCTGGAAGAACTGGAAGGCCTGGGGGCCGGCCAGTGCCTCATCCTCTCCACCTGCAACCGCAGCGAGATCTATGCCATCACCGAAACTCCCGGCGGGCCGGATGCCGTCCGGGCCTATTTTGCCGCCCGGGTGCCGGGGGGTGAAGACTGTCTGTTCACCCTCACCGGCCGGGCGGCGGTGGAGTATCTTTTCCGGGTGACGGCGGGGCTGGATTCCATGGTACTGGGGGAGGATCAGATCCTGGGCCAGGTGGCCCAGGCCCTGGAAATGAGCCGGGCGGCGGGCTGCTGCGGCAAGGAGCTGGGGCGTATCTTCCAGAATGCCCTGGCCGCCGCCAAGGGCCTGCGCAGCCGGCTGCATATCAGCGAGCAGCCCCTGAGCCTTTGCTACATCGGCATCCAGGCCCTGAGCCAGGCCCCGGGGGGGCTGGCAGGCCAGCCGGCCTTGGTGGCGGGCAGCGGCCAGATGGCGGGCCTTGCCCTGCGGTACCTGGCCGGCCAGGGGGCCGCCCCCCTCACGGTCTGCAGCCGCACCGAGGCCCACGCCCGGGCCCTGGCCGGCTCGATGGAAGGGGTGCGGGTTCTGCCCTTTTCCCAGCGCCACCAGGCGGCGGCCCAAAGCCGGGTGGTGGTGTCGGCCACGGCAAGCCCCCACCTGATCTTTACCCAAGCGGCCCTGCCCGCTCTGAGCCATCCCCTCACCTTCCTGGATCTGGCCATCCCCCGGGATGTGGACCCGGCCCTGGCCGACCGGCCGGGGGTGCAGATTTTTGATGTGGACAGCCTGAAGGAGACCTCCCGCCAGAACCTGGAAAAACGGCAGGAGCTGGCCCAAAAGGGGGAGGAACTGCTGGCCGAAGGGGTGGAAGAGACCCTGGCCTGGCTGGCGGCCAGCCGGGTGGATGGGGGCCTGGAAGCCCTGGGCTCGGCCCTGGCCCGGGCCGAAGCGGATACCCTGGCCCTGCTCTGTGACCGGCTGGAACTTTCCGGCCACCAGGCCCGGCTGGCGGGCAAGATCCTTCACGCCGGGTTCCGCCGGCTGCAAAAACAGCCGGTGCAGGTGCTGAAAGGGCTGGAGGACCCCCGCCGCCAGGAGGAGTATACCCGGATGCTCACCCGGCTGTTCGGCCCCGAAGAGGGGGAAAGGAGCGAGGAATGGAACTGAAGATCGGCACCCGGGGCAGCCGCCTTGCCCTGGCCCAGACCCGGTGGGTGGCCCGCCGGCTGGAAGCGGCCCGGCCCGGCCTTGTCTGCCGGGAGGCGGTCATCCGCACCATCGGGGATAAAATTCTGGATAAGCCCCTGGCCGAGATCGGCTCCAAGGGGCTGTTCGTGGCCCAGATCGAGGAGGCCCTGCTGGAAGGGAAGATCGACCTGGCCGTTCACAGCATGAAGGACCTGCCCGCCCAGCCC
>NZ_JAFBIO010000002.1 GCF_021531255.1 Allofournierella massiliensis | reverse complement strand
CCCCCCATCAGGTCCAGTGTACCCCATCCCCCCGGGGAAAACCCGTCAAAAAAAGGGTGCAAAAAAGGACGAAGAGAAATTTCTCTTCGTCCTTTTTCTGCCGGGCAAGGCCGGCTTTAGAACATATGCAGATCCATTTTTTCGGAGAGGAACTCCATGATCTTGAGGCCGCCCACGCTGTTGCCCTTTTCGTCCAGGGCAGGGCCATAGGCCGCGATGCCGCACTTGCCGATGGGGGCCGCGATGATGCCGCCGCCCACGCCGCTCTTGGAGGGCATGCCCACCGTGGCGGCGTACTCGCCGGAATAATCGTACATGCCGCAGGTGACCATCAAAGAGCGCACCAGCTTGACCACCCGCAGGGGGATGAGCTGCTCTTTGGTGTTGGGGTTCACGCCGTTGTTGGCCAGAACCGCCGCAAAGAAGGCCATATCCCGGCAGTTGGCGCTGAGGGAGCAGATGGTGAAGTAGAGATCCAGATGGGGCTCCACATCCCCGTCGATGATGCCGTTGGCCTTCATCAGGTTGATGATGGCCCGGTTTTTATGGCCGGTTTCCTTTTCCGAGCGGAAGACCTCATAGTCCACATCCAGCTTGGGGTTGCCGGTGAGCTTGCGGGCAAATTCCACGCAGCATCTCTGCCGCTCTTCCAGGCTGCTGCCCCGGATGCAGCTGGCCACCGCAATGGCCCCCGCATTGATCATGGGGTTGAAGGGCTTTTTCTTGATCAGGCTTTCCAGCCGGACCATGGAGTTGAAGGCATCGCCGGTGGGCTCCATACCCACCTTGGTGAAGACATACTCAAACCCGTTCTGCTCAATGGCCAGGATCAGGCTCATCACCTTGGCGATACTCTGCATGGTGAACTGCTCGTCACAATCTCCCGCCGTCATCATGTTCCCGTTCAGGTCACAGACGGCCACGCCCAGCTTGCTGGGGTCCTTTTTGGCCAGCTCGGGGATGTAGTCGGCAGGCTTGCCGTATCGGACAAACTTGTGCCCGTAGCTGAGGGCTTGGCGGATCAGCTTTTCCTGCTCCACACTTTCCAGATCTAACATCATACTTCGATTCTCCTTTTCCTGCACACGCGATCCGCCAGGCGGATCCGGATATCAGCCGGCAGCCCTGCGGGAGGACACCACTCCTCCCCTGCTGCCGCTTCACCGAAATTATGACAGAATCTCTTCGGTTCGTCAATTGTTTCTTGTGCAAAGCGCCCCTTTTCGGCCGGAATTTTTCCGTTTTTTTGCCAACGCTCCTTATTTCAGCTCCACCACCGTGACGCCGGCTTCGCCCTCGCCGTACCGGCCCAGCCGGAAGCTCTTCACATTCCGGTGTCCTTTCAAATGAGCCTGGATGGCGCTGCGCAGCGCCCCCGTGCCCTTGCCGTGGATCAGGTAGAGCACGTTCTGATTGGTCATCACCGCATGGTCGATGAACTGATCCACCTCCATCAGGGCTTCTTCCACCGTCATGCCCAGCAGGTTCAGCTCCATGCTGGCATTCCGCTCGGCCCGGTCCACCGTGGTGCGGGGGGCCGGCCGGGGCTGCAGCTTCTTTTTGGCCGGCTTCTGGAACTTATCCGGCGCCCGCAGGCCCTGGAGGGGCACCTTGGTCTTGAGGATGCCGGCCCGCACGGCCACCATCCCGTTTTTATCCGGCAGGGCAGTGACGGTGGCCAGCTGGTCGAACTCGGCAATGACCACTTCCTGGCCCACCCGCACCTCTTTCAGGGGCACGAATTCCTTGTGGGCTCTGTGCACTACATCGCTCTGGTCAAAAAGTTTCTCCGCATCCCGCCGGGCGATCTGCCTTGCCTGGGCAGCCCGCTGGGCGGCGCTGGTCTGCTCGTCCTTCTGGATCTTTCGCAGCTCCTCGGTGAGGGCATAGGCCTCGCTCTGCACCTGCTGGATCATCTGACGGGCCTTGAGGCGGGCGGCTTCCAGCTCGGTCTCGGCCTGCTTTTCCAGGGCCTCGCTCTTCTTCTTGGCCTTTTCCAGGGCCTGGGCCGCCGCGTCCTTCTGGCGCTCGGCTTCCTCCTGGCTGGCCTTCAGTTTGAGTTTCAGGTCATCCAGCTGGGCCAGCACACTGTCCAGCCGCTTGTCGTCCTCATTCAGGTGGCGGCGGGCGGTCTGGATCACATTCTGGGGCAGGCCCAGCTTCTCGCTGATGAGGAAGGCGTTGGACTTGCCCGGCACCCCCACGCTGAGCTTGTAGGTGGGGCGCAGGCTTTCCAGGTCAAATTCGCAGCTGGCATTCACCACGCCGGGGGTTTCCAGGGCAAACACCTTCATCTCGGAATAGTGGGTGGTGGCCATGACCAGGGCTCCCTGGCTGCGCAGCTGCTCGATGACGCTCACGGCCAGGGCCGCGCCCTCGGCCGGGTCGGTGCCCGCCCCCAGCTCGTCCAGCAACACCAGGCTGCTCCGGTCTGCCTCGGCCAGGATGGCGGTGATCTTTTTCATATGGCCGCTGAAGGTGGAAAGGCTCTGTTCAATGCTCTGCTCATCGCCGATATCCACCAGGTAATTGCCGAACACACAAACGCTGCTGCTCTCGTGGGCGGGGATCAAAAAGCCCATCTGTGCCATAGCGCAGAGCAGACCGGCGGTTTTAAGGCTGACGGTTTTACCGCCGGTGTTGGGGCCGGTGACCACCAGGGTATCATACTCTTTGCCCATCTCGATATCCACCGGCACCACCCTGGCCGGGTCGATGAGGGGGTGGCGGGCCCGCTTGAGGGAGAAACTCCGATCATCGGAGACCGCCGGCAGGTAGGCCTTCTGTTCCAGGGCCAATCTTGCCTTGGCCAAAAGTACGTCGATATCCAGCATGGCGTCATAGCTGTAGCCAAACTGGGGTTCCAGCCCGGCCACCTGGTCGGAGAAGGAACCCAGGATCCGCTCGATCTCGGCGGTTTCCTGGCTGCGCAGCTGCAGGATGCGGGCGTTGGCCTCCACCACGGCGGTGGGCTCCACAAAGAGGGTGGAACCGGTGGAGGAAACATCGTGGATGACGCCGGTGAGCTCGCTGCGGTATTCGGCCTTTACCGGCACCACATACCGGCCGTTGCGCAGGGAGACCACGTTTTCCTGCAGGAATTTGCCGGTGGTCTGGGAGCGGACGATCTGCTCCAGCTTATCCCGGATGGAGTTCTCGGTGCGCCGGATGGAAGAGCGGATCTCAAAAAGGGTATGGCTGGCGGAATCCGCCATCTCGGTGGGGGAAAGGATGGCGTCGGTGATGGCCTTTTCCAGGGCGGGCTGGGGGCTCAGGGCATAGAAAAGGTCATCCGTGGGCAGAAAATCATGCTCGGTCATCCGGTACCAGGCTGCCAGGGAGGCAAAATTCCGCAGGGTAGCCGCCACAGTGAGCAGCTCGGCCATGCTCAGCACGCCCCCCTTGACCGCCCGGGCCACGATCCCTTTCACCCCGTCCACCCCGGAAAAGCGGGGGCTGCCGTTTTTCAGCAGCAGGCTGTTCACTGCGTCGGTTTTGCCCAGGGCAAAGCGCACCTCTTCCACATTGGTAAGGGGTTCCTGCTCCCGCAAAAGCGCCGCCGCCTGGGGACAGGCCGCATAGCCTGCCGCCTTTTCCACGATTTTATCCAATTCAAGGCTTTTCAGATATCCTGTCATAATTCCTTCCCGTCATATCCTGTGTTGGGTTTTATCCGGGGCCCGGCGGGCCTTTTGGGCCGGCCGCGGCCTGTCCTAAAATTATAAACCATTCCCCTGCTTTGTCAAACCGGCGAAAGGGCAAAAAAAGCGGTTTTTTTCGTTTTTTTCGCCCTGGGCAGACAAGATTTTCCGACCACGGCGGTTGAAGGAAAGGCCCCTTTCGTGCTAAGCTAAAGAAAACACTTTTATTTACTGAAAAGGCAGCCCGGCCGGGCTGCCTTCGCCGGGAGGCCCCGCTATGACAAAATCCGACCGTCTCATCCATATTCTGGCTCTGCTTCTGCGCCAGGGCAAGGCCACCGCGCCCCAGCTGGCCCAGGAACTGGGGGTTTCCCGCCGCACCATCGGGCGGGATGTGGACGCGTTGTGCCAGGCCGGCTTCCCGGTGATGACCGCCCAGGGCCAGAACGGGGGTATCTCCCTGATGGAGGGCTTCCAGCCGAACCCGGACCTGCTGGCCAGCCCCCGGATGCAGGCCGCCCTGGAACTGGCCCGCAGCGGCGAGACCACGCCGGCCCGCTCCTTCCGCCGTCTGGCCCAGACCCTGCACCCGGCTGCCAGCCAATACCTGACGCCGGATGACACCTTCCTCATTGATTTTTCTTCCCTGTATCAGGACACCCTGGCCCGCAAAATCGAGGAACTGCGCACCGCCATCGAGGGCAGCCTGTTGATCCGCTTTACCTACTGCGCCCCTTCCGGGGAGAGCGTGTTCCGGGTGGAGCCCTACCGGCTGGTGTTCCACCTTTCCAGCTGGTATCTGTGGGGCTTCTGCCTGGCCCGACAGGAATTCCACCTTTTCAAGCTGAACCGGATCGAAGAGCTGCGGGTGACCGGCAACCTCTACCAAAAGCGGCTGGCCCCGCCCCCTGCCCTGACACCGGAAAAGATCTTCCCGCCCCGGTACCCGGTGCAGGTGCTGTTCACGCCGGACTGCCGCTGGCGTCTGGTGGAGGATTTCGGGCGGGACAGCTTCCGCACCCAGACGGACGGACGGCTGCTCTTTTCTGCCGATTTTTCCGATAAAAGCGACCTGTTCGGCTGGCTGCTCACCTTCGGCGGCCGGTTCGAGCTTCTGCAGCCGGAAGAACTCCGGGCCGAGATGGCCTGGATCGGCTGTTCCATCCAGGAAAACCACGCCGAGCCTGCCGGCTCCGGCGAAGGTGATGAATCTCTTTAAACCCTTCACTCGCAGACAAAACCGCCCCCGGGCGGGCGGCCCCAGCGGCCGCCGCCCGGAGGCGGTTCTTTTTTATGCGTTTATTGCCCCGGCAGGGTAAGATTCTTCCAGAAATTCAGGCTTTTGAGGGGCCGGTCCAGCCGGCGCAGAATGTACCCTTCGGTCACGGCGCCCAGCCGCTGGAGGGATTCCTCTTTCAGGGTAAAGGAAAAGATCTTTTTATCCTCCGACAGGGCGATATGCCGCAGGGCGGTAAGGGCCGCCCCATCCAGATTGGGGCTCTCCCCCTCCTGGCCGGCACACTCGGCACAGAGCAGACTTCCGGTTTCCATATCGAACCGGAAGGGTGTGCCGTCATAGCGGCCGCACTTTTTGCAGCAGAGCAGGTCCGGCATATAGCCCATACCGCAGGCCGTGCGCAGCTCGTACACCGCCTTGATCTGGGCCGGGGATTTCTTGTTCTGGCTGAGCAGATAAAAGCTGTTGAGCATCAGCCGCAGCTGGGCGGCTGCCTCCTCCCCCACCGGGCTCAGGGCCAGAGTCATCTCGGCCAGGTACATGGCCAGGGCCATCCCCTCCACGCTCTGGCGAAGGCCGAAAAAGTTGTTCTGCACCTGGGCCTCGTCCACCGTGTAAAGACTGCGCCCCTCAAACAGGGAAAATTCGCTGTAGCAGAACAGCCCGCAGCCGCTGAACAACCGGCTTTTCAGCCGCAGGCAGCCCCGGGCCACCGCCGAGATCAGCCCTTTTTCAGGGGTCAGGATGGTCAGGATACAGTCCGCTTCCTTCACTTTCGTCTGGCGCAGCACCAGCCCCATCATCACACTCCGCATGGTCTTCCTCCCGGGGCGGGTCCGCGTTCTGCCGCCGTTTGAAGCGGAGATAATGGAAAATATCGCCGGTATTCGCAAAATCTTTCCAGTAATCCTTGGGCTCCATGGCCGTTTCCTCCGTTACTTGATACAGTGCCCCCATTGTAGGCCTCTATCCCCGGAAAACTTGTCCAGTCATGGCGAAGCGGACCCAAAGTCCCTATTTTCTTTTTCTCTCAGGGCTGCTGGAAGCCGAAATCGTTCAGAAGCCGCTCACTGTCCCGCCAGTCGTCCTTGATCTTGACCCAGCACTGCAGGTTCACCCTTGCGCCCAGGAAGTCCTCACAATCCAGACGGGCCTGGGTGGCGATCTTTTTCAGCATCTGGCCGCCCTTGCCGATGATCATCCCTTTGTGGCTCTTGCGCTCACAGTAGATGTTCACATCAATATCGATGATATCCCGGTCCGGCCGCTCTTTAAAGCGCTCCACCGTCACGGCAATGCCGTGGGGCACCTCATCGTACAGGTTCAGCAGCATCTTCTCCCGGATGATCTCGCTCACCAGGGCCTTTTCGGGCATATCCGTATAGGCATCGTCCGGGAAATAGTGGGGCCCCTCGTTGCCGTAGGGCTTGAGCTGCTCAAACAGCTCCTCACAGCCCCGGTCTTCCTTGACCGAAATATCCAGCACCTGGTCAAAGCGGCCCAGGGCCTTCAGCTGGGCCCGGCGTTCTTCCAGATCGGCGGGCCGGCGCAGGGTATCCGTCTTGTTGATGATGGCAAGCGCCGGGCAGCCGGCTTTTTCCAGCTCCTTTAAAAGCCCCTCTTCGGCCTCGTTCAATTCACCGTAAGGCTCGAACAGCATCAGGGCCACATCCACATCCGCAATGCTGGCCCGGGCCGTTTTGCTCATGCGGGCCCCCAGCTTGTTGCGGGGGATATGGATGCCGGGGGTATCCAGCAGCACATACTGCACCGGCCCCCGGGTAACGATGCCGGTGATCCGGGTGCGGGTGGTCTGGGGCTTTGCGGTGACAATGGCCACCTTTTCTCCCACCAGCCGGTTGGTAAGGCTGGATTTGCCCACGTTGGGCCGGCCGATCAGGGCCACAAATACCGAGGATGTATTTTCCAAAACGGCTCCTTACTCTTCAGCGGTGTACGAAACGGTGCGGGGCAGGCCCAGCTGGATCAGCACGGCCTCTTCCTTTTCCCGCATATGTACAGCGGCCAGGCCGCCTTCCTCATGGTCGTAGCCCAGCAGGTGCAGCATGGAATGCACCGTCAGGAAGGCCACCTCCCGCTGCAGGGGATGGCCGTACAGCTCGGCCTGCTCCATGGCCCGCTCCATACTGATGACGATATCGCCCAGGATCTTGGCGCCGGTATCCGGGTCCACATCATACTGCCCGTCCTGCCCTAAAGGGAAGCTGAGCACATCGGTGGGCATGGGCTTGTTCCGGTACTGGTTGTTCAGCTCGGCAATGCGGGCGTTATCCACAAAGGTGACGCTGATCTCGGCCGGGCCCTCGAATTTTTCAAATTCCAGCACCGCGTTGCAGCTGCGCCGGATCAGGATGCGCAGGCCGGACGGCACCTTCACCGTTTTCTGGTCATTGGTGATATATACTTTATTGGACATTTTTTGACTCCTTTCCTGTTTTTCCCCTGGCGCTTACCGCTTGTTTCTGGCAGCGGCCGCCCGGTCGTAGGCTTTTACGATCTCCTGCACCAGCCGATGGCGCACCACGTCCTTCTCGGTGAAGAAGATCCGCTCTATCCCTTCAATGCCTTTCAGCACCCGCAGCGCGTCCACCAGGCCGCTGCGGCTCTTATCCGGCAGATCGATCTGGGTCACGTCGCCGGTCACCACCACCTTGCTGCCCGTGCCCATACGGGTCAGGAACATCTTCATCTGTTCCGGGCTGGTGTTCTGGGCCTCATCCAGAATGATAAAGGCGTTGTCCAGGGTGCGGCCCCGCATGTAGGCCAGGGGCGCCACCTCAATGATCTGCTTTTCCAGCAACTTCTGGAAGCTTTCCGCCCCCAGCATATCAAACAGCCCATCATACAAAGGCCGCAGATAAGGGTCCACCTTATCCTGCAGATCTCCCGGCAGAAAGCCCAGCTTTTCGCCGGCTTCCACCGCCGGGCGGGTCAGAATGATCCGCTCCACATCCTTGCTCTTGAACGCCTTTACCGCCATGGCCACCGCCAGGTAGGTCTTGCCGGTGCCGGCCGGGCCCACCCCGAAGGTGATGGAATTCTTCTGGATGGCTTTCAGATAGGCCTTCTGGCCCAGGGTCTTGGGCCGCACCGGCCGCCCTTTGGCGGTGATGGCTATGAAATCCTCGGTCAGCTCCTGCACCCGGGTCTCTTCCCCGGTGCGGGCCAGGCTGATGCAGTAACGCACCGTCTGCTCTTCCAGAGGGGTATGGTTTTCCAGCAGGGTCAGCATGGCGTCCACCGCATTGGCGGCGCCCGCCACGTCTTCCTCCCCGCCGGTGAGTTTGAGCTGGGTGCCGCGGCAAACCGCCGTGACCGAAAATTCCTGTTCCAGCAAACGGATGTTTCCGTCACAGTTACCGAAAACCGCTGCCGCCAGCTCGATGCTGTTGAGTTCTATGAGCTTTTCTGCCATAGGCTATCCTTTCCTGCTGATTTTTCCCCCTAATTGTATCACAAAATTTGTCAATTGAAACTGTTAATTATGCACAAAATTTATTCTGATTCCTTCTCATTCTGCCGTCGGGCTATATCCGCCTCAAACTGTACCTCCCACCGGATGATCACCCCGGTATCTGTCCACTCCTGTTTTTCGCTTTCCGTGCGGATCACCGCGTCGGGGAATTCCTCATACAGGGCCTTCCGGCAGGCATACCGGGCCCGCTCCACCGCTCCGTCCGCCGTGAGGCGGATGGTTTGGCCGGCAAATTCCACATGAAGGGTGCGGCAGAACATACCTGGCAGCGCAAAGCCAAAAAGGGTCAGGGGCCGGCGGTATTCCTGCACCCTTTCCTCCCCGAAGCCCTCCGGCCCGGCGGGGTTTTCCCACAGCCTTCCCAAAAAGGAAAGGCTCCAATCCCGCTGCAGCCGCCCGGTGGGAAAACTGGCCTCAAACTGGATGGGCTGCTCACACTGATAGCTTTTGGTGACCAAGGCCGTCACGCTGCCCAGCGGGTGGCTGTAATACAGGTTGCCGTCCCGGTCCGGCCGGGCAGCGCTCACCAGCACCTCCCCTTTGGCTACGGTCTGGCCGGGCTGCTTGAGGCTCAGCCCCTCCTGCACATTCATCCGCAGCACCACCCCGTCGCTGGCCGCCACCAGGTCGGCGGAAAGATCATCCTCCACCACCGGCGCGGGCAGGGTCTGGTCCACTTCCACCGTCAGGCATCCCTTTTCAAAATTCAGGGCCAGCCAGCCGAATTCCGGGCTGGATAAAAAGATCCGCCCCGGGATGCTTTCGAGAATTTGCTGGTTTAAAAAAGCGCCCTGGTAAATATCCATAGAATAAAGCAGGGCCGAAAGCCTGGCCTGCCGGGCCGGTTCCACCCCTTTGTAGCGGATATCCCAGACAAAGTTCTGGCTGAACTGCAGCACCAGGGCAAACAGCACCGGACCCACCGCCAGCCCCCAGCGCCCTTTCAGCCGCCTGAAGGAAAAGGCCGCTCCCCGCCGTTTCTGTACCCGCAGCAGGGTACGGCAGCGGCGGGCCGGGCGGTGAAGCCCGGGATAGTACCGGGCCGGCAGCCAGGCGGTAAAGCCCCCGGGCGCCGGCTGCACCCCGCTGAGCGGCACTCCCTGGTCCAGGCACCGGCTCAGAAACACCTCGAAGCGCCCGCCCCTGGCCCAAAACTGCACCTGGGGCAGAAAAAAGCCGATCCAACGGTTCATCTGGTTCCCTCCCCCGACAAGAATTCCGCCTTCAGCAGGGTGCCCCGCACCAGAAGCACCCTGCCGTTCAGGCTGGACAGCACCAGGCCATCCCCGTACAGGGCCAGACGCCGCCGGCCCATATCCACCAGGATCCGGTTCTCTTCCAGTTCCAGCACGGCGCGGCAGCCCTGCAGTTCCGTCTGGCCGCCGCAGATGTACACCGTGGGGCGGCGGTAAAAATCGGCGGCGGGCTGCGCAAACCAGCTTTTGATGGTTTCCAGCAGCGGCGGGCCTTGTGTTTTCTTTTTCATGGCAGACTTGCTCCTTTCGCCGCGCATTACCCTATATATATTAGGAGGTTGGGAGTGCTTATGATTCCCTCATTTGTCCGTACCTGGTTTTGGCCCTTCCTTGCTTTGGGGGCGGGGCTGCTCTTCTTTCTCTGCCCGGGCGAGGCCTCTGCCGGGGTGGCCCGGGGCCTTGAGCTCTGCGGCCAAAGCGTCATCCCGGCGCTTTTTCCCTATATGGTGATCACCTCCCTGCTGCTGGCAGCGCCCCGGGCTTCGGCCCTGCTCAGCCTCCCCCTGCGGCCCCTGGGCCGGCTGATGGGGCAGAAAAGCGCCGACTTCTGCACCCTGCTGCTGCTCTGTGCCCTGGGCGGCTTTGCCTCGGCGGCCCACTGCATCGGTCAGGCCTGGCAGGAGGGCAGGCTGAGCCGCCGCCAGGCCTGGCTGCTCTGCTTTGGGGGCATTTACGCAAGCCCCGCTTTTATCTGCAATGTGGCCGGGGCAGCCCTGGGGCCGGGGGCCGGGGCTCTGCTGCTGGGCTGCGGGCTGGCCGCCGGCCTTGTCTGCTGCCTAGCCGCGCCCCTTTTCTGCCCCCTGCGGGAAAGCCCTCTCCTTGCTGCCCGGCCAAAACAGGGCCAGGCCAGCGCCCCGGGGCCCACCCAGGCCGTTTCTTCCGCCGCCCTTGCCATGGTGCAGATCTGCGGTTTTGTGATCTTTTTCTCCTTTCTTGCCCAGGTGCTGGGCAGCCTTTTGCCCGCTAGCCCCCTGGCCCGTGCCCTGGTGGGCGGGGTGCTGGAAATGACCGGAGGCTGCGAGGCCAGCCTGGCCCTGCCGGGGGTATTCCCCTTTTATGGCTGCCGGGCCGCCCTGAGCCTGCTGGGGCTCTGCGCCTTCTGCCAGGTAGATGCGCTGCTGCCGGCCGGCCTTTCCCGCCGGCCGGTATACTGGGGGCGGGCCCTGCACCTGGCCCTTTCCCTTTTCTTTCTCCGGCTCTGCCTGCCCCTTCTGCCCCAGGAAGCGCCCGCCTATTCCAGCCTGGCGCCCCGGCTCATTACCTACCATCGCATGGAGCCGGATGCCGCCCTGCTGCTGTTTGCCCTTTGCTGCCTGGTGCTGTTCCGGCTGGAAAAATCCTCCCGCTCCTCCTGAATCGTCCCCTTTCTTTTGGCCCCCTCCCTGCTTTACTTTTTGGCCCGCAGGCCTATAATAAAAACAGAAGTATTTTTATTCGGTTCGGGCGGGGCCGCCCCGCCCCTTTGAGGTGCAAGCCATGTTCCGCAAAGCCCCCATCTACGGCGCTACCATTTCCCCTGCCTGCGAATATTGCAGTTTTGGCCGTCAGGCCAGCGACCCCCGCATGATCCTCTGCGAAAAATGCGGGGTGGTTTCCCCTTTTTACCACTGCCGCAAATTTCAGTATGACCCCCTTTTGAGGGTGCCCCGCCGCCAGCCCAAGCTGCCCAGCTTTTCCCCTGAGGATTTCTCTCTGGACTGAGCTTTTTTGCCCTGCCCTTTTGCGGGTTTGGCTTGACAGCGGCGGATTTTTTGATATAATGTTAGGGTATCTGAGGCGGTTTTGCCTTGGGTTTGCCGGCGGGTTTCCCTGCCTGCAAACGATTTCGTTTTCCCTGCTACTGTGGCTCAGTCGGTAGAGCAGCTCACTCGTAATGAGCAGGTCGCCGGTTCGAATCCGGCCAGTAGCTCCAAAATAAAAGCCCAGCTTTTCGGCTGGGCTTTTATTTTTGTTTCTATGCGGTAAAATGTAAAAATTCCACTTTTCCCAATCTGCATATTCCACCTTTTGAACAGTCAAAACTCCCCCGGGGCCGGCAAGGCCCCGGGGGAGTTTTTATGTTTGATCTGCTGCCGGGAACCATGCTGGCCCAGCTGGCCGCCCGGTGTATCAGGCCATGCCCCGCTCTTTTTACCGGGCCAGGGCCTCGGTGGTGATCTGGATAAAATCCCGGGTATACCGGGGGATGAACTCATCCTTGCGATAGCAGGCATAAAAATGCCGGTTGTTTTCAAAATCCTTCAGGGGGAAGAACTTGGCCTGGCGCTGGTGCACATAATCATCCGCATAAACATTGGACAGGATCATACAGGCGCCCGCCTCTATGGCCACCCGCCGGCCCACCTCCAGGGAATCGGTTTCCAACAAAACCGGGGGCGCATACCCATAGCGGCGGAAGAGCTTATCCTGAATGATCCGGGAGGAATGCCCCTTGGCCAGATAGACAAAGCTGTCGCCCTGGATCTGTTCCAGGGAGAGCTGGGTGCCGGGCGCAAATCTCTTGGCGGTGTTGGAATCCTTGCCGGCCAGGATCCCGATGGCCTCTTTTTCGATCAGCTCATAGGCCAGGCTGGTACTGGTGGATTCCAGCGCCGCCAAGGCCAGGTCGATGCTGCCGTTCTGCAGCAGTTCCTCCAGGGTGGCCGAACCGCTTTCGGTGAGTTCCAGGGTCACCTCGGGGTATTTGGCGGTAAAAACCGGCAGCACCCGGGGCATGACCTGCAGGGCCCGGGTAACGCTGATGCCAAGGCGCAGCCGGCCGGAATGTTCTTCCCGGATCTCCCGGAGCTGGCTTTCCAATTCGCTGTTGACGGCCAGGATCCGGTCCACCGCATTGAGGTATTTCTCTCCGGCTCAGGTAAGGCGCAGGGGGGAAATGCTGCGGTCAAAAATAGGCGTGCCGATCTCTTTTTCCAATTGCCGCAACATCTGGCTCAGGGAAGGCTGGCTGATGAACAGTTTTTTGGCCGCTGCCGTGATGCTGCCGCATTCCGCGATGGTTTTCATATATTGCGCCCGCTTCAGGTTCACAAACTTTCCTCCTAAAAAACTAAAAAATTGCACAGATGTTATTAGGCTTGCTTTAGCTTCATTATATGACAATGAGCGGCGGCGGGTCGAAAGCTGGCTGGGGGACTATATGTCCTTCCGGCAGGACGCCAGCGGAAAAAACGTCTTTCTCTCGGTAGACAGCCGCCATATTCCCCGCAATCCCCTTTATAAAGCCCTCAAGGCCAAAAGTTTTACCTGCAAGGATATCACCCTGCACTTTTATATCCTGGATATTCTAGCCGACGGGCAGGCTCTCTCGGCTGGCCAGATTACCGACAGAATTCACCGGGATTACCTTTCCCGCTTTGACGGCTCTTTTGCGCTGGATGAATCTACCGTGCGCAAGAAGCTGCAGGAATACGCTGCCCTGGGCCTGCTGGGCCAGAAAAAGGAGGGGTGCGCCACCCTCTTTTTCCGCAGCGATTCCCCGGCCCCGGACCTTGCCGCCTGGGCCGAGGCCCTGGCCTTCTTTTCCGAGGAAAATCCGCTGGGGGTGATTGGCTCCTTTCTGCTGGACAGATTGGGGCAGCAGCCGGATCTTTTCCGATTCAAGCACCACTACATCCTCCATGCGCTGGACAGCGATATCCTGTGCGACCTGGCTCTGGCCGTCAGCGAACATCGGACGGTGGAGCTGACCCTCCGGCATCTGCGGGGCGGGCGGGATTACCGGCGGACGGTATGCCCTTTAAAAATCTATATCAGTACCCAGACCGGCCGCCAATACCTTTTGGGCCGGCATTCCAAAAGCGGGCGCCTCCTCTTTTTGCGGGTGGACGCCATTCTGCAGATCCATACCGGGAAAACAGAAGAAAACTTTGAGCAATATCTGGAAGAATATCAGGCTCAAAAAGAACATATCTGGGGTGTTTCCTCACATTCGGACGGGCACCTGGACCGCATTGAGCTGACCCTTCGCCACCGGCCGGAGGAAGAGTTCATCCCCCAGCGGCTTTTGCGGGAAAAACGCTGCGGGCAGATGGAGATTCTGGACTCCCAGACCTGCCGGTTCACCGCGGAAGTCTGCGACGCGGTGGAACTGCTGCCCTGGCTGCGCACCTTTATCGGGCGGATCGTCCAGCTGAAATGCAGCGACCCGGCAGTGGTGGAAATGTTCCGGCAGGACCTTGCCCGGATGCAGGCCTTGTATGGGGGTGATGCGGATGCTGTTCAGTGAAATCTACGGCAGCTACTTCCGGATGGTGGCCGCCATCCTGGCCGAGGCCGGCGACGGCAGCCTGACCCCCGCCAAAATCACCCGCCTGGTACAGAAAGAAGCCTTTGCCGAAAGTACCCTTTCCATTCCCGCGGCCCTGCGCAGCGGCAGTTGGCCCCTGCTGGAAGGCGGGCTTCGCCCGGTGTTGCAGCATCGGCCCACCATGCCCCTTACCCTGCTGCAAAAGCGGTGGATGAAGGCCCTTCTGGCAGACCCCCGCATTTCTCTGTTTGCCCCTTCCGCCGCCGGGCTGGAAGATGTGGAGCCCCTGTTTGGTCCGGACCTTTTCGTATGGTTTGACCGGCACGCCGACGGCGAGCCTTACCAGGACCTCCGATACATCCAATGCTTTCGCACGGCCTGCCAGGCCATCCGGGAAAAACGCCGGCTGCAGGTCTGCTTTGTGAGCCAGGGCGGCGCCAGGCACACCTTCAACCGCCCGCCCTATCGGCTGGAATATTCCTCCAAGGATGATAAATTCCGCCTGCTTTCCCGGGGGAACGCCCGGTTCGGCACCGTCAACATGGCCGGGGTATGCTCCTGCCGGCTGCTGGAGCCGGCCGAATCCCCCGCTTCCCCCTCTGCCGAACCGCCCCTGGCCCGGATGACCCTGCTGCTGCGGGATGAGCGCAACGGGCTGGAACGGATCCTGCTGCATTTTCCCATTTTGAAAAGGAGACCCGAAAGCTGGAGGACCACCTGTACCAGCTTCGGCTCTGGTATGATAAGCAGGATGAGAGCGAGCTTTTGATCCGGGTCCTTTCTTTCGGGCCGGTGCTGAAACTGCTGGAATCGGAGGAACCGGTGGAACAGGTAAAGGCCCGCATCCGCAGCCAGCTTGCCCTTATCCCTTTCCCGGAATAAAGTTTTTCCCGAACTGCCGATCTTTCCCTTAAAACAAAAAGGGCCCCGATTCAAAAATCGGGGTCCTTTTGCGGCAAACTGCTTATTTTTCTCTGCGCCGGTACAGGATGGGCCGATCCCACCCAAAGGTACGCCGGCCGTTCATCTCCATGGTCTCACTCACCTCCAGCCCTTCGGGGCCAATGCGCTGGGCCAGGGTGAATTTCAGCACCGGAGAGAACATGCTCACGCTGCCGCCCTCCCACACCTGGCCCCGCCGGGTATAGTACGCCGGGGTGAATTTTTCCGAGGTTTTCAGCTCCTGGTACTGCACCGGACCAATATTGGCATAGCTGAAGCTGCTTTTGTCGCTGCCCCGGGGCAGTTCATAGGAGGTAAGGCGGATGCTCTCCCCTTCCTGGGTAAACAGGAACAGATGGGCGCTTGCCCGGGTATAACCGCCGGTGGTGTAGCGGCTTTCCTCCAAAAGAAAGATCCCGCCAAAGCCTTCCGGCAGCCCTTGGATTTTTCCATTGCAGACCGTCCCGGTGCGCTGAGCCGCCGGGAAATCGGAAATGCCCTCCTCTTCCAGTTCCCGCAGCTGGCGGCTGTTGTCAAATTCCCCGCTCAGCAGTGCCACAAATTCCTGCAGTTCGGTCATGGATATCTCCCCCCATCTCAAGTTTCTCAAATGCCCATATATGCGGTTTCTGAAAAAATTATACTCATTTTGGTTCTTTTCGTCCTGAAAGAAAAAACTTTTTACACTTTTTTCGTATTTTCTTCACCGGTTTTCTTTTTTCTCTCATCCGGCAGGCCCTGCCGGTGTGGCCCGGCAGCCTCCCCTGCCGGGAATGCTCTCCCGGAACTTATGAAAAAAGCCCGGCCATCCGGCCGGGCTTTTGCTTGTTTTCTTTTGATTTTTGGGTCCGGCCTGTCCCTTATGGCCGGTCACCTTCCTGTTCCCGGGCCATCTCTTTCATCAGCCAGGCTCTTGCTTCCAGCAACTCCTTCTTGCCGGGCAAAATCTGAAGCCCATAATTTACCCTGCCCAGAAGCCGCCTCAGGTACCCTGACGCCGGCCCCTGGATCCCACAGCGGGCCATATGATCCGCCGTGCCATATTTTTGGCAGAAATACACTTCCTGCCGCAGCCGCCTCAGATATTCCGCCGGCAGGCCGGGCTTTTCGTTGACCACGATGCCGGTCACCACCTGCCTGCGGCCCGCCGGAAGAAACCGGGTCTTTTTTTCGTTGAGGAAAAAGCCCATTTCCCGGAGCAGGGGCCGCACAAAGGCAACCACCTCCTGGGGATCAAAGCTGCCGGAAAAGGTCATATCGTCGCAATATCGGGTATAGCGAATCTCCCTCTGCGCGCACCACTGGCCCACCCGGGCGTCAAATTTCGCCATGATGATGTTGGTAATGGCCGGAGAGCTGGGGGCGCCCTGGGGAAGAGAGTCCCGATAATAGCAGAGCATGGTGAGCAGGACCCTCAGCGGTTCCCCATAAATAGTGCCGGGGAAAGCCCGCTCTTTCACCGCTGTATACGGAATGCTGTCAAAAAAATGCCGGATATCCAGTTTGAGGACCCCGGGCTGCCCCAGATGGGGCAGGGCGTTGCGGCCTATACCGCAGCCGCATCGGTAGGCCGTGGCGTAGGGCGAAACAGGCATCCGGGCCAGCAGGACCCGGTCGATCTGCCGCTGAACCCTTTTCAGCTGCTCATCCGGCACCGAAAGCTGCCGGTATCCGCCGTCCCTCTTGGGGATTTTCACCTGATGGTAGTGCTTTTCCAGGGAGTTGCTGAGGGCATACAGGGTTTTGGCTTCCACCCCCAGATCACGAACAAGGGAGGAGAGTTCCCGATAAACGATCAAAACTCTCCCCCCTTGAGCTGTCAAAAGAGCAATACCAATATGCATGGGGAGCCGCGCAGCGGTATTTTTAAGCACACCGAGGGTGTGCCGGAATACCGCAAGCGGTCTCGCCTGAGCGCAGCGAATATGCCAGGGATCCATATCCCGGCCGCGACTCGCGGCCGGTGCCCGGGTCGGGACAAAACTATTGCTCTGTTTGACACAGTGATCTTCTGCGCATGCTAATATCGTCATTATAGCAAGGGCTTCCCTGCCGGTCAAGAAAAGGGGCAAAGGCCTTGCGCCGGCCCGGGCCGGGGTGTACACTGGGAAAAAGGAAATACCAAGGAGGGCCTGCCCATGAAAAACACAACCCTTTGCTATATCGAGCGGGAGGGCTGTTACCTCATGCTCCACCGGATCACCAAGAAAAACGATGAAAACCATGACAAATGGATCGGCGTGGGCGGGAAATTCGAGGAGGGCGAAAGCCCGGAGGACTGCGTACTGCGGGAGGTGAAGGAGGAGACCGGCCTCACCCTGACCCGCTATGCCTACCGGGGGCTGGTCACCTTTGTATCCGACCAATGGCCCACCGAGTATATGCACCTGTTCACCGCCGACGGCTTTGAGGGCGAACCGGGCCCCTGCGACGAGGGTGTTCTGGAATGGGTGCCCAAGGAAAAGATCCCCCACCTGCCCATCTGGCAGGGCGATAAGCTTTTCCTTTCCCTTTTGGATCAGGACGTCCCCTTCTTCTCCCTCAAGCTCACTTACCAGGGCGAAAAGCTGGCCGGCGCCGTGCTCAACGGCCGGCCTCTGCCTTTGTGAAAGCTGCCGCTCTTGTTGCAAAGGCCGCTGTTTTGCGGTACAATATTTTTGCGATCGTTTCCCGCGCGCTGCCGCCCGGCAGCCCGGCCGGAACGCCACCCTGAAAATTATGGAGGAAACACCAATGTTCAGCAAAAAGACTCCCGCGGAAGAAGATACCATGGATTGGGGCACCAATGATGTGATGGCTCCCGAGGCCGTTCCCGCCGCAGAAGCTCCCGCTGCCAACAATATCTATCAGCCCGCCGCCGGCTGTGTCATCAGCGCCGGCACGGTTTTCACCGGCAACATCGAAGCCAACGACAATGTGGTACTGGAAGGCCGGATGACCGGCGACATGGCCTCCAGCGGCCGGGTACGGGTTTCCGGCAAGCTGCAGGGCAACACCAAGGCCGTCAGCTTTATCCTAGATAAGGGCGAAGTGACCGGCGATGTGGAAGCCGAGGAAAGCATCACGGTAGAACCCGGCAGCGTGCTGACCGGCAACATCACCGCCGAGAGCGCCCGCATCAACGGCACCATTCAGGGCAACCTGAAGATCACCGGCCAGCTGACCCTGTGCAGCAAGGCCGTGCTCAACGGCGACCTGGTGGCCGGCAGCGTCATCATGGAAGCCGGCTGTGTGGTCAAGGGCCACTTCCAGGTGGGCTGATCCCCTTTCTTCATCGGCAAAAAGCCGGCCCCTTTCAGGGGGCCGGCTCTTTTCTTTTCTGCAGCAGCTGGCAAAAAATCTGCCCTGCCTCGCTGAAGGCCCAGAAAACCAGGTAAACCAGGGCGGCGATACCGCTCCCGGCCAGCAGCCGGGCAGCCGTAGCCTCAAACAGACCTGCCGCTGCCCAGCCCGCCAGCCCTGCCGGCAGGAAGGTCAGCACCGGCCAAACGAACCAGCGCCCCCACCTTGCCCGCATACCGCTCACCTCCAGCATCCGGTGGGTGTTCAGGGCACACAGAAAAATGTTGGAAAAGATCATGATCCCCAAAAGGCCGGGCATCCCCCACCGGGGCAGCACCAGCAGGATGGCCCCGATCCGCAGGGTGCTGTCCCAGACGCTGTAGCGAAATCCCGCCAGCTGTTCGCCCAGGCCTTTCAACACCCCATCCACCATGCTTTCCAGGTACATAAAAGGCATGACCGGGCCCAGCACACAGATATAGAACCCTGCCTCCGGGTCCTGATAGAGCAGCCGGGCCAGGGCCGGGCCGAACAAAAAGAACATGCCTCCGGTAAATACCGAGATGGAACCGGTCAGCAGCATCATCCGGTCGATGAGGTTCTGCAGCTGCCTGGTATTGCCCCGCACATGGGCCTCGGTAATTTCGGGCATAAGCAGGGTGGCCAGCGCCCCCAAAAAGGAAAAGGGAAAAAGCAACAAGGGCAGGGCCATCCCTTTCAGGGCGCCGTAGGAGGCCATGGCCCCCTCCCGGCCCAGCAGCCCCCGCAGGCAGGCCGGCACCAGGGCATTTTCCGCCGCTTTCAGGATGCTCTCGGTAAAGCGGCTGCCCTCCACCGGCAGCAGGATGGCCCCGATCCGCCGGTTGAGCCGGGGCGGGCTGGAGGGGCGCATCCCTTTCCAGGCCTTTCGCTGCTCTGCCCAGGAAATCGCCACGCACAGGCAGGAGATCACCTCGCTGCACAGGCTGCCCAGTGCCACGGCGGCGCAGGCAAAACGAAGGCTGATGCGCATGGCCCCCGGCAAGAGCCAGATCACCAGGCCGATCCGCACTGCCTGTTCCAGCAGTTGGGCCCGGATATTGGGCCCCACCCGCCGCAGCGCCAAAAAGCAGCCCCGGAATGCCGAGCCCACCGCCATAAAGGGCAGGCTGGGGGCCAGAATCTTAAGGGGCAGGGCCGCCCGCGCATCCCCCAGCCAGCAGCGGGCCATCCAGCCGGCGGCGGCAGCCTGCGCCGCCCCTGCCAGCAGCCCCAGCCCCAGGGATACCGCCAGGATCCGCCGCATAGCCCCCAGCATCCCCGCCGGGTCGCTCCGGCCCAGCTCCTCGGCGGTGAGCCGGGCAGCTGTCACCGATACGCCCGAGTTTGCGGCCGCGATGAACACCCCGTACGCCGTAAAAATCAGCTGGTACAGCCCCACCCCGGCGCTGCCCATATTTCCCGCTATGTATACCCGCAAAAACATGCCGGCCGCCCGCAGCGCCAGCCCGGTAACGGTCAGCAGCGCGGCATTTTCCAGATAGCCTCTCTTTTTCACCTGCCCGCCTCCTCAGCACAGGATATGCGGCCAAAGGGCGGCGCTATGCGCTTTGATTGTAACTGCGGGGCTTTTGTGCTATACTATTGGGGTAAATGCAAAAGTACCGCCCCGCCCCATGGGCCGGGCGCATTGGATGAAGGAGCGATTGTACCCATGAGCGAATGTACCCATGACTGCAGCAGCTGCAGCCAAAACTGTGCCAGCCGTGAGGCCCCCCAGGACCTGCACGAGCCTGCCCATGCCAAAAGCAGCATCAAAAAAGTGATCGGCGTTGTCAGCGGCAAGGGCGGCGTCGGTAAAAGCATGACCAGCGCCCTGCTGGCTGTTACCCTGCAGCGGATGGGTTACCACTGCGGCGTGCTGGACGCCGACATCACCGGCCCCTCGATTCCCAAACTGTTCGGCATCCATGGCCGGGCCATGGGCGACAGCGAAGGGATCTGGCCCATCAAGAGCCAGACCGGCGTGGATGTGATGAGCATCAACCTGCTGCTGGAGCATGAGAGCGACCCGGTTGTCTGGCGCGGGCCCGTGATCGCCGGCGCGGTCAAGCAGTTCTGGCAGGACGTGATCTGGCAGGATGTGGACTTTTTGTTTGTGGACATGCCTCCGGGAACCGGTGACGTGCCCCTCACCGTCTTCCAGACCCTGCCGGTGGACGGGATCGTGGTGGTGACCAGCCCCCAGGAACTGGTGAGCCTGATCGTTTCCAAGGCGGTCAAGATGGCCAATATGATGAATGTTCCCATCCTGGGCCTGGTGGAAAACATGAGCTATGTGGTCTGCCCCGATTGCGGCAAAAAAATCTCGGTCTTTGGCGAAAGCCACACTGCCCAGATCGCCGCCGAGTACCATCTGCCTCTGCTGGCCCAGATGCCCATCGACCCCAAGCTGGCCCAGGCTGCCGACAACGGCGCCATCGAGAGCTGGCAGGGCGACGCATTGGCCCCCGCTGCCGATGCCATTGCCGGCCTTTTGAAATAAGCGCTTTTCTCCCCCTCTTTGCTCCCGGGCAGAGAGGGGATTTTTTTACTTCTTTTTCCCTCCGGGGCCCCTCATCCGCCTGTGACCGGGCCCTTTTTTCTTTTTTGTCTTTTTATCCCCTTAAAGCCCTCCCTCCATCTTGTTTGACCCGCCCGGATGTGTTATGATTTTGTTTGTGTGACCGGCCGCGGGGCAGGGGGTATGCCCGGAAATCGGAACGGAAATGCGGCCCGGTTTTTTCCGTTTACAGGAGGTATTTGTTTGAACGCGAAACGAGAAAAATTTTCATCCCGTCTGGGGTTTATCCTCATCAGCGCGGGCTGTGCCATCGGCCTGGGCAATGTGTGGCGGTTCCCCTACATTACCGGCAAATACGGCGGGGCTGCCTTTGTGCTGATCTACCTGCTCTTTTTGCTCATTCTGGGTTTGCCCATCATGGTGATGGAATTTGCCGTGGGCCGCGCCAGCCAGAAAAGCTGCGCCCGCAGCTTTGAGATCCTGCAGCCCAAGGGCGGCCACTGGGGTTGGTTTGCCTGGTGGGGTTACATCGGCTGCTATCTGCTGATGATGTACTACACCACTATCTGTGGCTGGATGCTCTCTTACATTGCAAAAAACGCCACCGGCACCTTTGTGGGGCTGGACAGTGACGGCGTGGCCGGCGTATTCAGCGATATGCTGGCCAACCCCGGCGAGCTGATCGGCTGGATGATCGTATCCGCCTTTATCGGCCTGCTGGTCTGCAGCATGGGCCTGCAGAAGGGCGTGGAGCGGATCACCAAGGTGATGATGAGCTGCCTGTTCCTGATCATGATCGCCCTGTGCATCCGCAGCGTCACCCTGGACGGCGCCATGGAAGGCCTGCGCTTCTACCTGATCCCCGATTTCGGCAAAATGATGGAATCCGGCCTGGGTGAAGCGGTATACGCGGCCATGGGTCAGTCCTTCTTCACCCTGAGCCTGGGCATCAGCGCCATGGCCATTTTCGGCAGCTATATCGGCAAGGAGCGCACCCTGACCGGCGAAGCGGTGAGCATCGGCATTCTGGATACTACCGTGGCCCTGATAGCCGGCCTGATCATCTTCCCCGCCTGCTTTGCCTTCGGCGTCAACCCGGGTGAAGGGCCCAGCCTGGTCTTCATCACCCTGCCCAGCGTCTTTAACCAGATGTGGGGCGGCCAGCTGTGGGGTTCCCTGTTCTTCCTGTTCATGAGCTTTGCGGCCCTTTCCACCGTCATTGCGGTGTTCGAGAACCTGATCAGTTTCTCCATCGACCGCTGGGGCTGGGACCGGAAAAAGGCCGTGATCGTGAACGGCATTGCCATCCTTGTCCTGAGCCTGCCCTGCGCTCTGGGCTTCAATGTGTGGAGCGGGATCTCCATCCCTGGCATCGGCGATATCCAGGGTATCGAGGACTTCCTGGTTTCCAATAACCTGCTGCCTCTGGGCAGTCTGATCTACCTGATGTTCTGTGTGAGCCGCCGCGGCTGGGGCTGGGACAACTTCCTGAAAGAGGCAGACACCGGCGATGGCCTCAAGTTCCCCCGCTGGGCTTACTTCTACCTGAAATACATCCTGCCCATCATCATGCTGATCATCTTTGTGATGGGTTACTGGGATAAGATCAAGGTCATTCTGGCCGGCTGATCTTCCCGCCACAAAAACAAAAACGCCCGGGGTCCTGCGGCCCCGGGCGTTTTATTCTTTTTTCTTCAGCGGCTGGCCTTGATCAGCCGCAGGATATTTTCCATGGTGGCTTTCAGGTTCTGAGCACTCTTATACCGGGCCGTCTCAAAGGCCTCGGCCTTCTGGTTGATGCTGAAAATGGCGCTGACGCCCATATCATAAGCGCCCTCGATGCCATCCCCCACGCTGCCCACCACGCAGACCACCGGCACATTTTGTTTTTTGGCCCGCTGGGCAATGCCGCTGATCACCTTGCCGTCCAGGCTCTGGCTGTCGATGCGCCCCTCGCCGGTAAAGACCAGGTCGGTGCCTTCCAGCATCTTTTCAAAGCCGATCAGATCCAGTACGGTGGAAATGCCGGACTGGAGCCGGCCGCCCGCAAAGGCAATAATCCCTGCGCCCATGGCGCCGGCCGCGCCGGTGCCGGGCACCTGATCCAGATCCAGCCCCAGCTGGCTGCGGATGGTCTCGGCCATCTGCTTGACCCCTTCATCCAGCCGGCGCACCATGGCCTTATCGGCACCCTTCTGGGGGCCGAACACATGGGCCGCGCCCTTGGGGCCGTACATGGGGTTTTCCACATCGCACATGGCGGTCACTTCCACCCCTTCCAGCAGGGCCTTGGCACCGCTTAGGTCAATGGCAGCCACCTGGCCGAGGGTTTCGCCGGTGGGCACAAATTCCTTGCCCTCTTTATCCCGGAACACCACACCCAGCGCCGCGCCCATGCCGGCGCCGCAGTCGGTGGTGCAGCTGCCGCCCAGGCCTACCACCAGCTTTTTGCAGCCTGCTTCCACCGCCTTTTTCATGACCGTGCCCACCCCGTAGGTAGTGGTCTTTTCCGGGTTCTGGCGGCCTTCCACCTGGGGCAGGCCGGCGCACATGGCCATTTCTATGATAGCGGTGTCCCCCAGCTGGGCATAATAGGCTTTCTGGGCTTTCCCATAGGGGCCGGTGGTATCCACCTCTATCTTCCGGCAGTCTTTCAGGGCATACAAAAAGCAATCCACCGTGCCCTCGCCGCCGTCGGCTACCGGCACCGCCGCTACCTCACAGCCCGGGTCCAGCGTCTGGATTGCCTGTTTTTCAATTTCGCAGATTTCAAAGGCACTGAGAGTTCCTTTGAAGGAATCCGGAATCACGATGCACTTTTTCATACTTCTTCGCTCCTTACCCTGTGCGTTTTTTATCTGTCGGCCGGGTTTCGGCTTCTTGGCCCCGCCTGCGCCCCAAAGAGGCTTTGGCTTCATTATATAGGCTTCGAACCAGAAAAGCAATGAAATAAAATATTGTTTTATTTTTTAAAATTATTTTGTTGTTCTTGAAAAAAGCCTTATTGTCATACCCTGTTGTTTTTGCTATACTTATTTTATTGCGGCAAAAACGGGCGCAGCCGGCGGTTTACGGCTTCTTCGCCCTTTATCAAAAAGGAGACATCGTATGACACTGCTTCAGGAATCCTCCATGGAACTGCAAAAGAAATACAAGGAGGTCAGCCGCCGGTATTATCTGTACATTCCCATTGTCTGCCTCGTGCTGCTGGCCGCCTTTATCGATCTGCGGCTTTGCGCTGTGGCCATTGTATTTTCGCTGGGTTATCAGCTGATCTACCTGCGCCGTAAGCGCCAGGAATACAGCGCCCTGTTCAACCACTACCATATCCTGATTGGAATGGAAAACCAGATGGAAGGGCTGCAGCACACCCACCTGGAAGGTGTGAGCCGGGAGGATATCCTGAAAGCCCGGCTCATCCCGGTGACCGAGAAGGACAAATGCCTGCTGACCCGGGAGCACACCATTGGTCTGGCCAAGGGGCTGCCGGTGGAACTGTGCGATGCCACCTTCTGCTATCAGTACAAATCCGGCCGGCAGAATCGGGGCTACTGCGTCAGCGGCTGCTGGAGCCGCATTGAACTGCCCACCTTTACCGGCTGCGACTGGCGGCTGATCGAAAAGGACGTGCTGAACGAGCTGGCCCGCCGCTCCTACTTCAGCGCCTACCCGGAGCTGGAACGTGCCCAGGTCGGGGTGGAATGGGTGGACCAGAAATACTATTTTTACCGGCCCAAGGGCAGCGATGAAAAGCCCGATGCCCTGCTGCTCAAGCAGCTCAAACTGCTGCAGGAATACACCCCTGGCCGGATCTGCATCAGCCTGTGCGGCAATCTCTTCCAGGTGTTTATCCAGAACCGGGTACTTTCCCGGAATGTGAGTCTGGCTGCCACCCTGACGGTACATCAGATCAGCGCCTGCCCCTTCCCCGAATTGGATTATTTGGTGCGTATGGCCCGGCTGATCACCCGGCAGGAGCAGGAGGTGCTGGTTCCCGTCCAAAAGCAGGAAGAGCCCGCTGCCAGCCAGCCCCAAAAGGCCGCTCAGCCTGCCGAAGAGGGCGAAGTCCAGGAAAAGGAAGAGGACAAAGATCAAGCCTGAGCCTCCTCTGTTTCCATTTAAAAGTGAAAAAGGGACGGACCGTTGCAAAGATCCGTCCCCTTTTTTATTTTATCTCGGGCCGAAGAGCGTGAACAAATTGATGGAAGCGCTCCATGGCGCGCCGATCGGCCAGGCAGGCAATATACATCTGATCGCCCATGCACTCCGCCAGCACCGGCGGCAGGCGGCTTTCCAGCTTCATCACCTTACCGTATTTTTCCCGGATCTCCTGGTGGGAATGGAGATATCGCACCCCATCCCGCCGGCTGGCACAGACGCAATAGCTGGAGGGCCTGGGGCAGGGATGCTCCGCCTTGCCATAGCAGACCATATCCGCCCAGATCTGATACAGGTCCATGCCGGCGGCAAAATCCATCATATCCACCGTGAACCCGCCTGCCGGGCGCATATTCACTTCCAGCCCCACGATATCCCCTTTTTTGCCCAGGCCTTCCTGATCCCGCAAAAGGCGGAAAAATTCCAGATGGAAAAAGCGGCTGCGGGCCTCAAAAGCGGCCAATACCGCCTCCCCCGCCTTCTGCAGGGCCGGGGAGATGGTCTTGTCCACATAATACCACAGGGGCTTGCCCTCATTCACCATATCCATGATGGAGCCGGGCGTGACATGGCTCATGGCGCACAGGGGCTTTGCGTCCGGGCCGCTTACCCCATCAAAGGTGACGATCTCACCGTCCACAAATTCTTCCAGGATATAGGGGATGTCTTTCCGATCCGCAAAGAATTCATCCAGCCGGGCCTCGTTTTCGATCTTCCAGGTATCGCCGGCGCCTACCCCCTTGTCCGGCTTGATCACCACCGGCCAGCCGGTATTCCGGATAAAGGCCAGCGCCGCCGCCTTGTCCGTTACCAGCGCCCAGCGGGCCGTGGGGACACCCGCCTTTTTGTAGTATTCCTTCATGCGGGATTTGCTCTTGTACCGCTGGATCTCATCGGATTTCAGGCCGGTGGTCACATTGAAATCGGTGCGCAGCCGGGCATCCAGCTCCATCCAGTACTCATTGTTGCTCTCGATCCAGTCGATCTTCCCGTACCGGTGGGTGAAGTACCCCACAGCCCGCAGGACCTGGTCATAATCCTCCAGATCATCCACCCGATAGTATTCGGTCAGGCTGGCTTTCAGCTCTTCCCGCAGGCTGTCATAGGGGGCATCCCCTACGCCCAGCACCCGGGCCCCGTTCCGGTGCAGCCGCTCGCAGAAATTCCAGTAATTCTGCGGGAAATGGGGGGAGATAAACACAAAATTCATCTTACTTTCCTCACTTTCTTCCCTCTTGGGCGGAACCCTCCGCCTTTTTTCCACAAAAAACCGGCTACCCTTTTCAAAGGGCAGCCGGTTTTGATTGTCATACTCCGGTCTTTTCCGGCTCCGAGGTTTCCTGCACAGGCGCCTGATCCACAGCCGCCAGTTCTTCGCCCTTCTCGTCAATTCCCTTACGGGCCAGCTGGCTGTTCACAAACTCCCGGAACAGGGAGAAGATTACCGCAAAAGCCGGCACACCAATGATCATGCCCACGACCCCAAAGAGGCCCTGGCCCACGATGATGGCCACCAGAACCCACAGAGCGGGCAGGCCGGTTCTGTCGCCCAGGATCCGGGGCCCGATCACGTTGCCGTCCAGCTGCTGGAGCACCAGGATAAAGACCAGGAATTCCAGCGCGTTGATGGGGTTGACGATGAGCAGGATAAAGAAGCTGGGGATCGCGCCGATAAAGGGCCCGAAGAAGGGGATCACATTGGTGACACCCACAATCACACTGATGAGCAGCGCATAGGGGAAATGCAGCAGGGCAAGCCCCACAAAGCAGAGCACCCCGATGATGGCGCTGTCCAGAATTTTGCCGATGATAAAACCGCCGAAGGTCTCGTTGGCGTCCCGGCAGATGGCCAGGAACTTGCGGGCGGTGGGCAGAGGCAGCAGCGCGTAGGTGACCTTCTTCATCTGCCGCAGCAGCAGGTTTTTGCTGAGCAGCATATACACCGAGGAGATCAGGGCCGTGATGGCAGTGACCACACCGCTGCCGATGGCCATACTATAGCTGAACACCTGGGGCAGCATCTTGCTGAGCAGGTCGGTCACCTTACTGACCAAGTCCTCATAGGAACCCAGCAGATTGTTCATGGTGTCGGTTTCCAGCTCATACTTGGTGGCTACCTCCAGGGCAAACTGGCTCAGGCTGTCCATATAGGCCGGCACATTGCTGACCAGCCCCACCACGCTCTGCGCCAGCTGGGGGATCACGATCCGCAGCAGCAGGATCAGCAGCACAATGGCGATCACATAGGCCACCAGCACCGGCAGCACCCGGCTGGTACTGTTCTTGAATACCTTCTGTTCAAAGAACCGGACGGCGCCATCCAGCAGGTAGGCCAATACCAGGCCCCAGATGAAGGGAGAAATGATCCCCAACACCCGGTGGAACACAGACATGACCGTATCGAAATGGGAAAGCGCCAGATAAAAGGCCACCCCTGAAAATACCACAATGAGATTAGACGCCACCCGCTGGGTAATGCGCCAGATATTGCGATGCATACAGGCTCCTTCCTCTTTGCCGATCCTTCGCCCGATTTCTTCCTTTTTCATTGTATCGGATTTTGCCGCCCAAGTCCAGAGGCCGTTTATTCCACCGTCACGCTCTTGGCCAGGTTGCGGGGTTTATCCACATCGCAGCCCCGCAGCACGCTCATGTAATAGGCAAACAGCTGCAGCGGCACGATGAGCAGCAGAGGCATAAAGATATCCTCATACTCCGGCAGGCGCACCACATAGTCCGCCACATTTTCCGGCACCGCCGAATCGGCCCGGCAGAACAGGATCACTCTGGCGCCCCGGCTGCGGGTCTCTTTTACGTTGGAGATGGTTTTTTCGTACACATCCCGCTGGGTGGCCAGGGCCAGCACCGGCGTACCGTCACTGATCAGAGCGATGGTGCCGTGCTTGAGCTCGCCCGCCGCATAGGCGTCGGAATGGATGTAGCTGATCTCCTTCAGCTTCAGGCTGCCTTCCAAGCTGAGGGAATAGTCAAAGCCCCGACCCAGGAAGAACAGGTCACTGCTGTTCATAAAGCGGCTGGCCAGGAACTTGATATCCTCGCAGGTATCCAGCAGAGGCTGGATCTGGTCTGCCGCGCCCAGCAGCTGGGCGGTCAGCTCCCGGGTCTTCTCCTCGCTCACCTTGCCTCTGGCATAAGCCAGGCGCAAAGCAAACAAGTAGAGCGCGCAGAGCTGGACCGTATAGGCCTTGGTGGAAGCCACGGCGATCTCGGGGCCGGCATAGGTGTACAGCACATAGTCGGCTTCCCGGGCAATGGAAGAGCCCACCACGTTCACAATGGCCAGCACCTTGACCCCATGGGCCTTGGCCAGACGAAGGGCCGCCAGGGTATCGCTGGTCTCTCCGCTCTGGCTGATGATGATCACCAGATCGTTGGGGCTGAGGATGGGGTCCCGATACCGGAACTCGCTGGCAATATCCACCAGAGCAGGCACCCGGGCCAGCTTTTCGATGACAGCCTTGCCCACCATGCCCGCATGCATGGCGGTGCCGCAGCCCACCAGATGGACGGTGCCGATGCTTTTCAGCACCTCATCGTTCAGTTCGGGGATTTTCAGGTCCGGCAGGCCGTTTTCCACCCGGGGCCCCACCGTGGCCCGGATGGCCTTGGGCTGCTCGTTGATTTCTTTGAGCATAAAGTGGGGATAGCCGCCTTTTTCCGCAGCTTCCATATCCCAATCGGCGGTGAGCACTTCCTTTTCCACCGGATGGCCGAATTCATCATAGAAAGAGATGCCGTCCTTTTTGAGCACGGCAATATCGCCCTCATCCAGGATGCTGTAACGGCGGGTGTATTTGAGAAGGGCCGGAATATCGCTGGCCACAAAGTTTTCGCCCTCGCCATGGCCCACGATCAGGGGGCTTTCCTTGCGGGCGGAAAAGATGGTATCGGGGAAATCCTTGAACAGGACAGCCAGGCCGTAGCTGCCCCGCACCTTGGACAGGGCATCAATCATGGCGGCCAGGGGTTCGCCGTGGTAGCAAGAGTCAATGAGTTTTGCCAGCACCTCTGTGTCGGTGTCGCTCTCGAACTGATAGCCCTGCTTGATGAGGTTTTCCTTCAGCTTGCCGTAGTTTTCAATAATGCCGTTGTGCACAATGGTCACCCGGCCGCTGGAATGGGGATGGCTGTTCACATCACTGGGGGCGCCATGGGTAGCCCAACGGGTATGGCCGATGCCGCAGTGGCAGACCGGCAGGTTCTGTCCCTCGATCTTCTCTTTCAAAACTGCCAGCCGGCCCTTGGCCTTGATCACCCGGATCTCGTTGTTGATGGTGAGCGCCACGCCCGCCGAATCATAACCCCGGTATTCCAGCTTGCTCAGCCCTTCCAGCAACACATCCGTGCCGTTGCGGCTGCCGATATATCCAACTATACCACACATAGTTTGTTTCCTCTCTGCGGGCAGGCTGTGCGATCCCGGCTTTGCCGAAAGACCTGCCCTTTTTTCTATCTTATATTTGCAAAATAGCGTAGGTACAAAACCCTGTGTCAGAAAGATCTGTTGCGGCATTTCTGCCCCTTTTTGCTTTCTGCTTTTGGCAGCAGGGCTGCCTGCCAGAAGGACATCCGCCGAATCTTTCGATCATCCTTCTCCTCGTCACCCGCACGTCCGCCCGGTTGGGGCGGGCTGAGCTTTCCGGGCTCAGCCTGCGTGGGGTCCGGCGCTTTCCTGATCCGCTGAAAAATTCACCTTCCTTTATTTTTTCTTTTTCTAAAGTCCTTTGCGTTACCGGTGCAGCCGGTAACGGAGTTTTTGGTTGTACAGCCATAGCACCCGCACCAGGGCCAGATCATACACCCAAAAAGTCACATTCCCCAGCACCAGCAGAAGCACTGTCGCAGCCCGGGCCGCCGTTTCGGCCGCACCTTCCGGCTGCGGCACCGGAAAAAGCACCAGCAAGAACCAATAGGCCAGGCCGATGCCGCCGTTGAAAACAGCCATCTTCAGCACACCCCGCAGAAGGCGGGGCCTGACTCTTTCCAGCCAAACCTTCAGCAGCGGGTAGTACCCCAAAAAACAAACAAACACAAAGGCGGTTTCCCTCTCCGGCACCAGCAGCGGGCTCAGCAGTGCCACCGCCAGGTACAGCAGCCAACCCTGCCGCAGCCCGCATTCCGCGGCCGCGATCAGGATCACGATGCCGCTGAGAGCCGGCGCGCAGAAGGTGGCGATGGGGATCAGCCCACCCAGGCTCAGGATTGCCAGGGCCAAAGCCCCCAGCAAACCGCAGAGCGCCGCGTTTTTTGAAGTTCTTCTGTTCATGCCTGCGCCTTTCCTTTTCAAGGGGGCTGACGCCTTGCCCGGCGGCAGTCTCCCCACTGACTTCAGAAAAAGTTACAAATATCATACACTACTTTTGTCTATATTACAATGCACATTTCATTCTTCGCCTTGATTTTCTTCCCTTTCCAGTTCATCCACCCGGCAGAACTGATAGCCGTTTTCCCGGAACCAGTCAATGATATCCGGCAGGGCTTCGGCGGTGGTCTTGGTGGCTTTGGTATCATGCATCAGCACCACGCAGGTATGTTTATCGCCCACATCCCGGGTCACATTCCGGAAGATCTCCTGGGCATCCGGATGGCCGCCCTGGGCATCCTCCGCGCAGAGGTTCCAGTCCAGATACCGGTAGCCGGCCTGTTCCGCCTGGGTTTTGAGGGTCTTCATGATTCCGCTGCCCCCATAGCGCCGGCTCACCGTGTTGGTGCTTCCGCCGGGGAAACGCAGCCAGGTAAGGGTATCCGGGTCTGCATAAGGTTCCAGTTTCTGTTTCAGCTCTTTGATGTCATTCCAGAAGTCTTCCGGGCTTTGATAGATCTTGCTGTACTCATGGCTGCAGCTGTGCAGGGCGATCTGGTGCCCTTCCGCTACGGTCCGCTCCAGGATGGGAAGATATTCCTCATTGTTTTCCGCCGCGATCACAAAGAAGGTGGCCGGAACTTCCTTTTCCTTCAAGATATCCAGGATCTTCTCGGTAGTCGGGCTGGGCCCGTCATCAAAAGTAAGGAATACCCGTTTGGGTGTTTCCGGCTCTCCTTCCACCACCGATTCGGTGAAGAAGCTGTCATCCGGGATGCAGCGGCTGTCCCAATCCGCCGCGGCGCTCCGGGCGCTGCCGGTGCCCAGCCACAGCGCCGCCCCAAAGCCCGCAATGATGCAGCAGCCCAGGCCAACGATTTTTTTCAGATTCTGTCTCGTCTTCATCCTTGTTCGCCTCCGCTTGATTTTTTCAAACGCCCTCATTATACTAAGGTATTGTATTTTTATACCTATGTAGCAGGGGGGAGCGGTTATGCCCCCTTTTGATCAGGAGGCTATCATGGAAATCGCCACCCTTCTCTTGGCTCTGCTGGCCTTTTTGTGCAGCCTGGCTTCCCTTCTGCGCCGCCGCGAAGGGCTGACCGGTGAAGACCTGGAACAGGTGCGCCAGGATCTGCTGGCCGAGGTCCGCTCGGCCCGTCAGGAATTGAACACGGCTTTCAGCCAGAACCTTGCCGCCGCCAGCCAGCAGCAGGTCCTGGCCCAGAAGCAGAGCGGTGAAGTGCAGGACCGCCACCTGCAGGAAGCCAGCCAGCAGCTGGGGCGGCTGCTTTCCGGCCAGTTGGGCCAGATGAACGAGCAGCTCCATTCCGGCGCCGTACAGAACGAACAAAAGCTGGAAAATCTGCGCCAGACCATCGAGCGGCGCCTGGCTGCCCTGCGGCAGGAAAACGACCGCCAGCTGAGCGAGATGCGCAGGACTGTGGACGATACCCTGCAGAAGACCCTGGAGGACAAGCTGAACAACAGTTTCCGCCAGGTGACCGAGCAACTGGAAAGCGTATACAAGGGGCTGGGCGAGATGCAGAGCCTGGCCGCCGGTGTGGGCGATTTGAAAAAGGTGCTGAGCAATGTAAAGACCCGGGGCATTCTGGGCGAGACCCAGCTGAAGGCCATTCTGGAACAGCTGCTGACCCCGGAGCAGTATGCCGAAAACGTGGCCACCCGCCCCCGCAGTTCGGAACGGGTGGAATTTGCCCTGCGGCTGCCCGGCGACGGCCAGACCCCGGTCTGGCTGCCCATTGACGCCAAGTTTCCCTCGGATTCCTACGCCGCCCTGATGGATGCCTGCGACCAGGGCGACCCTGCCGCGGTGGAAACAGCCGCCCGGGAACTGGAGCGTCGGGTGCGCAGCTTTGCCAAGGATATCCATGACAAGTACATCGAGCCTCCCTTCACCACCGATTTCGGGGTGATGTTCCTGCCGGTAGAAGGGCTATATGCCGAGGTGGTACGCCGGGGCATTGCGGAAAAGATCCAGCGGGAATTCCGGATCGTGGTGACCGGCCCCACCACCATGTCGGCCCTGCTCAACAGCCTGCAGATGGGCTTCCGCACCCTGGCTATCCAGAAGCGGAGCAGCGAGGTATGGGCGGTGCTGGGCAGCGTACGCAGCGAATTCCAGAATTTCACCGCCGCCCTGGCCCAGACCCAGAACCGGATCACCCAGGCAGGCGACGAACTGGAAAAGCTGGTGGGTGTGCGCAGCCGGCAGATGCAGCGCCGCCTGGACGCGGTGACCCGGCTGGCCCCCGACCTGTCCGCCGGGGATTCTTCCCTGCCCCAGCCCCGGGACCCCTCCTCCTTGTGAAAATCCGCCGGGGGAAATCACACAAACGCCTTGACTTTCCCTTTGGGATTATGATAGAATATATTTTGCAGTTTGGAAGTCCCCTTCCGGGCTGCATTACATGCGGAAGTGCTGGAATCGGCAGACAGGCACGTTTGAGGTGCGTGTGTCCATGACGTGTGGGTTCAAGTCCCATCTTCCGCACCAGATAAAAGAGCGTCAAACCCTTTGGTTTGACGCTCTTTTTGTTTGCCGGCCCATCCCGGTACACAATTATCCCGTGTTCAAAGCTGCTTTTCCGGCTGCCGTTTTTCTTTCAAAGCAGGGTACGGAAAGGCTCTCCGCCTTTCTTCCCGGGGCTGAAATGCCCCCGGCTTCTCACCGGCTTTTGCCCCAAGCGCCTTGCCTGCGTCTATCGGGGCCGACATGTTTTCCTTCTTCCCTTTTGTCAGGCATCCCGGGGCGATGTATACCTTGTTAGGTATATTTCCAGTTCGCTGCCTGGGATTGCCTGCCGGGTCTTATCCACAGCCTGGTCATAAAAGGCACGGGCATACCGGGGAGAGGGCAGGTCCAGAGTTTTTGCGACCTGCCCGAAGGGCATGGGCCCATCCAGCCCGAACCCGCAGCGCAGCAAAAGTGCCCGGCGCTCCCTGACCGAAAGGGCAGTACCCATCAAATCAAAGAGCAGTGACAGCACCCGGCCCCGTTCCACATACTGAACCGCCATATTCTCCTGGATCTTCATCTTCTCTTCTCCTTTCTTAATAGCGTCGGCCGGTTTCTTCCTCATCGTCCAGTCGAATCTCCAAAAAATGGTTGCGGCGGCAAAGGTCCCTGGAATCGTAATACACAACCAGAGCGCAGATGATATAGATCCGAATCATCTTGCGGATATAGGGCACGGTATAGTCGCAGGCCATGTCGGCGCAGCGGTGGATGCTGTACAGATAGGCCAGCATCCCCGCCTCATAGCAATCCTCGTATTCTGCCTGCCGGGGCCGGATGCTAAAGCGGCGAAGCAGGGTAGAACGAATCAGCCTGTCCCCAAATTCCTCAAAAGGATAGGCCCGCAGGTATTCCTCCACCCGATCCGGTATCCGGCTCTTGATCTCCGCCATACTCTTGTAGGAATATACGGTCAGCTTCTGCCGGCACAGCTTTACCCGATTTTCCATATAGTACTGCCGCCAGGCCAACCGGCGCTCCTCCTCTGTTTTGGGCAGGCGGCGGGGGCCGGCAGCAGCCCTTTGGCCAGGCGCCGGGCCTTATCCCGCTCGTTCAGCTCCCTCACATAATTGGGGTTTTCCGCTTTTTTCCGCCGGTAGTATTCCCGGGAATAGGCCCAGCGCTCCTCTCGGTGCCGGCGATTGTATTCCCGGCTGTAGCTCTTGCGTTTTTCCTGGTTTCTCTTGTAAAAATCCTGCCCGTACCGGCGGGTCTGCTCCGGGTGCGCCAGTGCCCATTGCCGCCTCTGCGCCGCCCGTTTTGCCTCATAGGCTGCTTTTTCTTCCGGTGTTTTTTCTTTTCTCATGTTTTGTCTTCCTTCCTGCTTTTGTGTTTCGGGCATTCCGGACGGAACGCCCCCTTCCTTTTATAGTAAGGCAGCAGACAGGCAAAAGCAGAAAGCGGGCCCTGAAGCAACCGCTTCAGGGCCCGCCGGTCCTTTTTCCTTTTTAGTCTGTTTCTTCCCGGGCTGTATGGGTGCAAAGCCGGATAAATTCCTTCATTTCCTGGGTGGTCCATTTTTCCTTGTGGGAAAAGATCTGGCTGTACATGACGGATTGCAGATCCTCCACCTCCACCACGGTCAGCCGCCCCTGGCGCAGCCGTTCTTCCACCAAAAACCAGGGCAGGTAGGAAAGCCCCTCGGTTTCTTCCAGGATCTGGAGCAGAAAAGAGGCATAGCTGCTCTCCAGTGCCGGCGTTACCGAGCGGCCCTGGGCCGCCAACCGACGGTCCAGCAGGCGCCGATAGTTGGCATCCCTCTCCGTAAGATAAAAGGGGCGGTCCAGCAGCTGCTCCAAGGTATGCCGCCCCGGCCCCAGGGCCTTGCCCAGGGACGGGGATGCCACCATCACCAGCTCTTCCTTTTCTTCCAACAGTTTATTCCAGCTGTTGGAATACAGGGGTTCATCCAGGATATAGATCAGGTCCACCTCGCCCCGCTCCATCTTGCTGATCAGCTCTTCCGGGATTCCCACCGTGATCTGCAGGTTCACTTTGGGGTACAGAGTGCGGAACCGGCGCACCACCCCCGGCAGCCGGGCACAGCACAGGGATTCCAGAGTGCCCACATGGAGATGCCCGCTCAATTCCCCTTCCACCGACAGGGACAGGGCTGCATGGTTCACCTCCTGCACAATGTTGTAGGCGCATTCCAGAAACTTGAGCCCCTGGCCGGTGAGGGATACCCGTTTGTACATCCGGTCAAACAGGCGCACATGCAGTTCCTCTTCCAGCTGGCGGATCTGCACCGTTACGGCAGACTGGGAATACCCCAGGCTTGCCGCCGCTTTTGAGAAGCTTTCGAACTGAGCGACCCGGATAAAGGTGGTGATTTGACGCAATTCCATCCTTTTTTCTCCCTCCCCGCCAAGTATTATGAAAAATTTTAATCCAAATGATCAAAACACTTCATTTGATTGAATTATATGGTCATGATATACTAATGTTATCAGGAAGTCAACAAAGTTTTTAATCAAATCCACAGAGTCGACTTCGTTCAACCAATTGCAACGGGAGGAAATCATTATGGCAGAAAAAAGTTCCGGTTAGGGCTTATCCCAAAGCTCATCATCGCCATTATCGTCGGTATCCTGTTCGGCAGTTTCATGCCGGAATGGTTTAACCGGGTAGTGGTCACCCTGTCCTCTATTTTCAGCACCTTTCTTTCCTTTATCATCCCTCTGATGATCGTGGCCTATGTGACCATGGGCATTGCCAACCTGCGTAGCGGCGCAGGCAAGCTGCTGATCATCACTGTGGCGCTTTCCTACTTCTCCACCCTGGTGGCAGGTTCGGCTTCCTACCTGGTATCCTCCACCCTCTTCCCCTCTTTCATGAGCGAGGGCGCCCTGGACCAGATTGCCGCCACCGCCGACGTATCCCTGGAAAGCTACTTCTCCCTGTCCATCCCGCCCCTGCTGAACACCCTGTCCGCCGTGACCTTGGCCTTTGTGCTGGGCCTGTGCCTTTCCACCATGCGGGGCAAATCCATCGGCGACAGCCTGTATCATGGCATGGAAGATTTCTCCACCATTATCGATAAGGTGCTGCACACCGTGATCATTCCCCTGCTGCCCCTGTACATCTGCGGCACCTTCACCAACATGACCTACTCCGGCAAGACCTTTGCCATCCTGAGCATTCTGTGGAAGGTGTTCCTGGTGGTCATCGCCATGCACCTGATCTACATTTTCATCCAGTTCCTGGTGGCCGGCCTTATTTCCGGCAAGAACCCCTTCACCCTGATCCGCAACCAGATCCCCGGCTATGCCACCGCCATCGGCACCCAGTCCTCTGCGGCCACCATTCCCGTCAACCTGGAATGCGCCCGTAAGGACGGCATCCTGGCAGAGATCCGCAACTTCGTGGTTCCCCTGTGCGCCAACATTCACATGGCCGGTTCCATGATCACCATCACCGCCTGCGCCACCGCCGTCTGCCTGATGTATCAGCTGCCCATCAGCCTGAGCATCGTCATCCCCTTCATCATGACCCTGGGCATCGCCATGGTGGCTTCCCCCGGCGCTCCCGGCGGTTCCATCATGACCGCTCTGCCCTTCCTGTACATGGTATTCGGCACGGAAGCCGGCGACGTGAACGGCCCCATCTGCGCCATCATGGTGGCCCTGTACATCACCCAGGATTCTTTCGGCACCGCCTGCAACGTATCCGGTGACAACGCCATCGGCACCATTGTGGATACCATCTACCGGAAATTTATCAACAAAGACGCTGTTTCCGAGGTATAATTCATGTCCTTTATCAGTGTATTCGACGTGCTGGGCCCCAATATGATCGGCCCTTCCAGCTCCCACACCGCCGGCGCGGCGGTGATCGCCGGGCTGGCGCAGAAGATGCTTGCCCCGCCCCTCACCCGGGTGGAGTTCACCCTCTACGGTTCCTTTGCCAAAACCTACCGGGGCCACGGCACCGACCGGGCCCTGCTGGGCGGCATTCTGGGCTTTTCCACCGATGACCGGAATATCCGGGATTCCTTTGAGATTGCCCGGCAGCGGGGCCTGGATTTCACCTTTACCCCCAACGAGACCGAGACCGACCTGCACCCCAACACGGTGGATATCCATATGGAAAACGCCGCCGGCCAGACCCTGCTGGTGCGGGGCGTATCCCTGGGAGGTGGCAAGGTAAAGATCGTGCGGATCAACGGGGTGGAGGTGGATTTCACCGGCGAATATTCTGCCGTGATCGCCGTTCACCAGGACAAACCCGGTGTGGTAGCCCATATCACCAAGGTGCTCAGCGACCGGGGCGTGAACCTGGCCTTCATGCGGCTGTTCCGGGAGAGCAAGGGCCACACGGCCTACAGCATCATCGAATCCGACGGCCGCCTGCCCGAGGGGATCACCGAAGAGCTGAAAACCAACCCCTATATTCACGACGTTATGATCGTCCAGTCATAAGGAGGCGGCAAAATGGAGTTTCGAAACGGAGCAGAACTGCTGGAGCTGTGCGCCCGGGAGGACTGCCTCATTTCCCAGGTGATGCGCCGCCGGGAATGCGAGCAGGGGGAAACAGCCCCCGACCGGGTGGAAGCCCGTATGGCTCGCGCGCTGGAGATCATGCGGGAATCCGCCACCCAGCCCCTGAAAACGCCGGTGCGCTCCATGGGCGGGCTGATCGGCGGGGAGGCCAAACGGCTGGCCACCCACGCTGCCAAGAAGAAGGCCCTGTGCGGGCCGGTGCTGCAGCGGGCCATCACCTATGCCATGGCGGTACTGGAAGTAAACGCTTCCATGGGTCTGATCGTGGCCGCCCCCACCGCCGGTTCTTCCGGGGTGGTGCCCGGTCTTCTGCTGGCCCTGCAGGATGAATACCACATCTCGGACGAAAGACTGCTGGACAGCCTGTTCAACGCCGGTGCCGTGGGCTACCTTGCCATGCGCAATGCTACGGTGGCCGGCGCGGTGGGGGGCTGCCAGGCCGAGGTGGGCGTAGCCGCCGCCATGGCGGCCTCGGCCGCAGTGGAGCTGATGGGCGGCACGCCCAAGCAATCCCTGGACGCCGCCTCCACCGTTATGATGAACATGCTGGGCCTGGTTTGCGACCCAGTGGGCGGACTGGTGGAATACCCCTGCCAGAGCCGCAACGCCGCCGGCGTGGCCAACGCCCTGGTGGCCGCCGAGCTGGCTCTCAGCGGCGTGCCCCAGCTCATCCCCTTTGATGAGATGCTGGCCGCCATGTACAATGTGGGCCGCCGGCTGCCCGCCGAATTGCGGGAAACCGCCCTGGGCGGCTGTGCTGTTACCCCTTCCGCCTGCGCTCGCTGCGGCGGCTGCGGATAAAACCTTACACAAAAGCAGATGCCCCCGGCCTTTTGGGCCGGGGGCATCTGCTTTATATTCTTGTAAGGAACTTATTTTCGCTGGCCGGTCATGGTCTGCTCCACAATATCCTCCATGATCTCCAGGTTGATGGCGCCGGTCACATAGCCAAAAAGGTTCCCCTCCGCATCGATCATAAAGGTGGTGGGGAAGGCGCTGATTCCGTAGTTGGCCAGCACCTGCCCGGTCTCGTCCATCACTACCGGGAAAGTATAGCCGTTTTCCTCCAGGAAGGCCTCGATCTCTTCCCGGCTCTTGTCGGCGTTGCCGGGGGCCTCTTCGGTAACCGGGTTGGCCACCCCCAACACCACCAGATCCTCCTCGTTGAGCCCGTACTTTTCATACAGCTGCTGGATCTCGGGCATCTCGCTCTTGCAGGGGCCGCACCAGGTGGCCCAGAAATTCAGGAACACCACCTTGCCCTGATACTCCGAAAGAGTGTGGCTGTTGCCGTACTGGTCGGTGAGGGTGAAATCCGGGGCGGGATAGAGGGTTTCTTCTTTCTCCTCTTCCTGTGCCGTGGAAGAAGATGAGGGTTCTTCCTCTGCCTGGGAGGCAGCGCTTTCCTCTTTTTGAGGCGAAGAAGAGGGAGATTCTTCTGCCGGCTGGGAAGAAGTGCTCTGGCTCTGGGATACCGAGGATTCCTGGCCCAGGGAAGCCATCATGGAGGAAAACCGCCCCATCATGCCGCCCAGGGTCATCAGGCCCATCAGGATCAGCAGCACGCCCCCCGCCTTGACGGTGTATCGCACCACCTGCACATGCCGGCGGAAAAGGTCCAGCACCTGGCCGGTAAAAAGCCCCACCGCCAGGAAGGGGATCACAAAGCCCAGGGTATACACCCCCACCAGCACAAAACCCGCCCCGCCGGAGGCGGAGGACGCCATGAGCAGCACGCTGCTGAGGGTGGGGCCCACGCAGGGCGTCCAGGCAAAGCTGAAAGTAAAGCCCAGCACCAGAGCAGTGAGAGGGTTCATGGCCCACTGATCCAGCCGGAAAGGCAGCCGGTGTTCCCCGGCCAGGGCCCGGTTCTGGCCGAACACACCCAATTGGTACAGACCGAACAGGATCATAATGACGCCGGCGGCCCGGGTAAACCAGACCTTCCCACCGGTAAAGAATTGCCCGATGGCCGTAAAGCCCAGCCCCAGCAGGAAAAAGGCAAAGCTGATGCCCACCACAAAGAAAAAGGTGTTGATCAGAACCTTTTTGCGGGGATAGCGGCTGACGCCGTCCTCCCCTGTCACCCGGGCGCCCCCCGCCAGATAGCTCACATACAGGGGCACCAGCGGCAGTACGCAGGGGGAAAAGAAGCTGAGCAGCCCCTGAATCAATACGGTAAAGGCAGGTACGCCCGCCTCAACGGAAAATCCCATTCATCTTCTCCTTTTCAGCCGGCCCCCAAACCAGGGCAGCCATGCCGGTTATTTTTGTTCAGCCCGGATCTTTTCTACAAAAGCCCGGAGCAATTCCACTGCCCGCTGCAGGTTTTCCATGCTGTTGGCGGCGGAAAGGCGGATATGTCCTTTGCCGTAGATGCCGAAAGCGCTGCCGGCCAGGGCTGCCACGCCGCCCTCGGTGAGCAGTCGGTCCGCAAATTCCTTGTCATCCACTCCCAACTTTTCAATGGAGGGGAAGGCGTAGAAGGAACCGCCGGGCATCAGGCATTCCATTCCCTCGATGGTATTCAGGGCGCCGGTGAGGTATTCCAGCCGCTCCTGATAAGCCAGGCGCATCTTTTCCACACTGTCCTGCGGCCCACGGATGGCCTCCACGGCGGCCACCTGGGTAAAGTTGGCGGCGCAGGAATTGGAGTTGACCATCAGCAGGGTGACCTTCTCGGCCATTTCCCGGTTCATGATGCCGTATCCCAGCCGCCAGCCGGTCATGGCATAAGTCTTGGAAAAACCGTTCAGGATGATGGTGCGCTCCTTCATATCCGGGATGGAGGCGATGCTGAAGGGCTTTTGATCGGTAAAGATCAGCCGGTCATAGATCTCATCGCTCATCACCATGGCGTTGGTGGTGCGCACCACCTGAGCAATGGCCTCCACATCCGCTTTGTCCAGCACGCCGCCGGTGGGGTTGCCCGGGCTGTTGAGGATGATGAGCTTGGTCTTTTCGCTGACCTGGCGCTTCATCTGCTCCACATCCACCTTGAAGCCGTTTTCCTGCAGGATGGGCATGGGAACCGGAATGCCCCCCGCAAACCGGATGCAGGATTCATAGATGGGGAAACCGGGGTCCGGATACAATACCTCGTCGCCGGGCTCCACCAACGCCAGCATGGTGAAGAACATGATGGGCTTGCCGCCGGGCACCACCACCACCTCGTCGGCACTGGCCGGCACATTCCGCTCGGCCGCGTAATATTCGGCAATGGCCTGGCGGAGTTCCGGAATGCCCTGGGTGGTAGTATAGCCGGTGCAGCCGTTCTTCATGGCCCGGTAGGCCGCCTCGATAATATTGTCCGGGGTGGCAAAATCGGGCTGGCCGATCTCCAGGTGGACCACTTCCTTCCCCTGGGCTTCCAGCTCATTGGCCTTTTTCAGCACCTCAAAGGCGGATTCTGTCCCCAGCCGGCTCATACGGCCGGCAAACATCTGCTGCATATCCATAGTATCTCCCTCTCTTTCTCTTTTTTCCGTCCGGCCCTAAGGCCGGGGATATTTTCATTATACGGACAGGCCCGCCTGCAGACAAGTTTTTTCTTTCCGGTTTTTGGAGAAAAGTCCGAAATAAGTCATACTATTTATTGTGCATCTTGCTGCCATTTATCCCCCATATCTTGTGAAAGGCTACAAAAAGCCCCTGGAAAGTTTACCGCCTCTGTCGCTTTGGCCAAAAATCTTTTTCAGCCCCGGAAATGGTATTGATTTTTACCTTTTTCTGACTTACTATAGAAATAGAAACAAGGGCGTTCTGGCCGGGAAGGAGCGGATTTGTCTTGACCGAAAAAGCGTATCAGGGTTCTATTTTCCCCCGCATTTTCAAACAGGGCATCCGTGTATCCGCCTTTTGCAAGGCCGCGCGCTTGCATACCTTTCGCGCGCCGAAAAAATTCTGAAGGCCGTGGTGCATCCTCTTGCCCACTGCCTTTTTTGTTTGTTCCGGCCCCGAAAGACACCGCCCTGCAGATCTGGCCGCAGGGGATCAAGGAGAAGGAGAGTTACCTATGGAAAACCGCAAGAAGGTCGCCGTCATCATGGGCAGCGACAGTGACTGGCCGGTGGTGAAAGCCGCCTGCGCAGAATTGAAGAAGTTTGAGATCCCCTGTGAGGCTCATATTCTCAGCGCTCACCGCACTCCCGCCCAGGCGGCCGAGTTTGCCCGCAGCGCCCGGGCCAACGGCTTCGGCGCCATCATCTGCGCTGCCGGCATGGCAGCCCACCTGGCCGGCGCTTTTGCCGCCAACACCACCCTGCCCGTGATCGGCATCCCCATGAAGGGCGGCGCCATGGACGGGCTGGACGCCCTGCTGGCCACCGTGCAGATGCCCAGCGGCATCCCCGTGGCCACCGTGGCCCTGAACGGCGCCAAGAACGCGGCGGTTCTGGCCGCCCAGATTCTGGCCGTATCTGACCCTGACCTGGCCGCCAAGCTGGACCAGGCCCGCAGCGAGATGGCTGCCCAGATCGCCCAGAAAGAGCTTGCTCTGCAGGCTGAGCTGTCCTGAAATCCCCCCTTTCCATATTAAAAACCATCAAATCAAAAGAAAAGAGGAAACGATCATGAAAATTCTGGATCAGATGTACGAAGGCAAAGCCAAGAAGGTTTTCGCCACCGAGGACCCCGCCATTGTGATGGTGCATTACAAGGATGACGCCACCGCCGGCGACGGCGCCAAGAAGGGCACCATCCGGGATAAGGGCATCGTGAACAACAAGCTCAGCAACGCCCTGATGCTGAAGCTGGAAAAGGAAGGCATCCCCACCCACTATGTGGAGGAGCTGAACGACCGGGATACCCTGGTCAAGAAGGTCGAGATCGTTCCCCTGGAGGTCATCATCCGCAACGTGGCCGCCGGCAGCTTCTCCAAGCGGCTGGGCGTGAAGGAAGGCACTCCCCTCAAGGCTCCCACCCTGGAGTTCAGCTACAAGAACGACGATCTGCATGATCCCCTCATCAACCACTACCATGCCCTGGCCCTGGGCCTGGCCACCCAGGAGGAGATCGACACCATCTCCGCTTACGCCTTCAAGATCAACGAGATCCTCAAGGAGATCCTGCTGAGCGCCAACATCCGCCTCATCGACTTCAAGCTGGAGTTCGGCCGCCTGTCTGACGGCACCATCATCCTGGCCGACGAGATCAGCCCCGACACCTGCCGCTTCTGGGATGCCACCACCGGCGCCCACCTGGATAAGGACCTGTTCCGCCGGGATCTGGGCGGCGAGGCCGACGCTTACCAGGAGGTCATGAAGCGCCTGCTGGGCTGATTGCCTCCCCTGCAATTTTATCCGACTGAATCCCGCGCAGCGGGCCGTGCCCTCCTTTGGGGAGGGTGCGGCACGCGGCGCTTTGGCCGTTTAAAAGGGAAGTTTTATGTGTGATTTGAATTTTTCCGGTCTGCATGAGGAATGCGGCGTTTTCGGCATCTATGACAAAACCGGCGCCACCGATATGATCTCGGCCACCTATTCGGCCCTGTACGCCCTGCAGCATCGGGGCCAGGAAAGCTGCGGCATGGCCCTGAATGTGGACGGCGTGATTTCCGGCCATCGGGACCTGGGGCTGGTGAACGAGGTGTTCACCCCCACGGTGCTGGCCGGGCTGCCCCAGGGCGCCAAGATGGCCACCGGCCATGTGCGCTATGCCACCAGCGGCAGCCGGGTACGGGCCAATGCCCAGCCCATGGTGGTGCGCCACTGCAAGGGCTCCATGGCTCTCTGCCACAACGGCAACCTGGTGAATGCCCCCGCCCTGCGCCATGACCTGGAGATGAACGGAGCCATCTTCCACGGCTCTTCCGACACCGAGGTCATCAGCTATGTGCTCACCACCAACCGGCTGAAGGCCCCCAGCATCGAGGCCGCCGTCAGCCTGACCATGGAGCAGATCAAGGGCGCCTACAGCCTGGTGATCATGAGCCCCACCAAGCTTTTGGCCGCCCGGGACCCCAACGGTTTCCGGCCCCTGTGCATCGGCGAGCTTCCCGACGGCAGCGGCTGGGCCTTTGCCAGCGAGAGCTGCGCCCTGGACGCAGTGGGCGCCACCTTTGTGCGGGATGTGAAGCCCGGCGAGATCGTGGTGGCCGACCGCAATGGCCTGCGCAGCCTGGAAGATCACTGCGGAACCGCCCCCCACACCATCTGCGTGTTTGAGTATGTCTACTTTGCCCGGCCGGACAGCGTGCTGGAAGGCACCTGCGTCCACGAGGCCCGCAAGCAGGCCGGCCGTTTCCTGGCCCAGGAACACCCGGTGGAGGCCGATGTGGTCATCGGCGCGCCGGATTCCGGCCTGGACGCCGCCCTGGGTTATGCGGAGGAAAGCGGCATCCCCTATGGGGTAGGCTTTATCAAGAACAAATACATCGGCCGCACCTTCATCCAGGGCAGCCAGAAACAGCGGGAGAGCAGCGTCCGGCTCAAGCTGAACGTGATCGCCTCCACCGTCCGCGGCAAGCGGGTGGTGCTGGTGGATGACAGCGTGGTGCGGGGCACCACCAGCACCCGCACCATCAAGCTGCTGCGGGACGCCGGCGCCAAGGAAGTGCACTACCGGATCTCGGCGCCTCCCTTCACTCATCCCTGCTATTTCGGCACCGACATCCCCGATCAGAAACTTCTGGTCGCCACCGGCCGCACGGTGGAGCAGATCAATGAGATCATTGGGGCCGACACCCTGGGCTACCTGAGCGTGGAGCATGTTCAGCAGCTGGCCATCCATTCCCACTGCGGGTTCTGCACCGGCTGCTTCACCGGCAAATATCCCATTCCCGAGCCCGCCCAGCTGATGGAAGATCCCTTCAGCGTCCCCTTGAGCCAAACCAACAAAAGCAAGAGCCTGTAACCTCAGTCCGGGGTTTGAGCAATCGATCTTGAGAGGAGACTGTAATCATGGAAAAGAGTTATTCTGCCAGTTATGCCGCTGCCGGTGTGGATATTACTGCCGGCTACCGCGCTGTGGAACTGATGAAGGGCTATGTGGCCCGTACCACCACCCCCGGCTGCATCGGCGGGCTGGGCGGTTTCGGCGGCCTGTTTGAGCTGGACTGCACCGATATGCCCCACCCTGTGCTGATCAGCGGCACCGACGGTGTGGGCACCAAACTGCGGATCGCCTTTTTGATGGACAAGCATGACACCGTGGGCATCGACTGCGTGGCCATGTGCGTCAACGATGTGATTTGCGCCGGCGCCAAGCCCCTGGTGTTCCTGGATTACATTGCCTGCGGCAAAAACGTGCCCGAGCGGATTGCCGAGCTGGTCAAGGGCGTTTCCGAGGGCTGTGTGCAGGCCGGGGCTGCCCTGGTGGGCGGCGAGACCGCCGAGATGCCCGGCTTTTACCCGGAGGACGAGTATGACCTGGCCGGCTTTACCGTGGGCGCGGTGGATAAGAGCCGCATCCTTTCCAACGAGGATATGAAGCCCGGCGACGTGGTCATCGCCCTGCCCTCTTCCGGCGTTCACTCCAACGGCTTCAGCCTGGTGCGCAAGGTGTTCGATCTGGACGCCCACCCTGAAAACGTCAAGGTCTACTATGATGAACTGGGCTGCACCCTGGGCGAGGCCCTGCTGCGCCCCACCTGCATCTATGTCAAGCCTGTGCTGGCCCTGATGGATCAGGTCAAGGTGAAGGGCGTCAGCCATATCACCGGCGGCGGCTTTTACGAGAACATCCCCCGCAGCCTGAAAAAGGGCTGCGCCGCCCGCATCAAGAAGAGCGATGTGCGCACCCCCGCCATCTTCGGCCTGCTCCAGAAGACCGGCAATATCCCCGAGCGGGATATGTTCAACACCTTCAACATGGGCGTGGGCATGGTGGTCACCGTGGCCGCCGAGGATGACGCCAAGGCTCTGGAAGTGCTGAAGGCCAACGGCCAGGATGCCTATATCCTGGGTGAAATCGTGGAAGGCGAAGGTGTGGAGCTGTGCTGAAGATCGCGGTACTGGTAAGCGGCGGCGGCACCAACCTGCAGGCCTTGCTGGACAGCCAGGCCCGGGGTGAAAACCCCGATGGCCGGATCTGCTTGGTGGTGGCCTCCAAGCCTGGCGTTTACGCCCTGGAACGGGCGGCCAATGCCGGGGTGGAAAGCTGCGTGGTGAGCCGGAAAGAGTACGCGGACAGCGCCGAATTCGACGAGGCACTCCTGCAGGTACTGCAGCAGCACCAGATCGATCTGGTGGTCCTGGCCGGCTTTTTGTCGGTGCTGGGGCCCCGGGTCATCCAGGCTTATCCCCGGCGGATCCTGAACGTACACCCCGCCCTTATCCCCAGTTTCTGCGGCCCCGGCATGTACGGGCTGCGGCCCCATCAGGCCGCTCTGGCCCGGGGCTGCAAGGTCACCGGCGCCACCGTGCACTTTGTGAATGAGGAATGCGATGGCGGGCCCATCCTTCTCCAGAAAGCGGTGGACATCCTGCCCGACGACACCCCCGAGACCCTGCAGCGCCGGGTGATGGAGCAGGCGGAATGGAAGCTGCTGCCCCGGGCGGTGGCCATGATCTGCAGCGGCGAGATCCGCTGAAACACTCTCTTTCGTTTATGATGGAGGTATTGCTATGAAAAGGAATCTGTATAAATATCTGGCCGGCAACGAGTATCCCGGCCGCGGCATCTGCATCGGTCTTTCTCCCGACGGCCAGAAGGCCATGGTGGCCTATTTCATCATGGGCCGCAGCGCCAACAGCCGCAACCGGGTGTTCAGCGCCATCGAGGGCGGCATCCAGACTCTGGCCGCTGACCCCGAAAAGATGGAAGACCCCCATCTTATCATTTACAACCCGGTGCTGACCATCGGCGATACCACCATCGTCACCAACGGCGACCAGACCGACACCATCTATAACTTCCTCAAGGCCGGCTGCTGGCCCGGCTATGACTTTGAGGCGGCCCTGGCCACCCGCACCTTTGAGGATGACGGCCCCAACTGGACTCCCCGCATCAGCGGCGTGGTGAGCATGAAGAAGGGCGGCTACAAGCTGAGCATCCTCAAGAGCAACGACGGCAACGGGGACAGCGTGCTGCGCCAGACCTTCGATTACCCCCAGCCGGTGGCCGGCGAGGGCCATTTCCTCAGCACCTACAAGAGCAACGGCAATCCCCTGCCCAGCTTTGCGGGCGAGCCCATCCGGGTGCCGGTGGACGAGTCGGACCCCAACGAGTGGGCCGGCAAGCTGTGGGAAGCCCTGAACGAGGAGAACAAGGTCAGCCTGTTTGTGCGGGCCATCGACCTGGCCAGCGGCGATTACGAGGACGTTATCCTGAATAAATACACCGCTGTGCCCGGCAAGAAAAAGAAGAAGTGAGCCCTCTTTCGGAAAGGAACGGTATCGGAATATGAACGAACTGGCATTGAAATATGGCTGCAACCCCAACCAGAAGCCTGCCCGGATCTTTATGGCGGACGGCAGCGACCTGCCCGTGACCGTGCTGAACGGCAAGCCCGGCTATATCAACTTCCTGGACGCTCTCAACAGCATCCAGCTGGTGCGGGAACTGAAAGAGGCCACCGGCATCTGCGCCGCCGCTTCCTTCAAGCATGTCTCCCCCGCCGGCGCCGCCCTGGGCCTGCCCCTGGACGATGTGCTGCGCCAGATGTACCACATTGCCCCGGATATGGAGCTGAGCCCCCTGGCCTGCGCCTATGCCCGGGCCCGCGGCGCTGACCGGATGAGCAGCTTCGGCGACTGGATTGCTCTGTCGGATGTGTGCGACGTGCCCACCGCCAAGATCATCCAGCATGAGGTGAGCGACGGCATCATCGCCCCCGGCTACGAGCCCGAGGCCCTGGAGATCCTCAAGACCAAGAAGAAGGGCAACTACAACATCGTGGACATCGACCCCGCCTACCGGCCCGAGGCCATCGAGCGCAAGCAGGTGTTCGGCATCACCTTTGAGCAGGGCCGCAACGAGCTGGAGATCAACGCCGAGACCATGCTCTCCAACATTGTCACCGAGAACAAGGCCCTCACCGAGGCCCAGAAGCGGGACCTGATTATCAGCCTCATCACCCTGAAATACACCCAGTCCAACAGCGTCTGCTATGTGCAGGACGGCCAGACCATCGGCGTGGGCGCCGGCCAGCAGAGCCGGATCCACTGCACCCGCCTGGCCGGCAACAAGGCGGATTTCTGGCAGCTGCGCCACCATCCCAAGGTGCTGGGCCTGCCCTTCCGGGAGGATGTGTCCAAGCCCAACCTGGACAACGCCATCGACGTGTACCTGGGCGAGACCCCCGAGGATGTGATCGGGGATGATGTGTGGGCCGAGACCTTCACCCGCCAGCCCGAGCCCCTCACCGCCCAGGAAAAGCGGGAATGGCTGGACAAGGTGACCGGCGTGGCCCTGGGCAGCGATGCCTTCTTCCCCTTTGGCGATAATATCCAGCGGGCCCGCCGCAGCGGCGTCACCGCTATTGTGGAGCCCGGCGGCTCCATCCGGGACCAGAACGTGATTGATACCTGCAACCGCTACGGCATCGTCATGGCCTTCTGCGGCCTGCGGCTGTTCCACCACTGATATAAGGGGGAGGACACAATGAAGATCCTGGTTGTGGGCGGCGGCGGGCGTGAACACGCCATCATCCGCGCCCTGAAAAAGAGCCCCCTGTGCGGGGAGATCTGGTGTGCCCCCGGCAACGGCGGTATCAGCTACGACGCCAAGTGCAAACCCATCAAAGCCACCGACCTGGACGCCATGGTGGATTTTGCCAAGCAGGAAGCCTTTGACTATGTGGTGGTGGCTCAGGATGATCCCCTGGCCCTGGGCATGGTGGACAGGCTGGCTGCCGTGGGCATCCCCGCCTTTGGCCCCAATGCCGCCGCGGCCCGCATCGAGGCCAGCAAGGTGTTCAGCAAGGACCTGATGAAGAAGTACAACATCCCCACCGCCGAGTATGAAGTGTTTGACGACCCTGCCAAGGCCATGGAGTACATCCGGGGCCGGGGCCAGTACCCGGTGGTGGTCAAGGCCGACGGCTTGGCCCTGGGCAAGGGTGTACTGATCTGCCAGAGCGAAGCCGAGGCAAAGGACGCCCTGAAAGAGATCATGGAGGACAAAAAGTTCGGTGCCTCCGGCAATCAGGTGGTGGTGGAGGAATTCCTCACCGGCCCCGAGGTAAGCGTGCTCAGCTTTACCGACGGCACCGTCATCAAGCCCATGGTTTCCAGCATGGACCACAAGCGGGCGCTGGACGGAGACCAGGGCCTGAACACCGGCGGCATGGGCACCGTTGCCCCCAACCCTTATTACACTCCGGAAATTGCTGCCCAGTGCATGGAGACCATCTTCCTGCCCACCATCCGGGCCATGCAGGCCGAGGGCTGCCCCTTCAAGGGCTGCCTCTACTTTGGCCTGATGCTCACCCCCCAGGGGCCCAAGGTCATCGAGTACAACTGCCGCTTTGGCGACCCGGAGACCCAGGTGGTGCTGCCCCTTCTGGAAAGCGATCTGCTCAAGATCATGCTGGCCACCACCAACGGCGATTTGAAGGACGTAGAGGTGCGCTTTGACAAGGGCGCGGCTGCCTGCATCATCCTGGCCAGCGGCGGCTACCCGGTAGCCTACGAAAAGGGCAAGGAGATCACCGGGCTGGAAGAGGGCCAGCTGCCCGACAGCGATGCGGTCATCTACCATGCGGGCGACGCCTTGCAGGAGGGCCGCCTCGTCACCAGCGGCGGCCGGGTACTGGGCGTTACCGCCACGGCTTCCACTCTGCCCCGGGCGCTGAAAAAAGCCTATGCGGCCAGCGATGAGATCTTTTTTGAAAACATGCACAAGCGGGTCGATATCGGCGCCCGCGCCCTGGCCGCTTTGGGCCAATAAGGAGGATTCCTGCTATGGTTTATCGCATTTATGTGGAAAAAAAGCCGGGCTTTGATGTGGAAGCCCAGCAGCTGAAGAACGAACTGAGCACCATCCTGGGCATCAAGGGCCTGAGCGGCCTGCGCCTGGTGAACCGCTATGATGTGGAGGGCATCAGCCGGGAACTGTTCGAGCAGTGTGTCCCCACCGTTTTCAGCGAGCCTCAGGTGGACATTGCAGGCGAAGAAGCTCCCCAGGGTGAGATCATCTTTGCGGTGGAGTACCTGCCCGGCCAGTTCGACCAGCGGGCGGATTCGGCCAGCGAGTGCATCCAGCTGATCAGCCAGGGCGAGCGGCCGGAGGTGCGCAGCGCCAAGGTTTATGTGCTCAGCGGCCAGATCACCCCCGAAGAAGTGGCCGAGATCAAGAAATACGTCATCAACCCGGTGGAAGCCCGGGAGGCCAGCCTGGAACCCAAGACCACCCTGCAGATGACCCACCCGGTGCCCGGCGCCGTGGAGGTGCTGGAAGGCTTCGGCCAGCTGGATGAGAAGGGTCTGGCGGATTTTGTGGCCGAAAAGGGCCTGGCCATGGACCTGGCCGACATCAAATTCTGCCAGGAGTATTTCCGGGGCGAAAAGCGGGAGCCCACCATCACCGAGATCCGGATGATCGACACCTATTGGAGCGATCACTGCCGCCACACCACCTTCGGCACCATCCTGCAGGATGTGCAGATCGATGACGAAGTGGTCAAGAAAGCCTTTGAGGAATACCTGGCCATGCGCAAGGAGCTGGGCCGTGAGGCCAAGCCCCTCTGCCTGATGGACATGGGCACCATCGGCGGCAAGTACCTGAAGGCCAAGGGCATCCTGAAGAATCTGGACGAGAGCGAGGAAATCAACGCCTGCACCGTCAAAATCAAGTGTGATGTAAACGGCAAGGAGGAGGACTGGCTTTTCCTGTTCAAGAACGAGACCCACAACCACCCCACCGAGATCGAGCCCTTCGGCGGCGCGGCCACCTGCATCGGCGGTGCCATCCGGGACCCCCTCTCTGGCCGGAGCTATGTATACCAGGCCATGCGGGTCACCGGTGCGGGCGATCCCCTGGTGCCGGTAAGCCAGACCCTGAAGGGCAAGCTGCCTCAGCGCAAACTGGTCACCACCGCTGCCGCCGGCTATTCCAGCTACGGCAACCAGATCGGCCTGGCCACCGGCCAGGTGGATGAGCTCTACCATCCCGGCTATGTAGCCAAGCGGATGGAGATCGGCGCCGTGGTGGGCGCCACCCCGGCCAGCCATGTGCGCCGGGAGGAACCTGCCCCCGGCGACAAGATTGTCCTGCTGGGCGGGCGCACCGGCCGTGACGGCATCGGCGGCGCCACCGGTTCCAGCAAGGCTCATAAGCTGGAAAGCCTGGAAACCTGCGGCGCCGAGGTGCAGAAGGGCAACGCCCCCATCGAGCGCAAGCTGCAGCGGCTTTTCCGCCGGGAGGATGCCTGCCGGATGATCAAGCGCTGCAACGACTTTGGCGCAGGCGGCGTGAGCGTGGCCATCGGCGAGCTGGCGGACGGCCTGTATATCGACCTGAACCAGGTGCCCAAGAAGTACGACGGCCTGGACGGCACCGAACTGGCCATCAGCGAGAGCCAGGAGCGGATGGCTGTGGCCCTGGCCCCCGAGGATGTGGACAAGTTCATTGCCCTGGCCCATGAGGAAAACCTGGAGGCCACCCCTGTGGCCACCGTCACCGAGGAAAAGCGGCTGAAAATGGTCTGGAACGGCTCCACCATCGTGGATATCAGCCGGGAATTCCTCTCCTCCAACGGCGCGCCCAAGCATGTGAGCGTCCGGGTGGAAAAGGGCGGCAGCTACCAGCCCGCCTGGCCCGGCAGCACCCTGGCCGAAAAGATGACTGCCCTGGTGAGCGACCTGAATGTCTGCTCCAAAAAGGGCCTTTCCGAGCGGTTCGACTCCACCATTGGGGCCGCCACCGTCCTGATGCCCTTCGGCGGCAAATACCAGCTCACCCCCAGCATGGCCATGGCTGCCAAGCTGCCGGTGGACGGTGAGACCACCACCTGCAGCGGCATGGCCTGGGGCTACAACCCCTACCTGATGGAAAAGAATCAGTACGAGGGTGCTTACCTGGCAGTGGTGGAAAGCGTCAGCCGTCTGGTGGCTGCCGGCTTCCGCTATGAGGACGCCTACCTCACCTTCCAGGAATACTTCGAACGGCTGGGCTCCGCGCCCGAGCGCTGGGGCAAGCCTGTGGCTGCCCTGCTGGGCGCCCTGAAAGCCCAGGTCGATCTGGGCATTGCGGCCATCGGCGGCAAGGACAGCATGTCCGGCAGCTTTGAGGACCTGGACGTGCCCCCCACGCTGGTGAGCTTTGCCACCGCCGTGGGCCCGGTGGACAAGGTCCACAGCCCTGAATTCAAAAAGCCCGGCAGCCAGGTAGTGCTGCTGCGGCCCAACTACCTGGAAGGCGGCCTGATGCCCGAGCCTGACAGCCTGAAAGCGGTTTACAAGCAGGTAGAGCGGCTGATCACCGAGGGCCGTGTGCTGAGCCTGGCCACCCCCGGCTATGGCTGCCTGGCCGAATCCCTCTTCAAGATGTGCGTGGGCAACCGGATCGGTCTGAGCCTGATCCCCGGTGTGGAGCAGGAGCTGTTCCGCCCTGCCTACGGCAGCTTTGTGCTGGAACTGGGCGAGGGCGCTTCGGCGGGCGAGCTGCTGGGCGAAACCACGGTGGACTACACCTTCAAGGCCGGCAAAGAGGAGCTTTCTCTGGCTCAGCTGCAGGAGGCCTGGGAAGCCAAGCTGGAGCCTGTGATGCCTTATCGCGCCAAAGGCGAAGAGGTGGAATCCATCCGCTACACCCAGGGCAAGCGCACCGGCGCCGCCGTGCGGCTGGCCAAGCCCCGGGTCATCATCCCGGTTTTCCCCGGCACCAACTGCGAATACGATTCGGCCCATGCCTTTGAGCGTGCCGGCGCGGATGTGAAGGTGCTGGTCATCAACAACTTGAGCCCCGCTGCGGTAGCCGAAAGCTGCCAGGCCCTCTGCGATGAGATCAAGAACAGCCAGATCGTCATGCTGCCCGGTGGTTTCTCCGGCGGCGACGAGCCGGACGGCAGCGCCAAGTTCATCACGGCTTTCTTCCGTGCCCCCGCCGTCACCGAGGCGGTGCGGGATCTGCTGCAGCATCGGGACGGCCTGATGCTGGGCATCTGCAACGGCTTCCAGGCCCTGGTCAAGCTGGGTCTGGTGCCCTACGGGGATATCCGGGACATGGACGAAACCTGCCCCACCCTCACCTTCAACACCATCGGCCGCCACCAGAGCAAGCTGGTGCGCACCAAGGTCTGCTCCAACCTGAGCCCCTGGTTCAGCCGCTGCGAGGTGGGCGACGAGTACACCATCGCCATCAGCCACGGCGAGGGCCGCTTTGTGGCCTCTCCCCAGCTGCTGGAGGAGCTGAAGGCCAAGGGCCAGATCGCCAGCCAGTATGTAGATCTGACCGGCACCCCCACCATGGACCTTTCCTACAACCCCAACGGCAGTGTGCTGGCTATCGAGGCCATCACCAGCCCGGACGGGCGGATCCTGGGCAAGATGGGCCACACCGAGCGCAGCGGCTACGGCCTGTACAAGAACGTGCCCGGCGATACCTATCAGCCCCTGTTTGAGGGCGGCGTGCGGTACTTTGCCCTTTGATTACCAGCCTTCCCGCCTTTTTCCCTCTCATAAAAAGAAACGCTGCTTGAAATCTTGAGGTTTTCCTGAAACGGCAGCAAACAAACACCCCCTGATGCGGGCCTCGCATCAGGGGGTGTTTTGATTCTTCAAAAATTTTCCTGTTCTGCGGTGGACCGGGCCCCATCGCTTCGGCCTGGGGGCAAGCAGGAAGGGAAAAACGGCCCGCACAAAAGGCTTCTCTTAAGGCCCGATCGCCCCGCGCAGGCCGGCGCTCATATGGTTCAAGGTGCAAACCCTGCCCGCCGGATCCGGCGCTTTCTCAGCCCGATCAAACCCGCCAGCGTCAGCAGACTGATTCCCTCTGCAGCCCGGAAGCTCAGCGGCTCATCCAAGCGCACCGCCACCTCTCCCTGCGAGATTCCCGCCGGCACCTTTACGCACAGCATGTGATTGTAGCCGGTGGTCAGCTCCAGCTCAGTGCCATCTTCCAGAAATGCACGGTGCAGATCATAGAAATAGAGTGGAACTTCAAAAAGGATCTCTTCCGAGGGATCTGGATTTTCAAAAGCAAAGGTGACATTGACCCCGGATTTTTGGTGCCAGGTCACCTGCGCATCTCCACTGGCGTATACCACGCCCTGTTTTGACCGGTCGCTCACTGCCTGGGAATCATCTTCCCACAGGACATAGTGCCCCAGATCCAGATAGGACAAATCCCATCTTGACGACTTGCTGGCCATTGCCACCGGCGTTTTTCCGACATACTCAGACAAGAATCCAAAGCCAGACATCAGGCAAAGAAGCGCCATTCCTCCGGCAATTCCCCGTTTCCCGTCCGCTATCAGCCATTCCATGGCGGTCGCCGTCACCACCGTCCCCATCAGCGCGGCTATGCCCAGATTTCTCCAGGCAAATTGCAGGGTCCCCGCCAGGAAATTGATCCACTCCACGGCCTGCAGCGAGTCCCAGGGGAACAGCTGGCTGCTCAGGAAGATAGCAAAAAGCCCGAATCCCAGGCAGACATCCTCCCTGCCGGCTTTTTTCTTTTGGGCCAGCCGATAAAACAGGTAGATCGCCATCCCCAGCAAGGTTACCAGACCGATGCTGTAGGTCACAGAAAGCTCCTGGAAACTATCGGCAAAGATTTTGTAGGGAGCAAGAGCCGTTTTGCTCAACGCCGGCTTGTCATGGCTTGTGCCCAAGTCCCACCCTAGATACCGCATAAAAGGCAGAATGGTCCACAAATTCAGGGCAATCACCGCTACCGCGGCACCAATCAGCGCAATCCAACGTTCTTTCTGCTTCCAAATTTGCCTTTCCGCCACCAGGCAGCCCAGCACATACAGGCCGCCAAAAAAAATGAGCAGCAAGGTGGAAATCACATGGGATTGGTATACGCCGGTGATACCGGCAATGGCCTGCCAAAAACCAGTTTTTGGGTTTCCCTGCAGCAGGTTCCAGAGTCCGACCATGGCCAGGGGCAGAAAAATCATGGCCAGAACTTCCCCGATGGCACAGCGGATATAGAGATTGGACAGCCGATAGGGATTGAGCAGATACAGCGCCGCAAAGATCAGGGCAGCCCTCTCGCTTAAAAAATTCCTCATGCTGTGGTAGCCCACCCAGGCGGTAGCCAGGTTAATTCCCAGGCAAAGCGCCTTATATGCAAGCATGGTGGAAGCGCCCAATACGCACATCAGGCCGGAGGGATACAGGAACAGCTCCGGATACATGATGGGGGTTAGATATCCGGCCCCATAGAGGAAATTCGGATTGATCCGGGCCGGGAACTGACCGGTGCACAGAGCCGTGGCCAGCCCGTCGATGCGGTTGAGATGAAAGTTCAGGTCATGGCCCGCCAGGAGAGAATCTCCCATCAGGGGCAGACTTACCCCTATAGCCAGCGCCAACAGGATCAGACCCTCTATCTGCCGCCTTTGCCGATACCGGCGCAGCACGTATCCGCACAAACCCAACAGCCCTACCAGGATCAGAAGGCTCCAGAAGGAATCGCTGTATACCGCGCCCTCGCTTTCCACCTGGCAGGTCTCCAGATACAGCTCTCCTTCCTCCAGATAACTGCGCACCACCACGCTGAGGGTTCTCTGCTGGAGCTGGATCTGCTGGTGAATTTCGGTGCCGCCGGCCAGATACTTTCCTTCTGCCAGGACCCGATCATTCAGCTGATCCACAATCTGATAGAAATTTTCATCGCTGGTGCTGGCATACGGGATCTCCAGGTCATAACGGCCAGGATGCAGCGCAGTCAGCTCAAACCCTTCTGCGATTTTTTTGCCCTCAAATTCGCTCTTGTCCTCTGAGGAAAGGTAATCGTCCACGTAGCCCACATTTACCTGCTCACACCGGTACACATCCTTTGTGCGAACATTCCAGAACCACAGGACTGCGGTCAACAACAGACAGAATCCTGCCAGAAACTGCAGGACAGTGGGCCTTTTTCGCGTATTTGTCAACATGTATGCTTCTCTTTTCCTGATGATTTTCAAAGGCTACGCCACCTTTTCCATCTTACACAAAAATGCCCCTGAAGGGTAAGGCTTCGGGGGCATTTTTTCTAGAGAGTTTTCTTTAGGTGTTGGGGTTGTTTTTCAGGATAACGTCGTGGCTGCCGCCCTCCACAATGCTGGTGGAGGAAACCACGGTCAGGCGGGCCTTCTCCTGCAGCTCGGGGATGGAGAGCGCGCCGCAGTTGCACATGGTGCTGCGCACCTTGTACAGGGTGGTGTTCACGCCGTCAGCCAGGCTGCCGGCATAGGGCACATAGCTGTCCACGCCTTCCTCAAAGCTCAGCTTGGCGGCGCCGCCCAGGTCGTACCGCTGCCAGTTGCGGGCTCGGTTGGAACCCTCGCCCCAATACTCCTTCACATAGCTGCCGTTGATGCGCAGCTTGTTGGTGGGGCTCTCGTCAAAGCGGGCAAAATAACGGCCCAGCATCACGAAATCCGCGCCCATGGCCAGGGCCAGGGTGATGTGATAGTCATGAACGATACCGCCGTCGGAGCAGATGGGCACATAGATGCCGGTCTCCTTGTAGTACTCATCCCGGGCCTTGGCCACCTCGATCACGGCCGTAGCCTGGCCGCGGCCGATGCCCTTGGTCTCACGGGTGATGCAGATGGAACCGCCGCCGATGCCCACCTTCACAAAGTCAGCGCCGGCCTCGGCCAGGAAACGGAAGCCCTCCCGGTCCACCACGTTGCCGGCGCCCACCTTTACGGTATCGCCGTATTTCTGACGGATCCAGGTGAGGGTGCGCTTCTGCCACTCGCTGAAGCCCTCGGAGGAGTCGATGCAGAGCACGTCCACCCCGGCTTCCACCAGGGCAGGCACCCGCTCTTCATAGTCACGGGTATTGATGCCGGCGCCCACCACATAGCTCTTGCCCGCATCCAGCAGCTCGTTCACATTCTCGTGGTGGCTGTCGTAATCCTTGCGGAAAACCATATACACCAGGTTGCCCTCTTCGTCCAGCAGGGGCAGAGAGTTGATCTTGTTATCCCAGATGATATCGTTGGCTTCCTTGAGGGTGGTGGTGGCGGGGGCGGTGACCAGCTTTTCCAGCGGGGTCATGAACTCGCTCACCTTCACATCGGTGCTCATCCGGCTGACCCGGTAATCCCGGCTGGCCACAATGCCCAGCAGCCGGCCGTTGGCGGTGCCGTCGTGGGTGATGGCCACGGTGGAATGGCCGGTCTTGGCCTTCAGGGCCAGCACATCGGCCAGGGTAGCATCCGGCGAGAGGTTGGAATCGCTGGTGACAAAACCCTTCTTATAGCTCTTGACCCGGCTTACCATGGCAACCTCGTCCTCGATGCTCTGGCTGCCGTAAATGAAGGAAATGCCGCCCTGCTTGGCCAGGGCAATGGCCAGCTTTTCGCCGCTGACCGCCTGCATGATGGCGCTGATCATGGGGATGTTCATGGTCAGGGGGCATTCCTCCTGGCCTTTTTTATATTTCACAAGAGGGGTCTTGAGGCTGACCGCGTCCGGCACGCACTGGGACGAGGAATAGCCCGGAACCAAAAGATATTCGCCGAAAGTACGGGAGGGTTCTTCAAAATAGTACGCCATATCTCTTTTCTCCTGTTCTTCTCGATAGCCGAGAGCCAAAAAAATCCTTTTTTCTTACTTGTTTTATGCTTTCTTTTTATTTTATCTATAGTACCATATTTTCGGTGGGAATACAAAATGCGCCCCACACAAACTTTTGCCGCAGGAAGTCGAAAAAAGGATGCAAACTGACAAAGCGATGGCGGATAAGTATGACTTTGCCTGGATATTCCTTTGTTTATCGCTCTTTTTGGCCACTGGTGCCCCCTCCTCCTTGCCCTGCGGCAGGCTCCAGCTCATGTCTCTGCGCAAAACAAAAAGCCCTGCCGGAGGGACGACAGGACTTTTTGTTTGAAGGGAAATTTGCATCTTACCCAAGGCGAACCCGCGCGGGAAAACGCGGTAAGGAGGAAAACGCCTGGGCGGTTGGGAAACACATGAAAAAGAATCTGTAACTTTCTTGCAACTAAATTGTAACCAATTTGAAACCACTTGTCAATAGGTTTTTTCTCTTTTCGCAAATTTTTCTTATTTGGAAACAAATTGCGAAAAAGGCCGCCCGAAAATCCGGGCGGCCCTGCCGCATTGATTTCTATGTTTTGCCCATTTCAGGGGTTGAGCCAGATGTTCCCTTCCACACAGCACAGCCCGTCCCGTTCTCCGCACAGATACCAGGCCCCGGGCTCTGCCTGTCCCCGCCGCAAAGAAAAGCTCTGCCCCAGGGGTGTTTCCCGGTGGTAATACAGGGTGATCTGCCGCACGCCGGAAGGGGTTAACGCCCCTGCGGGCAGGGCATCCAGGAAAAGATCCGCATAGCGGGTATTGTTCAGGTGGCCGTTTTCATCACAAAGGGTATAACCGGCCCTGCGCTTCCCGCAATCTTCCAGTTCCGCCGCTCTGGTGAGCTTCAGGTCCAGCTCCGGGTATTCCACCTGTTGGGGCCACTGCACGGCGCCGTAGCCCTCCGGCTCACGCCGCAGGATCCGCTTGGTGTCGGTATCCACCAGCATCCAGACGCTGTCCAGGCAGGCCACCTGCTCCCCTTCCGAGTTCAGCACCCGGGTATATCGGCGGTAGGCCGCCCGCTTCATCCCGCTGGGATGGGTGACCAGGGTATACTCACCCCGGGCAGGTGCCGGCGTCTGGAAGACCAGGGTCTGCCGGGCCATCAGGAAGGCGGTATGGGTCCTCTGATAAAATTCCGTATCCATGCCCAATTCGGTACACTGATCAATGGCGATCTGCTGCGCAAAGCGCAGGATTGCGCCGGGCTGCAGGTTGTTGTATACATCTCCGTCATAGCTGCAGGCCCGGAAAGTTTCGCTGTATTGCGCTGTCATTTCCACTGTTCTGCCTCTCAATATTCGTTTCTCAGTTTTTTGCGCACCCGGCGCCAGATGTTGAAGACCGAAATGGCCAGGGCTAGGATCAAAAAGACCAGCACCATCCAGCCGCTGCCGCCCTCGTCATAGCTCTTCATATCGCTCCAGGCCGTATCCAGGGCGCTGTTTACCTGGGCGCTGAGGGTGGTAAAGGCCTCGGCCTTATCCAGCACCTCCTGGCTGGGGTAGGCGATCTCGCTGTATTTCAGCTCATCGTCCAGCCGTTCCCACACCTTCCCGATGGGGGTGGAATAACCGATGAACTCGCAATTGGCCAGGCCCACATCCGGCTCGCACATATAATTCAGGAACATCTCGGCGGCTTCCTTGTTTTTGCAGTTGGCCGGGATGCAGAGGCTGTCCACAAAAAAGTTGACACCTTCTTTGGGGAAGACAAAGGCAAGGTCCGGGTTATCCTGGATCATGGTGATGGCGTCCCCCGCGTAATAGGGGGCCAGGGCGGCCTCCCCGCCCTCCATCTTATCAAAGATCTCATCCATCACATAGGCCTGTACCACGCTTTTCTGGGCCTTCAGCTCCTCGATGACCCGATCCACCTCTTCCACCGAGGCAGGGTTCAGGCTCATGCCCAGCTTTTTGGCGGCCACGGCGTAGGCGTCCCGGCTGTTGTTGAACATCAGCACATTGCCGGTATACTGCACATCCCACATATCCGCCCAGGAATCCGGGGCCTCCTGCACCATGGTGGTGTTGTAGATCAGGCCGGTGGTGCCCCACATATAGGGCACACTATAGGTATTCTCCTCATCAAAGGGCCAGCCCAGGTATTCCGCCCCGATGCCTGCGGCGTTGGGGATATTGCTGTAATCCAGCGGGGCCAGCATCCCCTCCTCAATCATCTTGCCCACCATATAGTCGGAGGGCACGATCACGTCATAGCTCACCCCGCCGGACTTGATCTTGGCATACAGGCTCTCGTTGGAATCAAAGGTGGTGTAATTCACCTTGATGCCGGTGAGATTCTCAAAGGCGCTGATCACATCCACGCTTTCCTCCGAGCCGTCGGAGATATACAGGCCCCAGTTGTACACGTTCAGGGTGACCCCCTGGCCCTCAAAGCGCTTCCAGTCATAATCACCGCTCACCGAGATATCCTCGGTCACCTGGATCTGATCCTCAGCCAGGGCGGCCGGGGCGGCCCCCAGGCTCAGCAGCAGAACCAGGGCGGCGCAGAAAAGGGCGCGAAGCTGTTTTTTCACCGTCCCTCACCTGCCTTTCCCAGGCCCTGTTCCCGCTTGTAGCGGCGACTGTCCAGGGCGTTGGAGATCAGGATAATGGACAGGATCACCAGGAACATGATGGTGGAAAGAGCGTTGATCTCGGGGCTGACCTTCTTGCGGGTCATGCTGTAGATGGCGATGGGCAGGGTCTGCAGAGTGCCGCAGTTGAAATAGGAGATGATAAAATCATCAATGGAATAGGTCAGGCAGATCAGGAAGGCCGACAGGATGGCGGGGGTCAGTTCCGGCAGTACCGCCTTGAAAAAAGCCTGGCGGGGGGTGCAGCCCAGATCCAGGGCTGCCTCATAGATGCGGCTGTCCATCTGGCGCAGCTTGGGACTCACATTGAAGATCACATAGGGAAGATTGAAGGTGATGTGGGCAATGAGCAGAGTGGGCAGCCCAAAGAAGGCGTCCGGCAGGGCGTCAAACTTGGAAGCCCAGTTCTGCAGAAAGACAAACAGCAGCATCAGGCTGACACCGGTGATGATCTCCGGGTTGACCACCGGCATATAGCTGATGTTGTTGATGAACAGCTGGCTTTTGCGCCCCATGGCGCTGATGCCCACCGTGGCCATGGTGCCCACCACCGTGGCCACCACCGCCGAAACCAAGGCCACCGCCAGGCTGAGAGCCAGGGCCGAGAGGATCATCCGGTTGGTGAAAAGGCTCTTGTACCAATCCAGGGTAAAGCCGGTAAAGACGGTGCGGCTCTTGCTCTCGTTGAAGCTGAAAACCGCCAGAACCAGGATGGGTAGATACATGAAACAGAAGATCAGCACCACATAAGTGCGCTGCAAAAGACGAAGATGACGGTTTTTCATCACATCACCCCTTCCATTTCCTGCTCGTCAAAGCTGGAGGTGAAGCTCATGCAGAGCAGAACGATCACCATCAGCACCAGGCTCATGGCGCTGCCCATGTTGAAGTTATAGCTGTTGCCCAGGAATTGCAGCTCGATCAGGTCACCGATGAGCAGGTTGGAACCGCCGCCCAGCATCCGGCTGATGATAAAGGTGGACACACTGGGCACAAACACCATGGTGATGCCGGTAGCAATGCCCGGGCCGGAAAGGGGCAGCAGCACCTTGGTGAAGGTGCCCAGGGTGGAGGCGCCCAGATCCTGTGCGGCCTCGATGATACTGTTGTCGATCTTGGTCATGGCGGTATACAGGGGCAGGATCATATAGGGCAGGTAGTTGTACACCATGCCCAGCACCACCGCCCCCGCAGTGTTGATCATCCGGAAGGGGCCCAGGCCGAAAAAGCCCAGCACCGTGTTGATGATGCCGTTATTTTCCAACAGGCTCATCCAGGCGTAGGTGCGCAGCAAAAAGTTCATCCACATGGGCAGCATCACCAGCATCAGCATGATATGCTGCTTGGAGGCCCGCAGCCGGGAGAGGAAATACCCCACCGGAAAGGCCAGCACCAGGCAGATCACCGTAGCCTCGGCTGCCAGCAACAAACTGCGGGCAAAGACGCTGGAATACCGGCCGATGGCCATGATGTTTTCCAGGGTGAAATTGCCCGAGGCGTCCGTGAAGGCATAGTAGGCCACAATGAGCAGCGGCGCTACAATAAAAATCACCATCCAGACCAGATAGGGCGAGGCAGCCGCCTTGCTTTTGATCATTCCTCACTCCTCCATTCTGGCCATGATGTGGATCTCATCGGGGCCGATATCCATCCCGATGGCTTCCCCCTGGCGGCAGGCCTGGGTGGAATGAATCAGCCATTCCCGGCCGTCGCAGTCCACATGCATCTCAAAGTGGACGCCCTTGAAGATCACATCCTCCACCACACCGGTGAGCATGCCCTGGCCGGCCGGCACCACCTTGATATCCTCGGGGCGGATGACCACCTGCACCGGCTGGTTGCGGGCAAAGCCCTTATCCACACAGACAAATTCCCGGCCGGAAAATTCGGCCCGGTAATCGGCCAGCATCACCCCGTCCAGGATGTTGGAAGCGCCGATAAAATCGGCTACAAAGGCGTTTTCCGGCTCGTTGTAGATATCCTCCGGGCTGCCGATCTGCTGCACATGACCCTGGTTCATGACCACCACCGTGTCGGACATGGTGAGGGCCTCCTCCTGGTCGTGAGTCACATAAATAAAGGTGATATTCATCTCCCGCTGCAGCCGCTTGAGCTCCAGCTGCATCTCCTTGCGCAGCTTCAGATCCAATGCGCCCAGGGGTTCGTCCAGCAGCAGCACCCGGGGCTGATTCACCAGCCCCCGGGCGATGGCCACCCGCTGCTGCTGCCCGCCGGACATCTGGGTCACGGCACGGCGCTCAAAACCCTTGAGGCCCACCACCTCCAGCATCTCCAATACCCGGCGGCGGATCTCCTTTTCGTCCAGCTTTTTCAGCCGCAGCCCAAAGGCCACGTTTTCAAACACATTCAGATGGGGGAACAGAGCGTATTTCTGGAACACCGTATTCACCTGACGGCGATAGGGGGGCAGATCGGTGATGTCCTTGCCGTCAAACAGCACGACCCCGCTTTTGGGCTCCACAAAGCCGCCCACCACCCGCAAAGTCGTGGTTTTGCCGCAGCCGGAAGGGCCCAGGAAGGTTACAAAGCCCTTATCCGGGATATCCAGCGAGAGCTTGTCCAGCACCTTTTCCCCGTCGTATTCCACCACAATGTCCTTCAGGGATACGATCACATTCTGCTCCATCCCGATCCTCCTTTTTTCCTCGCTCTCAAAAGGCCGTTTGTCCGCCCTGCCCGGCGTCAAACGGCCCTTTTCAGACACTTTTTCATTATCCACTATATAGCCCCGGTCTGCTCTTGTCAATGACCTTTTCCCCTGTTTTTCGGCACAGGCCTTTTCAGCGGGCAGACACCAGTTTTTTCAGGGCCTTTTCCAGATTTTTCACCGTGAGGGTATACATATCAAACTCATGGCGGATGGCGTCATAGGTCTGGCAGACGCCCCAGTAGGAATCTCCGGTGCCCGGGTTGAGCCAGACCACATGGGAGAAATGATCCCGGATGGTGAGCAGCCAGTCCAGCCCGCTCTTGCGCTTTGCGTACTGGCCGCCCCACAGCTCATAGGGGGCCATCTCCGCATCCCCCACAAAGATCACCTTGTAATCCCGCCCCAGAGTGTTCAGCACGCTTTCGGTGGTGACCCATTTGGCCGGGTTGCAGGTGGGCTCGGTGTACAGGTGGCTGTAGACGCAGTTGTGGAAATAGTAGATCTTCAGATCCTTGAAATGGTTGGATTTGCGCACCGCCTGGAACAGGGCGGTGCAGAGCCCCGAATAATAATCCATACTGCCGCCGGAATCCATCAGCATCAGCACTTTGACGGTATTGATCCGGGGCCGCTCGTACACCAGCTTGAGGGTACCGCCGTTCTCGCAGGTGGCATCCACCGTGGCGTCCGGGTTCAGCTCAGTTTTGGGCACGTCGGTTTTGGCGGAATACTGGCGCAGCCGCCGCAGAGCCACCTGGAACTGGCGGGTATCCAGCACCGTATCCCCGGTGAAATCCCGGAACCGGCGCTCCCCTGCCACCCGGAAGGCCCGGTGGTGGATGCTCTGCCCCCCGACCCGGATGCCGGTGGGACTGTTGCCCGCATTGCCGAAGGTGGACATACCCCCGGTGCCCACCCAGTAGCTGCCTCCGTTGTGTTCTTCCTTCTGTTCCTTCAGCCGCTGGGCCAGCATTTCCTCAATCTGTTCGGGGGTGAGCAGGCTATTGAGCCGGGCGATCTCTTCGTCGTAGTTGCCGGGGGTGACCGCCGGCTTGTTGAGCCATTCCATCAGCTCCGGAGGGATCTCCTCCGAGGCCTCGGCAATGGCCCGGAAATACCGAATAAAGGCCGAATCAAATTTGTCGTAATCCGCCTCGCTCTTGATGAGCACCGCCCGGCACAGCCCGTAAAATCGGGTAAAGCTGGCCCCAGCCAGCCCCTTATCCAATGCCTCGCAGAGGGTGAGCCACTCCTGCAGGGAGACGGCCAGCCCCTGGCTGCGCAGATAATAAAAGAAGTCTGTAAACATCCGTTTTTCCCTTTGCCCTGTGGCCCGGCCCTCAGAACCGGCGCCGTGCCTTGGATTTTTCCAGGCTTTCCAGATCCTCGTTCTTTTTCAGCAGCACCCCGGCAAAGGGGATCTGCCGCAGGATCTCCTCCTGGGGAATGCCGCTGAAGGTGAGGGCCCGGATCCAGTCGATCAGCTCGCTGGTGCTGGGCTTTTTCTGCAGGCCGGGCAGGCCGCGCACCCAGTAAAAGGCGGCGATGGCCTGATCCAGCAGGTTCTGTTCCAGGTCAGGGTAATGCACCCCGATGATCCGGCGCATGAGGGCCTCGTCGGGGAACTCGATATAGTGGAAGATGCACCGGCGCAGGAAGGCGTCCGGCAGCTCCTTTTCCGCATTGGAGGTGATGAGGATCACCGGCCGGTGCTTGGCCTTCACGGTGCGGCCGGTCTGGGGGATGGTGAACTCCATCTGATCCAGCTCCCACAGAAGGTCGTTGGGGAATTCCAGGTCGGCCTTGTCGATCTCGTCAATGAGCAGCACCGCCCTCTCCTCACTCTCGAAGGCCTCGCCCACCTGCCCCAGGTGGACATATTTTTCAATGTCATCCACCCCTTCGCCACCGAACTGGCTGTCATACAGCCGCTGTACCACGTCGTACACATACAGCCCGTCCTGAGCCTTGGTGGTGGATTTGATGTTCCAGATATACAGGGGGGCATGCAGGGACGAAGCGATGGACCGGGCCAGCATGGTTTTACCGGTACCCGGCTCGCCCTTCAGAAGCAGGGGCTTCTGAAGGGTCATGGCAATGTTCACGGCGCTGAGCAGTTCTTCCGAGGCCACGTAGTCCTGGCTGCCCCCAAAGGTTTTTCCCTTCATTTTTGTTTCCTTCCTGTGTTTTTTGATATTGTTTATACTTTTTATTTTCAGTAAAATCCATTTTTCGGCCCAAAAAGGCCGTGCCAAGATCCGGCACGGCCCCACAAACCTCGCAGGCAACTCTTGCCAGGCCGATTCTGCCTTCTTCCCTGTGAGGCTTCACCTTTTTGCTGACAAATCCATTATAAAAGTTCCTGCGTCAGATGACAACCTCTTCTCTTTCATCCGCCTCAGGCCCTGCCTGCCCGCCGAGCCAACGCCTGGCCCAGGGCCACCCCTGCCAGGCAGCCGGCCACGCTGAGCAGGATGTACGCCCCCCAGGGCCACAAAGAGCAGATTTTCCATTCTCATGGGGAAAATTCCTCCATTTTCTCAAGATCTTCGGGCCTGTCCACATCCCACAGTTCCCCTGCCCTATCGGCGGGGATGCGCAGACATTGGCTTCCGCAGCGTTCCAGCACCTTGCGGCCCCCTTCCTCCCCTTCCAGCGCCAGCAGCTGATCCCGCAGGGCCGCCGAAAAGAGGGTGGGGCTGCCGGGATGATCTTCCAGCCAAAGGCTGGCAGCCAGTACGCCCCGGTCGGCGGCTTCCAGCAGCCGGGCAACGGTTTCTCCCCGCATACCGGGCTGATCCGCCACCGCAAAGAGGTAGTAATCCCCCTGTGCCGGGGGCAGGTTTTCCAGCGCTGCCCGGATGGTGCAGGCCAGCCCCTTTTCGCTTTCGGGGCTGTTCACTGCCCCGCAGCCCAGGGCCCGGGCTTGCCTTAAAATCTCCGGCCAGCGGGAAACCACCCAAATCCGGCAATCCGCCCGGCCCGCCGCCGCCTCTTCCAGCGCGGAAAGCCCCCAGGCAAAGAGAGGCCGGCCCCGGTAAGGGGCCAGCAGCTTATTGGAACCAAAGCGGCGGGCAGAGCCCGCCGCCAGATAGATCAGATGTTTCATTCCTGCCCATCCATCCCCAGCAGGATCTTTTCCGGGGTGATGGGCAGTTCCCGATGCCAGACGCCGGTGGCCCGATAAATGGCATGGGCCAGGGCCGGGGCCGGGGTATTGATGACGATCTCCCCGATGGATTTGGCGCCAAAGGGGCCGGTCTGCTCATAGCTGGACTCAAACTCCACCCGCAGCTTGCCCATATCCAGCCGGGTGGGGATCTTGTACTGCATGAAGGAATCTTCCAGGATCCGCCCCTCGGGGGTGTAGGTGACATTTTCCGAAAGGGCCATGCCGATGCCCTGCACCAGGCCGCCCTCGGTCTGCACCCGGGCCAGGTTGGGGTTGATGGGGGTGCCGCAGTCCACCACAGCCGCATAGTCCAGCAGCTTTACCGAACCGGTCTCCCGGTCCAGCTCGATCTCGGCCATGCCCACCATGAAGGGGGGCGGCGAGATGGGAGAGGAATGGGAACAGGTAGCCTGCAGGGCCGTCTCGTTGCCGCACATGGAGCGATCCGCGATCTGGGCCAGGCTCACCTGCCCCTTGCCGTCCAGCCGGCGCACCGTCCGGCCGGCGAATTCCACCTGCTCGGGGCCGCAGCCCAGCATATCGGCGGCCAGGGCGCAGATCTTTTCCTTCAGCTCGCCGCAGGCCTTTTCCACCGCCTTGCCGGTGACATAGGTAGTGGAGGAGGCATAGGAGCCGGAATCGTAGGGGGAGGCGTCGGTATCCGCGCCGAAAACCGCCACATCTTCCAGGCCGCAGTCCATACATTCGGCCACCATCTGGGCCAGAATGGTATCACAGCCGGTGCCCATATCGGCAGCGCCGATGGTCAGGTTGTAAAAACCGTCGTCGCTGAGTTTGACGGTGGCGGAACCCACGTCCACCCCGGAAATACCGGAGCCCTGCATGGCCATGGCCACGCCGGCCGTGCGCACCTTGCCGCCGCCCAGCTCCCGCACCGGGAATTTTTCCTTCCAGCCGAAGATCTCGGCGCACCGGTCCATGCACCGGTCTAGAGCGCAGGCCCCGGCCACCTCGCCGTAATAGGCAGGCATGGCCTGGCCTTCCCGCACCATGTTCTTCTTGCGCAGTTCCACCGGGTCCATCCCCAGGCGGGCAGCCAGCTCGTTCACTGCCGACTCCACCGCAAAGATGCCCTGGGTAGCCCCGTAGCCCCGGTAGGCGCCGGCGGCCTGCACATTGGTATACACCACGTCGTAGCCAAAACGATAGGCCTCCAGCCCGCCGGTGTACAGAGGGATGGATTTATGGCCGGAAAGACCCACCGTGGTGGGGCCGTGCTCGCCGTATGCGCCGGTGTTGGAGAGGGTGTACACATCCAGCGCCCGGATGGAGCCGTCCCGCATGGCTCCCAGGCGCACCCGCACCTCCATCTCATGGCGGGGGGAACCGGCGATCTGGCATTCCTGCCGGGTATAGATCATCTTGGCGGGGCGGCCGGTCTTCCAGGTGACCAGGGCCGGGTAGACCTCAGCCACCACCGTCTGTTTGGCCCCAAAGCCGCCGCCGATGCGGGGCTTTTCCACATGGATGCGGGAACGGGGGATGTCCAGGGCGTTGGCCAGGATCCGCCGCACATGGAAGACGATCTGGGTGGAGCTGACCACATGGAGCCTCCCGTAGGGGTCCATCTCGGTATAGGTGCGGAAGGTCTCCATCATGGCCTGCTGGCAGGCCTTGGTGTGGTAGGTGCGCTCCACCACCTCATCACAGCTGGCCAGCACAGCCTCCACATCCCCGTCTCCGCTCACCTCGCTGGCGCAGAGGTTGCGATGGTTGTCCGCCCCTACCGGGCAGAGGCTGCGCCAATTTTCTTCGGGGTGGACCAGGATGGGGTTATCCTTGGCGGTGTGGATATCCAGCACCGGTTCCAGCACCTGATAACGCACCTTCACCAGCTTGAGGGCTTTGTTCACCGCCGCCTCGTTTTCGCCGGCCAGAACGGCCACCGCGTCCCCCACAAAGCGGACCCGCTGATCCAGGATCAGCCGGTCATAGGGGGAAGGCTCCGGGGCCGTCTGCCCCGCCATGGTAAACCGCTTCTGGGGCACATCCCGGTAGGTGTACACCGCCACCATCCCCGGCACCTTCATAGCCACGGAAGTGTCAATTTCTTCGATCAGGGCATGGGCATGGGGGCTGCGCAGCACCTTGACCACCAGGCAGTCCCGGGGGGTCACATCGTCCACATAGGCGGGCTTGCCCAGCAAAAGGCCCATGGCGTCCTTTTTCCGCAGGGGCTTGCCCACGGTCTTGAAGGTCTTATTCTCCACGGTCGGCCCCTCCCTTCTTTTTCCAATCCAGATAGGCCCGGATGCCCCGCAGCTGCCCCTCGTAGCCGGAGCAGCGGCAGAGATTGCCCGACAGGAAGGCCCGGATCTCGTCATCGGTGGGGTCTGGGTTTTCCCGCAAAAGGGCAATGGTGTTCATCACAAAACCCGGGTTGCAGAAGCCGCACTGCTCGGCCCCCTGGTCGGCAATGAAGCCCACAAACTCTTCCGCCTCGCTCTGCAGCCCTTCCAGGGTGCGCACCTGATGGCCCGCCGCCCGGGCGGCCAGCACCCCGCAGGAAAGCACAGGGTGTTCATCCAGAAACACGGTGCAGAGCCCACAGTTGGCTGTTTCGCAGCCCCGCTTGACGCTGAGGCAGCCCTGCTGGCGCAGGAAATCCAGCAGCAGGGTATCGGGCGCGATCTGCGCCTTGACAGTTTTACCATTCAGCGTGAGGGAGATTTCCATCCTTACTCCTCCTTTGCCAGTTCCAGCAGGCCGCGCCGGGCCAACACCCGGCAAATCCGCCGGCGATACTCTTCCCCGGCCCGCAGATCATGGCCCAGGGCCGCCTGATCCGCCAGCCAACGGCCGAATGTTTCGGCGCTTTCGGGGGTGATGCCGCCGGCAAGGATCCCCTCTTCATCCCGGAACAATCTGGCCTTCCCGGGCCGGGCCCCCAGGGCGCAGACCAGACCCTCGGGCCGGCGTGCCGCCGCAAAGGTGAGCACGGGGAAATCGGTGGCGGTGTTGCGCTGGGAACGATAAACCGCCCCCTTTGTAGTTTTGGGCAGGATCACCCGCACCAGAATATCCCGCTCGAAGGGCAGCGCCGCAAATTCTTCCAATTCCAGTACGCCCCGATGGTACAGTTCCACCTTTGCCCCCAGGGCCATCAGCAGAGTGAGGGGGTCGGAAAAACCAAACCGCCCGTACAGGCTGCCCCCGATGGTGGCCAGATTGCGGAACTGGACCCCCACGATGGAGCCCAGGCACCGGGCCATGGCCCCGCCGGTATAAGCGTTCAGGCCGGGGTGAGTTTCCAGCGCCCGCAGGCTGGTCATGGCGCCGATGCGGAATTCTTCCTCCGTCTCCTCAATGCCCTCCAGCCCCAGATCACACAGGTCGATGGCCGTACCCACGGTCCGGTTCTGCATTTTCAGCCAGAGTATGCCGCCCAGCACCACACTGCTCTTTTTCTGGCAGAGGGTGTAGGCTTCCTCCAGGCTCTGGGCCCTGACATATTGTCCGATGCTCAGCACGATGGTTCCTCACTTTCCCGGGCTTTCCCGGCGATCTTATAACCTTGCCCCGGCAGACGCCGGCGCAAAAGAATTACTATTCGATTTTAGTATACCATGTTCCCGCCGGAAAGCAAAGGTATGAATACAGTTTGTAAAAAGGCGGCGAATATTTCCCGTTTGGAAATCTCCGCCGCCAGAATTTTATGCGATTATTCGGCTTTTTTCTCTTTGGGCAGCAGCAGGTTGAGCAGGATGGCCACAAAGGCGGCGGGCACAATGCCGGAACCGCCGAAGATCAGCTGCACCGCCTGAGGCAGGCCGGAGAGCACCGCGCTGTTGGCACCCAGACCATAGCCCAGGCCCAGCGCCACCGACACGATGGTCATGTTGCGGGTGTTTAGGGGCTCGCTGGTGATGAGCTGGATGCCGCTCATCACAATGGAGGAGAACATGATGACCGCCGCGCCGCCCAACACGCTCTGGGGCATGATGGAAATGAGGGCTGCCAGCTTGGGGAACAGCCCGCACAGTACCAGGAACACCGCGCCGCAGGCCAGGGCAAACCGGTTGACGATCTTGGTCATGGTCACAAGGCCCACGTTCTGGCTGAAAGAGGTGTTGGGCAGCACACCGAAGAGAGCGGCAAAGCTGGAACCCAGGCCGTCGCACATGATGCCGCCGGAAAGCTCAGTATCGGTGGCCTCCCGGCCCATACCGCCCTCGGTAACGCCCGAAATATCGCCCACCGTCTCCACAGCGGTGACAATAAACATGATGCCCACGGGCAGGATAGCCCGCAGATCAAACACCGGCTTGACCGGCATGAGCTGGGGCATGGAGAACCAGGAAGCCTGGGCCACCTTATCCCAGTTGAGCACCCACGCCTTGGTGTATTCCACCCCTTCGGCGGTCACGCCGGTGGTGGACCAGACAAAGGGCAGCACCATGCAGAGCAGATAGCCGAACAGGATGCCCAGCAGGATGCAGGAGGAGCTGGCCAGACCCTTGGCGCCGTGCTTGAGGGCTAGGATCACCGCCATCACCAGCAGGCCGATCAGCAGGTTTTCGGCCGAACCGTAGTCCGCCGCGCCGCTGCCGCCGCCAAAAGAGGCCACGCCCACGCTGATGAGGGAAAGGCCGATGGACATGACCACCGTGCCGGTGACCACCGCCGGGAAAAACCGGCGCAGGGGCTTGAGGAAGGCGCCCAGCACCGTCTCGAACAGGCCACCGATGATGGAAGCGCCCATCATGGCGCCGTAGGCCAGGATGCCGCCGCCCATGCTTTGGGCCACGCCCTGGAACACCCCGATAAAGCCGGAGCTGGTGCCCATGATGATGGGTACCTGGCCGCCCACCGGGCCGATGGAGAAGAGCTGCACCAGGGTGACCAGGCCGGCCACCAGCATGGCGTTCTGCAAAAGGGCCACCTGCACCGCCGCCAGCTCCTCCGCGCCGCTGCCCGCCGCGCAGGCACCGGTGATGATGAGGATGGGGGTCAGGTTGCCTACAAACATGGCCAGCACATGCTGCAGGCCCAGGGGGATGGCCTGCTTTAAGGGCAGCCGTCCTTTAAAATCATAGGGTGTAACATTCTTTTTTTCTTCCATACTTCTCTTCCGTCCTTGGCTTGATTTTCGCTGTTTTCTCTCTAAACTCCCGAATTACCGCCCCTTATTATAGCACCCCCCCCGGCCGGTTCGATAAAAAACCGGCCGAGGGCCTGTATTTCTCTTTTTTAGGCAAGAAGGGAGTAAAACAGCCCGGTTTCTTTGTCTTTTTTCACCAAGATTTGGGGCCAGATTTGCCGCAAAAAATCCTGGATCTGCCGTGGAGAGGATTCCGCCGGGCAGATTCCTCCGGTCAGAACTCCCTCCCTCATGCAGTACAGCCGGTCACACCAGCGCAGGGCCAGGGCCGGGTCGTGCACCACTGCCAGGGCCGCCTTGTTCTGGCTTTGGGTAAGCCGGCGCAGCTGACGGAACAAAAGCTGGGCGTTCTCCGGGTCCAGGGCGCTGGTGGGCTCATCCAGCAGCAGCAGGGGGGCGTCCTGGGCCAGGGCCCGGGCCAGCTGCACCAGCTGCCGCTGCCCCTCGCTGAGAAGGGCGCAGTCCCTTCCCCACAGCTCCCCGATCCCCAGGCTCTCGGCCGCCCGGCGTGCCATGGCTTCCTCCCCCGGGCCCGGCCCCCTGAAAGGGCTGCCGTGAATATACCGGCCCATCCGGATCACCTCGCCCACTCTCAATCCCTGGGGCAGAGGGCTGCGTTGGGGCAGGAGGGCTATTTTTTCCGCTCTTTTCCGGGCCGACAGCCCCAGGCAATCCTGCCCTTCCACCCGGACGGCGCCCTCATACACCCGGGCTGAGCCGCAGATGCCCCGCAGCAGGGTGGTTTTGCCGCTGCCGTTCCGGCCCAGGATGCCGCCCAGGCTTCCGGCCTCCAGCCGAAAGCTGGCCCGGCGCACCACCGGCCTGGTATACCCAACACTCAGATTTTCCACTTCAAGCATCCTCGTCCCCTCCTTCCCGCCTGCCGCAAAGCAGGGCGATGAGCACCGGCACCGCAAACAGGACGGTGAAGATGCTCAGGGGCAGCTCCGCCCCCGGCGAAAGGCTGCGGGCCAGCAGGTCGGCCGCCAGCAGAATATCCGCCCCCGTAAGGGCGCAGAGGAAGAGATAGGGCCCGGCTCTTCGCCCCAGCAGCCGGAAGGCGATATGGGGGGCGATCAGCCCCACAAAGGCGATCACCCCGGTCACCGATACCAGGGCCGCCACCATCAGGGTGGTAAGGCCCAGCAGCACCGCCCGCCAGCGGCGGGGTTCCAGCCCCAGACTGCGGGCGGTCTCATCCCCCAGAGAGAGGATGGCCGTCTGCCGGCGAAAGAGCAGCAGAAGAGAAAAGGGCAGGGCCACCGCCGGGGCCAGCATGGCCAGCTTGGAGGCAGTCACCGCCGCCAGGCTGCCCATGGTCCAGAACTCAATGGCTGCCAGCTCCCGCTCCGGGTCGGCCAATACCTTCATGGCCATGAGGGCCGCATCCGCCGCCGAGGATACAATCACCCCCGCCAGCACATAGGTGACGGTGTGTTCCATGCGGGCCGCCCGCACCAGGGCCAGCACCAGCACCAGGCTGGCCAGCCCGGCCCCGAAGGCCCCAGCCATCATGGCCAGGGTGCCGCCGGAACCCAGCACAATGGCACAGGCTGCCCCCAGGGAGGCGCCGCTGGCCACGCCGGTGAGATCCGGGGAGGCCAGTGGATTGCGGAACACCGTCTGGTACACGCCCCCCGCCAGGCCCAGCCCCAGCCCGGCCAGCAGCCCCACTGCCGTGCGGGGCACCCGCAGGGTCCAGAATACCCGGGCCGGCATCTCCCCGGCCAGGCCCCCCTGCAGGATCTCCCCGATTTGGGAAAGAGAAAGAGGGAAGCTGCCCACACAGAGGGATACCGCGCACAGAGCCAGCAGCAGCCCGCAGGCCGCCCCCATCAGCATCGCGCTTTTTTCCCTCTTCATGGGCCTCTCCCCTCTTGTGTGGGTTTGCCCCGCCCGATCAGGCGGTCAGCAGCTGAGCGTCCAGCTCAAAGCCATAGAACTCCCGATAAAAATCCTGGGCATCCACCACGAATTCCTCCTGGCTGTAGCTCTCGGGATGCAGGGTGCTGGTGAGCCAGAGCGCCCCCAGAATGCCGGAAGGCACCGGGGAATCCCACTCCTCTACCTGGCCGGGCATCTGGTAGACCCGGCCCTCTTCCACAGCGGGCACCCCTGCCAGCTGGGCGTAGTTCAGCACGTCCTCCACCGTATAGGAGGCAGCAGAGGGCAGAATGATCACTTCGGGGGCCATGGCCAGCAGGGACTCATAGGAAATCTCGGTCCAATAGTCCCCTTCCAGCTCCCCGGCCGCGTTCTGGCCGCCGGCCAACTGGATCAGGCTGCCCTGGTACATGGCGTTGGTAGCTGTTTCCAGATAGGAGGAGTTGCCGCCCATGTATACCAGCGGGCTTTCCTGCCCTTCGATGAGCTGAGCCATCCGGTCTTCCTGCTCATGGTAATAGTCGATCAGGCTCTGGGCCCGGTCCTCCACGCCGCAGGCCTGGCCGATCAGGGTCAGCATCTCTTCCAGCCGGTCCTGATCCTCCGGGTCCACCACCAATACCGGAATGCCCAGCTCGGTGAGGGCATCCACATAATCCATCAGCTTGACGGGCATCAGCACCAGGTCCGGCTCCAGGGCCGCGGCGGCCTCCACGTCAAATTCCTTCAGGGTGCCCAGCTGGGGCTTTTTCAGCAGGGCAGGATCGGCCATCTGGTAAACAGGCCGGGTCTCGGCCTTCTTTTCCAGGCCCACCACCCGGTCGGAGACCCCCAGGGCCAGGGTGGCATAGGTGGTGATATAGTAGCAGCTGACCAGGCTTTGGGCCGGCTCTTCCAGTTCCACCTGGCGGCCCGCCTGATCAGTGAGCTGGATGGGCCCCTGGGCCTGAGACGAGGCGGCCTCACTGGAGGCGGCGGCGCTGGAAACCGGCGCGCTGGAAGCCGCCTGAGAGGAGCCGGAGGCAGCCTGACCGCAGCCTGCCAGGGACAGGGCCATGGTCAGGGCCAGGGCAAAAGCCCCTGCCCGCTGCAGAAATTTGGCGTTTTTCATGGTAAAATCTCCCGCTTTCTTTTCAAACGCTTTTTGAAACTATCCCTTGGCCGGGGCGAGTTTTCCAATTCGGCTTCCCGCCCGGCCCGCGTTATTCTAGCACGAGAATATCGCTTTGTAAAGCGTTTTTCAAAGATTCCGGTCTATGCCAGGGCCTTCCCCGGGCCCAAAATCCCCAAAGGCCTCCTCAAAGGCCTGGCAGGCGGCGGCCTCCACCGCTTCCAGCATCCGGCGATACCGCCCGGCCAGCTCCCGGCCCTGGGCGGTGAGGGCAGAGCCGCCGCCCCCCGCGCCGCCGGGCCTGCTTTCCAGCACCGGGAAGCCCCACTCGGCCTCCACCTTCTGCAGCAGCTTCCAGGCCTTGGAATAGGCCATGCCCATCTCGGCAGCGGCCCGGTGTAGGGAGCCGGTGCGCTCCACCCCTTCCAGCAGCCGCAGGGGGCCGGGGCCAAAGCTTTTCTCCTGCCCGTACAGGCGCAGGGTCAGCCCCCAGTGCAGGGGCGGCAGCTCCTGTTCCAGCACCTCCCGGGCCTGCAGGGGGCTGATCCTGTCCAGATCCAGCACCAGGGCCCCCGGCAGTGCCCGCCACCGGTCCAGATAGGGCAGCGGTTCCTGTTTCAGGACGGCCACCACGATCTTTTCGCTGCCCAACAGTTCCTCTACCCGGCCCAGAAAGGCGGGGCAGTCCTTTTCAAACCGGCCGATCTCATCCAGCAGCACCACCGGCGCCGGCCCTTCCAGGGCCTTTTTCAGGCAGGCTGCGCCCAGCCCTTCAAAACTCTCGGGCACTGGCCGGATGGCCCCTTCCTCCCAGCGGGAGATGGGGGCCGATTCCCCGCCGGGACAGGCATAAAGCGAAAAAAGCGGCCCGGCTTCGCACCTGCCGGCGCACAGGGTGCGGTAGCCTGCCCAGGGCCGCCCCAGCCGTTTTACCAGCCAGAGGGCCAGGGTGGATTTGCCGGTGCCCGGCCGGCCTGTGATGAGGATCTTGGTATGCATTTCCCTGCTGCCCCCCTCGTTTTGTTTGGCTTTATTATAGCATCCCCGCCCCCGCCGGGCCAGACCCGGCCAAAAGCCCCGCCCGAAAAAGGGCGGGGCAAAGAATGGATGATTTAAAATGTTTAATTAAAACTGCCGTCCCAGGTGGGCATCCCGGTGAGATACTCCCCGGATACGGCGGGCACATAGTAGGCGCCGTAGGTGTTCAGGCCGTTTTCCCGCTTTTCCTGGGGCAGTTCGGCATAAAAGCGGTAATAGGGCATGTAGTATTCATCCTGGGTGCCGATGCGGTAGACCAGTTCTACCTTGCGGATATGCTCCCGACCGGGTATCTCATAGGGCACGGTGGTGATATAGTGCCCTTCCAGCAGCAGCTCCCGGGCCTAGCTGGCTATGATGATAGGGTAATCCCCCATTTTCTGGGGCAGGTCGGGCTGCCAGATCCGCACCAGGAAAAGCCCACCCGCATCGTCGCAATAAAAAGCGACGGGGGTAAAGTTATAATGGAGGATCTGACCCAGATCACTGCCGTCCCCCTCAAAGAATTCCAAGCGGTACAGCTGCTGGCCGTAAATGTCATAGTCTCCCCCGTACAGATTGAGCCGGGGCTCCTCCATGCCCAGCAGTTCCCCGTACTGAGCCATGAGATATTCCGCCGCGGCCTCTATCTCTTCATAGTTGCTGTAATGGGTAAAAGAGTATTCCGGAGGCAGGGGGCGGGATGGAATTCCAGGCCCTGAGATATGTATCGTTCTCGCACTCCTCGGCAGTCTGCCGGTCCTCGGTGATGCCGTAAGATAAGGACCGCAGCCGGCCGCCGAATTTTTCGCCGGTATGCCGGATCGCGGCCTCATCCCGGGCAAGATACAGCTCCACGATCTTGTGATCCTCCAAAGCGAACCCTCCTTTCACAGACCCCTTTCACCTTTATAAGCGGCATTTTCCCGGCAAGGTTACAGTTTTTTATAAAAATTCAGCTTTACTATACCAGATTCCCCCCACTCTGTCAGCGCCCCAAAAAGGCGCCCGGCAAAACTGCCGGGCGCCTTTTTGGGTTTTTACAGGGCAAAGCTCACCGCTCTTCGTCCTCGTCATCCTCGTCGAATTCATCCCCGGCCATATTCTTGCCGTCCTGGCGATACAAGTTGGGGAAATAGGCCGATTCATCCAGCGCGTCCAGGGGATTGGGGCTGGAACGATGCCAGCCGGCCTGGAAGGTGCCGGTGCCGTCCTTGTGGAAGCTGCCGGCGGAGTTCCGGCTCTCCCCTTTGCCGCCATTGTATTTTTCCGGGTGGTGCAGCGGCTCAATGCCGGTGCCGTATTCAAAATCATTCTGCATTCCGTTCATAAAAATCCCTCCTTATCCGGTATGGGGCCGGCGGAACTGCTGGCCCTGCAAGGATAGTGTTTCCGGCCCTCTCCCCTTTCATACGCCGCCCTCTTTGTTGTTTTGAGGGGTCGGAGATGTTATAATGAAAACCAGAAAATCGCACGGGGCCCCGGCCCCCAAAAAAGATGAAGGGAAGGAATACCATGGACGCAGAAAAGACACGGGAGCTTCTGGAAGCTCTCAAGCAGTACGACACCCCCAGCGTCACCAATGTGGTGGCCACCTACCCCCAGGATAAAGAGCTCTGCCTGGGGCTGTATCACCCCTGGGACGGCAAATGGTACACCGACGCTACCCTGAAATGCATGTACCCGGAACTGGGCCGCACCGTGGGCTATGCGGTCACCGTTACCTACGGCATGCCCGACCCGGCCTTTGACCGGCTGAGCCTGCTGGATGTGTACAAGGCCATTGAGGCCTCCCCCAAGCCGGTGGTGGTCTGCCTTAAGCAGAATCTCCCCGAACCCTACAAGAGCAAAAACGGCCTGTGCGGCGGCAACATGATGACGGCCTTCAAGTCCCTGGGCTGCGTGGCGGTCATTTCGGACGGGCCCAGCCGGGACCTGGACGAGGTTCGCCCCATGGGGATGCAGTACATGCTGCCCGGTGTGTGCGCCGGCCACGGGCCTTTCTCCATCCAGGCGGTGAACGAGCCGGTGGAGATCTGCGGCATGCAGGTGAGCGCCGGCGACATCATCCATATGGATGAAAACGGCGCGGTCAAGTTCCCCGCCCAGTATCTGGAACAGGTGAACGATCTGTGCCATAAGCTCAGCGCCTATGAGGAGCGCAAGATGAAGATGCTGGCCTCCACCAGCGACCCGGAGGAACTGGCAAAGATCATCTCGGACGTATACAAGTAATTCTTTGCAATAAAAGGCCGCCCGGCCCGCAATCTGCGGGGCCGGGCGGCCTTTTTCTTTTGTAAGAGAAATCAGTTCAGCACAATGGCGTTCACTGCTTCCACCAAATCCATGACGCTGCTGCGGCCACAAGGCACACCGGCTCGCCATCCACAATTGCCAGGCAGTTGGTTCCGTCATACCGGTACAGGTCCACCTGGATGCTGGTTTCTTCCTCTGTATCCAGATGCAGGGTCAGGCCGATCTCCAGCTTGTCGCCCGGCTCTTCGTCGGTGAAGCTGTCGGCGCTCAGAGCCGAGAGGGCATTCGGGAAATCCTCGCTCTCCAGCTCTTCCTCTCCGTAATGATAGGTCCGGTCCTCGTCCTTGCCTTCCGCCGTGATGGTATTTTCGCCTTTTTTCACCTTTTGCGGGTGTTCAAAGCACAAAAAAGCGCGTGGAACAGCCCTTTGCAGGGTTCCGCGCGCTTTTGTACTTGATTGGCTTTTTCAGAGATCGGGCTGCTCCTGGGTGATCTGTCGATACATCTCCGCCACTTCCATGGGCTTATAGTAGTAATACCCCTGGATCATGTCACAGCCGGCTTTTTTGATCATGGCATCCTGGGCTTTGTTTTCCACCCCTTCCATGCACACCTTCTTGCCAAACTGGTGGCAGGCATACACGATACTGGAAATAAAGCTCATCTTGTCGGCGGATTCTTCCATTTCCGCCAGCAGGGACCGATCCAGCTTGATCATGTTGGAAGGGTACTGCAGCAGCATGCGCAGGGAAGAATCGCCGCTGCCGAAATCGTCCAGCGCAATCTGGATGCCCATTTCCCGGCAGGCGTCCACAAAATGCAGCAACTTTTCGGGCTGTTCATCCATACAGCTCTCGGTCATCTCCGCCATCAGGTGCGTACCGTCCAGGTGGTATTTTTTCAGGGTGGCCCGCATGAAATCGGTCAGCCCCGTGTCGGATAACTGCTGCAGGCTCACATTGAAGGTCAGGTAGAAATCCGGGATACAGGCCACCAGCCGCATACATCTGCAGACAGCCTGCTCAAACACCCAGCGCCCTGCCTTCTGGATCAGGTTATCCCGCTCCAGAATGGGGATAAAGAGGTCCGGCGGGACGCTCTCTCCGCCGAAATTCCACCGCAGCAGGGCTTCGCCGCCCACCATTCTGCCGGTATCTGCCGACACCACCGGCTGGATCACCAGCCGGAAGTTTTCCATGTTCTGCAGCACATCCTGGCTCAGCGCCAGGGCCATGTTGGACATCTTGCGGATCTTTTCCAAATTGGAAGCGGAATCATCCAGGTAGGGCTGGCCCGGGTCGTGCTTGGCCACCTTGATCAGGCAGACCAAGTCTTCCAGATAGTCGGAGGGCGAATGGTGATCCTGCGGGTACTTCATCAGGGCAAACGAGCAGGGGTTCGGCACCGACAGCCCCAGCATACGGTATCCCTTTTCCACCACCCGCCGGATCTGTCCCACCAGTTCCGACGCGCTTTCCTGGCAGCCGGGGTCCACCACCGCGGCGCAGCGCATCCCTTCCAGCTGGTAAAAGGACATCTTGCCGGACAATGTGCGCATCAGTTCTTCGGCAATGCTCTGCACCAGATGGTCGCTGTATACCCGACCGCGGGTATTGTTCAGCTCGGAAATACTGTTCAGACAGAAACCGATGGTGAGGAATTTACTGTCTTCTTCGCCGCGCTCGGCCATGTACCGGAACATGACCGGTCCCCGTGGGAAGTTGGTAATGGGGTCTACCATAAAATCATCATCCTGATGGGTGATCCGCCCGCTGAAAAACAGCGGTTTCTCTCCGTCTTCACTCCATTTCAGCAGGCCATAGCAGCGGATCCAGACATTTCGGCCGGCAGCGTTCCGCACCTGATAGCGCAGGTCGTGCACCGCCCGCTTTTCTTCCATCAGCTTTTTCAGGGACTGCTGATAGATCTGCCGGTATTTGGGGTTGGGAATTCGCTGAGCCCACTCCTGCAAAAGCCCCGGCACCACATTGCTCTCAAAGCCGAACTCATCCCGCATATTGTCGGATACATAGAACAGATCCTTCTGCAGGTCGCCAAAGTAGAAATATCCCACCGTATTTTCCTGGGCAATGGACCGGAACAGGAATTCCATATCATGGTATGTATTGGAAAGGAAATGGTAAAACAGGCTGTTGGCCTGCTCCGGGTTTCCTCGCCTGTCCCCATGCCTCCGGTCAACGCCCATCCCCCGGTTGGCCTCATAGTAATCCCGTTTATCCTGGTACATCACCCTGTCTGCCTGGGCAATGAGGGTTTCCAGATTGAAGGGGCTCTGATCGGACCAGGCATACCCCACCGCCATATGGAACCGTTCCTGCCGGATCCGGTCGTGCAGGGTCTTCACATTCTTTTTGAGTTCTTCCCGGCTGCAATTGCGGAAGATGGCCACAAATTCATCCCCGCCCGAGCGATAGATCCGGGGCGTATCCAGCACATCCTTCAGCAGATTGCAGCAGCTGCAGATCAGCTGATCTCCAGCACTGTGCCCCTGGGTATCGTTCACCTGCTTGAGGCTGGTCACATCGCAGTATACCACACCCACGCTGGTAAGATCCTGACAGCGGGCACCGTGCTCAAACATGGCGTTGCGATTGAGCACCCCTGTAAGCGGGTCGTGGAAACTCAGGGTGTTCAGCCGGTGCAGCAGATCTCTCTGGCGCAGCCGGGCCGCCACCGAGCAGCCAATCACATTCAGGACATATTCCAGCAGGGCCATCCCTTCCGGGTCCGGGTTATCCACCCCCAAAAATCCCATGATCTGCCCTTCGGAAGCAATCGGCCCCGCAGCCAGCGACCTCACCTTCTGCGGTTTCAGGATGGCATACGCCACCGGATACTGGGTACGGATCTCCTCCAGATCCCGGATCAGCACCACCTTGTTTTTGCCGAAGATCTGCAGCCACCAGTCAATGCTGGACAGGGGCACCTTCTGCAGGATCTCCCGCTGCGGCGTAACGCCTTCCCGGCACCACTCATAGGTATTGTCTACCCCGTCGGCCCCGTTCATCTCGAACACATATACCCGGTCACAGGCGAAGGTGTCCCCCAGATATTCCAGAACCAGCTCCAGGCCCTCTTCCGGGTCAGTGGCGGTAAACAGCCTGCGCAGGCACTCATTGAGCAGGGCCTCGCTGCGGGTATAGCAGCAGGGAACGGTGCCTCCGGCCCCATACACATCGATGGCCAGTTCCAGCCGGCAAAGCCTCTGCCCTACCGTAAGGGCAGTATCTTTGATGAGATACCGTTTGCCCAATACCGGGTTTTTATGAATCCAGGAAAAAAATTTCCCCTGTTCCAGTTCCCCATTATTGCAGAAAGGGCAGGGGCCTTCCCGCCCCTGCAGCACCTTATAGCATTTTTGCCCCACATAGTCCGAATGGTCCGCATAGCCCAGGGATGCCCGCAGGCGGCGATTCATATAGACCAGTTCATGGTTCTGGATGTCCGATACATAGACCAGTTCATCCAGTTCTTCAAAAAAATCCAGCAAATCCCTCACACCGTTCTTCCTTTGATACTTACTATATTATCAAAGTTTTAAGGGCCTGTCAGCCAAAAACACAAAAATCATTATCATTTTCATTTTTATTTGAACACAGGCTCTGCGCCCCAGTGCGCTGCCCCCGTGGGCTTGATTCTTCGAAACTCCATCATCGGATAGATCCGGGCTATAAGCGCATTCCCATAAAACGATTGTCCGTCTAAATCTGTCATATTTGCGTTAATTTTTTCCGGTAGTATGTAAATCCATCGCTGCATCATCCGGTGAAGCTTCTGCGGTATGCCGCCGACGGGTTCATCCACACCACCAAAGTTTCCGCCTGCCCTATTGAGCCGGAATTCAAGCCGTGTGAATTCACCGAGCGCATGGCGGAGGAGACTAACCAGACACCGTGACCCGCATTTCCGGCAAGGAGATCATTCTTCAGCGCCTGCGCCGGAATAAGTGCCGCTAATTACCCCTGTGATCGCATCCTTCGGACTGCCGTGCCCCTCCCCTGCCACCACGAAAAAGCGCAAGCTGGCGGAAGAATCGGGAGGACCCCTCTGTCTTTCCCATGCTTTTGTAATAAATAGGTTATATTTCACCTATTTATGCGGTATGCTGAAAAGCAGAGGTGATTAGAATGATGCTTGATACCCGTGAAATGATTTCCGTGACCGAAGCCAATCAGAATTTTTCCCGCGCAACGAGAATTGCCGACCAGCGAGGCAAGGCTGTGATTCTGAAAGGCAATCGGCCCAAGTATGTATTGCTGGATATCGAGGCCGACCCGCGGCTTCTTTTATCGGACGATGAATCGATTGGTATTTCTGCCACCCGGATTTTTAAAAATCACCGGGCAGCGTTTGAGGAGTTGGCAAAATGATTGTATTGTCCACACAAAAAGTGATGCAGCTTCACCGGTTCCTCATGCAGGTGACCGGTGGGCTGGATGGTCTTCGGGACGAAGGTCTGTTTGATTCCGCCGTACAAAGCCCCTTTTCCACATTTGGAGGTCAGGAGCTTTATCCCAGTATCGAAGAGAAAGCAGCAAAGCTGGGAGTTACCCTTACCAAGAATCACGCCTTTCTGGATGGAAACAAGCGCATCGGTGCCTATGCGCTGCTCATCTTCCTGGATGTAAACGGCGTGGTCATGGAGTACTCCGACGCTGACCTGATTGCTCTGGGACTTGGCATGGCCGACGGCTCACTGGATTATGAAGGCGTTCTGGACTGGATTCAGCAGCATAAGAGATAGGCTTTCGTCCGATGCCTGAGGAGTTTATCCAATCATCAGTACCATGCACAAAACCATGCTTGCAAATTTAAAGAAAAGGTTTGCGGGCGGTTCCGAGGTTCGGAACCGCCCGCAAACCCGCATTACAACAACAAAAAAGCCATCAGCTAAAAAGCTGATGGCTTTGGTCCGAGTGGCGAGAGTCGAACTCACGGCCTCTTGAACCCCATTCAAGCGCGCTACCAAACTGCGCTACACCCGGATATCGCTTTCGGCGACGTGTATTATTATATCCGCTATTTTTCTGTTTGTCAACAACTTTTTTTATTTTGCTGCAAATTTTTTCAAAGGCATCCGCGCCCCGCCAAAAAGCCTGGCAAAGCCGGCCGCAAAAGGCTTGCCCTTTGCGGCCCTGCCGGCCCCATTTACTGCAGCCTTGCCTTTCGCCTGCAGCCAGGGCAGCGGCCGTACAGGGTCAAAGAATACCCTTCCAGCTGCAGTTCGGGCGTTTTTTCCAGCACCGCCCGCAGTGCTTCCTCATCCACCAAAACGTCCTGGACACAGCCGCACTCCAGACAATACATATGATTGTGCTGTTCCAGGGTGCGGTCAAAACGGTCTGCCTTGCCGGGAATCCCCACACGGCGCACGCTGCCCATTTCCACCAGGCTGTTCAGGTTTCGATATACCGTCCCCAGACTAATGCCGGGGCATTTGGCCCGCACAGAGGTATAAATCTCGTCCGCTGTGGGATGATCGCAGCGGGACAATACCTCGTTCAGTACCATTTCCTTCTGCCGGGAATAGCGCATGAATCACGCCCCCTTTCTTGGATTTTTGGCTTCTGGTTCAAAGATACCGGTCATTATGTGCTAATGAAAATAGTATCTTCTACTACATAGAATAGGGGACGCCGCCCGCCTTGTCAAGCGCCGGGAGTTCTTTTCCACAAAAAATTATTTTTTCCCTTTGATCTTTTCCCAGTAAAGTTTGGCGGCCTGCTCGGTTTTATTCTCCCCAAAATGATAGTAGACCCGGTCTTTCAATACATCCGGCAAGTACTGCTGCTCCACCCAATGATGCTCAAAATCATGAGCATACAGATAGTGCTGACCTTTCGCCGCCGCATCCTCTCCATCAAAATGCTTGTTCTGCAGCTGGCGGGGAACCGGGCCGCTGCGGCCCCGCCGCACATCGGCCAGAGCTTCGTCGATGGCCGCCTCGCCGGAGTTGGATTTGGGGCTGATGGCCACCAGGATGACTGCGTCGGCCAGAGGGATCCGCGCTTCGGGCAGCCCCACCATGTTGGCGGCATCCACAGCCGCTTTTACAATGGGGATGATCTGGGGATAGGCCAGCCCTACATCCTCGCAGGCGCACACCATCAGCCGGCGGCAGGCGCTTACCAGGTCCCCCGCCTCCAAAAGCCGGGCCAGATAATGCAGAGCAGCGTCCGGATCAGAACCCCGCATGGATTTCTGGTAGGCCGACACAATATCATAGTGCTCATCGCCCTCCCGGTCATATCGCATGGCGGTGCGCCGGCAAACCTGGCGGATCATATCCAGGGTGACCTGCTTGCCATCCGGCCCCGGTTTGGCGGCACTGACCGCAAACTCCAGGCTGCCCAGAGCCTTGCGCATATCTCCACCGGCGCTCTCGGCCAGGTAATCCTCCGCCTGTTCCTCCAGGACAACCGGGCCTTCCTCCCGGCTCAGCTTCTGGACAGCGTTGCGGATTCCCTGACGGATATCCTCTTTTTCCAGCGCTTTGAACTCAAAAACCGTGCACCGGGAAAGCAGAGCGTTATAAATATAAAAATAGGGGTTTTCGGTGGTGGACGCGATCAGGGTCACGCTTCCGTCCTCGATGCATTCCAGCAGGCTCTGCTGCTGCTTTTTATTGAGATACTGGATCTCATCCAGATAGAGCAGAATCCCGTTGGCGGCCCCCAGGGTGCCGATCTCGGCCAATACTGCCTTGATATCGCCGGTGGAGGCAGAGGTGCCGTTCAGCTTATGCAGACGCATTCCGCTGTTGTCCGCAATGATGCGGGCCACCGTGGTCTTGCCCACCCCGCTGGGCCCGTAAAAGATCATATTGGGGACCCGGCCGCTTTCCAGGGTGCTTCGGAACACCATTCCTTCTGACAGCAGATGCCTCTGCCCGCAGACTTCCTCCAGGCTGCTGGGCCGCAGGCGCTGGGCCAAGGGTTCGTTCATTTGTCCTCCTCCTCGCTGGTTTTGCAGCTCCAGGCCTGACGGCAGGCCTGCCCGTAGCCGGGGTTTACAAACCGGTCAATGGCCAGGCTCAGGCTTCTGTCCCAGAACTCCCATTGATGGGTGCCGTCCCACTCCAGATAGGTGTAGTCCGCCAGGGGCAGATTCTTGGCATGGCTGTGAAACCGTCGGTTCTGCTCAATGATATAATAGGGCTCATGGTCCTGCCGGCCCGCTGTGCAAAGGATTTTGGGCTGCTCTTCCTGGGGCAGGCGGCTCACCCGTTCGGCCAGCCGGAAGAGATTTCTGTCCGCAGACAGCTCCAGCTCCCGGCCCAGGATCGGCTCAAAGGCCCGGCGCACAGCCGGATCTTCCCGGTTTTGCAGCATCAGGGCCAGATCCAGGCAGCCGGAAAAGCTGGCGATGCCCGCATAGCGCTCCGGATGATTCATGCCGATATACAGTGCCCCATATCCCCCCATGGACAGGCCGCACAGAAAATTCTTTTCCCGCTGCCGGGGCAGCTTGAAGATCTGATCCAGCTGCCCCGGCAGTTCCTGGGTGAGCCAGGTATTCCAGGCCGGCCCGGCTGCCATATCGCAGTAAAAACTGTTGGAAGCGTCCGGGATGATCAGGGCCAGCCCGTTATCGGCGGCCATCCGGAGAGCCGAGGAAGAATGCACCCAGTCGTCCCCATCGTTGGTATACCCATGCAGCAGGGTAAACACGGCCCGCACCTCCCTGCCGGCCCAGCCGGGCTGGTCACAGGGCAGATACAGCCGGACAGTCGTCTGCGCCCCCAATGCCGCGCTCTTGAATTTGCAGTGCAGGAAAGCCATCGCTTCTTCCCCCTCATTTCCGTTTTATACTTTAAAAGTATTATATCGCAAAGGCCCTCCCCCCGCAATCGGGCCTGCCTATCCCTCTTTGCGCCCGGCCCCCGGGGTTTTCCTACATTATTGCGCCCGCCCGGCCTTGTCATCCCGCCTTAATGAAAATAGTTCCTAATTTCTCTTGCTATCCCCGCGGCCTTCATGTTACAATACTTATAATAAAAATTCCCCCGCTGCGGCCTGCCGTGCCGCCGGGAATGAGGGACGAGGACGTTTATGGAAAAGAAGGAACTGGCCCTGGAAGTGATCCGGCGGCTTAAGGAAGAATACCCCCTGGCGGAATGCACGCTGGACTATGACCACGCCTGGCAGCTGCTGGTGGAGGTGCGTCTGGCTGCCCAGTGCACCGACGCCCGGGTGAATATCGTGGTGAAGGACCTCTTCGCCAAATATCCCAGTGTGGAGGCCCTGGCCGACGCCACTGTGGAAGAGATTGAAGCCATTGTAAAGCCCTGCGGCCTGGGCCACAGCAAGGCCCGGGATATCAGCCTGTGCATGAAAAAGCTGCGGGACGAGTTTGGCGGGCGGGTCCCGGACGATTTCGACGCCCTGCTGAGCCTGCCGGGTGTGGGCCGCAAGAGCGCCAACCTGGTAATGGGCGATGTGTTCGGCAAGCCGGCCATTGTCACCGACACCCACTGCATCCGCCTGTGCAACCGCATTGGGCTGGTGGATGGCATCAAGGAACCCAAAAAGGTGGAAATGGCCCTGTGGAAGATCATCCCCCCCGAGGAGGGAAGCGATCTCTGTCACCGTTTTGTGCTGCACGGCCGGGCGGTATGCGACGCCCGCAGCCCCAAATGCGAGGGCTGCAGCCTGCGGGATATCTGCGCCTACGGGCAGGCCAGTGGGAACGCCTGAGGACCCGCCTGCATAGACAGGGGCAGGGGCGTATCTCATAAGGAGAAAGGAAGTTAGCGGATATGGTTCATCTGATTGTCAGTATTCTGATCGGCGCACTCGCCGGCTATATTGCCGGCAGGATCATGGGCAGCGAGGGCAGTTTTCTGCACAACCTGGTTCTGGGTGTGATCGGCGGCGTTGTGGGCAGCCTTTTGCTGGGGCTGGTGGGCATCGCCAGCTATAGTCTGCTGGGGGATGTGCTGGTGGCCGTGCTGGGCGCCTGCGTTTTTCTGTTTGTGGGGCGGCGGTTTTTCCGTTGACCAAAACCGACATCAAACGGGCGGAAGGGAGAGAAATCTCTCTTTTCCGCCCGTTTTTTCCTTTGGCGAAACTTCCGCCATAAAAATGATGAAAACGCTCCCCTTTCTCTCCCTTACTATCGTCAAACTGCCCTATGGATTCAATTGAAAGCGAAGAAAGTTTGTGATATACTTAACACGTTAACAGATTCTCCCCCTTGCAAAGGGCCCGGGCAGCGCATTATGGGGGCGTTTGCCGAGCTTTTGGCGGCGGGGAAATTTCAGATGGAGAGGAACAGATTTTTATGTTCAAGATCTTGAAAAGAAAGGCGCTGAAGCCCACTGTCACCGAACTGGTGATCGAGGCGCCGCTGATCGCCAAAAAGGCGAAGCCGGGGCAGTTCATCATTGTGCGTCCCTTTGAAGATTCCGAGCGCATCCCTCTGACGATCTCCTCCTATGACCCGGAAGAAGGCTCTGTGAGCATCATCTTCCAGGTGGTGGGCGGCACCACCATGGAGCTGAACAGCCTGCCCGAGGGCGGCTATGTTCATGACTTTGTGGGCCCCCTGGGCCGTGCCACCGAGGTGGAAGGCCTGAAAAAGGTGCTGGTGGTAGGCGGCGGCGTAGGCTGCGCCATCGCCCTGCCCATTGCCCAGGAGCTGCACCGGCTGGGCTGCGAAGTGCACAGCGTCATCGGCTTCCGCTCTCAGGATCTGGTGATCCTGGAGGACGAGTTCTCCGCCTGCAGCCAGAAGATGATGGTGATGACCGACGACGGCAGCTACGGCCATAAAGGCCTGGTGACCAACGCCATCGAAACTCTGGTGGCCGAGGGCAACCAGTACGATGAAGTGATCACCATCGGGCCCCTGGTCATGATGAAGTTCGTCTGCCTGACCACCAAAAAGCTGGGCCTGAAGACCGTGGTTTCCATGAGCGCCATCATGGTGGACGGCACCGGCATGTGCGGCGGCTGCCGTGTTTCTGTGGGCGGCAAGACCAAATTCGCCTGTGTGGATGGCCCCGATTTTGACGGCCATGAGGTGGACTGGGACGAGATCATCAACCGCTGCGGCATGTATAAGGATTTTGAGGCCCATGCCCGCGAGGCCACCTGCAATTTGCTCAATAAGGAGGTTCAGTGATCATGGCAGTCCAGTTCAATATGGATCCGAAAAAATGCCCCATGCCCAGCCAGGATCCCCAGGTCCGCAATCACAATTTTGACGAGGTTGCCCTGGGTTACACCAAGGAGATGGCTGTGGGCGAGGCCAAGCGCTGCCTCAACTGCAAGAACAAGCCCTGCGTAAACGGCTGCCCCGTGGGCATCGATATTCCCGGCTTTATCAGCAAGGTAGCCGCCGAGGATTTTGAGGGTGCCTATCAGGTGCTTTCCGCTTCCAGCAGCCTGCCCGCCGTCTGCGGCCGGGTATGCCCCCAGGAGACCCAGTGCGAGGGTGTGTGCACCCGCGGCATCAAGGGTGAGAGCGTGGGCATCGGCCGGCTGGAGCGCTTTGTGGCCGACTGGCACCGGGAGAATGTACATACCGACCCCCAGACGCCGGTTTTCAACGGGCACAAGGTGGCGGTGATCGGCGCGGGTCCCAGCGGCCTTACCTGCGCGGGCGACCTGGCCAAGGCCGGCTATAAGGTCACCATTTACGAGGCCCTGCATGTGGCCGGCGGCGTGCTGATGTACGGCATTCCCGAGTTCCGTCTGCCCAAGGATATTGTGCAGACCGAGATCGAAGGCTTGAAAAAGCTGGGTGTGGACATCGAGACCAACATGGTCATGGGCAAGGTGCTGACCATTGATGAGCTGATGGGCGAATACGGCTACGAGGCTGTCTATGTGGCTTCCGGCGCCGGCCTGCCCCGGTTTATGAATATCCCCGGCGAGGGGCTGAAGGGCGTGTACAGCGCCAACGAGTACCTGACCCGCACCAACCTGATGAAGGCTTACCGCCCCGACAGCAAGACCCCCATCAAGAAGAGCAAGGCTGTGGCCGTGGTTGGCGGCGGCAACGTGGCCATGGACGCGGCCCGCTGCGCCCTGCGCCTGGGCGCCGAGACGGTGTACATCGTTTACCGCCGTGGTATGGAAGAACTGCCTGCCCGCCGGGAGGAAGTGGAGCACGCCCAGGAAGAGGGCATCGTCTTCAAGCTGCTGTGCAACCCTGTGCATATTGACGGGGATGAGAACGGCAACGTGAAGGATATCACCTGCATCCGGATGGAGCTGGGCGAGCCCGACGCTTCCGGCCGCCGCCGCCCGGTGGAGGTTCCCGGCAGCGAGTTCACCCTGGAAGTGGACACCGTGATCATGGCTCTGGGCACCAGCCCCAACCCCCTGATCCGCAGCACCACCCCCGGCCTTGAGACCAACAAGCACGGCTGCATCGTCACCAACGGCGACGACGGCCTTACCAGCCGGGAGGGCGTATATGCCGGCGGCGACGCGGTGACCGGTGCTGCCACCGTGATCCTGGCCATGGGCGCCGGCAAACATGCCGCCAAGGCCATCGACGAGTACATCAAAGGCAAGAACGCCTGAAGCGTTTGATCTGTAAAAAGGGCGGGAGAAAGTCTCATGCTTTCTCCCGCCCTTTCTTGTTCCCCAGACAGAAAAATGCTACAATGAAGGTACAGAGAAACAGAAAAAGGGGGCGATGAAAATGAGCTTCGCAGGCTGGCGGACGCTAGTTTTTTCAACGCAGTATATCCGGAGAGTTTGAACAGATTTTCAGGTGATGGATATGAAAAAGATCCTGCCCGCCTTCCTGGTCTTGCTTTTCTGCGCCTTATCAGGCTGTGCCCCCGAAACCCCTGCCTCTTCCCTGCCGGCAGAGCCGGCTTCTTCCTCCTCGCCCAGTGTACCTTCCTCTTCTGCGCCCGGCGTTTCCTCCTCTTCCCCTTCCTCCCAAACGCCCCTGTTTGATCTTTACGACTATTATAATCTGCCGGAAAGCGTGGAGATCCTGGACCCTTTCCCTGACCGGACCGAGCCGCCCTATACCGAGCATGCCATGGCTCAGCTGAAAGATCTTTTTGCCCATGCCATGGCCGGGGAGTGGGAGCTGGCCCGCCAGCTGGCAAGCAGCATCCCCGGGGCCTTTGACCGCTTTGAAGGGGTGAAAATCTCCGATTTCCAGATCCGGAAAGTGGAGATTCTGGATTCCTATGACACCGCCCTTGTATCCTTTGATTTAACCGTCGAGGAAGGCGATGACGAGCTGTTCCAGCCCGGCACCACCCCTTGGGAGGCCAAACTGGTGCTGAGCGCGAGCAACTGGGCCGAATACATCCTGCCGGAGGACCAGATCCTGACGCCCTGCCATCTGGCCCAGATGGAGCCGGCCGAGCAGTTCTGCTTTACCCTGGCCAGTTATCTGCCCCAGCTTCGGGGGGATGATTTCACCCCATACCTGAAGCCGGCCGATGAGACGGAAATGTACTACATGATAGACCCGGCCTGCTGCGCCCTTACCCGAGCCAATCTTCCGGAAGTGCCCTATACCCCCGAAACAAAAAGCCCGGAAGCCTTCTATCGGGATATGGAAAAGGTCTTTGGTGTAGACCTGTGGGGGGTGGACCTGAGCCAATACAGCAGCTATCTGGCCTACCAGATGATCATTCCGGTGCCCAAGGGAGGCCGGTGGGTCTATGCCGTCACGGCTGATACCGGCCAGGAGGGAGACACCCAGACCGTCACCCTGGATCTGTATGCCGATACCATCTGCTGGTCGGTTGTCAGCACCCTGCGCTATACGCTAACCCAAAACGAAGATGGCTCTTTCCGGCTGTTGTCGGTGGATGAGCTCTATTCCTCCGGCCTTTCCTGGGAGACGGGAAGCCTGTGACCTGTAAACAAAAGAGCCGGTTCTGCGGGAATTCCGCAGAACCGGCTCTTTTTCGCAAACTCTTATTGTTTTTTTCGCCCGCCCCCGACCGCGGGCTTTTTTCTTTTGGGGGCAGGCCCTTCCCGGCGCTTTTTTTCCGGTGCCGGGCGGCCCTGGCCGATTGCGCATTCTCCGGCCATTCCCCGACCGGCCAGCAGCCCGGTGCCAAAAGCCCAGTGTAGATTGTAGCCCCCGCACAGGCCGGCCGCGTCCAGGATCTCCCCTGCCAGGTACAGCCCCGGGCAAAGGCGGGATTCCATGGTGACCGGGTCGACCTCCTCCAGGCTGACCCCACCGCCTGTGACCTGGCACTGCTCCCAGCCCAGGGTGCCGGAAATCGGGAATTCCAGCCCTTTCAGGGCAGCGGCCAGCCGACGGGCCGCCGCCTCATCCAGATGCGCTTTTTCCGGTATGCCTGCTGTCTTCCCCACGGCCCGGGCCAGTTTCCAGTGAAGCATCCCTTCCAGGGCCTCGCCGGCGCTGCAGCCCCGACTGCCCTGGCGTGCCAGCCAGGCGGCCAGATTTTCGGCACTCCTGGCCGGGAACAGATCTACCCGGGCCGAAATCCCCTGACGGCGGGCCGGCGGCAGCATGCCGTAGCTGAGGGAGAGTTGGAAAAAGGGAATCCCGGAAAGGCCGTATTCGGTGAACTGCACCTCGCCGGTATCCTCGGCCAGCAGCCGTCCCCCGCTGTACAGGCCTGCCCGGGCGGCTGCCCGGACTCCCTTCAGATCCCGGCAGAGGGGGGAGGAACTGGTGAAAGCGGTCAGCGCCGGCCAGACCGGATGCAGGGTGTGGCCCAGGCTGGCGGCCAGTTCCAGGCCTGAGCCATCCGAACCCAGGGCCGGGGCGGCCTTTCCGCCTGCCGCCAGCAGCACCTGGCCGGCCTGCAGGGCCCGGCCATCCCGGGCAGTGACGCAAAAACCGCCGTCCGCCTTTTCCAGCCTGACCGCCTCAAAGCCGGCCAGTTCTTCCACCCCCGCCGCTCTCAGGCTGCGGCGCAGGGCTTCCGCCACCGTGCCGGCAAAATAGCTATAGGGGTACATCCGGCCATCCGGCTGCAGGTCGCAGAGCAGGCCATGGTTTTCAAAAAAGGCCCGCTGCCGCTCAAAGGGGGCCCCGGCCAGGATCTCTTCCAGCCGCCGGGGCGAACGGGTGGCATACCCTGCGGCGGACACGTTCCGGTTGCCCAGGTTGCACCGGCCGTTGCCGGTGGCCAACAGCTTTTTGCCCGGCTTTTCCATCCGGTCCGCCAGAAGGATCCTGCCGGGCAGCCCGACCCGGTTCCGTATCTCGGCCAGCTGGATGGCCGCCGCCATCCCGGCAGCGCCGCCCCCCAGGATCAGCACATCCGCCCGCATCCGGTTTTCCATAGCCGCCTCCTTTTACAGAATCTCTATGCCCAGCAGCCGGGCCATTTCAGCTGCCTGGAACATATCCATCTTTGCGCCCCGCAATTCGGCGCAGTTTTCCGACACCCGGATCCCCTGTACCCCGCAGCTTCTCAGGTCCAGCCCGGCCAGAGAGGTTCCGTACAGTTCGGCCCCGGAAAGATCACACCCTTCCAGGCCCATCTTTTTCATCTGAAGACGGGATAAAAAGCTTTCCTGCAAGACACAGTCTTTCAGTCTGCTTTTCTCCCACCTGCTCTCGGAAAAATTGGCCCAGGACAGACGGCAGTCCTCCCACCGGCTGCCCAGGAACACCGCCCCGGCAAACCGGCCGCCCTCCGCCTTGCAGCCGCTCAGCCGGCTGTTTTTCCAGTAGCTGTCCTCAAACCGGCTGCCGCTCAGGTCGCACCCCTCAAAAACCGTATCGTAAAAAGCCGCCTTGGAAAAATCGCAGTTCAAGAGCCGGCAGCCCACAAACCGCACCTGCTCAAAATCCAGCTTTTCCGCCTCGGCCCCTTCCAGGACTTCGTTTTGAAAGGTAAGGCCCCGCAGCCCCTGTTCCTGCAGGCGGGCCTCTTTCAGCGCCTGTATCAGCATCCCGTTCTCCTTATTCCCGGCCCTGCCAGCAAAAGCGGGGGCCTTTCCAGCCGTCCCGCTCCACCCATTCGTTCCACATGGGCAGGGGCCGCACCCAATAACCTTTTTCTCCGTACAGCGCCTGGTATAAAACCAGGGTCTCACCGCTCTCGCTGTGTCGCACCGGCCCGATCACCCGGTACTGTCCGCCCTTGAAATGCCGGTACAGCCCTGGCAGGGGGAACAGCTCCTTTTTCATCACCAGCCGCAGATGCCCGCCGTATTTTTCCTTCTGGCAGGCAGGACGGTAGCCCTCGGCCTCCAGCGCCCCCCGGCTGAACCGGTTCTGGGGGCTGACGGTACAGCCAAAACCAATGATCCGGGGCGGGCGGTATTCCTCGGCCAGCCGCAGCAGGCGGCGCTGGATCCCGTTGCCCCGGTACTCGGGGGCCACCACCACCGAATCCACATTGGCCCAGAGGGGGATCTGGTCAGGGGGCAGCCCCAGGTCCCACCCATAGTTCCCGCTTTCCCCGCCCAGGCAGACCAGGCTCAGGTAGGCCATGGCCTCTTCCCCGGCCCAGAGGCAGAGAAAAAGCCCCTTTTCCATCTGGCTTGCCATCTCCTGCCGGGTGGAGGGCACATACCATTCCGGCTGCTCCATCCCCGCCAGCACCCGCCTCTGCAAATCATCCAGGGCCGGGATATCCTCCGGGCGGCCAAAACGAAGGGCCAGCACCTGCTGGCAGGGCTGGCCCCGGAATTTTTCAACAGAAAAATCCTTGCTCATTTTACGGCGATGCACTCGATCTCCACCAGGCCGGCCTTGGGCAGGGCGGCTACCTGGAAGCAGCTGCGGGCGGGACGATGATCACCGAAGGCCTCGGCATAGATGCTGTTGACAGCGCCGAAATCCTTCATGTCGGCCAGCAGAACGGTGGTCTTGACCACATCCTGCATGGTCATGCCGGCCTCGGCCAGGATGGCAGCCATGTTGGCCAGGGACTGCTTGGCCTGAGCCTCAACGCCCTCGGGCAGCTCGCCGGTCACAGGGTCCAGACCCAGCTGGCCGGAAACGTACAGGGTGTTGTCGCACAGCTGGGCATGGCAGTAGGGGCCCACGGCGGCGGGAGCATTCTGAGCAGTGATTACCTTTTTCATTCTTCCAAATCCTCCAAAAAATTTTTTCGCATTTTGCGATCTGCAAGGAACATTATAACACAAAAGTGAAACAAGTTGTGCTATAATAGCAAAAGATTCATCAAAAGTTTTGCGGGCCGGATAGAAAAGGGCGCTGCTGCCCTTTTTTTCGGCTTAGAGGCCCGGGGAAGGCCGGCCCGGCAAAGAGTTTTGCGTTTCTCTAAAATGGGTCTCAGGGCCCGCCTGAGCCGTCCGGCGGCCTTTTCAGGCGTTCCCGGAGGCTTTTTTTGAGGGAAGGAGAAGTGAAATGATACAGCAACAACCGGGCGACACCCCTGTTTTGGGGGGCGCGCTCATCTCTTCTCAGGTGGTGGAAAAGCTGCTGGAGGAGATGCGTACCGGCTGCTATGCCCAGGGGGCCCGCCTGCCTGCGGAAATTGAACTGGCAGCCCACCTGCAGGTGAGCCGCACCGTAGTGCGGGATGCCTTGAGCGAAATGGAACGGGAGGGCTTTGTGGAACGGGTGCGGGGCATCGGCACCGTCATCAACCGCCGGGCCCTGGAACTGAAGGACCGGATGGACCAAAAATTTGAGTACAGCGCCATGATCCGGGCGGCGGGGCGCCAGCCCAATGTGGATATGATCAGCACATCCCAGACGCCGGCCTCCCCCGAGATGGCCGCGCTGCTGCAGATTGAGCCGGGCAGCCCCATCTTCACCATTCAAAAACGGATCAAGGCGGATTCCCAGCCGGTGATCTATTCGGTAGATCACCTGCCTTTGGCCCTTTTCAAGGAGGAAAAACCGGAGCAGATGGATCTCACCCTGCCGGTTTTTGAGATTCTGGAAAAGGCCTGCGGCCAGACGGTGACCAGCACCATCGCCCATGTGAAGGCCGTCTGCCCCGATGCCGCCCTCAGCCGCACCCTGTCGCTGGGCAGCGGCGAGGCCCTGCTTTTGCTTGACGAGGTGTGCAGCACCAGGCTCTGCCAGCCGGTCCTGCATTCCTACAGCTACTATACTTCCTTCTTCGATTTTTCCCTTCTCCGCAAGCTGTTTTGAGGTGCGGCCGCCGGCCGCAGAAAGGAGCGTTATGCGTCATCTGATCGATCCTCTGGATTTTACCAGGGAAGAAGTGGACAATCTTCTGGACCTGGCAGACCGGATCCTGGCAGACCCGGAGGCCTACCAGGAGGTAGCCCGCCACAAGAAGCTGGCCACCCTGTTCTATGAGCCCAGCACCCGCACCCGTCTTTCCTTTGAGGCCGCCATGCTGAACCTGGGCGGCAGCGTACTGGGCTTTTCCAGCGCGAATTCTTCCAGCGCCTCCAAGGGTGAGAGCGTGGCCGACACCATCCGGGTGGTGAGCCACTATGCCGACATCGCCGCCATGCGTCACCCCAAGGAGGGCGCTCCCCTGCGGGCTTCCCGCTATTCGGGTATCCCGGTGATCAACGCAGGCGACGGCGGCCACCAGCACCCCACCCAGACCCTCACCGACCTGCTCACCATCCGCCGCCGCACCGGCCGGCTGGAAAACCTGACCATCGGCCTTTGCGGCGACCTGAAATTTGGCCGCACGGTCCACAGCCTGATCAAGAGCCTGACCCGGTATTCGGGCATCCGGTTCATTCTCATCAGCCCCGAGGAGCTGCGCCTGCCCGACTATATCGTCAACGACGTGCTGAAGGCCCACAATGTGCCCTTTGAGGAGACCCGCAGCCTGGAAGACGCCCTGCCCCAGCTGGATATTCTGTATATGACCCGGGTTCAGCGGGAGCGGTTCTTCAACGAGGAGGACTATGTGCGGCTGAAAAACAGCTATATCCTCACTGCCCGCAAGATGGAGCTGGCCCCCGCCCATATGGCGGTGCTGCATCCCCTGCCCCGTGTGAACGAAATTGAGCTGAGCGTGGACGATGACCCCCGGGCCGCCTATTTTGAGCAGGCCAAGAACGGGGTATATGTGCGGATGGCCCTTATCATGACCCTGCTGGGCCTGCCCGACCCCAAAGCCAATCAGGAGGTGTAACGGAATGCTGAACATCGATGAAATCCAGAACGGTATTGTGATCGACCACATCCAGGCCGGCACCAGCATGCATCTGTATGATCTGATGGGGCTGGATTCCCTGGACTGCGGCGTAGCCATCATCCGGAACGTGCGCTCCAACAAGATGGGCAAAAAGGACATTATCAAGATCGAGGGGGATATCACCGGCCTGAAGCTGGACGTGCTGGGCTATCTGGACCCCAACATCACCATCGCCGAGATCCGGGACGGGAAGATCGTCCGTAAGGAAAAGCCCTCCCTGCCCAAGCGGCTGGTAAATGTGGTCCGCTGCAATAACCCCCGCTGCATCACCAGCATCGAGGAGGAGTGCGACCACATCTTTGAACTGAGCGAGAACGGCCGTTACCGCTGCATTTACTGTGAGCAGGAACTGCAGGTCAAGCCCCGCTGACCCCCTCTATACGCCAGAAAGGCGCGCGCTTTTTGAAGCGCGCGCCTTTTTTCCTGCCTTTTCAGGTGGGGGCCCCGGCTGCCGCGGTCTGCCCGCTCTGGGCTTCCAGCACCACCTGGTCGCCCTCTACCTGGGCCACAAAGCTGCCCCCCGGCAGGGCCGTGCCCTCGGCGATCTTATCGGCCAGAGCCTGCTCCACCGCCCGGCCCACCACCCGGCGCAGCTGCCGGGCTCCGTAAGGGGAAGAGGCCTTGCGGGCCAGCAGGGCGGGCAGAAGGCTGCTGTGGTCCAGCTGATAGCCGTTGGCCCGGGCCCGCTGTTCCAACTGGCAGAGCTGTTTTTCCGCAATCCGGGTCAGTTCCGGCTGGCCCAGGGGCTCAAACACCACGATCTCATCCATCCGGCCCAGCAATTCGGGGCGGAAATACCCCTTGGCCTCCTCAATGGCCTGCCGCCGTCGGCTTTCGGCTGCCCCCTCCTGGGTGCCGAAGCCCACCGGCCCGGTCTGGCCGGAAAGGAACCGTGCCCCCAGATTGGAGGTAAGCAGCACGATGGTATTGCGGAAATCCGCCGCGCGGCCCATGGAATCGGTAAGGCAGCCATCCTCCAGAATCTGCAAAAGGATGTTCTGCACATCCCCGTGGGCCTTTTCGATCTCATCAAAAAGCACCACGCTGTAGGGCCGGCGGCGCACCGCCTCGGTGAGCTGCCCCCCCTCCCCGTGGCCCATATAGCCCGGAGGCGCCCCCATCAGCCGGGAGACCGTGAAGCTCTCGTGGTATTCGCTCATGTCAAATTTCAAAAGGGCTTTTTCGCTGCCGAACCAACATTCGGCCAGGGTCCTGGCCAAGTAGCTCTTGCCCACGCCGGTGGGGCCCAGAAAGAGCATGGCCCCCATGGGCCGACGTCCGTCCCGCAGGCCGGTTCGGCTGCGCCGGATGGCCCCTGCCACCGCCTGCACTGCCCGGGGCTGGCCCACCACCCTTTCGGCCAGCCGTTCTTCCAGTTTTTCCAGCTTCTGGCGCTGCTGCTCGGTGATCCGGTCTACCGGTACCCCGCTGGCCCGGCTCACCACCCGGGCAATCCGCTCCGCCGTCAGCTGGGGCATCGTCTCCCCGGGCATCCGATCGATGCGCAGGCTGGCGGCGGCCTCATCCAGCAGGTCCACCGCCTTGTCGGGCAGGTATCGGCCGTTCAGGTACCGCACCGAGAGATCCACCGCCGCGTCAATGGCTTCTTCGGTGATCTTTACCCCGTGATAGCTCTCATAGCGGGGGGCCAGCCCCCGCAGGATCTCCCGGGCCGCGGCGGGGGTAGGTTCTTCCACCACCACCTGGCCAAAGCGCCGATCCAGGGCGGCATCCTTTTCAATGCACTTGCGGTATTCCTCCCGGGTAGTGGCCCCAATGATCTGCACCTCGCCCCGGGCCAGCAGGGGCTTCAGGATGCTGGCCGCGTCGATGGCCCCTTCGGCGGCCCCCGCCCCCACGATCACATGGATCTCATCAATAAACAGGATGGTGTTCTTTTCCCTGCCCAGTTCTTCCAGCAGGCTTTTGAACCGCTCCTCAAAATCGCCCCGGTACTTGGTACCTGCCACCATGGCCGCCATATCCAGGCTCACCAGCCTTTTGCTCATCAGGCTGTCCGGCACCCGACCGTCGGCGATCCGCTGGGCCAGGGCCTCGGCCAGGGCAGTTTTGCCCACCCCCGGCTCCCCCACCAGGCAGGGGTTATTTTTCTGGCGGCGGCAGAGGATCTCCACCATCCGCTCCAATTCCTGCTGGCGGCAGAGCACCGGGTCCAGCACCCCTTCCAGGGCCAGGCGGGTCAGATCCTTGCCGTATTTGTCACAGAGCCGCCCCGCCTTGGCGTAGGTGGTCCGGGGGGCGGCGGTGATATTGTACTGGCCGGAAAGCTGCCGGCATTCCCGGGCTGTGGAGGTAAGCTCCACCCCCATCTGGGTCAGCCACAGGCTGGCCATGCAGGTGGCGTCTTCCAGCATGGCGCAGAGCAGGTGGGAGTTTTCTGCCTCCCGCCGCCGGGCCGTCTGGGCCCCCAGCACCGCAAATTCCATGGCCTTTTGGGCCTCGGGCAGAAGGTCGCCCCCCTTCAGCCGCAGGGGCTTATCCTGCCCCAGCTGGCGTACCTTCCACTCCACCTGCTCCACCGTCACGTTTTTGGTGCGCAAAAAACAGGCGGCCGTATCCGAGGGCTGCAGCATGATGGCCCAAAGCAGATGCCCTGTGCCCGCTTTGGGCAGGCCCTGCTCGCCGGCCAGCTGCAGCGCCCGCACCACCGTCTGGGTGGCGCTTTTGGAAAAACCCTTATATCGAAACATTTCCTTCCTGCGCTTTCCCGGGGCGTAGGTTGATTGTAAAGGCCCCGCGTCTTGCAGTATGGGCCCGCCGGGCGCAAAAAAATCCCCCTGGGAAAATTGTCTTCCCAGGGGGATTTTTCTGTAAGCCAAGTTCAGCCCTGCTGGGCCAGCGCCTCTTCCAGGGCCAGGGCGATCTGATCCGGGCAGGAGGTAGCCTTGCGGCCGCAGCGGATGCCCTTCATGCGGGCGATGGCCTGGTGGGCGTCCATCCCTTCCACCAGCGAGCAGATGCCCTTCAGGTTGCCGTCGCAGCCGCCCAGCACCTGGATATTCTGAATCTTTCCTTCCGGGGTCAGCTCCACCTTGGTGGCCATGGAGCAGGTGCCCTGATTTTTACGGGTATATACCATGTTGATTGACTCCTTTTCAGTTTTCTTTCCGCTGCTTTACCAGTTGGCGGATTCGTTCCAGCTGATCGTCCCCGGTGACGCAGGTGCCCACCGGATGGGGCCGTTTGGAGTTGGAACCGTGATAGTCGGTGCCGCCGGTGACGATCAGGTCATAGTCCCGGGCCAGCTGGCGCAGTTCTTCCTTATCCTCGGGGGTGTTGCGGGGATGCTCAATTTCCACCCCATCGATCCGCCCCTGCTCTGCCAGCTGGCGCACCAGCGGCATGCTGTGGTATACGCTGGGATGGGCGAAGATCACCACGCCCCGGCAGGCCCGGACCAGTTCCAGCACATGGTCCACCGTCTCATACTTGGGGGTGTGGATCACCTTGCCCCGGTAGGGGCGCAGGTTGAACAGCTCCTTATACAGATCCCCGTAAATGGTATCGGCCAGGCCGATCTCATAAAGGGCCCTCATGATGCCGGATTTGTAGAGCACCCCGCTGTCCTGGGCATATTCCAGGGCCTGCTGAGTGGTGAACTGGGGATACATGGCCTCCAGTTCCCGGGCGCTTTGCAGGCAGCACTCGTTCCGCCGCCGGGCCATGGTTTCGCAATGCTCCTGCAGGGCAGCGCAGTCGTCCGGCCAATAGCAGAGCAGGTGCACCCGGTGCTCCCGCTCATAGTCGTAAGCGGTGAGCTCGGTGGCAGGGATCAGCTCTACCCCCTCCTGCCGGGGATTCTGGTAGGCATAGCGCACCGAGAGCAGGCTGTCGTGGTCGGAGATGGCCAGGCTGGTCAGCCCGGCCCGGGCTGCGTAGAAGGGGAGCATTTCCGCCTTTACCGACCCGTCGGAAAACGTAGAATGGGTATGCAGATCTCCGGGCATTCCGGTATTCCTTTCTGTTCTGAAGAAGATGCCCCTCCCCGGGGAAAAAAGCAGCGCCGCCCGGGGCGGCGCCGTGTGGGGATGCCGGGCTCAGCGGCCCAGCCGGGGGGTAGCGTTTACAAAACCGCTTTCCAGCTGTTCGCCCATGGACAGGCACTTGGCCGTGCCCAGAGCCACGCAGTTGATGGGATCCGGGGAGAGCTCCACCTTCACCTTCAGCTGCTCGCTCAGGTATTCCGGCAGGCCCTGCAGCTTGCTGCCGCCGCCGGTGAGCATGATGCCATTGCGGTAGATATCGCCCGCCAGCTCTGGCGGGGTCTTTTCCAGCACCTGATGGGCGACCGTGGAGATCTGCTCCACCAGGGGCAGGATGGGCTCGTACAGATCCTGGGTGGTGATGGTGATCTTCTGGGGCAGGCCGGTGATCAGGCTGCGGCCCTTGGTCTCCATGCTGGCGCTGAAATCCTTCTGGGGGCAGCAGGCGACCTCCTTTTTCAGGGTCTCGATGGTGCGCTGGCCCACCGCCACGCTGAATTTCTGCCGCACAAACTTGATGAGTTCCTCGTCAAAGGTGTTGCCGGCCACGGCCAGCCCGGCGGAAAGCACCTTGCCGCCCAGACTGATCACCGCAATATCGGTGGTGCCGCCGCCAATATCCACGATCATCCGCCCGTCCGGCTGCAGGATATCCAGCCCGCTGCCCAGGGCCGCCGCGATGGGCTCATCGATCAGGAACACCTGCCGGGCCCCGGCCGAGACTACCGCTTCCACCACCGCGTCGCTCTCAATGCCGGTGATGGCCGCCGGCACGCATACCGCCACCCGGGGCTTCATCATCCGGGCATTGTAGACCTTTTTTACAAAGCTGCTGATCAGCTCTTTGGTAAGGGTGTGGTTGGAAATGACGCCGTCCTTCAGGGGGCGGATGGCCGAGATGTAGCTGGGGGTACGGCCCACCATGGCCAGTGCCGCATCGCCCACGGCCAAAACCTTGTTTTTGCGGGTGTCATAGGCCACCACGCTGGATTCGTTCAGGATCACGCCCTCATCTGCCACCGCAATGATGATGGAGGTGGTGCCCAGGTCAATACCGATATCGTAATTGGTCAAAATACTCTCCTCTTTCTCTTGCCCGGCAAGGGCCTGCCGGTTTTATCTGCACGGAGCCTTATCCGGCTCCCTTGTCCTCTTGTTTTTGGGGCGGCTCGATCTCCGAGGCCGCGGCGCTCACCGCAAACACTTCCAGAGCCCCGGCCTGCAAAAGCGCCCGGGCCGCCTCACTGATGGTGGCGCCGGTGGTGATCACATCATCCACCAGCAAAATTCGCCGCCCTTCCAACTTCTGCGGGCAGCTCACCCGCATGGAAAAGCAGGGATTGGCCAGCCGTACTTCTCCGGGAAGGCCGGTCTGGGGTTTTACCGGCCGGCTGCGTTCCAGCGCTCCCTTCTCAAAGGGCAGGCCCAGCGCTTCGGCCAGGGCAGCGGCCATCCGGGCCGTACTGTCATAGGGCCGATTGGCATGGCTGGAAGGCACCGAAACCACCCGATCATAGGGCAGGCGCGGCCCCTCGTAATTCAGGGTTATTATACCATGCCGCACCCCGAAAGTACAGCCGAAAAGGCTCATGGCCAGGGCATAGCCCAGCTCCCGGCCATACCAGGGCCGGCCGCCGTTCTTCATTTCCAGAATAGCCCGCCGGGCCGGGTCTTTATACAGGAAAAGGCTGGCGGCTCCTTCCAGATCTTCCAGTTTATGCTCGGTGGCGGAAAGGGAAAAAGGCCGGTGCAGCACCGCATCGGTCTTAGCCTTGCAGTCGGTGCATTGGGGCAGCCAGCCGATCACCGCCCCGCAGAAGGGACACCGCCGGGGGAAGGCCAGGTCAAAGGCGGCCCGGGCGGCCCCTTTCCAAAACCGGTCAGCTTTCATGGCCCGGCTCCCCGCCCGGCATGGCCCGCATCAGCAGCTCTCCCAGGCCGCTGTAGCGCAGGTTCTGGCGGACATTTTCCACCATTTTCTGAACGGTAGCCCCGCTGCCTGCCAGGATGCAGAGCTTCTTGGCCCGGGTAACGCCGGTATACAACAGGTTGCGGTAACAGAGCTTTTCGGGCACCTCGCTCACCGGCAGTACCACGGCGGGGAACTCGCTGCCCTGGCTTTTGTGGATGGTCACCGCATAGGCAGTTTCCAACTCGTTCAGGTGTTCGGCGGTATAGACCAGGATCCGGTCATCCATCCGCACCTTCAGGCTGCGCTGGCTTGTATTTACCTCCAGCACGATGCCGATATCTCCATTGAAGGCGCCCACGCCGGATTCGCCCCCCTCCCGCTCAAAGGGGATGTCGTAATCGTTGCGCACCTGCATCACCTTGTCTCCCACCCGGAAGATCTGCTCCCCTGCCTTCAGCTCGTCCTTGCCGATGGAGGGCGGGTTGAGCATCTCCTGCAGCCGCAGGTTCAGCTGGCGGGTGCCCGAGGGCCCCATCTTGGTGGGGCAGAGCACCTGAATATCCCGCACCGGGTCAAAGCCATAGCTCCGGGGCAGGCGGGCCGCCACCAGATCACAGATCAGCTGCTGGCAGGCCATTCCCCCCGCCTTGAGGAAGAAAAAATCATCCTCCCTGCCGCCGGTCTCAGGGATCTGGCCGGTCACGATGCGATGGGCGTTGGCCACGATCAGGCTGCTGGCCGCCTGGCGGAAGATCTGGGTCAGGCAGACGGTGGGAACCACCCCGCTGCAGATGACCTCCCCCAGAATATTGCCGGGGCCCACGCTGGGCAGCTGGTCGGCGTCCCCCACCATGATGATCCGGCAGCCCCGCTTGAGGGCGGCCAGCAGGCTCTGGAACAGCTTCACATCCACCATGCTCATCTCATCCAGGATGATCACATCGCAGCGCAGCAGGTTCTTTTCGTTATGGATAAAATGGAGTACCCCGCCGGAATAATCCACCTCCAGCAGGCGGTGGATGGTGGAAGCCTTATGACCGGTAAGCTCGCTGAGCCGCTTGGCTGCCCGGCCGGTGGGGGCACAGAGAGCCACCCGGTCGGCCTGGTTTTCAAACAGGGCCAGGATGGCGTTGACGGTGGTGGTTTTGCCGGTGCCCGGGCCGCCGGTGAGCACCAGCACATTGCTGGTAAGGGCGGTGCGGATGGCCTGACGCTGCAGGGGGGCGTATTCCATCCCCCGGCTTCGCTCCAGCACCCGGATGTTCCGCTCCAGATCCGGGGGAACGGTGGGCTGGCGGCAGGCCAGGTCTGCCAGGCGGGCGGCGATATCCTCCTCAGCGCTGAGCAGCTCGGGCAGGTAGATATACTCGCCCCCGGCCATCTGCTGGCTTTTCAGCTCCCCTGCTTCCAGGGCCCCGTCCAGATGTTCCTCCACCGCCTGGGCCTCCACCCCGATGAACTGGCCGGTGGTGGCGGTCAGCCGGCGGCGGGGCAGGCAGGTATGGCCGTTGCCCGCGTTGTGGCGCAGCACATACAGCAGCGCCGCCCAGACCCGCAGCTTGTTCTCCCCGCTCATCTGCAGTTCCGCCGCAATGGAATCCGCCAGAGCAAACCGCATCTGCAGGGGTTCGCCGCAGAGCAGGTAGGGGTTCTGGGTCAGCGCCTCCAGGGTATGGGGGCCGAAGGCGTTGTACACCGCCATGGCCCGGGGCGCGCTCACCCCAAACCGGGCCAGCCAGGCCACCACCTCCCGGGCGCCGAACATTTTCTTGAATTCCTCGCTGATGCGCAGGGCCTTTTCGCCGCTGATCCCCTTGATATCTGTCAGCCGCCGGGGTTCCTGGGCGATCACGTCCAGGGTCTTTTCCCCAAAGCGGGCCACCAGCTTTTTGGCTGTGGCCGGCCCGATATAGGGCAGAACCCCCGCCGAGAGATAGGCAAGGATGTCCTGCACCGCCTGGGGCACGCTGGTCTCACAGGCCACCGCCCGGAACTGTTCCCCATAAGTAGGGTGGCTCTCAAAACTGCCGTGGGCCACCACACTCTCGCCAATATGCACCTGGCCCACCACGCCGGCCACCTCGTAGTACTCGCCGCCGCTTTCCACCTCAAACACGGTATAGCCGGTATCTTCATTCTCAAAGATCACATGGATCACCCGGCCTTCCAGCCGGCTTGTCCCCTCGGTATTTTCCATCCTGCTCCACCTCTTTTCCCCTTTGGCGCATACAAATTTATTATACCTTGCCCATTCTGGTTTGTAAACGAAGGCCGGAAGATAAAAAGCCCCGGGAAGGGTTCCTTCCCGGGGCTGCAGGGTCATCTTATTCCAGGGCTGCCTTGAGGGCGTCCACCATATCGGTCTTCTCCCAGGCCACGCCCAGATCCTCCCGGCCCATATGGCCGTAAGCGGCCAGCGCACGGTAAATGGGCCGGCGCAGATCCAGCCGGCGGATGATGGCGGCCGGGGTCAGGTCAAAGACCTTCTCCACAGCCTGCTCGATCTTTTCGTCCGCCACCGTGCCGGTGCCGAAGGTATCCACCATGATGCTCACAGGCTGGGGCACACCGATGGCGTAGGCCACCTGCACCTCGCACTTCTTGGCCAGGCCCGCCGCCACGATGTTCTTGGCGACCCAGCGGGTGGCATAGGCAGCGCTGCGGTCCACCTTGGAGGGATCCTTGCCGCTGAAGGCGCCGCCGCCGTGGCGGGCATAACCGCCGTAGGTATCCACAATGATCTTGCGGCCGGTGAGGCCGGTGTCGCCCTGAGGGCCGCCCACCACAAAACGGCCGGTGGGGTTGATGTAGTACTTGGTGTTCTCGTCCAGCAGATGGGCGGGCACTACCGCCTTGATGACCTTTGCCATCACGTCGGTCTTGAGCCGTTCCATGCTCACATCCGGGCTGTGCTGGCTGGAGATGACCACCGCGTCCACCCGCACCGGGCGGCCGTCCTCATATTCCACGGTCACCTGGCTCTTGCCGTCGGGCCGCAGGTAATCCATCTCGCCGCTCTTGCGCACCTGGGTCAGGCGGCGGGCCAGGGCGTGGGCCAGGCTGATGGGCAGGGGCATGAGCTCGGGGGTCTCATCGCAGGCGTAACCGAACATCATGCCCTGGTCGCCGGCGCCGCCCACCTCGTCGTTGGTGCCCAGAGCAATATCCGGGCTCTGGCCGTCCAGGTTGGAGATCACGCCGCAGGTGTCGCAGTCAAAGCCGTATTTAGCGCGGGTATAGCCGATGCTGCGGATCACATCCCGGGCGATGGTGGGGATATCCACATAGCAGGTGGTGGTAATCTCGCCCATCACATGGACAAGGCCGGTGGAGCAGGCCGTCTCGCAGGCCACCCGGGCGCCGGGGTCCTGGGCCAGGATCGCGTCCAGCACAGCGTCGCTGATCTGGTCGCAGATCTTGTCGGGATGCCCTTCGGTAACGGATTCAGAAGTAAAAAGATGTCTTGCCATGGCAGTTGGCCTCCTTTGTTTGTACCAGAACAGGCAACTTGCCGGAAACAAAAACGCCCGCAGCCGAAAGCCGCGAGCGTTATACGCTTATCTTTCGGTTTCCCGCAGGATTTGGCACCTTACAGTAATGCAGGTTGCCGGGCTTCACAGGGCCTGTTCCCTCTGCCGCTCTTGATAAGTTGCTATTCTGTTTTTGTATGCGAGTGCTATCATAGCACATTCAGACTTTTCTGTCAAGAAAAGGCTCGGATTTTGTCAGCTCTTCCCTTTTCCCCTTAAACCACCGGATTTTGCCGGGCAAAGCCCCCCTCTCAGCGGCGGCCGTGAAGCACCGGGGACAGGGGCTTGTAGATCAGGAAGGTAAGGGCCGCGTCGATGGCGCCCTTGAGCAGGGTGAAGGGCATATTGAAGACGAGCAGGGCCTCCATCAGGCCGTCGGTGCCCGGGCGCAGCACCTGGTAGGCGGCAATGATCTGATCCAGGCCGCCGAACATCTTGGCATACACCGGGTAGCTGATGTAGTAGTTGACCGGCACGCTGACCACAGCCATGGCCACGGCGCCCAGGGCCGCCGCCAGGATGGCCCCCTTGCGGGTCTTTTTCTTTTTATAGATCAGGCCGGCAACCCCCACAAAAACTGCCCCCAGCAGAAAGTTGCACAGCTCGCCGATGCCGCCGGTGCTGCCGTGGAACAGCAGGTTGAATACATTCTTGATCAGGCAGACCAGGATGCCATAAGAAGGGCCCAGGCTGAAGGAAGCCAGCAGGGCCGGCAGCTCGGACACATCCATCTTCACAAAGCTGGGGATGATGGGCAGGCTGAAATCCAGAAACATCAGCAGGGCCGCCACGGCGGAGAGCATGGCCGCCACAGTGAGTTTGCGGGTTTTGGTTTGATTCTGACTCATGATACTTTTCCTCCCGGGCCCCGTTGTTTTAAAAGTCAGGGGCCGCTTTTTGCGGAACACCGTTTCCGGGCGGGCGGCGAAAAAGCTCCTGCCAGCAAAAATGCCCTTTTGCGATTGACGCAAAAGGGCACAGCAAACACAGGCTTTCGCTGCTGTTTCTTTCATCCGGACTATACCGTCGGCCCCGGAATCTCACCGGGTCAACCCCCGCCAAACAGCGAGGGCTCGTGGGCTTTACCACCGGTGGGGACTTTCACCCCGCCCTGAAACAACGTTTCTGATACTTGATTGAAAATATATGCGATGGGGCTCCCCAAAAGGTTCCCATCAGCCTACTTTCTCCACCCGTTCCAGCACGGCCAGATCGTAGGGCTCAAATACCACCTTTTCATAGGCGGGCACATCCATCACGGTGCCGTCCCAGTCGGAGTGAATCTCCCCGGTCTGTTTGATGAGCACATCGTACAGGATGGCATAGGTGACACCGTCCGCCGGGTCCTTCTCAATGATGGTGGAATAGGGCAGGGTCTTGTGGTAGGTCAGCTCCATGCCCTTGTAATCGAAGTGGAAGCCGCAGCGCATCCGGCAGCCGTCCAGCCCGGTATAGCGGGAGATCTTCTTCAGGTCCGCCAGGATCTTGTCATGTTCCCGGTCATAGAGGTTTTCCGGGGTGGTGGCAGTGTAGTCGAAACGGAACTGGATGGACGCCCCGGGCACTTTATAGAACCGCTCCAGGTAGGGCACCAGCTGCTCGGCCGGGTAATCCTTGTACAGCACGCAGTTGATCCGGAAAGGCACTGCCAGCCGGGAAAGGAGCCCGTCGTTGGATTCCACCACATAGTGCTGCATATGGCGGGAAACATTGATGCAGGTGATCTTATCCCGGTTGCGGCGGGTGAATTCTACAATGTCATCCTCGCTGGTGATCTTGGAAACTGGCAGGGTGGTGTTGATATACACCTTGTGGGTCTTGGGTACACAGTCCAGCATCTGCTGGAAGACCGGCAGGTTGGCAAAGGGTTCGCCGCCGGTAAAAACAAAGTCGCAATAAGGGGTGATGGCATCCAACCGGCGGATGCTTTCCATGATCTTTTCAGCGGAAAAACCATCCAGACAGGCATATTCTTCCTTATTGATGCAGAAAGGACATCGGTTGCCGCAGTCGTAGGGAACGAAAACCGTGACCGTGGCGCCGCCTTCCCTTGTCTTATAGGGGTATTTCATGGGGAGCAGCTCCTTTCGAGGGCAAACATTGCGGCGGTAAGCCGCAGAAAACCGCAGTGCGGCAGATAGATTCAAAACATTACTATATTATCATATGATTCCCGTTTTTTCAAGAATCTGCCCTCGCAAAAGCCGCTTTTTCAGCCTACCTCACAGGGGATATTGGGGTTTTCTGCCTTCCAGCACATCCAGGATCTGTTCCACACAGGTCATGCCCACCGTGTACAGCGCATCGTCCGTGTTGGCGCCGATGTGGGGGGTACCCACAAAGTTGGGCAGACTGAACAGGGGATTCTCCCGGGTGGGCGGCTCTTTGCAGAAAACATCACAGGCCGCGCCGGCAATCCTGCCCTCTTTCAGGGCCCGGTACAGAGCTTCTTCGTCCACCAGGGCGCCCCGGGCCGTGTTGATCAGGCAGGCGGTGGGTTTCATCAGGGCCAGCTGGGCCTCACCGATGATTCCCCGGGTCTGGTCGGTCAGGGGCATGCCCAGGCTCACCACGTCGGCATTTTTCAGCACCGTTTCCTTATCCGGCGCCCATTCCAGCCCCCATTCCTGAGCCTTTTCGGGGGTGAGGCTGCGGCTCCAGGCCAGGGGCTTCATGCCAAAGCCGTCCCGCAGGATGGCCGCAGTGCGGCGGGCGATTTCCCCGGCACCCAGAATACCGAACACCTTGCCCCGCAGATCAAAGCCGTTGAGCAGGGCCATGCCCTCCCCCTGACAGCCCTCATCGATCAGCTGGCGGGCATACACGATCCGCCGGGCCAGGGCCAGGGTAAGGCCCACAGCCAGTTCCGCCACCGCATTGGCATTGAGATGGGGCGCATAGACCACCTGGATGCCCCGACGGCGCACCTCGGGCAGGTCCAGCCCGTCGGTGCCGGTGCCATGCACCGCAATCACCTTCAGGTTGGGCATCTTGTCCAGCTGCTCCTTGCCGATGTACAGGATCCGGTCCAGCAGGGCGTCAACCTCACCGGCCCGCTCCCAATCGCTGATGATCTCGGCCTTCTGGGCCAGAGCCTCATAGGCCTTGGGGTGGATGCTCTCGCAGAGAAATACCTTCATGGGTGTTATCTCCTTCCTTTTTCTTTTTTCACATCTGCTGCAGGGTGTTCAGCATGGCGGGGATCAGCTGCTTTTTGCGGCTCACCACACCGGGCAGCACAAAGCTCTCCCCTTCCTTACGGCATCCAAAGGCAGCGGAAAGCAGTTCTTCCGCCCCCTCGCCGGCGCAGAGCACCTGGCTGCTCTCTTCCTTCACACTGGTGAGCATGAAGAAGATCATCTGCATGCCTTCCCTCTTGAGGGCCTCCGGCAGATAGGGCCGCAGCAGCTCCGCCGCCTTGCGCCGGTTCTTCTCGCTCATATAGCTGCCCTGGCCCACGCCAAAGCGCAGGTCCCCGTGGGTGAAGATCTTGAAGTCCTGGAAGAACACATCCTCGGCAGCGCGGCCGTCCAGGTTCTCCCCCGCTTCAAACATCTCGGAGGCCAGGTCTTCAATCTCCACGCCGGCCAGGCGGGCCAGCTCCCCGGCGGCGTTCTCGTCCTGCCGGGTGCATGTGGGAGACCGGAAGGCCAGGGTATCCGAGAGGATGGCGCTGAGCAGGAGCCCCGCCATATCCGGCTCGATCTCTACCCCCGCTTCCCGGTACATCTGATAGACGATGGTAGCGGTGCAGCCCACCGGCTGGTTGCGGAAAAAGACCGGGCCGCTGGTTTCCAGGCTGCCAATCCGGTGGTGGTCGATCACCTCCAGGATCTCGGCTTCCTCATAGCCCTCCACGCACTGGGTCTTTTCATTGTGGTCCACCAGGATCAGCTGCTTGCGCTGCAGGTTCAGCAGGTTCCGGCGGCTGATCAGGCCCAGGTACTTGCCCTTGGCGGTATGGACCGGGAAATAGACATGCCGAACCCGGCCCATCACTTTTTTGGCTTCCTCCACCGGGGTAGTGGGCAAAAAGCTCAGGAGCTTCTCATAGGGGGTCATATGGGCGCAGATGGGCACGCTCTGCTTGATCAGGCAGGATGCCGCGTAGGTATCGTAGGGGGTGCTGATGAGGGTGCAGCCGTGGGCGGCGGCCATCTTGACGATGGTCTTGGCCACTGCCGAGCCCATGCAGACCACCACGCAGGCGGCCTCCATCTCAATGGCGCAGAGCTGGCTCTCATACCGGTTGGCCACCAGCACGATATCCCCCGCCTCCACCATGCTCTCCATGGCTTCGGGGCTGCCCGCGCCGATCACGATCTTGCCTTTTTCCAATACTCCTTCCCCATTCCCGGCCAGCACGGTGCCGTCCAGGGTCTCCACAATATTGCGGATGGGGGTGTGGGCATTGGAGAGGGCGTGGGTATCCAGGCTGTCCATATTGGCCACGGCCAGGTCGCTCAGGGTGATTATTCCCTCCAGGCGCCCGTCCTCCGCCACAATGGGCTGGCTGTTGGCCTGGGTATCCCGCATCTTTTCCCAGGCCCGGCGCATGGTGGTGCTGCCCGGCACCCCCGGCACCCGGCGGATATCAATATCCTGCACCTCGGCGCTCACATTCAGGCAGCGGCGGGGCGGGCGGGCGTGGAAGCGCTTGAGCACATAGGCCGTCTCCTGGTTGGGTTCCCCGGCCCGGCAGGCCTCAAACCAGGGGCCCTCAGTCTTGTTTTTCAGGTTGGCATAGGCAATGGCCGAGCAGATGGAATCCGTATCCGGGTTCCGGTGGCCGATCACCATAACTTTGCGTTTTGTATGTTCCATGGATGTATCGTTCCTCACACAGAAAAGCCCCGGCAAGGGGCTTTGGATTCGGGGCGTCAGGCCGCCCCTTCTTTGCGGCTATTATACCACACCAGCCAAAACCGGTACAACCGAAAAAGCGGCTTTTCTTGCCCGGCCCTGTCGGGCACTGTCTTTTTGGGCATTTCTTTGCTATGATAGAAGAAAAACTGCCTCTTTTTCACAAAATTCCCGCGAAAGCGCAATGTCTTTCCCCCAAAACTTACTGTATGGGTAAGAGGAACCACAAGGAGGAATCGCCATGGAGGACGAGAAGATCGTAGCCCTGTACTGGGACCGCTCTGAAACCGCCATCCGGGAAACACAGATCAAATACGGCAGGCTGCTCCACAGCCTTTCCCTGAACATCCTGAAAAGCCGAAGGGATGCGGAGGAATGCGTGAACGACACCTATCTGGGGCCTGGAATTCCATGCCGCCCCATCGCCCCAGTCTGCTGCGGGCCTTTCTCTGCCGGCTCACCCGGAACATCTCCCTGAACCGGTACGACTACAACCGAGCGGAAAAGCGGAACCCGGAATGTCTGGTTTCCCTGGAAGAACTCTACAACAGCCTTTCCCTCAACGAGAACCCGGTGGAAGAGATGGTGTTGGAGGAGCTGATCAACAGCTTTCTGGACGGCCTGCCTGCCGAGCAGCGGGATATCTTCCTGCGCCGGTACTGGTGCTTTGATTCCATCCGGCAGATCGCGGCCCGGTACGGCTGTTCCGAGAGCCGGGTCACTTCCCTGCTCTTCCGGGCCCGGGCCCAGCTGCGGGACCACCTGCGCAAAGGAGGCGTTTCGGTATGAGAAGAGAAGATGTGGACAAGATGCTGTAACTGGTAAGTGACGAACACCTTGCCGGCGCCCTGCAGCCGCCCCGGCGCCGCCCCGCAGCCCGGAAATGGGGTACCCTGGCCGCCTGCCTGGCCCTCTGCGCGGGCTTGGGTGCTCTGAGTCTGCGGCTGCTGCCCCACATGGGGGACGCCTCTTCCGGAACGGGAGGCAGTGAGCCCGAATCCGCGGCCGATGCTGTCTTTCTCTCCTACGCCGGGCCGGTCTTCCCCCTCACGGTGGAGGAGGATGTGGGGAGCCTGGAAGCCCGGCGGAGCCTTACCTACGATTTTTCCGCCTATGCGCCCCGATCCGAATCCTATACCGCCGCTGACGGAACCCAAAAAGAGCACACGGTCTGGAGCAACGAGCTTCAGGTCACCGATGCCTACCAGCTCTCCAACCCCACCGATCAGGACCAGACCTTCATCCTCCTCTACCCCTTTGTGGCCAGCTATATCAGCCCTTCCCAGGCCCTGCCGGAGCTGTCTGCGGGGGGCCAGGTCCTTGAGAGCGAACTTTTGGTGGGGGCATCCTCCCACAGCTATACCGGGGCATGGGGTGACGAGGAGAGCGGGGAAAAGCTGAACCTTCAGCCGGCCACCAGCTGGCAGGACTACAAAACCCTTCTGGAGGACGGGCTCTATCAGGCCGACGCCCTGAGCGGCGCCTTCCCCCTGTCTCAGGAGACCGTCACGGTCTATCGCTTTGAGGACGCCGCCTCCACCAGTGAGGAAAATCCCTCCCTCTGTGTGGAGCTGGACATTGACCCGGCCAAAACCCGGGTTCTCTCTTACGGCTTCCACTTCATGGATTGGAACGAGGAAACCGGACATCTGGGCATCGGTTTTTCCATCCCGGAGGAGAGCGAGTCCCGCTATGATTCCCCCTTCCTGCTGATTTTGATGGGCGAGGACGTAAAAGACTACACCCTCACCGGCAGCCGGGCGGGTCAGGAACCCGATTCCCCCGTCACGGTGACCGCCAACGTCACCCGTACCACCCAGCCCCTGGATCAGGTGCTGAGGGAAGCGTTCAGGGATTATCTGGCCTTATACGGTGCTTTCGGCTCTGATTCGGATGCCCTTTCTCTGGTAAGCGAGGAACAGATTCTCTCCTCCGCCTGCCGGCTGCTGTATGAGGGCGCGGGATGCTCTCCGATGAGGTGTACGGCCGCTATGAGACCGGTTGGCTGGAAGATATCTTCAGCGACACCCTGTCCGCTGACCGGATCTTCTATCTCCGGGGCCAGGCGGAGATCCCGGCCGGAGGCAGCCTGCCGGTGCAGCTGAACTTCACCAAGCAGCCCAGCTTTAACTATCCCGGCACTGGCGGCAGCAGCTATGAGCGGTACGACATGGTCACCCGGCTGGGTTCTTCCCTCTCCTTCACTTCCCTCAGCGCCACCCTTCTGGGCGGGGAATGGATTGAGATCGGGGCCCAGAACTATGGCTTTGACCCGGAAAACGGGGTGGAAGAGGTCAACCTGGACCTCGGTCAGGAATATTACTATCTGGATGTATGCAGACGGGCGGAGTGATCCCCCAAACGCAAAAAAGGCCGGACGGCAAAGCCGTCCGGCCTTTTCTTTTGCTTTGGATGCCCCGTGAGGGCGAAGCGCCTTACACCAGTTCGATGATGGCCATCTCAGCAGCATCGCCACGGCGGGCGCCGGTGCGGATGATGCGGGTGTAGCCGCCGTTGCGGTCGGCATACTTGGGGCCGATCTCATCGATGACCTTCTTGGCCACGGTTTCCTTGGTGATGTAGGCGAACACCTGGCGCTTGGAATGCAGGTCTTCTTCCTTGCCCAGAGTCACCATTTTCTCGGCCATGGAACGAACTTCCTTGGCACGGGTAACGGTAGTTTCGATCTTGCCGTTTTCAAACAGATAAGTGACCATGGCACGCAGCATCGCATTGCGGCTGTCGCTGGTTCTGCCAAGCTTTCTCATCCCGTTTCACTCCTTTGCAGTAATTACTCGTCGTCTTTCGTAAGCGTAAAGCCCAGAGAATCCAGCTTCGCCATGACCTCTTCCAGGCTCTTGCGGCCGAGGTTGCGGACTTTCATCATCTCATCCTCGGACTTGTTGATCAGGTCTTCCACCGTGTTGATACCGGCGCGCTTGAGGCAGTTGAAGGAACGCACGGACAGATCCAGCTCTTCGATGGTCATCTCCAGAGCCTTTTCCTTGCCCTTGTCGTCCTTCTCCACCATGATCTCGGTGCCCATGGTCTCCTCAGACAGGTTGGCAAACAGGTTCAGATGCTCGGTCAGGATGCGGGCAGCCAGGCTGACAGCCTCCTGGGCACTGATGGTGCCGTCGGTCCAAACCTCAACGGTCAGCTTGTCGTAGTCGGTGATCTGGCCCACGCGGGTGTTATCAACAGCGTAGTTCACCTTCAAAACGGGGGTATAAATGCTGTCAACGGGAAGAGTGTTGATGTCATTCTTCTCCAGAACAGCCTGCTTGTTGCGCTCTGCGGGCACATAGCCGCGGCCCTTGTCAAAGGTCAGCTCCATCACGAGTTTGGCGCCCTCGGCCAGGGTGGCGATATGCCATTCGGGATTCAGGATCTCGATTTCATCGCTCTGCTTGATGCTGCCGGCGGTCACTTCGCCCTCGCCTTCAGCCTCAATCCGCACAGTGGCGGGGCCGTCGGTAAAGAGCCTGGCCTCGATGCCCTTCAGGTTCAGCACGATCTCGGTGACGTCTTCCTTGACGCCAGGGATGGTGGAGAACTCATGGACAACGCCGTCGATCTTCACGCTGGTAACAGCAACACCGGGAAGCGATGAGAGCAGTACACGCCGTAAGCTGTTGCCCAAAGTGGTACCAAATCCCCGCTCAAGAGGCTCTACGACGAATTTGCCATAGCGGCCGTCCGGGCTGAGGGAGGCAGTATCAATTTTGGGCCGTTCAATCTCCATCATAAAAACACCCTCCTAAGTGGGCCGGCTGTGTGGAACAGCCGGCCAGTGTGTTCGCGTTCCCTACGTTCAGAGCGATTACTTGGAGTACAACTCGACGATGAGGTGCTCGGACACTTCGTAGTCGATATCGCTGCGCTCGGGCAGGCGTTCCACAACGCCTTTCAGGGTGTTAGCCTCACGGCTCAGCCAGGAGGGCAGGGTGACAACAGGAGCTTCGGGGCCGGTGAGCTTGGCAAACTTGGCGGAGGAGCGGCTGGAAGCGCGCACTTCCACCACATCGCCGGCCTTCACCAGGTAGGAAGGAATGTTCACCTTCTTGCCGTTGACGGTGAAGTGGGCGTGGGTCACCAGCTGACGGGCGTCACGACGGGTAGAAGCAAAGCCCAGACGGAACACCACGTTATCCAGGCGGCACTCCAGCATCTGCAGCAGGTTCTCACCGGTCATGCCGGGGCGGCGCTCAGCCTCGATGAAGTAGTTCAGGAACTGCTTCTCCAGCACGCCGTAGATGAACTTCAGCTTCTGCTTTTCCTTCAGCTGGGTAGCGTACTCAGACTGCTTCTTGCGGAAGTTGTTGCCGTTGGAGTTGCGGGTAGTGGTCTTCTTGGAATAGCCCATGACTGCAGGAGAAATGCCCAGAGCCTTGCAACGCTTTGCGATGGGCTGCATGTTTTTTGCCATAATTCAAATTCCTCCTTGCATCAAATACGGCGCCGCTTCGGGGGACGGCAACCATTGTGGGGCACAGGGGTAACGTCCTTGATCATGGTTACCTCCAGGCCGGTGGCCTGCAGAGCCCGGATGGCGGCTTCACGGCCGGCGCCGGGGCCCTTCACGTAAACCTCAACGGTCTTCATGCCATGCTCCATGGCCGCCTTGGCAGCGGTCTCGGCGGCAGACTGGGCCGCGAAGGGAGTGCTCTTGCGGGAGCCGCGGAAATTCAGGCCGCCGGAGCTGGCCCAGGATACAGTGTTGCCCTGCAGATCGGAGATCGTAACAATGGTGTTGTTGAACGTACTCTGGATATGGGCAGCGCCGTTGGCGATATTTTTACGCTCGCGCTTTTTGGTGCGAACGGCAGACTTCTTGCCGGCTGCTTTATTGTTCGTTGCCATTTCTGTTCCTCCTTATTTCTTCTTATTGGCTACAGTGCGCTTGGGACCTTTGCGGGTACGGGCATTGGTCTTGGTGCGCTGGCCACGGCAGGGCAGGCCCTTGCGATGACGGGTGCCGCGGTAGCACTGAACCTCAATCAGACGCTTGATGTTCAGGGCAACGTCACGGCGCAGATCGCCTTCCACCAGGATGTTGTTCTTGTCGATATAATCGCGGATCTTCGCCTCTTCGTCGGCGGTCAGATCTTTCACGCGGGTATCGGGGTTGATTCCGGTTCCAGCCAGGATCTCGTCCGCAGTGCTGCGTCCGATACCAAAGATGTAGGTCAGGCCAATTTCGATCCGCTTCTCACGGGGCAGATCAACACCAGCAATACGTGCCATAAAGCACCTCCATAAAATCATCCCATGTCCGTGTCGGGGCCTGCGCCGGGAATCTACGCACTTGGCCCCCAAGTCCAGGCATTAGCCCTGGCGCTGCTTGTGTTTGGGGTTTTCGCAAATGACCATCACGCGGCCTTTGCGCTTGATGACCTTGCATTTTTCGCAGATGGGTTTCACGGAAGGCTTGACCTTCATGATGCTGAACCTCCTTCTTAGCTCGGCGCTTTATTTCGAGCGCCAGGTGATGCGCCCCTTGGTAAGATCGTAGGGCGACATTTCCATAGTGACTTTATCACCGGGCAGGATACGGATAAAGTTGGTCCGCAGTTTGCCGGAGATGTGAGCGAGAACTGTGTGACCGTTGGGTTTCCCCTCGCCGGTCATCAGCTCGACTTTGAAGATGGCGTTGGGCATTGCCTCGCGCACAATGCCTTCCACTTCGATGACGTCTTCTTTAGACAAGCTTTTACCCTCCTCATTCAGATCGGGTCTGGGTTTCGAATGCCGCGATCGCCTTGCTGAGCGCTTCGTCGCTGGCCAGGTCTTCCTGCCGCAGGACAGCGGCAGTGGGGGCCACATGCTTATTCTTTTTCCGCTTGGGGCGGCAAAGAGTACGCAGGCGTCCGTCTGCCAGAAGAAGCATCTGGCCTTCCACAGCCAATACCGCAAAGGTACGCGTCTTGTCCCGTCCGGCCTTGGAACGGACCAGCCGGCCTCTTACAAAGTCCATCCGGCGTCCTCCCAGCCTCGTGTCAGGATCTCCGGACCTTTCGGCGTGATGGCCACGGTATGCTCGAAATGAGCTGCCAGGCCGCCGTCGCAGGTCTTTACCGTCCAGCCGTCGGATAAGGTTTTTACGGAATGGTGTTTCTGGTTTACCATGGGTTCAATGGCAATGGTCATCCCATTCACCAGCCGAACGCCGTGACCGGCATGGCCGTAATTGGGCACCTCAGGATCTTCGTGAAGTTCCTTGCCTACCCCATGGCCCACAAAACTGCGGACAACCGAGAAACCGTTTTCCTCCACATAGCTCTGCACCGCATGGCCGATGTCCCCCACCCGGTTGCCTGCCACAGCCTGGGCGATTCCCAGATGCAGGGCCTGCTTGGTGACATCCATCAGCCGCTGGGCTTCCAGGTCCACCTTGCCGCACCCGAAAGTGCAGGCATTGTCGCCGTTGAAGCCATCGATGGCAGCGCCTGTGTCGATGCTGACGATATCGCCGGGGCGAATAACGATCCCATGGCTGGGGATGCCGTGGATCACCGTGTCGTTCACGCTGATGCAGGCAGTGCCGGGGAAGCCATACAGTCCCTTGAAGTTGGGGCGTGCCCCATGCTTGACGATAAAGTCATAAATGATTTTGTCAATCTCCCAGGTAGTGATACCTGCTTCGATCGCTTCGCCCCCCGCCTTGAGAGCGGCCGCACTGATGGCACAAGCGCGGCGCATCTTCTCAAGTTCGGAAGCGTTTTTCAGTTGGATCACTCTTTTGCCTCCAATGCCTTCATGATCTGGGCGTTGGTCTCTTCGATCCCATCCTGGCCCTGGATCACAACCAGCTTGCCTCTCTGGCGGTAGAACTCCACCAGGGGCTCGGTCTGCTCGTGGTAAACCTTCAGCCGCTCCACCACGGTGGCGGGCTCGTCGTCCTTGCGGACGATGAGGCTGCCGCCGCAGCGATCGCAGACGCCCGGCTTCGCACTGGGCTTGAAAGCGGTATGATAGCTGGCGCCGCAGCTTGCGCAGACGCGCCGGCCGCTCATACGGCGAATGATATTTTCGTCGGCCACCTCGATGTCCAGCACCTTATCGATGCGCACACCCATCTGCTCCAGGGCTTCGGCCTGGGCCACCGTGCGGGGCACGCCGTCCAGGATAAAGCCGTTCTTGCAGTCGTCGGCAGCCAGGCGCTCCTTGATGATGCCGATGATCACGGCATCGGGGACCAATGCTCCGGATTCGATGTAGCTTTTTGCCTTACACCCCATCTCGGTGCCTTCCTTGACGGCGGCCCGGATGATGTTGCCCGTGCTGATCGCAGGGATCTGCAGCTTGTCACAGATGATCTCGGCCTGGGTGCCTTTGCCGGCGCCAGGCGCGCCCAACAGAATCAGGTTCATAAGGACTCGTCCCCTTTCTCCTTGTTATTCAAGGAAACCTTTGTGGTGACGCATCAGCATATAGCTTTCCATGCTGCGCCCGGTGTCCAGGGCCACGCCCACCACGATCAGCAGGCTGGTACCGCCCAGCTGGATCGAGATGCCGGTGAGGTTGCCCAGCAGGATGGGCAGCACCGCCACAACGCCCAGGAACAATGCACCGATCAGGGTGATCCGGTTCAGCACACGGGAGATGAAATCACTGGTGGGCTTGCCGGGACGGATACCAGGGATGGTACCGTTGTTCTGACGCAGGTTGTTGGCGATCTCAATGGGGTTATACTGGATGGCCACGTAGAAGTAGTTGAAGCCCACGATGAGCAGCAGGTAGATGACCGCGTACACCCAGCTGGTATAATTGAAGGTGTGGAAGAAGGCATACCAGAAGGGATGCTCTTCATAATTCAGATTCAAGAAACCGCCGATGGTGCTGGGGATGCTGCACAGGGCGCTGGCGAAGATGATGGGCATAACGCCGCTCATGTTCACCTTGATGGGAATGTGGCTGGACTGGCCGCCGTACATCTTACGGCCCACCACCTTCTTGGCATACTGCACGGGGATGCGCCGCTCCGCGTTGGTGAGAACCACGATGAACAGCACCACCGCCAGAGCCAGAACCAGCAGCAGAGGCAGGAAGATGTAGTACTGGGGCTGGCCGCCGCTGGCCTTGGCCAGCATGCCAACTACCGTGTTGTACACGGAATCCCAGCGGGAAACGATACCCGCGAAGATGAGCAGGGAGATGCCGTTGCCGACACCCTTCTCATCGATCTGGCTGCCGCACCAGGTGATCAGCATGGCGCCCGCCGTAAAGGCGAGGATGATGACGAAGGCGCTGAACCAGCCCTCCGCGCCGGTGGTGTATTCCAGGGCGGCGGAGTTGCGGAGTACGAAGTAGTAGCCGATGGACATTGCCAGGGCAATGCCGCCGGCGGTGTATTGGGTGATCTTGGTGAGTTTGCGGCGTCCCTCTTCGCCTTCACGGGCCAGGGCTTCCAGCTGGGGGATGGCCACAGTCAGGAGCTGGATAATGATGGAGGCGTTGATGTAGGGGGAAACGCCAAGAGCAAAGATCGCGCATTGGGACAGCGCGCCGCCGCTCAGCATGTTCAGGTAGGAGAGCATATCCGCGCTGCCGAAGGCCCCGCTCAGTACGCTGGGGTCAATATAGGGCACCGGGATGGCGCAGCCTGCACGGAAAATGACAATAATCGCCAAGGTGTACAGGATCCGCTTGCGCAGATCCTCGATCTTCCAGGCATTCCGGAAAGTCTCAAGCACCTCAGATCACCTCGGCCTTTCCGCCTGCCTTTTCAATCTTTTCCTTGGCAGAAGCAGTGTAGGCGGTGAGTTTAACGGTGAGAGCCTTGGTGAGCTCGCCGTTGCCCAGGACCTTAACGCCGTCCAGGGACTTCTTGATGATGCCCTTGTCCAGCAGAGACTGAACGTCCACCACGCTGCCGGCCTCGAACTTCTCCAGGTCACTCACCTTAATGGTAGCATACTCGGTAGCAAAAATATTGTTGAAACCGCGCTTGGGCAGGCGGCGGGCCAGAGGCATCTGACCGCCCTCGAAACCAGCCTTCTTCACGCCGGAGCGGGCTTTCTGGCCCTTGTGGCCGAAGCCGGCGGTCTTGCCGTTGCCGGAGCCGTGGCCGCGGCCTTTACGGGTTGCAGGGGTATTAGCGCCCTTGGACGCCTTCAGTTCATGAAGCTTCAATTGATCACACCTCCTTGCCGTTATGCTTCGGTCACGACCACCAGGTGCGAGATCTTGGCGATCTTGCCCCGGGTTGCGTCGTTGTCGGGCTGAACGGTGGTGTCACCGATCTTCTTCAGGCCCAGACTATTGGCGGTAGCGATCTGCTTCTCGCTGCGGCCAAACAGGCGGCGTGCCAGTTTGATGGTCAGCTTTTTCTCAGCCATGATTCACTGCCTCCTTAACCTAAAATCTCTTTGACGGTCTTGCCGCGCTTGGCAGCGACCTGTTCTGCAGTGGTCAGGCCGCACAGACCCTGGAAGGTGGCGGTAACGACGTTGCAGGGGTTGTTGGAACGCAGGCTCTTGGTACGGATGTCCTTGATGCCGGCAACTTCCAGAACGGCACGCACGGGGCCGCCGGCGATAACGCCGGTACCGGGGGCGGCGGGCTTCATCAGCACGCGGCCAGCGCCGTAGATGCCCACGGTCTCGTGGGGGATGGTGGTGCCCTTCAGGGCGATCTTGTGCATGTTCTTCTTAGCAGCCTCGATGCCCTTGCGGATGGCCTCGGGAACCTCGCCGGCCTTGCCCAGGCCGAAGCCGATGGTGCCCTTGCCGTCGCCCACGACAACCAGAGCGCTGAACTTCATCACGCGGCCGCCTTTTACGGTTTTGGATACGCGGTTGATGGCGACAACCTTTTCCAGCATGCCGTCGTCAACTTCACGATTTCTTCTTTCCATGGTATCCTCCTCCTTACAGCTTCAGGCCGCCCTCACGGGCGCCCTCGGCCACAGCTTTCACGCGGCCATGATATACGAAACCGCCGCGGTCGAACACGACCTCGCTGATGCCCTTGGCCAGAGCCTTCTCGGCGATCTTCTTACCCACCTGGGTGGCAGCCTCAATGTTGCCGCCCGCACCCTCAAAGTCCTTGTCCATGCTGGACGCGCTGACCAGCGTCACGCCGGCCACATCGTCGATGATCTGGGCGTAGATATGCTTGGCGGAGCGGAACACATCGAGACGGGGACGTTCAGCGGTGCCGCTGATCTTACCGCGAACTCTGCGGTGACGACGAAGACGAGCTTCGTTCTTGTCAGGCTTATTAACCATTGTCTTTCACTCCTTACCTTATTTGGCCTTGCCCTTACCGGCCTTGCCTTCTTTGTGGATCACATACTCGCCCTTATAGCGGATGCCCTTGCCCTTGTAAGGCTCGGGAGGACGCTTCTCGCGAACTTCGGCGGCGAACTGGCCAACCTTCTGCTTGTCGATGCCGCGGATCACCAGGTTGTTGGCGTCGGGCACATCGATCTGGATGTCATCGTTCTCTTCGATGATGACAGGATGAGAGAAGCCCAGGGTCAGAGTGACTTTCTTGCCTTGCTTGGCGGCACGGTAGCCAACGCCCTGAATCTCCAGAGCCTTGGAGAAGCCGTCCACCACGCCGGTGACCATGTTGGCGATGTTGCTGCGGGTCAGTCCATGGAGGCTGCGAGCCTCCTTCTCGTCATTGGGGCGGGTAACCAGAACTTCATTGCCCTCGACCTTCACGGTCATGAGGGGATGATAGTTGGAATGCAGGCTGCCCTTGGGGCCCTTCACGGACACAGTGTGCTCGGTCTCATTGACCTTAACCTCAACGCCCGCAGGAATGACGATGGGTTTTCTTCCAATTCTCGACATTGTCTATTGCCCCTTTCTTACCACACAAAAGCGAGGACTTCACCGCCGACGTTGGCAGCACGGGCAGCCTTGTCGGTCATGACGCCTTTGGAGGTGGAGATGATTGCGGTGCCCAGGCCCTTCATGACCTTGGGCATATCCTCGCAGTTGGTGTAGATGCGCAGGCCGGGTTTGGAAACGCGGCGCAGGCCGGCGATCACAGAGCTGCCGTCTTCCATATACTTCAGGGTCAGACGGATAACGCCCTGTTTGTTGTCTTCGATCACTTGCATGCCCTTGATGTAGCCCTCATCCACCAGAATCTGGCAGATCGCCTTCTTCATGTTGGAAGCAGGAACGTCCACAGAAGGGTGTTTGGCAGTGCTCGCGTTGCGGATGCGGGTGAGCAGGTCCGCGATGGGATCGGTGATTTGCATGCCACTAACCTCCTTAAGGTTAATTGTTGGGTTGTGAAGCGAACTGGCTTTTTGCCCGGGGCGCCCAAAGCGCCCGGACCAAAAGCGCGAAGATTACCAGCTGGCCTTCTTAACGCCGGGGATCTCACCCTTGTAGGCGAGCTCACGGAAGCAGATACGGCAGACACCGTACTTGCGCAGGTAGGCGTGGGGACGACCGCAGATCTTGCAGCGGTTGTAAGCGCGGGTGGAGAACTTGGGCTCACGCTGCTGCTTGAGTTTCATGGATGTTTTAGCCATTGTGATCCCCTCCCTTAGTTGGCGAACGGAGCGCCCAGAGCCTTGAGCAGCTCCTTGGCCTCTTCGTCGGTTTTTGCGGTGGTGACAAAGCAGATATCCATGCCGCGCACGGCGTCGATCTTATCGAAGTCGATCTCGGGGAAGATCATCTGCTCCTTGATGCCGAAGGCGTAGTTGCCACGGCCGTCGAAAGCGTTGCCGTTGATGCCGCGGAAGTCGCGCACACGGGGCAGAGCCACGTTGAACAGGCGATCCACGAACTCGTACATACGCTCGCCGCGCAGGGTGACCTTGGCGCCGATGGGCATGCCTTCACGCAGCTTGAAGTTAGCCACGCTCTTCTTGGCCTTGCAGACCACAGCCTTCTGGCCGGTGATGGTGGCCAGGTCAGCCAGGATGGCGTCCATGATCTTGGCGTTGTCCTTGGCGTCGCCGCAGCCAACGTTGATGATGACCTTATCCAGCTTGGGGATCTGCATCACGCTCTTGTAGCCGAACTTCTTGTTGAGGGCGGGGGCAATCTCATTGATATACTGTTCTTTCAAACGTGCCATTTTTGACCCTCCCTTACAGTTCCGCGCCGCACTTCTTGCAGACGCGGACGTTCTTGCCATCTTTGACGGACACGCCCACGCGGGTGGGCTTGCCGCACTTGGGGCAAACCGGCATGACCTTGCAGGCGTAAATGGCGCCCTCGGCCTTCACGATGCCGCCCTGCTCGCCCTGACGACGAGGCTTGACGTGCTTGGTAACCATGTTGCGGCCCTCGACGATGACCTTGCCCTCCTTGGGGCTGACCTGCAGAACCTTGCCGGTCTGGCCTTTGTCCTTGCCGCTGATGATCATAACGTTGTCGCCGGTTTTAACATGAAGAGTATTCATTCTTAAAACCTCCTTACAGGGATTCCGGAGCAAGGCTCAGAATCTTGGTGTAGCCTGCATCACGCAGCTCACGGGCAACGGGTCCAAAAATACGGGTACCCTTGGGGTTCTTGTCGGCGTTGATGATCACCGCCGCGTTCTCGTCGAAGCGGATGTAGGAGCCGTCGTCACGGCGCAGGCCATGGACACTGCGCACGATCACGGCCTTGACTACGTCGCCTTTTTTCACAGTGCCGCCGGGGCTTGCTTTTTTCACAGAGCAGACCACAACGTCGCCGATGTTTGCATATCTCTTGCGGGAGCCGCCCAGCACGCGGAAGCACATAAGTTCTTTGGCGCCGGTGTTGTCGGCCACTTTGAGATAAGTTTGCATCTGAACCATAGTCAGATCCTCCTTTCAAAGTAACAGGCTTATTTAGCCTTCTCGATAATTTTGACCAGGCGCCAGTTCTTATCCTTGGAAATGGGACGGGTCTCCATGATCATAACACGGTCGCCGGCACCGCACTCGTTCTTCTCGTCATGAGCCTTGAACTTCACGGTGCGCTTCAGGATCTTCTTGTACAGAGGGTGCTGCACGCTGTCCTTCACAGCGACGACGATGGTCTTATCCATCTTGTCGGACACAACGGTGCCCACGCGGGTCTTTCTCAAATTGCGTTCCATCGTTTAACCTCCCTCTTACTGTTTCTCGGCCAAAATGGTCATCACGCGGGCGATGTCCTTTTTGACAATCTCGATGCGGCCGGGGTTCTCGAGTTGGTTGATGGCGTGCTGGAAACGAAGGTTGAACAGCTCTTCTTTCAGCTCGGAGAGCTTCTTGGTCAGCTCGACAGCAGTCATTTCACGAAGTTCAGCAGCTTTCATTCGGCTTCAACCTCCTTCTGTGCGTCCTCACGGACCACGAATTTGCACTTGATGGGCAGCTTGTGCATGGCCAGGCGCAGAGCCTCGCGGGCCACGGCCTCGTCCACCTCATCCAGTTCGAACAGGATGCGGCCGGGCTTGACCACGGCCACCCAGTACTCGGGGCTGCCTTTACCGGAGCCCATGCGGGTCTCGGCGGGCTTTTCGGTGACGGGCTTGTCGGGGAAGATCTTGATCCAGACCTTGCCGCCACGCTTGATATAACGGGTCATGGCCACACGGGCGGCCTCGATCTGACGGGAGGTGATCCACGCCGGCTCGAGAGCCTGCAGGCCGTATTTGCCCTGGTTGACGACATTGCCGCGGGTGGCTTTACCAGTCATGCGGCCACGCTGAACGCGGCGATATTTAACGCGCTTAGGCAGTAACATTACTGTTTGCCTCCTTCCTTACGGGGGGCGGGCTTGGCGCCCTTGAGAACCTCGCCCTTGTAGATCCATACTTTCACGCCGATCTTGCCGTAGGTGGTGTTGGCCTCGGCAAAGCCGTAGTCGATGTCGGCACGCAGGGTCTGCAGGGGGATGGTGCCCTCATGATACTGCTCGGTACGAGCGATATCGGCGCCGCCCAGACGGCCGCTGCACTGTGCCTTGATGCCCTTGGCGCCGCGCTGCATGGCACGACCCATGCACTGCTTCATGGCGCGGCGGAAGGTGATGCGGCGCTCCAGCTGAGAAGCGATGTTCTCGGCCACCAGCTGAGCGTCGGTGTCCATGTTGCGGACTTCCACGATGTTCACGTTGGTGCTCTTGCCCACCATCTTCTCGATCTCGGCGCGCAGCTTCTCGATCTCGGCGCCGCCCTTACCGATCACCATGCCGGGCTTGGCGCAGTAGATGTTCACCTTCAGCCGGGGAGCACCGGTGGAATCGGTGGTGCGCTCGATCTCAATCTTGGGGATGCCGGCGCTGTACAGACGCTTCTTCAGCATCTTGCGGATCTTGTAGTCCTCAACCAGGGTGTCGCCGAACTCCTTCTTGGAAGTAAACCAGCGGCTGTCCCAATCTTTGATAACGCCCACGCGAAGACCGTGGGGATTGACTTTCTGGCCCATTTGTTTACCTCCTTACTCTTTCTCTTTGAGGACGACGGTCACGTGACTGGTCCTCTTCAGGATGCGGTATGCACGGCCCTGAGCCCGGGGCATCATGCGCTTCAGGGTGGGGCCGGGAGTGACGAAGCACTCGGCCACATACAGGCTGGCCTTATCCATGTTGTGGTTGTTCTCCGCGTTGGCGGCAGCAGACTTCACCAGTTTCAGAAGGGGCTCACAAGCGGCCTTCGGGGTGTACTGCAGAATCGCCAGAGCCTTATCCAGAGGCTGATTGCGGATCAGATCCAGAACAATCGAAACCTTGCGGGGGCTGATGCGGGCGTATCTAAGAGTTGCCCTTGCTTCCATTGTTGTGTTCCTCCTTCAATTATTTACCGGTCTTGGTGCCGGCATGGCCCTTGAACGTGCGGGTGGGGGCGAACTCACCCAGCTTGTGGCCAACCATATCCTCGGTGACGTATACGGGCACATGCTTGCGGCCGTCATGCACGGCGAAGGTGTGGCCCACGAAATCGGGGAAGATGGTGGAGGAGCGGCTCCAGGTCTTCAAAACCCGCTTTTCGCCGGAGGCGTTCATTTCCTGAACACGCTTCAGCAGAACAGGCTGGACGAAAGGTCCTTTTTTAATGCTTCTACCCATGTTCCTTCTCCTCTCTTATTTTGCACGCTTGACAATCAGCTTGTCAGAGCGCTTGTGATGTTTGCGGGTCTTGAGGCCCATAGCGGGCTTGCCCCAGGGAGTCATGGGGTTGGGATGACCCACAGGCGCGCGGCCCTCGCCGCCGCCGTGAGGATGGTCACAGGGGTTCATGACAGAACCGCGGACGGTGGGACGCCAGCCCATATGACGCTTACGGCCAGCTTTGCCGATGTTCACGTTCTCGTGATCCAGGTTGCCAACCTCGCCGATGGTGGCGATGCAGTTCAGAGGAACATTGCGCATCTCACCGGAGGGCAGCCGAACCAGGGCGTAGCCGTTCTCCTTAGCCATCAGCTGAGCCATGTTGCCGGCGCTGCGCACCAGCTGGCCGCCCTTGCCGGGGTACAGCTCGATGTTGTGGATGATGGTACCGACGGGGATGTTCTCGAAGGGCAGAGCGTTGCCGGGCTTGATGTCGGCAGTGGGGCCGGCCATGATCACATCGCCGATCTTCATGCCTTCGGGGGCCAGGATGTAGCTCTTCACGCCGTCCTCGTACTCGACCAGAGCGATATGAGCGGAACGGTTGGGATCATACTCCAGGGTCTTGACAGTGGCGGGAACGCCGAACTTGTTGCGCTTGAAGTCGATCACACGGTACTTGGTGCGGTTGCCGCCGCCATGATGACGGACGGTGATGCGGCCGGTGTTGTTGCGGCCGGACTTCTTTTTCATGGGCTCCAGCAGGCTGCGCTCGGGCTCTACTTTGCTCAGGATGCTGTAATCGGTAACAGTCATACCGCGGCGGCCCGGGGTAGTCGGCTTATACTTCTTGATAGCCATGTTTTTCTCCTTTTGAACTTATGAATTTTTATCGGGGTCATATCCCCATAGGCAAGCCCTCGGCGGGCTTTCAGCAGGCGGCCCTCAAAAGGGCTCTCGCCTTACACCATGGACTCGAAGAATTCGATGCCCTTGGAGTCCTTCTTCAGGGTGACGATGGCCTTCTTGCTCTTGGCAGTGTAGCCAGCGTGCATGCCCTGACGGCGCCAGCGGCCGCGGACATTGATGGTGTTGACCTTTTCGACTTTCACGCCGAACAGGCTCTCGACGGTCTGAGCGATCTCAACCTTGGTGGCGTCGGTAGCAACCTTGAAGGTGTACTTCTTGTTGGCGATGCCGTCCATGGAGTTCTCGGTAATGACCGGCTTCAGAATGATGTCCTGTGCAGTTTTCATTAGCCCAGCACCTCCTCGAGCTTTTTGGCGGCGTCCACGCTGATGATGAACTTGTCGGCGTTAACCACGTCGTAGGTGTTCACGCTGGTGGCCACGGTGGTCTTGACGCCGGGGATGTTGGCGGCGCTCTTGACGAACATCTGGTTGACCTCGGGGGCAACGATCAGGTTCTTCTTGCCGGCGCCCACAGCGTTCAGCATGCTGATGACAGCCTTGGTTTTGTACTCGGTGGCGGTCAGCTGATCGATCACGATCATGTTGCCGCTCTGAGCCTTGTCGGACAGCGCGCTCAGCACAGCCAGGCGCTTGACCTTCTTATTGATGTGGTAGCTGTAATCCCGGGGCTTGGGGCCCAGAGCCACGCCACCGTGAGCCCACTGAGGAGCGCGGGTGGAACCCTGACGGGCATGACCGGTGCCCTTCTGACGCCAGGGCTTGCGGCCGCCACCGGAAACTTCCTTGCGGATCTTGGTGTTCTGAGTGCCCTGGCGCTGGTTGGCCAGGAAGTTGACGACTGCGATGTGCACAGCCTTCTCGTTCGGGGTGATCCCGAAGACGGCGTCGGAAAGCTCTACGGTGGAAACCTTCTTGCCGTTCATATCCAAAACGTCAAATTTTGCCATTTTGCTTTCCTCCTTTACGCCTTCACGCTGTCACGGATGGCGACCACGGAGCCCTTGGGGCCGGGGATCGCGCCCTTGACGGCGATCAGGTTATTCTCGGCGTCCACTTTAACCACGGTGAGGTTCTGCACGGTAACGCGCACAGCGCCCATATGGCCGGGCAGACGCTTGCCGGGGAACACGCGGGAGGGGGTGGAGCAGGCGCCCATGGAGCCGGCATGCCGGGCAACGGGGCCGGTGCCGTGGCTCTCGCGCAGGCGGTGCTGGCCGAAGCGCTTGATGGCGCCCTGGTAGCCCTTACCCTTGCTGGTGCCGATCACGTCGATCTTGTCGCCGGCGGCGAAGGTGTCGGCCTTGATGATGTCGCCCACGTTCAGGCCGCTGATATCAGCCAGACGGAACTCGCGCAGGGTCTTCTTGGGGGCCACGTCAGCCTTGTCGAACTTGCCCTTCATGGGCTTGTTGACCTTGCGGGCGGCCAGATCGCCGTAGCCCAGCTGCACGGCCTGGTAGCCGTCGCTCTCCACGGTCTTCTTCTGCACCACGGTGCAGGGGCCGGCCTCGATGACGGTAACCGGCACGACCTTGCCGTTTTCGTCAAACAGCTGGGTCATGCCCAGCTTCTTGCCGATGATTCCTTTTTGCATAGTTTTTGTCCTCCTTAAAGGTTATTGGTTGATGCGGGGTCTCGCACCAACATGACCCCTCTGTCAGCTTTCGCATCCAGACGGCTTTGGGGATCCTTGCCGTCCCTGCCAGCAGTTGGCGGCTCGGTGGCTGCCCTTGCCGGCCCTGCGGGGCGGCGCCGGTTTTCCTTACAGCTTGATCTCGATGTCGACGCCGGCGGGGAGCTGAAGGCCGGTGAGGGCCTCCACCGTCTTGTTGGACGGCTTCAGGATGTCGATCAGACGCTTATGGGTACGATTCTCAAACTGCTCACGGCTATCCTTGTACTTATGGGTAGCCCGCAGGATGGTGACGATCTCCTTGTCGGTGGGCAGGGGGATGGGGCCGGACACACGGGCGCCGGTGCGCTTCGCGGTCTCCACGATCTTCTCTGCCGCTGCATCGATGAGGGATGCATCGTAGCTCTTCAAACGGATCCTGATTTTCTCTTTGACTGCCATTGCTTTCGCCTCCTTGAAAATTTTGTGCCTTAGGCGAGCCGATAAACTACTTCACACTGTTCCGGGTGTTTCATCTTTTTGCACAAGAAAAGCCGGTGAACCGCTAGGCAGTTCCCCCGGACATACTTCGGCAAATTAAGATGGAAATTGGTTCGCGGCTGAGTAACTGACCGTGAACATAACCCTTTGCACTCAGTAATTCTTTCGCCCGGTTCTAAGATCGGACATACTCCGCGGAAAAACCCGTCAGGATTTCTGACGGCAACCTCCCGCATCAACGCATATCGCGGCCTGCATGACAAGCTTGCCATGCAAGCCTTTTGCAGCCGAGTATTATAATATCATACTCCAATCCGCCTTGCAAGGGTTTTTTAGCAAAAAGTTAGAAAAATTTTTAAGATTTTCTAACTTTTGACCAAAGCCGCTTTTCTCTGTTTTTTCACCGGAGATTCTTGGCAAAAAAGCGGGGGCCCAAACCGCCGGGCCCCCGTTTCCAGGGCATTTTGGGTTTATTCTTCCCGCAGGGATTCCTGCAGGCCGGGCCGGGGGGTGATGTAAACGGTGGTATACACCTCATACACCACCATGCCGGGTTTGGCCCCCGCCGGCTTTTTGATGTTCCGGATCTCGGTGGTATCCACCGGCACCTTGGCTCCCCCGCCCACGCTGGAGTGGAGCACCGCCAGCTCGGCGGCCTCCTGGCGGGTGGCATCCGGGATCTTCTTCCCCTCGCTGATCACCACGGTGTGGCTGCCCGGCGCCTTCTGCACATGGAACCAGAGATCGCACCCCCGGGCGGTGTGGAGGGTGAGCTTGTCGTTCTGGGTATTGTTGCGGCCCACCAGGATGAGGAAGCCATCCGAAGAGCGGTAGCGCAGGAAGTCGGCGGGCTTCTGGCGCTTATCCCTCACCTTGTAATACTTCAGGTAGCCCTGGCTCTTGAGCTCGGCCCGGATCTCTCCCAGGGCCTGCTCGCCGCCGGCTGCCTCCACCTCATACAGGACGGTCTCCAGGTAGCGGATCTCCTCCTCGCCCTTCTCCAGCAGCTCTACCAGCATCCGGGCCGCAGTCTGGCGCTTTTTGTAATCCTTGAAATACTTCTGGGCATTGCCGGTGGGGGTAAGCTTGGGATCCAGGGGGATCCGCAGCTGGGTGCCGTCATAGTAATTGTCCACCACCACGCTGGTCATGCCCTTTTCCAGCTTCCAGAGATTGGCGTTGAGCAGCTCCCCATACAGCCGCAGCTGATCGCTGGCTTCGCTCCGGGCCTGCTCCTCCTTCCGGGCCGCCTGCTTGCGCAGGGCCCGCTCGTGCATGTTCTTGACCGCCTTGTGCAGCTCCTTGCTCTTCTGGCGCAGCCGCTCGGCCCGGTCCTTGGTGGCATAGTAGCCCTCCAGCATCTCGCTGTAGCTCTCCCACCGGGTAAGGGTATAACCGGGGCCATACTGGGTCAGCCGGGTGAAGCTGTATTCCACCGGCTTGCCCTCGGGGCCGGCCACCGACCAGGGCTCTCCCCCGTTTCGGTATTCCTGGCGCACCTGTTCCAGGCTGTTCAGCAGGGCTTCCTTCTGGGCAGCGTCCAGCTCGTTGGCCTGGAGCGCATTGTCCCCGAAGGCCCGGCAGACGATCTCCCGGCAGACCACCGGCCCCACGCCGCCCACGCTCTTGATGAGGGCGTCCGCCACCGGCAGTTCCTTCTGGGCCAGGGCCGCGATCAGCCCCGGGCCGCTCACCTGGAAAAAGTCCGGCTTGCCGGGCTTGGGGGGCAGGGTATAGGCCAGGCCCGGCAGCAGCTGGCGAATCTCGGAATCCTCAAAATCCACCCGCTTGAGGGCATCCAGGATCTTGCCGTTCTGGATCAGCACCAGGTTGGAATACCGGCCCATCAGCTCGGCGGCCAGGGTGTTCACCACCAGATCCCCCATCTCGTTGACGCACTGGAAGTCAAAAAAGACGATCCGGTCCCCTTCCAGCTGGCGCACTTCCAGCAGGCGGCCGCCGGAGAGGTGCTTGCGCAGGAGCATGCAGAAGCTGGGCGGCACTGCCGGGTTTTCGAAATTCTCCTGGGTCAGGCAGATCCGGGCCGAACCGCTTCGGGCCGACAGCAGCATCCGGAAGGTCTCGGTGCGGGTGCGCAGGGTGAGCAGCACCTCATCCCGGGTGGGCTCAAAGATCTTGTCGATGCGCGCCTCGGCAAGACGGTTTTTCAGTTCTTCTGTCACCAGGGACAGCAGGGCGGCATCCAGAGCCATGGGTTCATCTCCTTTGTGTGTTCCAAACAGGCGCTATTATAATAAGGTATATATAGAGGACGGTTTTCTCTCACAGATAGTGGTAGGGATCCCGGTCCATTTCGCTCACCAGCACTTCCAGATCCCGGAACCGGTCTCCCAGGCGGGTGGCCAGGGTCTGGGCCACCGGGAATTCGGTGGCATAATGGCCCGCCGCCACCAGGGTGACCCCGGCAGCCAGGGCATCCAGGGCCGCATGATGGCTGGCCTCCCCGGTAAGGAGGGCATCCGCCCCGGCCCGGATGGCATCTTCCAGCATGCTGCCGCCGCTGCCGGTGATCAGGGCCAGACGACGAATGGGCTTTCCCCCATCCGCCCACTGGACCCGGGCGTGAAGGATGCGGGCTGTCTCCTGGGCCAGCTGGTGGGCGCTCATTTCCTCGATCCAGCCGATCCTGCCCATCCCCTCGGCAAAGGGTTCCACTTCCCGCAGGCCCATCCACTGGGCCAGGGTATCATTCACCCCGCCGGGGGCGGCATCCAGATTGGTGTGCATGCAGATAGCGGAAATTCCGGCTTTGAGAAGCAGGCAGGGCACCTGCCCTTCCTGCAGAGCCTTGAGGGGGCGGAAGATGACCGGGTGATGGGAGACCACCAGATCACAGCCCTTTTCCTGGGCTTCCCGCACCACCGGCCCGGTGATATCCAGGCAGGTGAGCACCCGCCCCACCGGGCGGCCGCAATCCACCAGCAGGCCGGGGTTATCCCAATCCTCCGCCAGTTCCAGAGGGGCCAGCTCCTTCAGATAGCCATAGATCTCCTTCAGTTCGGTCATGTTTTCCTCTCCCCTTTCTCTTCCAGTTCTGCTTCCAGCCGGGCGATCAGTTCCTCCACCGGCCCTTTCAGGGTCGGGTCATCCTGTACGCCCCGGCAGAATTTTTTCAGTTTCACCAGCTGCTGAGCCAGATATTCCCGCCAGCCGGCCTGTCCCTTGGTGAGGCCCATCAGGCAGAAATCCCCCGTGGGCTCAAAAGCCTGGCCGGTATATTCGGCAGCCATCACCGCATACCACCGGCCGGATACCTGGGCCAGACTCTCCTGACGAAGGGCAAAGCCCTCCCGACAGAGCCAGCGGCGAAGGATGGAGTGCTTGGTGGCGGGCACCAGCACCAGCCGCAGGGCGGGATCCCGCACCCAGGGGGCTTTTTCCAGAATCTCGCAGATGGTCTCGGCCCCCATGCCGGCAATGATAATATCCTGGGCCTCGCCGGGGCGCAGCACTTCCAGGCCGTCGCCCAGGCGGAGTTCCACCCGGTCGGCGCAGCCTGCCGCCTGGATATTGGCCCGGGCCACGCTCAGCGGTCCGGGACGCAGATCGGCCGCTATCACAAAAGGGCACCGCCCGCCGCACACCAGCGCCGCGCTGAGCTTTCCGTGATCGCAGCCGATATCTGCCGCTTTATGCCCCGGGCGCACCAGCCGCGCGGCAGCGCGCAGCCGGGCGTCCAGATGCAGGACGTTCTCAGTTGCCAAAATGCTTGTTCAGGTTGTTGACCAGCTCGTCCACGCTCACGCCGTGGACCATGCAGGCCTCTTCCAGGCTCTCCCCGCGGGAAGCCGGGCAGCCCAGGCAGTGCATGCCGATCTCCATGAAGTAAGGGGCGGTGGACATATCCGCATCCAGGATCTCGCCGATGATGGTTTCCTTGGTGACTTTCATACTTGATACCTCTCTTGTTGTTCAGGTTTGATCTTCTGTATACTCAACCCCGCAGAACGGGGAAAAGCCGGTATGCTCGCCCTTTACAGGGCCGCAAAGAGACAAAGGGTGTTCAGCAGGGCCAGGGTGGACAGGCAGAGCCCCCCCATCTGCAGGGCGCCTTCCCGGGGCCGGGTAAGGGTCAGCCACCGGTTTTTACCCAGCAAAAGCATGAGCAGGGGCAGCAGAGGCAGCAGATACCGGCCCTGCAGGCCAAAGATGATCTGATAGTTGACCGGGGTCCAGGTCAGGCAGGCCGCCGTGATCAGGGCCGTCACACCCAGGCAGATTCCTCCTGCCCCCCAGGCCGCCCGGGCAGGCAGACGCTTTTCGCCGGCGGAAAGGCTTGCCAGCGCCACCAGGCAGAAAAGGGCCAGGGTAAGCAGGCCGTTCAGTTCCAGCTGGTGTACAATGGGCTCGCCGGGGCAGGCACCCAGCAGCTGCTGGAGCCAGAAAAAGCCCTGGGCAATGACGCTGTTCACCAGCAGCTCCGCCACCTGGGGCAGATGCCGCAGGGTGTACCCCACCGAATAGGTGTAGATGGAATCCCCGTTGGGCTGGATTCCTTCCGCCAGCTGCTGGGGAGTAAGATCTCCGCCCAGCCGAAGGGCATAAAGCCCCACCGCCGCCGCCAGGACTGCCAGCACCATGGCCGCCGCCAGGCTCAGCCGCTTATACCGGGGCGCAAGTGCCTTCCAGAAGCGCAGCAGACGGGGCAGCAGAACAGCCAGGACAGCCAACAGCACCAGGCCGCCCCACACAGCCCATTCGTTCACATCCCGCAGGATATACCGGATATATTCCAGATTATAGAACGCCCATCCCAGCCCGGCAGCCCCCACCGTCAGGCAGCGGACCAGCACACAGCGCCGGGGGGAAGAATAGCATTCCGCCGGGATCAGGAAAACCAGCCCCACCAGCAGGATATAGACAGCCTTGCCCGGCCCCAGCAGGGCCGACAGCAGCACCAGGCCGCACAGATCCCCTCTCCTCACCTGTCGGCGGCCAAAGGCACAGTCCAGGCAGAGCGCGGTAAGGGCGAAAGAACAGCCGATGATGAGGGTATCCGCCGAAAGCCCGGCCGCCAGCCCCAGGGTGGAGGGCAGCACCAGAGCAGTGAACAGCAGGTTTTTGCCAAAGGGCATCCGCCTCAGGGCCCAGGTGCCCAGGGCCAGATAGGCGGCCAGGCTCCCCAACCGCCCCAGCAGCCATACGCCGTAAAAGCTCAGGCCCAGGGTCCGCCCCAGCAGCATACCCAGGGCAGAGGGCAGGTAAAGGTAGGCGGCAGACCCGGCGCTGCGCACCGAAACGGCCTCGGTCAGCTGGGGGCTATTGCCGCCCTGACCCAGCTGGCGCAGCCAGTCCGCGTACACAAAGGCACCGGAAGGGCCGGTCTCATCCGTCATATAGGATGCGTCACAGGCCCGCATATACAATTCGCCCGCTTCATTGTAGGCAGGCTGACCGCTCAGCTTGCTGGCCAGGGCATAGGCGCTGGCTCCATGGGCGTATTCGTCCGGCCCGCACAGAGGAGGCAACACCAAGGCAAAGCCCAGCCCCAGCAGGGCCCCGCACAGGCAGAACAGCTGCTGCACCGGCACCTTTCGGCCCACACAGAGCCAGCCGGCCCCCAGCATCACTGCCAACCCCAGGGCCAGCCAGCGATAGGCATCGCTGACCAGGGTGCCGGTATAGCCGCTGGTGGCCTGCATGGCCAGGGTGGCCTCCAGATTCGTCTGCCCGGCGGGCACTCCCTCGCTGGCCCACAGGCCCAGCCGGTCCTCCCCGGTCTCGGGTTCATACCAGAACCGGAAGGTCAGGGTCTCGGTTCCGGTATCCTCCTGCGAGCAGTAAGCCTTTTCAAAAACAAAGCCATAGAAGGTGTTATCCAGCAGCTCGGTCATATCGCAGACGGCGCTGGCGGCCAGATTCCCCGCCGGGTCGTACAGATCCAGATGGGCCACGCCCCGGTTGACCCGGCCAAAGGCCGCCACATCCAGCCGCAGCCCGTACAAGGGGCTTCCGGCCGGCCAGTCAAAACTCTGGGTGATTCCCTCTTCCGGGTCGGCTTCCAGGATCTGGCTGTATTCATCGTTCAGGATCAGATAGTCCTGACGCTCGTCCGCTCCGGCGGCCACCAGCCGCCCGGCCCAGAACAGGCAGAAGGCTGCGGCCAGCAAAAAAACCGCAAGCCCCAGCAGCCGGGCCGCTGCCGATCTGGTCAGATGCATCTTCCCCATGTTCCTCTCCTCTATCCGCCGTCTTTCAGACACAGAGTTATTGTACCGCAAACCCGGCAAAAACACAAGAAAGAGCGCCGCCCCGCGCCCAAAGCGGCGGAGCGGCGCTCCCTATGCGTCACAATTGGATCAGCAGCGATCAATAGTTCTCGCAGCGGATGACGAAGTACCCCTGGGGATGATCGCAGACAGGGCACTTCTCGGGGGCATGGGTGCCCACATGGATGTGGCCGCAGTTGGTGCAGATCCAGACCTGCTGCTCCTCACGGGCAAAGACCTTGTTCTCGGCCAGGTTGGCAGCCAGCTTCTTGTAGCGCTCCTCGTGCTCCTTCTCGATGTCAGCCACCGCGCGGAACAGGCGGGCGATCTCGGTAAAGCCCTCCTCATCGGCTTCCTTGGCGAAGGTGGGGTACATCTCGTTCCACTCATAGCTCTCGCCGGCAGCGGCGTCCGCCAGGTTGGCGGCAGTGTCTGGCATGCCGTCGTGCAGCAGCTTGAACCAAATCTTAGCGTGCTCCTTTTCGTTGTTGGCGGTCTCCTCAAAAATAGCGCTGATCTGGTTGTAGCCTTCCTTCTTGGCCTTGGAAGCGTAGTAGGTGTACTTGTTGCGGGCCTGGCTCTCGCCGGCAAAAGCGGCCTGCAGATTGGCTTCGGTCTTAGTGCCTTTCAGTTCTTTCATAGGGGCATTCCTCCTGATCGTAATTTTTTTGGATACTCTCAAAAAGGGGTCGCGCAGTTTCGCTTAGTGAGAATAATTCCTAATTAAAGAATACCATATTCCCAGGGAAAGTCAAGGGGCAAAAAGGCGATTCTGTGGCCAGCCGGGCAGATTTTTCCCGGCCCGCCCGGAGTACCTGACGGCAGCCCTCAAACAGCAAAAAAGCGCCCTGCCGGGCTTTGCCGGCGGGGCGCTTTTGCGGATTCAGTATTTTTTTGCGGTGGGGATGGCGAGGGTGGGCACAGCCCAGGCCACCTGATACAGGGCCACCGCAGGCAGGGCCAGATCCAGCAGGCCGCCGGAGAATGCCAGCAACAACCCCACCAGGGCGCCCACTGCCACCGAGGCGCAGAGCACCAGGCAGGAGGAATGCTGGGCCGAGGCGGCGCTGGCCGCCGAGCGCATGCCGCCCACATAGGAGGCGAAGCTGCCCAGATGCACCATGCAGCCCTCGCTCTCGGGCAGATAACCGGTGGCGGTGGCCAGATGATCCATCTCCTGGCTGGTAAGCACCTTCACAGATCCCTGGCGCAGGCGGTAGACCTTTTCTACCAGAGGCCCGGTGATGGAGAAATCATCACTGTGAACCAGCAGAGAAATACCGGACTGCTGCAGCACCCGCAGCACCGAGGCGGTCTCCTTGCCGGCCCGGTAATCCACCACGAACATACCGAACAGTTTGCCGGATACCGCCAGATACACCGGCTGTTTTTCGCCCTTGGTATACCGGTTCTCATAATCCAGGGAGGGGATATCGATGTCGTGGGCCGTCATCATGTTCCGGTTGCCCAAGATCACCCGGCTGCCGTTGATCCAAGCGGTAAAGCCGCGGCCCCGCTCGTTCACCAAGTTTTCCACCGGGTAAAGCATCTCGGTCTTGTTCTGGATGATATTCAGGAACACATCCCGCAGGGTATCGCAGCCTGCCACCAGCACGCTGGCCGCATACAGGATGGCCAGGTCGATCCGTTCTTTTTCAAAGGTCTTGATTCCCTGCAGCACCACGCTGCCCCGGGGGAAGAGGTCCTTGGCGCCCACCACAATGGTGTTGATCTTGCCCAGCTCTTCCACCACGCCCCAGCCGGGCACCACCGCGCCCACCCGGGCAGCGCTGCGCTGCTGCATCCGGGAGCAGAGAGCGCTGAAGAGGACCGCGCACAGGGGCGCGCCCAGGCAGAACACCGCCGCCAGGCCGGATACTGCCAGCAGAAGATCTTTCTCTCTCAGATAGACCGCCAGGGCCGCCACCAGGGCCACCCCACTCAGCGCCCAGGCCAGCTTCTGCAGCCCGTAATCACTGCGGGGCCGCGCGGCGCTCTTGCGCAAGAAGCCCTTGATAAGGGAGGTGGGGCGGCTGACCAGCAGCACCGGGCTTTCTTCTTCCAGGCCTTCGGCCAGCAGGCGGGTCAGCTCCATATTCTGCAGCCGATAGGCCGCCGAATGCTCCACCCCGGCGGTGATCAGCTCGAAATTATCCTTTACCACGGCCGCGCCCATCCGCCGGCCGGCAGCGCCCGCAAAGAGCAGGAGCGCCGCAATGGGGGCGTACAAGGTCAGGTGGACCGGGTCATAACTTTCGGGCAGCAGCAGGGCCGCCACGCACTGGAGGGCACAGCCGGCCAGGGCCAGCGCGCTCAGGCTGTTGGGGGAGGGCTGCCCCTTCCCCAGGCCCAGGAAGCCCTCCTTAAGGGGTTGGGCATTGAAAGCCGCCGCCAGGGCCAGCAGCACCAGTTCCACCCCCAGGAAGGCCTGGGGCACCTGGTTGGGGTCCAGCACCGCCGGGAATACGCCGGTGGCCGAGATGCCCAGATACAGCAGGGCCAGTGTCAGGATGCCGGTGACGGTCATGGAGAGGGTGGCCTTGGCATAGGCCGCGCTCAGGGAAGCCTTGACGGCCGGGGCATCCTCCAGGCTGTCATAATCCGGCGTCCGCGCCTCCCCTTCCTCCTGTTCGCTTTCACTCTCAAAGGGGGTCTGTGGCTCGTCGACACCGAAAAAGCGGAATTTCTTTTTCAGGGGCGTTTCCCGGGTGGCCTCTTCCTCCTCAGCGGGTTCTTCCTTCTGGCGGGCCTCTTCCACCGCGTCTGCCACCAGGCGGGTATCGATCTGCCCGGTCTCATCCTGCAGCTCCACATTCAGCCGCACTTCTCCGGTGGGGTCCTCGTCCGGGGTAGTCTCCGGGTCGCTGACTCCCGGCATCATGATGGCCGGGTTTTTGGCCGCTTCTTCAAATTCTTCCTTTTTCCGCTTCTTGATAAAGCGGTTGAACAGGCTGGAGGAGGCGGGATTTTCTTCCGGGATCACGGCCACATGGTCGCTGAAGAAGTCCACAAAAGAACCGTCCAGATCCGAATCGGCCCCTACCGATTCGGCCGCAGCCTTCTCAAAACGGCGGCGCAGCTCGGCAGCAGCATTGTCCTCCGGGGCCTTTTCCGCCTGTTCTTCCTCTTCTGCCTCCGGCTCGGCCTGAACCGGGGCGGCGGGGGCGGGCTTTTCCTCTTTTTCCTCCGCCTGAGGCCTTGCCTCGGCCTGCTTTTGTTCCAGCCCGGCACGGATAAAGTCCAGGCAGATCTCCCCCGTGGTCTCTTGCCGGCCCTGGGCAGCAGGCTCGGGCTGCCCCAGCCGGATCTCCCCGGTATCTCCCGCCCGGAGCGAGGGTTCCCGGGTCACGGCCGCCGTTTGGGCCGGCTGCTCAAAGCTTTCCGGTTCCTTGTCCGCAATCCGGTCGGGTTTGGGGGCAGAGGGGGTCTTTTCTCCCAGGCCCAAACTGGCCAGGATGGCGTTCACCTCGCTGTCATCCGCGGGCTTTTTGCCCTCCTGCTGCCGCCTTACATTTTCAATGATCTCATCCACCGAACCGGAATACCTGTTTTCTGGCATTGCTGCGCTATCCTCCCCGATTGATGTTCCAAACTCTGCCGCGCTTACTGCCCGGCCCGGCGCTGGCGGCGGATCTCATACAGCAGGATCCCCGCCGCCACCGAAACATTAAAACTGTCCACCCCGCCGGCGTCGGCTTCCATATCCAGGCTCACCGCTCCGTCGCAGAGCTTGCGCACCAGGGCGCTTACCCCGGCGCCCTCACTGCCCATTACCAGGGCCAGAGGGCCGGTAAGGTCAGTTTTGGCCAGGGGCTCGCCCCCCATATCGGCGCAGTACACAAAAATATTTTTTTCCTTCAGCCGGCGGATGGTCTCGCCGATGTTGGCCACCCTGGCCACCGGCAGCCGGGCCGCCGCGCCGGCGCTGCTCTTCATCACGGTGGGGGTCACGGCCGCCCCGCCCCGCTTGGGAACCACCAGGCCATGGGCGCCGCACAAAAAGGCACTGCGGATGATGGCCCCCAGGTTGTGGGGGTCCTCCACCCCATCGGCCAGCACCAGGAAGGGGTCTTCCCCCTTCTGGGCCGCTTTTTCCAGAATCTCTTCCACGCTGGCGTATTCCATCAGGCTGGCCCAGGCCGCCACCCCCTGGTGGTTTTCGGTGCCGCACAGCTGCCGCAGCTTGTTGGGATGCACCTTCTTCAGCACCGCGCCGGCCTGTTTGGCCAGGGCCCCATAGTAGGCCGCCTGCTGGGGCGCCATACTGTCGCTGACCATCACGGTATCTACCCCGCCGCTCTTCAGCAGCTCTACCACCGGGTTTTTGCCGTAAACGATCTGTTCCGGCTTCTGTTTTTCTTCCATGCCCTGCTCCTATGTCCAGAAAATCCGTCCCCCTTTTCCGGCGACAGATTTTCACATTTTATTTCATAATATATTTACTATAGCACAGTCTCGGGCGCTTTTCTATAATTTACCGCAAAATCCCCTTTTTCTTTCCCGTCGGCTGCTTTTTCTCCTCCCCGGCCCCTCTTGGCCGGGCTCCCGCCTTATATCTTTTTCCAAAGATTTTGTTCTTCACTTGTTTTTATAATTCTCTCTTCTTCCGTTTTGATTGCTTTTGTATTGTATTCCGTTTCTTTTTTCCTGTTTTCCGGCTTTTATTCCTCATTTTCCCTTTCGGCAAACCCTTTTGCCTTCTTTTTCTTCCTCTTCGTAAAGCCGGTTATACAACATGTACACTCCCTTTTGGTTTTCCACTTTCCCCAAGTTTTGTTGAAAACTCTGTGGAAAAAGTGAATAACTGGCCATTTTGCTCTGTTTTTTTATTGTGGAAAGCCAGTTCTCCACCAAGTTTTCAACAGCATGTTGAAAACTTATTTTTAAACGGAGCGTTGAAGAACGACTGTCAAGAGGGAATTTCGCTGTTTTTTGACGGAAAAAACTGGCGCGTTTTTCCCCTTTTTGCCAGTGGGCCCGGTTTGCCTTTTGAGGGGTCTGCCGATATAATATTTTTCAAAAAGAAAGGGGAAAATGGGTTCTTATGCTGATTTTTGAGGACGCAAAGGGGCTGGAGCTTTCTTCCACCCTGGACTGCGGCCAGTGCTTCCGCTGGCTGCCCCAAAAAGAGGTCTGGCAGGGGGTGGCCGAGGGCCGCTCGGTGCTGGCCTATACCAAGGGAAATGCCCTTATCCTGGAAGGGGCCGAGGAAGAGGACCGGGAGTTCTGGGCAAACTATTTTGCGCTGGACCTGGATTACCCCGCCCTGCAGGAGCGCTTTTGCGCCGGCAACCGGCGGCTGAAACTCTGTGTGGAGGAAAACCCCGGGATCCGGGTGCTGCGCCAACCTTTTTTTGAAACGCTCTGCACCTTTCTCATCAGCCAGAACAACAACATCGCCCGGATACGGGGCATTGTGGAGCGGCTGTGCGCCCTGGCTGGGGAACCGGTGGCTTACAGTCGCTTTTCTTTCCCCGACCCGGCCCGGCTGGCCGGTTTTTCCCTGCAGGAGCTGGCCCCACTGCGGGCGGGCTGGCGCTCGGCCTACCTGCTGAACGCCGCCCAGCAGGTGGCCTTGGGGCAGATCTCGGAAGAAGAGCTGCGGGCGCTGCCCCTGGATCAGGCCCGCCTGCGGCTGCAGAGCCTGCGGGGGGTGGGCCCCAAGGTGGCGGACTGCGTGCTTCTGTTCGGTCTGGGCCGGTGGCAGGCCTTTCCCCGGGATGTGTGGATCAACCGGGCCATGGATACCCTCTTCCCCCGGGGCATCCCGGTCTGCTGCCGCAGCCAGGCCGGCATTGCCCAGCAGTACATCTTTGCCTATGCCCGGGCTCATCTGCCCCGGGGCGGCAAAAAAGGGGAAAAGAAAAAGCCGGATTGATTTTATCCCCCCGGGCCGCTATACTATAGGGTAGAAAAAGAAAAAGGCAAGGATCCCCCGCACGGACGGCTTTTTTGCTGCCCGGATGAATACGACTATTTTTAGTACAAAGTCAGGAGGAACAAACATGCTGGTAAACGCAACCGAAATGCTTCAGAAAGCTCGGGACGGCCATTACGCCGTGGGCGCCTTCAACGTCAACAACCTGGAATGGGCCAAGGCCATTCTGCAGGCTGCCGAGGAGTGCAAGAGCCCGGTGATTCTGGGTGTCTCCGAGGGCGCTGGCAAGTATATGTGCGGCTTCCCCGTGGTGGCTGCCATGGTCAAGGCCATGCTGGAGACCATGAAGATCACCGTGCCTGTGGCCCTGCACCTGGATCACGGCACCTACGAGGGCGCCAAGGCCTGTGTGGCCGCCGGCTTCAGCAGCATCATGTTTGACGGCAGCCATTACCCCATCGACGAGAACGTGGAAAAGACCAAGGAGCTGGTGGCCCTGGCTCATGCCAACGGCATGTCCATTGAGGCTGAGGTGGGTACCATCGGCGGCGAAGAGGACGGCGTTGTGGGCATGGGCGAAGTGGCCGACCCCGCCGAGTGCGCCACGATCGCCGGTCTGGGCGTGGATTTCCTGGCCGCCGGCATCGGCAACATCCACGGCGTTTATCCTCCCAACTGGAAGGGCCTGGATTTTGAAACTCTGGACAAGATCCACGCTGCCACCAACAACATTCCCCTGGTGCTGCACGGCGGCACCGGCATCCCTGCCGATATGATCCGCAAGGCCGTGTCCCTGGGTGTTTCCAAGATCAACGTGAACACCGAATGCCAGCTGAGCTTTGCTGCCGCCACCCGCCAGTATATCGAGGCCGGCAAGGACAAGCAGGGTAAGGGCTTTGACCCCCGCAAGCTGCTGGCCCCCGGCGCCGACGCCATCAAGGCCACCGTTCGGGAAAAGATTGAGCTGTTCGGCAGCATGAACAAGGCCTGATTTTCCCCTTTTGCGCCGGCCCGGAAGGGTGCCGGCGCCCGGTCCCTCCGCTGAAGAGGGCGCTTTCTCCCGGAATATGAAGCTCCCGCCTGGTTTTTCTCGGGGAACCAGGCGGGAGCTTTTTGTGGGCAGCCCGCTTTTGCCCGCCGGGGCAGGGCCTGCCCCATTTTGAGGCTCGCCTCCTTGTTTCCACCATCCAATCGGAAAGGAACAAAAAAGATGGATATACTGATCGTGATGTGCCTGGGCATTCTTGCCGGCCGCTTCCTCGTCCCCTCCCATGCCAAAGGGTGGAATGGATTTCCCCGGCCTGCACCTTCCTGCTGATTTTTGCCATGGGCAGCCTGCTGGGCCAGCGGGAAAATTTCTGGCAGGAGCTGTCCCAGCTGGGGGTTTCCAGCGCCCTCTTCTTTGCCATCCCCACCCTGCTGTCCATCGTGATCGTATTTTTCCTCACCAAAGGATGGCGAAACAGACAGCCCGACAGCCCGGAAAGGATGGGAAAATGATTCTTCTGTTTCTGATTGCTTCCCTGTTTCTGGGGATTCTATGCGGCATGTCCGGCACGCAGTTCTGGCTGTTTTCCCTGATCAGCTGGCATACCGACCTGATCCTCTACCTGCTCATGTTTTCGGTGGGCATCAGCGTGGGCATGCAAAGGGGGATCTTCTCCAAGATCAAGGAATACCACCTGAAAATATTCATCATCCCCTTCGGGATCATTGCGGGTTCTTTTTTGGGCGGCATTCTTTGTTCCTGGATCCTTTCCATGCCGGTCAGCTACGGCGCTGCCATTGCCAGCGGCCTGGGCTGGCACAGCCTGGCCGGTGTGACCATCAGCAACCTGATCGACGCCCAGATGGGCAGCATCGCCTTTATGAGCAACCTGATGCGGGAACTCTTTTCCTTTTTCCTCATTCCTTTGCTGGCCGTGCGGCTCAACTGTTATACCTGCATCGCCCCGGCCGCAGCCACCAGCGAGGATACCACCCTGCCCTGATGCTGCGGTATACCAACGAGGAGACCGTGGTCCTCTCGGTATTGAACGGGATGATCTGTTCCTTTTTTGTGCCCATCCTCATCTCCCTGTCCCTGAATTTGTTCTGACGTTTGGGAGATTTCGATTCCCCTGCTTGTGAAATAAAAAATACGGCGCGGCCTTTTGGGGCTGCGCCGTATTTTTTATACCTGCAGGTACCATTTCAGCTCTTCCAGCCGCTGCAGGGTTTCCAGCCTGCCCTCACTGTACAGCTGTTCCAGCTTATCCACATTCCGTTCCAGCCGGGAAACTGCCACCGGCTTTTGGGGGCGCAGCACAAAGATCCGGCCGGCGGCCTCCAGTTCCTCAATCTCCTCCTGCATCCGGTTGTATCTCTGCTGGGCGCTGAGCAGCTGGCGCATCAGAGCCGGATATTTCCGGTAGGTGCGGTAATACAGTTCCTTCATCTTATAGGAAAGGGGCTCTTTCCGGTACCCCTTCTGCCGGGTGAGCACCAGCACGACCTTTTCATGGCCGGCATCCAGGGCCCACTGGTAGGGGATGGCACAGGCGATTCCTCCATCCAGATAGGGAACGCCATCGATCTGCACAAACCGGCTGAGCAGGGGCATGCTGGCCGATGCCCGGGCCGCCAGCAGGATATCCGAGTGATCCCGTTCAAAGAATACAGGCTTGCCGTTCAGGCAGTTGGTGGCCACCGCATAAAACTTGGTGGGTGATGAGAAAAAGGTCTCGTTGTCAAAGGGGTCCAGCTCGTCCGACACTTCCCCAAAAAGGAAATCAAAGCCGATCACACTGTGACTGCGCAGGAGTGCCCGGGGCCCCACATACCGGCTGTCCCGCACATAGCAAAGATTGATGCGGGCCGACCGGCCGATCTGCCCCGAGATAAAGTTGATGCCGTTCAGCGCTCCTGCCGACACCCCGACCACTGCGTCAAAGCCCACGCCGTTTTCGGCCAATACATCCAGCACGCCCGAGGTGTAGACGCCCCGGAATGCGCCGCCTTCCAGAATCATGGAATTCATAGGTTCTCCCTTCCTTTCCCGCCCGGCAGGGCCGGGCCGTTTTTCCCCCTCCGCAATTTTAACCCTCCTGTTCAGTATAATCTCTCCCGCGGCGCCCCGCAAGTCTACAGGCTTCTTTCCAGTTTGAGCACTTCCACGGTAATGTCATCTGCCGGGGCGGTGCCGCTCTGCCGCCGGCGGGCGGTATCTGCCAGGATATCCGCCATCTCCTGGGGCGTATTGCCCACAGCAGCGCACAATTCGATCTGCTGGCGCAGCCAGGTATCCCCTTCCCCCAGCACCCCATCGCTCACCAGCACGACCCAGTCGCCGCCGGTCATCCCAAACCGATGCTCCTTGCCGGAGACTTCCTTCAGGATCCCCACCGGCAGCCCGGCGCCTTCCACCGCCCGTACCTTGCCCTGCTGCACCGTAAAGCTGGGGGCCGCCCCCGCCTTGTACAGCCGCACCCGGCCGGTATACAGGTCCACACTGAGCAGATCCAGGGCAGCGCCGCTCTCCTCTTCACTTTTCAGGTTCAGGGCTACATTCACCAGCCGGGCCGTGGTATCTCCCTCAAAGCCGGTGCGCAGCAGCCGGTCGGCCAGGTTGGCCGCCATGGCCCCATCCACCGCGGCGTATTTGCCCACGCCCATCCCGTCACAGAGCAGCATATGGGCCCGGCCGCTGCCGTCACAGAACTGCCGGGCCGCGTCCCCGCTGGCTTCCTGCCGGGCCGGGCGCAGGGCCAGGCCAAAGACCGCCTCATATACCGGTTTTTCCGCAAAAATCAGGGTGGTAACGGTGCGGCAGTGGTTCACCTGGGGCAGACCAAAACTGCGCCGGCAGAGATGCTCCACCTCTTCGGCAAGGCCCTGCAGCTCTTCCTCCTCAAAGGGGGTACGGCTCAGGGTGGCGGTGACCTTCATCCGCCCCAGCCCGTCGCTCTGCACCAGCGCTTCCAGGGGTTCCAGCCCCATGGATTCCAGCAGGGAAGCCACCCGGCTGCTTTTGGTCTCATCCACCGCCCCGCCCTGGGCCAGATCCTCGGCCATATGGGCCAGGGCCCCCGCCATGGCGCCGTATTGTTCGGAAAGGGCGCTGCGCAATGCCGTCATCCGCAGGGCGGATTCCCGCCGGCTGCACTGGACCGCATACCCCTGGCACAGGCAGCTGCACAGGGCCGCCGGCTTTTCGCAGCGGTAAAACTGGGGCGGCAGCTGCTCCACCGAAAGCCGCTGCCCCTCCTCCAACAGGCCCTTGAGGGAGTACAGCCCCTTGACGGTATCGTTGTATTCCCGGATCCAGCAGCGCTCTCGCTGACGGCAGGAAACGCAGAGCCCACGGGCCAGGTAATCTACCGTGAACTCATACCCCTCCCCGGCCTTGGGCAGCTTGTCCATCACCGCGTCCACCGTCTGGGCCACGTCAGCCAGGGCATCGGCCACCGCCGTCAGCCGCCCGCTGGCCCCTACCAGCCCTGCCTGCCGGGCATCCTGACGGAAGCTGCTCTCTCCCGGCAGGGCCAGCAGATACCGCCGGGGGATCAGACAGAACACCAGCACCGCCTGGCCGCAGAGCAGAACAGTCTGCCACTGCAGATCCGGCTGGACCAGCCCCAGGCTGCACAGCTGCGCCGCCGCAAAAAGGCCGGCCGTCAGCATTTTTTCGCCCGAGCCAAATACCGCGCCTGCCAGCACCCCGCCGCACAGGCCCAGGGCCGAGGGCAGGAGGGCTGGGTCGGCGGCCGCCAGCATTCCGCCCCAGCAAATAGCCCCCACCGCCGCATGCTTTACTTCGCCCCTATAGGCCAGGGCCAGCCCTGCCGTCCCCGCCAGCAAGAATCCCGGGCGGAAGGCGCCGGTGCCGATCCCTTCCAGGGCAGGGATAAACAGCATGATCCAGACCAGACCTGCCTGAGGCCGCCCCTGGCCTGCCCGGCCCAGCGCCAGGCCGAACAGGAGCGCCAGGGCCGCCTCCCCCAGGGCAGCCAGGGTACCTGCCAGGGTGCTCAGCCCGGAAAGGGCCAGCATCCCCTGCACCAGCAAAAGGCACCCGCAGCCCGCCGCAAAGCCTGCCCATCGGCTGCGGCGGCAGATGGCCCGCCCCGCCAGGGCAGCAGCCACCGCCCCCACCGTGCGCAGGGCGGCCACCGGTTCCAGGATAAGCAGCGAGCCAAAGGCTGCCCCTGCCGCGCCCAGGTACATCCACCGCTCGGGAACCCCCAGGGTATAGGCCAGCCCCAGGGGATACAGCTCCAGCACCGGGCCGCCGGCCAGCAGAAAACCTGCCAGCACCGCACCGCCCTGCCGAAGGGCCGGCAGAGTCTTCTGCCAGCGGGCCTTTCGTTGTAAGCTTTTTGTGGACAGCATTCTTCTTCCTCTTTCCTGTTCCGAAAAAATCCGGCTTTTGGGGTCACTGTAGCACGGGGGGAAGGAAGAATTTTGTTGCAGGGCGGGGCTTCGACAAAGCCTTTCCCTTTTACGCAAAAAGCGGCGGGGCCCGCCGGGGCCGCCGCCGCTCTGATTTACTTTGCTGTTTCGGGCGCCATCTCTTTTTCGGGACGGATGATGCAGACATACCGCTTATCCCAAGCCGCCACAGCCTGCCGGATCGCCCCGCACACCTGCTTGTCATCCTCCTCAAAACCGTAAGGAGTCACGCAGTCAAAAATCAGGTTGATCCGTTCCTTGCCGGGCACCATCCGCAAATCATGGATGCTCACCCTGTCGCCCCAGCGCTCCTGCACGATCTGGGTCAGCTTGCTGCGGGCCTGGTTCACCTGCTCGTCCTGGGTGACCACCGGGTCAAAGTGGATGAGCACCTCCAGCCGCTCGGCCCGGAAATCCCGCTCAATGGTATCAATGAGTTCATGGCTTTCCAGCACATCCGCCTCGGCCGCCATTTCCACATGCAGGCTGGCAAACTGCCGACCCGGGCCATAGTCGTGGATCATCAGGTCATGTACGCCCAACACGCCGGGGTAGCTCAGGACCTTCTGGCGGATGTGGCGGACCAGCTCCGGGTCGGGGGCGCTGCCCAGCAGAGGGTCGATGGTCTCCCGCATCAGCCCGAAACCGCTGTACAGGATAAAGAGAGCCACACCCATGCCCATCCAGCCATCCAGTTCCAGGCCGGTGACCTTGCCCAGCACAAGGGCAATCAGCACCGCCGCCGTGCTGATCACATCGTTGCGGCTGTCGGCTGCGGTGGCTTCCAGGGTACCGGAATGGATCAGCTTGCCCAGCCGGCGGTTGAAGGCCGACATCCAGAACTTGACCAGGATGGAGGCCACCAGCACTGCCACGGAAAGCAGGCTGAATTCCACCGGGGTGGGATGCAGAATCTTTTCCAGGCTGCTCTTGGCCAGCTCCACACCAATCAGCAGGATCATGGCCGCCACCACCAGCCCGGCCAGATACTCATAGCGGCCATGGCCATAGGGGTGTTCCTCGTCGGCGGGGCGGCTGGCCAGCCGGAAGCCCATCAGGCTGACCACATTGGAGGAAGCATCCGAAAGGTTATTCAGGCCGTCGGCCGTGATGGAGATGCTGCCGAACAAAAAGCCCGCCGCCATCTTCCCGCCCGCCAGCAGCAGGTTGCACAGGATGCAGACAATTCCCGCCAGGTTGCCGTAGGCAGTACGCACCGCCGCATCCCCGGTGCGCTCATGATCCTTGATGAAATGCCGGACTAGAAAATCTGTCATATTTCCTCCGATTTTTCTGTGTTTGGGGCAAAAGAATACCGGTAACCCCTGTTACCGGTATTCCGTATGAATATTGGGGACAGCGTCTCAGCGCTTGATATAGGCCTCGCGCTCGGCGCCCACCGAGATATACTGGATATGGCAGCCCACTGCCTTTTCCAGATACAGCACATAGTCCTGGGCCTCTTTGGGCAGATCCTCAAAGCGGCGGACCCCCGTGATGTCGCAATGCCAACCGGGCAGGTATTCCACCACCGGCTGGGCGGTATCCAGTGCTTCGCCCATGGGGAACAGGTCGGTCTCGGTGCCGTCGGCCAGCTTATAGCGAACCACCACCGGGATCTTTTCCATATAGTCCAGCACGTCCAGCAGGGTGAGGGCCACCTGGTCGGCGCCCTGGCAGCGCACACCGTACCGGCTGGCCACCAGGTCGATGGGGCCTACCCGGCGGGGACGGCCGGTGGCTGCGCCGTACTCATGGCCATGCTCCCGCAGCACGTCCTTCTCCTCTTCGGTCATGGCCAGCTCAGCGGTGAAGGGGCCCTCGCCCACGCAGCTGGAATAGGCCTTCATGATGCCGATGGAGAGGTCCAGCTTGCGGCCGGGAATGCCCGCGCCGATGGGCGCATAGGCGCCGATTACGTTGGAAGAGCTGGTGTAGGGGTAGATGCCGAAATCGATATCCCGCAGAGCGCCCAGCTGGGCCTCGAACAGAATCTTCTTGCCCTGGCGGTCGGCGGCGTCCAGGTAGGCGCCCGCGTCGCAGATATAATCCTTGAAGACGCGGCCGTACTCCTGGCACCAGGCCCACATCTCTTCCAGGTCGATGGGCTTGGCCCCGTAGATGTTCACCATGGTCAGGTTCTTGGCGTCCACAATGGTCTTGAGGCGCTTCTTCATGGCCTCATCCAGATGAAGCAGATCCCCCATGCGCAGGGTCTTTTTCATATATTTGTCGCCGTAGCTGTAGGCAATGCCCCGCTTGGTGGAACCGAACTGAGCGCCGGTCTGGGACAGGCGGGCTTCTTCCAGGCCGTCCTGATCCACATGGAAGGGCATGCAGATGGTGGCCCGATCGGAGATCTTCAGGTTGGCAGGGCTGATCTCGATGCCCTGCTGGCGCAGGGTGGCAATCTCCTTATCCAGATGATGGGGATCGATGACCATGCCGTTGCCCATGACGCAGACCACCTCCGGGCGCAGAATGCCCGAGGGCAGCAGGTTCAGCACAAACTTGCCCCGGGGATTCTTGACGGTATGCCCCGCGTTGTTGCCGCCCTGATAGCGCACCACAATGTCATATTCCTGGCTGAGCAGGTCCACCATGCGGCCCTTGCCCTCGTCGCCCCAGTTGATTCCGGTAATTGCTGTAAGCATTTCTCTATTCCCCTTACAATATGCTCAAAGGCCGCCTTTTCCGCGCGCTTTGCCCGGGATGCGCGGCCCGAAAACCAACATTCATTATACTGTACCCCGCCCTGGTTGAAAAGCCTTTTTTCGCAGAATTCGGGGCTTTTGCCGCACTTTTCAGCCCTTTTTGCCCTCCTGGAGCCGAAGGGGGCGGCGGCTGCCGTCCGGCGAGACCACCACGGTGGCGTCCAGCTGGCTTTTCAGGCTGCGCTTGCAGGCCTCCACATATTCCCGGCGCAGGGCCTGCTGTTCCGCCTTTTCGGCATCGGTCAGCCCTTCGGGGGTCTTGCTCTTTCTTGCCAGCTCATTGATGCGGGCGATCTTTTCCTGTGTCATGCTTGCCTTCTCTCCTGCCCGGCCCTTGGGCCGGAGCCTTTATTTTTCCTTTCGGATATGTTCAGTATACTACACCTGCCAAGAAAACGCAAAAACGGCGCGTGCGGAAAGAAAGGAAAACCGCGCGCGCCGTTTTTGCTGTTTATGGTAACTTTCTGTCCAGAAAGAGGATGGTAGTCTGACCCGCCCGGGCCCCTTCCGGGGCGCTGGCATGGGCGGGGTTCAGTGGCCGCACGCCGCAGTATTCCGCGGCGCCCGGTATTTGGTATCTTTGCTGTGAGTATAGAATACTCCCCATTTGTGGCAGTTTTGTGGTACACTTTTGAACAGTTTGAAAACAAAATGTGGTAAAATAAAAAAGCCCCCGGCCCCCGGGCAGCTTGCCGGCAGCCGGGGCGCGCAAAACCTGATTTCAGCGAGGTAACGTCAGATGGCCAACCGACCCAATTACACCCAGCAGATGGACCAGGTGCTGGAACAGCTGGGGCAGACCCGCCCCCGCCTTTTGCTGCACGCCTGCTGCGGCCCCTGCTCCAGCTCGGTGCTGGAACTTCTCTGCCGCCATTTTCAGGTCACTGTGCTTTACTATAACCCCAATATCTGGCCCGCCGCCGAGTATGAGCGGCGGCAGAGAGAACTGGCCCGTTTTCTCGGCCTTGCCCACCCCGGAGAGGTGGAGCTGGTAGAGGACACCTACGACCCGGCCGAGTTTTACCAGGCGGTGAAGGGGCTGGAGGATGAGCCCGAAAAGGGCGGCCGCTGCACCCTTTGTTATCGGCTGCGGATGGAGCGGGCCGCCCGCTACGCCGCCCAGCACGGCTTTGAGTGGTTCACCACCACCCTTTCGGTCTCACCCCTCAAGGACCCGGTGCGGATCAACCAGATCGGCCTGGAACTGGAAGAAAAGTATGGGGTAAAGCACCTGCCCAGCGAGTTCCGCAAGCGGGACGGCTACAAGCGCAGCCTGGAACTGAGCGCCCAGTACGGCTTGTACCGCCAGGCCTACTGCGGCTGCGAATTCAGCGCCCGGGCCCGGGGCTTTGATGAGGAGAGCGCCGCCGGCGCGGCCCAGGCACCCTCAGAGAAATAAGACCTGCAGAAAGAGCATTCCGGTCACCCCGGGCAGGCCCAGCACCACCGCGGCAAAGGCGGTGCCGTAGTTAAGGGCGATGCTCACCCCTGTATAGGGGGCCAGCAGGTTTACCGCCCCCAGAGCGCTTACCCCGCACAGGGCCGACAGGCAGGCCCTGCCGATGGGGTGGGGCCCCGAGGCAGCTGCCCGGCTTACCGCCAGCAGCAGCACCGCCGCCAGGGCCCAAAGCCACCCGCTCACAGGATGGCGCGCAGCCCCAGGGCCCGCGCCTTGGCTTGTAAGTAATGGTACCGGCACAGCAGTGCCTTGCGCTCGTAGATGCGCTGGTCGATCAGGTCTTCCTCTACCTCCAGCGAAAAGAGCATCTCGTTGTGGCGCATCTGTTCCAGGCAGTCCCGGATCTCCTCTTCCAGCGTGGGCTGGTAACGGCGCAGTTCTTCATCCATGGGGTCCTGGCGGCGGGGCCAGAACACCGGCCTTGTTTTGGACGGCATGTACCTTTTCCCTCCTTATCCGGCGGTTTTGGTACATGGTACGCCCCGCCCTGCCCCAACATTCCTGTATGGGGCAACTTTTTTGGGGTTAAGGCCCATAAATCCTTCCCGGGATGGTATAATCTCTATAAAATCATCTGATCGGCGCGGGCCCGGCCCGCCCTTCCCATAAAGGAGGAATCAATCCATGCGCAAGAAGGTCCTTTTGCTGGTGAACCCCTCGGCGGGCACCGGCAGCGCCCGCCAGAACACCTACCGGATGGTGGAAGCCCTGGCCCTGCGGGGCTGCGAGACCACGGTATATCCCCTGCTGCCGGCCCACGGCCTTACCGCCGAAAACATCCTGGCCGAGTGCGGCAGCCGCTTTGATCTGGTGGCCTGCTGCGGCGGCGACGGCACCCTGAACCATGCGGTTTGCGGGCTGATGGCCCTGGAGCACCGGCCCCTGCTGGGCTATCTGCCCGGGGGCAGCACCAATGATTTTGCCAACAGCCTGGGCCTGGCCATCGAGCTGGAACAGGGCTGCGCCGCCCTGGCGGACGGCCGCCCCTTTGCCTATGACATCGGCCGCTTCAATGAAACTTATTTCAACTATGTGGCCGCTTTCGGGGCTTTCACGGCGGTGAGCTATTCCACCCCCCAGGACACAAAAAACACTCTGGGCCATGCGGCCTATGTGCTCAAGGGGATTCTCTCCCTGCCCGAGAGCATGGGCTGCCGCTGCCATATGAAGGTGGAGCACGACGGCCTGATCGAAGAGGACGAATACCTGTACGGCTCGGTTTCCAACACCACCACGGTGGGGGGCTTTGCCGCCCCCAATGCCCGGCAGGTACAGTTGAACGACGGCCTGTTTGAGGTGATGCTCATCAAGGCCCCCGCCACCCTGCGGGAGGGCGAGCAGATCCTGACTGCCCTGACCCGGGGGGAAGAAACCCCCTATGTGCGCCTGTTCCAGACCGACCGCATCCGCTTTACCGCATTCCAGCGCACCGCCTGGACCCTGGACGGAGAATACGGGGGCACACCGGATACTGCGGATATTTCGGTGGAGCCTCAGGCGATTTCCATCATGCTGCCCCGCCGGGAGGCCGGCAGCGACGAGGGGCTTTGAGAGCGCTGCCAGATCATGGGCCGCCCGCCTGCCGGGCGGCCTTTTTTCGTCTGTTTTCGAAAAAAATTTTCCCCGGCGCAATAAAAACAAGGGCCCAAACGGTCTAATAAGCAGAAGGACAAAAGAAAGGAGGACCGCCATGACCCAGGAAGAATACGCCCTTGCGGTTGAGCATCTGCGCGCCCGGCTCTATCGCACCGCCTTTCTCTACTTAGGCAGCGAGGCCCTGGCCCTGGACGCGGTGGACGAAACGGTATACAAGGGACTGCGGGGGCTGCGGGGGCTGCGCCAGCCGGAATTTTTCGCCACCTGGCTCACCCGCATCCTGCTGAACGAGTGCAGCCGGGAGAAAAAGCGCCAGCGCCGGCTGGAGCCCTTGGATACATTCGACTGCCCCAATGCCGATGATCTGGACGCCCTGCCCCTGAAAGAGGCGATCCGGCGCCTGCCCCCCCGAACTGAGCCAGGTGGTAATCCTGCGGTATTTTTCCGGCTATACCCTGGCCGAAACCGCCCGCATCCTGGATATCCCGGCCGGCACCGCCGCCACCCGTCAGCGCCGGGCCCTGGCCCTGCTGCGGCTGGAACTTTGTGAAAAGGAGGGAGACGCATGAACCGGAACGAAGAATATTCGGCCCTGCTGCGGGAACTGGAAGACACCCCGCCCGCTCTGGAAAAGGCCCTGCCCCGGGCTCGGGCACGGCTGCGCCGGCGCCGGGTACTGCAGCCTGCGGCCAGCTTGGCCGGTCTTGCCTGCTGCTTTGTGCTGCTGGTAAACTTCTGCGCCCCGGTGGCCTATGCCTGCTCCCGGGTCCCCCTGCTGCGGGAACTGGCCGCCGCGGTCACCTTTTCCCCCTCCCTGAGCCGGGCGGTGGATAATGAATATGTCCAGCCCCTGGAGTTGACCCAAACCCGGTGCGGCATCACCGCCCAGGTGGAATATCTGCTCGTGGACCAAAAGCAGGTAAACATCTTTTACCGGCTGGACACCGAGAGCGGCGGCCAGCTGCGGGAGGAACCCAGGATCCTTTCCCTGGACGGCTCCTCTCCGGCCCCCTGCTCCTACGGGCTGAACAGCTGGGATGTGCCCAACGGCCAGCTGCGCAGCATGACGGTAGATTTTGTGGCCGAGGATGTGCCTGACGCCCTCCTCCTGGAGCTGGACGTCTGGCAGGACCCGGAGGAAGACGCCCCCACCCTGACGGAAGAAGGCCCGGCCGACCAGCAGGTAGGTGAGGATGTCTGGCTGGAACTGCCCCCGGACCCGGAACCCCTGACCACCTTCCGGTTTGCGCTGCACTTTGACCCCACCTTCACTGCCTCGGGCCGGCAGATCGAACTGGGCGAGACCCTTACCCTGGACGGCCAGACATTCACCTTCACCCAGCTGGAGATCTACCCCACCCACCTGCGGCTGGACCTGGAGGAATCGGAGGAAAACACGGCCTGGCTCACCCAGCTCTACTTTACGGTGGAGGGCGGCGGCCAGGTATACCAGCCGGTATCCAACGGGGTCACCGCCACCGGCTCCGGCGAAACCCACACCATGACCTCCTATCGGGCCGAGAGCCCCTATTTTGAAAAGGCCGATTCCCTTACCATCCGGGTCACCGGCGCCGAATGGCTGGATAAATCCCATGAGCGCACCCTGGTGGATCTGGCCGGCGGCAAGGCGGATTTTCTGCCCGAGGGGGTCAGCTTTTATGAGGCCAAACAGGTCGGCTCTGGCTGGAAGGTAAGCTTCCTGGCCCGGCAGCGCAAAGAGAGCTATGTCCACCAGATTTTCCGCACCGAATACTACGACCCGGAAGGGAACCAGATGGAGTACCACAGCTGGAGCAGCGGCGCCCTGCCTATGGACGCCCCGGATGACTCCTTCCTGGTCACCCTGTACCTGGAAGATTATCCCTATGACCAGGTGTGGCTCTGCCCTCAGTACAGCCGCCAGTGGCAGGCACCTGAAGCTACCTGCTTCACGGTGGACTTGACCCAATAACCCTGCCCGCAAAAAGGCCCCCGGCCCTCCTGAGAAAGGAGAGTCGGGGGCTGTTTTTTGTTTGTGTTTTGTTTCAGGTCTTGGAATAGAGAGTCTTGGTGCTCACCCCGGGCAGCATGCCCAGCTTGCCCGAAAGGGCGCTGATCACCGGCTGGGGGGCATCCAGGGCCACACTGATCATGGATATCCCTTTTTCCCGGTAGGGGATGCCCATTCGCCCGATGATGTAAGGGGCATACTGGTGCAGCAACCGGTTCATCTGTTCCACCGATTCCGGTTCTTCCACCAGAATCCCGATCAGGGCGATTCTTGTCTCTTCCATTCCTCTCATCCTTTCTCCCGGCTGCCCAGGGGCAGCACGCACCAGCCCTGCTTTTCCCCAGCCTGTACCCGGCAGAGTTTCAGGGGCATTTCCAGGCACCAGCTCAGGTTTTCTTCGGTGAGTGCCTCTTCCGCCGGGCCAAAGCGGTATTCGCCCTGCCGGTTCAGCAGCAGGGCCTTATCGGCCAGGGCCAGGGCGTTCTGGGGGGAGTGGGTGATCCACAAAGCCCCCAGGCCCTCCTGCCGGCAGAGCCGTTCCAGCACTTCCAGCACCTTTTGCTGATTCTTAAAATCCAGGTTTGCCTCCGGTTCATCCAGCACCAGAAACCGGGGCTGCACGGCCAGCGCCCGGGCAAAGAGCACCAGCTGATATTCCCCGCCGGAAAGCTGGCTGCAAAGCCGGTTCGCCAGGGCCTCTGCCCCCACCCGTTCCAGACATTCCCGGGCCAGGGCCTCGTCCCGGGCGGTGGGCTGGGCCAACAGGCCCAGATGGGGGCTTCGGCCCAGCAGCACCATCTCCAGGGCGGTACAGCCCAGGGTCGGCCGCTTTTGCTGAGGCACATAGCCGATGCTCTGCCAGCGGCGGGTATCGTTGGCCAGGGGCTGGCCATCCAGCAGGGTCTGGCCCTCCTTCCAGCTCAGCAGCCCCAGCATGCACCGCAGCAGGGTGGTCTTGCCCGCCCCGTTGGGTCCCAGAATGGAGAGGACCTCCCCACCTTCCACCTGAAAGGACACGCCCCGCAGAAGGGGCGGCCCGCCGGGGTAGCCAAAGCTGCCCCCTCTTACTTCCAGTTTCACAGCCCAGCCCCCCCTGTTCTGCGCAGCAGCACAATAAAGAGCGGCGCGCCCACCACCGCCGTCAGAATGGAGACCGGGATCTCGGCCGCCGTGGCGCAGCGGGCCAGGGTGTCGATGACCAGGAAAAACGCCGCCCCCAGCCCAAAACTGGCCGGGATCAGCCGCCGGTTATCCCCGCCCACCAGCATCCGGGCCGCATGGGGCACCAGCAGGCCCACCCAGCCGATCTGCCCGCAGAGGGAGACCACCGAGGCCGTGATGAGGGCGGCAGCCCCCACCGCCAGCACCCGCAGCTTTTTCACAGGTACCCCCAAGCTGAGGGCTTCCTCCTGGGGCAGGGCCAGCAGGTTCAGCTTCCAGCGCAGCAGCCAGAGCACCGCCACGCCCACCCCCAGGAAGGGCAGGCCCAGGGCCAGGGAACGCCGGGTGGTGCCCGAAAGGCTGCCCATCAGCCAGAAGGTGATGGCAGGCAGGGTGTTTTGGGGGTCGGCCACATATTTCACTAAAGAGACCAGCGCCGAAAAGAGGCTGCTTACCACCAGCCCCGCCAGCACCAGGGTCAGGACAGTGCGCTCGCCCCGCACCTGCCCCACCAGATAGACCAGAGCCACCGCACCCAGACCCATGGCCAGGGCCGCCCCCTGCACCGCCAGGGCGGGCAGGCCCATCAGGATGGCCAGTACCGCCCCGAAAGAGGCCCCTGTGGCCACCCCCAGGGTGTCCGGCGTGGCCAGCGGGTTGGAAAAGACAGCCTGGAAGGCAGCCCCTGCCCCACTGAGAGCGGCCCCCGCCAGCAGGGCCAGCAGTACCCGGGGCAGCCGCACGTTGAAGATCACGGTCAGATCCGTATCCGACAGGCTCACCCCCGGCCAGCCTCCGGGCCAAAGGGCGGCCAATACCTTGGCCGGGCTCAGGCTGTACTGGCCCAGGCAGAGGGCCGCCAGCCCCAGAACCGCCAGCCCCAGAACACAAAAAACAGGGGAGAGAATCCGCTTTTTCATGGCAAATCCCTCCCCTGCTGTTTTACTTTTTGTTTATTCTTTTCGCAAATTTCCGATTTGTATCAAGTTTTGCCGATACAGGGCCCTCTCAGCCCCGGCCGGCAGCCGCCTCGGCAGGCGGGTTGTACATGGCTTCCACCTGCTCGTCGGTGAGCTCCACCCCGTAGATCTCGCTGTAGTACTCCTTCACCCGGGCGTTCAGGTCCAGGTCGGCGAACTTTTCCGGGTAGACCTTCTGGGCCAGCCAGAGCAGGGTGAGCGGGGTATCGCTGCTGGGGGTGTAGGTGCGGTAGGTGCCCAGAGGCATCTTATATACCTGCTGGTTCTGCACCGCGGCCACACTGCTCCAGTCATCCCCGTTGATGGCATTGGTGTAAAGATCTTCGGGCTGACACTCGGTAAAGTTGGTGATGAAGATCACATCCGGGTTCCACTGGTACACCTGTTCCATGGTGATCACTGCGTTGCTGGTCTCGGCGGGCACCTCGCTGGCCACGTTCACGCCGCCCACTGCCTCGCACCAGAACTGGCCGAAGAACTTGCTGCTGGAAGTAACCATGGTGTTTTCATCATACTGATAGAGGAAAAGGATCTTTTTCTTGCTGCCCTCTTCCCGATCAGCCACCTTGTCCTGTACCTCCTGGTAGACCTCTTCGGAATACTCCCGCACCAGGGCGCTCTTGTCGCTCTCTGGGAAGATTTCACCCAGCAGGGCCGTCCACTGGGCATAGGTTTCCAGAATGTCAAAGTTCCACTTGCCAGTGGCTACACCCACACAGGGGATGCCCGCATTGGTGATGGCTTCCATCTCCTCAGCATTGGAGGCGTTGCAGAAAACCAGATCCGGTTCCAGAGCCAGCAGGGATTCCACATTCAGCTCGGTGCCGGTCATAAAGCTGGTATCGGCTTCCAGAATCTCGGGGAAGATTTCCCCCAGGGTGCCGGTCTGGGCCGCGCTCATGCTCATGGGGTGGATGCCCACGATCTTCTCGGCACTGCCCAAAAAGACGCTGAGCACCGAGGGCAGCGGGTAGATATCGGTGACCACCACCCGGTCCACCTGGGCGGGGATCTCCACCTGCCGGCCGGCATGGTCGGTGATGGTGCGGGTCTCGCCCTGGCCGGCAGCGCTGGAAGCAGGCACGGAAGAAGCCGGGGCGGAAGAAGCAGGCTGAGAACCGGAGGCGGGGGAATTGCCGCAGCCGGTCAGCAGGCCCGCCGCAAGGCACAGGCAAAGCAGCGCCGCAAGGATACGTTTTTTCATCATACTGTCAATTTCCTCTCTTTTTTCCGCACCGGGCCCTGCCCTTTCTTTGCGGGTGCGCTGCGCCGTCCCGCCATACCTGCTTTTCTTCTGGGCCGGAAAAAAACTCCCCGCCCAAAGGGCAGGGAGAGAGAAAGGCACCTTGCTTTTCCCTGCCTTTTGGCCCGGAGCCCCGGTACCGTCAGAACAAAGAGGATGGAAGGGCCGCCGGAATCCTGCCGGCAGCCGCTGTATCAGAACGCTGTTTGCCGTCAGGAATGCCCTTCCGGCGCACAGAAAGATTATTTTGTCAGGGTTCAGTATACCTTTGGAGCCGGGGCTTGTCAAGGCGGCCGCCCAATTCCATTTGGGGGCAGAATATAGTATGATGATGATAAGAGATTTTTCCCTCGACATCCGCTGAACGGAGGTGCCTGTTATGAAGATCTACAGCTGGAAAACTCTTTTGGCCGCCTTTGCGGGGGTCGCGTTTATCGTATACCAGATTTTCCATTTCAACGGGTTCTCCTCCCTGATCTATATCTTCCTGGTACTCTACTATACGGTTCAGGCCTTTCAAATTGCTTTCAATGAATTTGCCTTCCGGCAGGAGCAGGAACGGGCTGTCGAGGTGCGCAAGATCTGGTGCAGCCTGTTCGGCCCGATGGGCCGCTGGATTCAGTATCTCCCCTTTTGCTTTGTGATCACAGCCATCATTCTGGCCCTGGCCCGTCCCACCTGGGTATGGCCGGTTCTCATTCTCTGGCTGTGCTTTATCGTTTCTGCCCTGGTGCTGAGCATTCTGTTCCGCCGGCGCAAGGCCCACCCGGAAAAATGGCACGATCAGTCCGCTCCCCCACAAAAGGAGAAATAAATATGTGGTATGAACAAGCAGTCCTGTATCAGATCTATCCCCTGGGGCTCTGCGGCGCCCCCCTGCAGAATGACGGGCAGCCCGCCCACCGGCTTCTGCGTCTGCTGGATTGGGTGGAACACATCCGGTCTCTGGGGGCCACGGCGGTACTGCTGAACCCCTTGTTTGAGAGCGACGCCCACGGCTATGATACCCGGGATTACCTGCAGGTGGATTGCCGCCTGGGCACCCGGGAGGATCTGCAGCAGGTATGCGGCGCTTTCCACCAGGCCGGGCTGCGGGTGGTGCTGGACGGGGTATTCAACCATGTGGGCCGGGGGTTCTGGGCGTTCCGGGATGTGCAGGAGAAAAAATGGGATAGCCCCTATAAGGATTGGTTCTGCCTCTCCTTTGACGGCAACAGCCCCTATAACGACGGCTTCTGGTACGAAGCCTGGGAGGGCTGCTATGAGCTGGTCAAACTGAACCTGAAAAATCCCGCTGTGGTGGAATATCTGCTGGGCGTGGTGGACCGGTGGATAGAGGAATACGGGATCGACGGGCTGCGGCTGGATGTGGCCTACTGCCTGGACGAGGGCTTTCTGGCTGCCCTGCGCCGCCACACCGACACCCTTAAGCCGGAATTTGTGCTGATTGGTGAGACCCTCCACGGGGATTATAACCGCTGGATGAACGACCGGGCCTGCCACTCGGTGACCAATTATGAGTGCTATAAGGGCCTGTATTCCAGCTTCAACGAGGGGAACATGCACGAGATCGGCTACAGCCTGAACCGCCAGTTCGGGCCCGAAAACTGGTGCCTTTACCGGGGCAAACACCTGCTGAACTTTGCCGACAACCATGATGTGAGCCGGATCGCCACCCTTTTAAAGGATGCCAACCAGCTGCCGGCCCTGTATGGCCTGCTCTTCGGGATGCCGGGGGTGCCCTGCCTGTACTACGGCAGCGAATGGGGAATGGCCGGCGACAAAAAGGACGGCGACCCGGCCCTGCGCCCCGCCCTGGAAAAACCCCAGGCCAATGAGCAGACCCGGTGGCTGAGTCAGCTGGCCAGGGCCCACCGGGAAAGCCCAGCCCTTTGCCACGGTTCCTATCGTCCCCTGCTTACCCAGCCCCGGCAATTGGTCTTTGAGCGGGAGGCCCAGGGCCAGCGGGTAATCGTGGCCATCAATGGAGACGCCAATCCCTTCACTGCCCACTTTGACGCCCGCTCGGGCCTGGGATGGGATCTGATCACCGGCCGGCAGCACGACTTTGGCGGCGGCAGCCTGCTGCCCCCCTACAGCTGTTTTTACTGGAAAACCGAATCCTGAATTTTGTCTGCGGCCCCTGAAAGTGTCAAAAAATCTTGACATTTCCAGGGGCTTCTGTTGTCCTGAAACTGTAAAAAGTTTTTGACATTTTAGGGCCGGCCTGGCCGGTGAAAGGAGTGGCAGATGAATACCGCAGGCATGATGAGCTGGGGCGCGGTCGCCCTGTTTTTATCGGTGCTGTTGATTTTTATAGGGCTGGATCTGTACATGCTCTTCACCCTGCTGCACCCGGGGGACGAGCGGGGCCAGCTGGTGGTGTGGAAGGCCAGCGCCTACACCCTGCTGGCCACCAGCGGCGCGCTGATGCTGGAAGTGATCGAGACCTTTGTGCGTGCCCAGGTCATGTCCATCAATCCCCTGGTACATCTGGTGGTCACCGGCATCACCTATTATGTTGTCCTGCTCTATTTCCGCAGAAAGCTGGGGGGCTGAGATGGAAAACTGTATCCGCACCCGGCGTAAGGAGCTGGGGCTTTCCCAGGAAGAGCTTGCCAAACAGTGCGGAGTATCCCGCCAGACCATCAACGCCATCGAAAACAACAAGTATGACCCTACCCTGGCCCTGGCCTTTGCCCTGGCGAAGGCTCTGGGCTGACGGTGGATACCCTCTTTCACCCCGGCTGAGAAACCATAAAAAGCCCCCGGCGTTTTCGCAGGGGGCTTTTTTCAGGATTCAGTGGTCCCACTCTCCGTTGGGGCCCTCCTGCATCCGGCGCATGGCCTTTTTGAACTGGAAGGCAAACAGGGTCACGGTGGTGGTCACGGCCAGGATATCGGCCACCGGTTCCGCCAGGAAGACCGCGGTGGTCTTATCCCAGGGCAGGATGAGGGGCATGATATAGATCAGGGGCACCAGCAGGAAGAGCTTGCGCAGCATGGCCAGGAACAGGGCGCACTTGGCGTTGCCCAGGGCAATAAAGGTCTGCTGGCAGGCGATCTGAGCGCCGAATACCAGCATGGCCGCCATATACAGCCGCAGGGCATGGGAGGCAAATTCCACCAGTTCCGGGTCATTGTTGAAGATCTTTACAAAGATCTGGGGGAAAGACATGGCGGCCGCCCAGAGGGTGCAGGAAAAGGTCAGGCAGCAAATGAGCAGCAGCCGGAAGGTCTTTTTCACCCGCTCCGGGTTGCAGGCACCGAAGTTATAGCTCAAGATGGGCTGGGCGCCCTGGGTCAGGCCGGTAAGGGGCAGCATGGAAAACTGGTTGACACTGGTGAGGATGGTCATGGCGCCCACAGCCAGGTCGCCCCCGTACCGCAGCAGGGATTCATTGAAGCAGATGGAGATGATGCTCTCGGTGGACTGCATCACAAAGGGAGCCAGACCCAGCGCCACCGAGGGCAGGACCACCTGCTTTTTCAGGGCCAGATACCGGCGGCGGATCCGCAGCGTGGTCTTGGGGCCGGTAAGGAATTTCAGGATCCAGAGCATGGATACCGCCTGGGAGATGATGGTGGCCAGAGCCGCGCCCTGTACCCCCATGTTCAGCCCAAAGATGAAGATGGGGTCCAGGATGATGTTCAGCACCGCGCCGATCAGCACGGTGGCCATGCTCACCCCGGAAAAGCCCTGTGCGCTGATAAAGGCGTTCAGGCCCAGGGTGCACTGCACAAATAGGGTGCCGGCGGTGTAGATGCGCACATATTCCATGGCATAGCCGATGGTGTTTTCGCTGGCCCCGAAGAACAGCAGCATATCCCGGGCAAAGATCTGGAATACCGCCGTGAGCACCACCGAAACCAGAACCAGCAGGGTGACCGAGTTGCCCAGGACTTCTTCGGCCTGATCCTTTTCGCCCTTGCCCAGGAAGATGGAAGCCCGGGGCGCGGCGCCCATGCCCACCAGCGCGGCAAAGGCGGAAATCAGCATGGTGAGGGGCAGGCATACCCCCACCCCGGTAAGAGCCAGCTTGCCGATCTCGGCAATATGGCCGATATACATCCGGTCTACCAGATTGTAGAGCAGGTTGATGATCTGGGCGGCAATGGCGGGCGCCGCCAAACGCAGCAAAAGCCGGCCTATGGGCTGGGTACCCAGCGCGTCTGTCTGATCGTGATGCATTTTGCTACCTCCCTTGCCGGGCAGGTATGGTCTGCCTGGTTTATATCTGAGTTCTAAACAAAAAAGTCATGTCAGGAAAATCCTCCTCACATGACTTTTTGGAGCTGGTTGACGGATTTGAACCCCCGACCTGCTGATTACAAATCAGCTGCACTACCACTGTGCTAAACCAGCTTGCCGCCAAACTCTCTCGGCAAAGGATATGATAGCACATACCGGTCGGTCTTGTCAATTTTCCAGGGCCTTCTGCAGGGCGCAGAAGTCTTCCAGGGTCAGCTGTTCAGGCCGGACGGCGGCGGGCAGGCCCGCCTGTTCCAGAGCCTTTGCCACCCGGGCTTTTTCCACCCCCAGGCCGGAAGCCACCGAATTGGCGGCGGTTTTGCGGCGCTGACTGAAAGCTGCCCGCACCAGGCGGAACAGCCCAGCTTCATCCGGGGTATCCACCGCCGGCCGGGGCCGGATCTTCAGCTGGATCACCGAACTGGTCACCTTGGGAGGCGGGTAAAAGCTGCCCGGCTGCACATGGAAGAGCAGTCTGGGCTCGGCATAGTAATACACCCCGTAGCTGATGGCCCCCGCCAGGCGGGTACCAGGGGCGGCGGTGATCCGCTCTGCCGCTTCCTTCTGCACCATCACGGTGATATGGCGGATGGGCAATTTTTCCTCCAGCAGGCGCATCAGGATGGGGCTGGTGATGTAGTAGGGCAGGTTGGCGCAGACCGCCACCGGCATTTCACCGAATTCTTCCCGCAGCAGGGATGCCAGGTCGATCTTCAGCACATCCCCCATCACCAGGCGGAAGTTTTCGCAGCCGGCCATGGTCTCTTGCAGCAGGGCAGGCAGACGCTCGTCCACCTCCACGGCCACCACCTTGCCGGCCCGCTGGGCCAGTTCCCGGGTGAGGACCCCAATGCCGGGGCCCACTTCCAGCACGCCCCAGCTTTTGTCGATGCCCGCCGCCTCCACGATTTTGGGGCAGACGCCGGGGTTCACGATAAAGTTCTGCCCAAACCCCTTGGACAGGGAAAAATCATACCGGGCACACAGATCCCGTATGGTACTGACGTCGGTGAGTTTGGGCATGGGTCTTTCCTTTCACGGGCTGAAACCTGTCAGCCCTCCTCGCTGGTTTCGCTGGCATCATCCTCAGCGGTTTGCTGGGAATCAGCTGTCTCCGAGGATGCCTCGGAAGAAGATTCCGACGAAGAGTCGCCGGTCTCATCGCCGATCATGCCGGAAAGCACCTCCAGCGAGCGCTGGATCTGCGGGTCGGTGTCCACCGTCAGGGCATAGGACATCTGCTCCTCGTCGGCGGTGAGGGCGCTTTCCACATCCGGCGTTACGCCCACCCCGTCAAAGCTGTCGCCCTGGCTGGTGAGAAGTTTTGCCACCGTGATCACAATGGCGCTGCCGTCGCTGAGCTTTTCCGGCTCGGCCTGCAGCATCCCCTTGCCCATGGTCTTGACGCCCACGATCTGGGCCCCGTTCATATCCCGCAGGGTAGCGGCAAACAGTTCCGCCCCTCTGGCTGTGGAGCCATTCACCAGGCAGACCAGGGGAATGCTCACCTGATTTTCGTCGCTCTCATAAAGTGTTTCGATGGTGCCGTCCTTGTACTCGGCGCTGGCCACAACGCCTTCGCCGCACAGGATATCAATGCACTGTTCGGCGGCGCTGATCACATCGCCGCTGTTGTTGCGCACGTCCAGCACCAGGCCGGTAGCGCCGGTATTCTGCAGCTGGCTCACCGCATAGCTCAGTTCCGAGGGCGTATTGTTGTTGAAAGCGGTGATCTTGATATAACCCCGGTTGCCGGCCAGCAGCTGATATTCCACACTGGGGGTGCTGTACTGGGCACGGGTGACTTCCAGCTCCTGCTCCTCGTTGGAGGGAGTCAGATAGGTGACCTTCACGGTGGTACCGGCTTCGCCCCGCAGGCGGCTGATCACATTGTCCCGGGTGAGGCCCTTGACCTCCACCCCGTCAATGGCTGTGATGAAGCCGTCCATCTCCATACCCATCTGGTCGGCGGGCGAATCGGCATACACCTTGGTGATGCGGGCAGCGCCGGAGGTGTCCTTGATCACATCCACGCCAATGCCCATGATCTTTCCGTTCTGCATATCCTGCAGCTCGGTGAAAGCCTTGGCAGTGTAGTAGGTGGCATACCGGTCGCCCAGCCCCAGGATATACCCCGAGGCGATGGTATCATACAGGGTGTCGTCATTGATCTCGCCGTAATAATTGGCACGGACGAATTTGTCGATCTCCGAGAGCTTGCCGTACATGCTCTCTTTTTCCTGCACGCTCTGGACCTGGTTGTCGAACATGCGCATAGCCACGATCATGGTGATGGAAAACGTAACGGTCATGGCCAGCAAAGCCACCGTAATGGCCAGGCTGACAGATATTTTCTTGTTCATTCTCTTCCCCCTGCCGCAAAATAAGGTCGGGTCCTTCTCACAGTACTGCCCTTCTTTACAGCAGCTGCCAGACTACGCTGACCCCCAGGCTGAAAATCATCAGCACTGCGATCAGCAGGCAGACCAGGCGTACCCACAGGCGAGTTTGTTTCATGGAGTGTTACCTTCTTTTCTATGGGACTTGGCTTAACTGAAATAGTTGAAGGGGTTCGCAGGGTTGCCGTTGACACGCACCTCAAAATGCAGATGCATGCCGGTGGAAAGGCCGGTGGAACCCACATACCCGATGGTCTGATCGGCGCTCACCGTCTCGCCCTCGCTCACCGCGCGGCTGGACATATGAGCATATAGGGTGGCGTAGCCGTTGCCGTCCGCATCCTGCCCGTGATAGATCAGCACATAGTTGCCGTAGCTGGAACTATAGGTGGAAACGGTGACCGTGCCGCCAGCCGCCGCATGGATAGCCGGGCTGGCGCCGGCAGTGCGCACGTCAATGCCCTTATGGCCGGATTTGATATACCCGTTGATATCCTGGGTCTCACCGAAATAGGTGGTGATCTCATGATAACCGGGCAGAGGCCAGACAAAGAGAGAGCTGGTGAAGTCGTTGCTGGTGTCGTTGCCCTGGGCGTTGGAAAGGGCGGCCCGAACCGCGTTTTCATACTCCTGCTCGGCCTGGTTGTATTCCTTCTGCTTGGCGTCCACCACCTGCTGCTGAGCCTGCTCTTTGGCCTGGGCGTCGCTGATTTCCTGGTTGGTGGCGCTGATATTCTGGGCCAGTTCGCCGGATTTTGCGTCCAATTCGCTCTTCTGGCTTTCCAGCTCCTGCTTGGCTGCCTCCAGCTCCTGCTTTTCCTTGTCCAGCTGGGCTTTCTGCTCGTTCAGCTCTTCCTTCTGGGCCTTCATGTTGTCCAGAATCTCGGTATCCTGCTGGCTGATCTCCTGCATGGTGTTGGAGAAGGTGAGCAGCTGATACAGGCTGTTCACATTGGCCAGCATGGCCACATAGCCGGTATCATTCAGCATCTGCATGGCCGCCATCTGGTCCTTGAAGGCATCCCACTGCTCGTCGATCTCGGCTTCTTTTTCCTCAATGGCCTGCTGGGTGCGCTGGATATCCTCCTCTTTCTGGGCCACGGCCTCTTCCGCGTCCGAAATGGTGGAGATCAGGGCGCTGATCTGCTGGGTGATCAGGTTCTTCTGCTTTTCCAGGGCGGCCTTGGTTTCCTCGGCCTCTTTCTTATCTCCCTGGATATTGGCCAGCTGCTGGTTCAGGGCATCCAGTTCCTTCTGCAGGGCCTCTTTTTTCTCCTTGGCATCCTGCACATTCTGGTCCTGGGCCAATGCGTCAGAGTTGACGGTTTCTTCGGTAAAAGTGCCCTCGCCCAACGCGAGAGCGCCGCCTGCCGGCAGGGAGAGAACCAGCCCCGCGGCCAAAAGGCCGGCCAGCATCCGGACACGGATTTTCTCGGTGCGCATGTTATACCTCCAGATATTTATGGATGGATGTGGCAGTGCCCAGACTGCCGATCAGGATGCCGAAAGCCGCAAAGCCCCCCAACAGCCAGTACCAAACCTGGGAAAGCGGCAGCAGGGATACGCCCAGCAGGCTGTTCCAGAAGCCGCTCAGATCGCCGGCATAGTGCAGAACAATTGCATAGGCCCCCATCACCACGCCGGAAGATACCAGGGCAGCGATCAGGCCCACACTCATACCCTCCACAAAGAAGGGCCAGCGAATAAAGGCGTTGGTGGCGCCCACATACTTCATGATGCTGATCTCCTTGCGGCGGGCAAACACGGTGATGCGGATGGTATTGCTGATAACCACAATGCTCACCAGGCTCAGCACCGCCACCAGCACCCAGCCGCCCACATTCACGGCCCGCTGAATGCTGAGGAAGACACTGGCCAGCTCGGTGGGCGGGCTCACATCCTCCACTCCCTCGATGGCTTCCAGCTGGGCTACGATCTCATCCAGCTGGTTCAGGTCTTCCACTACCACCCGATAGTTGGCACGGAAGGGGTTGTCCTCCTCAAAATCATCGAACAGGACAGCATATTCTTCCATATAACCCTTATAGGTTTCCAGCACTTCTTCCTTGGACACATAGGTGACCGCCGAAAGACCGGAGATACCCCGGATCTGGGAATCCACCTGGGCGATCTGCTCCTCGGAAAGATCCTTGCCGATGTACACCACCGTCTCGTTCTGCTCGCCCAGATATTCCACCAGGCTGTCCACATTGGCGCTGAACAGGGTGGCCACACCCACCAGAATCAGGCAGGCGGTCAGCACGCCCACGCTGGCCAGGGTCATCAGCCGGTTGGCAACCAGGCTGTGGAGGCCCTGCTTGGAAAGATAACGAAAACTGGAGCCTCTCATCCCTTCACCCCCTGCTTATTGACGGCGTCCCCCACCACGGCGCCGTGGTCGATGGTAATGATCCGCTTGGAAAAGCGGTAAGCCAGCTCATGCTCGTGGGTAACCACCACCACCGTGATGCCCACACTGTTGATGGCGCTGAGCAGCTCCATCATTTCCAGGCTGAGCTCCGGGTCGATGTTGCCGGTGGGCTCGTCGGCAATGATGAGCTGGGGGCTGTGTACCAGAGCCCGGGCCAGGGCCACCCGCTGCTGCTCGCCGCCGCTCAGTTCCTCGGGCAGACGGTCGCTCTTCTGGGCCAGGCCCACCAGGCCTAGCACATAGGGCACCCGCTTGCGGATCTTATCCTCGGCGATGTTGGTCACCCGCATGGCAAAGGCCACATTGTCGTATACCGTCATGGTGGGGATAAGGCGGAAATCCTGGAAGACCACGCCCATCCGCCGGCGAAGGTAGGGCACTTCCCTCTCCTTCATCCGGCCCAGATCCTTGCCATCGATCAGTACCCTTCCACTGGTAGCCTTTTCCTCCCTCAGGATCAGCTTGAGAAAGGTGGACTTACCTGCGCCGGAATGGCCCAGCACAAAGACGAATTCGCCCTTGTCGATATGTAGGTTCACATTTTCCAGTGCGGTATTCCCGCCCGGATACACTTTTGTAACGTCCTCAAATTCGATCATTTTTTTCTCCTTGCTGATGAGAGCGGGCCTGTAAAAAAGAAAGGGGCTGACGTCCTGTTATGGCCGACAGCCCTCTGGGAAGTCAATATTTGGCCGGATTGGACGACAGATACTTTTTGACCATCAGCGCCACCTTGAAGACAATTGCGTCATCAAACTCGCGCAGATCAAGGCCGGTAAGCTTTTTGATCTTCTCCAGTCGATACACCAGCGTGTTGCGGTGCACAAACAGGCCGCGGCTGGTTTCGGAAACGTTCAGGTTGTTCTCAAAGAAGCGCTGGATGGTGAAAAGCGTCTCGCTGTCCAGGCTGTCAATGCTGCCCTGCTTGAACACTTCCTTCAGGAACATCTCGCACAGGGTGGTGGGCAGCTGGTAGATCAGCCGGGCGATGCCCAGGTTGTCATAGCTGATGATGGACTGCTCGGTATCGAACACCTTGCCCACTTCCAGCGCGATCTGGGCCTCCTTGAAGCTGGTGGCCAGGTCTTTCAGGTTGGAAATGGGGGTGCCGATGCCCACCACGGCCTTCACATAGTGCTCGCCGGAAAGGGTATCCACAATGCTGGCGGCCAGTTTTTCCACGTCTTTCTGATCGATGCCGCGCCGGATCTCCTTGACCAGAACGGTATCGGTCTCGCTGATATTGAACACAAAGTCCTTGGTCTTGTCGGGGAACAGGCCGCTCACCACATCATAGGCCGAAATATCCGTGCCGGAGGTGACCCGGATCAGGAGCACCACCCGGGATACATCGATGGAAAAATGCAGTTCCCTGGCCTTGGCGTAGATATCGCCGGGCAGGATATTGTCCAGCACCACATTCTTGATGAAATTGGTCTTATCAAACTTTTCATCATGGTACTGCTTGATGCTCTGCAGGCTGATGGCCAACATGGCGGCAAACTGGAAAGCCGCCTCGTCCACGCCTTCCACAAACACGGCGTAGTCGTTGTGCTTGGTGCTGCTGAACTGACGGTAGGTGAAGCCGTCCTTGGTAAAGATGTCCCCAGCCACCAGCCGTTCGGCTGCGAACCCTTCCCGGGTTTCGCCAATGGCATTGAGCTCGGTACAGGAGATGACCGTTCCGGTTTCATCCACCACGCCGAGCATCCGGTCGATGGCTTCTTTCATCTGGAAAATTACACCCTGAAAAACTCTGTTTGCCATAATAGCATCCTCTCTGTGCTGTATTCCCGCTTACGACCAAGGCTTTGTTATTATTGAACAATTCGACAAGCGTTCTGTGTATATTTTACACAATAGAATTTACTTTTGCAACATATTTTAGCAAAACCATTTTGGTTTTATTGTGCAATTTTAAGCCGTCGTACCGCTGGGAGCGCAAAAAAAGCGTAAACGTGCGCTTTTCGGGGCCCAATCTTTCTGTAATATACAAGAAATTTGTGTATGTTTTTTGAAAAAAGTCTTTCTTTCCCAAGGAAAATTTCCCCGGTCAGCAGATGCTCTCAGCTGCCGCTCTCCCGGCGCAGGGTTTCCACCTCTTGCTCGCTCAGGGGCCGCCACTGGCCGGGGGCAAGGCTTTCATCCAGCCGCACACTGCCAATGGCCAGCCGGTGCAGGCCGTTTACGCCCGCCCCGTACACCCCGAACATCCGCTTGATCTGGTGATAGACCCCCTGGTGCAGCACCACCACGGCCTGACAGGGGGCCTGGGGGTCCGGCATCAAATCGGCAGGCTCCAGTTTCTGGCCGTCGGCCAGGGTGACCCCTTCCTCAAACCCCCGCTGCATTTCAGGGGTGCAGGGGCAATCCAGCAATACCTGATAAGTCTTGCTCACATGCCGCCGGGGCGCCAGGATCTCATGGGCAAACACCCCGTCATCGGTGAGCAGCACAAACCCGGTACTGGTTTTGTCCAGCCGGCCGGCGGGGAAAAGCTGCCGGCGGGGAAAAACCTCCTTCACCAGGTCGGTCACGGTCAAGTCCCTTTTATCCTGGCTGGCGCTCACCACGCCCTGGGGTTTGTTCAGCATCAGATAGACGTATTTCTGCCGCTCCAGCCGCTGCCCCTCCAGAGTGATCGTTTCGCCGCCCTGCAGGGGCCAGTCGGCCTTTTGGGCAACCAGCCCATCCACCAGCACTTTCTTCTTTGCAATGAGGGCCCGGCTCTGGCTGCGGCTCAGCCCCAGCGCTTCGCTCAGGTATTTATCCAGCCGTTCGCCCTTTTTGCCCGAAGCCACAGGCTTACACGTTCAGCGCGGCGGTCTGGCCTGCCGCGTCGGGGTTCGCCTTGAGGATGGGGGCGATCACCTCTGCCAGGAATTCCTCCACCTGCTGGGGAGCCCGGCCGGTGAAGTTTTCGGGCACCAGCACCGCGTCGATCTCGTGGCGCTCCAGCCCGAAGGCGGGATCGGCCACCACCCGGTCGATCATATCGTTGGGCAGGCCTTCCTGCTTGACCTGGGCAGCCGCCGCAATGGCATGCTGACGCAGCTTTTCATGCAGCTCCTGCCGGTCGCCGCCCTTCTTTACCGCCTGCATCATGATGTTCTCAGTGGCCATAAAGGGCAGCTCGGCCATGACCCGGCTGCGGACGACCTTGGGGTAGACCACCAGACCGTCGGAAATGTTCAGCAGGATGTTCAGGATGGCATCGGCGGCCAGGAAGCCCTCGGCCATGGCCACCCGCTTGTTGGCGGAATCATCCAGGGTACGCTCGAACCACTGGGTGCCGGCGGTGAAGCTGGGGTTCAGCACGTCCACCATCAGGTACCGGGCCAGGGCGCAGATCCGCTCGCAGCGCATGGGGTTGCGCTTGTAAGGCATGGCGGAAGAACCAATCTGATGCTTCTCAAAGGGTTCCTCCATCTCCTTGAAGTTGGCCAGCAGACGGATATCGGTGGCCATCTTCATGGCGCTCTGGGCAATGCCGGCCAAGGCGTTCAGGATCATGGCGTCCACCTTGCGGGAATAGGTCTGGCCGGAAACCGGCACGATCTGCTCCGGCTCAAAGCCCATCTCCCGGGCAATGGAGGCATCCACCGCCTTGATGCGGGCGGAATCCCCCTCGAACAGCTCCATAAAGCTGGCCTGGGTGCCGGTGGTGCCCTTGCTGCCCAGCAGCTTGAGGGAGGCCAGACGATGGTCGATCTCTTCCAGATCCATCACCAGTTCGTTCATCCACAGGGTGGCCCGCTTGCCCACGGTGGTGAGCTGGGCAGGCTGGCAGTGGGTGTAGGCCAGGCAGGGCATATCCTTGTACTGGGCGGCAAAATCATTCAGCAGGTTCAATACGCCGATCAGCTTTTTGCGCACCAGCTGCAGGCCCTGGCGCATAACGATCACGTCGGTGTTATCGCCCACATAGCAGCTGGTGGCGCCCAGATGGATGATGCCCTTGGCATGGGGGCACTGGAGCCCGTAAGCGTACACATGGCTCATCACGTCATGGCGCACTTCCTTTTCCCGAGCGATGGCGTCCTCATAATTGATGTCATCCTTGTGGGCTTCCAACTCGGCGATCTGCTCGTCGGTGATATCCAGGCCCTGCTCCTTTTCGGCCCGGGCCAGGGCGATCCACAAACGGCGCCAGGTGCGGAATTTGTTGTCTTCCGAGAAGATATACTGCATCTCATCCGAAGAATACCGGGTAGAGAAGGGGCTCAGGTAACGATCATGCTGTGCCATAGTTCCATCCTTTCAGGCCAAGGGCCTCTTTTGCCATATCAGGGGTTTCCCCTGTCGTTCTCACAGATATTTTTATTATAATCCATCGCCGAAGGGCCCGTCAAGAAAGGCCGCCCTTTTCCCGGCCGGCCCCGGCTGGGCATGACCCTCTCCGGCTTTGCCCAGCCCCGCCTTTCCCGTTTTCTCTTGGCATTATCGATGTTCGATAATACACTGAAATCAGAGAATATCGATATTCGAGATTGCCCCGCAAAAATGGAGGTGAAGGCCTTGCCCCGAGCCAAATTTCAGACCCTGACCGAACAGATGTTTTATATTCTGCTCTGCCTGAGCCGGGAAAAATGCGGCATAGATATCATGGAGAAGATCCCCGCCCTCACCGGCGGGCGGGTGCGGGTGGGGCCCGGCACCCTATACAACCTGCTGGAACAATTTGCCGAGGCCGGGCTCATCCGTCAGACCCGTGCCGAGGGCCGGCGCCGCAGCTATATCCTGACCCCGGCGGGCCGGGACGCCCTGCAGGAGGAATACGGCCGGCTCTGCCGCCAGGCGGAGGATTACCGCCGCTTTGTCCAAAAGGAGGATGCCCCATGAAACAAAAGAAACATGATCTGATCCCCTTTTCCTTTTATGATCTTACCGGCATCGCCCGCCATCTGGAAAAGCAGGCAGCCTGGGGCTGAATGATCGAAAAAATCTCCAATTTCGGCTGGCGCTACCGGGCCATCCCGCCCCAGAAGCTCCACTTTACTGCCACCTACTATCCCCCGGCCTCGGATTTTGAGCCGGAACCCAGCGACGGAGAGCTGACTTTCCAGGATTTCTGCCTCCACTCGGGCTGGAAATTTGCGGGCTCCAACGGGCCCCTCCAGGTTTTTTACACGGATCAGCCCGATCCCCTGCCTATCCACGCCGAGCCCACGGAAGAACTGCGGATGATCCGCAAGATTGCCCGGAAAGGTTTGCCTTTCGGCTTCTTTATGCTGATTATTTCTCTGTTCGGAACCTACGGAGGCCTGGCAACCGCGGTCTTTGAGCCCATCCGTTTCTGGGCCAACTCCTCCGGGCTTTACGGCTGGATCGCCTGGTGTGTGCTTCTGATCTACTTCGGGGCCGACCTTTTCACCTATTTCCGCTGGATGCGAAGGGCCAAACAAGCCGCCGGGCAGGGAGAATTTCTGCCCTCCCCGGGCTGCCACAAGATCCTTCTGGCCGGGCTGTGCCTGGTGGGGTTGGGGCTCCTGTTCTACCTTCTCTCCCTGATTCACCAGCCCTTTATCCTGCTGATCTTTTTCATCCTGATCCTGTATATGGCTTTTCTCTGCCTGGCAGTAAACGGCATCAAGAAGTTTTTGAAAAAGAAGAAGGTATCCGCCCGGCTCAACCTGGTGCTGACCCTGGCGGCGGACCTTTTGCTGGCCCTGGGAATGATGATCGGCCTCACCTTCGGGCTGATCCGTCTGGCCGGCAACGGCGCCCTCTCTCTGTCACAGCTCCAAGCGCCCCTTTTCCTCACCCAGCTGACCAGCCTGGAAGAAAGCGAAGTATGACAGAGTTCCTATCTGGAAGGCTCGCTTCTGGCCAGCCGGAGCGAGTATCACCAGTCCCCTCCTCTGGAAGAGATGGCCCGGGGCCTGCCCTTGCTGGATTATACTCTTCTTCGCACCTGGCTGCCCCTGCTGGAAAAACCGTTCCTGAACCAGCTCTACCGGGAGGGCACCGAACTGTCCCCCGATTTTTCGGAAGATACGGCGGAATACTGCCCCATTGATGCCGGCCCCTGGGGCGCCCGGCAGGCCTGCCAGCTGTTCTGGAACGGACAGCCCAAGGACCAATACCTGCTGTACTGGCAAGGAACACTGGCCCAGCTGGAATATGACGGGCAACTGGGCCCGGAAGAAAAAGCCCTGATTGGCCAGGCTCTGGCCGGAAAATAAAAAGCAAGCCGGGAAGGCGTTCTGCCTTCCCGGCTTGTTTCTTTATTCCCCATTTTCGAACCGAATGGGCGCGGTGGTGGCTCTGGCCGCCCGCACCAGGTCTGCGGGGGCCAGGCAGACCTGGGTGCCGATCCGCCCGCCGCTCACATAGACCTTTTCGTGGCTCAGGATACTCTCATCCATCACGGTGACATACTGCTTTTTCATTCCCACCGGGCTGCAGCCGCCCCGGATATATCCGGTGATCTTGTTGATCTCGGCCACATGGATCATGGCCACGCTCTTTTCTCCCACGCTGCGGGCCGCCTTTTTCAGGTCCAGCTCGTCGGCCACCGGCACCACAAAAACGAAGTAGTTCCCGCTGGCGCCCCGGGTGACCAGGGTCTTATAGACACAGGCCGGGTCTTCCCCCATCTTCTGGGCCACGCTCACTCCGTCGATGGCTCCGTCCCCATGCTCATATTCATGGGCGGTGTAGGGGATCTTCTCCCGCTCCAGGATCCGCATTGCGTTGGTTTTTGCTTCTTTTCCCATCTTATTCTGCCTCTTTTGTCTTGGATTCAATCTGTGTAATCCGGGTTGCGCCAGATCTGCCACAAAACGGTCTGCCCGCTTTTGATCTCAGCCAGGGGCTCCCCCTCTTCCATATGGCGCAGCCAGTCGTCAAAGCCCTCGGCCTGCCAGCCCCGGGCCAGCGCTTCCCATCCGTGGATGTTGTAGGTGGTGTTCACCAGCAGGTACTCGCAGCCGGTTCTGCTATCCCCGCTTTTCAGCACCACTCTCTCCCGGTTCTCCGGTTCCAGCAGGTCCAGCGCATGATCCAGTTCCACCAGATAGGGCCCGGCGCAGACGCCTGCCAGATACAGCTTTTCATCCGGGTCATTTTCACACACCCAGCGCAGGGCTTCCACCGCCCCCAGGCTCCAGTAGTCGGCGTCATAGCGCAGCTGGGCATTTTCGCCGGCCAGAATATTGAAATATTGCCCTTCCACCGGGTAATTGCGAACAATGTACACCCCGCAGCTCAGCATCTGCAACCCGGCCAGGCCCACCGCCAGCCGCCGGCAAAGCGTTTTTTCGCCGGTAAGCCGCCAGATGCCGCACACTGCCAGGATCACCAGTGGCCCGTATACAAAGTAAAAATGCCGCCAGCCATTGTAGAGTACCGAATCCCCTGCCATGGCCCCCAATATGGGGATGAGGCCAAAAACCAGCATGACCAGCTGGAACAGCCCAGAAAAGCCCGGGGTCTCCGTTTTGTCCCTTCTCTTGCGCAGCCAGGAAAAAGGCCAGAGCAGCGCCAGAGCCAGAAAGGCCGGCGGGGTGGTGAGCAGGATCAGCCGGGGCAGATAGTGCCAGGGCAGGCTCTCGCTGGCCATGTCATACAGCCGACCCCCATACCACACATAACCGCCCCAGCGGGTAAAGCTGAGGGAAGCCGAGGTCACGTACTGCCAATATGCCACAAAGCCCGCCCACGAGGCCGGAGTGATCAGCACAAAGACAATCAGCCAGCTGCCCAGGGCAAGACATCCCCGCCCAAAGGCCCGCCGGCTCCAGGTTTTGCTCAGGGTGACCCAGGCCAGATACCCAAGGCCCATCAGGCCAAAAGCTTCCAGCCCCACCAGCCGCAGGTTGGAGGCAAGGGCCCCTGCCAGCCCAAACCAGACGCAGGAGGCCCAGCCCCTGCCCCGCCAGAATTCCAGCCCCCGCCAGAACACCACCAGGCACAGGCAGGCCAGCACCATATCTTTATTGTTGTAATACCCTTCCGCAAAAAAGCGGGGGCTGAGCCAGAACATCCCCACCCCCAGCCAGGCCGCCCC
>NZ_JAFBIO010000029.1 GCF_021531255.1 Allofournierella massiliensis | reverse complement strand
AGGAATACTGCGGCTGGCTGTTCGGGGTGCTGGGGGAATTGGAAGCCCGGCTGGATATCAGCGGCTACAGCATCAACGACGCCCGGGTGTTCGGGTTTGTGAGCGAGCGGCTGCTGGATGTGTGGGTAGAGACCCGGGGCCTTGACTATGCCGAGATGCCGGTGGTGTTCACCGAGCATCAGAACTGGCTGAAAAAGGGCGGGGCCTTTTTGAAGAGAAAGTTTGCGGGCGGGAAGAAGGAAGAGGGCCCGCAGAAAACAGGGGAAGAGATCCACAAATGAAGCTGTCCACATTTGACGCGTTCAAGCATTTGTCAGAAAAAGACGCCGGCATGATTCTGCTGGATGAAAAGCAGCTGAAGAAAATCCATACCCTTTTGATCCGCATGATGGAGGATCTTACGGAAGTTTGTGATCAAAACAACCTTTGTTATTTCTTGGGGGGAGGAAGTGCGCTGGGGGCGCTTCGGCACAAGGGCTTTATCCCTTGGGACGATGATATGGACGTCAATATGCCGCGCAGGGATTATGAGCAGTTTATCCGATTGTTTCGGGAGAAATATTCAGAGAAATACTGGATCCAGACCCCCAGGGATACCAGAAACTATGGGCTGTCTATGGCCAAAATCCGCAGAAAAGGGACGATAATGCGGGGCAGGGACGATTTCCATTCCGAGGAATGCGGGGTGGGGATAGATATCTTCATCATTGAAAATATGTTTGAGAACCGGGCTCTGCGTTTGGCTCACGGGATTCTCTGCCTGGGGATGGGATACCTGCTTTCCTGCAGGAAGTTCTACCGGGACCGGAAAGAAATGCGGCAGCTTGCCAAGGCGGTACCGGAAGCGGGAATGGCGTTCCGTTTGAAAATCGGTATAGGATTTTTCCTTTCCGTCTGCTCGCTGGATTGGTGGTGCAGGATGACGGATCGCTGCCATCGCCTTTGTAAAAATGATCATTCAACCTATGTTTCCGGCTGCGCAGGCAGGCTCCATTTTTTTGGAGAGATGTATCGGAGAGATCGGTTTTGCCAGGTAAGGAAAGCGGAGTTTGAGGGACATTGGTGGAATATACCGGTAAAGGCGGAAGAGTACCTGACCCATTGTTACGGGGATTGGGAAACACTGCCTGCGCCGGAAAACCGGGAAAAACACTTTGTATATCAATTTGAATGTGAGGTTTAAAAACATGGTTACTGCAATTATTTTGGCCGGAGGAACGGGAGTAAGGATGCGTACCCAGGGCATGCCCAAACAGTTTTTGTCGCTGTACGGCAAACCGATCATCTGCTATACCCTGGAAGTGTTTGAACAGTGTGAAGAGGTGGATCAGGTCATCATTCCCTGCAATAAGGACTGGATCAGCCATATGAGCAAGCTGGTGAAAAAGTACAATCTGCAAAAGGTAAAAAAGATCATCCCGGGCGGCAGTGACCGGCAGAGCAGTATTCTGAACGGACTGAACATTCTGGAAAATGTGGAGGAAGAAGATCTGGTATTGATCCACGACGGCGTAAGGCCGCTGGTGAAAGAAGAGACCATCCTGGAAAACATTCGGACGGCCAGAGAACACGGCAATGCCATGACGGTAAAACAGAATATCGAAACCGTGGTGGTCACCGAAAAGGAATCGGTGGGATTTTCGGATTTTAAAAACCGGGATAATACCTTTACCCTCACCTCTCCCCAGACTTTCCGGGCCAAGGAACTGATGGAAGCCTACAAGGAGCTGGAAAAAGAAGAGAACACGGAAGTTCCTATTCTGGACGCTTCCCTCCTGTTTGCACATCTGGGCAAACCGGTATATCTGGTAAAGGAAAGCGGGCTGAACCTGAAGATTACTACGCCGGAGGATTTTTATTACCTGCGCGCTTACCTGGAACTGAACGAAAATAAAGAGATTTTGGGTGTCTGAGAGGAGTAAGCATCATGCAGAAGAGAGACATTGATATTATATTGAACAACCCGGCGGATTGGAAAAAACTTAAGAATACCACGGTTCTGGTCACCGGTGCGACCGGCCGGCTGGGAATTTATATTGTGCATGCCCTGCTGGAGGCAAGCCGCCGGTGGGATTTGGATATCCGGGTTTTGGCCCTGGCCCGCAACAAGGCAAAGATTGCCGAAGCCTATCCGGAAAAGGCGGAAAACCTGACCATTCTGGAACAGGATGTGACCCAGCCGATCAGCTGGGAAGGAAAGGTGGATTATATCTTTCACACTGCCGGGCTGGCAAGCCCGGATGATTTTACCCATCGCCCCACGGATACCCTGTGGGGACATGTACAGGGAACCCGGAACGTGCTGGAGCTGGCACGCACCCGGCAAACCCAAAAGGTTCTCTATGTTTCCACGGTGGAAATCTACGGAACCTGGAAAAGCGAGGAAGGGATCCGGGAAACAGACATGGGGCCACTGGTGCACACCAATTCCCGGGCGTGCTACCCGGAGGCCAAGCGGCTGTGCGAAACCATGCTGGCCTGCTATAAGGCTGAGTACGGGGTGGAATATTCGGCAGTGCGGATGTCCCATACCTTTGGCCCTGGTATCAGCCTGTATGATGGGCGCGCCTTTGCGGAATTTCTGCGGAACGTGGTGGAGGGCAAAGACATTGTACTCCAGACGGACGGCAGCGCGGTACGCACCTATACCTATGTGGCGGACGCGGTAGGGGCCATGTTCCTGGCCCTTTTGAATGGCACGGAGGAATATTACAATGTGGCGGCAGAGGAAAACCAGATCAGTATCCGGGATCTGGCCCAGCTGATCGCCTCCATGGATCCTGCCCGTCAGGTGCAGGTGCGTTTTGCTGCGCCTCAGGGTGAAAAATTGCTGTATCTGCCCTTTAAGCTGGGGATCCTGGATGCATCCCGCATGCGTGATCTGGGCTGGAAGGTGCAGGTGGATCTGGAACATGCCTTCCGTTGGACTTTGGAGAGCTTTTTGAAATAAAAGGGGGAAACGCCAGAATGTCTGGTATGAGCGCTGTTTTTTATAAAGCAGAAAAAGCTTTGGTGGAAGGGTATTTCCTGCGCCGATGCAGAGAAGAGATTGACGAGGGATTGGGCAGATTCGGCAGATGGGCCCTGAAACACAGCGTGAAGGTTCAGCCGAACAAGATCTTTTTTCATACACAGGAAAACCGGTATTGCTGCAACCCCAAATATATTTGTGAGGAATTCCGCCGGAGGGGGCTGGATGTGGATCTGGTCTGGCGGGTTTCTAAAAATAATCGGGGGGATGTGCCCCCGGATGTGCGTGTCGTGGAAGAGGGGACTCTGGAATATTTCAAGGAGATCCTTTCTTCCCAATATGTCATTGCCAATTCCGTATTGTATGTGAAAAGGAGATTCTCTTTGAAAAAGAGCCAGGTGTTGTTCCAGACCTGGCACGGTTCCCTGGGAATCAAACGGTTCGGAAAAAAGGATTATAAGGGCGGTTGGCATTGGGTTCAGGGCGCGATCCGCACCGGGAAGATGACCGATTACTGCATCACCAACAGCAGCTTTGTTTCGGGTGAGCTTCGCAAGACCTACTGGCCCGATACTCCTATGCTGGAGTACGGGCATCCCCGCAATGATATCCTTTTCGATACCTATAAAGAAAAAAGAGAGCAGATCCGCAAGGAATTCCTAGAAAAATACGATTTGCCCGAAAATGCAAAATTCATCATGTACGGGCCGACCTTCCGGGACAGCAAAAATTTTGATTGCTATGATCTGGATATCCAGGGCATTTTGGACGCTGCCCGTGAACGCTTTGGCGGCGAATGGTTTTTGCTGCTGCGCTATCACAGCGCGCTGAGGGATGTTTACCAAAAGAGAAATCAGGTAGAACTGGATAACCCGAAAATTGTGGATGTGACGGATTACAGCGATATGCAGGAGCTGATTACCCTGGCGGATATCGCCATCACCGATTACTCCAGCTGGATCTATGATTTTGTACTGAAAAGAAAGCCTGGCTTTATTTTTGCTACCGATATCCATCTGTACAACAACGAGCGGGGATTTTGCTATCCGCTGGAGACAACACCCTTCCCCATTGCGGTAAATAAGGAGCAGTTGACAGAAAACATCCGAAACTTTGATGAGCAGACCTATCAGAAGCGGGTGGAAGAATTTCTGCAGGGCAAGGGCTGCGTGGAAGACGGGCACGCCAGCGAGAGGGTGGTGGATAAGATTCTGGAACTGATGGAGGCGAGGAGCAAAAAAAGATGAATGGAATATTGAGCGGCCGCCGGCAGAGAAACGGCAAAATAGAATTTTTACGCTTTATGTTTTGCGTCATCATTATGATGATGCACAGTTTGACGTTTGTATCGGAAGGCACCAAGAATTTTTTTAAGAGCCGTGGTGGATTGGGGGTAGAGTTTTTCTTTTTGGTGTCGGGGTATTTGCTGGCTGTTTCCGTTGCCAAGGCCCCGGCTTTGCAGCAGGGTGCCTTAGGGCAAGAAACCCAAAGATTTTTAGGGCGAAAAATAAAGGCGTTAATGCCCAATTTTTTAGTGGCCTGGGGAATTGGCTATCTGGTCACAATGGTGACGTATAAAGACTTTTCGCCGATGGCATGGGTTAAAAAGATAGCCGATACCCTATGGGAGCCGCTGTTTTTGGAAATGGCCGGGTTCGGCAGGGTGCGCGTTAATGGTGTGGACTGGTATATTTCGGCCATGCTGCTGGCCATGCTGTTTTTGTATCCCTTGTGCAGAAAATATTTTTCCACGACAATCCGCGTGACTGCGCCCCTGATAGGGATAGCGATTTTGGGTTACCTGTTTTATAACTGCAAAACGACCTTAGGGGTCACCACATATATGAACATAGCATATAGAGGAACCCTTCGGGCAATCGGCATGATTTGTATAGGGATCTCTTGTTATCCGTTGATAGAATGGCTTAAAAAGCAAACATTGACGAAGTTTGGAAAAATTCTGATTACCTTTGCCGAAGCGGGGATATACGGAACCGTTTTGGGCTATATGGCTTTGGCAGATAGTAAAACATATGATTTTGTGGCGATCCTTCTGATTACGGCAGGTGTGGTTTTGTCTTTTTCTCACCAAGGACTGCTGGCAGATAAGTTTGACAACCGGGTTTGTCTGTTTTTAGGAAAATTCAGTTTGTCCATATATCTGGGACATGTGTATTGGGGAAGACTTTTGAATAAGTGGTACCCGGATGGAGAATATTTGGAGCTTTTTAAAGTGTATGTTCTGCTGGCGATTTTTACCGCGATTGTGATTTACGGAATTTCCGAGATGCTTAGAAGCAAAGCTGACATAATAGGGCTGCATTGCAGACGATTCCTTATAAAACAGGAGGAAGTAAAATGAAAAAATATCTGATGCGGGGCGGGATCTCGCCTTTGGATGTATTTTCTCCGGAAAAAGTGATCAAAGAAAATCTGATTGGGGCGAACTCCGGCAATCTTTTATATGCGTTTGGCGTATATCGAACCCTGATGACCGAAGATGTTCAGATCGATATGGACTATTATGGAGTGGAGAGAAAGTATACCGATCAGGACATCGACCGGATCAATGAAGAGTATGACGCCTATATCTGCCCGTTGGCAGATGCTTTTCGGGATGCATTTGCCGGCAAGCTGCTGAAATACGCGCACTTTTTTACCAGATTGAAAATTCCCTGCTATGTGATCGGTTTGGGAGTGCGCGCGCCCTATGAAGCGGATATAACACAGGGATTTCCTTTTGATGAGGAAGCCCGAAAGTTTGTGAAAGCCGTATTGGAAAAATCCGCCATGCTGGGCTTGCGCGGAGAAAAAACGGCGGAATATCTCAAATATCTGGGCTTTAAAGAAGACGTGGACTTTCGAGCGATAGGTTGCCCCTCCATGTATACCTTTGGCAGGGAGCTGCCTCAACGCGCGCTGCGCTTCGATTCGGATGGCAATCTGGCTCAGGATATGAAATTGTCGGTGAATATGTCCTCCATCACTCCGGAGCCGGTGCTGCAATTCCTGTTTTCTCAGATGGATCGATTCCCGGAGCATTATTGCGTCGAGCAGAATGAAGCCGAGCTGCGTCTGCTGTACAACGGGATCCGTTATGTGACGCATCAAAAAGGCAAAGATACCCTGCTGCCTTTGGAGTATACCCATCCTTTGCTGGCGCAGGATCGGTATAAGGTTTTTATCAATGTAAAAACTTGGTTCGATTTCCTGCGGGGAATGGATATGAGCGTGGGCAGCAAGCTGCATGGAAATGTGGCGGGCGTTTTGTCCGGATGTCCCACCTTGTTTATCACGCTGGATACTCGCATGAAGGAATTGGTGGATTATCATGCGCTCCCGGCAATCCCGTTCCACCAGATCCGGCCGGAAGATCGTTTGGAAGATTTGATGGCAAAGGTGGATATGCAGTCCCATATCAAAAAGCAGGGAGAAAATTTTGACCGCTTTGTGGACTTTTTGGATCGAAATGAGCTGCCCCATATTTACCAGAATGATCGGCAGCGGAAAGATGCGCCGGTGGATGCGTTGATGGCAAAAAATCAGTATCAGCAGGTGCAGTCGATTTTGAAATGCACGCCGGAGGAAGCGGTGCGCCGGTTTAATGTTTACAACGAACAAAGCCGAAAAACCATTGCTTCCCTGAAGAAAGAAAAAGCGGAACTGAAAAAGATGTTCCCTGATTCGCTCAGAAGCTTGTTGGAATTTGCGTGGACCAACAAGATCATAGGCAAACACAAACGCTGAAGTATAAAGATATGACAATGATTGGAAATACTGTCTCTCGGACATTCCATACAATGCAGAAGAGATGGTTTCTGTTTGAAGAACTGGTCAAACGGGACTTTAAGGAAAAATACAAGCGCACGGTGTTGGGCATGGGGTGGAGCCTTCTCTCCCCTTTGCTCACGCTGCTGGTAATGAAGCTGGTGTTTACGCAGTTCTTTGGCAGAACAACGCCATACTATACCATTTATTTGTTTAGCGGCAATATTGTATTGGCATGGTTTAAAGAATCGACCAAGCACGGCATGAACAGCCTTTTGCACAACGCAAAAATATTTACTAAGATCAATGTGCCCAAATACCTGTTTTTGTTTTCTAAAAATGTGTCCAGTGCCGTGAACTTTGCCCTGACCCTGGTGGTATACTTTCTTTTCTGCATTTTGGATGGAATATCCTTTGGGCCTCATATGCTCGCGCTGCTGTACCCGGTTGCCTGCCTGCTGGCATTTAACCTGGGGATGGGATTGATACTGTCGGCAATGTTTGTGTTTTTTCGGGATGTAAAGTATTTGTATGATGTGTTCCTGACCTTGCTGACATATCTTTCCGCTATTTTTTATACGGTGGATTCTTTCCCGCCAGCAGTGCAAAATTTGTTTCTTCTGAATCCGGTTTACTGCTATATCAAATATTTTCGTGTAGTGGTAATTGATGGGAATATTCCTTCGTTGGCATTTCATTTGCTTTGCGCGTTTTATGCGGTGACCTTGCTTTTGATTGGCGGAGCAATATACAAAAAATACAATCATAAATTTTTATACTATGTATAAGAAAGGACGCGGATATGTCGATTTTAAAAGCGGACAACGTGTCCATCCGTTACATCACAGGGGATTTCAAGGATATTGGCCTGAAGGAATATGTGGTTCGCCGCTTACAGGGCCGCTACAAAGTTACCGAGTTCTGGGCCGATCGGCATGTGAGTTTTAGCCTGGAAAGGGGCGACATGCTGGGGATCATCGGCACCAACGGAGCGGGAAAATCTACCCTGCTCAAAGCGGTTTCCGGCATTATGGTACCTACGGAAGGGCACATGGAGATCCATGGCAGCATTGCGGCTTTGTTGGAACTGGCCAGCGGGTTTGACGGTGATCTGACCGTGAGGGAAAACACCTACCTGCGAGGCGCTATGCTGGGGTATACCCGCAAGTTCATGGATGAAAAATATGAGGAGATCATCGATTTTGCCGAATTGAAAGATTTCCAGGAGCGGCCCTTCAAGCAGCTTTCCAGCGGTATGAAAAGCCGTTTGGCATTTTCGATTGCCTGCCTGGTCAGCCCGGATATTCTGATTCTGGATGAAGTGCTCAGCGTGGGCGACGGTGCTTTCCGCAAAAAGAGCGGAAATAAAATGAGGGAGATCTTGAACAGTGGCGTTACCGGAATATTGGTGTCCCACTCTCTGAGCCAGGTACGGGAGATGTGCAACAAGATCCTCTGGCTGGACCACGGCAAGCAGATCGCCTTTACCGATGAAGTGGGACTTTACTGCGATGCTTACGAGGAATTTCTGCTTACCAAAAAGCTGCCCCAGAGCCGGGAGCAAGTAGAGCAACTGGCCCGGGCCCTGGCGGTGCGCAAACAAAAAGAAAAGGAAAAAGAAGAACACACCGAGGCCCAGCGGTTGGAAGCAGTGTTGGAAGAAGGTACCAGCGAGGCAGCTGTGCAGGCAGCGTTGTCTATCTTGAATAAAAAAAGGCCGGATCTGTTGGCTAAAACAACAGATTCCCCGGCACAAGTAACAGCAGATATACCCCAAGCAAAAGGATAAAATTATGACCCTGTTTTTTAAAAAAGTAATCGCATGTGGCATGGTAGCCGTTATGTCGCTTTCTGCGGCGGGCAGTTGTTTTGCCGCCAATGCTCTGGAATGGGAGAGTGTCAGTGAGCTGCCCGTGACGGAAGAAGTGGAAGAAAACGAACAGGAAGAAAGTGTATCTTCGGATATAATGACTCCTACCGAGACGCCGGCGCCTACCGAGACCCCGAATCCTACCGAGACCCCGGAGCCTACCGAGACGCCGGAGCCTACCGAGACCCCGAATCCTACCGAAACCCCGGAGCCTACCGAGACCCCGAAGCCCAGCGAGACCCCGACGCCCAGCGAGACCCCGGCAGAGGAAGAAGAGCCTGAAAACTACATATCAGCGGATGAGCTGGAAGGTGTCATTGAGGAAATCGTTCAGGCGGCTTCCAATTTGCTGGAACTGGACGAGCAGGAGCTGGCCGAACTGTGCGAAAAAATCGAACAGGTGCGCAGCGCTCTGGAATCCTTGGAGGAAAACCAGCGGACCCAGATGGCGCAGCAGGAAGAGCGCTTTGAGAATGCCGCCGCCGCCGTGTTGGATTACCAGCAGGTTTTGCAGGCTTTGGCAGACGGCACACTGGATGAACTGGAACAGACCGGCCAGGAAAACAGCTGGCGGTATCAGAATGGCCAGCAGGTAGATGCTCAGGAACCAGTGGCTAATTTCGCCGCAGGGATCCAGACCTTTTCTGCGGGCGGCTATACCGGTATTGATGTGAGCCATCATAACGGCACTGTGAACTGGCAGGCTGTCAAGAATGCCGGTATCGATTTTGCTATCATCCGCTGCGGGTATGGTGATAACCTGACCAATCAGGATGACGCGCAGTGGGCCCGCAATGTGTCGGAGTGTGAGCGGCTGGGTATTCCTTACGGCGTTTATCTGTATTCTTATTCCACCTCGGTGAGCCAGGCCAAGAGCGAGGCGCAGCATGCCTTGCGGCTGCTGGAAGGGCGTCAGCCTGCCCTGCCGGTCTTTATCGATTATGAGGAATCCCGAAATTTGGTAGGCGGCACGGCCCTGCTGGGGGATATGGCCAAAACCTTCTGTGATACCCTGCAGGCTGCAGGCTATGAGGTGGGCGTATATGCCAGCCTGAGTTGGTGGCAGAATTATCTGGTTGCCAGCGAATTTCAAAATGAAAGTTGGTACCGCTGGGTGGCCCGGTGGGGCAGTTCCAGCGGATATGGTGGACGCCATGAGATGTGGCAGTATACCAGCGACGGTTCGGTAAGTGGAATCAGCGGCCGGGTGGATATGAACATCTGGTATGGCAGTACCCTTTGGCTTGCGCCGGAAAAGCCGGTACTGCAATCGGCTGCCTATACTTCTGGTGGGGTAAAAATCACCTGGAAAAAGGCGGTGGGAGCTACTGGCTATCGGGTATACCGTCAAACAGCAAGTGGTGGCTGGAGCAAGCTACGAGACGTAACGGGTCTGAGCTACACCGATACCACAGCAACTGCGGATCAAAAATATACCTATACGGTTAAAGCCTACAAGAAGACCAGCGGCAAAACTGTGTGGGGGCGCTATGATGCTGACGGGATTACCATTGAAAAACTCCAGGCACCAAAGCTGACAGCGGCGACCAATGCTGCCAGCGGTATTACCATCAGCTGGAACAAGGTAAGCGGCGCCAGCGGATACAGGGTATACAAACTAAACAGCGATGGCAAATGGATCAAGCAGAAGGATGTAACTGGCCTGAGTTACACCGATACCACGGCGAAGAGTGGTGAGCTCTGCACCTATACGGTAAAATCTTACCGGAAAGTAAACGGTGTGGTTAGTTGGGGCGATTACGATGGCAAAGGGATCAGCGTGACCAGGCTGGCCATGCCGAAGCTGACAAGCGCAGCCAATATTGGTGATGGAACCAATGGAGTACAGGTAACCTGGAATGAAGTAAGCGGAGCAGACGGTTACCGAATCTATCACCGCGCCCCTGGTGAAGATTGGGTCAAGCTTACTGATCTGACGGGAACGAGTTACCTGGATACCACTGCCAAGGCTGGCGTGGAATATGATTATACAGTGCGGGCTTATAAAATACGGGATGGTGTGGCGGAATGGGGCCCTTACGATAAGAATGGGCTTTCGGTAGTGGTTTTACCAGCGCCAGAGCTTACAGGGGCAGTGAACGCCAGCAATGGCGTAACCATCAGCTGGGAAAAGGTAAGCGGAGCCACCGGGTACCGGGTCTATAAGCTGAGCGATGAGGGCAGATGGGTAAAGCAGAAGGACGTGACGAGCCTAACCTATACTGATGCCACAGCCCAAAGCGGGAAAGTAAATACTTATACAGTAAAAGCTTACCGGAAAGTGAACAATATACTCACCTGGGGAAATTACAACGGTAAAGGGATCAGCGTGACCAGGCTGGCCATGCCGAAGCTGACAAGCGCAGCCAATATTGGTGATGGAACCAATGGAGTACAGGTAACCTGGAATGAAGTAAGCGGAGCAGACGGTTACCGAATCTATCACCGAGCCCCTGGTGAAGATTGGGTCAAGCTTACTAATCTGACGGGAACGAGTTACCTGGATACCACTGCCAAGGCTGGCGTGGAATATGATTATACAGTGCGGGCTTATAAAATACGGGATGGTGTGGCGGAATGGGGCCCTTACGATAAGAATGGGCTTTCGGTAGTGGTTTTACCAGCGCCAGAGCTTACAGGGGCAGTGAATGTCAGCAATGGCGTAACCATCAGCTGGAACAAGGTAAGCGGAGCCACCGGGTACCGGGTCTATAAGCTGAGCGATGAAGGTCGGTGGGTAAAACAGAAGAACGTGACAAGCCTGAGCTATACCGATACCACGGCCCAAAGCGGAGAGACCTGTGTTTATACGGTGAAAGCGTATCGAAAAGTAGATGGTGTACTTACCTGGGGTAACTATGACGGAAAGGGTATCAGCATAATTGCTGATGCTGTATAAAAAAGGCCGCCGGGCGGAAATTTCCGCCCGGCGGCTTTTTTGTCATATAAAACAGATAGGCTTACGCCCGCACTGCGTTGTCGGCCAGGAACTGCAGCATCTCGTTGTTCAGCACGAAATTCTTCAGGTAGGGCATGCCATAAGTGGCCTCGTACTGGGTCAGGTCGGTGACGCCCATATTCTCGGACATGTAGCTGGATACGTCCTCATCGGAGATATCGATATCCTGGGCTTCGGCGATGGCCTGCAGCATCAGGGTCTGCCGGGTGGCGTTCAGAATGGATTCCTCCTGCACATCCAGCAGTTCTTCCTCGGTGGTGATGCCGTCGAAGTAGAGGCTGATAAAGGAGGCAAAGTCCATCCCGTTGCTGGCAGCTGCCTGGCGGTAGTACTCCACGCACAGCTCGCTCTGGTACTGGATGATGGCTTCGGGCAGCTCTTCGCTGAAGGTGCACTGGGTCATGAAGCCGTCATCGGAACCAAAATAGCTGCGGATCTGGCTCTGGATGGTCTGTTCGGTGATGGCCGCGCGCACATCTTCCACGGTGGCAACACCCTCATACACCTCGCTGAGGTTCTCGGCCACAAACTCGTCGGTCAGTTCGGGCACGCTGGTTTCCTCAATGTAGTTGATGGTGGTGACAAAGACGGCGTCCTTGCCGGCCAGATCCGGGTTGTTCTGGTAGGGATCGGGGAAGGTGACCTCCACATTGAAGGTCTCGCCGGGGGTGTGGCCGATGATCTGGGTGAGGAAGTCATCAATATAGTTGGAAGAGCCGGCTGTCACGGTGGTGCCGGCACCGCCGGTACTGCCGCCCTCAAACTCCACGCCGTCCACGCTGCCCACATAGTCGATGTTCACCTGGTCGCCGTTTTCCACCGCCCGGTCGGTGATCTGCTCGGTGGTGGCGTAGTTGTAGGGCAGCACATCCAGAGAGGACTGGATGGTCTCATCATCCACCTGGGTCACCTCGGCCGGCAGGGGGTAAGCTGCGTAATTCTGGGGAAGGGTGACATAGTCCAGGGCGGTGATGCCCTCCCAGCGGCCGTTGTCATCCAGCCCGGCGCTGTAATCCAGGCTTTCGGTCTCCTCGGCCGGCTGGGACGAGGCGGAAGAGGCAGCCCCGGAACCGGAAGCCGCCGAAGAGGAAGAGCCGCCGCAGCCCGCAAGGCCCAAGGCCAGAGCCAGGCTGAGGGTCAGGCTCGTGAAACGTAAGGCAGTGTTTTTCAAAATGCAAATCCTCCTGATTGAATTCGGGCAGGGCAGAATACCCCGCCGCGCAGAATTACCCTTATTATACAACAAAACCACGGCAGGCGCATCCCCCTTTTGCAAAATCGGGGGCGGACCGGGAAAGCCGGGGGAAAAGGGGGCAGGAGAAAGCCGGCCTGCCAGACCATGGAAAAATGCTGCCGGATGCGATATAATGGAGCCAAGACCGGGGCCGCCGGGGCGGCCCCCTGAAAAAGGGAGAGAAGCCTATGAAAACCATTACCCGGCAGCAGATCACCGAAGCGGTGGCCCGGCTGTGCATCCAGGCAAACACCAGTCTGCCCGCCGATGTGGCCGCGGCCCTTGCCAGGGCCCGGAAGGAAGAGCCCTGGCCCCTGGCCGCCCAGACCCTGGGCTTTCTGGAAGAAAACCTGGAGATCGCCCGGCAGAAGGACCTGCCCATCTGCCAGGATACCGGCTCGGCCTGCCTGTTCTGCCAGGTGGGCAGCGAGGTGAAGATCGAGGGAGACCTGACCGAGGCCCTGAACGAGGGCGTGCGCCAGGGCTATACCCGGGGCTACCTGCGCAAGAGCATTGTGGGCGACCCGCTGCGGCGGGTGAACACCGAGGACAACACCCCCGCCTTTATCCATACCGAACTGACGGCGGGGGACAAGCTGACCATTACCCTGATGCCCAAGGGCGGCGGGGCCGAGAACATGAGCCGGCTGGCCATGCTCAAGCCCGCCGACGGGGTGGAAGGAGTCAAGAAATTCGTGGTGGACTGCGTGAAGCAGGCAGGCTCCAACCCCTGCCCGCCCATCATCCTGGGCGTGGGCATCGGCGGCACCTTCGACCAGGTGGCCCTGCTGGCCAAGAAGGCCCTGCTGCGGCCGCTGGATACCCCCCACCCCGACCCCTTCTATGCGGCCCTGGAAAAGGAACTGCTGGATCTGGTGAACGCCACCGGCGTGGGCCCCCAGGGCTTTGGCGGGCGCACCACTGCCCTGGGCCTGGCCATCGAGACCCTGCCCACCCACGTGGCCAGCCTGCCGGTGGCCGTGAACATCAACTGCCATGTGACCCGGCGCGCCAGCGTCGAACTGTAAAAAGGGGGAAGAGAAGATGCAGTACGAACTGGAATTTCCCTGCAAAAAAGAGGATCTGGCCCCCCTGCGGGCCGGGGACACGGTGCTGGTGTCCGGCACCATCTACACCGCCCGGGATGCCGCCCACAAGCGGATGACCGAGCTGCTGGAAGAGGGCAAGCCCCTGCCCTTTAAGCTGGAGGGCAGCGCCGTCTATTATGTGGGCCCCACCCCGGAAAAGCCGGGCCAGGTGATCGGCTCGGCAGGGCCCACCACCTCGGGCCGGATGGACGCCTACGCTCCCCGCCTGCTGGATCTGGGCCTGGCGGCCATGATCGGCAAGGGGGCCCGCAGCCCCGCCGTGAAGGAGGCCGTGGTGCGCAACGGGGCGGTATATCTGGCCGCCCTGGGGGGCGCCGGCGCCCTGATGAGCGGCAGCGTGCGGGAACTGGAGATCATCGCCTGGCCCGACCTGGGCTGTGAGGCGGTGCGGCGGCTGCGGGTGGAAAAAATGCCCCTTACCGTCATCCTGGATACCCAGGGAGGCGATTTGTACCAGAGCGGCCCGGCGGCCTATCTGGCCAGCCTGGGTTCTTCCCAGGGCTGAGATCTGACCAAAACCGCTTATACAAAACGAACAAGCAGCCATACAAAAATAAGACCCCCGCTTCCGGGCTTTTGGGCCCGGAGGCGGGGGCTTTTTTGCTTTTTGGGTCCGGAGAAAGGGGCGGGCGGGAAAAAGAGGTTCCCCGGGCTTTTTGGGGGCGGGAAATCTTAGACAGGGCGGAAAAACCCTGGCGGGGGGAGCAAAACCTCAGCCGGTCAGGGCCAGGGCCTGGCAGCCCAGAGCCTGGTAGCGGCTTTCCGCCAGGTCTTTCTCGTAGGCGGTGAGGCCCTTATCCTGGTAGGGGTCGTTGAAGTAATAGCAGTCCCGGTCATAACCCACCAGAAGCAGGCAGTGCTCGCCGGCCGTCCAGGTGAAGGTCTCGCCGGTATCGGCCAGGGTCCAGCTGCGGCCCTGGCGGGGCTCTTTCATATCAATGGTGGCCCAGAGGATGACCGGGGTGCCCTGGTCGATATAGTCCCGGCACAGGCGCTCAAGGCTCTGGCCGGTGAGATCCTGCACCCGGTCCTCCCCGGCGGCTGCGGCAAGGCCCCGGGCCAGGGCGGGGGCAAAGCAGCCGAAGCCGGAGGAGGAGCGAGGGTCCCCGATAAAACACAGGTAGGGGTCATCCCCCACCAGGCGGCCGCCTTCCTCCCAGACTTCACCTTTGGGCAGGCAGAAGTCAATGAATTCATCCACCGAGATATCCACTCCGGCCTGGCGCAGGGCCATGACGGCGGTAACGCTCTCGCAGCCGGTGGGGTAGTCGGACTGGCCCAGGTATTCCACCGAGAGCAAAGTTTTGGAGCCGGCAAAGGGGGAGACCACCGCCTGGGCCAGGCCGGGCAGCACCAGACTGAACAGCCGGCCCAGGGCCAGAAAGAGCAGCAGGGTCAGGATGAAGATCGTCAGCCGGAACAGCCGGGGCAGCAGGCGGTGCTTTCTGCGCCTTTGGGGGGCGCGCCAGACCTGACGCTGAACGGGGGGATGAACGGGTCGGGGTGCGGTCATGGTGGATCTTCCTTTCCGGTAGATTCTGCCCTTTTTGTAAGGACTATGGACAGAATACCGGAAAGATGCATCTTTTTGGCATCAAAAAGCTCAGTCAAAATTCACCGAGAGGGTGGTGCCATCCCAATAAATGTGGGAATTGCCGATATAGGCCCGGTAATCGCTGCCCTCGGGAGGCAGGAAAGAGCCGAAGGTGCCCCGGTAGACATCCGCTTCCTGGCCCTCGAGCGGGTCAAGGTCGGCGGGGTCGGCCCCCAGATAGGTGAGCAGATACTCTTCCAGGGCGCCGTCCAGCCAATCGGAGGCAAAGAAGTTCTTGGGGATGCCGCTGAGGGTAAAGGCATAGAGGGTGAGGTCGGAAGGGTCATAGAAGAGGGCCAGATCCAGGATATGGTTTTCGGTATCCCCGGGGATGGTGTAGTTGGTTTCCAGCACGGCCATTTCCAGGGTGGAGGTGCGCACCGAATCCTCAAAGACCCCCACCCCGGCCAGGGACTGGTAGGCAACTGCCACCGGTTCCTCCCCGTAAGGATCCAGAAAAAGGATCTGGAACAGCCCGCCAAAGCCGTCCGGGGTATTTTGGGCAAAATCTCGCAGGCAGGCCTGGGCGTCGGCCAGCACCTGTTCCGGGCTGTTTTCCTGGGCGATGGGGGTGTACTGGTTGTCCTGGATCATCTGAAGAACCTGGTCGGCATTGGCGGGGGCATAGACCTCCTCGGTCTGGCTGATCTGCCGGACATCCAGGGCGGAAAAATCGGCCCGGTCGGTAAGGGCAAAAAAGAGGGGCGGCAGACCCAGGGCCGCCCCGGCCAGAAGCGCCAGGCCCAGGGCCCAGAGCAGCAGGGTGCGGCGGGATGCAGCAAGGGGGTTCATGGGTTCACCTCCCGAAAGGAATCATGGGGGGCCGGCTGGGGTGAGGGCTGAGCGTCAGCCC
>NZ_JAFBIO010000028.1 GCF_021531255.1 Allofournierella massiliensis | reverse complement strand
CCCCGGCCCCCATCTCCACCCGTGCCCCCATGGCTGCCAGGCCGTCCAGATGGATGTCAATGGGTCGGGCCCCAATGCGGCAGCCGCCGGGCAGCGGCATGGTCACCGAACCCGCCCGATGCAGCAGGGGGGCCAGGTAAAATACCGAGCTGCGCATGGCCCGGGCCGGGCCTTCCGGCAGGACCGGGGCCGCCCGCCGGGGCGGGCAGATCCGCACCCTGCCTGCCCGGCTGCTCACCCCGCAGCCCACCCCTTTCAGCAAAGCCAGGCTGTTTTCCACATCGGTCAGCGCCGGCACATCCTCAAAGGTCACCTGCCCCTGGCAGAGCAGCGCCGCCGCCAGCAAGGGCAGAATGCTGTTTTTCGCTGCCGGGATCCGCACCGTGCCGTACAGCGGCCGACCGCCCCGTATGATGAGTTCGCCCCCCACATTACCACCGCCTTTTTTTATTCTCACAGGATATTGCATCCTATGCGGGGGCGGCTGGTTTTGTCAATACTTTTGTTGGCTTCCCTGCCGGGAAACCGATAAAACGATGCCCATTTCCCCCAAAAGCATCATTAAACTGGTTCCTCCCGAAGAAAAGAAGGGCAGGCTGATGCCGGTGTTGGGGATGGTGTTGGTCACCACCGCAATATTCAGAGCCGCCTGCAGGCATACCTGCACCACAAACCCAACCACCAACAGGGCGCCGAATTTATCCGGCGCCTTCACCGCAATGGTCAGCCCCCGCAGCAAAAGCAGGCAGAAAAGCAGGATCACCGCCGTGGCCCCCACAAAGCCCAGCTCTTCACAGAGGATGGAAAAGACAAAGTCGTTCTGGGGTTCAGGCACATACAGGTATTTTTGCCGGCTGTTGCCCAGCCCCAGGCCGGTGGCTCCACCCGAGCCGATGGCGTACAGGCTCTGGATGGTCTGGTGCCCATCCCCCAGCGGGTCGGCAAAGGGGTCCAGCCAGCTGGAAAGCCGGTCGGTGGCATAGGGCACCAGGTCGGGCATCAGCACCAGGGCCCCCACCAGAAGGCTTGCGCCCCCGGCCCCCGCCAGCACGAACCAGCGCATCCCGGTGCCCCCCACAAACATCAGCACTGCCCCGATGCTCAGAATCAGCAGGGTGCCGCTGAGGTGAGGCTCCAGCAGCATGAGCAGGGCGGTGGTGCCCAATATGAGAGCAAAGGGCAGTACCCCCACCGAAAAGCTCTTCATCCGGTCGTGGTTCAGGGCGATGATATGGCTGAACACCAGCACCACCGAAAACTTCGCGATCTCGCTGGGCTGCAGCGTACCCAGACCGGGCAGCACGATCCACCGCTTGCAGCCGTTGTATTCCGGCATGAACAGCACCACCACCAACAGCACAAAACTCAGGCCCAGCAGCGGCCAGGCCAGCTTATGGTAGATGTGGTAATCCACCCGGCTGGCAATCTCCATGGCGGCCAGCCCCAGGGCCGCATACAGCAGCTGGGGCCGGATATAGGCATAAGCGTCCCCCCGCCGGTAGAGGCCCACCGCATAGCTGGCGCTGTACAGAATAATCAGCCCGAAGATCAGCAGGCTCAGCAGGATCAGCAGAAAGGGAAGATCCGCCGGGGCCTGCCTGCCCTTGAGCCAAGTTTTCAACTTTTCCGTATCGTTCCCCTCCCCTTCTGGTAAGTGTGGAGCTCTTTGAGCCCCTTTAATCGTCCACCACCGTATCATCCCGGAACTGTACCCGTACCAGGCTGCCCATGGGCAGGCTTCCCCCCGCCGCTTCACTCTGCCACACGGCCAGGGCGCCCTCCATATCCGCCGGGCCCGAGGCCTGGATGTTCAGCCCGGCCTGGCGCAAGGTCTGGGTGGCGTCTTCCAGATTCTGCCCTTCCAGAGCCGGCACAAGGGTGAGCACCTCCTGGGCACCCTCCTCGGTATACAGCAGTACGGTGCTGGCCCGGGGCAGGGTCTCCCCGGCGGCGGGGTACTGGCTCAGCACTATATCCCCCTGGCCCACGATCCGGGCAGACAGGCCGCTCTCCTCCAGCCGCTGCCCGGCCGCCTCCGGCTCCCAGCCCGATACGTTCGGCACCTGGGTCTGCATTCTCTGCTGCTCTTCGGCAGTATATTGCCGGGGCACCCCCAGATATTCCAGAGTCTTTTCCATCACCTCGGCCACCACCGGCGCGCTGATGGTACCGCCCATGGAAGAAAAGCTGTGAGGCTCATCCAGGCATACCAGCACCACGATCTGGGGATCATCCGCCGGGGCCATCCCCACAAAGCTGCCGATCCGGGCGTTTTCATCCTCAGAATCCAATTTCTGGCTGGTGCCGGACTTGCCGCCGATCCGATAACCCGCCACATAGGCGTTCTTGCCGCCGCCCTGCAGCACCACCTGCTCCATCAGCTGGCGCATGATGTTGCTGGTCTCCTCGCTGATGGCCTGCCCGCGCACCACCGGCTCATTGTGCTGCACCAGGGTCTTTTCCCCGTCCTGGGTGGAATAGATGTTCTCCACCAGGTAGGGCTGCATCAGCTTGCCCCCGTTGACAATGGTGGCCACCGCGTTGGCCATCTGCAGATAGCTGATCTTGCTGGACTGCCCGAAGGAGCAGCTCGCCAATTCTACCGGACCCGTCCGGCAGTGGATTTTGGAGAGAAAAAGGAGAGCTCCCGGGGGAGCTCTCCTCTGTAAATATGATTATGACTGGGCTGCCAGCAGATCCGGCCGCCTCTTTTTCAGCACCGAAACCGCCGCCTGCACCGCCGCCTCGCTGGTGCCCGACTCCAGCATCGCTTCCAGCCGCTGGGCCTCGGTGCGCTCGGCCTGGCGCCGCTGCTGCTGCAAGTAGGCTTGCCACCCACTTGCCAACTGTTCCACCTGCTGGCGGTTTTGGGGCAGCTTTTTGGTGCGCAAGAACTCCTCGTAGGCGTCACAGTACAGGCTCACCTCATCGGTAAAGGCGATCTGTTTGCCGTGATCCAGCCAGAGGATCTTATTGCACATTTCCCGCACCTGTTCCAGCGAGTGGGAAACCAGAATCCCGGTGACGCCGCTGTTCAGGATCTCCCGCATCTTGTCACCGCTCTTTTTGCGGAAAGCGCCATCCCCCACGCTGAGCACTTCGTCCAGGATCAGGATATCCGGGCTGACCAGACAGGCGATGGAAAAGGCCAGCCGGCTTTTCATGCCGCTGGAAAGCTGCTTGAAGGGCCGCTCCTGAAAATCCTGCAGCTCGGCAAAGTCGATGATCTCTTGGTATTTTTCATCCATAAACTTGCGGGTGTAACCCAGCATGGCTCCCCGCAGATAGGTGTTTTCCCGTACGGTCAGATCCCCGTCAAAACCGCTGGCCAACTCCAGCAGAGCCGCGATGCTGCCATGAATCTCCATATGCCCTTCGGTGGGCACCATAATGCCAGATACCGCCTTGAGCAGGGTGGATTTTCCTGCCCCGTTGGACCCGATGATCCCCAGCATGTCCCCCCGCTCCAGGCTGAAGCTCACATGCCTGTCCGCCCAGAATTCGGTAACCTTGTAGCGTCCCTGGAGCCGGCGCACCACATATTCCTTCAGGCCGATATCCTTGAAATCTCCGGTGATGTAACGGATGGACACGCCGTCTGCTTTGATGATCGACATTTTGTCCCCTCCTTACACGTAATACAGGAATTTGTGGTTGTACTTTTTGTAGATGAAGCCGCCGATCCCCACGATCACCAGCGCATAGCAGGCACAGAGCAGGTGGAAGCCCAGCGAGGGGATATTCCCCTCCAGCACCACAACACGGAAATACTTGATGTAGCAATAAATGGGGTTCAACAAAAACAGCTTCTGCATCACCGGCGGGAAAGTATCCACCGTATAAAAGATGGCCGACATGTACATCAGCAGCATGACAAAGACGTCATACAGATAGCCGGTATCCCGGAAAAAGACGAACATCGCCGACAGGATCAACCCCACGCCGATATTGAACACCACCAGACAGCAGACCGGATACAGCAAGGTGAGAAAATGCAGCCCGAAGGAGACATGGTCCGCCAGGGCAAATACGAAGAACACACACAGCGTAAGCCCAAAATTGATCAGCGCCGATACATTTTTGGAAAGCAGGAACATGTACTTGGGCACATTCACCTTGGTGAAGATGGAAGCATTGCTCATCAGCGCATTCATGCCGCCGGTGGTGGACTCGCGGAAATAGGAGAACACCAGGTTGCCGCAGAACAGGTAGATGGTGTAGTGCTCCATACTGCGCCCGAAGAACTGGCCGAACACCAGGCTCATGACCAGCAGCGTCAGCAAGGGGGAAAGTACGCTCCAGGCCATTCCCAACACGGTGCGCTTGTATTTTTGCTTGAAATCACGCTTGACCAGCTCTTCAAAAAGGAACTGATTGCTTTTGATTTTTTTCAGAAGGGTTTTCACAACATTTCTCCCTTTTGCTGCATCCGCATTGCTGTTGCAGCAGCACATCTTATTTTTCTTCTTTTTGCTTACGCCATACCGCATAAGCCTCTAACAGCTGCAAATCATCCTTTGTGGTAATTTTGATGTTTGTTTGGCTTCCCTTGGAAAAATAAATCTTTCTCCCCATTAAAAACATCAATGAGGTAGTGTGAGGTTCCACCTTATCCAGCAGATTTTTTTCGATTGCCTCATCGTACAGCTGTGTCACATAATCGAAGCGGAAAGCCTGGGGTGCATTCAAAGTCATAACTTCATCCCGATCAATCCAATGAGCTGAGTAATCTCCGTCTTTGGTACCTGCCAAAAGATAAAGCGGTGATGCAGAAGTACAATTTCCTTTTTCTTTGCAGACACGAATGGCATCGGTTATGATTTCTTCCGTAACAAATGGAGACGCTCCATAATGGACAAGAAGGATGTCTTGCGGGGCGCAGTATGGCTTTAGAGCATCTATACCGGCGATAACAGATTTCTGAAAATCCGCGCCGCCCTTTGTTACGTATTTCACTTTATCCAAGTGATATCTCTTCACCATGTTCCAGACATACTCTATGTATCCATCTACGCACACAATCTCAATCGCATCAATCGCATGATGTCTTTGGAAATTTTCAACTGTGTATGCCAGGACGGGCTTACCCAAAACCTCTATGAACTGTTTTGGTTTTCCCGCATTCATACGGGACCCTACTCCGCCCGCCAAAATTACTGCCACATTCATGTTTCTCCCCCGTAAGCCTCTTCATATTCCTGCAGTGCCAAATCAATAAAGCGGACGCAGTTGCGATAAGCAGGAATCATAAAGAATCCATCATCATCATGCATCGACCCTTTATACAGGCCCCAGCAAAACCAATAAAAACCACATAAAACAATGTTGGCAAGGTAGTGTCTGTACACTTCCGGTGTGAGCTTCTCATTGGTATAGCAGGCAATATACTTTTTCATTTCCTGTTCTGTAAACATGTCCCGGCTAAGTATGCAGGCCACATCATATGCGGGGTAATTTCTTCCCGCATATTCCCAATCGATCAGATACAGGTCACCGCTTTTTGTTGTCAAGAAATTCGGCGCATAGATATCATTGTGGCACAATACTCTGGGCCTGTTTTCTTTTTTCAGCAAAGTATTCAGACGGCCTGTTTTCTCCACCAGTTCAGAGAATTCTTTACGCAGATTTCCTTTCGCCGCAGATGCGATATCCATTAAGTGAAGCGCCTCTTGATACGCATCGAAATCTTTCGCCTCTTTCCCGTCATTTCGATGCAATTCCCGCAAATATTCCATTGCTCTTTCCAATTGCTGGCCATCAGAGAAAGTAAAAGGCACTAAATCTTTTATATAATAGGAAAGTTTCCACCCGGATAGATCAATATAAATAATGGAGCGATCTATCCCGCACTCCTTTGCATAGGATTGCGCCACAACCTCAGAGGATCTGTCCACCATATTTCCCGCTGTACTTCCGGGATATCGATACACATATTCTGTGTCGTCCACCGAAAAGCGGAATGAAACGTTGGTGAGCCCTTTTTGAATAACTTGTATATTGGTGATGTCATTCGGGGCGCATTTCAAAATATGGCAGATATTGACCAGAATATCCGAATCAATATTTTCAAAGAACTCTTTATCAAATGCTCGCAATTCTTCTAAGGAATCAAACTCCCGAACATACTTTTCATTCTTGATTTCAGCAAAAACGGTTAGCTCTTCCGTATGCCTACTTAAGAAATCCTCCCAAAATAGTTGTTTGACGCCGAAGTCATCCAGCTCTTTTTCCAACAGCGCCAAAAATTTTTTAGAAAAAGACTCTGTAAAATAAGCCTGTCCAGCCATGGCATACTCTCCCTGGCCACCCAACGCAATATGAGTAATTACGCCGGCATCACTGATTTTTACAGCAAACTTTTTCCTGCCTTTGGGCTGTTTTACACAAATTCGATATGTATAGTCTTTTTCCTCTAAAAAGGGATTCTCTTCAAAGTAATGATCCGCACAGCAAATAAAGGTATTCCCCAATTGCTCTCTTGCTGCATATAAAGAGCAAATATTTCCACTCGTCTCGTAGGTGTTGTTCACAAGAAATTTCACACCATACTTTTTCTCCAAATAGAAATATTTTTCTTTCATGAAGCCCAGTACCAGATAAATATCCTGTATGCCCGCTTCTTGCAGTTGCTGAATTTGCCGCTCAATCAAAATTTCTCCGCGCACACGGAACAACCCTTTGGGTTTCTCATATGTAAAGGGTGCAAATCTTTTGGATTTTCCTGCTGCCAGAATTACCGCATTTCTTGTAATCATGATTCACTCCGCCTTATAGCACTTTATCATACATCCGGTTCAGTAATTCTTCGTCGCTGGCTTTCATTTCAATATGTTTGTGAGACAGCATGTCAGACGGCAGAGAAAAAATATCCCCATACATGGGCATGATGTAATCCATGTACCTGTTTGGGACAAAATACTGGTGCCCTTCAAACTCCAACTTCTTGAGCGGGAAAATGTACTCTTTTGGGAAAATATGTTCATCTTGATAATTCAAATAATGAATATTGTCTATCCCAAAAATGATATATTTTGCATCACTATCCTGGTACTGGAGTTCTTCCTTTAACCGCTGATAATATTTATCAACTATTTCAGCGCATTCCTGATTGATTTGTTTGTCAAACACAAACGGCACTTGTGTCCTCGCATGCAGTTCAGATTCATCTACCAACTCTTGTTTTTCTTGTTGAAAACACTTCCAGCTGTCTGCATCGCATCGATTGCAGTAATCGTAGAAAAACACATCCACACTGGGAATCACCGTCCCGAAAGGTGCTTCCCTATATCGAATCTGAAAGACTTGTATAATTCCATTTTCACTTTGATTGAAAAAGACTTTTCTGAACTGATAGCGCTCTGCATTCTTGCCCTGCTGCAACAGTTGTGCCAACTTATCTGCATCGCCGCGCATCATCCCAATATCAATATCATCATCCCAAGGTATAAAACCACTGTGCCGGATGGCCCCAATCAATGTTCCAAAGTCCAGCCAATAGGGTAATTCATTTTGCTCGCACAACTGGCAAATTTCTTTCAGAAGAGTTGCCAATAAAAGCTGCGATTTTCTTTCATTGCCCGTTGCGGAGGGAATTGTATGGAAAAATCTCAATTTGGTATCCAAAAGTTGTTCGCCCGGCAACTTGTAAATTTCCCAAAACATCATTTCCCTCTGATGATTAGAGGTTTTTTGCTGCCATAAGACATCATAAACTCTATCTTGGATATCGTGCACTCGAATCTGAGCATCTGTATTTTTATCCAGATCATCATATACCCTATCTTGAATGTCCTGCACACGAATCTGCATATCCCGCAATATGGTTTGTTGTGCTTTTAATACCGCAAAATATTCTCTTATTTTTTCAAACAACATTGCCGCAAGCTCCTTCTCTTCACACTACCATGTCTTTATTTCATCCATGTATTTTTATTTTCTTTGATTTAAAGCGTATGAGATTTTCCGCTTTTTCCTTCTTAGTTTTGGATTTTTTGAATACTTCTCAATTGGAAATATGTATATAACAAGACAAATGGTAACGTTAGCACTAAGAAAAATCCGTAGCGATAGATCAGTGAACTCGGGGAAGCTATCATAGAACTTATCCATGTTAGCGCTAGTGGACTTAAAACAAGCAGGCTAACCCATTTTTTTGCTGTTACCAAAAGAATTCCGCAACAGACCAAAATCCAAAACAGTACTCCCATACTCAGATGTAAATTATATCTAAATGCCTTTAGATAAATTGCATTGAGATGTGATGCAATAGTTTCCCCCCATATTGGTTTATTTTGAAGGCCAATTTGACGAATATATTCTCCCCATCTACTATCATCTGTTATATTATTGTTTACTTTAGTGAAAATCGATTGTGTTTTATCAATTTTGTCAATATCCCAGAAGGCTAATTCCCAAAATCCATAACTATGATACAGATAAGCCTTTACATACAAATTTATATTTTTTTTCAATAACGAGAACCATACTTTCAAAAATTGAAATTTATTCTCATTTAGATATTGATTGTCAAAATGCTCATTAAACTTGATTGGGTCTACAAAAGAAAAGCTATACTTTTCTTTCCATATATCGCTTGGTAATATCTGATTGATAACCTGAGCATCTTCTTCTGATATAGTTCCGTCCATATTCAAAACTGCTCCAATTTGTGCCATAGGAACAGAAATGGCTTCACGAAATGAGACCGTAGAATTTTGCAGATATGACATCCATTGATTCACAATCAAAGCAAGCAATAAAACTATGACTACAAAACGCCTATGACTTTTTGCAAAAATAACCAGCAGAATACTAAATGGGACCACAACGAACAAGCCATTAGATCGACTGACTGTTAAAAGCAAACAGGCCAATAAGAAAATACATTTTGTTTTTGCGCAAATTCTTTTCTTTTCATACAAAATGTCATATAAAGGAGGGATTAAAAGCAACATCGCATAGGCAAACCATGTATCTTTTAAAAGAGAAATGGTGTAATCGGCAATCAGCGGCATACAGGCAAAATATATACTCGCAGCTGCCAATATTGCTTTTTTTATACCTTTTTGTGCCAACCATGCAATAAACCGGGAAACTACCGCTGCCGAAAGAAGCATTTGCAATAAAATAATAACGCCATAGGCCATAGTTGCATTTTGAAACAAACCGCGAAAGAATTTCATTCCTTCATAGACAATAATTTGATAAAATGCTGGCTGCAACGGTGCTCGTAATAATACATCTATACAATCTATAGTGTCATTCATTCCTGCTCCTGGGAAATATGTCAGGTAGCATATTCCCCAAAAGAACAGGCAAGCAAAAAAGCTCCCCCAAAACGCAATTCTTTTATATGTTGTATTGTTCAAATACGCACTATCTATGAAACTTGGACTTTTATATCGGACCCACTTATATAACTTAACAACCAAAGAATAAACAATCGGAACCGTTACCACGAAAATCAAAAAATTGAAAACAGTAAATACATCCAAATTGTAATTTAAAAAGTTGTTCTTATCATGGGCAGCTGGATAAACAGCTTTTGTTAATACAACGCCTATCCCAAATAGAATTGAAAATGTTGCCAGCCATATTTTTTCATATCGATTCAACTGTTTGGGCATTTTCTTGTCCTTTCCTATATGTGATTTGATTCAACTTGAATTCAAAATTTCTCGCATCCTGTGCCAGCAAACTGTTCAGGATAATCCCCGAGGCAAACAACAGCAAAGCCATTAAGAGAACAAACCCACATACGATCAGCGTAGGGAAACGTGGGACAAGCCCTGTCTGAAAATAGGTATAGATCACCGGCGCCATAAACCCGATGCTCACCAATGCCAAAACTGCTGCAATCAGGCCAAAAAAGCCAAAGGGACGATAGTTCTTGTAAAGGCGCAAGATGGTTCCCAGCACCTTTAGGCCATCCGAATAGGTATTCAGTTTGCTCTCGCTGCCTTCCGGGCGATCACGATAATCGATCACCACATTTTCCACCTGCATATTGCGCTGCACCGCATGGATGCTCATCTCTGTCTCAATTTCAAAACCTTTTGAGAGGACCGGATACGTTTTTACAAATTCATAGCTGAAGGCCCGATAACCGGTCATGATATCCTTGATTTCAGAGTGGAACAAAAAATTGATGGTCCATCGAACCAGGCTGTTCCCAAAGTTGTGAAAAGGTCTCTTGTTTTCGGTAAAATACGTAGAGGAGAGCCGGTCTCCCACCACCATGTCTGCGTTTCGTTCCAGTACCCGCTGTACCATCTCCGGTGCGGCCTCAGCCGGGTATGTATCGTCTCCATCCACAAGGACATATGCCTGCGCCTCTATTTCACGAAACATCCGGCGAAGCACATTGCCTTTCCCCTGCTTATACTCATGCCGCACCTGCGCCCCTGCTCTGCGGGCCAGTTCTGCGGTATTGTCTGAGGAATTGTTGTCATATACGTAGACCGTTGCCTCCGGCAGCACACGCCGGAAATCAGTTACTACCTTTTCTACCGTTTTTGCCTCGTTATAGCAAGGGATCAGCACTGCAATTTTATCCATCCTATTCTCCTTTTAATGAATCCCCAGGTACATGGCCCAGAACTCCTGATTGGTGATTTCTCCGACAGTTTCTTTGAAGGCACGTTTGGCGCTGCCAAAGCTGAACACTGCCTGAACCGTCATACCCAGCAGGCCACAAACGGCTTTAAAAGCTTGTCCATAGCTCTTCTCGGTCACGAATCCCTTTTCGCTGGCAGGATCGTAGTTCAACACTTTCTTTTGACGATAGAAGTTGATGGGCCTGCTCTGCGCCATGGAAACTACCTTTACTTTTCGTTTTGCAGGCAGCAAATATCCATTGATCGTTATATAGCGCCACAATCTCTTGAAACGACCTTCCGTTTCTTCCATGCTGACTTCATAGTCTTCAATCCGATAAGCGGTATCTTCCAGTTCTTCCAGAGGCTGCGCTTTGTAACCTGCAGCCATAATTTCTTTGTGCAGCTTTTCGCCATCCGTTTGTTTCAAGAAATTGACGCCCTTAAAGAAATCATCGGCACCCCGGAAAATCAGATCAATATTTTTATACCTGTAATAGACCAGTTCTCTGGCCACACTTTTATATAAGCGTTTCAAAAACGACAAAGTGCTGTACTCCGGGAAATGTAACGCATTGTCATACAGAAGGTTGCGAAGAATGTAATACTGCAAAAAAGATGAATATTTATTTTCAAATGCCTCATGCCACACACAAATACCATTCAGCAGAACCAGATGCTTCATATTGCGCAGCCCATATTCCACATCATCTCCCCGAATAAAAATAGGCAGGGGGAGATTTTCGGCATTTACCAGTTTCATGGGCGTGCAGCAATACCACCAGGCATTGTATTCTGTATATTCCTCTTTTTCATTTTTCAGGCAATCTTCCAGTTCGGTCATGATGAGCCCGTTCTTGTTAGAGACGATTTCTCCCGCATTCCAGGAAGCGCCTGACTCCACCTGGACTGCCTGATCATCAATTCGAAGCATGGCACCGCCCACAAACAGATCTTCATATTGTTTTTTTCGGCAGCGCAAGAACATATAGGTACGGAACAGCGCCTCTGGCTCAATGATGATATCGTCATCCATCATTAAAGCATGTGTAGCCGGATATTGTTCCATCCGCCCCATGATCTCGATCAATCCCCGACTGAATCCACCGGCACCGCCTACATTTTTATTTTCTACAATATGGATAGTTTCGCTATTCAGTTGTTCGCGAGGCAGAGTATGCCCGTTGTCAGAGATATATACCTGCAAATGTCCCTGCAAAGGATTCTGAGGTGCTTCCATGATGTTTTGCTTTAAAATGTCGATGTTCCGCAGGACAAACGGTTCTCTTTTAAAAGTGCAGATATTGATGGCAAGATTGGTCTCCCACAGATTTTCTTCTTTCACCTGTGCGTCATACCAACCGCCCAAGAATCTTGACTCGTTTTCCAATGCTTTCAGCGTAAAGGACAGCATTCCCTTGTATTCATACAAATGATAGGGGAAAGAGAACACCTGTTCATCTGCACTCTGAACAACCTGGGCACCCACAATTTTGGTATAGGTTTTATTGCCGATATATTCCACATTGATCAGGGATACTTCGAAGTTACCTTTCAGGCAAAGATACAAAGCAATATCCCCTATTGTGGTATATTTTTTCCACTTTTCCACTGAAAGCCCATTAAAATAAGTTGCAAATGAGCACCAACCGTTTTTTTGGAAACGAAGAGCTTGCTTATCTGTCAGCAATTCTACTTCCCGGGGATAGTTTTTTTCTTTCCGGAAGAACATTTTTTCCTCTGTGCATACACCAATTTTAGGAAGCAACAAATTCTGTATTTTCACTTGACAGACTCCTTTATTTTTATGCTCTGCTTTTCAATTTAAATTTCTGCGCCTGACTTCTATTTCCGGTATACACCTGCACATTCGTCTGATTTGCTGCGCTGCCGTTTGCTATATCCAAATACAGTCCATTACAACGAGACTGGATATAATAATATCCGTCTCCCGCATCTACAAATCGCCATTGCTGGGCGCTGGTCCCGTTACTGCCCCATTGATGTACATTGGTACCATTCGTCTGTGCAGCTGAATCTACATCCAACATTTTTTGCGAATTTAAGTTTTTGATGGTGTAGTATCCGTTTCCCACTGCTTGAATCTCAAAGCCTTGCGCTAACGTGCCATTATCCATATAAATTTGGACATTTCCGCCATTCGCTTTGCTTGCTCCAGAAATATCCAAAACTTTTTGCTGGTTCACGGCTGACTGTATAATATATGTGCCATTTTCAACAAATACTGAATCATCCGTTCGCTCCAGTTTGAATTTCTGGGCCGCAGTTTTTCCACGCTCTACACAAATATTTGCCCCATTCCGCTCTTTTCCGCTTTGAATAGTCAAATACATCCCGTTGCATCTGGCCTGGATATAAAAGAATCCGTCGCCTGCATCCACAAATCCCCATTGCTGCGCATTTGTTCCATTGAAAGTCCACTGCTGCACATTTGCACCAGTCCTCATAGAGGCATTATCCACCTCCAACACCTTACCGGAATTTGCATTTTCTATAGCGTAATAACCATTGTCCAGAGATTTGATCCTAAAGGACTGCGCACCGCTCCTATTCTCTGTATATAATTGGAGGTTTCCTCCATTTTCCTTACTTGCGTCCGAAATATCTATCACATATGCATAGTTTATTCCAGCATGGAGGATATAATTTCCGTTTTCCACTTTGCCTTGAGACACGACCTGCTGCAATTTAAATTTTTGCGCAGTACTTTTGTTCCCGGTATACATTTGTACATTGGTTCCGCTGGCAGGGCTGCCACCTTGGATATCCAGGTACAAACCATTTGCCCGAGACTGGATGTAGTAATATCCCTTACCTGCGCTGATAAACCTCCATTGTTGGGCGCTGCTTCCATTTTCTGTCCATTGCTGCACGTTAGCTCCCAAATGAGCACTGGCGTCTTTTACATCCAGCACTTTACCGGAGCCCACGTTCTGAATAGTATAATAGCCATCATTTGCAGGGTAGATTACAAATTGCTGGGCAGCACTGCCATTATCTGCATAAATTTGTACATTTGCGCCGTCGGCCGTACTGGCACCAGAAATATCCAACACCTGATTGGTTCCTACTGCTGCTCGGATTGTGTAGATATCCTTTTCGACTGCACTCGACTCTTGTTGTCGGGTAAACCGAAATTTTTGTGCAGCGCTCTCGTTCAACGTATAAACTTGTACATTGTTTCCATTAGCTCCAGCCGCATTTTGCACATTCAAATACAAACCATTGCATTTAGATTGGATATACACATATCCGTCACCCGCATCCTGAAAGCACCATTTTTGGGCATTTGAATGGTTACTGCCCCATTGCTGCACATTGGTTCCCGGTGCTGTACTACCAGCTGCAACATCAAGAACTTTTCCGGATTTTACATTTTTAATGGTATAGTAGCCGCCGCCTGCGGACTGAATTAAAAACTGCTGAGCCTCGGAGGCGTTGGATTCATAAATTTGAATATTGGCTCCCTCTTGCGTACTTCCATTTGCGACATCCAATACATACAGATAATTCAATGCACTATGTATGGTATAGTTGCCCTCTTCGACTTCAATAGTGTTGTCTGCTGGTTGATTGAGTTCCCCATACCAATAATCCATGTCTACCCGGCCGTTGATACCACTAACCGAGCCATCGCTGGTATACTGCCACATCTCATAGCGGCCGCCATAGCTACAGGAGGAACGCCACTCCGCCACCCAGCGGTACCAATTTTCAAACACCGGGTCGGTCAGGTAGTGGTTCCACCAGTTCAGGCTGGCGTAGACACCTACTTCATATCCCTGGGCACTCACAATATCAGTAAAAATACGGGCAATTTCAGCCAGTCCGTTACTGCCTACTACCAGTTGACTATTTTCTTCCATATCAAAAAAAACAGGTAGATCCGGTGTGTGCCCCTGCAGCAACCGCACAGCATGCTGGCCTTCGCTTACTGCCATATCCGCTGTGAGCGCATAGGAATAGAAATACACCCCATAGGGAATGCCCAGCCGTTCGCACTCAGATACATTGCGTTCCCACTGTTTGTCGTCTTGGTCTGTCTGATCATTGCCATAACCGCAGCGGATCATAGCAAAATCAATTCCCGCATTTTTGACAGCTTCCCAGTCAATCACCCCCTGGTGATGGCTTACGTCAATTCCCCTATATCCTTCTGCCGAAAAGAAGCTGACACCATCCGGCAGATCTTCCTCTAATTCCTCAGTTTCAATTCGCTGACCATTCTGATAACGCCAACTATTTTCCAGGCCGGTCTGAGGCATTTTATCCAACCAGCCTTCCCGTTGAGCCTGGTAGGCCATCCGCATATTTTCCACTGCCGCTTTGGCGTTGGTCAGCTGTTCCATCAACTCCTGAATTTCCTGGTCTTCATCGCTGTACACCGTTACAGGGAAAGTTGCCGCTTGTTCCATTTCTTCAGCAATCTGGCCCAATTCCTCTTCGCTCAGCTTAGTCATATCCTGGCTTTTTTCTAAAAGCTCTTCAATCTGCTCTTTCAACTGCGCCAAAGTCAGAACAGCCGGCTCCTCCGTGGGAGTCGGCATGGGGCTCTCCTCAGGCACAGGTACTGGAGTAGGGCTTTTCTCCGGTGCAGGCATAGGCGTGAGGCTTTCCGATGGCGTGGGTGTTAGAGTCAATGTTTCCTCCACCTTTTCCGGTGTAGGCGTTGCCCCACTTTCTTCTTGCAGGTCATCTTCAATGGGCGAATTTTCTTTCTCGCCATCCAGTGACAAACTCTCCTCCATCGACACAATAGATTGGCCCGCACTCTCTTCCTGAGCAAAAGCTATCATTTCTAAAGGCTGTACCATCCCGGACACTGACAAAGCGATCCCCAACAAAAGGGCGCATCCCTTTTGTATTTCTTTTTTCATGATCTTTTGAAAATCTCCTTATACCCGTATTTTTGAGGGTCGTTTGCAGTATTCCTTTTCAGGTTGAAATCCAATTCCTCGAAAAAAACTTCCCCAAATGATTCTCAGTTTTTCAATCGGCTGTTTTCCCGCTCTCAACACCTGTACACTATGCCAGCTATTTTTCAGAACAATCCACAACCAGCCCTTTACCCCTTCTCTTCGATACAAATACACATCATTTCTGTAAAAATATCGGTATCGCTCCACTCGATCCGGCGTATCTCTTGCAATATTAACTACCGTCTTATTTTTCATGGCGTGGATGACCTTGCTTTTGGGGACCACATAGCACATCGATATTCTGGAAATCCTGCGAGTGTACTCCCAATCATCCGTCCACACAAAGAAATCTTTGATTGGCAGACCATATTGCTCTACTGTCTGAGCTTGCAAAAACAACGACACGAAGCTGGCCATCTGGACAGGTATTTCCTCCCCCTGATCAAACCGGAGCAGATCTCGATAAGGCGTAATCCGCTGCACATTCATGGGACACAGCTCTCCATCCGTCCAAAGTACCGTGCTGGACAAGAAGCCGTAGTTTCCTCCCAGCCGCTCATGTGCTGCCCATAACTGCGCCAGGGCGTCCGGGCTGGGCAGGGTATCGTCATCCATAATCCACAGATAGTCATACCCTGCCTCCACTGCCCAGCGCATACCGAAGTTGAACCCGCCGGCGCCGCCCAGGTTCGCCCCCGTGTTCCGGTAGTAAACCTGAGGATTTCTCAGCTGGCCTATCGCCTGTTCGGTTCCATCTGTGCTGGCATTATCCACTATCAGCACATCACAGGTAGTGCCTTTTTGATTCAAAAGCCGATCCAGGCACTGCAACAGCAATTCTTTTCGATTGTATGTAACCACAACGGCTGCGATCTGTTCCATTCAAAAGATCCCTTTACTGGTGCAGCTCATCCTGCGCTTTTGCCAGCGCCGCTTCCACCACTTTGTCCATGTCGTAGTATTTATACTCGCCCAGCCGGCCGCCAAAAATCGTC